>NZ_MVHC01000017.1 GCF_002086455.1 Mycolicibacter algericus DSM 45454
CCACTACATCCTGCGATCCCTGATCCACTCCGGCCAACTTCAAGACCGGATCAACGCACTCTGAAACCGGAAGAGCCAGATAACCCACGGCATCCACCCGGCCGGGCACCCCGACGTGATCTGGGACAAAGTGGAAATCTGGACCGACGGGGTGGCCGCCGCGCTCCGGATCGCCCGGGACGAAGGCCGGCAACAGGCCTGATCGTCCGGCCGGTCTGCACGCTAGGCTCCTTCACGTGCAACCGATCCACGTGGCCCCGAACGTTCCGGCCCGGATGGTGGTGTTGGCGTCGGGGACCGGATCGTTGCTCGAGTCGCTGCTGGCCGCGGCGGTGGGTGACTACCCCGCGCGGGTGGTGGCCGTCGGGACCGATCGGGACTGCCGCGCCGTGGAAGTCGCCCGCTCGGCGGGGCTGCCGGTGTTCACCGTGCGGATGGCCGACCATCCCGACCGGGCGGCATGGGATCTGGCACTGGCGGAGGCCACCGAGGCGCACGCCCCCGATCTGGTGGTCTCGGCCGGTTTCATGAAAATCCTGGGGTCACACTTCCTCACCCGGTTTCTGGGACGCACCGTCAACACGCACCCGGCGCTGCTGCCCGCGTTCCCCGGTGCGCACGCCGTGCCCGATGCGCTGGCCTACGGGGTGAAGGTCACCGGTTGCACCGTGCATCTGGTGGACGCCGGCACCGACACCGGTCCGGTGCTCGCCCAGGAACCGGTCGCCGTGCTCGACGGCGACGACGAAGACACCCTGCACGAACGCATCAAGACAGTGGAACGCAAGCTTCTGGTGGACGTGCTGGCCGCGCTGGCGACCGGCGGCGTGACCTGGACCGGACGAAAGGCAACCATAGGATGACCGACGGCAAGCGACCGATTCGGCGGGCGCTGATCAGCGTCTACGACAAGACCGGCCTGGTCGACCTGGCCACCGGACTGCATGCCGCCGGGGTGGACATCGTCTCCACCGGGTCCACCGCGAAGACGATCGCGGCCAAGGGTATTCCGGTCACGCCGGTGGAACAGCTCACGGGTTTCCCCGAGGTGCTCGACGGTCGGGTCAAGACGTTGCACCCGCGGGTGCACGCCGGGCTGCTGGCCGACCTGCGCAAGCCCGAGCATGCCGCGGCGCTGGGCGAACTCGACATCGCTCCCTTCGAACTGGTGGTGGTCAACCTCTACCCGTTCAGCGAGACCGTGGATTCGGGTGCCGGAAGGGACGAGTGCGTCGAGCAGATCGACATCGGCGGGCCCTCGATGATCAGGGCGGCAGCCAAGAATCACCCCAGCGTGGCGGTGGTGGTCGACCCGCTCGGGTACGACGGTGTGCTGGCCGCGGTCAATGCCGGCGGATTCACCCTCGCCGAGCGGAAACGCTTGGCGTCGCTGGCATTTCGCCATACCGCCGAGTACGACGTGGCGGTGGCCGGTTGGATGTCGTCGACGCTCGCGCCTGAGGAGCCGCGTCAGCCGATGCCGGAGTGGTTCGGCCGCAGCTACCGTCGGGCGGCGCAGCTGCGCTACGGCGAGAACCCGCACCAGCAAGCCGCTCTCTTCTGTGACGGCAGCGCCTGGCCGGGCTTGGCCCAGGCCGACCAGCTGCACGGAAAAGAGATGTCCTACAACAACTTCACCGACGCCGACGCTGCCTGGCGCGCTGCATTCGACCACGAAGAGACCTGCGTGGCGATCATCAAGCACGCCAACCCGTGCGGGATCGCGATCTCGTCGGTCTCGGTGGCCGAAGCCCATCGCAAGGCGCACGAGTGCGATCCGTTGAGCGCGTTCGGCGGAGTGATCGCGGCGAACACCGAGGTCAGCGTGGAGATGGCGGAGTACGTCAGCACCATCTTCACCGAGGTCATCGTCGCGCCGGCCTATGAGTCAGGCGCCGTCGAGATCCTGGCGCGCAAGAAGAACATCCGGGTGCTGCTGGCCTCCGAACCGCTGCGCGGCGGTGTCGAGTGGCGCCAGATCAGCGGCGGACTGTTGATGCAGAGCCGTGACGGCCTCGACGCGGCGGGGGACAACCCGGTGAACTGGACCCTGGCCACCGGGTCGCCGGCCGATCCGGCGACCATGGCCGATCTGGTCTTCGCCTGGCGCTCGTGTCGCTCGGTCAAATCCAACGCCATCGTGGTCGCCGCGAACGGCGCCACCGTCGGCGTCGGGATGGGCCAGGTCAACCGGGTGGATGCGGCCCGGTTGGCCGTGGAGCGCGGCGGTGGCCGGGTGGCCGGGGCGGTGGCCGCCTCCGATGCGTTCTTCCCGTTCCCCGACGGGCTGCAGACGCTGACCGGGGCCGGCGTGAAGGCGATTGTGCACCCGGGCGGCTCCGTTCGTGACGACGAGGTGACCGCGGCGGCCGCCGAGGCCGGAATCACGCTGTATCTGACCGGGGCGCGGCACTTCGCGCACTAGCCGAATGGCCTGGGGCCCGGCCCTCGACAAACTCTTGACAAAAAGATTGTAGGCGCTCACTATCTAACTCAACCCCGAGTTAGGAGACGTCGTGGCCTACGACCTCATCATCCGCAACGGCCTGTGGTTCGACGGCCTGGGCAACGTCCCGCAGGTCCGCACGCTGGGAATCCGCGACGGCGTCGTCGCCGACATCGTGGCCGGCGACCTGGATGATGCGGGCTGCCCAGAGGTGATCGACGCGGCCGGCAAGTGGGTGGTCCCCGGGTTCATCGACGTGCACACCCACTACGACGCCGAGGTCCTGCTGGACCCGGGACTGCGCGAATCCGTGCGCCACGGCGTCACCACGGTGCTGCTGGGCAACTGCTCGCTGTCAACGGTCTACGCCGACGCCGAGGACGCCGCCGACCTGTTCAGCCGGGTGGAGGCGGTGCCGCGCAAATTCGTGTTGGATGCGCTGCAGGCCCGCAAGACCTGGTCGACACCGGCGGAGTACGTGCAAGCCCTCGACGAGTTGCCGCTCGGACCCAATATCGGCTCCATGCTCGGCCATTCGGACCTGCGGACCGCGGTGCTCGGCTTGGATCGCGCCACCACCGAGGGTGTGGTGCCGACCGATGCCGAATTGGAGAAGATGGCCGCGCTGCTCGACGACGGACTGGCAGCCGGACTGTTGGGCATGTCCGGGATGGACGCGCCAATCGACAAACTCGACGGCGACCGGTTCCGGTCGCGGGCGCTGCCGTCGACGTTCGCCACCTGGCGGGAGCGCCGGCGGCTGATCAAGGTGCTGCGCAACCGCGGCCGGATGCTGCAGAGCGCCCCCAACGTCAAGAAGCCGCTGACGGCGCTGAACTTCTTCTTGACCAGCAGCGGGATGTTCGGCCGTCGGCGCGGCGTGCGGATGAGTCTGCTGGTCTCCGCCGACGCCAAGTCATCGCCCGGCGCGGTGCGGGTCATGGGTCCGGGCACCCGGCTGCTCAACGCCGTGCTCGGCGCTAACGTGCGCTTCCAGCATCTTCCGGTGCCGTTCGAATTGTATTCCGACGGAATCGATCTTCCGGTCTTCGAGGAGTTCGGCGCCGGCACCGCCGCGCTGCACCTGCGAGACCAGTTGGAGCGCAACGCGTTGCTGGCCGACACCGAGTACCGTCGCCGCTTCCGCAAATCCTTCGACCGCAAGAAACTGGGCCCGTCGTTGTGGCACCGCGACTTCCACGACGCGACGATCGTCGAATGCCCGGATGCGAGCCTGATCGGCAAGAGCTTCGGCCAGATCGCCGACGAACGAAAACTGCACCCGCTCGATGCGTTCCTCGACGTCCTGGTGGAAAACGGTGAGCGCAACGTGCGCTGGACCACCATCGTGGCCAACCACCGCCCCAAGTACCTCGACATGCTGGCAGGAGAACCGGCCATCCACATGGGGTTCTCCGACGCCGGTGCGCACCTGCGCAACATGGCCTTCTACAACTTCTCGCTGCGACTGCTCAAGCGAGTCCGCGACGCGCAGGCGGCCGGCCGGCCGTTCCTGAGCACCGAGCGCGCGGTGTACCGGCTGACCGCCGAGGTCGCCGACTGGTTCGGATTCGACGCCGGCACACTGCGTAAGAGCGACCGCGCGGACTTCGTGGTGATCGACCCGGCCGGTCTGACCGACGCCGTCGACGGCTACCACGAGGAGCAGGTGCCGTTCTACGGCGACCTGAGCCGGATGGTTAACCGCAACGACGACGCCGTGGTGGCGACCGGCGTGGGCGGCACCGTGGTGTTCCGCAACGGCCAGTTCTGCGACGGCTACGGCACGACGGCGAAGTCCGGCCGCTTCCTGCGTGCCGGATCCCGTGCGCTGCAACCGGTCTAAGCCATGGCTCGCACCCAGCGGGAACGCCGCGAGGCCACCGTCGCGGGATTGCTCGACGCCAGCATCGCCACCATCGCCGAGGTCGGCTACGCGCGGGCGTCGGCCAAGGTGATCGCCGCGCGCGCCGGGGTCTCCGACGGGGCGTTGTTCCGTCATTTCGGCACCATGGGCGACTTCATGGCCGCCACCGCGCAGGAGGTGCTGCGCCGTCAGCTGGAGCAGTTCGACAAGCAGGTCGCCGAGATCCCCGCCGAGGTGCCGGTGCTGGAGGCGGTGTTGACGGTGCTGCGCGACCTGACCGCCAACTCCACCAATTCGGTGGTCTACGAGCTGCTGATCGCCGCGCGCACCGACGAGAAGCTACGAGCCACTCTGCAGGATGTGCTCGCCGAATACAGTGCCAAGATCGGCGAAGCCGCCCGGGTGCTGCCGGGCGCCGATGCGTTTCCGCCCGAACTCTTTCCGAACCTGGTGGCGCTGTTGACCAACACCTTCGACGGTGCGGCAATCGTGCGGGCCGTGCTGCCGCAGCCCGAGATCGAGGCGAACCGGATTCCGCTGCTGTTGGCGCTACTGGAGGGCCGTATCTGAGCGCGTCGAGTCGGCACGCGCGGATGCTGCAGGCGTCACGTAATCGACGAAGTCCGCGATCTCGGCGACCGCACGGCGAGCGTCCGGGTTGAAGTCGAAGGTCAGCTGGAACATGTGCAGCGCGCGGTCCCAGACCTGTACCCAGTTCGGCACCCCGGCGGCGGTGAGCTTGTCGGCCAGCACGAAGGTGTCGTTGCGCAGCATCTCGTTGTTGGCGACCTGCAGCAGGAATGGGCCCAGCCCGCGCAGCTCCGCTTCCGGCGGCATCACCGGCAGCTCGCGGGTGCCGTTCACGGTGGCGAAGACCCGGTAGATGAACATGAACGCCATGAACGGGAAGAACGGATCGCGGTGGGAGCGCGCGGCCTGTCGTTTGATCTCCATGTCCGACGACGTCAGCGCCGACATCAACACCTGACCGGCGGGTGCCGGCAGCCCCGCGTCGCGCGCCGTCAGCGCAGTGTTCACCGCCATCAGCCCGCCGGCCGAATCCCCCGCCACCACGATGCGGTCCGCGGTGAATCCGGCGTCGAGCACATGCCGGTAGGCGCACAGGCCGTCGGCGATGGCCTCGTCCACACCGGCCAGCGGCGCCAAGCGGTAGCCGACATTGAAAACCTTCGCGCCGGTGGCCTCCGACAGCTTGCTGGCAAAGCGGCGGTGCGAATTGAGGCCCAGCGTCACCAGTGCCGAACCGTGGAAGTAGACGATCACCCGGTCGGAGTCGCGCGCGCTCGGTGCCACCACCCACTCCGCCGGGCAGTCGGTCAGGCGCTCCGGTGTCACCTCGGTGCCCGGCAGCGCCCGGATGTAACGCATCGGTTGGTCGATGAGGTCCAGGCGGGCCCGCTGCAGTCCGGCGGGCCAGATCCGATTGATGATCATGCCGATGACCGTCAGCACGGCGATCGAGGTGCGCAGGAAGATCGCGGCGCCTACGGCCAGCAGGCGCGCCTGCCAGGAGGCCGGACCGAAGTAGGTCTGAGCCGGTCGATCCCGCCATTCCAGTGAGTTCACGGTACCCAGGGTATCGGGTATTTGGGGGCGCGATGACGTGGGACGCCGTGACGGACCCCCGCACCCGTCGTAGCGTGGAGTGGTGACCGCGCTGACTACCCCGCACGATCTGCCCACCACTCTCGGCGAACTACGTGCCGCCGGCCACCGCGAAAGGGGGGTCAAGCAGGAGATCGCCGAGAACCTGCTGGCCCGCCTCGCCGACGGTGACGATGCCGCGACCGTCTGGCCGGGCATCTTCGGCTTCGAGGACACCGTGCTGCCGCAACTGGAGCGGGCGCTGATCGCCGGCCACGACATCGTGCTGCTCGGTGAACGCGGCCAGGGCAAGACCCGGCTGCTGCGGGCGCTGACCGGCTTGCTCGACGAATGGACGCCGGTGATCGCGGGTGCCGAACTCGGTGAGCACCCGTACTCGCCGATCACCCCCGAGTCGATCCGCCGAGCCGCCGAGCTCGGCGACGCCCTGCCGGTGGCCTGGCGGCACCGCAGCGAGCGCTACACCGAGAAGCTGGCCACCCCGGACACCAGCGTGGCCGACCTGGTCGGCGACATCGACCCCATCAAGGTCGCGGAGGGGCGCAGCCTGGGTGATCCCGAGACGATCGCCTACGGGCTGATCCCCCGCGCGCACCGCGGCGTCGTCGCCGTCAACGAACTGCCCGACCTCGCCGAGCGGATCCAGGTGGCGATGCTCAACGTGATGGAGGAACGCGACATCCAGGTGCGCGGCTATACCCTGCGGTTGCCGCTGGACGTGCTGGTGGTGGCCAGCGCCAACCCGGAGGACTACACCAACCGGGGTCGCATCATCACCCCGCTCAAGGACCGCTTCGGCGCCGAGATCCGCACCCACTACCCCCTGGAACTCGACGCGGAGGTCGGGGTGATCGCCCAGGAGGCCCACTTGAGTGCGCAGGTGCCCGACTACCTGCTGGCGGTGCTGGCCCGGTTCGCCCGCTACCTGCGCGAGTCCCGCTCGGTGGATCAGCGGTCGGGGGTCTCGGCGCGGTTCGCGATCGCGGCGGCCGAGACCGTGGCCGCCTCGGCCCGACACCGAGGTGCGGTGCTGGGTGAGACCGATCCGGTGGCCCGGGTGGTCGATCTGGGCACCATCGTCGACGTGCTGCGCGGCAAGCTGGAATTCGAATCCGGTGAAGAGGGCCGCGAGCAGGCGGTGCTGGAACACCTGTTGCGCCGGGCCACCGCCGACACCGCGTCGCGTGCACTGGGCGGCATCGACGTCGGGCCGTTGGTGGCTGCGGTCGAGGACGCTGCGGTGACGACGGGGGAGCGGGTCTCGGCCAAGGCGGTGCTCGCGGCGCTACCGGATCTGCCGGTGATCGAGGCCATCGCGCAGCGGCTGGGTGCGGAGTCCGACGGCGAACGTGCCGCGGCGCTCGAATTGGCCTTGGAGGCGCTGTATCTGGCCAAGCGCATCGACAAGACCTCCGATGAGGGCGAAACCGTCTATGGCTAAAGGCCACTCCTCCCGAGCGTCGCGGTATTCGGCCTACACCGGTGGGCCGGATCCGTTGGCGCCGCCGGTCGACCTGGCTGAGGCGCTGGAGGAGATCGGCCGCGACGTGATGGAGGGCACGTCGCCACGGCGAGCTCTGCAGGAGCTGCTGCGGCGGGGCACCGAAACGATGACCGGTGCCGACCGGCTGGCCGCCGAGGCGCAGCGGCGCCGCCGGGAACTGTTGCGGCGCAACAATCTCGACGGAACCCTGGCCGACATCAAGAAGCTGCTCGACGAGGCGGTGCTGGCCGAACGCAAAGAGCTGGCCCGCGCACTCGATGACGACGCCCGGTTCGCCGAGATGCAGATCGAGGCGTTGTCGCCGTCACCGGCCAAGGCGGTGCAGGAGCTGTCCGACTACAACTGGCGCAGCAGCGAGGCCCGGGAGTCCTACGAGAAGATCCGGGATCTGCTCGGTCGCGAGATGCTCGACCAACGTTTCGCCGGCATGAAGCAGGCCCTGGAGGGCGCCACCGACGAAGACCGGCAACGGGTCACCGACATGCTCGACGACCTCAACGACCTGCTCGACAAGCACGCCCGCGGCGAGGACACCGCCCAGGACTTCCAGCAGTTCATGGAGAAGCACGGTGAGTTCTTCGGCGAGAACCCACAAAACGTCGAGGAGTTGCTCGACTCGCTGGCCCAGCGGGCCGCCGCCGCGCAGCGCTTTCGCAACAGCTTGAGCGCCGAGCAGCGCGCCGAACTGGATTCGTTGGCGGAGCAGGCATTCGGCTCGCCGGCGTTGCAGCAGGCACTGGGCCGCCTGGATTCCCACCTACAGGCGGCCCGGCCGGGCGAGGACTGGACCGGCTCGTCGGAGTTCTCCGGCAACGACCCGCTCGGGATGGGGGAGGGCGCCCAGGCGTTGAGCGACATCGCCGAACTCGAGCAGTTGGCCGAGCAACTGTCGCAGGCCTATCCGGGCGCGAGCATGGACGACGTCGACCTCGAGGCGCTGGCCCGCCAGCTCGGCGACCGGGCCGCTGTCGATGCGCGGACGCTGGCCGAGCTGGAACGCGCACTGCTCAACCAGGGGTTCCTGGATCGCAGTTCCGACGGGCAGTGGCGGCTGTCGCCCAAGGCGATGCGTCGGCTCGGCGAAACGGCGCTGCGCGATGTGGCGCGCCAACTCTCGGGGCGTCGCGGCGAACGCGACCATCGCCGGGCCGGGGCGGCCGGTGAGCTGACCGGGGCGACGAGGCCCTGGCAGTTCGGTGACACCGAGCCCTGGAACGTCACCCGCACCCTGACCAACGCGGTGCTGCGCGGAGTCGCCGAACCCGGCGGGCCCGCCGCCACCGGTCGGCTGTCGATCAGCGTCGACGACGTCGAGGTGTCCGAGACCGAGACGCGCACCCAGTCGGCCGTCGCGCTGCTGGTGGACACCTCGTTCTCGATGGTGATGGACAACCGCTGGCTGCCGATGAAGCGCACCGCGCTGGCGCTGCACCATCTGGTGAGCACCCGGTTTCGTTCGGATGCGTTGCAGATCATCGCATTCGGGCGCTACGCGCGGACCGTGACCGCCGCCGAGCTGACCGGCCTGGAGGGCGTCTACGAGCAGGGCACCAACCTGCATCATGCGCTGGCGCTGGCCGGCCGGCACCTGCGTCGGCACCCCAACGCCCAGCCGGTGGTGCTGGTGGTCACCGACGGGGAGCCGACCGCGCACCTGGAGGATTACCGCGGCGACGGTGCCTCGGTGTTCTTTGACTACCCGCCGCACCCGCGGACCATCGCCCACACCGTCAAGGGCTTCGACGACGTCGCCCGGCTCGGTGCCCAGGTGACGATCTTCCGGCTCGGCGACGACCCCGGTCTGGCCCGGTTCATCGACCAGGTGGCGCGACGGGTTCAGGGCCGGGTCGTGGTGCCCGAACTCGACGGGCTGGGCGCGGCGGTGGTGGGCGACTACCTACGGTCACGTCGCCGCTGATCATCCCCGGGACAGCAGTCGCCGCTTCTGTTCGGCGAACTCCGCCTCGGTGAGATATCCGGCGTCGTGCAGTTCGCCGAGCTCGCGGATCCCGGCTGCCAGTTCGACGACCGAGCTCGCCGGTGAATGCGCGGCGGGCGTCGCTGCGCCGGCGCCCGACTCCGCTGCCGCCGGATCCGCCGACGCTGCCGGTGCCGCCTTGCCGGCTTCCGGTGCCTTGGTCTGCTGGCCGCGGTTCTGGTTGACGGCGCCGGCCAACGCGCTGCCCCCCATACCGGCCAGCGCCATCTGACCGAAAGCCGTCCCCAATCCGGCCGGCGTTGGTGACGCGGCAGCGCTGAGCGGTGTCGAGAAGCTGGCATGACGGATCTCCGGGGCCAACTCCGCCCAGCTGATCGGCACCGAGAGCGCTCCGAGTGGGAATCCCTCGGCCAACGCAGCCACCACCGAGGCGTGGGGCACCCGAAGGTTATCGGTGCCGGGCAGCTCCGCGAAACCGCCGATCTGGCCCAGCGCCTCCAAGATGCTTCGCTGGCCGCCGCGGAGGATGTCCTGGGTGTCGAAGATCTCGCGAGAGTCCAACTCCGCGAAGTACATCGCGGCGCCCGCCAGCCAGACACCGAGGATCGACAGCGGCAGGGCGATACCGACAGCGGTCTCGTCGGCGATGATGCCCAGCCAGTCGAAGGGCCCCGTCGGCACGTCGGCCTGCGCCAGCATGGCCGGAAACTGCGAACCGGCATCGGATGAGCCCGGCAGCGCCGAGGCCAGCTTTGACGGCAGCGTCTGGGCCGTGTTGGCGGCCGAGTTGAGTCCGGCGGCCTCCGAGCCGTTGAGCGGCCCGGCCGGGTTGGCGGTGTGCGGCGGCGGCTGGAACGGCTCCATCTCGGTGGCGGTCGCCGACAGCGACGCATAGCTGTACATGGCGCTGGCGTCCTGGGCCCACATCGCGGCGTATTCGGCTTCGTTGGCGGCGATGGCCGCCGCGTTCTGGCCCAATATGTTGGTGGCCAGCAGCGTCATCAACGCAGCGCGGTTGGCCGCGATCGCCGGAGGCGGCACCACCGTGGCGAAGGTGGCCTCGTAGGCGGCAACGGCGGCCTTGGCCTGCATGCCGGTCTTCTCGGCCTGGACCGAGGTCATGTTCAACCACGACACGAACGGGGTGATCGAGGCCGCCATGGCTACGGCCGAGGGCCCCAGCCAGGGCCCGCTCGTCAGTTCGGTGACCACTGACTCGTAGGCGGTGGCTGCCAGATGGAGCTCAGTGGCCAGCCCGTCCCAGGCCGTGGCAGCACTCAGCATCGACCCCGGGCCCGCGCCCGCATACATCAGACCGGAGTTGACCTCCGGTGGTAACGCCGCGAAATCCATTTCTCAGCCCCGGGCAGGACGCGGCGTCCGGACCACGTTGTGGCCGGTGGCCGGTGGGTGCGAACCGGTAATGCGATTCATCGCCGTTGCATCCCTCCGGTTTCTGGGTCAGCTGTGTTGATGTGGGTTACTCTACGGTCTGATCCCCTCGATCTAACCCGCCCAGCGCTGACCGGTGCGCTCGACACTCCGGGGTTCCTACGCGCCGTCAATTGTCGCGCAGCCTGGGCGTAATTTCATTCTCCGAGCCGGAACCGGTCAGTCGCCATGGTGTTTGACACCCATTCGGTGTGCGCGGTAACCCGTATGGACAACCGGGTGCTGCGGAGACGATGGTGGTGGCATGCACCGGTGGACAGCGGTCGTCGACAGGTTTCGACGGCGAGCGCACCCCCCTGCGCGTGGGCTGTTTCGCCGGGTCGTGCTGATCAACGGTCTGGTCTTCACCCTGGGCACACTGGTGCTTGCCATGTCCCCGGCGAGAGTGTCGACGCGCATCCAGCTGGCCGAGATCCCGGTTCTTGTCGTCGGGCTGGCCATCGTGGTGGGCGCCAACGCACTGCTGTTGCGATCGAGCCTTGCCCCCCTGGATCGGCTCGCCGCGTCAATGCGGCGGGTCGATCCGCCCAATCCCAGTGACCGCGTCCACGACCCGGGCGCCGGCGACCTGCACCACCTCATCGAATCCTTCAACGCCATGCTGGACCGGCTGGAAACGGAGCGGGCCTCGTCGAACGCGTCGGTGCTGACCGTGCAGGAGAACGAGCGGCAGCGGATCGCCCGGGAGTTGCACGATCAGATCGGCCAAACTCTTACCGTCGCCCTGCTCACGCTCAAGCGGGCGGTGGACGCCGCGCCCGCGGAGATCCGCGGGGATCTCGGCGACGCCCAGGAAATAGTGCGTGCCAGCCTCGACGAGGTGCGCGGCATCGCCCGCCGGCTGCGCCCGGATGCGCTGGAGGATCTCGGGCTGCGCAGTGCACTGCAAGCGTTGTGCAACCAATTCACCCAGGCGACCGGCATCGACGTCGTCAAGCAGATCACCTCGCACGCCGATCAGGTGAGCCCCGACGTCAGCTTGGTCTGCTACCGCATCGCCCAGGAGGGCCTGACCAATATCGCCCGCCATTCCGGAGCGCAGAAGGCATGGCTGGATCTGCACATCGATGCCGCATCACGGCTCACGCTGCGGATCGCCGACAACGGCAAGGGCGGGGTGAGCGCTGAAGGAGCGGGGATCACCGGAATGCGGGAACGCGCCCTGCTGGTGCAGGCCACCCTGACGATCAGCTCCCCGAGCAACGAGGGAACCGAAGTCCGGCTGACGGTGCCGGTCCGACTGAGCACGGGAGGTAGGTGATGGCGCTAAAGCCGGCCCGCATCATGCTCGCCGACGACCACGCCCTGGTGCGCAGCGGGCTGCGGATGATCCTGGATGCCGAGCCGGACCTATCCGTGGTGGCCGAAGCGGCCGACGGGTCCGAGGCGCTGACGGCTCTGCAGAACACCCCGGTCGATCTGGCGATCCTTGATATCGCGATGCCGCGGATGACCGGGCTGCAGGCGGCGCGCGAGATCAACCGCAGTCATCCCCATGTCCGGGTGCTGATGCTGTCGATGCACGACAACGAGCAGTATTTCTTCGAAGCCCTCAAGGCGGGCGCATCGGGCTACGTGCTCAAGTCCGTCGCCGACCGGGACCTGCTCGAGGCCTGCCGGGCGACGATGCGCGGCGAACCGTTTCTGTACGCCGGGGCGGTGACCGCGCTGATCCGCGACTATCTGCACCGGACACGCCAGGGCGCTGATTTGCCGGACAACATCCTCACGCCGCGCGAGGAGGAGGTGCTGAAGCTGATCGCCGAAGGTTTTTCGGCGCGCGAGATCGCGAAAACACTCGGTATCAGTGCCAAGACGGTCGACCGGCATCGGACGAATACCCTGCAGAAGCTCGGCTTGCGCGACCGCTTGGCGCTCACCCGTTATGCCATCCGAGCTGGCCTGATCGAGGCCTAGCGAAACGCCGCAGGGGAGGCTGCGTGGGGGTCCGCCCCCCCGTTGAATGGGGGTTGCATTCCATGGCGCTCGACTGTTTTGCCGCAGAAACTGGATTCAGCCGGGGCGGGCGATTCGGGTACGTTTGAAGCCGGACTCGACGTGCCTGTCGTTGCCGCGGCCGCCAGCGGTGCCGTCCGGCGCCGCTCATGTGTCCGACGTTCGTACTAGAACTGATTCCGTTGCCGGGATCAATTTGTCCCGTGGAGCGTGATGCTAGCGATACTGCTTGCCCATACTGTCGGCACGGCTTTGGCTCCGCTGATGGTGCGCAGATGGGGACGGGCGGCGTTCTATCCGCTGGGAGCGATCCCGCTGGTATCGCTGGTGTGGGTGGTGGCGAACTGGCCCACCGGCCCGGCCGACGATCGACGAACGACGGTGTCCTGGGTGCCCGGGCTGTCGATGGACATCGACCTGCGCTTCGACTCGCTGGCCGCGATCATGAGCGTGCTGGCACTGGGGATCGGCGCCCTGGTGCTGTTCTACTGCGCCGAGTACTTCCGCCCCGTCAGCCCCCACTGTGACCTCGATCCGCGGCTGCCCGGGTTCGCCGCGAAGATGGTCGGATTCGCCGGTTCCATGTTCGGGTTGATGGTCGCCGACAACATGCTGGTGCTGTACGTGTTCTGGGAAATGACCACGGTGTTGTCGTTCCTGCTGATCGGTCACTACGCCGAACGTGCCATCAACCGCCGCGCTGCCATCCAGGCGTTGGTGGTGACCACCGCCGGCGGCCTGGCGATGCTGGTCGGCCTGATCATGCTGGGTGAGACGGCGGGGACTTACCTGCTGTCGGAGCTGGTGGCGAGTCCGCCGTCCGGCACGGTGGTCACGGTCGGCGTGCTGTTGGTCCTGGTCGGGGCGCTCAGCAAGTCGGCGATCATCCCGTTGCATTTCTGGCTGCCGGGCGCGATGGCGGCGCCGACGCCGGTCAGCGCCTACCTGCACGCCGCGGCGATGGTCAAGGCCGGGATCTATCTGGTGGCGCGGCTGACCCCGGCGTTCGCCGACTCACCGGGATGGCGGCCGACGGTGCTGGTGCTGGGCCTGGCCACCGCCCTGCTCGCCGGCTGGCGCGCGGTCCGCGAATACGACTTGAAGCTGCTGCTGGCCTACAGCACCGTCAGCCAGTTGGGTCTGATGATCACACTGGTCGGCGCCGGTGGCGGCGACCTGATGTTGGCCGGTCTGACCGCCATGTGTGCCCACGCGGCGGCCAAGGCGACGCTGTTCATGGTGGTGGGGATCATCGACCATGCCACCGGCACCCGCGACCTGCGGGAGCTGGCCGGCCTGGGTCGCCGCGCTCCGGGACTGTTCGTGATTGCCGCCGCCGCGGCCGCCAGCATGGCCGGGGTGCCGCCGTTCGTGGGTTTCATCGCCAAGGAGACGATTTTCGGGACCGAGGCCGGAGCCCCGTCGTTGGGCTCTTCCAGCCCGTATGTATTGGGTGCCGCGGTGGTTGCCTCGGTATTCACCGTGATCTACAGTGCGCGGTTCGTCTGGGGCGGCTTCGCCGGCAAAGGCCTGCCCGAGCCCAGCACGCATGTCGCCGAACTGCACCGACCGACTGCGGCGTTCTTGGCGGCCCCCGCGGTGTTGGCCGCCGCCAGCCTGGGCCTCGGGTTGTGGTCGATCGGGCTGGACACGGTGTTGCACGGCTACGCCGACACGATGCCCGACGGCTCCGGCTACCACCTTGCGTTGTGGCACGGCGCGGGGCTACCGGTACTGCTCTCGGCGATGGTGCTGCTGGTGGGCTTCAGTGTGTTCGCCGCGCGCGGCCCGCTGGGCCTGAGCCGGTTGCGCCGACTTCCGCTGGGCAAGGCCGACGAAATGTACGACGATTTCATCCGGTTGCTCGATGTGGCTGCGGTCCGGGTGACCGCGATCACCCAGCGTGGCTCGCTGCCGTTCAACCAAGCGGTGATATTCGTGACGCTGGTGGTGCTGCCGCTGGCCGCGCTGATGCTGGGTGCGCGTGACCGGGTCGACCTGCAGCTGTGGGACACCCCGTTGCAGCTCACCGTGGCGGTGCTGGTGGTCGCCGGCGGGATCGGTGCGACCGTGGCTCGCAACCGGCTGTCTGCGGTGCTGATGGTCGGGGTGACCGGGTACGGCTGCGCCGTGGCGTTCGCTTTTCACGGTGCCCCCGACCTGGCCTTGACCCAGTTGCTCGTCGAGACCGTGACCGTGGTGATCTTCGTGCTGGTGCTGCGGACGCTGCCGGCGGAGACCGCGCGTCCCACGATGGAGACGAACCGGCTGTCGCGGGCGGTGTTGTCCATCATGGTCGGCGCCAGCGTCGCTGTGCTGGGGGCCTTCGCGATGGCGGCCCGCACCAGCGATGGCGTCGCCGATCTGTTGCCCTCCGCGGCCTATCTGCGCGGCTACGGCGCCAACGCCGTCAACGTGATCCTGGTCGACATCCGGGCCTGGGACACCCTCGGAGAGATCTCGGTGTTGCTGGTGGCGGCCACCGGAGTGGCCTCGATGGTGTTCCGAACTCGCCGATTCGGGCGGGCCCCTCGGACCGCCGATCCCGATGCGCATCGGATGGATCCCCGGGTCGCCACGCCGTACAGCCCCGCGATCGGGTCCACCACCTGGCTGCGCGGCAGCGCCTACCACGATCCCGATCAGCGGTCGCTGGTGTTGGAGGTCGCGAGCCGGATGATCTTCCCGCTGATCATGGTCGTCTCGGTCTATTTCCTGTTCGCCGGGCACAACAATCCGGGCGGCGGTTTCGCCGGCGGATTGGCTGCCGGACTGGCGCTGGCGCTGCGCTATCTGGCGGGCGGGCGATACGAGCTCGGCGAGACACTGCCGCTGGACTCCGGCAAAATCCTGGGCGTGGGCCTGAGCATGGTGGCCGCCACGGCGCTGGCGTCGCTGTTCCTCGGTGCACCGGTGCTGTCGTCGGCGGCGCTGTCGTTCAGCCTGCCGATAGTGGGCCAGGTCAAGCTGGTGACTTCGTTGTTCTTCGATGTGGGGGTGTATCTGGTCGTGGTCGGCATGGTGCTCGACGTCCTGCGCAGCCTCGGTGCCCGACTCGACCAGGTGGCCGAGCAGCGACCTGCGCAACGCCCGGTGGTGAGGACACCATGACCGCACATCTGGTTCCCTTGTTGATGGCCGCCGGACTCACGTCCTGCGGGGTGTACATGCTGCTGGAGCGCAACCTCACCCGATCGTTGCTGGGCCTGATGATGATCGGCAATGCCATCAACCTGCTGATCATCGATGTTTCCGGACCGGGCGGCAGCCCGCCGATCTACCACAGCACCGAGGGCATGGAAAACGACGCCGACCCGCTGGCCCAGGCCATGGTGCTGACCGCCATCGTCATCACCATGGGCATCGCCGCATTCGTGCTGGCCCTGACCTACCGCTCCTACCACCTGACCACCGACGACGACATCGGTGACGACGAGGAGGCGATCCGGCTGTCCCAGCTCTCCGACGAGGAGATCATCGCCGCCGAGGCCGACCACAGTGAGCCGGTGGCGCCCGGTGAATTGGACGCCGTCGTGGAAAGCACTGTCGCGGAAAGCGGGGTGTCGCGGTGAGTATCGCTGCTGCCCTGATCCCGCTTCCGGTACTACTGCCCACGCTGGGCGCTGCACTGACCCTGATCGTCGGCCGGCGTCCCAAGCTGCAGCAGCCGATCACCATCGGTACGTTGGCCGCGGATGTCGCGGTCACCGCCGCACTGCTGTTCCTGTCCGACCGAGAGGGCACCCTGGCGTTGCACGTCGGCGGCTGGGGCCCGACCGAGGGCGGGCGCGGGCCGCTCGGCATCACCCTGGTGGTCGACCGGCTGTCGGCACTGATGCTGATCGTGTCGGCGGTTGTGCTGCTGGCGGTGATCGTCTACGCCATCGGACAGGGGGTCCGCGACGGTGACGACCGGCAACCGGTGTCGATCTTCCTGCCCACATATTTGACGCTGTCGGCCGGTGTCTCCCTGGCGTTCCTGGCCGGTGACCTGTTCAACCTCTTCGTCGGGTTCGAGATGCTGTTGGCTGCCAGCTTCGTGTTGCTGACCATCGGTGCGAGCGCAGAACGGATCCGGGCCGGTATCGGCTACGTGATGGTGTCCATGACGTCGTCGTTGATCTTCCTGCTCGGCATCGCGCTGGTCTACGCCTCGACCGGCACGCTGAACCTGGCTGAGTTGGCCGTTCGCACCACCGGCATGCCAGACGGCACCCGCAGCGCGGTGTTCGCGGTGTTCCTGGTGGGGTTTGGCATCAAAGCCGCGGTCTTCCCGCTGTCGGCCTGGTTGCCCGATTCCTATCCCACCGCGCCCGCCCCGATCACCGCCGTGTTCGCCGGCATCCTGACCAAAGTCGGTGTCTACGCGATCATCCGCGCCCATTCGCTGCTGTTCCCCGACGCCGGGCTGGACTCGGTGCTGCTGGTCGGGGCGTTGCTCACCATGCTGGCCGGTATCTTCGGCGCCATCGCGCAAAGCGACATCAAACGGGTGCTGTCCTTCACGCTGGTCAGCCACATCGGTTTCATGGTGTTCGGGGTGGCGTTGTCGAGCGAATTGGGCATGTCCGGCGCCATCTTCTACGTGATGCACCACATTATCGTGATGACCACATTGTTCCTGGCGGCCGGATTGATCGAACGCCAGGGCGGCGCATCGTCGCTGAAACGGCTCGGCGGTTTGGTGGCCAATCCGTTGCTGGCGTTCATGTTCCTGGCCCCGGCGTTCAATCTCGGTGGTATTCCGCCGTTCTCGGGCTTCATCGGCAAGACGGCGGTATTGCAGGCCGGGGTTCGCGACGGGTCGGTGCTGGCCTGGTGCCTGGTGGGCGGCGCGGTGGTGACCAGTCTGCTGACCCTGTTCGTGCTGGCGCGGGTGTGGACCCGGGCGTTCTGGCGGTTGCGCAGTGATGCTCCCGAGGGAGAGCTGGTGCGCGCCGCACCGCCGGTGCTGCTCGATGACATCGGCGAGGTCGCCTTCGACGACCGCGCTGATGTGGGCCGGATGCCCATCGGGATGGTGGTGCCGACGGTCGGCCTGATCGTGCTGGGGCTGGCGTTCACCGTCATGGCGGGCCCGATCTTCGGTTACGCCGAACGCGCCGCAGCCGAGGTGCTCGACCGTGGTGAATACATCTCGGCCGTGTTGGCAGGAGGTGCGCCGTGAGGCCGATCGCGCTACGGATCGCTGCGTTGTGTGGCCTGTCCGTCATCTGGACGTTGCTGTGGGGCCGCTTCACGATCCCCAACCTCGTCGTCGGGATCGCGGTCGCCGTGGTCATCATGGTGCTGCTGCCACTGCCGCCGGTACCGGTGCAGGGCAAGGTGCATCCGTGGTCGGCACTCAAGCTGCTGGGGCTGTTCGCGTGGTACCTGGTGGTGTCCAGTGGCCAGTTGATGTGGCTGGCGATCAGACCCGGCCCGCCGCCGCAGACCGGGGTGCTGCGGGTGCCGCTGACCATCAAATCGGATCTGGTGTTGGTGTTGGCGGCCGGCATCACCACGCTGATTCCCGGATCGATGGTGCTGGAGATCGACCAGGTACGGCGCATCCTGTATTGCCACGTGATCGATGTTGGAAATGCTCGTTCCGTCGAGCGGTTCTACCACCAGGCTGCGCAGGTGGAGCGGCTGTTGATCGACGCGTTCGAGCGCGACGAGGACTGGCTGCCGGCGGGAGCAGGCGCATGACCGTGATCTGGGGCACCGCGGGCGTTCTGCTGGGTTTCGCGGCGGTCATCACCATGTATCGGCTGCTGGCCGGGCCCAGCACGCTGGACCGACTGGTGGCCTTGGACACGCTGGCCGCGATGACCATGTGCGGCATCGGTATTTGGGCTGCGGTCAGCCGGGACACCACCGTGACCTACAGCCTGGCGGCGCTGGCCCTGGTCGGCTTCATCGGATCGGTCAGTGTGGCCCGCTTCCGGGTGCCGGACACGCCGCTGGACTCGGGGGGGCAGTCATGATCGTGCTGGACCTGTTCGCCAGTGTGTTGGGTCTTGCCGGGGCGGTGCTGGCGCTGACCGCGGCGATCGGGGTGGTGCGCTTCCCGGACACGTTGGCCCGGATGCATTCGGCCACCAAACCGCAGGTGCTGGGACTGATACTGGTGCTGGTCGCCGCGTTGATCCGGCTACGCGGCAGCCACGATGCCGGGATGGTGACCGTGAGCATCATCTTCACCCTGATCACGGCGCCGGTTGTCGCCCACCGGGTGGGTCGACTGGCCTACCAGGAGCAGGACATGACCGAGGTGCTGGCCGTCGACCAGTTGGTCGAGCTCACCGAGGAGGAGGATCAGGCTTCGCGCTGACCTGGGCGCAGCACGGCGACCAGAAAGTCGGAATCGGCGGTGAAGGGCCGCAGATCCCAGGTGCCCAGCAGCAGGTCGACCGCGAATCCGGTGGTCGCCGCGTCGTCGAGGAACTGGTCGAACTCATAGTCCCGATCGGCGCCGAAACCGATCACGGTTCGTCCGTCGTCGGCGCAGTGCGCGCGCAACCGGCGCAGCACCTCGACGCGGGTGCTCGGTGCCACGAACGTCATGACATTGCCGGCTGACACGATCACCTCGAACGGTTCGGGGATACCGCGAGCGGGCAGGTCGAGTTCGGCCAGGTCACCGACCAGGTAGCGCGGGCCCGGATGATCGTGTTCGGCCGCCTCGATGAGCTCCGGATCGACGTCGACACCCACCACGTCGTGACCGGCCGCGGACAACAGGCCGGCCACCCGGCCCGGGCCGCAGCCGGCATCGAGGATGCGAGCGCCACGCGACGCCATCGCGTCGATGAATCGTGCTTCGCCGGCCAGATCGTTACCGGCGCGGGCCATTTGACGGAAGCGCTCGATATACCACTGTGAGTGCCCGGGATCGGCGGCGACCTTTTGCATCCAGAGGCTCTGCTCGACCATGGCTGCATTCTCGCAGGGCGGAATCGGGCGCGATCTTCGGCCGGGGCTTGCGCGGGAAATCCGGCCTGGCGTTGCAGGCGCGGGCGGCTCACCGCCCGGGAACGGGCCCGATTACGTCTCGCAGTTGTTCGGCGTTGTCGTTGTCCATGCGGGTGAAGGCCGTCGCGGCGGTGCGCACGTTCTCGGCGATGCCGGTCAGGTTCTGATGGTGGCCCTGCAGCGCGTCGCGGTGGCCGTCCTTGGCGCTGCCCAACGCGGCGTGGAAGCTGTGTGCGTCGTCGAAGTCGCCGAAAATCCCGGCGGCCACACCGGCGGATCCCAGCCGCTGCGCACCGTTGCGGGCGTGGCCACCGGCGTCATCGGACACGTTGGCCCCGGTGCGCAATGCCTGAGGGTCGACGTGCATCGCCTACCGCCTTCCTGGTGCACCAGCTCTGTAAGAGCGTAGCGATCGGTGGGCAGGCGTCAATTCACCCGGTCGCTACACCAGCGGGCGGCCGGTGCGGATACGCCGGTCGACGTCCCACAGCAGCACATTGAACGGGAAGCCGCGCAGGAATTTCGGCAGCAGGTTGTTGACCCCTCGAATCACGCCCATCAACCGGTCGAACTGGCGTTGCTTGTCCGCGTCCCACGGCAACTGCATCTCGTCGCGGAAGCGCTGCGGCAGGAATCCGGTGGTGATCAACAGGGCGAGCCGTTCGTTCGCCCGCTGTAGCGGTCCCGGCAGGGTCATGCCGCGCAATCGGCTGGCGGCGATGGGAAGCAGGTAGTCGCGGACGGTGTCGTCGATGTGCACCTTGTCCAGCTGCTCCTGCCAGTACCGGTCGAAAGCGGCCCGATCCGCCGGCCACATGTCCTCGGGGACCTGGAGCATGGTGGCCATGGCCTTGCCCTCATTGTGGTAGTGCCGGTCGGCGTGCTCGTCGTCCATCTCACCGAGGAAGATACGGTGCACGTCGACGTTGCCCTTGTACAGGCAGGCGCCCACCCACAGCTGCAGATCGCGGTCGAAGGCGTTGTACTTCACCGGGCTGTCGGCCGTCGAGCGAACCTGGCGGTGCGCACTGTTGACCGCCTCGCGGAACGCGGCCTTCTGCTCGTCGCTGCCCTGGGTGGCGACGACCAGATAGGTGAACGTGGTGCGAGCCCGCTTGATCGGATGCAGGTCGACGCGCCCGCTTTCGACGCGGCTCTCCAGCACGCCATAACCCACGCCGGGACGGGCGAGTTGCATGATCACGTTGGCGGGCCCGGCCAACAGCGCCACACCCATCATCATGTTGTCGGTGCAGGAGACCTGCGGCAGCAACGACCGCCGATGAGGTGCGGGTTGTGTGCTCGTCGAATCGCTCACCGAACGCTCCACCAACGGGATCGGTTCGCTGATCGTCATGGCTGCACCCCTCGCAATTGTGAGAACATCGGTTTCCTGATATTGCCGAGCCTGGGGCCCGCTGTCAACATGGTGGGTATGGGGAGCGTTGCGCCGGAGCGCCCGTACCGGGGGGTGCAGGCCGCAGATCGGCTGGCCGAACGCCGAGAACGGCTGCTAGTCGCCGGCCTCGATCTGCTCGGCGGGCGCGAGATGCCCGCATTGACCGTTCGCGCGCTGTGCCGCCGGGCCGGGGTGGCGTCCCGCTATTTCTACGAGAGTTTCACCGACAAGGACGAGTTCGTCGCGGCCGTCTTCGAGTGGGTGGTCAATGACCTGGCCGCCAGCACCCAGGAGGCCGTGGCCGCGGCGCCTCCCGCCGAACAGACGCGCGCCGGCATGGCCCACCTGGTGGCGGCCATCGCCGGAGACGCCCGTGTCGGCAGGATCTTGTTCAGCACCCGGCTGACCAACGCGTTGCTGGTACGCAAACGGGCGCAGTCGAGTGCGCTGTTCGCGATGCTGTCCGGCCGCCACGTCGAAAACGTGCTCCGGGTGCCGGGCAACGACCGGATCAAGGCGGCCGCCCATTTCGTGGTCGGCGGGGTGGCACAGACGATCGGTGCCTGGCTGGCCGGTGACATACACCTGCAGCCCGATCAGCTCGTGGACCAGTTGACCGCACTACTGGGCCAGCTCGACGATCCGGCGCTCTACCGCGATCCGCCGTCGTGATCAGTCGACGGAGGCCCTAGCACCCTCAGCTGCGCGACTTGCGCTGTTTGCGCTTGATGCCCACTCCGCCCCACAGTGCAAAGCCGCGGATTCGCACCGTCGGGGCGCCCGGCGTGCCCCGGCCCTCGACACGCTGGTCGAAGCCGCCCATGACGCCATGCCCCTGGATGTCGACGTTGACTTCCGGCGGCAACAGAATGGTCTGCCCGCCCATGATCGAGTAGGCGTTGATCTCGACGTCGGGTGCGGTGAAGTCGGCGTAGCGCAGGTCGATGACGCCGCCGCCCCACAGCGAGAACGTGGTCAGCCGCTTGGGTACGTTCCACCGCCCGCGCCGCTCGAACGAACTCATGATCGCCAGCAGCAGTGTCGAGGGCGCGGGTTTGCAGTCGCCGCCGCGGTGCGGGCATACCGAAGAACCCGGAAGGTCGGCACGCAGCCGGTCGAGCTCGTCGTAGGTCTGCGCCGCATAGGCCTTGGCCAGCCGGTCCTCATACTCGCTCATCGGCAGTTGGCCCTGCGCAGCGGCGTCGCCGAGCAGCTGCGCCAGCTGGATCCGGTCGGTGTCCGCGGCACGCGAGGGCGTGCCGTGGGTCTCGTCGCTTCGCCGGGCTGAGTTTCTCATTGGCTAGACAGCCTACGACGAACTGATTTGCCACGAGCAGGGTTGCCCCAAAGTGCCCGGCGAACCGGAGCGCGACGGGCCGGCGTGAGGGTGTCAGCCGGCCCAGCTGGGGGGACGCTTCTGCAGGAAGGCGAGCATGCCTTCGCGGGCCTCCGCGGAGACGAACATCCGCGCTGAGGCGACGCTGAGCCGTTCGGCATCCCGGTCGAACCCGGCCAGTACCGCCGCGGTGGTCAGCGCCTTGGAGGCCGCCAGCCCCTGCGGAGATCCGAGCCGCAGATCGGCGACCAGGCCCGCGACGGTCGCCTCCACATCCTCGGCGGCCAGCGTGATCAGCCCGATCTTCGCGGCTTCGGCGGCGCCGAATTTCTCCCCGGTCAGGTAGTAGCGCGCCGCTGCCCTGGCCGACAGCTTCGGCAGCAGCGTCAGGGAGATGATCGACGGCGCCACGCCGATCCGGGCCTCGGTCAGCGCGAAGGTGCTGGCCGGCCCGGCGACCGCGATATCGCACGCGCCGACCAGCCCCATGCCGCCGGCGCGTACGTGGCCGTTGACCGCGGCGATCACCGGTCGCGGCGACTCGACGATCGCCCGCAGCAGCGCCGCCATCTCACGGGCCCGGTCGGCGGCGAGCTCGCCGGGATCGCCGCCCGACGCCTCGCTCAGATCCGCCCCGGCGCAGAACGTCTTGCCGGTGTGTCCGAGCACCACCACCCGCACGTTCGGGTCGGCCGCGGCGTCGCGCAGGCCCGCGTGCAGCTGGGCGACCAGCCTGCTCGACAGCGCGTTGCGGTTGTGCGGCGAGTCCAGGGTCAGCCGGGCCGAGCCGTCTGCGGTGTCCTCGGGACCGGTGTAGGAAACCAGCGTGTCCATCAGTACGACCGTGGCAGGCCCAGCGACGTCTGCGCGACGAAGTTCAGGATCATCTCCCGGCTCACCGGCGCGATGCGGGCCAGCCGAGACGAGGTGATCGCCGCGGCGATGCCGTATTCCTTGGTCAGGCCGTTACCACCGAGCGACTGCACCGCCTGGTCGACCGCCCGCGTCGACGCCTCGCCGGCGGCGTATTTGGCCATGTTGGCCGCCTCCGCAGCCCCGAAGTCGTCGCCGGCGTCGTACAACGTCGCCGCCTTCTGCATCATCAGTTTGGCCAACTGGATCTCGATGTGATTGGCAGCCAGCGGATGCGACAGGCCCTGGTGCGCGCCGATCGGGGTCTTCCACACCTGACGGGTGTTGACGTAGTCGACGGCCTTGCCGATCGCAAAGCGGCCCATGCCGACCGCGCTGGCCGCGCCCATGATGCGTTCGGGGTTCAGCCCGGCGAACAGTTGCGCGATGGCGGCGTCCTCGGAGCCCACCAGCGCGTCGGCCGGCAGCCGGACGTCGTCGAGGAACACCTGAAACTGGCGCTCCGGGCTGACCAGCTCCATCTCGATCGGGGTGTAGGTCAATCCGGGGGTGTCGGTGGGCACCACGAACAGGGCGGGCCGCAGGTTGCCGGTCTTGGCGTCTTCGCTGCGGCCGACCACCAGGACCGCCTGCGCCTGGTCGATACCGGAGATGAAGGTCTTCTGGCCCTTGAGGATCCAGTCCGACCCGTCGCGGCGCGCGGTGGTGGTGATCTTGTGCGAGTTCGACCCGGCGTCCGGTTCGGTGATGGCGAACGCCATGGTCAGCGATCCGTCGGCGATGCCGGGGATCCACCGCTTCTTCTGCTCGTCGGTGCCGAACTTGGAGATGATGGTGCCGTTGATGGCAGGCGAGACGACCATCATCAGCAGCGCACACCCGTTGGCCGACATCTCTTCCATGACCAGCGACAGTTCGTACATGCCGGCGCCGCCACCGCCGTACTCCTCGGGGAGGTTGACGCCGATGAAGCCGAGTTTGCCGGCCTCGTTCCACAGTTCGTCGGTGTGCTGCCCGGCGCGGGCCTTCTCCAGGTAGTAGTCCTGGCCGTAGTTCGAGGCCATCGCCGCGACGGCATCGCGCAGGGCGCGGCGTTCGTCGTTTTCGATGAAGCTGGTGTCGCTCATTCTGGGTCTCCTTCTGCTTGCTGTTCGACACGGGCCAGCACGGCACCGACCTCTACCTGGTCGCCGGGCTTGACGTCGAGTTGGGTGAGCACCCCGTCCGACGGCGCGCTGATGGTGTGCTCCATCTTCATGGCTTCCAGCCAGATCAGCGGTTGGCCGGCGGTCACCGCGTCACCCAGTCCGGCGCCCAGTCGGATCACGTTGCCAGGCATCGGTGCCAGCAGTGATCCCTGTTCGACGGCCGATTCGGGGTCCGGGAAGCGAGGCAACGCCACCAGGTGCACGCCGCCGGCGGGGGAGTCGACGTAGACGTCCTGGGAAGCTGAGCCGTAGCGCGCGACGGTGAACGTGCGGGCGACACCGGCCGGGTCGGCCAGCACCACCTCGTCGGGGCCGGCCGAGACCAGCCTGACATCGCAGTCCTTGACGATCAATCCGGTTCGGGTGAAACGGTATTCGATCCGATGCTCGGTGCCGTCGTCGGCGGCGTAGGTCTTGGTCTGAAATCCAGACGGCACGTTGCGCCAGCCGCCGGGAACGGAGCCGAACGCCTGGGCGGTGGCCCGGTTGTGTGCGGCGTCGGCCAGCGCGGCCGCGACCGCCGCGGTGCGCACCGTCGCCGTGTCGGCCAGCGGCGCGGACAGTTCGGCCAGGCCGTGGGTGTCGAAGAACGCCGTGTCGGTTGCCCCGTCCAGGAACGCCGGGTGGCGCAGCACGTTGACCAGCAGATCGCGGTTGGTGCGCAACCCGTGCAGTCGGGTGCGGGCCAGCGCGCTCGCCAGCACCGTGGCCGCCTGCCGGCGGGTCGGCGCGTAGCTGATCACCTTGGCCAGCATCGGGTCGTAGTGGATCGAGACGGTCGATCCGTCGACGACACCGGAGTCCAGCCGGATGCCGGTGTGTCGGCACAGCGAGCCGAACTGCGCCGCGACGCCGGGCACGTCGACGGCGTGCACCGTGCCGGCCTGCGGCTGCCAGCCGCTGCCCGGGTCTTCGGCGTAGAGCCGCACCTCGATCGAATGCCCATGGGCCGGCGGGGGTTCGGGGTCGAGCCGGGCGCCGTCGGCCACCGCTATCTGCAGTTCGACCAGGTCGACGCCGGTGGTCTCCTCGGTGACCGGGTGCTCGACCTGCAGCCGGGTGTTCATCTCCAGGAAGTAGAACTCGCCGCGGGAGTCGGCCAAGAACTCCACCGTGCCGGCACCGGTGTAGCCGATCGCGCTCGCCGCCAGCCGGGCCGCCTCGAAGAGTTTGGCGCGCATGCCCGGGGTGCGCTCCACCAGGGGAGAGGGAGCCTCCTCGATGATCTTCTGGTGACGGCGCTGAATCGAGCATTCCCGCTCACCGACCGGCCACACCGTGCCGTGCGCATCGGCCATCACCTGGACCTCGATGTGGTGGCCGGTCGGCAGGTAGCGCTCGCAGAACACCGTGGGGTCACCGAATGCCGAGGCGGCCTCGCGCTGGGCGGCCGCGACCTCGTCGGCCAGGGCCGACAGTTCGGTGACCACCCGCATGCCGCGGCCGCCGCCGCCGGCGGAGGCCTTCACCAGCACCGGAAGTTGTTCGGCGGTGACCGATGCCGGGTCCAGCTCTTCCAGGACCGGCACGCCGGCGGCGGCCATCATCTTCTTCGATTCGATCTTGGATCCCATCGAGGTCACCGCGGCCACCGGCGGCCCGATCCAGGTCAACCCGGCGTCCTGCACTGCGGCGGCGAAATCGGCGTTCTCGGACAGGAATCCGTAGCCGGGGTGGATGGCGTCGGCCCCGGCGGCACGGGCCGCGTCGATGATCGTCTCGGCCGACAGGTAGGACGTGGTCTGCGGCAGCCGCACTTTCGCGTCGGCTTCGGCGACGTGCGGCATGGCGGCGTCGGGGTCGGTGTAGACCGCGACGGTGCCCAGCCCCAGCCGGCGGCAGGTGGCGAAGACCCGACGGGCGATCTCGCCGCGATTGGCCACCAGGACGTTACTGATCATTGACTCTGCCTTCTGCTCTTCGCGCAAGCGCTCATCGCGCTCACATCCGGAAGACGCCGAAGTTCGACGTCCCCTCGACCGGGCCATTGGCAATGGCGGACAAACACATTCCCAGCACGGTGCGGGTGTCGCGCGGGTCGATCACCCCGTCGTCGTAGAGCCGGCCGGACAGGAACATCGGCAGCGACTCCGCCTCGATCTGGGCTTCGATCGCGGCCCGCAGCGCGGCATCGGCCGCCTCGTCCACCTGCTGGCCGCGGGCCTCGGCAGCGGCGCGGCTCACGATCGAGATGACCCCGGCCAGCTGCGTGCCGCCCATCACCGCGGCTTTGGAGCTCGGCCAGGCGAACAGGAACCGCGGATCGTAGGCCCGCCCGCACATGCCGTAATGCCCGGCGCCGTAGGAGGCCCCGATCAGCAGCGAGATGTGCGGCACCGTCGAGTTCGACACGGCGTTGATCATCATCGAGCCGTGCTTGATCATGCCGCCCTCTTCATAGGCCTTGCCGACCATGTACCCGGTGGTGTTGTGCAGGAACAACAGTGGGGTGTCAGACCGGTTGGCCAGCTGGATGAACTGGGTCGCCTTCTGGGATTCCTCGCTGAACAGCACCCCGCGCGCGTTGGCCAGGATGCCGATCGGATACCCGTGCAGCCGGGCCCAGCCGGTGATGAGCGACGAGCCGTACATGGCCTTGAACTCGTCGAAGTCCGAGCCGTCGACGATGCGGGCGATCACCTCCCGCGGATCGAACGGGATGCGCAGATCGGCCGGCACGATGCCGATCAGCTCGTCGGCGTCGTACTTCGGCTCGACGACCGCAGCCGGCTCCGGACCCTGCTTGACCCAATTCAGCCGGGCCACGATCCGGCGGCCGATGCGCAGTGCGTCGAGCTCGTCGTTGGCGAAGTAGTCGCCGAGGCCGGACGTGCGGGAGTGCATCTCGGCGCCACCGAGTGATTCGTCGTCGGACTCCTCGCCGGTGGCCATCTTCACCAGCGGCGGGCCGGCCAGGAACACTTTCGAGCGTTCCCGGATCATCACCACGTGGTCGGACATGCCGGGCACATAGGCCCCGCCGGCGGTGGAGTTGCCGAACACCAGCGCGATGGTCGGGATGCCGGCGGCCGACAGCCGGGTCAGGTCGCGGAACATCTGACCGCCGGGGATGAAGACTTCCTTCTGGGTGGGCAGGTCCGCCCCGCCGGATTCCACCAGGGAGATCAGCGGAAGCCGGTTCTCGAAGGCGATCTGGTTGGCCCGCAGAATCTTTCGCAGCGTCCACGGATTCGACGTACCGCCTTTGACCGTCGGGTCGTTGGCGATGATCATGCACTCGACGCCGCTGACCGCACCGATTCCGGTGACCACGCTGGCACCGACCTGGAAGTCGCTGCCCCAGGCGGCCAGCGGGCACAGCTCGAGGAAGGGCGAGTCGGCGTCGATGAGCAGCTCGATGCGCTCCCGGGCGGTCAGCTTGCCCCGGGCGTGGTGCCGTTCGACGTACTTCGGTCCGCCGCCGGCGAGTGCCTTGGCGTGCTCGGCATCGATCTCGGCGAGCTTGTCGGTCAGCGCCGCCGCCGCTTCGGTGTAGGCGGGGGAGGAGGGGTCAAGGGTGGACTTGATGGTGGTCACGATTGGTATCCAAGCGTTTTGGCGGCCAGTGAGGTCAGGATCTCGGTGGTTCCACCGCCGATGCCGATGATGCGCATGTCTCGATACTGACGCTCCACCTCGGACTCGGCCATATAACCCATGCCCCCGAACAGCTGCACCGCCTGGTGGGCCACCCACTCACCGGCCTCCACCGCGGTGTTCTTGGCGAAACACACCTCGGCGATGAGGTTGAATTCCCCGGCCAGTTGGCGCTCGACGACGTGGCGGGTGTAGACCCGGGCGACGTCGATCCGGCGGGCCATCTCCGCGAGGGTGTTCTGCACCGCCTGCCGCGAGATCAGCGGCCGGCCGAAGGTCTCCCGGTCCCGGCACCACGCCAGGGTCAGGTCCAGGCAGCGCTGTGCGCTGGCGTACGCCTGCGCGGCCAGCCCGACCCGTTCGGAGACGAACGCGGCGGCGATCTGGGCGAATCCGGTGTTCTCGACGCCGACCAGGTTGGCCACCGGCACCCGGGCGTCGACGTAGGACAGCTCGGCGGTGTCCGAGGATCGCCAGCCCATCTTCTCCAGCTTGCGACTCACCTCAAACCCCGGCGTGCCCTTCTCGACCACCAGCAGCGACACCCCGGCCGCGCCGGGGCCGCCGGTGCGCACCGCGGTGACGACGTAGTCGGCGCGGACCGCGGAGGTGATGAAGGTCTTGGAGCCGTTGACCACGTAGTGATCGCCGTCCAGGCGCGCGGTGGTGCGCAGGTGCCCGACATCCGAGCCGCCGCCGGGCTCGGTGATGGCCAGCGACCCGATCTTCTCCCCGGCCAAGGTGGGGCGCACGAACTCCTCGATCAGCCGCGTGTCGCCCGAGGCGATCATGTGCGGCACCGCGATACCGCAGGTGAACAGGGAGGCGAACACGCCGCCTGGTGCTCCCGCCTGGTGCATCTCCTCGCAGACGATTACCGCGTCGGCGCCGTCCCCGCCGCTGCCGCCGACCTCCTCGGGGAAGCCCGCACCCAGCAAGCCGACCTCGGCGGCCTTGCGGTGCAGTTCGCGCGGTAGTTCGCCGCTGCGTTCCCACTCGTCGATGTGCGGGGAGATCTCGCGTTCGACGAAACCGCGCACGGTCTTGCGCAGCGCTTGGCGCTCGGTACTGGTCCAGATACTCACGGTGCCCTTTCTGACAGCAGCTGTTCGGGTATCTCGAGGTGACGGCTGCGCAGCCATTCGCCCAGCCCCTTGGCCTGCGGGTCGAATCGGGCCTGGTAGGCCACGCCTTGGCCGAGGATGCCCTCGATGACGAAGTTCACCGCGCGCAACTTGGGCAGCAGATGCCGGGTGACCGGCAATTGGCCGGTCTCGGGCAGCAGCTTCTGCAACATCTCGGTGGTCAGCGTGTGCGCCAGCCAGCGCCACTGCTCGTCGGTGCGCACCCAGACCCCGACATTGGCGGAGCCGCCCTTGTCGCCGCTGCGGGCGCCGGCGATCTGTCCCAGCGGCGCGCGCCGCGTCGGCCCGGCCGGCAACGGCTCGGGCAGCGCCGGCTCGGCGGCGGGCGCCAGCTCGAGTGTTTCCGACGCGGCCGGGATGTCGACCCGGGTGCCGTCGGCGTGTACCGCGACATGGGGCACCGCGGTGGCGTCGACGTAGCCGGGGGTGAACACCCCGTAGACCTGGCCGTCACCGGGCGGGGCGGTGACGCAGAACCCCGGGTAGCTGGCCAGCGCGAGCTCGACGCCGGCCGCGGAGAACTTGCGGCCCACGTTGGCCGGGTCGGGGTCGCGCACCACGCAGTGCAGCAGCGCGCTGGCGGTCTCCTCGGTGTCGGCGTCGGGATGGTCGGTGCGGGCCAATGTCCATTGCAGCTCGGCCGGACGCACCCGCAGCGCCGCCTCCAGCTGGGTGCGGACCAGTTCGGCCTTGGCCTCGATGTCCAGGCCGGTCAGTACGAAGGTGGTGGAGTTGCGGAACCCGCCGATGCTGTTGAGCGACACCTTGCAGGTGGGCGGAGGCGGCTCGCCGGTCACGCCGGAGATGCGGACCCGGTCCGGGCCGTCGGGTGACAGCTCGATGCTGTCGATCCGGGCGGTGACGTCGGGGTTGGCGTAGCGGGCCCCGGTGACCTCGTAGAGCAGCTGCGCGGTGACGGTGTCGACGCTGACCAGCCCGCCGGTGCCGGGATGCTTGGTGATCACCGATGATCCGTCGGCGTGGATCTCGGCGAGCGGGAAACCGGGATGCAGCAGCTGCTCGGTGGGAATCTCGGTGAAGAAGGCGTAGTTGCCGCCGCTGGCCTGGATGCCGCATTCGGTGACGTGACCGGCCACCACCGCGCCGGCGAGCCGGTCATAGTCGGTGCGGGCCCAGCCGAAGTGCGCGGCGGCGGGTCCGACGGTCAACGAGGCGTCGGTGACCCGCCCGGTGATCACCACGTCCGCTCCGCCGGCCAAGCACTCGGCGATGCCCCAGCCGCCCAGGTAGGCGTTGGCGGTCAGCGGAGTGCCCAGCCCGAGCTCGGTGGCGCGGGGGAGCAGGTCGTCGCCTTCGACGTGGGCCACCCGCACCGGGATGCCGAGCCGGTCGGCCAGTTCCCGCACCGCGTCGGCCAGGCCGGCCGGATTGAGCCCGCCGGCGTTGGCCACGATGCGAACGCCCTGGTCACGGGCAAGTCCGAGGCATTGTTCGAGTTGGGTCAGGAAGGTCTTGGCGTACCCGCGTTCCGGATGCTTCAGCCGATCGCGCCCCAGGATCAGCATGGTCAGCTCGGCCAGGTAGTCGCCGGTGAGGTAGTCCAGGTCGCCCCCGGTGAGCATTTCGTGCATCGCCGCGTGCCGGTCGCCGTAGAAGCCTGAGCAGTTACCGATTCGAACCGCTGCTGTCATGCGCAATCCCATCACTCAACCAACCGGTAGGTTAGCCGGTACCGCTGGTGTCGCGTCAAGGCGGGCGTCCCGGTGGTGGTAGCCGGCGCCGTGCGGCGGTCCCAGTTTCGCCTCTCCTCCGTCGAGCCTCGCTGAACCGCCGGCCCGATGCGGCGGTCCCAGTTTCGCCTCTCCTCCGTCGAGCCTCGCTGAACCGCCGGCTGTGCCATTTTGGAGCCGACACAGATTAGGCGCTATTCTTTTGCAGAAGTCCCGCTATCGGTATCTGCCTGGTATCTGGCGGCAACCCGCACAATTTTTGAGGAGATGCTCGACCATGGCCGTGCCGAAGCGCAGGATGTCGCGCGCGAACACCCGTTCCCGCCGCGCGCAGTGGAAGGCCGAGGCAACCGGCCTGGTCAACGTGTCGGTCGCCGGCCGCGCGCACAAGGTGCCGCGCCGACTTCTCAAGGCCGCTCGACTGGGCCTCATTGATCTCGACCGCCGCTAATAGGGCTCCGACACGACCGGCGCCTGACGCTCCAGCTCGCCCTTCGATGATTGGATAGCACACATGGCTACCCGGGTACTGGTTGTTGATGATGACCGCGCGGTGCGTGAGTCGCTGCGCAGGTCCCTGTCGTTCAATGGTTATTCCGTCTCGTTGGCCACCGACGGCGTCGAGGCACTTGAGGCGATCAGCAACGAACGGCCCGATGCGATGATCCTGGACGTCATGATGCCGCGGCTGGACGGCCTGGAGGTCTGCCGTCAACTGCGCAGCACCGGTGACGACCTGCCGATTCTGGTGTTGACCGCCCGCGACTCGGTTTCCGAGCGGGTGGCCGGGCTGGACGCCGGCGCCGACGACTACCTGCCGAAGCCGTTTGCCCTGGAGGAACTGCTGGCGCGGATGCGGGCGTTGCTGCGTCGCACCACCGCCGAGGACCTGTCCGAATCGGTGGCGATGTCGTTCGAGGACCTGACGCTGGACCCGGTGACCCGCGAGGTCACCCGCGGTGACCGGCAGATCAGCCTCACCCGGACCGAATTCGCGTTGTTGGAGATGTTGATCGCCAATCCGCGCCGCGTGCTCACCCGCAGCCGCATTCTCGAGGAGGTGTGGGGCTTCGACTTCCCCACCTCGGGCAATGCGCTGGAGGTCTACATCGGGTACCTGCGTCGTAAGACTGAAGCCGAAGGGGAGCCGCGGCTGATCTACACCGTGCGCGGGGTGGGTTACGTGCTTCGCGAGACACCACCCTGATGCAGTTTTTCCACCGGCGGCAGGACGGCGCTTCGGCGCAGAGCACATCCCTGTCGCTGCGCTGGCGGGTGATGCTGCTGGCGATGTCGATGGTGGCGCTGGTGGTGGTGTTGATGGCGGTCGCCGTCTACGCGGTGATCTCGGCGGCGCTCTACAACGACATCGACAATCAACTGCAGAGTCGCACCGAGATGTTGATCGCCAGCGGTTCGCTGGCCGCCGATCCGCGCAAGGCGATCGAGGGCACCGCCTACTCCGACGTCAACGCCATGCTGGTCAATCCCGGCCGGTCGATCTACACCGCCAATCAGCCCGGCCAGCGGCTGCCGGTCGGGCAGCAGGAGAAGGCCGTCATCCGTGGCGAACTGTTCCTATCGCGCCGCACCGCGGCCGGCCAGCGGGTGCTGGCGGTGCACCTGCCCAACGGCAGCACGCTGTTGATCTCCAAGAGCCTGGCGCCCACCCGGGCGGTGACCATGAAGCTGCGCTGGGTGTTGCTGGTCGTCGGCGGGGTCGGCGTGGTGGTGGCCGCCATCGCCGGCGGGATGGTCACCCGGACCGGCCTGCGGCCGGTCGGCCGGCTGACCGAGGCGGCCGAACGGGTCGCGCGCACCGATGATCTGCGGCCCATCCCGGTCTACGGCAGCGACGAATTGGCCCGGCTCACCGAGGCTTTCAACGCGATGCTGCGCGCGCTGGCCGAATCGCGCGAACGACAGGCGCGGCTGGTCGCCGACGCCGGTCACGAACTCAAGACCCCGCTGACGTCGTTGCGCACCAACGTCGAACTGCTGATGGCCTCTGCGGCGCCGGGCGCACCCCAGCTGCCGGAGGAGGAGATGGCGGATCTGCGCGCCGACGCGATCGGTCAGATCGAGGAATTGTCCACGCTGGTAGGCGATTTGGTGGATCTGACCCGCGATGACCGGCGCGAGGCGGCGTTCGAACAGGTCGATATCACCGAGGTCGTCGACCGCAGCATGGAGCGGGTGAGACGGCGCCGTAACGACATCGAGTTCGACATCCAGGTGGTTCCGTGGCACGTGTACGGCGACGCCGCGGGCCTGTCGCGGGCGGTGCTCAACATGCTCGACAACGCCGCCAAGTGGAGCCCGTCCGGCGGCGTCGTCGGTCTGCGGATGCGCCAGCTCGACCCGACGCACGTCGAGATGGTGGTCTCCGACCAGGGGCCCGGAATCCCGGAGAGCGAGCGGGAATTGGTCTTCGAACGCTTCTTCCGGTCGGACCAGGCGCGTGCGATGCCGGGGTCCGGACTGGGGCTGGCGATCGTCAAACAGGTGGTGCTCAAGCACGGTGGGGCGATCACGATCGAGGACACCCATCCCGGAGCTGAGTCGCCCGGGACATCGATCCGGATGGTGCTGCCGGGCGGAGCCACCTCCGCCGGTGAGCGGCCGACCCCGGCGGTCACAGGCGCTTCTCAGTCCACGTAGGCATGGTGGTGAGGCAACTTCGCTTCTTTAGGAGTAGGCAACAGACATGACGAACTACCCCGGGTACCCGCCGTCGCACCAGCAGCCGGAACGGTCCCACCCGACCGGTGCGCCGGGTGCGGAGCAACATGGTCGGGCCGGATACCCCGCCGGGGGCGCGCAGGGCCCGTACTCCCAGTCGTACGACTGGCGCTATGCCCATCCGCAGGCCCAGCAGCAGGCTCAACAGCAGTACCGCTCCGCCTACGGCAACGCCTACGGTCGGCCGCCGGTCCCAGGTTCGGGCGTGCCCCCGAAGCGCCCCCGCGCCGGCGCGCTGGTGCTCGGCGCGGCGGCCATCGCTGTGGTGTCGGGCGTGACGGGAGGCGTGGTGGGGTCGGCGCTGCACTCCGATCACAAGCCGGTGGCCGGCGGCGGCCACACGACGAGCTTGCAGTCGCCGGGCCTGCCCGCGGCGGTGACCCTGCCGGACGGCTCAGTGGAGAAGGTCGCGGCCAAAGTGGTGCCCAGCGTCGTCATGCTGGAGACCGATCTGGGACGTCAGTCCGAGGAGGGCTCGGGCATCATCTTGTCGGCAGACGGGATGATCCTGACGAACAACCACGTGGTGGCCGCCGCGGCCAAGGCGGACGCGATGTCCAAGGCGCCGCCGAAGACCACCGTGACGTTCGCCGACGGCCGCACCGCGCCGTTCAGCGTGGTCGGGACGGATCCGGCCAGCGACATCGCGGTGGTGCGGGTGCAGGGCGTCTCCGACCTGACCCCGATCACGCTCGGTTCCTCGGCGGACCTGCGGGTGGGTCAGCACGTGGTGGCGGTCGGGTCGCCGCTCGGCCTGGAGGGCACCGTGACGACCGGGATCGTCAGCGCCCTCAACCGGCCCGTGTCCACCAGCGGTGAGGCGGGCAACCAGAACACCGTGCTCGACGCGATCCAGACTGATGCCGCCATCAACCCGGGCAACTCGGGCGGCGCGCTGGTCAACATGAACGGCGACCTGGTCGGCATCAACTCCGCCATCGCGACGATGGGCGGGGACGCCGCCGAAGCCCAGAGCGGGTCCATCGGCCTGGGCTTCGCGATCCCGGTGGACCAGGCCAAACGGATCGCCGACGAACTGATCAACTCGCCCGATCACACGGCGTCGCACGCCTCGCTGGGGGTCCGGGTCACCAGCGAGCGCAGCCTGCACGGCGCCAAGGTGGTCGAGGTGGTGCCCGGTGAGCCGGCGTCGAAAGCCGGTCTGCCGGAAGGCGTGACGGTGACGGCGTTCGACAAGCGCCCGATCGGCAGCGCCGACGCCCTGGTCGCCGCCGTGCGTTCCAAGGCCCCCGGTGACCAGGTGACGCTGACCTATCTGGATGCCGGCGGGGCATCCAAGACCGTGCAGGTCACCCTCGGTAAAGCCCAGCAGTGACGGACTGGAGAGTCCGGCGGTCCCAGCTTCGGCTTCCTTCGTCGAGCCTCGCTGAACCGCCGGGATTCGGCGATATACGGTTGCACCCATGGAACAGACGCCAGAACTGGCAGGGCGTGCGCTCGTTGTCGTGGTCGACGACCGGACCGCGCACGGCGATGAGGACCACAGCGGTCCGTTGGTCACCGAGCTGTTGGCCGAGGGCGGGTTCATGGTCGATGGTGTGGTCGCCGTCTCCGCCGACGAGGTGGAGATCCGCAACGCGCTGAACACGGCGGTGATCGGCGGGGTCGACCTGGTCGTATCGGTCGGTGGCACCGGGGTCACCCCGCGTGACGTCACACCCGAAGCCACTCGCGAGATCCTGGACCGCGAAATCCTCGGGATCGCCGAGGCGCTGCGTGCGTCCGCGTTGGCTGCCGGCATACCCGACGCCGGGTTGTCACGTGGCCTGGCCGGAGTCTCGGGAAGCACCCTGGTGGTGAACCTGGCAGGTTCTCGGGCCGCCGTTCGCGACGGGATGGCGACGCTGAACCCGCTGGCAGCCGTGATCATCGGCCAACTGTCCAGCCTCGAGATATAACGGCCATGCCTGGCCCCGACGAGCACCAGGAGTCCTCCGACGAGCGCGATCCGGATGACGCGCGGGAGGCCGAGGAGCGCGAGCGGTGGCTGCGTGACAACGTGCCGCCGCATCACGGTTGAGATTCGACTTCGTCCAATTTCCCTTACGGGCCCGGCGACCGATATTACGGTTCGCCGTAGGCGGTGTGGCGCCGCTTGACAGTGGACTCGTACAGAAGGGGATTGCGGTGCTCAAGGGATTCAAGAATTTCCTGATGCGTGACGACGTCATCACCGTGGCCATCGGTCTGGTGGTGGCGCTGGCGTTTTCCAACCTGGTCGAAGCCTTCACCGACAGCGTGATCAACCCGCTGGTCTCGGCCATGCAACCGGATGCCTCCGGCCTGGGCCTGGGCTATCAGCTCGGTGAGGAAGGCAACGCCGCGACCTTCATCGACCTCGGCGCGTTCATTTCCGCGATCATCTACTTCATCGTGTTCATGGCCACCATCTACTTCTTCATCGTGTTGCCCTACAAGCACATTCAGAAGCGGCGCGGTAAGACGGTGTTCGGTGACCCGGCGCCCACCAAGACCTGCCCGGAGTGCAAGTCGGAGATCGACCCCGAAGCGACCAAGTGCAAGTTCTGCGCCAGCCCGCAGCCTGCCGCGGCCTGAGGCGGTTCAGCGCAGGGTGAGGGTCACGGCCTGAGCCAGCGTGGCACCGGCCACCGCCACCGCGGCGGTGGCCGGTAACGCCACGAGTACCACCCGATCGTCATGATTCTGCTTGTCCGACACCAGCACTACGATCCCGCCGGTCGCGAGCACCTTGGGTGCGCCAGGGGGATCTGAGGCGTCATCGGCCGTCACGATGTCGACGACATCGCCGGTGCGCACCAGATCGGTCAACGCGGCGTCAGCCGGGTGTACACCGACGATACGGGCGTCTCGCCCGGCGGCCGCTTCGGTGAGGCGGCTGCCCAGTAGACGGACGTCGGTGAGTAGTTCGCCGCGACGCGCCGGCCCGGCCAGGGTGGTGTGCAGCACCGATGACACGTCGGTGGCGACGCCGTCGGGAACCGTTCGGGCCGAGCGGGATTCGAGCGAGACGTCCTCGGCGGTCAAGGGCGTGCCGGGAGCGATGTCGCGACTGGCCACCACGACGTCGACCCGGTCGCTCTGCGGGTCGGAGCGGATCGTTGCGACACCGGCCAACACCACCAGTGCGCCGGCAACCACCCGCCGCGCCAGCATGGTGCGGGCCCAATCCGGGCGCAGCAGCGAAGAGACCCGGCTGACCAAGGTCGGGTTGAGCGACTCGCCCATGACGGTCACGCTAAACGGCCGGACCGCCGGGGACGCTCGCCGCGGGGCCCGGCCTGTGGATAACTGGTTAAGCGGAGGCGGCGGCAGCGGTGGAAGCGGTGCTTGCCTTCGGCTTGTCGGCCGATTTGGTACCGCTGTCGCCGGAGGACTTGTCGGCGGACTTGGTGGCCCCCTCGCCCGAGCTGCCGGAGTCGCTCGAGGCGCCAGCGGCTCCAGCCTTGGCGGAGCTGCTGCCGTTGGACGACTTGCCCGCATCGCGGCTGTCGGTGCGGTAGAAGCCGCTGCCCTTGAACACCACGCCGACCTTGCCGAAGATCTTGCGGAGGCGACCGCTGCACTCCTCGCAGGTGGTCAGCGCGTCGTCGGTAAAGGCCTGGACCACGTCGAAGCGGTTGCTGCACTCGGTGCAGGCGTAGCTGTAGGTGGGCACGCGAACCTCCGTGGATCGAACAATCGGGTTAGCACTCTACCGTGCTAAGTGCTAGAACCGCTATTCGGCCTTGCGCATTCCGGGCTGCGACGGGCCGTCGGGATCACGCCAGAGCCACCACACCGAGCCCCGGGGTCAGCGCGTGGGTCATCGACACGTCGTGCGGCTCGGCCGGCAATTCGTCGAGTAGTTCGGTGTCGCGCACCACCGCTACCAGCGGTATCTGCGGCCGGCGCAGTAGCAGGGAGCGATCGTAGAAACCGGCGCCGCGGCCCAACCGCGCGCCCCGGCGGTCGATGGCCAGCGCCGGGACGACGATCAGATCCGCCTCGGCCAGCACTTCGGCCGGTAGCCAGGGCGGCGTCGGTTCGAGCAGGCCGAACGGCCCGGGGACGAGGTTTTCGGGCCGGTACTCGCCCCACATCAGCGCCAGCGGTGTGCCGTCGTCTTCGGTGCGCACCACCGGCAGCAGCACCCGGATGCCGCGCCGCGTCAAGCGGTCGAGCATGGCGGTGGAGCCGGGTTCGCTGCCCACCGGCATGTAGGCGCAGACCGTGTGGGCGCCGCCGGCGAGCTGCTCCAGGTGGCCGGCCAGCGCGCGGGCCTCGGCGTCGTGTACGTCGGGAGGTACCGCGCGTCGTGCCGCGAGCAGGCGCGCGCGCAGGGCGGACTTGGCGGTCACCGCCGCGTTGTCGGTCACGCCTTCAGCCTGTCAGTCCCGGCTCGCCCACCGCCAGCGGCGGAACTGGAGTTGATTGCGGTTATCGTGTGAACAATGCCCACGCCGAACGCTTCCATTCCGCGTACCGCCATTGTGCCGGCGGCCGGTTTGGGTACCCGTTTTCTGCCCGCCACCAAGACGGTGCCCAAGGAGTTGCTGCCCGTCGTCGACACCCCGGGGATCGAGTTGGTGGCCGCCGAGGCGGCCGAGGCAGGCGCCGAGCGACTGGTGATCATCACCTCGGAGGGCAAGGACGGGGTGGTCGCGCACTTCGTCGAAGACCTGGTGCTGGAAGGCACGCTGGAGGCGCGCGGCAAGAAGGCGATGCTGGCCAAGGTGCGCCGCGCCCCGCAACTGATCAAGGTGGAGTCGGTGGTGCAGGCCGAGCCGCTGGGGCTGGGGCACGCCATCAGCTGTGTCGAGCCCACGTTGTCCGCCGACGAGGATGCGGTCGCCGTCCTGCTCCCCGACGACCTGGTACTGCCCACCGGGGTGTTGGAGACGATGTCGAAGGTGCGGGGCCTCCGGGGCGGCACCGTGCTATGCGCGATCGAGGTCAGCCCCGACGAGGTCAGCGCCTACGGCGTTTTTGACGTCGAGCCCGTTCCCGACGGTGACAATCCCGACGTGTTGCGGGTCAAGGGCATGGTGGAGAAGCCCAAGGCAGCCGACGCGCCATCGATGTATGCCGCCGCGGGCCGCTACGTGCTGGACCGTGCGGTGTTCGACGCGTTGCGGCGCATCGACCGCGGCGCCGGCGGGGAGGTGCAACTCACCGACGCCATCGCGCTGATGATCGCCGAGGGCCACCCCGTCCATGTCGTGGTTCACCGCGGCTCGCGACACGACCTGGGAAATCCGGGCGGCTACCTCAAAGCTGCGGTTGACTTTGCCCTGGATCGTGATGACTACGGTCCGGACCTGCGCCGGTGGTTGGTGGCGCGGTTGGGCTTGGCGGAGAACTGAGGGGACCGTCAGCCCGAATCGGACCGAGGTTTTGAGAAAGGCGCACCGTGCGTTCGGTTGAGGAGCAACAGGCTCGGGTGTCGGCTGCCGCGGTGGCGCCCCGCCCGGTCCGGGTGGCGATCGCCGAGGCGCAGGGCCTGATGTGCGCTGAAGAGGTGGTCGCCGAGCGGCCCATGCCGGCCTTCGACCAGGCCGCGATCGACGGCTACGCGGTGCGCAGCGTCGACGTACTCGGCGCCGACGCGATCGGCGACAGCTCCGATGAGCGCGGCGATGTTTCTGATGCTCCCATCACGCTTCCGGTGCTGGGCACCATCGAGGCCGGGGCGCGCACCCCGACTCGGCTGCAGCCCAAGCTGGCGACCCGGATTCAGACCGGGGCGCCGATGCCCACCCTCGCCGATGCGGTGCTGCCGCTGCGGTGGACCGACGGTGGCAACTCCCGGGTGCGGGTGCTGCGAGCCGTGCGTCCCGGCGACTATGTGCGCCGCGTCGGCGACGACGTGCAGCCCGGCGATGTCGCCGTCCGCGCCGGCACGGTCGTCGGCGCAGCTCAGGTGGGTCTGCTGGCCGCCGTCGGCCGTGACCGGGTGTTGGTTCATCCGCGCCCGCGACTGTCGGTGCTGGCGGTGGGCGGCGAGCTGGTCGACGTGAACCGCACCCCCGGCAACGGGCAGGTCTACGACGTGGACTCTTATGCGCTGGCGGCGGCCGGCCGGGATGCCGGGGCGGAGGTCAACCGCGTCGGGATCGTGAGCAGCGAACCCACCAAGCTTCGCGAGGTGGTCGAGGGCCAGCTCAACCGGGCCGAGGTGGTGGTGATCGCCGGCGGGGTCGGCGGTGCCGCGGCCGACGCGGTGCGCGCGGCCTTGTCGGGCCTGGGCGAGCTCGAAGTCTCCCGGATCGCGATGCACCCCGGTTCGGTGCAGGGTTTCGGCCAGCTGGGACCGGAAGGGGTCCCGACGTTTCTGTTGCCGACCAACCCGGTCAGCGCGCTGGTGGTATTCGAGGTGATGATCCGTCCGCTCATCAGGCTGTCGCTGGGCAAACGCGAGCCGATGCGCCGGATGGTGCGGGCGCGGACACTGGGCCCGATCAGTTCGATGCCCGGCCGCAAGGGCTATCTGCGGGGTCAGCTGATGCGCGATGAGCAAACCGACGAGTACCTCGTGCAGGTGCTCGGGGGCGGCGGGGGCACCTCGTCGCATCTGCTGGCGACCCTGGCCGAAGCGAACTGTCTGGTAGTGGTTCCCGAGGAGGTCGAGCAGATCGACAGCGGGGAGATGGTGGACGTCGCCTTCCTGGCTCAGCGGGGTTGAGTCAGGGCGCATGCTGGTCAACCTGTGGCCTTTCAAGGCCGTCCAGCACCCCGGCTGGCCGACGGTGCTCGGACCGCTGCGAGTGCCGGCCGGGGTGATCCGGCTGCGGCCGGTGCGGATGCGCGACGGAGTGGCCTGGAGCCGGATCCGATTGGCCGACCGATCCCACCTGGAACCGTGGGAGCCCAGTGTCGAGGCGGACTGGGGCACCCGGCACAGTTCGGCCGCGTGGCCGCCGGTGTGTTCGACCCTGCGCACCGAAGCCCGCTACGGGCGGATGCTGCCGTTCGTCATCGAACTCGACGGACGGTTCTGCGGCCAGTTGACGGTCGGCAACATCGCCCACGGCGCGTTGCGGTCGGCCTGGATCGGCTACTGGGTGTCCAGTTCGGCGGCCGGCGGGGGAGTGGCCACCGGGGCGGTGGCGCTCGGCCTCGACCACTGCTTCGGGCCGGTCCGGCTGCACCGGGTGGAGGCGACCGTCCGGCCCGAGAATGCGGCCAGCCGTGCGGTATTGGCCAAGGTCGGGTTTCGTGAAGAGGGCCTGTTGCAGCGTTATCTGGATGTCGACGGCGCGTGGCGGGACCACCTACTGGTGGCGATAACGGTCGAGGAAGTCGCCGGGTCCGTGACCGCGGGACTGGTGCGGGCCGGCCGGGCGTCGTGGGTCTGAGTGATTTCGTCCGCCGTGTTGCCCGTGTGATAGTTGTGACTATCGAGGTCAGCGAGTAAATTACAACTGTGTAATTGGCTCGGCGCGCCGTCCGGAGTCGTGTGGGTCACAGACCTAGCCTTGGCTGGGAAAGGAGCAGGCCACCATGCCCAGCATCCCGCAATCATTGCTCTGGCTTTCACTGGTCGTCCTCTGGCTGTTCGTGCTGGTGCCGATGCTGGTCAGCAAGCGAGACGCCGTGCGGCGCACCAGTGATGTGGCGTTGGCGACCCGGGTACTGACCAGCGGGAGTAGTGCACGGTTGCTCAAGCGCGGCGGCCCGGCCGCCGGTCACCGCAGCGACCCAGACTGGCAGCAACGCGCCACGGACACCGAACTCGACGACGTCGATGCCGTCGATGACGTCGCCGACGACGTGCCGCCCCGCCGGCGATCGCGGGTATTCGTCGCCGCGGCCGGTGAGCAGGGTGAACTGGACCTGGACGTGTTGGACGTCGAGGTCGTCGCCGACGATTCCGCTGAATTGCCGCTGTCGGAAGCCGGCTTGGCCGCCGAAGTCGAAGCGCAGGAGCGGGCCCAGGCCGAGGCCGAGGCGCGGGCTCAGGCAGCGGCGGAGGCAGCGGCTCGCGCTCAGGCGGAGGCCGAGGCGCAGGCGGAGGCGGAAGCCCAAGCCGAGGCGGAGGCGCAGGCCCAAGCCGAGGCGGAGGCCGAACCGGAAGCCTTTGCCGAAGATGAGGCCGAGGCCGAGGCCGACGGCTATGAGTACGAATACGTCGAGGACAGCTCGGGTTTGGAAGCCGAAGCCGATTCGTCGGCGCCGGCAGCGGCGCGGCCGCGCCGCTACGACAGCAACACGGCCGCGGCCGTCAGCGCCCGCAAATACGAGTTCCGCAAGCGGGTGCTGATGTCGCTGGCGGTGATCCTGGTGTTGTCGGCGCTCACGGCCTTCACGGTGGCGCCGACCGCATGGTGGCTCTGTGGCGGTGCAGCCGGTGCGACGGTGCTCTACCTGGCCTACCTGCGTCGGCAGACCCGCATCGAGCAACAGGTGCGGGCGCGGCGCGCGCGGCGGGCGGACCGGCCGCGTGCCCGGCGCGAGAGCGTCGGCGCCGAGGCGTTCGAAGTGGTGCCCTCGCGGCTGCGCCGACCCGGCGTCGCGGTGCTGGAGATCGACGACGAGGACCCGGTGTTCGAGCACCTCGAGTACGCGGCCACGGCGCGCGAGTATGACTGGCGTGGCGATCTACCGCGGGCATCGGGCCAATAGCGTCTCGGTTTCAGGGCGCCGGCCGCGGGCTGGTAGCCTGCTAGCGGTCAAGGGGCTATGGCGCAGTTGGTAGCGCGACTCGTTCGCATCGAGTAGGTCAGGGGTTCGATTCCCCTTAGCTCCACAGAGTTCGTGCAGGTCAGGATGTTCCCTGGCGAGCGGCAGCGTCCGGTGTGTAGGGCGGGCCGAGGAATCGGCGCACCGCGGCCTCCTCGTTGTCGGCATCCTGGATGGGCCAATACCAGAGCGCCAGGAACACCCGGATCAGCCACTGCGCGGCCAGCGGATCCGGGTTGTCGTCGCCGACCATTTCGGCGGCGAAGCGGGCGACGACGGGGGAGTCGGTCAGCCAGTCCGTGCCGGGAGAGCCGGTCATGGCGCGCATGATCTGCGAGAGCGGTTCGGCGCGCAGACGCTGTAAGGCGACGAGGGTGGCGGTGACAATGCGCTCCGACCCCGTCAGCCCGGTGATGGCGTCGCGCACCGAGTCGAGAATACGTTCGGCTTGTCTGGCCAGCACCGTGTCGCGGATCGCCGCCTTGCCTCCGGCATGGCGGTAGATGGTCGCCGGCGAGCAGTGCACGACGGCGGCCAGGGCGTCGATGGTGAAGGCGTCGTAGCCCTGACGCGATATGAGCTCGGCGGCCGCGGCGTAAATCCGTTCGGCGCCCTCGCTGCGGCGATCCCGGCCGATCAGCCAGTCGTGGGCTGCCACCGATCAATCATCTCGCCTGGGAGAATCCATGACATCTTTTTATCACCGTGAGAAGGATTTCAGTGATTCTCTCACCGCCGGCGCTGGTCGGCACGGTCGGCTGAGAACGCCCGCACGCCTCCGTTTCGGACCCGCCTCGCAACTTCGATAGACACCGTTGACGCAGGTCACCAGCCCGATACAGCCTGGTGGGCATGAGTGCCGTGGTGGACGCGACGGACTTCTTCGGCCACGCCGCGATCCAAGACCCCAACCCGTTGTACGACACGATGCGCCGCCGCGGCGGCGTGAATCGGATCGGCGATTCTGCCTTCTACGCGGTGTGCGGCTGGGACGCCGTCACCGAGGCCGTGGACCGCGTCGAGGACTTCTCGTCGAACCTGACGGCGACGATGGTCTACCACGACGACGGGACGGTGACGCCGTTCGACATGGGAGCGCTCGGTGGACCGATGCATGCGTTGGCCACCGCTGACGATCCGCTGCACGCGGCACACCGGAAGTTGCTGCTGCCCCACCTTTCGGCTAAGCGGGTGCGCGTCATCGAGGAGTTCGCCGAAGCCACCGCCAAGCGACTGTGGGCCGAGGCGGGCGACGGTGGCCAAGTCGAATGGATGAGCACCATGGCCAACCGGCTGCCGATGACGGTGGTCGCCCGCCTGCTCGGTCTCCCGGAGGGCGATGTCGACACGTTGATCCGGCTGGGGTACGCCACCACCACCCTGCTCGACGGAATCGTCAGTGCGTCCCAGCTCGAGGCGGCCGGCGTGGCCGCCATGGAGCTTTCCGGTTATGTTCTCGAGCACTTCGAGAAGGCGGCCGAAAACCCTCAGCCGGGACTGATCGGTGACCTTGCCACCCGCACCAAAACCGGTGAACTGGAGCAGCTTCCAGCACTGGCCATCATGCTCACCTTGTTCAGCGCCGCCGGCGAGTCGACCGCTTCGCTATTGGGCAGCGCCGCGTGGATCCTGGCCGACCGCCCGCACGTACAAGAGCAACTGCGCGCCCGCCCCGAGTTGCTGGATGCGTTCCTCGAGGAGACCCTGCGCTGCGAGTCGCCGTTTCGCGGTCACTATCGGCACGTGGTCGCAGATACCACGCTGGCCGGCGTCGAGTTGCCCGCCGACTCGCGGCTGCTGCTGATGTGGGGCGCAGCCAACCGCGATCCCCGGCATTTCGAGGCCCCCAACGACTTTCGGCTCGACCGCAGCGCCGGCAGAGGGCACTTGGCCTTCGGCAAGGGCGCGCACTTCTGCGTCGGGGCGGCGCTGGCCCGACTGGAGGCCCGGATCGTGTTTCGGATGCTGCTCGAGCAGACCAGCTGGATCGAGGCGGCCGACGTCGGCCAATGGCTGCCCAGCATCCTGGTCCGCCGCCTGGAGCGATTACAGCTCGACATCCGCTGAGATCGGCGACCCATCGGGGCAGTCAGGGGTGCGTGACGAGATACGTCTCGTTGTCCAGCCCCTCGGTGAGCTCTGCAACGTCAAAGGGCCGATCGAGGCGCGCGCGTAACGCCGTCGGGTTGATCAACAGGCTGATCTCAGCGGTCTGCCGGGCGAACAGTCGCCCGATCACCGGGTAGAGCCGGCGCATGATCGCTCGCTCGGCCGCGGTGCAGCGCGATGCGCAGTAGCCGACGTGTCCGATCTCGTCGGTGAGAATCTCGCTGTAGAGCAGTGTGATTCGTGCCGCGACTTCGGGCTCGTCGGCGAACAGCTCGATGCCGACGCGGCGCAGTTCGTCGAACAGGATGCAGCCCGCCATCTCGGCGGCTCCGACGAACATGAAGCCGAGCCGCTCGGGTAGGAACACCCCGGCCTTGACGAACTGTCGCATCACAAACGGCGGCGGCACGACTTGGAACGTCAGGTCGAATACGTCGAGGGCATAGGCCAGCAGCCGGGTGTGGTAGTGCTCCTCGAGTTCGAGGTAGACGTTCTCGGGCGGCAGGCTCTCGTCACTGTTCCGTCCGTAGGTCTCGCCCAGTCCGACGCCGAACCGTTCGGCCTGATTGAGCTTGGCGGTCGCCAACAGGAACAGCATCTTGCGGTCCAGGCCGGGCTCGGGCCGGCGGCGCCGCAGGTTGCGTAGGAACGTCGCGCGGTCGGCGGGCTGCGCAGAGCGGATCGGGTTTGCTTCCAGGTCATGGAAGAACCGTTCTCGATTGGCCAGCCGCCTGTTGAGCAGGTCTGCTTCGCCATCACGTCTGGCCAGGAACTCCCGGTAGCCCTCGATGCCGGTGCTGTTCATCGGTTCTCCATTCCCTTGACAATCGTTGTCACATAACGCTTGAGCAATTCGCCATCGTGCGCTCCGGTGGCCAACAGGGCGAACAGGCCGGTCAGGAAGAACGTTCCAAGCTCGCCCGCGTCGCGCTCCGAGGAAACCTGTCGCCGGTGCTGCGCCCGGCTGATCACGTCCTGCAAGAACTCCAGGAGGGGATGCTGCGCGAACTCGTCTTCGGCGGGACGGGTCGAGGTGAAATGCAGCCCGAGCATGTCCTGGAAGACCACGGCGCCCAACCGGCGTTTGGCGCTGAGCACGTACTGCACGAGTTGGGTGAGCACGGCGGTCAACTCGCCGTCGGCCGCCCCGAGCTCATCGACGATTCGGGTCTCCTCGTTGTGCTCCAGCTCGACGAGGACGTGTTCCTTGGTGGGGAAGTGGAAGTAGAACGTGCCGCGCGCCACCCCCGCCGCGCCGGCGATCGCGCTGACGTCGGTGCCGGCGAGTCCGTATCGGCCGATCTCGGCAACCGCGGCCTCGAACAGCCGCGCCCGGGTCTCGAGCCGCCGAGTCTCCCGGATGCCCACGGCTCGCGATGGCGGCGCGGTCAGTTCGCTCGACGACATATTCGCACCCTAGGCAATGTTGCTGACGACTGTCAATGACGGTCGTCAGCGAACATTGCCGCGAGTAAGCTGTGCTCCGTGGCCGATACCGCCCCGCCCGGCATGTCCGACTACGAGCGCAGGGCCTGGGAAGCGCTGCTCGAGGCCGCCACCGGCACCGAGCGACCCGGCCCGCTGGAAAGCTTGAGCCGCGGCATCACCGGACGCGCCAAAGCGCTGGCCGCCGAAGCCCGCTCCACGGTCGAACAGATCCCGGGAGCGACGGTCGCCATCGGCAAGGTCGACGATCTGACCACCAAGGCCATGGAGACCCTGCATGCCGTCGTGGTCGAGCGGGGACTCAATTCGGTCAAGCCGGCCGACGTTTTTGCGATGTTCGCCGACGAGGGCGTCACGGTGGCGTCCTACGAGGAGGTCAGAGAACTCGACCTGAAACACTGCGACCGCTCGGTGCCGCGGCGCAAGGAACGCTACATCGCCCTTGCGATGGCCGGCGGTGCGGCGTCATCGCTGGCGGTGACGGGGGCGGCCGTGTCGAGTCCTGTCACCGGCGGCACCACATTGACCGTCGCGGCGTCGGCCGTCGTTGCTGACGTCACCGCCGTGATGGCCGGGATGGGGCGCATCGTGGCGTTGGTTGCGGCGCACTACGGTTACGACGTCCGCGTGCCCGACGAGCAGGCGTTCGCCTCCGGGGTGATCGCCTATTCCGCCGCGGGTGACCCTGCGGAGAAAGCCGCGGCGTTGGCTGCGCTGTCGCGGCTGACACAGCAGATGATGGGCGGGGCGTCGCGGCAGCGACTCCAGCCGCAGCAAGCCGACAACGTGATCCGGCAGGTTTCCATGGCGCTGGGGTTCCGGCTGGCCAAACGCAAACTGGCGCAGGCGGTTCCGCTGCTGGGCGCGGTGGTCAACGGCGGACTCAACGCGCGTATCGCGCAGCAGACCTTCGAACGGGCCCAGCAGGCCTACCGGCTGCGGTTTCTCACCGAAAAGCACGACCTGGACGCCGGCCGGTGGGCACCGGTGGCGTCGGACGACGCGATCGACATCCCGCTGATCGACGAGGTGCTCGACGCGGAACTCGCGTCCAGATCCGGTGACGCCGCGGGCGACACCGATTAGGTCAGGGTTTCAGGGCACAGTTCGTGCTGGGCGATGTTGATCACCGGGCGCAGGTTAACCGTCAGGTCATCGACCATCGACGGTCCGCCGAACGACGGCCGGCGCACGTAAGCGTCCACGACCTGGTCGACCGTGGCGCCGCTGCGCAACTGGTTGCAGAACCGGTGCCCCGCCGACAGTCTGGCGTTCGGTGGGCCGGACCGGAAGACGCCGTTGGCGTCCAGGGCGGCGATGTAGCTGGCGTCGTCGGCGTGGGCTGTCGGCGGGCTGCCGAGCAGCGCCATGGACGCGACACCGACGAGCGCGGCCGTGCGCAGAATCCAAGTCATACCGGCGATGCTACGTCCAAACAGTCCGCAAACGAGCCCACTTCTGCGTCCCCGGCGCAAAGGTGCGAGTGCACTCCGCCCTGAAAGCCATGGACGCAGCGCCAACGGGGTTAGATCAGGCCCAGCGCGGTCATCGCGTCGGCAACCTGGATGAAGCCGGCGATGTTGGCCCCAACCACATAGTTTCCGGGGGCGCCGTACTCGTCGGCGGTGACCAGACAGCGGTGGTGGATGCTCTGCATGATGGCCGCCAGGCGCTGCTCGGTGTATTCGAAGCTCCACGAATCACGCGAGGCGTTCTGCTGCATCTCCAGGGCGCTGGTGGCCACCCCGCCGGCGTTGGCCGCCTTGCCCGGGGCCAGCGTCACACCGGCTTCGGTGAACAGCTTGACGGCATCCGGGGTGCAGGGCATGTTGGCGCCCTCGGCGATGATCTTGCAGCCGTTCTTGGCCAGCGTGGCGGCGTGGTTGCCGTCCAGTTCGTTCTGGGTGGCCGACGGGAACGCGATCTGGCAGGGCACATCCCAGATGGAGCCGCCACTGTTGACGAACTGCGTCGCCCCGCCGCGGGCGGTGGCGTAGGCCTCGATGCGATCGCGCTTGACCTCCTTGACCTCCTTGAGCAGCTCCAGGTCGATGCCCTTCTCGTCGACGATGTAGCCGCTGGAGTCCGAGCAGGCCACCACGACGCCGCCCAGTTGGTGGATCTTCTCGATCGCGTAGATGGCCACGTTGCCCGAGCCCGACACCACGGCCCGCTTGCCCTCGAACGAGTCCTTGGCGGTCTTGAGGATCTCGTCGGCGAAGAACACCGCGCCATAACCGGTCGCCTCGGTGCGGACCTGCGACCCGCCCCAGGTCAAGCCCTTGCCGGTCAGCACGCCCGACTCGTAGCGGTTGGTGATCCGCTTGTACTGACCGAACAGGTAGCCGATCTCCCGGCCGCCGACGCCGATGTCACCGGCGGGGACGTCGGTGTACTCGCCCAGGTGGCGGAAGAGCTCGGTCATGAACGACTGACAGAACCGCATGATCTCGTTGTCCGAACGGCCCTTGGGGTCGAAGTCCGACCCGCCCTTGCCGCCACCGATCGGCAGGCCGGTCAGCGAGTTCTTGAAGATCTGCTCGAAGCCGAGGAACTTGACGATCCCGAGGTAGACCGACGGGTGGAACCGCAGCCCGCCCTTGTAGGGGCCCAGAGCCGAGTTGAACTCCACCCGGAAACCGCGGTTGATCTGCACGTTGCCGTTGTCGTCGAGCCACGGCACCCGGAAGATGATCTGACGTTCGGGCTCGCACATCCGCCGGATGACCGCGCTGTCGACGTAGTCCGGGTGCTTGGCCACCACCGGGCCGAGGCTGCTGAGCACCTCGAAAACGGCCTGGTGGAACTCGGCCTCGCCGGGGTTACGGCGCAGCACCTCGTCATAGATCTCGTGCAGCCTCGGATTCAGTTCGCTCATGTCCTTGTGATCTCTTCCTCAACGTGTCGCTGTCAGCGGGCACAGGCTAGCCGCCTTAATCGCTAACGCCGAATCGAGTTGGTTACGTCGCTGTTAAATCATTACCGCTCCGGGGGCACCGGTTAGCCTTGATTGGCGAACAAAGGCGGAGCAATCCATGGTGATGTCGCGGCGAGACCGAGTGACCGAAGCGTTGTCCACCACGGAGCTCGCAGCGATGGAAATCTTCGCCGGTTGCAGCCACGCCGAGCTGTCGCCGCTGGCCACCGGCTTGCAGCCGCTGCAGGCCACGACCGGAACCGAACTCATGCGGCAAGGCGAGCCGGCGGTGTCCTTCCTGCTCATCTCGTCGGGGTCAGCCCAGGTCAAGCATGTCGGAGACGACGGCGCGGTGGTGGTCAGCGAGGTGTCGGCCGGGATGGTGGTCGGGGAGATCGCGCTGTTGCGCAAGGGCCGCCGGACCGCGACCGTCACCACCTCGACGCCGCTGACCGGCTGGGCCGGCGACGAGCAGGCCTTCGACGAGATGCTGCAGATCCCGGAGGTCATGGGCAGGCTGGTGCGCACCGCACGTCAGCGGCTCGCCGCCTACATCGAGGCCGTGCCCATCCGGGCCCGCGACGGCACCGAGCTGTTGCTGCGGCCGGTGCTGCCCGGCGACAGCGCGCGAACCGTCCAGGACCACGTCAAGTTCTCCGGCGAGACGCTCTACCGGCGGTTCATGTCGACGCGCACCCCGAGCCCGGCACTCATGCACTACCTGTTCGAAGTGGACTACGTCGACCACTTCGTCTGGGTGGTCACCGAGCCGGACGGCTCGTTCGTCGCCGACGGCCGATTCGTCCGGGACACCGCGAATCCGACCGTCGCCGAGATCGCCTTCATCGTCGGTGACAGCTATCAGGGCCGCGGGATCGGCACCTACCTGGTGGGGGCGGTGGCCGTCATCGCACGGCTGGAGGGCATCGAGAAGTTCACCGCGCGGGTGCTTTCGGAGAACGCGCCGATGCGCGCCATCCTGGATCACCTGGGCGCCTATTGGGAGCGCGACGATCCGGGCATCGTCACCACGGTGATCGACGTGCCCGGCGACGACCAACTGCCATTCGGTCGAGACGTGGCCGAACAGATCAAAGAGGTTGGCCGCCAAGCCATCCAGGCCGTAGGGTGACCGCCGCCACCCGGGACGGTCGGCGTTGGGTAGATTGGCTGCGATGTTGAACCTTCGCGCGGTGCTGGCAGCGGGCTGTGTCGGCTTGCTCGCCGCCTGCAGCTCTGATCCCGGCGAGGTGACCGCCGACATCGGCAAAGTGGCCGACCTCAAGTCCGCCTTCGGTCCGGAGTTCCAGGTCAAGGCCATCGCGCCGACCGGTCTGGACCCGAAGTTGCTGGCGGCCAACACTTTGCCTCCGGGCTTGAAGTTCGAGCCCGCCGACTGCTCGAGGTTCGCAGTCAGCCAGCAACTGCCGCAGGGTGTGCAGGGCAACATGGCCGCTGTGGCTGCCGAGGGCAACGGCAACCGCTTCATCACCATCGCCCTGGAGACCTCCGAGCCGGTCCCGTTCAACGAACCGGGTAAGTCCTGCCGCCGGATCGGCTTCGCCGGCGAACGGATGCGCGGCCTGGTCGAAACCGTCGAGGCGCCGCGCATCGACGGCGTGCAGACCATCGGGGTGCACCGGGTGGTCGAGGCGGTCGCCGGCGGCAAGTCGCGCGTCGGCGAGCTGTACAACTACTCGGCGTATTTCGGGCCGTATCAGGTGCTCGTCACCGCCAACCCGCTGGTGGCGCCGGACAAGCCGGTGATCCCCGTCGACACCGCCCGAGCCCGCGAGCTGCTGGTGGCCGCGGTCGCCGCGGTGCGCGGCTAGGCGATCGCAAGCGCGGCGCAGCCGGGCGCAGCGGATCGCCGCTATGAGTCTGAGCTTTCGCGCTACCGCACGCCGCGCGGCCGGAACTGGATGCTGATCCGCGGGCCGACGGGTGCCGCCGTCTTCGGTATCGAGTGCTCCCAGGTGCGCTGGCAGGAGCCGCCCATCACCAGCAGGTCGCCGTGGTGTTGCGACAGCCGCAGCGCCGTGCCGCCGCCCCGGGGACGCAGCGCGAACGTGCGGGTGGCGCCGACGCTGACGATCGCGACCATGGTGTCTTGGGTGGCGCCGCGACCGAGGGTGTCGCCGTGCCAGGCCACGCTGTCGTTGCCGTCGCGGTACAGGCACAATCCCACCGTGGCGAACGGTTCGCCGAGTTCCCCGGCGTAGATGTCGTTGAGTCGCCGGCGCAGCCGGCTGACCGCCGGGTGCGGCGCATCGCCGGCGGCCAGGTCGTGGAAGCTGACCAGCCTGGGTACGTCGAGCAGCCGGTCATACATCCGGCGGCGCTCGGCTCGCCAGGGGACTGCGGATCGCAGTTCGGCGACCAGGTCGGTGCCTTCCGTCACCCAGTTGGGACGGACGTCGAGCCAGGCGCCGTCGCCCAGCTGCCGGCGTTCGCTCAGGTCGAACAGCGACTCCTGTACGGGTACCGCCACGGCCGCCAGCTTATCGCACACCAGTTCGATTCGTCGAGATTGAAGGGCTGAGCGGACACGCTTTAAGACCAGCTGGGCAGCCAGATCTGCATGTTCCACGTGGCCGGCGAGATCGGCACCCCCGTCAGGATCGGGTACAGCCAGGCGAAGTTCGTCAGCACCAGCGCGACATAACAGCACACCGCGATCAGCCCGAGCGTGCGCCGCTCCTCGCCGCGTGAACGCCCGCCGGTGACGATATCGCTGCAGATCAACGCGAGCAGCACCGCCAGGAACGGCGCCATCGGCACCGCGTAGAAGAAGTACATCTGCCGATCGATGTCGGCGAACCACGGCAGCCAGCCGGCGCAGTAGCCGACCAGTGCCGCGGCGTAGCGCCAGTCATGGCGTACCAGGGTTCGCCACAACGCGTAGCCCAGCACCGGCACCGCGAGCCACCACATTGCCGGCGTGCCCACCAGCATCACGGCTTTGACGCAGGACTGGGCGCCGCAGCCGGGAACGTCGTGCTGGTCGATCGCATAGAGCACCGGGCGCAGCGACATCGGCCAGGCCCACGGCTTCGATTCCCAGGGATGGTGGTTGCCGGCGGCGTTGGTCAGGCCGGAGTGGAAGTGATAGGCCTGATAGGTGTAATGCCACAGCGAGCGCAGTGCGTCGGGCACCGGGAACCGGCTCTCCAGCCCGATCGACTGGCCCTCCTCGTGGCGGTCCACGCCGGTCTCCGAGGCGAACCACGCCGCATACGACGCCAGATACACCCCGAACGGGATCAGCACCATCGCGTAGCCGGTGGGGCCTACATCGCGGCGCAGCGTTCCCAGCCACGGCCGGCGAACCCGGTACTGCCGGCGGGCGGCCACGTCGAACGCGCACGACATCGCCCCGAAGAACACCACGAAATACAGCCCGGACCACTTGGTGGCGCAGGCCAAACCCAGCAGCACCCCTGCGCCGAAGCGCCACCAGCGCACCCCCAGGCGGGGGCCCCACGGCGTTGCGCCGCAACGGCCTTCGGTCAGCGCGGTATGCATGCGCATGCGCACCTGATCGCGGTCGACGATCAGCGCCCCGAACGCCGCCACCACGAAGAAGGTCAAGAAGCCGTCCAGCAGCGCGGTGCGCGCCGCCACGAAGCTGACGCCGTCTCCGACCAACAGCAGCCCGGCGATCCCGCCAGCCAGCGTCGAGCGGGTCATCCGGCGCACGATCCGCACCAGCAGGGCTATCGCGAGTACCCCCAGTAGCGCACTGGTAAAGCGCCAGCCCAACCCGTTGTAGCCGAACAGCGCCTCGCCGATCGCGATCAGCTGCTTGCCGACCGGCGGGTGGACCACCAAGCCGTAGCCGGGGTTGTCCTCGACGCTGTGGTTGTGCAGCATCTGCCAGGCCTGCGGCGCGTAGTGCTTCTCGTCGAAGATCGGGGTGCCGGCATCGGTCGGGGTGTACAGGTTCGAGAACCGGGTCACCGCGGCCAGCGTGGTGACCGCGGCGGTCACCGCCCAGCCGCGGGCACGGTCGGTCGGCCCGAAGTCGGCCACCGGCATCAGCAGGCCCGGGCTGATCATCGGAGCGGTGCGCTCCGGCACGGCCGCGGAGCTGGTAGCGGTCGGAGCGCTCATCCCCACGATCGTAGGCTGTGCGCCATGGCCGACGGTCGATTGCTGCTGGGTGCCACTCCGCTGGGTCAGCCCGGTGACGCCTCGCCGCGGCTGGTCGCGGCACTGCGCACCGCCGACGTGGTGGCTGCCGAGGACACCCGGCGGGTGCGGACACTGGCCAAGGCGCTCGATGTGCACATCGCCGGCAAGGTGGTCAGCCTGTTCGACGCCAACGAGGCGGCGCGGGTGCCCGCGCTGCTGGCCGAGATGCAGGCCGGGGCCACCGTGCTGGTGGTCAGCGACGCCGGGATGCCGTTGATCAGCGACCCGGGGTACCGCCTGGTGGTCGCGTGCGCCGAGGCCGGGTTGCCGGTGAGCTGCCTGCCCGGCCCGTCGGCGGTGACGACCGCGCTGGCGGTATCGGGACTGCCGGGCGAGAAGTTCTGCTTCGAGGGCTTCGCGCCGCGCAAGCCGGCGGCGCGCCGCGCGTGGCTGGCCACGCTGGCCGACGAACGGCGCACCTGCGTGTTCTTCGAGTCGCCGCGGCGGTTGGCCGGCTGCTTGCGCGACGCTGTCGACGAGCTCGGCGGGCAGCGGCAGGTGGTGGTATGCCGGGAATTGACCAAGACCCACGAGGAGGTGCGGCGCGGCACGCTGGCAGAGCTGGCCGACTGGGCGGTCGAGGGGGTGCTCGGGGAGATCACCGTCGTGCTGGCCGGGGCGACGCCGCGTGCCGACCTGTCGGCGCTGGTCGCGGAGGTCAACCGGCTGGCCGCTGATGGAATGCGGGTCAAAGACGCCTGCGCGCAGGCGATCGCCGATGTGCCGGGCGCGGTGTCGCGGCGCGAGCTTTACGACGCGGTGCTGCGCTCCCGGGACTGACCGGCGGCGACGATGGGGGCGGCCTTGTGCAGGCACTCCTGCCATTCGGCGTCGGGATCCGAATCGGCGGTGATACCGCCGCCCACCCCGAGCACCGCGCCACCGGCGGCGTCGAACTCCACGGTGCGGATCGCCACGTTGAGTTCGCAGCCTGCCAGCGGTGACGCCAACCCCACCGTGCCGCAGTAGGCGCCACGTCGAGACGGTTCCCACTCCGAAAGCAGCTGGCGTGCGCGGTGTTTGGGCGTTCCTGTCACCGAGGCCGGCGGGAAGGCCGCGTCCAGCAATTCGGACATGGTCAGCTCTTGGGGCACCCGGGCCGACACCGTCGACACCAGGTGCCACACCCCGGGCGCCGGCCGCACCGCCAAGAGTTCGGGCACCGTGACGGTGCCGGTGATGGCCACTCGCCCCAGGTCGTTGCGGACCAGGTCCACGATCATGATGTTCTCCGCGACGTCTTTGGCCGAGGCGCGCAACGCCGAGGGGCGGGCGTCGAGCGGCAGCGTGCCCTTGATCGGGCTGGATGCCACGCCCTGGCCGCGGCGGCGCAGAAACAGCTCGGGCGACAGCGAGGCCACGGCGCCCCAGTTGCCGGCGAGGTAGGCGGCCCGCGCGGGGCCGGTTCGGGCCACGGCGTCGGCGAAAAAGTCCAGCGGGGCGCCGGTGACGGTCCCGGTGAAGCGGGTGCAGACGCACGCCTGATACACCTCGCCGGCCCGGATCGCCTCCAGGCAGGCCAGCACCCCGGTGCGGTGCGCCTGCCGATCGGGCGTCTCCCAGAAGATGCGGCAGCGGCGCTCCGGCGCGGGCGTTGTCAGCGCCTCGGACAGCCAGCCCGGCACCGGGGTGCCGGAAAGACTCTCGAACCACCACTGGCTCTCGTCGTCTTGGCGCAGCACACAGTCGGTCCAGCCCCCGGCGGCCTCGGGGATCCGGGGGCCTGCGCCGTCGGCGCCGGCGTCGGGGTAGGACCGATAGCCGATCCAACCGCCACCCACCGCGCCGTTGCGTGAGCCCGGCGCCGGCACGTCCCCGGTGTCGAACACCTCACCCGGGCTCACCGGTGTGACGGCCACACTGGGAGCGATCACGGCCCGGGCGCCGAACCACTCGCCGGTCAACGCGGCCGGCGGCGGCAGCCCGCACCGACCGGTGGCGTCACCGACCGCGCGCAGCACCTGCGGTGCCGTGCCCAGGTCGCCGAGCCGCTCGATTCGCACCGCACCAGCTTGTCAGACGTCTGCGCCGCGGGTGATCTCCCGGGCGGCCGCGACCGCCGCCAGTTTGTCCGGATTGCGCATTGCGTAGAAGTTGGTGATCAGGCCGTCGATGATCTCGACGGTGAACACGCCTTCGAGCCGGCCCGCGCTGTAGAGCAGCACCGCCGGGGCGGAGTTGCAGGTCGCCATCTCCATCCGGGCGTCGGGTAGCTCCGCGCCCTGGCGCAGCAGGCCGATCACGGTCCGGGCCACCTTGTCGGCGCCGACGATCGGCCGCCGCGCCGCACTGGCCTTGCCGCCGCTGTCGGCGGTCCACACCACATCGGGCGCCAGCATCGACAGCACGGTCGTGATGTCCCCGCCCGCCGCCGCGGTCATGAATTCCGCCGTGACTCGCGCACTCTGCTCCGGGTCCACCGGGGCGTACCGCGGCCGGCGGGCCTGGACGTGGCCGCGGGCCCGATGTGCGACCTGACGGGCCGCGGCCGCCGATTTGCCGACCGCGGCCGCGATCTCGTCGTAGTCGAACCCGAACACCTCGCGCAGCACGAACACCGCACGCTCATCGGGGCTGAGCGTCTCCAGCACCACCAGCATCGCCATCGAGACCGATTCGGCCAGAACGACATCGGCAGCCGGGTCGTGTTCGTCGAGCAGCAGCGGCTCGGGCAGCCACGGTCCGACATAGTCCTCGCGGCGCCGGGCGTTCGTCCGCAGCGCGTTGAGGGCCTGGCGGGTGACCAGGCTGGCCAGGTACGCCTTGACGTCGCGTACCTCGGCCAGGTCGACCTCGGCCCAGCGCAGGTAGCTGTCCTGCAGCACATCGTCGGATTCGGTTGCCGAGCCCAGGATCTCGTAGGCGATGGTGAACAGCAGCGGCCGTAGCTCTGTGAACCGCTGGATTTGAGCAGCGGTTCCAGCTTCGCCTCTCCTTCGTCGAGGCTCGCTGAACCGCTGGGTTTGATCGCCTGTCACACCGTCGCCTCCCGGTCCGCTTGCCGCTGCGCGATTCCGGCTGCCCGGCCGCCCTTGAACCAACGGTACGAGCCGGGCTTGGCCGCCTCGCCGCGAATCCACTTCACGGTGTACTTGCAGATCGACTCCTTGACCACCGCGCCGAGCCGACCCCCGATGAACGCCTTGGTCGGGGTGTCATCGCGGCGCGACAACTGAACAGTCCCCGCGTTCCGGCCCACGCTGATGCACTGGGCGGCGAACGATTGGTCCAGTGCCATCGGTGAGTCGCCGGCGATCCGGGCCAGCACCGTGTTGGCGGCCTGCGCGCCCAGCGGCAGGGCGGCCTGGCAGCTCATCCGCAGCGGCCGGCCCGACGGCGCGACCGCATCCCCGGCCGCCATGATCCAGGGGTTGTCGATGCTGGTCAGGGTCTCGTCGGTGAGCAGCCGGCCCAGCGCGTCGGTGGCCAGCCCACTGGCCCTGGCCAGATCCGGGACGCCGAAGCCCGCGGTCCAGACCGTCACCTGGCTGGGCAGTGTCGAGCCGTCGGCCAGCACCACGGCATCGGGGCGCACCTCGGCGACCGTGGCCGCTTCGCGGACCTCGACACCGAGTTTGCGCAGCGCCTTGGCCACCGAACGGCGCCCCGCGGCGTGCAGTGACGGTCCCAGCATCTCGCCGCAGACCAGGGTGACCGTGCGACCTTGCCCGGCCAGCTCGGAAGCCGCCTCGATTCCGGTCAGCCCGCCGCCGACGACGATCACCGGCGCGTCCGCCGTTACCTCGCCGAGCCGGGCAAGCAGCCGCTGCGCGTGCTCCAATTCGCTGATGGAATAGGCGAATTCGGCGGCACCCGGAACGGTGAGCGTGATCGCACCGGTGCTGCCGACCGCATAGATGAGGTAGTCGTAGCGCAGTGCGATGCCGGAGGCCAGTCGGATCCGGCGGTCAGCGGCGTCGATCCGGGTGACGGCGTCGACCGCCAGCCGGACGCCGTCGCCGAGCAGGTCGGGGTAGTCGATGGTGGCCGTCCCGGTGCCGGCAACATACTGGTGCAATCGGATTCGCTCGACGAACGCCGGACGCGGGTTGACCAGGGTGATGTCGACGCCGGGATGCTGACGCAGCCGGTTGGCGGCCAGGGTGCCGGCATAACCGCCGCCGACGACGACAACGCGAGTGCGAGTCATGAGTTGCTCCTGTCTCTGGAGGTGGGTGATGCCCTCAAGACACCCCGGCCCGCCGGTATGTGACGCATTGTGAGCTGTTTCACCTCGTGCGTAGGGTGGGGCCATGGGTTTCGGTGGGCCGGCGCGGATGTTCGTCCGCGCGTTCAATGCCGTGACGACATCGCTGGTCACTGCGCCGCTGCTCGGTTCGCGGCTGGGCCGTCGGCTCACCATGATCAGCTATGTCGGGCGGCGGTCCGGACAGACCTTCAGTCTTCCGGTGGCCTACTGGCGCAGCGGTGACAAGGTCGCTATCGGGGTCACGCTGCCCGACAAGAAGGCCTGGTGGCGCAACTTTTCCGGCGACGGCGGGCCGTTGAAGATCCGGCTCGACGGCGCGGACCGGGCCGGGCACGCCGTCGCCGAGCGCGACGAGCAGGGCCGGGTGAAAGTGGTCGTCCGACTGGACCCGCGGTAGGCGTCTGGTCAGCTCAGGATTGGTAGCGCGGGAACACCCCGGATGGCGCGGGCAGCGTCAGCCCCGGCGCCAGCCGCTCGCCCACAGCGGTGAACATCCGCTGCCCTTCCTCCTGGCCCAGCAGGTCGAGCAGCTTGCCCGCCGATTCGGGCATCACCGGCTGCGCCAGCAGCGCCGCGATCCGCACCACCTCCAGCGTGGTGTACAAGACGGTGCCGAACCGGGCCTGATCGGCGGCGGACTCGCTCTTGGCGAGCTTCCACGGTTCGTGGGCGGAGAAATACCGGTTGGCCGCGCCCAGCATCAGCCAGACCGCCTCCAGGCCCAGGTGCATGGCCTGGGCGCCGAACGCCACCCGCACCTTCTCCAATAATCCGTCGGCCTGCGCCAGCAGCTCCTCGTCGTCGCCGGTGGGCGCCAGCGGTTCCGGGACCACCCCGGCCAGGTTCTTGGCGACCATCGACAGTGACCGCTGCGCCAGGTTGCCCAGCTCATTGGCCAGGTCGGCGTTGATGCGGCTGATCAACGCCTCCTCGGAGATGCTGCCGTCCTGACCGAAGGGGATCTCCCGCAGCAGGAAATACCGCACCTGGTCGACCCCGAACTTCTCGACGAACTCGACCGGGTCGATAACGTTGCCCACCGACTTGCTCATCTTCTCGCCGCTGTTGAGCAGGAAGCCGTGTGCGAAAACCTTGCGCGGCAGCTCGATTCCGGCCGACATCAGAAACGCGGGCCAGTACACGGTGTGGAATCGGATGATGTCCTTGCCGATCATGTGCAGATCGGCCGGCCAGTACCGGCGGAACGACTCGGAGTCGGTGTCGGGATAGCCGACCCCGGTCAGGTAGTTGGTCAGGGCGTCCACCCAGACGTACATCACGTGGTCGGGGTGGCCGGGCACCGGCACGCCCCAGTCGAACGAGGTGCGCGAGATCGACAGGTCGCGTAGCCCGCCGGAGACGAAGCTGACCACCTCGTTGCGGCGCACCTCCGGGGCGATGAAGCCGGGGTTGGCCTCGTAGTGCGCCAGCAGCTTGTCGGTGTAGGCCGACAGCCGGAAGAAGTAGGTCTGCTCCTCGGTCCAGGTCACCGGCGCCCCGGTCTCGGCCGCCACCCGCGAGCCGCCGTCGGTGAGCCGGGTCTCGGCCTCGGTGAAGAACCGCTCGTCGCGTACCGAGTACCAGCCGGAGTAGGTGTCCAGGTAGATATCACCGGCGTCGACCATGCGCTGCCAGATCGCCTTGGACGCCGTCAGATGGTCGGCGTCGGTGGTCCGGATGAACCGGTCGAAGGAGATGTTGAGCCGTTCCTGCAGGCGCTCGAACACATCGGAGTTGCGCCGCGCCAGCTCCGCGGTCGGGATCCCTTCGGCGGCGGCGGTCTCGGCCATCTTCAGCCCGTGCTCGTCGGTGCCGGTCAGATACCGCACGTCGAACCCGTCGAGCCGGTGGAACCGGGCGATCGCGTCGGTGGCGATGTACTCGTAGGCGTGACCGATGTGCGGGTCACCATTGGGATAGGTGATCGCGGTGGTGACGTAGAAGGGCTCAATCTGTCTCATCAAGCTTCACCCTAAGGTGTGCGGGTGAGCTCTAAACGATCAGCCGAACGCCCGGCGCCGCCTGCGCCGGAGCCGCTGACTCCGCTGGTCGACGCGCACACCCATCTCGATGCGTGCGGCGTCGACGACGTGCCTGCGATCCTGGACCGGGCCAGCGCGGTCGGCGTGCAGGCGGTGGTGACCGTCGCCGACGACCTGGACTCGGCCCGCTGGGTGACTCGGGCCGCCGACGCCGACGACCGGGTGTACGCCGCCGTCGCCCTGCACCCCACCCGTACCGACAGCCTCACCGACGGCGCGCGCGCCGAGATCGAGGCGCTGGCCGCCCACCCGCGGGTGGTGGCGATCGGCGAGACCGGCTTGGACCTGTACTGGCCGGGCCGGCTGGCGGGCTGCGCCGAACCAGCGACGCAAAAGGAAGCCTTCGCCTGGCACATCGACCTGGCCAAACGCACCGGGAAACCGCTGATGATCCACAACCGCGACGCCGATGCGGCCGTGCTGGACGTGCTGCGCGCCGAGGGCGCCCCCGAGACGGTGATCTTCCACTGCTTCTCGTCCGGTCCGGAGATGGCTCACACCTGCGTCGAGGCCGGCTGGACGCTCAGCCTGTCCGGCACGGTCAGCTTCAAAAATGCCCGTGACCTGCGAGAAGCCGTACCATTGATCCCGCGCGAGCAGCTGCTGGTGGAAACCGATGCGCCGTTTCTGACCCCGCACCCCTACCGCGGCGCGCCCAACGAGCCCTACTGCCTGCCCTACACTGTCAGGGCGCTGGCCGAGCTGCTGGGGGAGTCGGCAGCTGAGCTGGCGCAGGTCACGAGCCACAATGCCCGTCGGGTGTACGGCCTGCGGTGAAACGTCGAGCAGGTCACATTCGGTTGCCCGAACGCCGGGGAGTTCGTTACCGTCTCGTTATAAACACGGGGCACCGCAAGGGCCCCTTTGCCATGTCTTCACCGTCGTGAGGTTTTTCGCTTGAACACTGTGACCAGGCTGCATCAGGCGCCGTCGCCGATGCTGCGGATGCTGGTCGGCGCGCTCTTGCTGGTGCTGACCTTTGCTGGTGGTTTCGCGGTCGCCAGTGCCAAGACCGTGACGCTGGATGTCGATGGAACTCCGGTCACCGTGACCACCATGCGGTCGCGGGTGATCGACGTCGTCGCCGAGAACGGATTCGATCTCGGCGAACGCGACGACGTGACTCCCGCCCGGGACGCCCGGGTGCACGACGCCGACACGATCGTGGTGCGGCGCAGCCGGCCGTTGCAGCTGTCGCTGGACGGCCGCGAGTCCACGCAGGTGTGGACGACGGCCCTGTCCGTCGACGAGGCGCTGGCGCAACTGTCGATGACGGACACGGCTCCGGCCGCCGCGTCTCGGGGCAGCCGGGTGCCGCTGGCCGGCATGGCGCTGCCGGTGCTGAGCGCCAAGAACGTCCGGATCGACGATGGCGGTGTGGTGCGCACGGTGCGGCTGGCCGCGCGGAACGTCGCCGAATTGCTGGCCTCCGACGGCACCCCGCTGGAACAGGCCGACAAGGTCAGCCCGCCGGCCTCGACCCCGATCACCGAGGGCATGGAGATCCAGGTGACCCGGATCCGGGTCACCCACGTCACCGAGCGAGTGCCGCTGCCCCCGACCGCGCGTCGCGTCGAGGACCCGGCGATGAACATCAGCCGGCAGGTCGTCGAGGATCCCGGCACCCCCGGCACCCAGGATGTGACCTACTCGGTGGCCACGGTCAACGGCGCCGAGACCGGTCGGCTGCCGGTGTCCAACGCCGTGGTGGACCCGGCCCGCGACTCGGTGCTGCGCGTCGGCGCCAAACCGGGCACCGAGGTGCCGCCGTCGGTGTACGGCGCGGCGTGGGACCGCATCGCGGCCTGCGAATCGCACAATAACTGGGCGATCAATACCGGTAACGGTTTCTACGGCGGTGTGCAGTTCGACTATGGCACCTGGATCGCCAACGGCGGGTTGAAGTACGCCCCGCGCGCCGACCTGGCCACCCGCGAGGAGCAGATCGCGATCGCAGAGGTCACCCAGGCCCGGCAGGGCTGGGGCGCCTGGCCGGTGTGCAGCGGGAGACGCTGACCATCGGACTACTCGGGGCCGGCGACATCAGAGCCCTGGCGGCCGAACTCGACCTGCGGCCCCGGAAATCACTGGGGCAGAACTTCGTTCATGACGCCAACACGGTGCGCCGGATCGTCGCCGGTGCCGGAATCACCGCTGACGACCATGTCCTGGAAGTCGGGCCGGGACTCGGCTCGCTGACCTTGGCCCTACTCGGGCACGGGCCGACTGTCGTCGCCGTCGAGAAGGATCCGGTACTGGCTGACCGGCTGCCGGCGACCGTCGCCGAGTATGCACCCGCGGACGCGGACCGCTTGACGGTGCTGAGCCGGGACGTGTTGACGCTGCACCGCGAGGAGGTAGCCGTCGCGCCGACGGCGGTGGTGGCGAACCTGCCCTACAACGTCGCGGTCCCGGCGTTGCTGCACCTGCTGGCCGAATTCGCCGCTATTCGCACCGTGATGGTGATGGTGCAGCTGGAGGTGGCCGAGCGGCTGGCAGCCGAGCCGGGCGGCAAGGACTACGGGGTGCCCAGCGCCAAGGCCCGGTTCTTCGGTGAGGTGCGCCGTTGCGGCACGGTGCCGCCGAGCGTGTTCTGGCCGGTGCCGCGGGTGAACTCCGGACTGGTGCGCATCGATCGGTATGACACCGCGCCCTGGCCGGTCGACGACACATTTCGCCGCGCGGTCTTCACGCTGATCGATATCGCATTCGCCCAGCGCCGCAAGACGTCCCGCAACGCCTTCGCGGAATGGGCGGGATCGGGTGCACAGTCGGCCGCGCTGCTGGAAGCGGCCGGTATCGACCCGGGGCGGCGCGGCGAGACCTTGGCGATCGCCGACTTCGTGCGCCTGCATCAGGTTTCGCGACCCGACGGTTCGGCCAGTGCCCGGGACAGCTCGTCGACGAACTCGGTGCAGGACTCGTAGCGGCGCGCCGGGAACTTCGCCATCGCTCGTTCCACCACCACGTCGACCGCCCGCAACACGGGACCCAACGTCGCCGAGACGGGCGGTGGCAGTCGCCGCAGGTGCGCGTCCACCAGTTCTGCGGCGCTCGACGCGGGGAACGGCGGTGCCCCGGTGAGCAACTCGACTGCGGTGCACGCCAGCGCGTATTCGTCGGTGGCGGCTGACGGGGCTTTGCCACAGAGAATCTCGGGCGCGGTGTACGGCAGCGAGACCTCGGCGTTGCCGGCTTTCCGGGGCCGGTTCCACACGTCCTCGACGACGGCGTGGGCCGAGCCGAAGTCGGTCAGCACCGCCCCGGCGTGGGGGAAGTCGGCAGGGATCAGGATGTTGGCCGGTTTGACGTCGCTGTGCACGATGCCGCTGTGATGGGCGTGGTCGAGCGCGTCGGCGATCTGGGCCAGCGCGCTCAGTTGATCCGGCAATGCTTGCAGCCGCGTCGAATTGCCGCCGTCGACGAACTGCATCGCCAGCCAGCACGGCCCGTGCCGATAGACGGTGACGATATGGGGGTGGTCGAGGACGCGCGCGAACTCGAACTCGCGGTTCAACCGCGCCTGCTCGGCGGGCGTGCGATGCGTTTCGTCGAGAACTTTCAGCGCCACCGGCGGGGCCTGGTCGGCCCGGAGGCGAGAGTCGTGGGCTCGGTAGACGGTGGCGTGCCCCCCGCGCCCGACTTCGTGGTCGATCACGTAGCCGCCGAAGTCGATGCCGGCTTCGCCCATGGGCCCAGGTTATGGGGCCGGGGCCCGCTTCGGACGCTGAAGCCGGGCACCTCCCGAAAAGCTAAGAAAACCATGATCGCATAGCAAAAAATCAATGACATTTTGCTGGCGCAGGGTGATAATCATCCCAACTTCGTCCGGGAGGTCGTCATGGCAACTATGGACAGTCGCAGGCTGCGTTCGTTGGGTGCGGTTCCGCTGGCCGTCGCCACCATCGCCGCATTGGGTGTCTCGCCGGCGGTGGCGCCCGGGCTGGCCTCGACAGCCAAAACCGTGGTGGCCCAGGCGACCTTGCTCGACACCCAGTCCTGGATCATGGGCGGCAGCGGGCTGCCGGTCCCGCCGCCGCAGTACCTGGCCGCGCTCACCGACCGGTTCCTGGACCCGGCGACGCCCAAATTCGACGGTCAGCCGCTGTTCCCGGTGGACGTCACCAACGCGCTGTTCACCCCGGAGGGCCTGTATCCGCTGACCGGCGTGAAGTCGCTGCCGCTGGACACCTCGCTGGCCCAGGGTGTCTCGATCCTGGACCAGAAGATCATGGAGGAGACTGCCGCCGGCAATAACCTTGTCGTACTGGGCTACTCGCAGAGCGGTGTCATCAACGCGCTGGAGATCAAGAACCTGCTGGCCCTGCCCGAGGACCAGCGGCCCGACGCCGACCAGCTGTCCTTCGTGATGCTGGGCAGCCCCAGCACCCCCGACGGCGGCCTGCTGTCCCGCTTCGACCTGACGAGCATCAATCCGAATCTGCCGGAGCTGACGCTGCCCAGCCTGGGCGTCACGTTCAGCGGCGGCACCCCGGCCGACACGCCGTGGGAAACCGCGTTCTACACCCAGGAGTACGACGGCTTCGCCGACTTCCCCAAGTACCCCTTGAACCTGTTGGCGGACATCAATGCGTTCATGGGCATCATGTTCGTGCACGGCACCTACCCGACGCTGACCGACGAGCAGTTGGCGTCGGCGATCGAGCTGCCGGTCAGCGACGGCTACACCGGCAACACCCAATACTTCATGATTCCCACCGAGAACCTGCCGCTGCTGGAGCCGTTGCGGGGCAGCGGATTCGGCAATGCGATCGCCGACCTGCTGCAGCCGAGCCTGCGGGTGCTGGTCAACCTCGGCTACGGCGACATCGAACACGGCTGGTCGCAGGGGCCGGCGGACGTGTCCACCCCGTTCGGCCTGTTCCCCGACGTCAACATGCAGGACGTGTTCACCGCCCTGGTGAACGGCGCTCAGCAGGGGTGGACCGACTTCGTCGACGCCCTGCAGAACATGTCGTCCAGTAGCGCGGCGGACCTGTTCGGCGGCGACGTACTCGGCAGCGCCGACTTCGTCATGCCGAGCCTGACCGACATCGTCAACACGCTGACCAGCGCTTCGGCGACGCTGTACGCCACGTTGCTGCCCACCGCGGACATCCTCAACGCCCTGGTGACCACCTTGCCGGCCTACACCGCGACGATCTTCGCCCAGGAACTGGCATCCGGTGACCTGCTGAACGCGATCGGCTTGCCGCTGGCGGCCACCACCGGTCTGGTCACCATGGCGGCCGGGTTCGAGTTGGAGGTCATGCTGGGGGCCTTCAGCTCCATTCAGGCCGACTTCGCCGACCTGTTCAGCTAGACCGCGCACCGGATGGACCCGCTAGTCTCATCGGCGTGACCGCATCCGACGGTAGTGCCGCCACCGAGTGGTCCCCGACCGGTTCGGTCACGGTGCGCGCGCCGGGCAAGCTCAACCTCCACCTGGCGGTCGGTGACCGCCGCGACGATGGTTACCACGAGCTCACGACGGTTTTTCACGCGGTTTCGCTGGTCGACGAGGTGACCGTGCGCGACGCCGATCTGCTGTCGTTGCGGATCGCCGGCGAGGGCGCCGACGTGTTGCCCACCGACGAACGCAATCTCGCGTGGCAAGCCGCTGAACTGATGGCCGAGCACGTCGGCCGGGCCCCTGACGTGGCGATCACCATCGACAAGTCCATTCCGGTGGCCGGCGGGATGGCGGGCGGCAGCGCCGACGCGGCGGCCGTGCTGGTCGGGATGAATGTGCTCTGGGAGTTGGGCGTGCCGCGACGCGACCTGCACGCCATGGCCGCCCGACTCGGCAGTGACGTGCCGTTCGCGCTGCACGGCGGTACCGCGTTGGGCACCGGACGCGGGGAAGAACTGGCGACGGTGCTCACCCGTGAGACGTTCCACTGGGTGCTGGTCTTCGCCGACCGCGGGTTGTCGACACCGGCGGTCTTCGCCGAACTGGACCGGCTGCGCGACAGTGGGCGCGCCCTTCCGGAGGTGGGCGAGTCCGAGCCGGTGCTGGCCGCGCTGGCCGCCGGCGATCCGCAGCGGTTGGCAGGGCTGCTCGGCAATGACCTGCAGACGGCCGCGGTCAACCTCAATCCCGCGTTGCGAAGAACATTGCGGGCCGGCGTGGAAGCGGGGGCGCTGTCGGGCATCGTGACCGGGTCCGGACCGACGTGCGCGTTCCTGTGCGCCTCGGCGCCTTCGGCGGCCGATGTCGCCGTCGAGTTGGCGGCGGTCGGCGCCGGCCGCGCGGTGCGGGTGGCCAGTGGGCCGGTCTACGGTGCCCGGGTGGTGCCCTCATCGGTCACCGGAGTGTGACGACGGCCCCAATCCCGCGCCAAGATTTGCCCCTCGATTAAGAGGAGTTTAAGATACAGCGCGGTGACTAGTTGTGGCCAGGACATCCCCGTCGACCAGACGCACGTCGATCTGGTGGGCCGCGCATTACGGTATCGAGACGCAAACGCCACCTATTTGTGCGCGCGCGCCTCTTACGAAGTGGTCTCCAGCAGGTGGAACATGAAATCTCAGCCCGTGGGGAAAGCACCGGTGCCGGCTAGGAGGCCGTCGTGAGCAGGTTTACCGACAACATGTTCCGCAGTGCACGCGAGTCCACTAAGGGCATGGTCACCGGGGAACCGCACGAACCGGTCCGGCACACCTGGGGTGAGGTGCACGAACGCGCCCGCCGCATCGCCGGCGGGCTGGCCGCCGCCGGTGTCGGCCCCGGAGACGCGGTCGGTGTGTTGGCCGGCGCCCCAGTCGAGATCGCCCCCACCGCGCAGGGCGTCTGGATACGCGCCGCAAGCCTGACTATGCTGCATCAGCCCACGCCGCGCACCGACCTGGCGGTGTGGGCCGAAGACACCATGACCGTCGTCGACATGATCGACGCCAAGGCCGTCATCATCTCCGACCCGTTCCTGGCCGCGATGCCGGTGCTGCAGGAGAAGGGCCTGAAGGTCCTGACCGTCGAGGATCTGCTGGCCGCCGACCCGATCGACCCGGTGGAAGCCGGTGAGGACGATCTGGCGCTGATGCAACTGACGTCGGGATCGACTGGGTCTCCGAAGGCAGTGCAGATCACCCACCGCAACATCTACTCCAACGCCGAGGCGATGTTCATCAGCGCCGAGTACGACGTCGACAAGGACGTCATGGTCAGCTGGCTGCCGTGCTTCCACGACATGGGCATGATCGGCTTCCTGACGGTGCCGATGTACTTCGGCGCCGAGCTGGTCAAGATCACCCCGATGGACTTCCTGCGGGACACGCTGCTGTGGGCCAAGCTGATCGACAAGTACAAGGGCACGATGACCGCGGCCCCGAACTTCGCCTACGCGCTGTTCGCCAAGCGGCTGCGCAAGCAGGCCACGCCGGGACAGTTTGATCTGTCCACGCTGCGGTTCGCGCTGTCGGGCGCCGAGCCGGTCGAGCCGGCCGACGTCGAGGATCTGATCGACGCCGGCAGGCCGTTCGGCCTGAAGCCGGAGGCGATTCTGCCGGCCTACGGCATGGCGGAGACGGTGCTGGCGGTGTCGTTCTCCAAGTGCGGCGCGGGCCTGGTGGTCGACGAGATCGACGCCGATCTGCTGGCCGCGCTGCGCCGCGCGGTGCCGGCGACCCGGGGCAACACCCGGCGGCTGGCCTCGCTGGGGCCGCTGCTGGAGGGGATCGAGATCCGGATCGTCGACGAGCACGGCAATTCGTTGCCGCCGCGCGGGGTCGGGGTGATCCAGCTGCGCGGTGAGCCGGTCACGCCGGGATATCTGACGATGGCGGGCTTCCTGCCGGCGCAGGACGAGCACGGTTGGTATGACACCGGCGACCTGGGCTACCAGATGGAGGACGGCCACGTCGTGGTGTGCGGCCGGGTCAAGGACGTCATCATCATGGCCGGTCGCAATATCTACCCGACCGACATCGAGCGGGCCGCGGGCCGCGTCGAAGGTGTGCGGCCGGGCTGCGCGGTGGCGGTACGCCTGGATGCCGGGCATTCTCGCGAGACTTTCGCCGTCGCGGTGGAGTCCAACGCCTGGCAGGATCCCGCCGAGGTGCGCCGGATCGAGCACCAGGTGGCCCATGAAGTCGTCACCGAGGTCGACATGCGGCCCCGCAACGTGGTGGTGCTGGGGCCGGGCAGTATCCCCAAGACACCGTCGGGCAAGCTGCGCCGGGCCAACTCCGTCGCCCTGGTCACCTAAACTTCGCCACCTTCGCCGAGCAGTCGCGAAAGCCCCCAAATCCGTCCCGGATTGGGGGCTTTCGCGACTGCTCGTGCCACTAACCCCAAGCGTGCACGATGTTCTGCGCGGGTTCCAAGCCCAGTTCGATCAGCAACTCGGCGGCGTCGGCGGCCTGCTCGCAGATCGTCGGCAACTCGTCGCGTTCCCGCGCACCAAACGGCTGCAGCACGAACGCCGCCGCATCCTGCCGCCCTGGCGGCCGGCCGATCCCCAGACGAACCCGCTGAAAGTCCTTGCTGCCCAACACGATTGCGATTGATCGCAGCCCGTTGTGGCCACCCTCGCCGCCGCCCTGTTTGAGCCGGATCCGGCCGTAATCCAAGTCCAGATCGTCGTGGATCACCACCACGCCGGCCGGCGGCACGGAGTAGAACTTGGCCAGCGGCCCCACCTGGCGACCTGACTCGTTCATGAAACAACGCGGACGGGCCAGCACCACCGGGCGCCCGCTGAGTCGCCCGGTGACCACGTCGGCGCCGGACTTCTTGTGCAGCTTGAACGCCGACCCGATGCGCTGGGCGAGCAGGTCGACGACCATGAAGCCCACGTTGTGCCGGGTCCGGGCGTAGGTCGGCCCCGGGTTGCCCAGGCCGACCACCAGCACCGGTGGTGACTCGGCCACGTCGTGCTCGACCTACTCGGCCTCGGGGGCTGCGGGCTCGGCGGCGGCTTCGCCGGGTGCCTCGCCCGCCGCCTCGGCCTCGGGCTCCTCCTCGACCCGCGGCTCGAGCACGTTGACCAGCAGCAGTTCCGGGTCGGACACCAACGTCACACCCTCAGGCAGCTCCAGGTCGCCGGCGGTGACCTGGGTGCCGGCTTCGGCGCCCTCGATGGAGATTGTCAGCTGCTCGGGAATCGAAAGCGCCTCGGCCTCGATCTCCACCCAGGTGGCGTCCTGGGTGACCAGCGTGCCCGGGAACGACTCGCCTTCGAGGACGATGTTCACCTCGACGATGACCTTCTCGCCGCGCTTGACCACGATCAGGTCGGCGTGCTGGATGGTGCGACGGATCGGGTGGATGTCCAGGGCCTTGGTCAGCGCAAGCTGCTCGGTGCCCTCGATGTCGAGGGTGAGCACCGCGTTCGCGCCGCTGTTCCGCAGCACGGCCGCGTAATCGCGCGCATGCAACTCCAGGTGCTGCGGGTCGGTGCCGTGGCCGTAGAGCACGGCGGGCACCTTGCCGTCGCGGCGGGCCCGGCGCGAGGCGCCCTTGCCGGTCTCGGAACGCACCGCGGCGGTGAGCTTGTTCGGGGTGGGGGTCTTGGCCATCGGTACTCCTGTGGTTGCTGCGGGGTGCATGGGGCACGGCCAGATCGAGGCAACCATCAGGTCTTCGTCGATAACGGCGGCCGAAGCTGGCCGCCCTCGCCGTGACGCTCGATCAGGCTAGCGCATCAGCGCGTCAGAGCGGAAATTGCACCCCGGTGAGCTGCTCGGACAGGTCCCACAGCCCGGCGGCGGTGGAGCCGCGCTTGGCCAGCAGGCTGCGGCCCACCGACCCGGTGCGGCCGAGGAAGGCGAACCGCGGTCCGACGAAGGTGTTGCCCGACAGATCCTGGGCAGCCGCGTACAGGGTCTGGCGCGCCCCGAAGTCGGGGCTGGTGGCCAACAGGCCGTTGCCGATCGTGCGCATCAGCGCGTCGCCGACCCGATTGCCGGTGTGGCCCTGCAGGTTGGTGCTCGAGTAGCCGGGGTGGGCGGCCAACGCGAGCAGCGGCGAGCCGGCCGCCACCAGCCGGCGCTGCAACTCGCTGGTGAACAGCAGGTTGGCCAGCTTGGACTGGCCGTAAGCCAGCCACGCGCGATACCGCCGCGACTCCCAGTTCAGATCTTTCAGGCTCACATAACCCATCCGGTGCATGAACGACGACACCGTGACCACCCGGTCGGTGAGCTTGGGCAGCAGCAGATTGGTCAGCGCGAAATGGCCCAGATGGTTGGTGCCGATCTGGCTCTCGAAGCCGTCAACGGTCGTCGAGTACGGCACCGCCATGATCCCGGCGTTGTTGATCAGCACGTCGACGGCCGCGGTCTCCTCGGCGAAGCGCCGCACCGAGGACAGGTCAGCCAGATCCAGGGCGCGGACCTTGAGATCGCCGGGCATGCTGGCCGCGGCGGCCTGGCCCTTGCCGGTGTCGCGCACGGCCAGTGTGACGCTGGCCCCCACCCGGGCCAGCTCACGTGCGGTCACGGCTCCCAACCCACTGTTGGCGCCGGTGATGATCACGGTGCGTCCGGAAAACGAGGGCAGATCGGCAGCGGTCCAAGAGGCCATGGCTCCCACTTTAAGGGTGCTCAGTGGCAGTTGTTGGTGTCGATCCAGCGGCCGTTGTAGCCGACGCAGGTCTGCACCGGCGGCGGGGGAGGCGGTGGCGGGGGCACGTCCTCGGGCAGCGGGGCGTAATAAGCCGGCGGCGGCGTGAGGTCGGTGCACGTGCTGACATGGAATCGGCGGCCCACGCCGACACACACGTCGGCGACCGCGGTGCCGGCCGGTGTGACGACGACCATGCCCGGCAGCACGATCAGTGCCAGTGCCGCCGCGGCGCGGATCCGGCGTGTCATCACTGGCCTAACAAGCCGTGGTCGGCTTCGGGCAGTTCGCAGCGGCTACGGAAGTCAACCAGCGGCCGGCGGATACCCAACAGGTCGGTGTGGGCCTGCGGGTTGTCCGCGAAGTAGCCGCGGATGGCCTCAGGCACCTCGTCGTCGGGCCGGTCGCGCAGGCCGGAGTAGAACGCGTTGACGTCCGGATGCGCGAACAGGTAACCGGAGGTCGATGCGGCGACGCCCGCGGTCACGTTGGCCAGATCTGCGGCGGTGCAACCCGGTGGCGGGTCGGCCATCGCGGCGGGTGTCAGCAGAACCGTGGTGGCTGCGGTTACGGCGAGACCGGCGAACAGCCCGGGCGACCGGCGGGCAAGGGGCATCGTGGAACTCCCTTCAGCAGGCGGGGTGCGTCGCACTGTAGCAAGCCGCGGAAGGGATTCGGGGTCACTTCGCGGCGACGGTGAATCCGTTCATGATCGCCTCGACGTCGGCGGCCTCCTTGGGCGCCTGTTCGTTGAAGCTGGTGATCGCCAACTGCACCAGGTAGCGCTGGTCGTCCGGTGCCGACCCGGTGGCGATCACCATCCGGAACCAGCTGTGCAGGCGCTGGCCGTCCATGTCGTGGGTGCCCTGGACCATCGACGACGGGAAGCCCTGGTAGTCCTCGTTGGAGGCGTCCAACAGCCGGAAGTTCTTCGCCAGCTGGGCGTCGACCACACCGTGCTTGATGGCTTCGTGCGAATCGAAGTTGCCGGTGAGTTTGACCACGCTCAGGATCGCCCGCGGCAGCTTCTCGCCCTTGCCGATGACCAGGGTGGTCGCCGGCAACATATCGTTCTCCTTCTTCGCCCAACCCGGCGGCGTCGGGATCGACACGGTCAGGTCGGTCAGCGCGTTGGGGGCCACCGCCTCGGCGGCCACCCCCTTGTCCTCCAGGAAGCGCCCCACCGTCACCGGCGGCTGCGGCGCCTCCGACGTGGTGCTGGTGGTAGTACCGTTCGACCAAATCGATTGATAGTCGGGGGTTTTGGCGCCGCATCCGGCCGCGGCGATCGCCAGCGCTGCGGTGCACGCCAGGGCCGCCCAGCGCAGCGAGGTCACAGTATCTCGCGGACCGCGTCAATCGGGCGGGCCAGCCGGGTGCCGTTGCCGGTGACGACGAACGGTCGCTGGATCAGGATGGGGTTCGCGGCCATCGCGTCGAGCAGTTCGTCGTCGGAGGCGTCAGCCAGGCCGAGCTCGGCGTAGACCGACTCGCCGGTGCGCACCGCGTCGCGCACCCCGATTCCGGCGTCGCGGATCATGACGGCCAGCTCCGCACGCGACGGCGGGGTCTTCAGATACTCCACGATGGTCGGCTCGATACCGTTGTCGCGCAGCAGTTCCAGCGTCTTGCGTGAGGTGGAGCAGCGCGGGTTGTGGTAGATGGTCACAGTGTCGTCGCTGGCCATTTTAGGCTTCTCCATTGAAAAGTCCGGTGACCGAGCCGTTTTCGAATACCGCCCGGATGGTGCTGGCCAGCAGCGGGGCGATCGACAGCACGGTCAGCTGGGCGAACTGCTTGTCCTCGGGAATCGGCAGGGTGTTGGTGACGATCACCTCGCTGGCGCCGCAGGACGCCAGGCGCTCGGCGGCCGGCTCGGACAGCACCCCGTGGGTGGCCGCGATGATCACGTCGCTGGCGCCGTCCTCGCGCAACAGGTGCACCGCGGCGGCGATGGTGCCGCCGGTGTCGATCATGTCGTCGATCAACACGCACGTCTTGCCGGCCACCTCACCGACCACGCGGTTGGACTTGACCTGGTTGGGCACCAGCGGATCACGGGTCTTGTGAATGAACGACAGCGGAACCCCGCCCAGCGAGTCCGCCCACTTCTCGGCGATGCGCACCCGGCCGGAGTCCGGGGAGACCACCACCATGTCGGAGTCGGCGTAGTTCTCCTTGATGTAACCGACCAGCAGCGGCTGCGCGCGCATGTGGTCGACCGGTCCGTCGAAGAAGCCCTGGATCTGATCGGTGTGCAGGTCCACGGTGACGATCCGGTCGGCGCCGGCCGTCTTGAGCAGATCGGCCACCAGGCGGGCCGAGATCGGTTCGCGGCCGCGGTGCTTCTTGTCCTGGCGGGCGTAGGGGTAGAACGGCACGATCGCGGTGATCCGTTTGGCGCTGCCGCGCTTGAGCGCGTCGATCATGATCAGCTGTTCCATCAGGTGCTTGTTCAGCGGCGCCGGGTGCGACTGCAGGACGAAGGCGTCACAGCCGCGTACCGACTCCTCGAACCGCACGAAGATCTCGCCGTTGGCAAAGTCGCGGGCGGTCTGCGCGGTCACCGGGACGTCCAGTTCTTTGGCGACCTGATCGGCCAGCTCCGGGTGCGCCCGACCAGCGAAGAGCATCAGGTTCTTGCGGTTGTCTGTCCACTCGTGGCTCACGCGCTGCCCCCGCCGTTGGAGATCTGGGAAATTGATCGAGTTAATTCGGGCCTCATGGTACGTAGTCCGTCGCGCGATTTCGCCCCGGGCTCCCCAACGCGATCAAGCTCACGATGCCTCATCCGGGTCGGCCGCGAGGGCCTTCTCGGCCGCCCGCGCCGCCGCGCTGCCGGGCCGCTTGTGCTGCACCCAGTTCTCGATGTTGCGCTGCGGGCCGGCCGACACGGCCAGCGCACCCGGTGGCACGTCGTCGCGCACCACCGTGCCTGCGCCGGTGTAGGCACCGTCGCCGACACTGACCGGCGCGACGAACATGGTGTCGGAGCCGGTGCGCACATGCGAGCCGATGGTGGTGCGCCGCTTGTTCTGGCCGTCGTAGTTGACGAACACGCTGGACGCGCCGATGTTGGAGTGCTCGCCGATGTCGGCGTCGCCGACGTAGGTCAGATGCGGGACCTTGGTCCCGGTGCCGATGGTGGAGTTCTTCGTCTCGACGAACGCCCCCAGCTTGGCGTCGGCGCCCAGTGCGGTCCCGGGCCGCAGATAGCTGAACGGTCCGACCGTCGCCCCGGCTCCGATCCACGACGACGCGGCGTGGCTGCGGATCACCGAGGCGCCCTCGCCCACGGTGACATCGGCCAGCGTGGTGTCCGGACCGATCTCGCAGTGCGCACCGATCACGGTGGTGCCGAGCAGCTGGGTTCCGGGTGCGACGGTGGTGTCGCGCCCGATCGTCACGTCCACGTCGATCCAGGTGGTGGCGGGGTCGACGACCGTGACACCGGCCCGCTGATGGGCGGCGATCAGCCGGCGGTTGAGTTCGGCCGCCAACTCGGCCAGCTGCACCCGGTCGTTGACGCCGGCCACCAGGGCGGCGTCGTCGACGTGGCGGGCGTGCACCACCTGGCCGTCGCCGCGCACGATGCCGATCACGTCGGTCAGGTACAGCTCGTGCTGGGCGTTGTCCGAGCCCAGCCGGCCCAATGCGGAGCGCAGCGGCGCGATGTCGAAGGCGTACACCCCGGCGTTGACCTCGCGGATCTCGCGCTGCGATTCGGTGGCGTCGGCCTGTTCGACGATCGCGGTGATCTCACCGTCCTGGGTGTGCAGGATCCGGCCGTAGCCGGTGGGGTCGGCCATCGTCGTGGTCAGCACGGTGACCGCCGCCGGGGCGGCGCGATGGGTGTCGACCAGCGCCCGCAGCGTCGCGGTGTCCAGCAGCGGAATGTCGCCGGAGGTGACCACGACGGTGCCGGCGAAGTCGTCCGGCAGCGCCGACAGGCCGCACAACACCGCGTGCCCGGTGCCCAGCTGCTGGTCCTGCCGGGCGATGTCGATGCGGCAGTCCAGGGCCTGCGCCAGCTCGGCCACCGGCCCGGCGATGCGTTCGTGGGCGTGGCCCAGCACCACCACCAGGTGACGGGGGCTGACCCCGGCGGCCGCGCGCAGGCAGTGCGACAGCATGCTGCGCCCGCCCAGCGTGTGCAGCACCTTGGGGGTGTCGGAGACCATCCGGGTCCCGGCCCCGGCCGCCAGCACGATGACGGCGTCCTGGCGGTCGGCACCCTGGGGCGAGGGAGCGTGTTTGTGCGTCGACACGCCGTCTAGCCTGTCATTCTGCGCCCGCTCGTGCCAAAGGGTGGGCGAAAACCATGCAGGAGACGCTCCGTCGCCAGGACTCGAACCTGAACTATCTGAACCAAAATCAGAGGTGCTGCCGATTACACCACGACGGATGGATTGCAAGGAGACTCTACCGAACTGGATATCCTGGGCACTGTGGCTGCTCTGGACAGGGATGGCAGGCCCCCGCGGGCCCGGATGACCGGCAGCGAGCGTCGGCACCAACTCATCGACGTCGCGCGCTCGCTGTTCGCCGAGCGCGGCTACGAGGGCACCTCCATCGAGGAGATCGCGCTGCGCGCCAACGTGTCCAAACCGGTCGTCTACGAGCATTTCGGCGGCAAGGAGGGGTTGTACGCCGTGGTGGTCGACCGGGAGATGTCGGCGTTGCTGGACGGCATCACCACCTCGCTGACCAAATCGACCAACAACCAGTCCCGGCTGCGGGTCGAACGGGTCGCCCTGGCGCTGTTGACCTACGTCGACGAGCACACCGACGGTTTCCGGATCCTGATCCGCGATTCCCCGGCGTCGATCAGTTCCGGCACCTATTCGACCCTGCTCAACGACGCGATCGGTCAGGTGTCCTCGATCCTGGCCGGCGACTTCTCCCGGCGCGGACTAGACCCCGAGACCGCGCCGCTGTATGCCCAGGCGCTGGTCGGTTCGGTGTCGATGACCGCCCAGTGGTGGCTGGACGTGCGCGAACCCAAGAAGGAAGTGGTGGCCGCCCACCTGGTCAACCTGTGCTGGAACGGCCTGACGCACCTCGAGGCTGACCCGACCCTGCACGACGAATAAGGCATGCACCGCAACGCAAATCGGCGTCCGGGCAGCCACCGCCTAGAATTACCCGCATCATGACCGCACCGGGGCACGCCAGCCCAGCCACCCCGATCGCGGGGCTCGTCGAAGCCGCACTGAGCGCGCCGACCTTCGTCGATCTCATCGAGCGCGCCGACAGCCGGCCCGCTGAACTCAACCTGGTGGGCCCGGCCGCGACCAGGCCGTTCGTCGCCGCCGCAGTGGCCCGCAACACCCCGCTGCTGGTGGTCACCGCCACCGGCCACGAGGCCGACGACCTGGCTGCCGAGCTGCGCGGCGTCTACGGCGACACCGTGGCGCTGTTCCCGTCCTGGGAGACGCTGCCGCACGAGCGGCTCTCCCCGGGGGTGGACACCGTCGGAGCCCGGATGCTGCTGCTGCGCCGGCTGGCACGGCCCGACGACGCGCACCTGGGACCGCCGCTGCGCGTGGTGGTCACCACGGCCCGGTCGCTGCTGCAGCCGATGACGCCGCACCTGGATGCGATCGAGCCGGTCACCCTGACCGTCGGCGAGGTGACCCCCTTCGAGGCGGTGATCGCCCGGCTGGTCGAGCTGGCCTACACCCGGGTGGACCTGGTCGGCAGACGCGGTGAGTTCGCGGTGCGCGGCGGCATCCTCGACGTGTTCCCGCCGACCGCCGAGCACCCGGTGCGCATCGAGTTCTGGGGCGACGAGATCACCGAGATGCGGCCGTTCTCCGTGGCGGATCAACGCTCCATCCCCGAGATCGACGCCGGCACCGTGGTCGCGGTGGCCTGCCGGGAGCTGCTGCTCACCGACGACGTCCGCGCCCGCGCGGCGCAACTGGCCGGCGATCACCCGCGCACCGACAACACCGTCACCGGCGGTGTCGGCGACATGCTCGCCAAACTCGCCGAGGGCATCCCGGTCGACGGCATGGAGGCCCTCGGCTCGGTGCTGCGGCCCGGACCACAGGCACTACTGACCGATCAGCTGGCGGCCGGCACCCCGGTGCTGATCTGCGACCCGGAGAAGGTCCGCGCCCGCGCCGGCGACCTGATCAAGACCGGCCGCGAGTTCCTGGAGGCGTCCTGGTCGGTCGCCGCGATCGGTGGTGACGCGCCGATCGACGTCGAGCAGCTGGGAGGTTCGGGATTCCGCGACCTCGCCGAGGTGCGCAAGGCGGCGCTGGACGCCGGGCATCCGTGGTGGACACTGAGCCAGCTGCCCGACCCGGAGGCGATCGAACTTGAGGTGCGCCCGTCACCCTCGGCGCGGGGCCGGCAGCGCGACATCGAAGCGATCTTCGCCATGCTGCGGGCGCACACCGCGACCGGCGGAGCCGCGGCGATCGTGACCCCCGGCGTGGGCACCGCCCGCAGGCTGGTCGAGCAGCTGGCCGAATCCGAGACCGCGGCAACGCTATTGGAGCCCGGTACGGCCCCGCAACCCGGCGTGGTCGGGGTATTGCAGGGCCCGCTGCATGACGGCGTGGTGATCGGCGGCGCCAACCTGGTGATCGTCACCGAGACCGACCTGACCGGAAACCGGGTCGCCGGACCGGAGGGCAAGCGGCTGGCGGCCAAGCGCCGCAACGCCGTCGACCCGCTGGCACTGACCGCCGGCGACCTGGTGGTGCACGACCAGCACGGCATCGGCAAGTTCGTGGAGATGACCGAGCGCACCGTGGGCGGGGCGCGACGCGAATACCTGGTACTGGAGTACGCCTCGGGCAAGCGCGGCGCCAACGGTACCGACAAGCTCTACGTCCCGATGGACTCGCTGGATCAGCTGTCGCGCTACGTCGGCGGCCAGGCCCCGGCGCTGAGCAAGCTCGGCGGCAGCGACTGGAGCCAGACCAAGACCAAAGCGCGCAAGGCGGTCCGGGAGATCGCCGACGAACTCGTCGCGCTCTACGCCAAACGGCAGGCAGCGCCCGGTCACGCGTTCGCCCCGGACACCCCGTGGCAGGCCGAGATGGAGGACGCGTTCGGGTTCACCGAGACCGTCGACCAGCTCACCGCGATCGGCGAGGTCAAGGCCGACATGGAAAAGCCGGTCCCGATGGACCGGGTGATCTGCGGCGACGTCGGCTACGGCAAGACCGAGATCGCGGTGCGGGCGGCCTTCAAGGCCGTCCAGGACGGCATGCAGGTCGCGGTGCTGGTGCCCACCACGCTGTTGGCCGATCAGCACCTGCAGACGTTCAGCACCCGGATGGCCGGATTCCCGGTCACCGTCAAGGGCCTGTCGCGGTTCACCGACGCCCAAGAATCCAAGGCGGTCATCGCTCGCCTGGCCGACGGCTCCGTCGACGTGGTGATCGGCACCCACCGGCTGCTGCAGACCGGGGTGCGCTGGAAGAACCTCGGCCTGGTGATCGTCGACGAGGAGCAACGGTTCGGCGTCGAGCACAAGGAGCACATCAAAGCGCTGCGGACCCACGTCGACGTGCTCACCATGAGCGCCACCCCGATCCCGCGCACCCTGGAGATGAGCCTGGCCGGCATCCGGGAGATGTCGACCATCCTCACCCCGCCCGAAGACCGCTACCCGGTGCTGACCTATGTCGGCCCGCACGACGACAAGCAGGTGGCGGCGGCGCTGCGCCGCGAACTGCTGCGCGACGGCCAGATCTTCTACGTGCACAACCGGGTCAGTTCCATCGACGCGGCCGCCGCCCGGGTGCGCGCGCTGGTGCCCGAAGCCCGGGTCGTGGTCGCGCACGGCCAGATGCCCGAGGAGCTGCTGGAGACCACCGTGCAGGGCTTCTGGAACCGCGAATACGACATCCTGGTGTGCACCACGATCATCGAGACCGGCCTGGACATCTCCAACGCCAACACCCTGATCGTCGAACGCGCCGACACCTTCGGGCTCTCGCAGCTGCACCAGCTGCGGGGCCGGGTCGGCCGCAGCCGGGAACGCGGCTACGCCTACTTCCTCTACCCGCGGGACACGCCGCTGACCGAGACCGCCCACGACCGGCTGGCCACCATCGCCCAGAACAACGAACTCGGCGCCGGGATGGCAGTGGCGATGAAGGACCTGGAGATCCGCGGCGCCGGCAACGTGTTGGGGGTGGAGCAGTCCGGGCACGTCGCCGGGGTGGGCTTCGACCTGTATGTCCGGCTGGTCGGCGAGGCCGTCGAGGCGTATCGGGCGGCCTTCAACGGCGAGACGGTCACCAGCGAGGAGCCCAAGGACGTCCGCATCGATCTGCCGGTCGACGCCCACCTGCCGCCGGAGTACATCAACTCCGACCGGTTGCGGTTGGAGGCCTACCGCCGGCTGGCCGCCGCCCCCGACGATGCCGCGATCAGCGCCGTGGTTGAAGAGCTGACCGACCGCTACGGGCCGCTGCCGGAGCCGGCGGGCCGACTGGTCGCGGTGGCCCGGTTGCGGCTGTTGTGCCGCAGTGTCGGTATCACCGAGGTCAGCGTGGCCTCGGCGACCACCTTGAAGCTGGCCCCGATGACGTTGCCGGACTCCGCCCAGTTGCGCCTCAAGCGGCTACACCCGTCGGCCAGTTACCGCGCCACCACCGCCACCGTGCAGGTTCCGATACCTCGCGCCGGCGGTGCCGGGGCGCCCGTCGGTGCGCCGCGCATCCGCGACGTCGAGCTGGTGCAGATGGTGGCCGACCTGATCTCGGCGTTGGACGGAAAACCCGCAGGCCGACTCGACATGGCGGGAGCGGCGCCGGGCACTCGGGACCACGCCACGGCGGCCGGTCTGCCATGACCGTCGTGCTGGTCGATCCGCGCCGGCCCACGCTGGTGCCGGTGGAAGCCCTGGCGTTGCTGAGCGCTGACGTGGTCTACACCGAGGAGCTGCCGGTGGTGGTGCCGTGGTCGCTGCCGGCCGCCCGATCGGTGCTCTCCGGCGGAGACGCGACGGGCGCGGTGCTGCTGTCCTCGGATCGCGACCATCCCGCCGTCGTGGCCCGTCTGGCGGCCGGTGAGACGCTGATCGCCGCCCCGGACGCCCCGGCGGGGGAGCGGCTGCTCGACGCGGTGGCGATCATGGACCGGTTGCGCACCGCCGGCCCGTGGGAGAGCGAGCAGACCCATGATTCGCTGCGACGGTTCCTGCTGGAGGAGACCTACGAGTTGTTCGACGCGGTTCGCAGCGGCGACGCCGACGAGCTCTGCGCTGAACTCGGTGATGTGTTGCTGCAGGTGCTGTTTCACGCGCGCATCGCCGAGGACGCACCGGAGCACCCGTTCGGCATCGACGACGTCGCCGCCGCGTTGCTGCGCAAGCTGGGCAATCGGGTGCCGGCGGTGCTTGCCGGCGAGGAGATCTCGCTGGACGACCAGGTGGCGCAGTGGGAAGAACGCAAGGCACTGGAGAAGCGGTGCCGGGACTCCCTCATGGACGACCTACCCACCGCGCTACCGGCCCTGGCGCTCGCCCAGAAAGTATTGCAGCGGCTCACCCGTGCCGGTGTGCCCGCGGACCTGATCCCCGCCGCGGTGACATCGATCTCCGTCGCCGCCGATATCGATGCGGAAAACGACCTGCGCACAGCGGTTTTGGAACTCATGGATACCGTCCGCGTGGCCGAGAAGGCGATCATCGGCGAGCCCACCGCGGAACAGTGGCGCGCGCACTGGCCTTAGCAGCCGCCCCGACCCAACGTCCCCGCGGTCAGCTTCGGTTTTCGGCCCAGCCGCCCGGCAGCAGCGGCATCCGCGGCTCGGTGTCGAACGTGTCGCCCTCGAGAACCGTGATCCCGGCCGCTCGGCGTTGCACGTCGGTTGCCGTGCCGGTGAAGCCCAGCGCACCGGCACCGGAAGCGGATGCGCCGGGTTGATCCCAGTCCGGGGTCACGCCGATGTTCATGTCCATGTACTCGTCGCCGAACCCGTGCTGCCGGGTGCGGCGCCGCCGACGGCGCCGCTGGGCTTCGCGTAGCGCGGCGGCTGCCGCGGGTGCGGCTTGGCTCTCCGAGGCCGCCTCCTCGGCGCTGCGGGATCGGCGGGCGCCGGTGCTCTGTCGTGCCGAGGCCGAGGCGCTGCTCACCAGGTACATCGACGAAGTGGGCCCGAAACCGACGCCCGGGCCGCCGCCTGCCGCGCCGCCGGCCGGCATCCCACCGGCGGCGGAAGCGGCCGGGCCGGCCGAGGAGATCGTGCCGGTGGTGGCGGGCACTTGTGCGCCCGCCGGTACGGTGGCGCCCACTGCGACAGCAGCGCCGGCGCCGCCCGCCACCGGGGCCAGCGGCGCCGGTTCGACCACCTGGTCGGCCCCGCCCGCCGCGCCGATCGCGCCGAGCGCACCGAGTCCGGCGGCGGCGGCAAGGAGGCCCGGCGCCGCCGCCATCATGATCGGGATCGCCATCTGCACCGCGATCTGTCCCATCGGCCACAACAGCATCAGGGTGTGGAAGACGGTCCATCCCAGGGAGCTGGCCAGAATCGGGGACATCCCCGGGATCTGTAACAACATCTCGCCGATCGCGCTGGCGAAGGGAAACGCCTCGACCGGATATCCGTCGACACCCAGCAGCGACCACAGCCACTTCGCGACCGGGTCCGAGAAGCCCATGTTGATCTCTCGGAGCAGGTCGGCGATCTGTTGTTCCCAGCTCACATCGGCGACGGCTTGACCTGCCGGATCCACGACCGCGGGTGCGGGCGTGGCCACCGGGACCGACGCCAGTGCCGACCCGGCGACAGCCTGGTAGACGGTCATCATCTCCGCCGCCTGGATCCACATCCGGACGTAGTCGGCTTCGTTCAGCGCGATCGGGATGGTGTTGACCCCGAAGAAGTTGGTCGCGACCAGCGTCGCGTGCACGGCGTGGTTGGCGGCCAGTTCGGCCAGCGTCGGCATCCCCGCCAGCGCGGCGGTGTAGGCGGTGGCCGCCGTCTGGTGCAAGGCGGCGGCCGCGGCGCTCTTGGCGGCGCTGTCGGTCAGCCAGCTCAGGTAGGGCAGGTGCGCGGTCGCGTACTGCTGGGCGCTGGGTCCCTGCCAGGCGCCGGACTGCACGCCGGCGAGCACCGCGTCGAGTTCGGCGGCCACCTCGGTGTACTCGGCGCTCATCAGCGACCAGGCCGACGCCGCCTCCAGCAGCGGGCCGGGCCCGGGTCCGGCGCTCAACAGCGCCGAGTGCACCTCTGGTGGCGACGCCAGCCAGACCGGTGCGGTCATGAAGACACCTTCCTTTCCGATTCCCCGGCGATCCCGATCTTGTTCTTCTCCACCAGTGGTCGCCTCATCGACCGGTTTGGTTCCCGGCCCGGTGAATTTTTTGGCCCCTTTGTTTCCCGGCGCCGAATGAGCGACTATGGCGGCATGCGGTGCGAGGTGGTGCGGGAAACCCTGTCGGCGCTGCTCGACGGTGAGCAGCAGGAGTTGAACGCGCAGCAGGTCGACGCGCATCTGGCGTCGTGCCGCGGCTGCCGGCGCTGGCTGGTGGGTGCGGCCGCACAGGCCCGCCGGTTGACCACGATCGAAACCGGCGCCGATGCGGCGGCCGGCCCTGACCTGGCCGCACAGATCCTGGCGGCCGCCGGCGTGACTTCGGTCACCGACCAGATCGTGTCCGGTCGGTGGACGCGCTGGGGCTACCGCCGGCTGGCGCTGATCGCCGTCGGGGTGCTCCAAGTCGCCATGGCGCTGGCGCAGATCGCCGGGGTGGACTTCGGGATGGTGTCGGCGCACGGTCACGGGGCCGCCACCGGCGCGCATTTGCTGCACGAGTCGACTGCGTGGTTGTTGGCGCTGGGCGGGGCGATGATCGCGGCCGGCGTCTGGCCCGGCGTGGCGGCCGGCGTCGCCGCGATCGCTGGGGTATTCGCCCTGGCATTGAGCGGATATGTGGCCATCGACGCCTACCACGGTCAAGTGACCGCGGCGCGGATCGCCAGTCATCTACCGGTCCTGGTCGGCCTGCTGTTCGCTTTGCTGGTGGCGCGTCACCGGGCCGGTGGCGCCGGCCCGCGGACGCGGGACGACGCCGTGGCGGATGCGCTGCCGCCGGCCGACACCGGCCATGCCGGCCAGCGCCGCGGCCGTCGCCATCTGCGGTCGGTCAACGGTCCGAACGGCCCTACGACCATGCGTCGTAGGAGCGGGCAGCGGCCGGGTCTAGGGTGGTTGTTCATGGCGGGAGTTAACCGGGGCGACGACGACGCTGTCACCGCACTCGCACTTGCCGCCGCAGCCGGGGACTCCCGCGCGCTGGAGGCGTTCATCAAGGCCACCCAGCACGATGTTTGGCGGTTCGTGGCCTACCTGTTCGACGGCGGCAACGCCGACGACCTGACGCAGGAGACCTTCCTGCGGGCGATCGGCGCCATCCCGCGGTTCTCCGGACGCTCCAGTGCCAGGACCTGGTTGCTGGCCATCGCGCGCCGGGTGGTCGCCGATCACATCCGTTACCTGCGGTCGCGTCCGCGCACCGCGCCCGGCGCCGACCCCGAGCTGCTGCTCAACCGCGAGCGGCCCAGCCGCGGCTTCGAGGACGTCGTCGAAGTGAACACCCTGATCGCAGGACTCTCCGACGAGCAACGCGAGGCGCTGTTGCTGACTCAACTGTTCGGCCTGTCCTACCAGGACGCGGCCGCAGTGTGCGGTTGCCCGGTGGGCACCATCCGCTCCCGGGTCGCCCGCGCCCGTGACGCGCTGCTCGCCGATCCGGAACGCGACGAGCTCACCGGTTAATCCGCTCGGATTCGGGCTGGCCGGAGGGTTGTTTCCGGATCCGGGCCGATGACGCGAGCCGGTGACGGCGGCCACTGACGCCGCGGTCATGGAACGATGGACACGGATCAGGGTTTCGAGGTTGGGGAGAGCGGTGTCAGCGCGACGTTGGCTGCGGACCACTGCGGTCGTGGGTGCGACGGCCGTGTTGTTGGCCTCCAGTTGCAGCTGGCAGCTCGGTAACCCCATCCCGCAGGGGGTGCCACCACCGCCCGGTGACCCGGTCCCGCCGGTCAACACCCAGCTGGTGGCCGGGCGTCCGGCCGACCAGCTGTATCACTGGGCCGCGGAGCGGGCGGCGGTGCTCGATATCCCGGTGACCGCGCTGGAGGCCTACGCCTACGCCGCGCGGGTCGCCGAGGTGGAGAACCCCAACTGCCACCTGAGCTGGACCACGCTGGCCGCGATCGGCCAGATCGAGAGTCACCACGGCCGCTATAACCACGCCACGGTGGCGCGCAACGGCGACGTGCGACCCAAGATCCGGGGCGTGCGGCTCGACGGGTCCGGCGGCACGCTGCACATCGTCGAGAGTCTGCAGCCAGACCTGGCCGACGACGACGGCGTGGTGCGCGCGATGGGCCCGATGCAGTTCATTCCCGAGACCTGGCGGCTCTACGGTGTCGACGCCAACAACGACGGCATCATCAGCCCGGACAACATCGACGACGCCGCGCTGTCGGCGGCCGGCTATCTGTGCTGGCGCGGCAAGGATCTGGCGACCGCCAAGGGCTGGATGACGGCCCTGCTGGCCTACAACGATTCGGAGATCTACGCCCGCGCCGTCCGGGACTGGGCCGCCGCGTACGCGGCCGGACGGCCCTTGTGAGGTGTGTGTGAGGACTGCGGCGGGCAACACCGTTTAGGCTCCCCGATAGACCCCAATAGGCTCCCCCCATAGTTTTAAGACGGCCAGCCCCACCCAGCTCAAGGAGAAGTCAGTGCCCATCATCCAGCAGGTCGGCGCCCGCGAGATCCTCGATTCCCGCGGCAACCCCACGGTCGAGGTCGAGGTTGCGCTGGAGGACGGCACGTTCGCCCGGGCAGCGGTGCCCTCCGGAGCCTCCACCGGCGAGCACGAGGCCGTCGAGCTCCGCGACGGCGGCTCCCGGTACGGCGGCAAGGGCGTGCAGAAGGCGGTCACCGCGGTGCTGGACCAGATCGCGCCCGCGGTCATCGGGATCAGCGCCGACGACCAGCGGTTGGTGGACCAGGCGCTGGTGGATCTCGACGGCACCCCGGACAAGTCCCGGCTGGGCGCCAACGCCATGCTCGGGGTGTCGCTGGCGGTGGCCAAGGCCGGCGCTGACTCCGCGGCCCTGCCGCTCTACCGCTACCTCGGCGGCCCCAACGCCCACATCCTGCCGGTGCCGATGATGAACATCCTCAACGGTGGCGCGCACGCCGACACCGGCGTCGACGTCCAGGAGTTCATGGTGGCCCCGATCGGCGCCCCCAGCTTCGCCGAGTCGCTGCGCTGGGGTGCGGAGGTCTACCACGCGCTCAAGGCGGTGCTCAAGAAGCAGGGGCTGTCCACCGGGCTGGGTGACGAGGGCGGCTTCGCCCCCGACGTCGCGGGCACCACTGCGGCGCTGGATCTCATCAGCACCGCGATCGAGTCCACCGGATTCACGCTGGGCACCGACGTGGCGTTGGCTCTCGACGTCGCGGCCACCGAGTTCTACACCGAGGGCAGCGGCTACGCGTTCGAGAAGCAGAACCGTAGCGCCGCGCAGCTGACCGAGTTCTACGCCAAGCTGCTCGACAACTACCCGCTGGTCTCGATCGAGGACCCGCTGTCGGAGGACGATTGGGACGGCTGGGTGGCGCTGACCAACGAGATCGGGGACCGGGTGCAGCTCGTCGGCGACGATCTGTTCGTCACCAACCCCGAACGCCTCGAGGAGGGCATCGAGCGAGGCGCGGCGAACGCGCTGCTGGTCAAGGTCAACCAGATCGGCACCCTGACCGAAACCCTTGACGCGGTGACGCTGGCCCATCACAGCGGCTACCGCACCATGATGAGTCACCGCAGCGGCGAGACCGAGGACACCACCATCGCCGACCTCGCGGTGGCCGTCAGCAGTGGCCAGATCAAGACCGGTGCGCCGGCCCGCAGTGAGCGGGTGGCCAAGTACAACCAGTTGCTGCGGATCGAGGAGGAACTCGGCGACGCCGCCCGCTACGCCGGCGAGCTGGCCTTCCCCCGCTACGCGCCGGAGAGCCGATAGTCCGTCGGGGCGCTGGGAATGTCCGATCCGAAACGGCCCGAGAAGCGGCGCGCCGCGACGTCGCGGCCGGGCCGGGCCGGTGAGACGGGTCGGGCGCGCCCGAGCCGCCCACCGGCGGTTCGCCGCGGACCGGCCGGCTCGCGCAGCGCGCCGGAGCCACCGGCCCAGCCCGTCAAGCGGGCCGTTACGGCGGCCGCGGACCAGCGCTCGGAGCTGCGGGTCGGTTTCACCGCGCGGCGTGCGGTCATCCTGGCCGCGGTGATGTGCGTGCTGACCTTGACGCTGGCCGGGCCGGTTCGCACCTTCTTCGCCCAGCACGCGGAGATGAAGCAGCAGTCCCAGCTGGAAGCCATGCTGCACGGCCAGATCGCCGACCTGCAGCAACAGAAGACCAACATGGATGATCCGGCGCACATCCGCGCCCAGGCCAGGGAGCGGCTCGGCTTCGTCATGCCCGGCGAGATTCCCTATCAGGTGCAACTGCCGGCCACCGCGGAGGTGCCGGGCGAGCCGGGCGCCGAACCGGACATGATCGGCCCCAGCGGCGAGCCCTGGTACACCTCGCTGTGGCACACCATCGCCGACGTTCCACATCCCCCGCCCGCCCCGGC
>NZ_MVHC01000018.1 GCF_002086455.1 Mycolicibacter algericus DSM 45454
CGCCGGCCCCTCGGTCGGGGCCGGCGCGCCGAGCGGTTGTTAGGGCTGCCACCAGGGCCGCAGCGGCAAGCCCCCGTCCTCGCCTCGCTCACCGACCTTGGTGGCCAACACGTGGTGCAGCTGAAACAGGTTGCGCTCGAAGCCGAGTACTGACGCCGCCATGTACAGGCCCCACACCTTGGCGCGGCCCAAGCCGACCTCGGCGACGGCCTCGTCCCAGTGGTCGACCAGGTTCTGGCTCCAGCCGCGCAGTATCTTGGCGTAGTGATGCCGGAAGTCCTCCTCGTGCACCACCTCGAAACCAGCTTGCTGGATCTCGGTGATCACTCGCCCCGCGCCGGTGATCTCGCCGTCGGGAAAGACATACCGGTCGGTGAACGCGTCACCCTTGAACGTCGAGTTGTCCGGCAAGGTGATGCAGTGGTTGAGCAGCAGGCCACCGGAACGCAGCTTCGACTTGAGGAAACCGAAGTACGACGGGTAGTTCTTCACCCCGATGTGCTCGGTGAGTCCGATCGAGGAGACCGCGTCGAATCCGGTCTCGGCCACGTCGCGGTAGTCGCAGTGCCGGACTTCGGCCAGATCGGAGAGCCCTTCGTCGGCGATCGCCCGCTGCGCCCAGTCGACCTGCTCGCCCGACAGGGTGGCGCCGACTGCGCGCACCCCGCGCCGGGCGGCGTAGCGCACCATGCCGCCCCAGCCGCAGCCGACGTCGAGCAGCCGATCGCCCGGTTGCAGCCGCAGCTTGTCGAAGATCAGCCGGTACTTGTTCTCCTGGGCGTCCTCCAGGGTCGCGTCGGCGTTCGGGTAGATCGCGCAGGTATAGGTCATCGACGGACCCAGCACCCACTCGTAGAAGGTGTTGGACACGTCGTAGTGGTGGTGGATGGCATCGGCGTCACGTGCCTTGGAGTGCCGCAGGCCCGCCGCGGTGCGGCGCCACTTGGCCGGCGCTTCCTCCGGCGGCGGGGCGATCGGCTTGAAGTGCCGAAAACCGATCGACCGGATGATGTTCAGCAGCGCCTGCGGTGAGGGCTGTTTGAACTCCAGGTCCGCCAGCGCGTTGAGGACCTCGTAGGGGTTTCCCGGGTGCACGCCGCGCAATTCCAGGTCACCGGCGATGTAGGACCGGGCGATCCCCAGTTGTCCCAGCGAGGTGGCCAGGTAGGTGGTGGCGCGCGGATTGAGCAGATCCACGCCCAGCGCGGCGTCATCAGGCCCGACGCTGCTGCCGTCATACGCGGTGATCTTGATCGGCGGCTGCCCCCCGCCGGCCAGCAGCACCAGAATCTCGGCCAGGCCCAGCCGGCCTTTGGTGGAGCGAGCGCGCTCCGATTTCAATGTGGTCATAACTGCACCGTCCCCCCATGTGGCCTCCCCCCGTTTACGGGCGGCGTTTTCGTCCATACCCACATCACGGATGGCTCAATCGGGAAACGGTGCTGGATCTGCAGCGGTTCAGCACGCTGCGGTCACGGCCACCAAAGCCTGGGCGAACGTCGCCAAGTCCGCCTCAGTGGTGTCGACGTGCGGTGAGATCCGCAGCACCGGCGAGGTCAGTTCCCGCGGTGCGCGTTCGACGCCGGCCGCGGTGGTGACGATGCGGTGCTCGGCGAGCAGTGCGGAGCGCACCGCCACCGGGTCGGCACCGGCCAGCGGTGCCAGTGTGGTGATCGCGCTGGGTTCGTCGACCGGCTCGACCACTCGCCAGCCCGGCACTGCCGCCAGCACCCGCCGGCTCAGCGACCCCACGTCGGCCAATCGGGCCCGCACCTCCGCCGGCCCGGCCGCCAGATGCTCAGCCACGGCAGCGGAAAACCCCACCTGCGCAGCGACATTCACATCACCGCCGGGCGGTGCGGGCTGCAGCCGCGCGGCTAGCTGCGACCGTATCGCCAGCGCCCCCACGCCGCGGGGACCGGCCAGCCACTTGCGCGACGACGAATACACCGCGTCGGCACCGACGGCGCAGTCGATGTGACCCAATGCCTGGGCGGCGTCGACCACCAGCGGCACCCCCGCGTCCGCGCACAGCTGCGCCATGCCGGCCAGCGGCTGTACCAGTCCCCGATGGCTGCCCACCGGGGTCAGGTGCACCAGGCTCGGCGGGTCGGCGGCAAGCGCGGCCGCCGCCTCCTCGAGCACCAGCCGGCCGGCGGCATCGACCGGCAGCATCCGGGTGGCGAAGCCGTGCGCCGCCATGATCGCCAGATTGGGGCCGTACTCCCCGGGCAGGCAGGCCAGCGTGCGACCGGCGGCGGGCCACCGGGACAGCAGCAGTTCCAGCGCGTGCCGCGACCCGGTGCTGAACTCGACGTCGGCGGCAGCCATGCCGGTCAGTGCCGCGAACGCGGCCCGGGCGGTGCGAAGCACCGGTGCGGCGGCCTCGGCGGCGACGTAGCCGCCGACCTCGGCCTCATGGCGGGCGTGGCGGGCGGCGGCGTCCATGGCGGCATGGCTCTGCCGCGAGCAGGCGGCGCTGTCCAAGTGCAGTCCGGCGACCGGCGGACGCGCTGCCCGCCACGCGTCGGCAAGGCTCATCTGACGGCGAGCGACAGGCCGAAATCGCCGGCGGCGTCGGTCCACCATCGCCGGCGGCGCAGCCCCGCGGCGGCCAGCTCGGCGGCGACCTGGTCCGGTCGGAACTTGCACGACACCTCGGTCAGCATCTCCTCGCCGGCCGCGAACTCGACGGCCAGGTCCAGCGCCGTGATCACCACGCGCTGCCGGTGGCGCGACCGCAACCACATCTCGATGCGCTGCTCGCCGGAATTCCACCGCGCCACATGAGCGAACGCGTCCAAGTCGAAGTCGGCGCCGAGTTCCCGGTTGACCACGGCGAGCACGTTGCGGTTGAAGGCCGCCGTGATGCCGGCGGCATCGTCGTAGGCACGCACCAGCCGCGCGGTGTCCTTGACCAGGTCGGTTCCCAGCAGTAGGCCGTCGCCGTCGCGCATCACCGCGGAGAGATCCGCCAGGAAGTCGGCACGTGGACCCGCCGTCAGGTTGCCGATGGTGGACCCGAGAAACACGAACAGCCGCCTGCCCCCGTCGGGGATCTGCGCCAGATGGTGCTCGAAGTCGCCGCAGACGGCGTGCACCTGCACCCCGGGATAGTCGCGGGCGATGGCCTCCCCCGCCGTCTCCAAGATGCCGGCGTCGACGTCGAACGGGACGAAACGACGCAGCGCTCCGGTGTTCTGCAGCGCATCGAGCAGCATCCGGGTCTTCGCTGAGGTGCCGCTGCCCAACTCGACCAGGGTGTCCGCGGCGGACAGCGCCGCCACCTCCGCGGAGTGTTCGCGCAGGATCTCCGTCTCGGCGCGGGTCGGATAGTACTCCGGCAACCGGGTGATCCGATCGAACAGTTCGCTGCCGACGTCATCGTAGAACCATTTGGGCGGCAACGTTTTCGGATCTTGTTGCAGGCCGAACCGGACGTCGTCGCGCAGCGCGGTGCGGGCGGCGTCGGCGGCCAGATGATTGGACAGCGAGACCGCCGCATCGAACCCCGTCATCGACTTCCTTCCAACGCGGTGACACTGACCTCGCCGTCATGGGCGTCGACCAGGTGCCGGTCCGGTATGTCTATCCAGCGCGGGTCGTCGTCGTAGGGTTCGCTGGCCAGCACCACACCGTCGGCACCGTGCAACATCGACAAGGTATCCCCCCAGGTGGTGGCCAACAGACGGGAGCCGTTGGCGGCCAAGATGTTCAGCCGCGCCTGCGGATCGGCCGCGGCGGTCTCGACGATCACCTCCGCCAACGAGTCCACCCCGTGCTCGAAGATCGTCGCGGCCAGTATCGCGCTGTCGCAGACGGATTCGGCCTTTGCGTGGCTGGACAGCACCGCGCGGTTCACCACGCCGTTGTGCGACAGCAGCCAGTTGCCTCCCGCGAACGGGGCGGTCGCACTGGCCTCGATCGGCATGCCGACGGTGGCCGAGCGCACCGCGGCCACCACACAATGACTCGACAACACCGGCGCCACCGACGCGAACGAGGTGTCACTCCACAGCGGCGAGGCGCTGCGCCAGCGCCGCGGTTCGCCGCTGCCGCTGACATCGAAGAACCCGGCGCCCCACCCGTCGGCGTTGAGCAGCCCGTGCTGTTGGCGGCGCGGCGCATAGGACTGCACCAGCAGACCGTACGGCGGATCCAGCATCAACTCGGCCAGCGAACGCGGGCTGCCCAGCCAGCCCAGATGCCGGCACATCAGACGTCCCAGGCCAAGCGGACGCCGGCGAAGATCTGCCGACGGTACGGGTGATCCCAGTTGCGGAAGCTGGGCCGTAGGGTCTCGGGCGCGACCGCCCATGACCCGCCGCGCAGCACCCGGTAGTCGCCGCCGAAGAACGGCTCGGAATAGCGTTGGTAGATCATCGGTGTAAAGCCCGGCCACGGTTGCAGCGGGGAGCTGGTCCACTCCCAGACGTCGCCGAGCAGCTGTTCGGCCCCGTAGGCCGATGCGCCGTTCGGGTACGCCCCGACCGGGGCCGGGCGCAGTGCCGCACCGCCGAGGTTGGCCAGTTGGGCCGTCGCCTCGCCGTCGCCCCAGGGGCGGCGACGTCGCGCCCCCGCCTGCGGATCCCACGCGCAGGCCTTCTCCCATTCGATCTCGGTGGGCAGCCGGGCGCCGGCCCAGGTCGCGTAGGCCTGCGCCTCGAAGTAGCTGACGTGTTGCACCGGTTCGTCGTCGGGGAGGTCCTCGAGGTGGCCGAAGCGGGTCCGACAGGTGTGGTCGGGACTCCAGAACTGTGGTGCGGTCAGCCCGGCCTGCATCCGGTGGGACCAGCCGCGCTCGGTCCACCACCGCGGTTGCCGGTAGCCGCCGTCGTCGATGAACGCCCGCCATTCGGCGTTGCTCACCGGCACCCGGCCGATCCGGAAGGCCGCGACCTCCACGCGATGCGCCGGCCGCTCGTTGTCGAGCGCGAAGGGTTCGGCGGTGGCATCGACGCCGAGCACGAACTCGCCGGCCGGCACCAGCACCGAGGTCCCGGCCACGCCGGGCCGGCCTGCCGGCAGGGGGCGGCCGGCGTCGAGCAGCGGCGCCCCGGTGCGCAGGTTCAGTGCCTGCAGCATGGTCTCGTTGTGCTGGTGTTCGTGACTGACCACCATCCCGAACACGAAACCGTCCGCGAAATCACCGGGCAACGCGTTCAGTTCGTCGAACACCTTGGATCGGACCGTGGCGCAATATTTCCGGGCCTGCTCCGGGGAGAGCAGCGGCAGGTCGACGCGGCTGGCCCGCGGATGGACGAAGGCGTCGTAGAGGCCCTCGACGTCGGCCGGCAGCATTCCGGGCCGGTCCGGGTCCCCGCCGCGCAGCAGCCACAGCTCCTCCTGCTGGCCGATATGGGCCAGGTCCCACACCAACGGGCTCATCAGCGGGTCGTACTGGCGATGCAGTTCGGCCTCGTCGAAGTCGACGAGCGCCAGCGTGCGTTCCCGTGCCCGGGACAGCTCACCGGCCAGCGTCTCGGCCTTGGTGAGGGCCTTGGTGAGGGCCTTGGTGACGCCCTCGGTCACGACCGTCCTCCCGCCAGCCTCGCCACCGTCGCGGTCACCCCGGTGCGAGCCACCTCGTCGGCGACGTCGTCGGCCGGGCAGCGGGCCCATTCGACCATCTCGGCCAACCGGTCCATCCCGTCACGCAGCGAGGCCGGTGCCCGGCCGGCCACCAGCCCCACGCATCGCCGGGCGGCCGCGTGCAGCCGCGGGTCGGCCAGGCCGATCCGGGCGGCGACGTCCCAGGCGGTCGCGACGGGCGCGACGGCCTCGGCGGCGGCGTCGGCCGCGGCCGGGTCGTCGAGCAGGGTCGCCAAGGTGAAGACGATCGCCGGCCAGAGCGCATCACCGACGCTGTCGAGGTAGCGGATTTCCAGCCAGCCGCGGGGGCGCACCGGCGGGAACAACGTGGTCAGGTGGTAGTCGAGGTCGGCGAGGGCGGCGCGGCGGCCACCCAGCCGCACCCGTCCGTCGGCCCAGTCGGCGAACGGCACATACCGGCTGACCGGGATGGCGTCGGGTGCATGCACCAGCATCACCGGCGCCTTCAGGGCGTAGCGCGCCCAATCGGAGGCCGGGTCGGTGCCGTCCAGTCCCAGGACGGGACCGCACCGCATCGAGTCCAGCCGGCTCCAGACCCGTTGCCGGGTGGAACGCCAGCCGGAGAACTCCCCGCTCAACAGTGGGGAATTGGCGGCGATCGCGACCATGGTCGGGCCCAAAGCGTGCGCCAGCCGTACCCGGTCGGCCCACCTGGAACGCCGGCCGGCATCCAGATTGAGCTGGACCGACGCCGTCGACGTCATCATCGCCGCACCGGCCGAACCGGTGTGGCTGGCGGCGAAGAACTGCTCCATCGCCGCGTAACGCGGGCCCGGGTTGATGCGCTGCGTCGGCCGCAACGGGTCGGCACCGAGGGCCACCAGCCCCAGTCCGGCCTCGGCGAACGCGGCTCGCAGCACCGCCTGATCGGCGGCCATTGCTGCGATCGCGGCGGGTGCACCGGCCAACGGCGGGCTGGACAACTCCACCGCGCCACCGGGTTCCACGGTGACCCTGCTGCCGCCCGGCAACCCGGGAAGCGACCGCAGCACCTCACCGATCTCCGCCCAACCGGGTCGCCGAAGCGGATCGGCCGGGTCGAAGCAGTGGGCCTCGATCTCTAAGCCCACCCGGCCCGGCGGCCCATCGGTGAGGCAGCGGTCGGCGATGTACTCGGCGGCTTCGGCGGAACCGGACAGTTCGGTCTCGGCGGGGCAAGGCTCATCGACGCGGGACAGTTGAGTCGCCGCGGCGAGCGCCATATATCAACCCCTCCGCCCGTCGATCTTGTCGACGTTACCGGAGCCACCCGACACCGTGACGGCCCTTTACTGGCCCAGCGAGTTCTGCATCGCTCCTGCCAGCACGTTCACCGCCGGCCCGGCGTTACCGGACTGGCAGACCTTGGCCTGCAGCAGCACGTTGAGCCGCAGCCGGGTCTGGTTGAAACAGCGCCGATCGGTGCCGGCTTCCTGCTTGACCCAAGCGGCGTCGATCGCCCCGGCCGGCCCGCCGTCGAACGCCCACACCTGGGTGGCCCCGTTGTCCAGGTGCATCGCGGTGGTGCGCCCCGAGCACCCGGCGGTGCGGTCGGTGATGCGGTGGAAGGCCCGGTCGGCGGCGGCCTCGGTGGCGAACACCCCCACCGCCTGCTTGACGAAATGCGTCTGGTCGTTGGCCGCGGTCTGGGTGACCGCGCTGTTGAAGGACGCCAGGTCGGGGTCGTTGTAGACCTCGGGCAGGCCGATGTCGGCCCAGTTGTTGCAGGCCGGATCGTCGACCCAGAACGCCTGGAACGGCTGGCCGGACGGCGCGTCCCAGGTCATCGGGGCGCCGACGATGTTGCCGACCGAGCCCTTGGGCAACACCGCGTAGGACACCACGCCGGGTTCAGAAGGCCGCGCCACAGCGGCCGGGGCGGTCGCCGTGGAGGTCACGGCCAGGCCCAGGCCCGCCACCATGAACGTCGCGGCGGCCCGCACGCTATACCTTCGCCGAAACGATGAAGTCGGCGTTTCCGCGGGTGGCTCTCGAGTATGGGCACACCTCGTGGGCCTGGGCCATCAGGTCGTCGGCGATGGCCTGCGACAGCCCAGGCAGATTCCCGATGATGGTGCCGGTCAGGCCGAACTCCTCGGTGGCGACGTCCTTGCCCAGCGCGACCTGGACGGTGACGTTGCTCTCGTCGTCCAGGGCGACCGCGGACCGGCGCGCCACCAGTCGCAGGGCGCCCAGGAAACACGCCGCGTAGCCCGCGGAGAACAGTTCCTCGGGGTTGGTGCCTTCACCGTCCCCGCCCAACTCGCGGGGCGGGCGGGTGTCCAGGTCGACGCGGCCGGTCGCGGAGCGAACGTGGCCGTCTCGGCCACCGCCGGTCGCGGTCGACTCGGTGGCGAAAACGACTTTGATGCTCATGGCCCGATCATGCCAGTCCGGCGGCCCGGCCGTCAGGCAAGGTTGGCCCGCACCCCGGCCTCCACATCGCGACCCAGGTCCTCATCGACGTTGTGCCAGTACTCGAACACCCGGGACAGCACCGGCTCGCGAACGCCGGCGGAGACATGGCCGATGATGTTGGCCGCCAACCGTTTCCGCTGCTCGTCGTCGAACACGTGACGGACCAGGGTTCCAGCCTGCCCAAAATCGTCATCGTCGTCACGCAGCGTGTACGCCGCACGCACCATGTCACCGTCGGCATGCCAGCGCACTTCGGCGGCGCGAGCCGAGTCGGCGACCGGGCCCCCGACCGAGTTCGGCGCGTACACCGGGTCGGACGCGTTGCGGAACCGCATTTTGCCGTCCTTGGAGTACGTGTGCACGTCGGTCTTGGGCGCGTTGACCGGTAGCTGGTTGTAGTTGGTCCCGATCCGGGCGCGGTGGGCGTCGGCGTAGGAGAAGCCGCGGGCCAGCAGCATCTTGTCGGGGCTCAGCCCGGTGCCGGGCACGGTGTTGCTCGGTTCGAACGCCGCCTGCTCGATCTCGTTGTGGTAATCGGCGACGTTGCGGTCCAGGGTGAAACGACCGACGTCGATCAGCGGGTAGTCGGCGTGCGGCCACACCTTGGTGAGATCGAACGGGTTGAGCCGGTAGGTCTTGGCGTCCTCGAACGGCATGATCTGCACCTTCACCGCCCAGCTCGGGTGGTCGCCGCGTTCGATCGCGTCGTAGAGATCGCGCTGGTGGTAGTCGGCGTCGGCTCCCGCGAGCCGCTCCCCTTCTTCCTGGCTGAGGTTCTCGACACCCTGGTCGCTGATGAAGTGGTACTTCACCCAGAAGATCTCGCCGGCCGCGTTGCTCCAGCTGTAGGTGTGGCTGCCGTAGCCGTTCATGTGCCGCCAGGATTTTGGCAGGCCGCGGTCGCCCATCAGGTAGGTCACCTGATGGGCCGACTCCGGGCTGAGCGTCCAGAAGTCCCACTGCATGTGGTGGTCGCGCAGATTGCTTGCCACCAGCCGTTTTTGGGATCGGATGAAGTGCTGGAACTTCATCGGGTCCCGGAAGAAGAAGACCGGGGTGTTGTTGCCGACGATGTCGAAGTTGCCTTGCGCGGTGTAGAACTTCAGTGCGAATCCACGCACGTCGCGCCAGGTGTCGGGGCTGCCGCGTTCACCGGCGACGGTGGAGAACCGGGCCAGCATCTCGGTTTTGGCGCCCGGCGCGAACACCGCCGCTCGGGTGTAGGCGCTGACGTCGGCCGTCACCTCGAGGTGCCCGAATGCCCCGCCCCCCTTGGCGTGCGGCTGGCGTTCCGGGGTGCGCTCCCGGTTGAACATCGCCATCTGCTCGAGCAGGTAATGGTCCTGCAGCAGGATCGGGCCGTCCGGGCCGACCGTCAACGAGTCGGTGTCGCTCGGTGCCGGCGCACCGGCCTCGGTGGTGGTGTGATGCTCGGCCATCGGTCAATCTCCTCTTTTGCTCAAAGGGTTTTGGCTAAAGGGGCCCGCGAGTGTGCGGTTTCCTGCGTGACTCGCCATGCGAGGCGTCGGAAACCGCACCCTCGGCGGGTCTCGTGGGAATTACCGGTGCGGCGGCGCCGGGGGCGCGGACGGCGGCCCCGGCGGCGGACCGACCGGACCGCCGGGCGGATTACCCGGGCCGGCGGGACGGAACCCCGGCCAGCCCGGTTCGTTGCCGGGGCCGGCGGGCCCGAAGCCGGGGCCCATCGGCGGGCCGTGGTGCATCATGCAATGCCCGTGCTGGTGTCCGTGCCAACCACCGTTACTGAGGTAGCTGCCGGCGCAGAAGATCACCGCGGCGATGAATACGGTCCCGGCGACGATCACCACCCACGCTGCGGCCTGATACAGCCTGTTCGGTTTGGCCGCCGGTGCTGCCGGTGGCGGCGGTGGCGGCGGCTTCGGTGCAGGTGTTTCGGTCATATCGCCCAATCATGCCTGACAACGACGCCAGCCGCCGCCCTTCGGGAGGGGCGGCGGCTGGTTGTTCGTGGCCGGGGCTTACCGGCCCGGCGTGGGCGCCGGGGGGCGGGTGACCGACGGCGGAACCTCGCTGGGTCCCGGGCCTTCCGGTCCCGGCGGCGGCCCCATCCGGCCGGGGCCGTGGTCGGGACCCTGGCGGGGACCGTCGTGGAAGCCCTTGTCAAACCCCTTGTGGAACCCCTTGTGGAACATCGCGCCGTGATGAGGGCCGTGGTGGCAGTGGTGCCCGCGCGGGCCGCCCTTGCTGGCCCACACTCCGGCGAAGAAGATCGACGAGACGATGAAGACGACGCCGGCGACGATGGCCACCCAGGCGGCGAGCCGATAAACCCAGTACGGCTTCGGCTCGACGGGGCCGGGCGGTGTGGCCGGCGGAGTCGTGGTTTCGGGTGTTTCGCTCATGGTTGACATCGTGCGTGGGCAACCACCCTCAACCGCTAGGTGCCGGCTATGCGTCAGCTATGAACGATGCCGGCCGACCAGGGCTTGAAGGGGTTGACCGCGAACTGGATCACCCGATACGGCGCCCGTGCCCACGGCTCGCTGTTGTTCCACTGGCTGATGAACACCCGCAGTTCGTCCAGCGTCGACCCCGGTGAGATGTAGCCGCCGTACGGCTGGGCCAGCCGGTTGTCGAACGGCGACGGCAGTGTCTCGACCGGCACCGGCGGGTCCGGCCACTCGGCGTGCTGTACCACCGTGGTCACCGGAGCCGTCCCGAGACCGGTCGGGTCGTAGGCCACCCGCACCTCCATGTTCCCGGTGGTGCCGTTGAAGTAGGACAGCACCGGCTTGCCGTCGATCTGGCGCAGGCTGAGCTCGCCGATCTGGTCGTTCCACAACGGCGTGGGCTTGTGGCCCCAGCCCGTTCCGGCGGCCCAGCCCTGCCAGGCCGACCGGTCGGTGAACTTGTCCGGGGTGACCCGATACAGCGTCACCGACGCGCTGCGGTCGAAGTTGTTGGCCACGACGTACACCCAGCCGGTGACCGAATCCGGTGTCGGAACCGGATCGTAGTAGCCGCTGATCTGGGACTGACCGAAATCCTGGTAGGAGGCCGCCCGCACCGATCCCGGCACCGTCTGCCAACCCGGTTGCGCCGGATCGGCTTTCACCAGCCGTGACGTCTGCGGCACCAGCATCTTGGCGGTGGTCACCATCAGGTAGTTGGTGCGGTTGATCGAGACGATCCCGGCCGGCAACTGCGTGCTGCCGGCCGGCGACGGGTCGGCCAGCAGCGGCCGGTCCACCCCGAGCACGCCGGTATAGCGCACCCCGACGGAGTCGTCGACCGAGTCCGGGTCGAGCCGCAGCGCGATCGGCGAGTACCAGCCACCGAACCCCACGCCTTGCCCGGCGAAGCTGTCCCCGCAGATCTGCAGCACCGCGCTGGGGAACTCCATGAACTCGCACAGATCGGTCGCGCCGATGCCGTAATCACCGGTGAGCGTGCCGGTTCCCGCACTCGGGCCGATCCGGACCACCTGCCCTTCGGCCAGCGGCCACAACACCGGACGCGGGATCGGCGCCGGCGGTTCGGCGTGGGCGACCAGCGGGCCCGTCAGCAGCGCCGCCACGGCCATACCCGTCGCCGAGCGTGCAATCACCGCGAGATTCGTTGCGATCTTTCGCAGCCGGTGCACGTTCGGCGCCCAACGCTGCCGGACTAGGACGCGGCGAGCAGCTCGGCGATCTGAATCGTGTTGAGCGCAGCGCCCTTACGCAGGTTGTCACCGGACACGAACAATGCCAGGCCGTGCCCGTCGGGCGCGCCCGGGTCCACCCGGATCCGGCCCACCAGCGAGTCGTCCGCGCCGGCGGCGGCCAGCGGGGTGGGCACATCGGTCAGCGTCACCCCGGGGGCGGCGTCCAGCAGCTCGGCGGCCCGTTGCGGCGACAACGGCCGCGCGAACTCGGCGTTGATCGACAGCGAGTGCCCGGTGAACACCGGCACCCGCACACAGGTGCCGCTGACCAGCAGCTCCGGAATGCCGAGGATCTTGCGGCTCTCGTAGCGCAGCTTCTGGTCCTCGTCGGTTTCACCGGAGCCGTCGTCGACCAGCGAACCGGCCAGCGCCACCACGTTGAAGGCGATCGGCGCGACGTAGGTGTTCGGCGGCGGGAACTGCACCGCGCCGCCGTCGTGCACCAACTGCTCGGCGCCGTCGGCGACCGCACGGACCTGCTCGGCAAGCTCCTGGACCCCGGCCAGTCCGCTGCCCGAGACCGCCTGATAGGTCGAGACGATCAGCCGGGTCAGGCCGGCCTCCTCATGCAACGGCTTGAGCACCGGCATCGCCGCCATGGTGGTGCAGTTCGGGTTGGCGATGATGCCCTTGGCCAACTTCTTCCCGCGCACGTCCCGGTCGTAGTTCACCTCTGCGACGACCAGCGGAACGTCGGGGTCCTTGCGCCACGCCGACGAGTTGTCGATCACCGTGACCCCGGCGGCGGCGAACCGCGGCGCCTGCACCTTCGACATCGCCCCACCCGCCGAGAACAGCGCGATGTCCAGGCCGGCGGGGTCGGCGGTCTCGGCGTCCTCGACCTCGATCTCGACGCCGCCGAACTCCAGCTTGCGCCCGGCCGACCGCGCCGAGGCGAAGAATCGCAGTTTGTCCGCGGGGAAGTTGCGCTGCTCGAGCAGGGTGCGCATCACCTGGCCGACCTGGCCGGTGGCCCCGACTATGCCGATTGATAACCCCTGGCGACCCATTCGTCAGCGCCCCGTTCCGGCGTAGACGGTGGCTTCCTCGTCGCCGCCGAGGTCGAATGCCTGATGCAGCGCGACCACGGCCTTGTCCAAGTCGTCCTCGGCCACCAGCACCGAGATGCGGATCTCGGAGGTGGAGATCAGGTCGATGTTGATGCCGTTTTCAGCCAGCGTCTCGCAGAAGGTTGCCGTGACGCCCGGGTGGCTGCGCATGCCCGCTCCGACCAGCGACACCTTGCCCACGTTGGTGTCGTAGAGCACCTCGGTGAAGCCGATCTCGGTCTTGAGCGATTCCAGCTTGGCCACCGCGGCCGGGCCGTTGTCGCGCGGACAGGTGAAGGTGATGTCGGTCTTGCCGTCCTCGAGCTTGGAGACGTTCTGCAACACCATGTCGATGTTGATGTCGGCGTCGGCGACCGCGCGGAAGATCTTGGCCGCGTAGCCGGGCAGGTCGGGGATGCCGACGACGGTCACCTTGGCTTCGCTCTTGTCGTGGGCGACTCCGGTCAGCAGCGCGTCTTCCATGGGGATGTCCTTGATCGATCCGGTAACGATGGTGCCGGGCTTGTCCGTGTACGACGAGCGCACATGAATCGGCAGGTGGTAGCGGCGGGCGTACTCGACGCAGCGCAGCATCAGCACCTTGGCGCCGCAGGCGGCGAGCTCGAGCATCTCCTCGAAGGTGACGGTGTCCAACTTCTTGGCGTTGGGCACGATGCGCGGGTCGGAGCTGTAGATGCCGTCGACGTCGGTGTAGATCTCGCAGACGTCGGCGTTCAGGGCCGCGGCCAGCGCCACCGCGGTGGTGTCCGAGCCGCCGCGGCCCAGCGTGGTGACGTCCTTGGTGTCCTGGCTGACGCCCTGGAAGCCCGCGACCAGCACCACCTGATTCTCGCCGAGCGCAGCCTGCAGCCGGCCCGGGGTGACGTCGATGATCTTGGCCTTACCGTGTACGCCGGTGGTGATCACCCCGGCCTGCGATCCGGTGAAGGAGCGGGCCTGACAGCCCAACTCCTCGACGGCCATCGCCACCAGCGCGTTGGAGATCCGCTCGCCTGCGGTGAGCAGCATGTCCAGTTCCCGGGCCGGCGGCGCCGACGAGACCTGTTGGGCCAGGTCCAGCAGGTCGTCGGTGGTGTCCCCCATCGCCGAGCACACCACGACGACGTCGTCACCGTCGTTCTTGGTCTCGACGATGCGCTCGGCGACGCTGCGGACCCGATCGGCGTCGGCCACCGACGAGCCGCCGTATTTCTGCACGACGAGCGCCACTATTGGTCCCTTCCTCGGCTGGGCTCGTCCCAGAATAGGGGAAGCGGCTTTGGGCGCTGCCGCTGCGCCCGGGGCCGTTTTCCGCAACGGCCGTCTGAGCGCGTAAACTCCACGATGTGCAGCGGGTGCTCCTTCTCGGACGCCGCGGCGGGGTCTGATCCAGACCGGCTTCCCGTCGCGGGCCTTTCGCGATGCGCCGGTCTCCAATTCCATCTGAGAACCCCGGAGCAATCACCGTGACCAGTTTTTCGCAGGCCTCCCCAGACGCCTTCACGTCGGGACGCCGCATCACCAAACCCGTCGGGCCGCCCAACCCCGGCCAACCCGGCTGGAACACCCAGCGCGGCTCGGCGATGCCGATCAGCCGGTACCGCAGTTTCGCCGATGAGGTGGAGCCCATCACCCTGCCGATGCGCACCTGGCCCGACCGGGTCATCGAGCGCGCCCCGATGTGGTGCGCCGTCGACCTGCGCGACGGCAACCAGGCGCTGATCGACCCGATGAGCCCGGCCCGCAAGCGTCGGATGTTCGACCTGTTGGTGGCGATGGGCTACAAGGAGATCGAGGTCGGGTTCCCCTCGGCCAGCCAGACCGACTACGACTTCGTCCGCGAAATCATCGAAGCCGGCGCCGTCCCCGACGACGTCACGCTGCAGGTGCTCACGCAGTGCCGCGACGAGCTGATCGAGCGCACCTTCGAGGCCTGCGACGGCGCTCCGAACGTGATCGTGCACTTCTACAACTCGACGTCGATCCTGCAGCGCCGGGTGGTCTTCCGTGCCGACCGCGCCGCGGTGCAGGAGATCGCGGTGGCCGGGGCGCGCAAGTGCCTGGAAGAGGCGGCCAAATATCCGGGCACCCGGTGGCGCTACGAGTACTCCCCGGAGTCCTACACCGGAACCGAACTGGAGTACGCCAAAGCGGTCTGTGATGCGGTGGGCGATGTGATCCAGCCATCGCCCGACTCGCCGATCATCTTCAACCTGCCGGCCACCGTGGAGATGGCCACCCCCAATGTCTACGCCGACTCGATCGAGTGGATGCACCGCAACCTCAAGCGGCGCGACTCGGTCATCTTGAGCCTGCACCCGCACAACGACCGCGGCACCGCTGTCGCCGCAGCGGAGCTGGGCTATCAGGCCGGGGCGGACCGCATCGAGGGCTGCCTGTTCGGCAACGGCGAGCGCACCGGGAATGTCTGCCTGGTGACGCTGGGGCTGAACCTGTTCTCGCGTGGGGTGGACCCGCAGATCGACTTCTCCAACATCGACGAGATCCGCCGCACCGTCGAGTACTGCAACCAGCTGGGCGTGCCCGAGCGCCACCCCTACGGTGGCGACCTGGTCTACACCGCGTTCTCCGGCAGTCACCAGGACGCGATCAACAAGGGCCTGGACCAGATGAAGGTCGACGCCGATGCCGCCGACTCGGATGTCGACGACATGCTCTGGCAGGTGCCCTACCTGCCGATCGATCCGCGCGACGTGGGCCGCACGTATGAGGCGGTGATCCGGGTCAACTCGCAGTCAGGCAAGGGCGGGGTGGCCTACGTGATGAAGACCGACCACGGGCTGGTACTGCCACGGCGGCTGCAGATCGAGTTCTCCAAGGTGATCCAGCAGTTGACCGACGGCGAGGGCGGCGAGGTCACCCCCAAGGAGATGTGGGACGCGTTCGCCGAGGAGTACCTGAACCCGATCCGTCCGCTGGAGCGGATGCACCAGCGGTTGATCGCCGCCGAGACCGACGACGGCACCGACCGCATCGAGGCCACGGTCTTGGTCGACGGGGTGGAGACCGAGATCGCCGGCGCCGGCAACGGGCCGCTGGCCGCGTTCGTCGACGCGTTGAGCGACGTCGGGATCCACGTCAACGTGCTGGACTACTCCGAGCACGCGATGAGCGCCGGCGAGGAGGCCCAGGCCGCGGCGTATGTGGAAGCGTCCCTGGGTGACCACACCGTGTGGGGTGTGGGGATCGCGTCGTCGATCACCACGGCGTCACTGCGGGCGGTGGTCTCGGCGGTGAACCGGGCGGCCCGGCTCGGCTGAGCCGCTCAGAACAGCGAGATCTGCTCGCCGGCCGGGCCGGTGTCGGCGAACTGCTCGACGTCGGTGCCTTGGACGACCCCGGTGACGGCGTTCATGAACTGCTCGTCGGAGACCGTCGGCACGCCGAGTTCCCGCGCCAGGTAGCCCTTGCCCTGCTCCGGGCTGTCGTCGTTGCAGATCACCAGCGAGGTGTTGGCGTCCACGACGTCGCTGTAGGCCAACCCGGCGAACAGGATCCGTTCGACGAGTTCTTCATGGGTGCGGCGGCATTCCGCCGACAGCGCCACCCGCATGCCCTGCACCAGCGGGCGTCCCCGCACGTAGCGTCCCGGGTTGAGGTAGGCGCACGGCATCCGCGAGGCCAGCGCCTTCAGCGGCCGCAGTTCGTCGTGGGTGATCCGGCCGTTGGGCCACCGACGCCGGGTCACCGGCCGCACCGGCAGCCACACGTCACGCTCCCGGGCGCGTTGCAGGGCCGGCTCCAATACGCCGGCCAGCACTCGGGCGTCATCGAGCGCGTCGTGTGCCCTGGTCTGCACCACACCCCAGTGCGCTGCCAGTGTCTGCAACCGCAGGTTGGCCAGGCCCAGGTCGAGCCGCCGGGTCAACTCCAGGGTGCACATCACCGAGTCGACGGGCAGTTCCGCGCCGGCCATCTCGGCCTCGGCGGCCAGGAACGTGTAGTCGAATGCCACGTTGTGGGCCACCAGGGTGCGGCCGGCCAGCAGCGCGGCGACCTCGTCGACGACATCGGCGAACTGCGGTTGGCCCGCCAGCATCTCGGCGGTCAGCCCGTGCACATGGGTGGGGCCCGGGTCGGTGCCCGGATTGACCAGGTGCGACACCGACTTCTCGATTCGCCCGTCGGCGTCGAGTGCCAGGGCCGCGAGGCTGAGCACCCGGGCCTGCCCGGGCCGGAACCCCGACGTCTCGACGTCGACGACCACCCAGCCGTCGCCGGATTCGCGGGCCGGGCGCCCCCACAGCGCACTCATGCCATGAGAATGGCACGCCGGGGTGAGCGATAGCGGTCGGCGAGGGCCCGTGTCGTCCCAATTTAGACTCACCGGGTGATCACCGCCCGTGGACGCCTCGCGCTGGCCGCCGGAGCGAGCGCCCGGTGGGCGTCTCGCATCACCGGCCGCGGCGCCGGCGCGATGATCGGCGGCCTGGTCGCGATGACGCTGGACCGCTCGATCCTGGGTCAGCTCGGCACCGGGCGGCGCAGCGTCGTCGTCACCGGCACCAACGGCAAGTCGACCACCACGCGGATGATCGCGGCCGCGCTGCGCGACCTGGGCCCGGTGGCCACCAACGCCGAGGGCGCCAACATGGACGCCGGGCTGGTGGCGGCGCTGGCCGCCGACCGCACCGCCGAGCTGGCCGCACTCGAGGTCGACGAGATGCATGTGCCGCATGTGGCCGACGCGGTGTCGCCGACGGTGGTGGTGTTGCTGAACCTGTCGCGCGACCAGCTGGACCGGGTCGGGGAGATCAACGCGGTGGAACGCGCCCTGCGCACCGGCCTGGCCCGGCATCCGCAGACGATCGTGGTCGCCAACTGCGACGACATCCTGATGACCTCGGCCGCCTACGACTGTCCCGACGTGGTGTGGGTCGCCGCCGGCGGCGGCTGGGCGGGCGATTCGGTCAGCTGCCCGCGCAGCGGCGAGGTGATCGACCGACGCGACGACCACTGGTCCTCCACCGGATGCGACTTCGCCCGGCCCGCCCCGCAGTGGTGGTTCGACGACGACTCGCTGTACGGGCCCGACGGACTGGTGCTGCCGATGCGGCTCGCCCTGCCCGGCACCGTCAACCGTGGCAACGCCGCCCAGGCCGTCGCCGCCGCGGTCGCCTTGGGCGCCGACCCCGTCAAGGCCGTGGCCGCGGTCTCCTCGGTCGACGAGGTGGCCGGGCGCTACAAGTCGGTGCAGGTCGGCCAGCACACGGTGCGCATGCTGCTGGCCAAGAACCCGGCCGGCTGGCAGGAGGCCCTGTCGATGGTCGACCACCACGCCGCCGGGGTGGTGATCGCTGTCAACGGGCAGGTGCCCGACGGCGAGGACCTGTCCTGGCTGTGGGATGTCCGGTTCGAACACTTCGAGGGTGTCCACGTGGTGGCGGCCGGCGAGCGCGGCACCGACCTGGCGGTGCGACTCGGCTACGCCGGTGTGCAACACACCCTGGTGCACGACACCCTCGCCGCGATCGCCTCCTGCCCGCCCGGGCCGGTCGAGGTGGTCGCCAACTACACCGCGTTCCTGCAGCTGCAGCGGAGGTTAGACCGTGGCTGATCCGGTGCGGATCGGGTTGGTGCTGCCCGACGTGATGGGCACCTACGGCGACAGCGGCAACGCGGTGGTGCTGCGACAGCGGCTGGCGCTGCGCGGTATCGCCGCCGAGATCGTCGAGATCACCCTGGCCGACCCGGTCCCGGAGTCACTGGACCTCTACACCCTCGGCGGCGCCGAGGACTACGCGCAGCGGCTGGCCACCCGGCACCTGATCCGGTATCCGGGCCTGCAGCGCGCCGCCGAACGCGGCGCACCGGTGCTGGCGATCTGCGCAGCGGTCCAGGTGCTCGGGGCCTGGTATGAGACCTCGGCCGGCGAACGCGTCGACGGCGTCGGCATGCTGGATGTGACCACCGCACCGCAGCAGACGCGCACTATCGGCGAGGTGGTCGGGGACCCGCTGCTGGCGGGCCTGACACAACCCTTGACCGGCTTTGAGAACCACCGCGGCGGCACCGTGCTGGGTCCGGCCGCATCGCCGTTGAGCAAGGTGACCAAGGGCGCCGGCAACCGGGCCGGCGACGGATTCGACGGTGCGGTGCAGGGCAGCGTCGTGGCCACCTACCTGCACGGGCCGTGTCTGGCCCGCAATCCGGAACTGGCCGACGTGCTGCTGTCGAAGGTGGTCGGCGAGCTGGCGCCGCTGGAGCTGCCCGAGGTGGAGATGCTGCGCGCCGAAAGACTGGGCGCGCCCCGGCGAGCCTGACTACGTTTGCGACCATGACCGATCCGAGCACCGTCGCCGAGGCCGCGATCGGAATCTCACAGCGGCTCTACGATCACCTGACCGAAACCACCCAGGTGATCGAGGATCTGATCGCCAAGGAGTCGCCGGACCTGATCACGGATTCGTCGCTGCTGCAGCTGTTGCACGAAACCGTGGCGGCCAACGTCGACACGTACTTCTCGGCGATCCGCCACAACATCCCGGTGGCCGAAATCGCTGCGCCGGCGGTCGCGCTCGAGCACGCACGGCGGCTAGCGCAACGCGGGGTCCCGATGAACGCGTTGGTGCGGGGCTACCGGTTGGGCCACTCGATGGCGTTGCGGGTGGTGCTGGAGGAGATCCGTTCCGCCGAGCTGGATCCCGACCTTCGTCTAGACGTGCTCTCGGAGATGTCGACGCTGATGTTCGGCTACATCGACGAGATGTCGCAACAGGTGTCCGCCGTCTACCAGGCCGAACGCGAACGCTGGCTGGAGAGCCGAAACGCGGTGCGCGCGTTGCGGGTCCGTGAGATCCTCGCCGACGAGGGCCTGGACGTCGATGCCATGACCACCGCGATCCGCTATCCGCTGCGGCGAACCCATGTCGCGCTGATCGTCTGGTACCCGGAGTCAGCCGGCGACAAGCTCGCAGCCGCCGAGGGTTTCATCAAGCAACTCGCCGAATCTGTTGCCGGACAAGGCGCACCGCTGTTCATCCCGGCCGATAGCACCACCGGCTGGGCCTGGATTCCGTTGGCGTCGAACGCCGGGCACGACGCGGTGGAACAGATCCGCGGCTGCGCGCAGACCGCGTCCGGCGAGCCCTGGGTGGCGATCGGTGATCCGCTGCCCGGCGTCGAGGGTTTCCGCCGGTCTCACCAGCAGGCGCTGGCCGTCCACACCCTGGCGGTGGCCTCCGGTGTCACCCGGGTCAGCGCGGCAGCCGATCCGGGGCTGTCGGCGGCGGCACTGCTCGGCGGCGACAACGTGGCCGCCGCACGGGCCTGGGTCGGTGAGGTGCTCGGCCCGCTGGCCCGTGCCACCGACGGCGACGAGCGACTCCGCGACACGCTGCGGGTGTTCCTGCGGGCCGGTTCCAGCTTCAAGGCGGCCGGCGAGCAGCTGCACTTCCACGTCAACACGATGAAGTACCGCGTCCAGCGTGCGATCGAACGTCGGGGCCGCCCGATCGCCGAGGACCGGCTCGACGTCGAGATCGCGCTGCTGCTCTGTCAGTGGTACGGCGCCGCCGTGTTGTCCCCGTTGTCTCCTGGAGACGAATAACCCGCCGAATTCCGGTTTCGCGGGACGAGCGACGAGGCGGCGCGGCTACCTAACGTCGGCGACATGAATACCGAACTGAGTGACAAGCCAAAGATCTGGCACGACAAGAAGCGGCACCTGTGGCTGCTGGGCCTGTTCGTGCCCACCATGATGTTCCTGATGCTGCCGCTGGTGTGGGCGATGAACCAAGCCGGCTGGCAGACCGCGTCGCAGCTGCCGTTCTACATCGGGCCGATCCTGCTCTATGTGATCCTGCCGGTGCTGGACCTGGCCGTCGGGGCCGACGGGCAGAATCCGCCCGATGAGGTGATGGCCGCGCTGGAGAACGACAAGTACTACCGGTATGCGACCTACGCCTACATCCCGTTCCAGTACGCTAGCGCCGTCCTGGGCGCCTACCTGTTCACCGCGTCGGACCTGGGCTGGCTCGGCTTCGACGGGTCGCTGGGCTGGCTGGGCAAGATCGGTGTGGCGATGTCGGCGGCGACGGTAGCCGGGGTGGGCATCAACACCGCCCACGAACTGGGTCACAAGCGGGAGTCGCTGGAGCGTTGGCTGGCCAAGATCACCCTGGCGCAGGTCTGCTACGGGCACTTCTACGTCGAGCACAACCGCGGCCACCACGTGCGGGTCGCCACCCCCGAAGACCCGGCGTCAGCCCGCTTCGGCGAGACGTTTTGGGAGTTCCTGCCGCGCAGCACCTGGGGCGGCATCCGCTCGGCGTGGGAGCTGGAGGCGGCGCGGGTCCGCCGGACCGGCAAGAACCCCTGGAACCCGCGGACCTGGCCGGGCAACGACGTGATCAATGCGCTGGCGATGTCGCTGCTGTTCTGGGGCGTGATGATCGCGGTGTTCGGTGTCGCACTGATCCCGTACGTGCTGATCAACGCCTTCTACGGCTCGTCGCTGCTGGAGTCGGTGAACTACCTGGAGCACTACGGGCTGGTGCGCCAGAAGCAGCCCAGCGGCCGCTACGAGCGCTGCACCCCGCAGCACAGCTGGAACTCCGACCACATGGTCACCAACCTGTTCCTGTACCACCTGCAGCGCCACAGCGATCACCACGCCAACCCGACCCGGCGCTACCAGACGCTGCGCAGCTTCGACGACTCGCCGAACCTGCCGGCCGGCTACGGGGCGCTCATCGGGGTGACCTACTTCCCGCCGGTGTGGCGCAAGCTGATGGACCACCGGGTGCTGGCGCACTACGCCGGCGACATCACCCGGGCCAACATCTCGCCGCGCCGCCGGGAGAAGATCCTGGCCCGCTACGGGGCAGCGGCGGTGAACGCCTGATGGCCGGCTACGGCTGCCCGGGCTGCGGCTACGTCTACGACGAAGGTGTCGGCGCGCCGCGCGAAGGCTTCCCGGCCGGGACGGCGTGGGCGCAGATCCCCGACGACTGGACCTGCCCGGACTGTGCGGTCCGCGAAAAGCTCGATTTCGAACCGATGGGAGTGAACTCATGAACGACTACAAACTATTCCGGTGCCTGCAGTGCGGCTTCGAGTACGACGAAGCGCTGGGCTGGCCGGAGGACGGCATCGACCCCGGCACCCGCTGGGCCGACATCCCCGAGGACTGGAGCTGCCCGGACTGCGGCGCGGCGAAGGCCGACTTCGAGATGGTGGAGGTGGCGCGGCCGTGACCGGGGTGCTCATCATCGGTGGCGGGCTGGCCGCGGTCCGCACCGCCGAACAACTCCGCCGCAACGACTACACCGAGCCGATCACCATCGTCGGCGCCGAGACCCACCTGCCGTACGACCGCCCGCCGTTATCCAAGCAGCTGCTGCGCGGCGAGGTCGACGATGTGGCCCTCAAACCGGCGAGTTTCTACGAACAGCACCGCATCGGGTTGCGGCTGGGCTGCGCGGCCCGCACCGTCGACGTGGCGGCCCACACCGTGACACTGGCCGACGGAGATGTGCTGGGCTACCACCAGCTGGTGATCGCCACCGGCCTGGTGCCCAACCGCATCGGGGTCGGCGACCTGGACGGCGTCTTCGTACTGCGATCGCTCGATGACGCTCGGGCGCTGCGCCGGCGGGCGGCCAGTGCGCGCCGCGCCGTGGTGATCGGGGCGGGCTTCATCGGCTGCGAGGTCTCGGCCAGCCTGCGCGGCGCCGGTGTGCAGGTGGTGCTGGTGGAGCCGCAGCCCACCCCGCTGGCCGCCGTGCTGGGCGAGCAGGTGGGCGCGTTGATCACCCGGCTGCACCGCGACGAGGGCGTCGACGTGCGCACCGGTGTGAAGGTGGACTCGGTCTCCGGGTCCGAGGGCGTGGAGTCGGTGACGCTGTCCGACGGTTCGGTGATCCCGGCCGATCTGGTGGTCGTCGGGGTCGGATCACGGCCCGCCTGCGATTGGCTGACCGGCAGCGAAATCGCGGTGGCCGACGGCATCGGCTGCGACGAGGCCGGCCGTACCAGCGCCCCGGATGTGTGGGCGATCGGCGACGTGGCATCGTGGCGGGACTTGTCGGGAGCGCAGGCGCGCGTCGAGCATTGGAGCAACGTCGCCGAGCAGGCGAAGACCATGGTGTCGGCGATGCTGGGTTCGGCGGTGCCCCGAGCGGGAGTGCCCTACTTCTGGAGCGACCAGTACGACGTCAAGATCCAGTGCCTGGGCCACCCGCGGACCGGCGACACGGTGCACCTGACCGAGGATGACGGCCGACGGTTCGTCGCCTATTACGAGCGTGACGGAGTGCTCGTCGGCGTGGTCGGGGCGGGCATCCCGGAGGTGGTGCGGACCGCTCGCGGGAAGATCGCCGCCGGGGCAGCGATCACCGAGGTGCTGCAGCCGGCTTAGGCCGCTTGCGGTCGCCAGCCACGGGAGCGCAGGGCGTCGGCGACACGGTGGACGGTCTCGGTGGCGTCGTCCTCGTTGATCACCCGGATGTTGATCCAGCCCAAGGCTTCCAGCCTGCGCTGACGCTTGTGGTCCCTGACGTACTGCGGGCGCTGGCTCTGGTGGTGTTCGCCGTCGTATTCGGCGGACACCTTGTACTCCCTCCAGCCCATGTCCAGCCAGGCGAACGGCCGATACCCCCGCTCGATCACCGGGATCTGGGTCGTCGGGGTGGGCAGGTCGGCGTCGATGAGCCTTAGCCGCAGCCGGGACTCCCGGGGTGAGGCGGCGCCGGGGTCCACCAGCGGAAGGGCCACCCGCAGCCGTCGCAAACCGCGGGCGCCGCGGTGACGTTTGGCCAGCAGAATCACGTCCTCGGCATGGAACGGGGTGGCCCGGGCCAGGGCGTCCATCCTGGCCACCGCTTCGTCGCGCGGCAGGTGGCGGCCCAGGTCGTAGGCGGTGCGGGCGGTTGTAGTGACCGGAATGCCGGCGACCGTGGTGATCTCGTCGTCGGAGAGGGTTTCGTCGCGGGCGATGATGCCTGGTTGCGCGCGGGTGTTCTTCGCGACAAGCTCGATATCCACATCCGCGTCGACCCACTCGGCCCAGTGCAGGCCCGAGGCGGCGACCCCGGCGATCACCCCTTTGCGCCCAGAGGCGAGCCAGGCAGCCATCGCGCGATCACGCAGGGTAGTGGTCGCCCCCTTGGGCAGGTAGACCCCGCGGTAGAGCGGGCGATACCACCGCTGCAGCTCGTGGCGGGTCAGCTGGCCGGCAGCGATCGCCTCACTGCCTACGAAGACCCCGTCCATGGCGAGATGGTGCCAGTCCCCACCGACACCTCGCCGAGCCCGACGTTTTGCAGGGAAAGTGCGAGAAGGGACCTGCGAAACGTCGGTTTCGCGGACGCGGATCAGGCCATAGCACGGCGGCCGGTGAAGGCCCGGCCCAGTGTCAGCTCGTCGGCGAACTCCAGGTCGCCGCCCATCGGCAGCCCGGACGCCAGGCGCGTCACGGAGAGCCCGGGGATATCGCGCAGCATCCGCACCAGGTAGGTGGCGGTCGCCTCGCCCTCGGTGTTGGGGTCGGTGGCGATGATGACCTCCCTGACGTCGACGCCGTCGACCCGCTCCCCGACCCGGTTCAGCAGCTCACGCACCCGCAGTTGCTCCGGGCCGATCCCGGAGAGCGGATCCAAGGCTCCGCCGAGCACGTGGTAGCGGCCGCGGAACTCCCGGGTGCGCTCGATGGCGGCGACGTCCTTGGGTTCCTCGACCACACAGATCTGGGCGAAGTCACGGCGCGAGTCCCCGCAGATCCGGCAGCGCTGCGCGTCGGAGACGTTGCCGCACACCTCGCAGAACCGGACCCCCTCGCGGACCTTGGTGAGCACCGCGGTGAGCCGATCGATCTCGGACGGCTCCACCGACAACAGGTGAAACGCGATCCGCTGGGCACTCTTGGGGCCGATACCCGGCAGCTTGCCCAGCTCATCGATGAGGTCCTGGACCGGACCTTCAAACACCTAGGCCCCCGGCATGCCGAGCGCGTTGCCCATGCCACCGGCCAGCGGGGAGAGCCGCTCCTGGGCCAGGGTGTGCGCCTTCTTCGACGCATCCGCGAGCGCGCCGACGATCAGGTCCTGCAGCGTGTCGATATCGGCCGGGTCGACGACCTTCGGGTCGATCTGCACGGCCAGCACCTCGCCGCTGCCATTGGAGGTGACCTTGACCAGGCCGCCGCCGGCCTCGCCTTGCACCTCGGTGGCGGCCAGCTCCTGCTGCGCGGCCAACAGTCGCTGCTGCATCTGCTGGGCCTGGGCCAGCAACGCCGACATGTCGGGCGGGCCTCCTGGTTGCATGACACTCCCCTTGCGTTGTTGTGCGTGGTCTCGACTTGGTTGCGGCTTGGTTTCAGCTCCAAGAACCGGCGCGTGTTGAAACTCCAGCGTAGTCGGCGCGAGCCTACGTTGGCGGCGTGCGCGTACCTGTTCTTTCGCGTGTCGGCATCGCGATCATCACCGGCCTGGTGGCGGCCGCCGCGGTCCCGAGCGCCCCGTCGGCTTGGGCGGCTCCCGGCAACATCGCCGGCATGATCGTGTTCCTCGACCCCGGACACAGCGGCACCGCCGATCCCGCGGCCATCGGCCGCCAGGTGACCAATGGCCGGGGCGGCACCAAGAACTGCCAGACCAGCGGCACCACCACCAACTCCGGCTATCCCGAGCACAGCTTCGCCTGGGACACCACGCTGCGGATTCGGCAGGCCCTCAACTCCGCGGGGGTGCGCACCGCGATGTCCCGCGGCGACGACAACGGGCCGGGACCGTGCGTCGACCAGCGCGCCGCGATGGCCAACTCGCTGCACCCCAACGCGATCGTGTCCATTCACGCCGACGGCGGACCGGCCACCGGCCGCGGATTCCACGTCAACTACTCCGCGCCGCCACTCAACCCGGCCCAGGAGGGCCCGGCGGTGCGGTTGGCGCAGGCGATGCGCAGCCAGCTGCAGGCCGCGGGCATTCCGCCGGCCAACTACATCGGCACCGACGGGCTGAAGGGACGCGCCGACCTGGCCGGGCTGAACCTGGCCGAGTATCCGTCGATCCTGGTCGAGCTGGGCAATATGAAGAACCCCGCGGACGCCGCTCTGATGGAGAGTCCGGGGGGACGGCAACGCTACGCCGACGCCGTGGCCCGTGGCATTGCCGGCTACCTGAGCACGCAGAACATGCCGCAACAATCCCAGTGAGCCCGGCCGCGTCGAGTGCGCGGCCGACGATCGGCCGCTAGCGTGGGAGGTGATGTCCGTCCGGCCGGCCGACGCACCGACATCCCACACGCGGGGGGTGCAACGGCTGCTGGACAGCTACCGGGTGATTCCCGCGAGCGCATCGGTCCGGCTGGCGAAACCCACCTCGAATCTGTTCCGGGCGCGCGCCAAACGCGATGCCCCGGGCCTGGACACCTCGGGCCTGGTGAACGTCATCGGCCTCGACGTGGCGAACCGCACCGCCGACGTCGGCGGTATGTGCACCTACGAGGATCTGGTCGCCGCGACCCTGCCGTACGGGTTCGCACCGCTGGTGGTTCCGCAGTTGAAGACGATCACAGTCGGCGGGGCGGTGTCCGGTCTGGGCATCGAGTCGGCGTCGTTCCGCAACGGCCTGCCGCATGAGTCGGTGCTGGAGATGGATGTTCTCACCGGTGCCGGCGAGCTGCTGACCGTTTCCCGCGACCGGCATGCGGACCTGTTCCGGGCGTTTCCCAATTCGTATGGCACGCTGGGCTATTCGACGCGACTGCGGATCGAGCTGGAGGCGGTCAAACCGTTCGTGGCGCTACGGCACATCCGGTTCGATGCGCTGGACGACCTGATCGCGACGATGGACCGGATCATCGACACCGGCGGGTTCGACGGTGTTGCGGTGGACTACCTAGACGGTGTGGTGTTCTCCCCCACCGAGAGCTACCTGTGCCTGGGGATCGAGACCGACACCCCGGGCGCTGTCAGTGACTACACCGGCCAGCGGGTCTACTACCGCTCGATCCAGCACGGGCACGGGATCAAAGACGACCGGCTGACCATCCACGACTACCTGTGGCGCTGGGATACCGACTGGTTCTGGTGCTCGCGGGCGTTCGGGGCGCAGCACCCACTGGTGCGGCGCGCCTGGCCGCGGCGCTATCGGCGCAGCAGTTTCTACTCGAAGCTGATCGGCTACGACCGGCGGTTCGCCATCGCCGACCGGATCGAGAAACGCAGTGTCCTCCGCCCGAAGACCGCCCCCCCGCGCGAGCGGGTGGTGCAGGACATCGAGGTGCCGTTGGGGCGTTGCCGGGAGTTCTTGGACTGGTTCTTCGAGCACGTGCCGATCGAGCCGGTGTGGCTGTGCCCGCTGCGACTGCGCACCGACGAGAACTGGCCGCTGTACCCGATGCGGCCCAACCGCACCTACGTCAACGTCGGTTTCTGGTCCTCGGTCCCGGCGGGCGCCACCGAGGGCGCCACCAATCGGCTGATCGAGGCAAAGGTGAGCGCACTCGACGGCCACAAGTCGCTGTACTCCGACTCCTACTACACCCCCGCGGAGTTCGATGAGCTCTACGGCGGGGAAACCTACCGCCAGGTCAAGCGGACCTACGACCCCGACTCCCGACTGCTGGACCTCTACGACAAGGCGGTGCGACGACGATGACCACCTATAAGGAGCAGACGCACACCGGCAGGCTGACCCTGGCGGAGGTCCTGGAGACGCTGGCCACCGACGGTCATCTGCCGCTGCGGTTCACCGCCTACGACGGCAGCAGCAGCGGACCCGAGAACGCCCCGCTGGGCCTGGAACTGCTCACCCCGCGCGGTACCACCTATCTGGCCACCGCGCCGGGCGACCTGGGGATGGCCCGCGCCTACGTCGCCGGAGACCTGGCGGCGCACGGCGTGCATCCCGGCGACCCGTACCGGCTGCTCAAGGCGCTCGCCGACGAGCTGCACTTCAAGCGCCCGTCGCCGCGGGTGCTGGCCAACATCGTGCGCTCCATCGGGTTCGAGCACCTGGTGCCGATCGCGCCGCCGCCGCAGGAGGCCCGCCCCCGCTGGCTGCGCGTCGCCGACGGTCTGCGACACAGCAAGCATCGAGACGCCAGCGCGATTCAACACCACTACGACGTGTCCAACGCCTTCTACGAAGCCGTGCTGGGGCCGTCGATGACCTACACCTGCGCGATCTACCCGAACGCCGACGCGACGCTCGAGGAGGCCCAGGAGAACAAGTACCGGTTGATCTTCGACAAGTTGCGGTTGCGTCGCGGCGACCTGCTGCTGGACGTGGGCTGCGGCTGGGGCGGCATGGTCCGCTACGCCGCGCGGCACGGCGTGCGCGCCATCGGTGCGACGCTCTCGGCCGAGCAGGCCCGGTGGGCGCAGCGCGCGATCGCCTCCGAGGGGTTAGCCGGTCTCGCCGAGGTCCGCCATTGCGACTACCGCGATGTGCGCGAGACCGAATTCGATGCGGTCTCCTCCATCGGCATGACCGAGCACATCGGCGTCGCGAACTACCCCGCGTACTTCGGATTCCTCAAGTCCAAGCTGCGCCGCGGCGGCCTGCTGCTCAACCACTGCATCACCCGAGCGGACAATAAATCCAGTGCGACCGCCGGCGACTTCATCGACCGCTACGTGTTCCCGGACGGCGAACTGGCCGGGTCGGGGCGGATCATCAGCGAGATCCAGGACGCCGGCCTGGAGGTGGTCCACGCCGAGAACATCCGGCACCATTACGAGCTGACGCTGCGGGATTGGTGCGCCAATCTGGTGGCGCATTGGGACGAGGCCGTCGCCGAGGTCGGGCTGGCCACCGCGAAAGTATGGGGCCTGTACATGGCCGGTTCGCGACTGGGCTTCGAGCACAACGCGATTCAGCTGCATCACGTGTTGGCGGCCAGGCTCGATGACCGCGGCGGCGACGACGGCCTGCCGTTACGGCAGTGGTGGCAGCCCTAGCCGGCGGGTCACCGCCATCGGCTAACGCCGGGCGAACGACGGCGCGCGTTCCGGGCGCACCCCGACGCCCACCAGATACGCCGGGATTGCGGCGAGCCAGGGCAGTCTGGCGATCACGGTGCCGAACGCCGCCGGCGGGCTGAGGTTCTTACCTCGCAGGATCGGCGTGAGGGCGCGGTGCAGCACCCGCTGAACCGACTGGGTGACGACGGTGGGAAACACCCGGCGCCGTTGCACCGCCGCCAGATCACGCCCGGTCACCTGGCCGCGCCGCAGCGGCTCGGCCAGAATGGTCGCTGCGGCGACCGCGTCCTGCACGGCCAGATTGATGCCGACCCCTCCTACCGGGGACATGGCGTGGGCGGCGTCGCCGATGCACAGCAAGCCGTCGACGCTCCACCGCCGCAGCCGGTTCACCCGTACGTCCAGGTGTTTGACGTCATCCAGGCTGCGCAGGGCGCCCACCGCATCGGCAGCCTCTGGAATGAGGTCGACCACCTCGCGCTGGAACGCCTCGATGCCGCGCTCCCGCAGCACCGCATCGCCGCCCTTGAGCCCGAGATAGGCGACCTGGAAGTAGCCCTCGCGCGGGATCATGATCGCGGCGCGGCCCGGGCCGAGCCGCGGCAGCAGGGTCGGCTTCGCATCCCCGTCGTTGGGCAGGCGAAACCACCACACGTCGAAGTTCACCGGAAACTCCCGGGACCGCAGGCCGGCCTCATGCCGTGCGATCGACCACCTCCCGTCGCAGGCCACCGTCAGCCCGGCACGCAGTTCGCCCGGACCATCGGGGCCTTGGTAGCGCACTCCGGCGACCCGGCCGTTCTCGTGCAGCAGTCCGGTGACCTCGGTCTGCATCCGCAGCGTGAAAGTCGGCTCGGTCTGCGCGGATTCGGCGAGCAGGTTGAGCAGATCCCACTGCGGCACCATCGCGATGTAGGGGTGCGGCTGGCCCCGCAGCCGGCCGAAGTCCACCACCGTGACGCCCCGACCGGCCACGTCGAGGACGACCTGGTGGATCTCACTGTGTGACAGCGCCGCGAAGCGGTCCCACAAGCCGAGCTCGTCGAGTAACCGCAACGTCGTGGGATGCACTGTGTCGCCGCGGAAGTCGCGCAGGAAGTCCGCATGCTTCTCCAGCAGCGTCACCTCGACACCGGCGCGAGCCAACAGCAGCGCCAGCACCATGCCGGCGGGACCCCCGCCGACGATCGCACAGGAGGTGGTTTCGGTCATGTGGCCCATTGCGGTGCCAGGTTACGCGTGTTTGAGGTGGCGGCCGCGTGGTAATCCGCATCTGGGCCAGGGAGCACACGATGCCAGGGGGCAGACCACCATGTTGAAAACGCAAGCGAAAGCCACTCAGACCACCACGAACGGCAAGCTGGGATTGGCCGAGATTCTGGTGCTGCTCTCCGGCGGCGGGCAACCGCCGGTCAAGGTCACCGCCTATGACGGCAGCAGCGCCGGTCCCGATGACGCCACACTGGGTGTGGGCCTGCTCAACTCGCGCGCCACCACCTACCTGGCCACCTCGCTGGGACAACTGGGGATCGCCCGGTCCTACATCGCCGGTGACCTGGAGCTGCGCGGCGTGCACCCGGGAAACCCCTACGAGGTGCTCAAGGCCCTGGAGGATCTGGAGTTCAAACAGCCGTCACCGCAGGATCTCCTCCACATCGTCCGCTCGATCGGTTTGAAGCACCTGAAGCCGATCGCGCCGCCCCCGGAGGAGGCCCCGGCCAAATGGCGCCGCCGCATCTCGGCCGGCCTGCGCCACTCGAAAGCCCGGGACGCCGATGCCATCCACCACCACTACGACGTGTCCAACACCTTCTACGAGTGGGTCTTGGGTCCGTCGATGACCTACACCTGCGCGATCTACCCGAAACCCGAGGCGACGCTGGAGGAAGCCCAGGAGAACAAGTACCGGCTGATCTTCGAAAAGCTGCGCCTCAAGCCCGGCGACCGGCTGCTCGACGTGGGTTGCGGTTGGGGCGGCATGGTGCGTTACGCCGCGCGCCGCGGGGTGCACGCGGTCGGCGCCACCCTGGCGGGCGAGCAGGTCGCCTGGGCGCAGCGGGCGATCGCCGACGAGGGATTGTCCGAATTCGCCGAAGTCCGACACTGCGACTACCGCGACGTGCCCGAGACCGGGTTCGATGCCGTCTCGTCGATCGGAATGACCGAGCACATCGGGGTGAAGAATTACCCGTCGTACTTCGGTTTCCTCAAGTCGAAACTGCGTAGCGGTGGCCTGCTGCTCAACCACTGCATCACTACGGCGGACAACTCGGTCTACAAAGGCGACGCCTTCAGCGACCGGTACGTTTTTCCCGACGGGGAGCTCACCGGTGTGGGCAGCATCGTCACCCAGATCCAGCAGGCCGGTTTCGAGGTGCTTCACGAGGAGGATTTCCGGCTGCACTACGCCAAGACGCTGCGCGGCTGGTGCCAGAACCTGGTCGACCACTGGGACGAGGCCGTCGCCGAGGTCGGGCTGGGCCGCGCCAAGGTGTGGGGCCTGTACATGGCGGCGGCGGTACTAGGCTTCGAGCGCAACTTGTGTCAGCTGCACCACGTGCTGGCCGCCAATGTCGATGAGCGCGGCGAGGACGACCTACCGCTGCGGCCTTGGTGGACTCCCTAGACCGTCACTCACCACCGATTCGACGGGCGCCCAATTCGTTCTGCAGCAACTCCAGGGCCGCCTCTTCGGGATCGCGGCGCGGTGCGGCGGGTTCACCGCGCTCGGCCTCGGCTTCGGCGAGCATAGCCTCCTCGTCGGCTCGCCGTGCCAGGTCCGCGGCCACCGGCGCGGGTGGGGCGGTCGATGCGGGTTCGGCCGGCGCCGCCCCGGCTTCGCAGCGCACCCGCCAGTTCACTCCGAGGGCGTCTTTGAGCGCCTCGACGATGACATCGGCGTTGCGTTGCTCGCAGAGCCGCTTGGCCAGCGGAGCCGACTCGTGGCTCAGCACCAGGGTGTTGCCGTCGACGGCGCGCACCGTAGCACCGGCCAGCATCACTTCGGTGGTGCGGCTGCGCTGGCGCACCTTCTCTCGCACGGTGGTCCACATCGCGCGGACCGCAGCGACGTCGGGCTCGCCCCGCGCGGCCGAGCCGGGTGCCGGCGCAGCGGGCGGCGGTGCAGCCGCGGCCGGCGGCGGGGGTGCTGCTGCTGCCGGGGGCGGCGGTGCTGCCGGTGCCGGTTCGGGTGGCGAAGCGGGCTCGGGAGCGACCTTCGGCTCGGGCACCGGCGCGGCGGCAGGCGCCGCCGGGGGCGCGGGTTCCGGCGCGGGCTGTCGCGGGGCAGCCGGCGCGGCGACCTGCGAGCGACGGGTGAACTGCCTGGCGGCGGCCGCGGCGTCGCCGGCTGCCGGCTGGGCGGCCGCCGCACCCGGAATCGACATGTCCAGCCGGCTCTCGATGCGCTCGACCCGCTGCAGCAGCGCGGCTTCGGTGTCGGCGGCCGACGGCAGCAGCAGCCGGGCGCACACCACCTCCAGCAGCAGCCGCGGTGCCGTCGCGCCACGCATCTCGCCGAGACCGGCGTGCACCACCTCGGCGTAGCGGGCCAGGGTCGCCGAGCCGAGCCGGGCGGCCTGCTCCTGCATGCGTTCCAGGATGTCTTCGGGCGCGTCGACCACACCTTTGGCCACCGCGTCCGGCACGGCCTGCAGCACGATCAGGTCGCGGAATCGTTCCAGCAAGTCGATGGCGAACCGGCGGGGGTCGTGGCCGGCATCAACAACGGCTTCGACCGCCGCAAATACCGACGCCGCATCGCCGGCGGCCAGCGCATCGACCGCCTCGTCGATCAGGGCGACGTCGGTGGCGCCCAGCAGGCCCAGTGCCCGCTGGTAGCGGACGTGGCTGATGTTGGAGTCCCCGGGCATTTTCTCCGAGCCGGCCAGCAGCTGGTCGAGCACCGACAGGGTGTCGCGTGGCGAGCCGCCGCCGGCCCGGATCACCAGCGGGTAGACGGCGTCGTCGACGGCAACGTTCTCCTGCTCGCAGATCCGCCCGATGAGCTCGCGCATGGTCCGCGGCGCCAACAGCCGGAACGGATAGTGATGAGTGCGGGAGCGGATGGTCGGCAGCACCTTCTCCGGTTCGGTGGTGGCGAACACGAAGATCAGGTGCTCGGGTGGCTCCTCGACGATCTTGAGCAGCGCGTTGAAGCCCGCGGGGGTCACCATGTGCGCTTCATCGATGATGAAGATCCGGTACCGCGACTGGGCGGGGGCGTAGAACGCGCGGTCGCGCAGGTCCCGGGTGTCGTCGACCCCGCCGTGGCTGGCGGCGTCGAGTTCGACGACGTCGATGCTGCCCGGACCGTTGGGGGCCAGCGCCACGCACGAATCGCAGGTTCCGCACGGGGTGGGGGTGGGCCCCTGCGCACAGTTCAGCGACCGGGCCAGGATGCGCGCCGACGACGTCTTGCCGCAGCCGCGCGGCCCGGAGAACAGGTAGGCGTGGTTGATCCGGCCCGCCGACAACGCGGTGCACAGCGGTTCGGTGACGTGCTCCTGCCCCACCACTTCGGCGAAGGTTGCCGGCCGGTACTTGCGGTAGAGCGCCACGCCAGCAGGTTACTTCCTCGGGCCGACGCCGGTGCGCCGCCCGGCGGCCACCGGCGCTACACCCTCGGCCGCAGATACCCCAGGGTGTTCCACATCGGGCTGAGGTCACGCCAGTTCAACGTCACGAACAACCGGCCGCCGGAGTTCTGGTCGGCCGTCTCGTAGCCGAACAGCGGGCCGTTTCCGCGCACGGCGGTGACCACCGCGGCGTGCCCGTGCTCGCTGACGTACCCGCCCGGTCCGTAGACGACGATGTCGCCGACCTGCGGCAGGTTCGTGCCGCCGTCGAGTCGCGACGACGGCACCTGGTCGAAGAATTCGCCCAGGCCGTTGGTGGGGAAATGTTCGTAGAGATCGAACGCGTTGCCGCTGGGGTCGCGATTCCGCCAGGGGTACCCGAGCGCGCGGATGTACTGCAGGATCAGCGGGTAACACTGGCCGTCGCCGTACATCACCGGGTGGCCGAGCGCGGCGTCGGCGGCCGCTCCCCGGAAGACGTCGAGTGCATCGTTGACCTTGGCCGGCAGCGCCTCGGCCGGACCGGGCCCGGCATCGCCGGCGTGGACCGGCGAGTGGTCGATCACCGGATCCGCCCGGCTGGGGGCGTACGCCGCGGGAACCGGGCCGAGCCCGAAGGCGGCTATCGCCGCCACCGCGCAGCCCACGACACCGATCTTGTTCGCCATTTCTCGGCCTCCACCGGCATGTCGACGGGCTCCCGACGCAACTTCGGGAAATGTTAGGCGGCGGCGCCCGCAGGCACGCCGAATTCCACGCCGTGTCAGCCCAGCAGGTGCTCGGCCGCGGCCAGCAGCGCGCAGGTGGCCAGGCCGTCGACAGCGTTGCGCAGGTCGTCGGTGGACGGGAACGACGGGGCGATCCGGATGTTCTTGTCGTCGGGGTCCTTGCGGTAGGGGAAGGACGCGCCGGCCTCGGTGACGGCGATCCCGGCGTCCTTGGCCAGCGCCACGGTGCGCCGCGCGGTGCCGGGCAGCACGTCGAGGCTGACGAAGTAACCACCCTTGGGGTCGGTCCACGACGCGATCTTGGATTCGCCGAGCCGGTTCTGCAGGATCTCGGCGGTCAGCGCGAACTTCGGCGCCAGGATCTCCTGGTGGCGGCGCATGTGCAGCCGCACCCCGTCGGCGTCACCGAAGAACCGCAGGTGGCGCAGCTGGTTGACCTTGTCCGGGCCGATCGACTTCTTGCCGGCGTACTGCAGGTACCAGGCGATGTTGCCCAGCGAGCCGCCGAAGAAGCTGACGCCGGCGCCGGCGAAGGTGATCTTCGAGGTGGAGGCGAACACGTAGGGCCGGTTCGGATTGCCGGCGGCGGCTGCCAGCCCCAGCACGTCGACCTGGTGGGGGAACTCGGTGGTCAGGGTGTGCACCGCATAGGCGTTGTCCCAGAACAGCCGGAAGTCGGGCGCGGCAGTGGCCATCTGCACCAGCCGGCGCACCGTCTCCCAGGAATAGGTGATGCCCGTCGGGTTGCCGAACACCGGCACCGTCCACATGCCCTTGATCGCAGGGTCGGCGGCAACGAGTTCCTCGATGAGGTCGACGTCCGGGCCGTCCTCGCGCAGCGGGACGGAGATCATCTCGATGCCCAGCGTCTCGGTGATCGCGAAGTGCCGGTCGTAGCCGGGCACCGGGCACAGGAATTTGACGGCGGCTTCCTGACCCCAGGGACGCGGCGAGTCGACACCACCGTGCAGCATCGAGTAGACGACGACGTCGTGCATGAACTCCAGGCTGGCGTTGTTGCCCGCGATCAGGTTGGGCACCGCGATGCCGAGGAGTTCGCCGAATACGGCCCGCAGCTCGGTCAGACCGTGCAAGCCGCCGTAGTTGCGGGTGTCGGTGCCGTCGTCGGCTCGGTAGTCGTCGATCCCCGGCAGTGCCAGCAGGCCGTTGGCCAGGTCGAGCTGCTCGGGCGCCGGCTTACCGCGGGTGAGGTCCAGCGACAGCTTCTTGGCCTGTAGTTCGGCGTAAGCGCGCTGGTAGCTCTCGTGTTGAGCGGCCAAGTCGGCACGGCTGAGGTTCTGCAACGACACGGGTGCGCCTTTCACAATCGAAGGCCAAACACATAAGGGGACCCCGCGCACCCGCCAGAGCCCATTGACCCTTGCTGCCTTCCGGCCCTGGGGGAGTTCACAGGATAGACGCCGCGCGGGGTCCGAGTGCCAAGTCTAGCGGTGGCCATTGGCGCGGCGAAGCCGGGCGCAGTGGGCCACCGCCATCAGGCACGGTCGTCCGGGTGAGGAGCGCGTGGCCCCCGCAGGAGTCTCCGCTACCATTGCCGACGGAGGATTCGCCTAGTGGCCTATGGCGCTCGCCTGGAACGCGGGTTGGGTTAATAGCCCTCGCGGGTTCAAATCCCGCATCCTCCGCACCGCAGGTGCGACCGGACCGCAATTGCCGCGGCCCGGTCGCACCTGAATCACTACCGACGAAACACGGGAGGTGGCGTGAGCCGCACCGCTGCCACGGTTTGGCACGCGTCACTCTCGACCCTCGCCGCCATCTTGTACTTCCTGTTCGTTCTTCCCCGGTGGTGGGAGCTGACCGGCTTCTCCCCGCATGTGCTGGGCACTGTGCTGCGGATCTTCCTCGGACTGCTGGTGGCGGGGACCGCGCTGCCGGTGGTGGCCACCCTCAGGCACGCTCGCAAACCGGAGTATGGGACTCCGCAGCTGACGCTGACGCTGCTGACCGGTTCGATCGTGGGCCACGTGGTGGCCGGAACCCTGATTGCGGGCACCGCGATCAGCGAGATCTGGCTGTCGCTGGACACCGCCGGGGTATGGCTGTTCGGCATCTACGGGGCCGCCGCCGCGATCGCACTGCTGGGCATCGGCGCGTTCTACCTGTCGTTTGTCGCCGCAATGCCACCGCCGCCGCCCAAACCGATCAAGCCCAAGTCGGAGAAGCAGTCGACGCTGCGGCGCTGGCGCGCCAAGAAGGCGAAGAAGCCGGACGCGGGCGCCGCCGACGGTGTTGAGGACGACGACACCGATGAGGACGCCGACGAAGACCACGACGGTCACGACGCCGACGAGGACGCCGACGAGGACGCCGAGTCCGGTGAGGCTCTCGAAACCGTCGAGGCCGACTCGGCCACGGAGGTCACCGAGTCGGCCGGCGAAGAAGCGCCCGAACTCGCATCGACCGGAGCGCAGGAGAAGTTGCGCCCGTCGGGCAAGCGCCGGGCGAAAAAGGGCAAGTAGGACCAACGCCGCCCGGTTAACCTTTGCCCCATGACCGAGAACCGCGGTGCTTTCGCCGACGCGGCGCGGGCGCGGGAGAACAAGCTGGTCAACCGGCTGGCGGCTTCGGTGGCAGCCGACCACGACTTCCAGGCGATCCTGCGGGAGGCGGTCCGCAACAACTCGGCTTCGCGGCAGCGCCTCGACGCGATGGCCGCCGAGATCAGGCAGGCAGCGGCCACCTGGCCCGGATTGGACACCCCCGCGGGCTCCCGTCAGTTCCAGCGGTACCTGACCGGCAAGGCCCGCGAGATCCACAAGATCGTCAACGACGCCCACGCGGACAGTGAGCACCGGGCTGGCCTGGTACGGACCCTGACCAATCGCTACAAGCTCGGCGGCGACGGCGACACGGATCCGCATATCCGCTTGGTGGACAATGAAATACCGACTCCGCACGATCCCAGCATTGCCGGCTCGGGCAGCCCACCGGTACCGGAGAACCAGGAGGGATCGCCTTACGATCTGGGCGCCACCATCCCGGGGACCGGAATCGTCATCACCGGAGATCCGGAGACCGGTCATCCGCGGCTGCACCTCCCCGGACAGCCCGACATCGACAACCCGTTTCCCGTCGACGAGGGATTCCGGGCGCTGCCGACCGGGACGGCGGTCGGACCCGACGGTCAGCAGTACGCGTTCTACAGTGTGCGCCCCTACGGGCCCGGGACGTCGCCGGACAACTTCATCGCGCCGGAGTCCCGGGTGCAGAACCTGGCTGATCCCGCAACGGATCTGGGGCCGCTGATGGGCACCACAATCGGCTCGGACACCAAGGTGGGCATCGCGCAGGCCAGCGGGGTCTTCGACGCGGAGTCGGGACGCATGATCATCGTCGGGAACATCGGCCAGGACGGTCAGCGCGCCATGTGGCAATCCGACCCGGTGGCCGCCGGCGCCCCTCCCAACGCGTGGATGGACAGCCTGCACCAGGTCGGCACCTTCAACAATCTGGGCGCCGGCGACCGGGAGAACCAGATCGTGTCGCTACCCCAGGGCGGCTACCTGCTGACCAGCGCGAGCAACGGCAGCCAGATCGTCGGCGTGACCGCGGGCAGCCCACAAGGGCTACTCACCGCGCCGTCGCACGAGCTCACCGGCCCGGGCTTCATTCCCAGCCCGGGCAATCAACCGGCCGTCCCCTACGGCCCCAGCGTCGTCAGCATCGAGACGCTCCCGAACGGGCAGGAACAGGTCACCATGCGGGTCAGTACCTGGCCGACCCCCGAGGGCTGGCCGGTCGGGCCGGATGCCCCGCCGCCGCCGTACCACCCGCGGACCTACACCACGACGTTCAACGTCAACCCGTAGTCGCGACGGGTTCGACCGAGGCTCAGAACGCTGTGCTGCCGGACGGTCGCAGCACGAAACCGTGGTGGCCCAGCGAGGTGTCGAGGCAGGCGACCAGCTGATCGGAGCCCACCGCACACGTCACGTTGCCGCAGGACAGCTTCTGCCCGACCCCCAGGAACGCTCCATGGGAGAACTGGCGGCCGCAACTCGCCGATTCACGGTTCAAGCGCAGACCCGCCGCGCCCTGGGAACGCACCGTCCCGATCACACAGCCGTCGGCCACCGGAGCGCCCGAACTGAGCGGCGCGTTCGCCATGCCCGGCATGTCGCCGTCGCACATGATGGCCTGCGAGGAACCCGCCGGCGGCTCGGTGGCGTCGAACTGGCAGGCGATGTTGTAGGGCGTGGAGAAATTCACCCAGCGGCCGGGTCCCTTGGGGCCGGTCGTGATGTAGTCGTCGACCGGGGCCGGGCTGAAGGTATCCAGATCGGGGAACCCCGCCGGCTGCGCCTGCGCCGGTGCACCCGCAGTCGCGAGCAGACCGGCCGCCATGCCGGCGACGGCCAGCGCCTGCGGGATTCGACGGACGAAACCGGTCATCGGTGGCTCCGGTCAGGGCTTGGGCGACCAGTCCCACACCGACATGTCGTCACGCGGGTACTGGCTGCAGGCTTCGGTCGACTTGGCGACGACACCCTTGTTGTTGAAGAAGATCTTGGCGTGGTTGGGCCAGGAAACGGTCAGCGGGTCGGCGAAGTTCGTCGCCAACTCCTCCGAGTAGGCCCGGCGCTGCTCGGGGCTGAGCGAGAAGAACCAGTGCATCTTGTCGATGGTGGCCTGCTGCACCTGTACCGGCTTGTTGTGCATGTCGATCATGTAGCGCTCGTAGTAGATCGGCGACAGGTCGCGGCTGGCGGCCAGCATCTGCTCGGCGCTGCAGTCGGTCCGGATCACCCGGCGCGGGATGGGAAAGTCGTCGGTGGCGTCAGCGGAAGCGGTCACCGGCAACAGGGCGGCGGTTAGCGCGGCCAGACCGGCCGCAGCGGCCACCGCGGCCCCGCGGCGGCGGATCGGGCGGTGCGTGGGCATGGAATCCACTGTAGCCATTCCCCGGTCCTTTCCCCTATGTCAGTTTCTTCAGCCCGATCCCCGCTGTTCAGACCGATGATCCGGATAAGCCGGATGCGGCGGGCGATGACGAACTCGGAAAACAATGCTACATAACTTTAGCCTTGCTACCTAATTAGTTGTAGTCCCTGATCGCATGGGATCACTCACAGTCGATCAGGGCCTGTCGGCCAACGCATCGGGCGCGTCGGCGTCGGCACCGCGCGCGGCGGCGGCCGCCTCGCGATGCCGGGCGGCCTTACCGCCGACGTGCGGCAGCACGTTGATGGGCCACCAGAACCAGCGGCCCAGCAACGCCGCGATCGACGGCGTCATGAACGCCCGCACGATCAGGGTGTCGAACAGCAGGCCCAGCCCGATGGTGGTGCCGATCTGGCCGATGATGCGCAGATCGCTGACGGCCATCGACGCCATGGTGAAGGCGAACACCAGCCCGGCTGCGGTCACCACCTTCCCGGTACCGCCCATCGCCCGGATGATGCCGGTATGCAACCCGGCATGGATCTCCTCTTTGAATCTGGAGACCAGCATGAGGTTGTAGTCCGATCCCACCGCCAGCAGGACGATCACCGACATCACCATCACCAGCCAGTGCAGTTGCATGCCGATCAGGTACTGCCAGACCAGCACCGACAGCCCGAACGACGCCCCCAGCGACAGTGCGACGGTTCCGACGATCACCAGCGCGGCGATCAGCGCACGGGTGATCAGCAGCATGATGACGAAAATCAGGCACAGCGACGCGATTCCGGCGATCAGCAGGTCGTAGTAGGAACCGTCGTGCATGTCCTTGAACAGGGCCGCGGTCCCGCCCAGATAGATCTTGGCGTCCTCCAGCGGCGTTCCCTTGAGCGCCTCCTCGGCAGCGGTGCGGATCTGGTCGATGCGCGCAATGCCTTCTGCCGTAGCCGGATTGCCCCGGTGCGAGATGATCATCCGCACGGCCTTGCCGTCCGGCGAGACGAACATGTTCATCGCGCGCTTGAAGTCCGGGTTCTCGAAGACCTCCGGCGGCAGATAGAACGAGTCGTCGTTCTTGGCCTCGTCGAACGCCTTGCCCATCGCGGTGGCGTTGTCGCCCATCTCCTCCATCTGGGCGAAGATCCCCGACATGGTGCTGTGCATCGTCAGCATCATGGTCTGCATGGTCTGCATGGTGTCGATCATGGGCGGGAAGGTGGTCAGCATCTGCGGCATGAGCGCATCCATGTCGGCCATGTGCGCGATCATCTTGTCCATGCTCTCGCTCATCGGATCGACACTGTCGACCATGTCGAACGCCGAGCGCAGCGAGAAGCAGATCGGGATGTCGTAGCAGTGCGGTTCCCAGTAGAAGTAGTTGCGGATCGGCCGCCAGAAATCCTCGAAATCGGCGATGTGGTCGCGGATGTCGTAGATCTGGGCCTGTAGCTCGTCCATGTCGACCACCATCTCGTGGGTGGTGTTGGCCAATTGGCTCATGTAGCCGAGCATTTCGCGCATGGTGGCGATGGTCTCCCCCATCGCGTCGGCCTGGGTGAGCATGTCGTCCATGCGCTTCTTCTGGAACTGCATGGTCTGCATCTGGCCGGCGTTCTGCATGCTCATCTGGAACGGGATCGAGGTGTGTTCCAGCGGGGTGCCCTGCGGCCGGGTGATGGCCTGCACCCGGGAGATCCCGATGACCTTGAACACCGCCTTGGCCAGCTTGTCGATGACCAGGAAGTCCGACGGGTTGCGCAGGTCGTGATCGGCTTCGATCATCAGCACCTCCGGCATCATCCGGGACTGCGAGAAGTGCCGGTCGGCGGCGTTGAAGCCCTCGTTGGCCGGGATGTCGCTGGGGATGTACTTGCGGTCGTCGTAGGCCGGCTGATAGCCCGGCAACGCCAGCAGGCCGACGGCCGCAATCGCCAGTGAGGCAACCAGGATCGGCCCGGGCCAGCGCACGATCGCCGTCGCCAGTTGCCGCCAGCCGCGGGTGCTCATCTTGCGCTTGGGTTCGAACAGTCCGAACCGGCTGCCGACCGTGATGATCGCCGGACCCAACGTCAACGCGGCGAGCACCGAGACGACCATGCCGACCGCACACGGGATACCGAGCGAGACGAAGTAGGGCATGTGGGTGAAGTGCAGACAGAACACGGCGCCGGCGATGGTCAGGCCGGAGCCCAGGATGACGTGCGCCACGCCGTTGAACGCCGTGTAGTAGGCCGTTTCGGGGTCCTCACCGTCATGGCGGGCCTCGTGATAGCGGCCGATCAGGAAGATTGCGTAGTCGGTGCCGGCGGCGATCGCCAGCGAGACCAGCAGGTTGACGGAGAACGTCGTCAATCCGACCAGGTGATGATGGCCCAGGAAGGCCACCACGCCACGGGCGGCGGAAAGCTCCATGCCGACCGTGGCCAGCAGCAACACCACGGTGGTGACCGAGCGGTAGACCGCCAGCAGCATGGTCAGGATCACCGCGATGGTGACGGCCATCATCCGCAGCATGGACTTGTCGCCGGCGTGGTTCATATCGTTGGCCAGCGCCGCGGTGCCGGTGACGTAGACCGTCAGCCCGGGTGGCTTCTCGATCGAGTCCACGATGGTGCGGACCGACTCGACGGACTCATTGGCCTTGGCCTGGCCGATGTTGCCCACCAGGTTCAGCTGCACGTAAGTCGCTCTGCCATCGGCACTCTGGGCACCGACCGCAGTCAGCGGATCGCCCCAGAAGTCCTGGACGTGCTGCACGTGAGCGGTGTCGGCTTTGAGCCGCTCGACCATCTCGGCGTAGTACTCGTGCTCGGCGTCGCCGAGTTCGTGGTCGGCCTCCAGCACGATCATCGCGGTGCTGTCGGAGTCCGACTCCTGAAAGACCCGGCCCATCTCGGTCATGGCCTGCATGGACGGCGCGGTCGTCGGGCTGGCCGACACGGCGTTCTCTTTGCCGATCTGCTCGAGTGACGGCACGGTGGCGCCGAGCAGCACGATCAGCGCCAACCAGCCCAGAATGATCGGCACCGACAGCCTGCGGATGGTACGCGCGATGAATGTCCGCTCCGGATGTCCGCCCGCGCTACCGGTTATCGGCGGGCTCATGCCGCCTTCAGCAGGCAGAAGGTGTAGGCGTTGACTTCATTGGAGATGCGCTCGGCCTTCACCTCCCCGTCCACGGTGATCCGGCAACCGATGCTGTTGCTGTTACCTTGCGCCATAATGCTTCCCACCACCGCCGGGAGGGTGGTGACGATCTCGAGTTGCCACGGCAGCGCGACGTCCTGGACGCGTTGCGGCTCGGAGTTGACGTCGAAATAGCTGATGTCGGCCACGGTTCCGGGGGGGCCGAAGATCTCGTAGGTCATTCGCTTGGGGTTGAAGGGCTTGGTCTCGTCGATCTGACCGTCGGCGTAGGACGGGCGCTTCTCGGATCCGAACAGCCCGTGGATGCGCGTCACCGTGAACCCGGCGACACCGACCACGGCCAGTATCACCAGGGGTATCCACACCCGGCTCAGCACCTTGAAAATCGGAGTCCCCTTCACCTAGCACCTTTGGGTACCCTAACCCAAGTCCACGTGCGTAAACGCACGCTACAGCACCGCCCAGAACCGTCGCAACGCACAGCATGTGCGTTATCCTCGCGCCGTGCGGCAGGTCTCGTTTCAGCGCGCTCGCAGCGCAGAGAAGAAGCGCCAACGCGCAGCAGTCCTGATGGAAGCCGCGCGTTCGGTGGCGCTGGAGGCCGGTGTCGCATCGGTGACGCTGACCGCGGTGGCCGCCCGGGCCGGGGTGCACTACTCGGCCGTGCGCCGCTACTTCAGCTCCTACAAGGAGGTGCTGCTGCGCCTGGCGGCCGAGAGCTGGCAACGGTGGTCGGCGGCAGTCTGCACCGGATTGGACCAGCCCGGGCCGATGTCCCCCGAGCAAGTAGTCGAGATCCTGGTCAGCGGTTTAGCCGCCGACCCGCTGTTCTGCGACTTGCTGTCCAACCTGCACCTGCACCTGGAACACGAGGTGGACGCCGAGCGGGTGATCGAGGTGAGGCGGGTCAGCACCGCCGCGGTGATGGCCGGTGCCGGCGCCATCGAGCGGGCGCTGCCGGGGCTCGGGCCCCGTGGCGCCCTGGATCTGCTGCTGGCCGCCTATTCACTGGGCTCGGTGCTGTGGCAGCGGGCGCACCCGCCGGAGACGCTGACCAATGCCTACTCCGACGAACCGGAGCTGTTGCCGGAGTGGAACCTGGACTTCACCACCGCCCTGACCCGGCTGCTCACCGCCACCTGCGTGGGGCTGCTGGAACAGGTGTAGTTCCAATCCAGGCCAGAGCCCGACCTCCAGATCACCTGATCTATCACGTCCCGATGCCACAACGCCGGCCACTGCGGACACCGTCGCCAGGGATTCGCGCAGGTGAGCGGGGAGGCTACTATGACGCTACGTAGGCTTAGCGCGTCCGGTAGCACGGTGGGCACCGAGATGGCACAGCACGAAAACGGGCGGTAGACGGAATGGCGATCAAGGGCTTCGGCGAACTTGAGGCTGTCGTGATGGATCTGCTGTGGTCGCGCTCCGGTCCGGCCACGGTCCGCAGCGTGCACGACGAGCTGGTTTCCCAACGTCAGATCGCCTACACCACCGTGATGTCGACGATGGACAACCTGTTCCGCAAGGGCTGGCTGCTCCGGGACAAGATCGGGCTGGCTTACCACTACCGGCCCACGATGACCCGCGAGGAGCACTCGGCACAGTTGATGCGGACGGTGTTCGAATCCGGCGGCGATGGCGAGTTGATTCTGAACTTCTTCCTCGACAGAATCGGCGATGAAGACTCGGAGACTGTTCGAAAAGCACTGCAGCGCTTCAAGAAAGACAAAGCCCGTTGAATGCGGTCACGCTCCTGCTCGGCTATGCCGTTGTACTGAGCTGCTTCGCGCCGGCGATGCTCACCGGGCCCGGCATGGCCCGAATTCCTCCGCGCCTGGCCGTGGCGGGCTGGCTGGTAGCGGTGGCAACGACGCTGGCCGCGTGGGTCTCGGCGCTGGCCGTCATGATCGTCGGGGCGGCCCACAGCGTGATCACCCACACCGCGATGACCTTCTGCGTGAAGACACTCGGTATCACCCCCGTGGCGATGTTGCCGCCGTCCGTCGCGACTGCGCTGGTGGTGGCGCTGCTGCTGGTCACCATGTCGGTGGCGCTGCACACCGTGCGCCGCGTGGTCAGCTCGTTGCTCGGTTATCGGCGCCAGAACCTGCGGCACGCTGAAGCGGTACGCATCGTCGGCTACCCGACCGAGCACGACGGCGTTGTCGCCATGAGCGCCGATCAGGCTACGGCGTACTGCGTTTCAGGTGGACGGCGACAGACCGTCGTGGTGACCACCGCCGCCCTGGAGTTGCTGAGCTCGGCCGGTTTGGCCGCGGTGCTGGCCCATGAGCGGGCGCACCTGCGCGGCCGCCACCATCGGATCATCGCGACCCTTAACGCCTTGTCAGCGGCGCTGCCACGGTTGCCGCTGCTGCGTTCGGCGGCACAATCAGTGCCCGTGCTGCTGGAGATGTGCGCCGACGACGCCGCTGCCCGCGAACACGGCCACGAACCGCTGTTGACCAGCCTGCTCACGCTGAGCACCGGACACCGCACCCCCGATGGGGCGCTCGCGGCCGCCGGCACCGCGGTCGTCGATCGCATGACAAGGCTGATGAACTCCGGCCGCGGATCGTGGTGGCAGCCGCGCTCACTCGCAATGGTCGGCGTTATCGCGGCCACCGCCGCCGTTCCCGGTTTGGCCCTGGGGCTCTGCACGCTCTGATTACCGCGGCCGGCGCGGCTCTAACGGCGGTTGCCCTTGTCATCCCAATGCTCGGCCACCTGCTTGCTGGGCTGCACCCGTGGCGGCTCGCCCGGCATTTTCGGATAGTTCGGCGGGTACGGCAGGTCGCCCAGCCCGCGGGCTTCGTCGGCGGCCACCAGCTCCAGCAGCGGCTGCAGGGACTGTTCGAGGCCATCGATGGTTTCCCACGCGTCGCCGCGCCGCGCGATCAAGTCGGGCACGGTGGCGATGGTGTAGTCGTCGGGGTCGGCCCCCTCGGCCAACCCATCCCACGTCAAGGGCATGGAGACGGTGGCGATCGGGGTGGCACGCACCGAGTAGGCCGACGCCATGGTGCGGTCGCGGGCGTTCTGGTTGAAGTCGATGAAGATCCGCTTACCGCGCTCTTCTTTCCACCACGACGAGGTGACCGCCTCCGGCGCGCGCCGCTCGAGCTCGCGGGCCAGCGCAATTCCGGCCCGCCGAACCTCGATGAAGTCCCAGTCGGTCTTGATCCGCAGGAAGACGTGCAGGCCGCGCCCACCGGAGGTCTTGACGTAACCGACCAGGCCGAGCTCATCGAGTAGCGGGCGCAGCACCTCCAGTGCGACCGCGCGTGCCTCGGCGAAGCCGGTGCCGGGCTGGGGGTCCAGGTCGATGCGCAGCTCGTCGGGATGGTCGGTGTCACCGCAGCGCACCGGCCACGGGTGGAAGGTGACGGTGCTCATCTGCACCGCCCACAAGATGTCCGCCGGCCGGGTGACCTTGAGCGCGTCGGCGGTGCGGCCGGACGGGAACGTCACCCGGCAGGACTGCAGATAGTCGGGGTGCCCGCGCGGCAGCCGCTTCTGATAGACCGCAGTGCCTTCAGCGCCCACCCCACCGTTTGGGAACCGCTGCAGATGGGTGGGCCGGTCGGCCAACGCCTGCAGCAGCGGGCCATTGGCCACCGCCAGGTAGTAGTCGGCCAGTGCCCGCTTCGTCCCGCCGGCGCCGAGCCGGGGAAAGTACACCTTGTCCCCGCTGGTGAACCGGACGGCGGTGCCGTCGACGTCCAGTTCCTCGGCGCTGTCCCCGGCGGGCATGTCAGGTCTCCAGCACGTCGGCGAGATCGTAGGTCAACGGGACGTCGAGTTGGTCGAAGGTGCAGCTGGCCGGGTCGCGATCGGGACGCCACCGCAGCAGTTTCACGGTGTGCCGGAAGCGATCGCCCTCCATCTGGTCGTAGGCGACCTCGGCGACGCGCTCGGGCCGGATCGGCACCCATTGCTTGTCGGCGGCGGAGTTCCACCGGCTGGGCTCACCCTCGCGGACGTCACCGATCCGCAGCGGCTCCAGCTCGGCCAGCAGCGCCAGCCGGTCGGCATCGGTGAACGAGGCCGCGCCGCCGACCATCGCCAGCTCGCCGTCGGGGCGGTACAGTCCCAGCAGCAGCGAACCGATACCGTTGCCGCTCTTGTGGATTCGGTATCCCATCACGACACAGTCGGCGTCCCGGCGGTGTTTGACCTTGACCATCTCGCGCTTGCCGGGCAGATACGGCCCGTCGGTCCGCTTGGCGACCACCCCGTCGAGCCCGGCGCCCTCGAACGAGGTGAGCCAGACCGTGGCCTGCTCGGGATCGTCGGTGGCGCGGGTGACATGACAGCTGGGACCGGCGTGGATCGAGTCCGCCAGCGCCTGCCGTCGCACCCGGAACGGCTCGTCGAGCAGCGATGCCGAGCCGGTGGCCAGCGCGTCGAAGCCGATGAACTGCGCCGGGGTCTGCTCGGCCAGCAACCGCACCCGACTGTCGGCGGGATGGATCCGCTGGCTCAGCGACTCCCAGTCCAGCCGGGTCCGGCCGTCGATCTGCCGGGGCACCACCACCTCCCCGTCGAGCACGCAGCGCGGGCCCACCTCGGCGCGCAACGCCTCCAGCAGTTCCGGGAAGTAGCGGCCCAAGGGTTTGCCGTTGCGCGATTGCAGCAACACCTCGTCGCCGTCGCGGAACACGATGGCGCGAAAGCCGTCCCACTTGGGCTCGTAGGACCAGCGCCCCGCGTCGGCCGGAACCTTGACCGCAGCCTTGGCCAGCATCGGATCCACCGGCGGCGCTACGGGCAGGTCCATGGTGTCCATGGTGTCCATCATGTCGATGTGAACCGTGCCGAGTGAGCGGTTTGGCACGGGAAACGGCCGAATCGGCGCACAAACCGCACGCTCGACGAACGGTAAGCGCTCAGCGGCGCAGGAACTCCACGATGTGGCGGGCCAACTCCTCGCCGGCGTCCTCCTGCAGGAAGTGGCCGGCGTCGTGGATCACCGGGTGTGCGCGTCCGCGTGCGCCGCGCATCTCGCGCTGGAAGATCGGCCCCATCGCCCCGGTGATCGGGTCGCCGTCACTGAAAGCCACCAGCATCGGCGTCTCCGAGGCGCACAGCGTCGCCCACGCCGACCGGTTGGCCGCCGCGGCTGGGTCTTCGGGACTGGTCGGGACCAGTGACGGCATCGTCCGCGGCCCGACGCAGTAGCTGTCGTCGGGGAACGGCGCGTCGTAGCCGGCCCGGGCGATATCGGTCATCGGCTTACGGCACCCGGACTGCACGAACCAGCCGACATCGATCTTCGGCGCGGCCTGGATGCTCTCCCGGAAGCGCCACCAGATCTCCGGCATCGGGATATCACCGGTGGGCAGGCCGGTGTTGGCCACCACGACGCCGCTGAACCGCTCCGGGTTCTCCGCGACCAGCCGCAGCCCGATCAGCCCGCCCCAGTCCTGGCCGACCAAAGTCACGTTCTGCAGGTCGAGGTGGTCGAATGCCAGCGCCCGCATCCACTCGACGTGGCGGGCATAGGTGTGGTCTGACGCTTGGGTCGGCTTGTCCGAGCGCCCGAACCCGACCAGGTCCGGGCAGATGACCCGGTGCCCCGCTTCGGCCAGAATCGGCATCATCTTGCGGTACAGATACGACCACGACGGCTCGCCGTGCAGCATCAGGATCGGGTCGCCATCGTCCGGGCCGTCCTCCACCCAGGCCACCCGCAGCGTGCCGCCGTCGTCGTCGTCGAGGTCGCAGAACTGGGGCGAATATCCGAAATCGGGGAGGTCGACGAACCTGTCATCGGGGGTGCGCAGGGTCTGCATGAGCCGACGATACCGTGACGGTATATACCCGCGGGGGTATATACTGGGCTGTGATCACTACGACCAAGGAGGTCTCATGTCCGTCGCGATGAGCACCGCGGTGACCGGCGCCGATTTTGACACTGTTGCCGCGAAGACCCGGGAGCTACTGAAGGACAACGGTTTCGGCGTGCTGACCGAGATCGACATGCAGGCGACGCTCAAGGCCAAGCTCGGCGAGGACATGGAGCGCTACCTGATCCTGGGCGCCTGCAACCCGCCGTTGGCGCATCGCGCGGTGACCGCCGAGAAACGCATCGGGGTGCTGCTGCCGTGCAATGTCGTGGTGCGCGAGGACCCGCAACAGCCCGAGACGGTGCTCGTCGACGCGATGAACCCGCAGCTGATGGCCCAAGTCGTCGACAATCCGGCGCTCGCGCCGATCGCCGACGAGGTGACCGAGAAAATCCGTGCCGTCATCGATACCCTGGCTGGTGCATTGCGCACCGCCTGAGAGGAACCGCTGATGTGCTACCCCGTACCGTGCCGGGTCTGCGGCAAGACCACCTGGGACGGCTGCGGCGAGCACATCGCCGACGTCCGCGCGCAGGTGCCGCCCGAGCAGTGGTGCGAGGGGCATCGCGAACAGCAGACCGGACCGCGTTCCTGGTGGCGACGCTGAGTCCAGCGACTATGGTGTCGGGATGCCAGAGCAGACACCGCCGACCGTGCCTACCCTGGTGGAGTTGCTGCGGTTGCAGGCCGAGCGGCACGCGGACAAGGTCGCGTTCAGCTTCGCCCCCGATGGGAAGCAAATCACCGCCCGGCTGACGTATCGGGAGCTCGACGTCCAAGCGCGGGCAATCGCGACCACCCTGCAACATGAGGGCGCCGCCGGTGAGCGCGCACTGGTGATCTGCCGGCCCGGCCTGGACAGCATCGTCAGTATTTTCGGCTGCTTGTACGCCGGCGCGGTCCCGGTGCCGGTGGACACTCCGCTCCCGCGCCTGAAACTGGTCGCCCCCGATACGCAAGCCGCCTTCGCGGTCGCGACGGCCGGCACCCGGAACCAATTGCAGGCGGTGGCCGCCGACGTGCCCGGCCTGTCGACGCTGCGGTGGTGCGCCATCGACGAGTACACCGCCGACCCCGAAGACTGGGAGACCCCCGACGTCGACTCGAGCACCACGGCCTTGATCCAATACACCTCCGGTTCGACCAGATCGCCCAAGGGCGTGGTCGTGACGCACGGCAACCTCATGGACAATCTGGAAGCCATTCGGCGGGCCTACCACGGTGACGAACACCAGACGAGCGTCTACTTCCTGCCGCAGCAGCACGACATGGGCCTGATCGGTGGGGTCCTGGAGATGATCTACGTCGGTTGCAGCACCGTATTGATGTCGCCGATCGTCTTCTTCCAGCGGCCGATGGCGTGGCTGGAAGCCATGTCCCGGTTTCGCGCCAACACGACCGCGGCACCCAACAGCGCCTACCGGTTGTGTGTCAAACACAGCAAGCCGGCGCAGCGTGCGGCACTGGATCTGTCGCACTGGACCACCGCCGCGAGCAGTTCCGAGCCGATCCACGCGTCGACCATTCAGGAGTTCGCCGACGCGTTCGCCCCGGCCGGCTTCCGGCTTGAGGCGTTTCTGCCGTGCTATGGCCTGGCCGAGGCCACCCTGCTGGTCGCCGCAGGACCCGCCCGCGACGTCGCCGGCGTCCGGTACGTCGACGCCGCCGCGCTGAGTGAGAACCGGGCCGTGGACGTCACTCCCGACACCGCGGCCGTCCCGGTGGTCAGCTGCGGTCCGCCCGTGTACGGCCAGCGGGTCGTGATCGTCGATCCGGAGACCCGGCTGCAACGCGGCCCCGACGAGGTCGGCGAGATCTGGGTGTCGGGGCCCAGCGTCGCGCAGGGTTACTGGGGCCGACCGGCGGAGAACGCGCACACCTTCGCCGGCTTCCTGGCCGACACCGGTGACGGCCCGTTCCTACGCACTGGTGACCTCGGCTTCCTGTGTAAGGGCGAGGTTTTCGTCACCGGACGCTGGAACGACCTGATTACCATTCGAGACGGCAACTACTACCCGAACAACATCGAGCCGACCGTGCATGCCTGCCATCCGGCATTGCTCGCCGACCGCGGTGCGGTGTTGGCAGTGCAAGGCACCCAGGGCGCCGACAACCGCCTGGTCGTCTTGCAGGAGGTGGACCACCAGCAGCAGGTCGCCGCGGACGAGCTCCCCGGCATCATCGACGCCATCCGGGCGGCGGTCAGTGCGCAGCACGGCCTCGAGGCGCACGACGTGCTGCTGGTACCGGCGATGCGGTTGCCCACCACCTCGAGCGGCAAGATCCGGCGCGCAGAATGCCGGCGGCAGTTCCTCGACGGCGAACTGGAAGCGCTGGCCGAATGGCATGCCCCGGCGCCGCCGGCCGATCGGACCCCGAACGCCGGCGGGCTGGCCCGGCTGATCTCCAACAGCCTGACGCAGCGTCAAAAACAACAGCAACAGCGCGGAATACCGCCTCGCGCCGGCGGTTAGGGCAGCAGTCCGGCGCTGCGACTGGCCACGCCTCACACACCCACAGCGCGTTCCAGGTCTTCCAGCGAGGCGTCGAGGTGGCCGAGCAGGCGCTGCAGGTGCGGCACCGAGCGGCGGCAGCCGACCAGGCCGAAGTCGAGGTTGCCGGCGTTGCTGACCACGGTCATGTTCAGCGCCTGGCCGTCCAGGGCGATCGACAGCGGATAGTTGCCGTCCAGGCGGGCGCCCCGCCAGTACATCGGTTCGGCCGGACCGGGCACGTTGGAGATGACGATGTTGAACGGCGGCGGCGCCGTCGAGACGAAGCCGGGGATGGCCGCCAACGCCAGCGGCGCCATGTTGGCCGCCGACAGTGCCAGCGCCTGCGTGCGCGGCAGCTCGCTGAACACCTTCTTGTTGCGGCGCATCGATTCGCTGATGGTGGCCAGTCGTTCCGCGGGGTCGGCCAGATCGGTGGCCAGATTGCACAAAATAGTGCCGACCATGTTGCCGCCGGAATCGGCGTCGGCTTCGGTACGAAGGCTCACCGGAACCATCGCCACCAACGGATGCTCCGGCAGTGCCTGCCGTTCGTCGAGGTAAGCCCGCAGCGCCCCGGCGCACATCGCCAGCACCACATCGTTGACGGTCACCCCGGCGGCCCGTTTGATCGCAACGACGCGCTCCACCGGCCAGGACTGTGCCGCGCACCGGCGGGCGCCGCCGATCTTGACGTTGAACATGGTGCGCGGGGCTTCGAACGGCAGCGTGAGCTGCTGCTCGAACAGTGCGGCACGCACCAGATTCACCGTCGACGGACCCAGCGCCGCAACGCCTTTGACCATCCCGGTCAGCTCACGAAGCCGGGACGGAGCATCGGGGCGCGGCCGCGACGGCGGCCGCATCGACCACGGGGTGCGCAGTTCGGCCTCTCGCGGATCGGCCGACAGCGTGCGGCGCAGCAGCCGCAACAGCGACACCCCGTCGATCAAGCTGTGGTGGATCTTGACGTAGACCGCGAACCGGCCGTCATTGAGGCCCTCCACCAGGTGCGCCTCCCACAGCGGCCGGTGCCGGTCGAGCAGGCTGCCGTGCAGCAGCGACGTCAACTCCAGCAGGTCACGCACCCGGCCGGGAACCGGCAGCGCCGACCGACGCACGTGGTACTCGATGTCGACCTCGTCATCGAAGGCCCACCCGACGTTCGCGATCCCCCCGAGCAGCGTCGCCGGTCGTTTACGGAAGGCCGGCTGGAGATCGCGGGCGCCCAGCAGCCCCTGATAGATCTCGCCGACGAATTCCGGGCCGGCGCCCTCCGGCGGCTCGAAGAGCATCAGGCCACCGACATGCATGGGATGCTCGCGGCTTTCGGCCAGCAAGAAGACCGAATCGGTCGGTGACATCAGCTGCATCGATCCATTACACCGCGACCGGCCGGCGGGCGCTTGCTTGCTAGTCTTTTCGGGTGCGTCGCCCGACCATCGTCTGCGTCGGCTTCACCGCGTGCTTGGTGGCGGCCGGCGTCGGTGCGCCCGCTGCTCCCGCGGACCCCGATGTCACCGGTAAGACGGTGTTTCTGGATCCCGGGCACGCCGGCGCCAACGACTCGTCGATCGCCCGGCAGGTCCCTAACGGACGCGGCGGCACCAAGCCGTGCCAGACCAGCGGGACGGCCGCCGACGACGGCTATCCCGAGCACAGCCTGAACTGGGATGTGACCAACCGGATCCGTGCCGCCCTCGACGGGATGGGCGTGCGCACCGAACTCTCGCGTGCCGACGACGCCTCGCCCGCCCCATGCATTGACGCGCGGGCCGCCACGGCCAACGCCGCACACCCGGACGCCATCGTGTCCATCCATGCCGACGGTGGGCCGGCCTCGGGCCGCGGGTTTCACGTCAACTACTCCAGCCCGCCGCTCAACGACGCCCAGTCCGGCCCGGCGGTGCGGTTGGCCGGTGACATCCGGGACTCGCTGTCGGCCGCGGGCATCCCCACCTCCAGCTACTTGGGCGCCGACGGCCTCTACGGTCGGGCCGATCTGGCCGGGCTGAACCTGGCCGAATATCCGGCGGTGCTGGTCGAACTGGGCAACATGCGCAACGCCGACGACGCGGCCCTGCTGGGCAGCGCCGACGGGCGGGCACGGTACGCCGCTGCCGTCACCAACGGGATCGTCGCCTTCCTCAGCGGGTGATGATGTCGAGTCAGCGCCCCGGCCGTTTCGCCAGAACGCTTTTCGGCGTGGCCTGCGTGATGCTGGCATTGACCGGCTGCGCGGACACCACGCCCACGGTGGTGACCGGCCGCGCGGTGTCGATGCTGTACAACCCCGGGCGGGTCGGCGGATTACCGACCGCCGAGGGACCCAGTGGCCCGCGCGGCGACGTCCCGCCGGTCACCGCCAGGGTGGGCAACAGCGACGGCGGCGAGATCGACCGACTGTCGCTGTTCGCGATCGACGACATCGAGGAGTTCTGGACGCAGCACTACGCCGACTCCCTTCGCGGACGCTTCGAGCCGGTGTCGACGTTGATGTCGTATGCCTCCACCGACCCGAACAGCCCGCAGGTGTGCGGCGGCGACGTCTACCATCTGCCGAACGCGATGTACTGCCGACGGGCCGACACCATGGCCTGGGATCGGGCCAAGTTCATGCCGGCCGCCCGAAAGTACTTCGGCGACATGGCCATCAACGGGACGCTCGCCCACGAATACGGTCACGCCCTGCAGGCCATGGCCCACATCGTGAACCCGCTGACCCGAACCCTGGTGCGCGAACAGCAGGCCGACTGCTTCGCCGGGGTGTACCTGCAGTGGGTGGCCGCCGGCAAGTCGTCGCGCGCGACGTTGAGCACCGGCGACGGCCTCAATCACGTGCTGGCCGGACTGATCGTGATCCGCGATCCGGTTTCGACGCTGGACAATCCGGTGTCGATCTCCGACGAGCACGGCACCGCGCTGGATCGAGTCGGCGCCTTCCAGACCGGCTTCGACGGCGGCGCCGAGATGTGCGCCGCGATCGACATGGATGAGATCCGCAAGCGCCGCGGGAATCTGCCGCACGCGCTGTTCGATTCGGAGAACCCGCAGAGCGATCTGACCATCGACGAACACGTGCTGTCGACCCTGATGGAGCAATTGGGCCAGATCTTCGCGTTGTCCCGCCCGCCCGCGCTGGCGACGACCGGTAAATGCCCGAGCGGGCATGAGCCCGACCCGGTGGCCTACTGCCCGGAGTCCAATACCGTCGTCGTGGATCTGGCCGGATTGCAGGAGATGAGCGCACCCACCGACCAGTCGACACTGAGTCTGCCGCAGGGCGACAACACCGGGTTGTCAGCCGTCACGTCGCGGTATGCGCTTGCGGTGCAACGCGAACGCGAGGTCGGTTTGGAGTCGGCGGCCGCGGCGTTGCGGACGGCGTGCCTGACCGGGGTGGCCCAGCGCCGGATGGCCGAGCCGATGAGGTTGCCGTCGGGCCCGGGTCTGACGCTGGCCGGCGGCGACCTCGATGAGGCGATCACCGGTCTGCTGATGAACGGCGTGGTTGCCAGCGACGTCGACGACAACACCGTGCCGGCCGGGTTCACTCGGATCCTGGCGTTTCGCTCCGGGCTGCACGGCGACGTCGACGGCTGTTTCGAGCGGTTCCGGTGAACCGCCGGCCCGACCCGCCCGAACCCCCGGAGCGGCGCACCACGCCGATACCCCGTCGGCCGCAGCGTCCAGCGCCGCCACCCCCGCGCCGGCCGGCGCAGCCGCCCGGCCAGCAGCCCTGGTATCTGGAGTTCCGCCGTCCCCCGGCGCAGCCGCCGCGGGTTCCATCGCCGGCCCGGCCGCCGCGGCAGCCCGCCCCCGGCTCGCGCCCGCCGATACCGCCCACGTCGACCTCGCCGCCGCCTTCGCGGTCGTCGCCGAAAAAGGCTGAGCCGCACCAGCCGTCGAATCGGATGCTGTTGACCGCGGCGGCCGTCACCGGGACGCTGGTGCTGGCCGTGCTGGTGACGCTGGTGCTGCGCGGTGTCGCCGACTCCGGGCCGGTCGAACTCGATGTCGGCCACGCCCAAGACGGTGTCTGGCGGGTGCTCACCGATCCGATCAACGGCTACGGGCGCGACGACGTGACCGACGTCCGCTGCAACAACGGCGTCAATCCCAGGGTGCGCAAGGGCAGCAGTTTCACCTGCACGGTCATCGTCAACGGCGTCCAGCGCCAGGTGCTGGCGGAGTTCGCCGACGACGCAGGGACCTACGAGGTCGACCGGCCGCGGTGACGTTCGGCGTCCAGTGTGCGGTTTCGCACGCTGACCCCGAGGATCTGGCGCGAAACCGCACACTCGGCGCGCGTTTCACATGGCGGTGGCGGTGGGATTTGAACCCACGGACGGGGGTTACCCGTCACACGCTTTCGAGGCGTGCTCCTTAGGCCGCTCGGACACGCCACCGCGGGACAGCCTACCGAACGACGGTCCCATCAGCCCAATCGCTGCCGGGCGAAGAACGCCTCCAGTGGTGCGGCGCACTCGGCCGCCAGCACGCCGCCGCGCACTTCCGGGCGGTGGTTGAGGCGGCGGTCGCGCACCACGTCCCACAGTGAGCCGACCGCACCGGTCTTGGGTTCGAAGGCCCCGAACACCAGCCGCGCCACCCGGGCGGCCACCAGCGCTCCCGCGCACATGGTGCACGGCTCCAGGGTGACGGCCAGCGTGGCGCCGGTCAGCCGCCAGCCGTCGCCCAGCACCGCGGCGGCCTCTCGGATCGCCAGCAGTTCGGCGTGGGCGGTCGGGTCCCCGAGGGCTTCGCGGGCGTTGGCCGCCCGGGCCAGCACGATGCCGTCGGGACCGACGACCACCGCGCCCACCGGGACGTCGCGGGGACCGGCCTGTCCGGCAGCCGCCAATGCCGCGCGGATCAGGTCCTCATCTGCGGCCGGGCCGGTCACCGACCGCGTCGCGGCAGCGCCGCGGTGAGCTGCTCGTCGAAGCCCATCTCGCTGGCGATCCGGTGCAGTTGCTCGTCGACGGCCAGATCGGATTCGTCGAGGATGACGCCGAGCACCGCGGCGGGCAGCCCGACGTCGGACAGCAGGCCCAGATCGCCCTCTTCGAACGGGTCGGCATCCTCCAGGTCGTCGGCGTCGATGTCGGCGTCGAGCTCCTCAAGCACCTCGTCGGCGATGTCATAGTCGAGTGCGGCCGTGGCATCCGACAGCAGCAACCGGGTGCCCGCCGGGCCGGGCCGGATGATCACGAAGAACTCGTCGTCGACGTTGAGGAGTCCGAAAACCGCTCCGGCGCTGCGTAGTTCACGCAGCTCCGTCTCCGCCTTGGTGAGGCTGGTCAACGCCACCGCACGCATCGACGTGCAACGCCACTTGCCGTCTTCGCGCACAACAGCGACACCGAAGCCGTCCAGCGTGTCCGCCGGCCGGCCCTGTGTGGACGCGCCCTGTGCTCCCATGGCCGCCAACGGTAGTCGCCGTTCACGCCCTTGACCAGCGTGTGCCAACCTGGAGAGGTGGTGGCAAGTGCAGTGAAAACACCGGTGTGCGTATTGGGGCTGGGCCTGATCGGCGGCTCGGTGCTGCGCGCCGCCGCGGCCGCCGGCCGGGAGGCGTTCGGTTACAACCGGTCGGCCGATGGGATGAACGCCGCGATCGCCGACGGCTTCGACGCCACCACCGAGCTGGAGACGGCGCTGACCCGGGCGGCGGAATCCGGCGCGCTGATCGTGCTCGCCGTCCCGGTGCCGGCGCTGCCGGCGCTGCTCGACCACATCCGTCGGCTCGCACCTGAGTGCCCGCTGACCGACGTCACCAGCGTCAAGGCGTCGGTGCTCGACGCCGTCACCGCCGCCGGGCTAGCCGACCGCTTCGTCGGCGGACACCCGATGGCAGGCACCGCCCACTCGGGCTGGCCGGCCGGGCACGCCGGGTTGTTCGAGGGCGCGCCGTGGGTGATCAGTGTCGACGACCACGTCGACCCGGCGGTGTTCTCGACGGTGCTCGACCTGATCCTGGACTGCGGCTCGATCGCGGTGCCGGCCCGCTCCGAAGAGCACGACGCGGCGGCGGCAGCGATCTCACACCTGCCGCACCTGCTGGCCGAGGCGCTGGCGGTCACCGCCGCCGACGTGCCGCTGGCGTTCGCGCTGGCGGCGGGATCGTTCCGGGACGGCACCCGGGTCGCCGGGACGGCCCCGGAGCTGGTGCGGGCGATGTGCGAGGCGAACTGGCTGCACCTGCTGCCGGCGCTGGACCGGGTCATCGAACTGCTGGGGGACGCGCGGGATTCGCTGTCCGCCGCGGACTCGGTGGCCGAGCTGGTCAACCATGGCCATGCCGCCAGGACCCGCTACGACAACTTCCCGCGCCACGAGATCGTCACCGTCGTCGTCGGAGCGAACGACTGGCGCCGGGAGCTGGCCGCGGCGGGCCGGGCCGGCGGGATGATCAGATCCGCGCTGCCAACCCTGGATAGTCGATGACAAACCCGTCATCGTCGACGGTGACGGTGGTGCCGTCGCGGTCGGTGCCCGGGGTCAGGACCGTGATACCGGCCTCGGTGCTGCGGTAACTGGCCTCGGCCGCGACCACCGACATCTCCGGAAGCCACAGATAGACCGTCGGGAGCGCCACGGCGGCCGCCCGCTCATGCAGCCGGGCCCGCCGGATCGGCAAGGTGTTGAAGAACGGGCTGAACACCACGTCGATGTCCAACGCCCCGTCGTAGGCGGCGCGTGACTGCCCGCGGGAGTCGGTGATCAGCCACATGTTCTCTTCATCGCGGGCGATCACCAGCTGGCGGTCACGTTCGGCCACCGTGACGGTGAGTCCCAGCCGTTTGGTGGCTCCGGACTCGTCGGTCGCCAGGTCGTAGTAGGCGCTGAACGCCGGGTGGGCGTCGGTGGCGCCCGCCACGATCCGGCCGTTGGCCTTGATGCGGTTACCGGACAACTGCACCCGCACCGATTCCATGCGTGGGGCGTCGGGCGCCCGCCAGGTCAGGATCGCCGGCCACGAGCCGGACGGGGCTGCGCTCACCGGACCACCGTAAGCGACCGACCGGCGAACCGCAGCCCCTCCCTGCCTGCCGAAAACTGACGAGAACTCGTCATAACCGGTTCAGAACCGGCAAGATGGCACCATGAGCAGCGACCACTCCGTGCCAGTCGACCCGCCGCATGGCGAACCCGGCGCACCGCAGTCCCCGGCTGCGATGCCGTTCACCCGCGCCGGTGCGCTGTGGAGCGCGCTGATCGCCGGCTTCCTGGTTCTGATCGTGCTGTTGGTGTTCGTCACCCAGAACACCGATCCAGTCGACCTGCGATTCCTGGCGTGGCAGTGGAGTCTGCCGCTGGGGGTGGCGATCCTGCTGGCGGCGGTCTGCGGCGGACTGGTCACCGCGCTGGCCGGCACGGCACGCATCTTCCAGCTGCGGCGCGCCGCCAAGAAGACGCTCGCCGCCCGGCGGTAGCCGGAGGCTAACCCGTTGCTTCGGCGGCGTCGTTGCCGGGCAGCCGGGATTGGTTGCGCGGCAGCAGGTCCCAAACATGCTCGGTGCCGTTGGTCGATGCCACTGCGGCCTGCCCGGACCGCGAATACAACAGCCGGGTCACCGACACGTAGTCGATCGGGAACGACAGCAGCCGCGCGGTGCCCAGGATCTGGTGCAGCACCACGTTGATCACGCCGCCGTGGCTGAACACCGCCACGGTGTCGTCGGCGTCGGCGGCGGCCACCACGTCGGTGACAGCGGCGGCCACCCGGGCACAGAACGCGCTCTCGTCGACGTCGCCGGGTAGGTGCCCCTGCGACATCTGGGCCCAGTCCTGCGGGCGCTCGGTGCGCAACTGCTCGATGGGCAGATAGCCGGCCATGTCCCGGTCGTACTCGGCGAACCGCTCGTCGATGTCGACGGCCATGGCGCGCCGACGGGCCAGCGGTTCGGCGGTCTGCACGGCCCGGCGCTGCGGGCTGCTGACCAGTCGGGTGATCGGGTAGCGCGCCAGCGCATCGGGCAGGCGCAGCGCCTGTTCGAGTCCGGTATCGGACAGCTCGGGGTCCGACCCCTGGCCGTATTCGCTGCGCAACGGGAGCGCGTGACGGATAAGCAGCAATTGCACGCTGCCATCCTAGGCGGCGCCGGTCGCGAGTCGCCGGCGTCGCGAGGGCGTCCGGATGCGTCTAGAGGCGCCGTTTGAACGGGTTCAGCGCGTCAAGCAACCGGCCCCACCAGGAGCGAGGGGCGACCCGATCCTGGGTTTCCTGCGCCTCCTGGGCGTAATCCCGAATGGATTCGTCGCCTTCTTCCGCGCGCACGGGTCTCACTCCTCCGGTGGGTCTTCGGGCACCAGCCGCTCCGGTGTTTCTTCGGGGGCCAGGCGTTCGGGCGGGTCCGCGGGCACCAGCCGTTCCGGCGGGTCCTCGGGCACCCGCCGGTGCGGTGGCTCTTTCGGCGTTCCCGGTTCGGGGGGCAGCTCGGGATTCATCTGCGTCGCCTACCCGCCGTTGCCGGGAGACAAACCCCGGCGAGCGTGCGTGGTTCCGGCCTCGGCACGGAGTGTCGCGCCGGGGACGCGCACGCTCGGGCAAGAAGGTGGGGAGCCCGGGCAAGAAGGGGCTACAGCGGGAGTCGGACGGTGAACTCGGTGTGGCCGGGTCTGCTGGTCACCGCGATGGTCCCGCGATGCGCGCGGACCACCGCCGAGGCGATCGCCAGCCCGAGCCCGGTGCTGCCGCCCTTGCGGGACCGGGAGGTGTCACCCCGGGCGAACCGTTCAAAGATCTCCGGCTGGAATTCCGCCGGAATGCCCGGGCCGTCGTCGGTCACGCACAGCACCGCCTCGGCGCCGTCGACACCGAGTCGGGTGGTCACCACGGTCCCGGCGCCGGTGTGCACCCGGGCGTTGGTGAGCAGGTTGGTCAGCACCTGGTGCAGCCGGGCGGCGTCGCCGGGCACCGTGACCGGCTCGTCGGGCAGGTCGAGTTCCCACTGGTGATCCGGGCCGCCGACGTGGGCGTCGCTGACCGCGTCGACCGCCAGCCGCGACAGGTCCACCGGCTCATGCTCGAGCGGCCGCCCGGAATCCAGTCGGGCCAGCAGCAGCAGATCCTCGACCAGCTGCGTCATCCGCTGGGTCTCGGATTGCACCCGGCTCAGGGCGTGCGCCAACGATTCGGAGTCGACGCCGTCGGCCACCGGGATCCGTTGCGCCAACTCGGTGTAACCGCGGATCGCGGTCAGCGGGGTGCGCAGCTCATGGCTGGCATCCGCGACGAACTGGCGCACCCTGGTCTCGCTGGCCTGCCGGTTCGCCAACGCGGCGGCGATGTGGTCGAGCATCCGGTTGACCGCGGCGCCCAGTTGGCCGACCTCGGTGCGCGGGTTGGTGTCGGACTCGGCGACCCGCACCGGCAGCGTCGCCTCCCCGCGGTCCAACGGCAGGTCGGCGACTTCGCCGGCGGTCTGCGCGACGCGGCGCAGCGGGGCCAGCGCCCGCCGGGTGACGACACTGCCGGCCGTGGCCGCGGCGGCCACCGCGACCAGGGTGACCAACCCGAAGATCAGCAGCACCCGCACCATGGTGGCGTTCACGGCCGCCAGCGGCAGCCCGATGATGATCGTCTCCCCACCGTGCCGGGCGTTCGTCGCCACCAACCGGTAGCGGCCGACACCGTCGAGCCGCCGGGTGACCGGCGCGGGCTCAGCGACAATGCCGGCCAATTGCGTTGTTGCCGAAGCACTCAGCTCCTCACGCAAACCGGAGGTGCTGAGACAGCCGGCGTCGGCGATCCGGTCCTCACCGTCCACCGAGTCGACCACCGCGCCGACCATGCCGACCGGCTGGCCGGGAGCGTCGAGGAAGTCCGGCCCCGGTCCCGGCCGCGGCCGATGGCGGGGTCGGTGCCCGGGCGGTGCCGGCGGCTGACCGTGCAGCCGCGCCGACCGGCGCGCGGCGTCAGACAGTTGATGGTCGAGTTGGCTGACCAGGTACTGATAAAGCGCCAACTCGGTCACGGCGCCGATGCCGAGGCAGGCCACGGTGAGCAGCGCGACCTGGCCGGCGAGCAGTCGCGCCCGCAGCGACCAACTGCGGCGGGTGCCGGCGCGCAGCGATTCAGACGGCCGGCTTGAGGACATACCCGGCGCCGCGCAGCGTGTGGATCATCGGCTCTCGACCGTTGTCGATCTTCTTGCGCAGATAGGAGATGTAGAGCTCGACGATGTTGGCCCGGCCGCCGAAATCGTAGTCCCACACCCGATCGAGGATCTGCGCCTTGGATAGCACCCGCCTGGCGTTGTGCATCAGGTAGCGCAGCAGCTCGAATTCGGTGGACGTCAAGGTGATCGGGTCCCCGCCGCGCGTCACCTCGTGGGAGTCCTCGTCGAGAACCAGGTCGCCGACCACGATCTGCGCCCCGGCCTCGGCGGTGCTGACCCCGGTGCGCCGCAGCAGCGCCCGCAACCGCAACACCACCTCTTCGATGCTGAACGGCTTGGTGACGTAGTCGTCGCCGCCGGCGGTCAGCCCGGCGATGCGGTCCTCCAGCGCGTCCTTGGCGGTCAGGAACAGCACCGGCAACCGCGGGTTGATCTCCCGCAGTTTGCGCAGTACGTCCAGCCCGCTCATGTCCGGCAGCATCACGTCGAGCACCACCACGTCGGGGCGTTCGGCTTTGGCCGCGGCAATCGCCGAGGCGCCGTCGCCCGCGGTCGCGGTGGTCCAGCCCTCGTAGCGCAGTGCCATCGACACCATCTCGGCCAGCACCGTCTCGTCGTCCACCACCAGCACGGTGATGGGCTTGCCGTCGGCGCGCGCCATCACGACACGTTCCACCGATCCCCGTGGCGCAGTCATCGCGTTCCAGTATGTCGCCGGCGATGGGTCTTCCCTGTATCGACACTATGGCGGCGCTGTGAACCGATATCGTCGGTGCATGGCCCGCACCCCGCAGGAGATCTTCGACCACCACCTCCACGCACTGATCGCCCGCGACGTCGACGACTTGCTGATCGACTACACCGACGACTCGGTGCTGATCACCGCCGCCGGCATCGCAACAGGCCTCGACGGCATCAGGGCGGCGTTCAGCCAGCTCTCGGATGCGCTGGCCGCCGCGGTGTTCGACATCAAGTCGAAGACCTACCACGACGAGATCCTGCTGCTGGAATGGACGCTGGACTCGCCGGGGTTCCAGGTCGACGGCGTGGACACCTTCGTGTTCGGCGACGACTCGATCCGGGTGCAGACCATCTCCCAGCTGGTACGCCCCAAGGGCTGAACACCGCATGGATCTGGAACCGGTAGCGCAGTGGATGTCCGACCGGCAGCTCGGCGAAGGCCCGCTGTCCGACGTCACCGAACTGTCCGGCGGCACCCAGAACGTGATGCTGCGTTTCACCCGCTCGGGCCGCAGCTATGTGCTGCGACGCGGGCCGCTGCATCTGCGGCCGCGCAGCAATGACGTGATGCTGCGGGAGACCCGGGTGCTGGCCGCGCTGGCCGACACCGACGTACCCCACCCGGGATTGATCGCGGTCTGCGATGACCCTGCAGTGCTCGGAGACGCGGTGTTCTACCTGATGGAGCCGATCGACGGGTTCAACGCCAGCGGTGAGCTGCCCGAGTTGCATGCCAACGACCCCGCGGTGCGCTACGAGATGGGCCTCTCGATGGCCGACGCGCTGGCCAAGCTCGGTGCGGTCGACCATGTCGCGGTGGGGCTGGCCGACTACGGAAAGCCGGACGGCTTCCTGGAACGCCAAGTGCCGCGGTGGCTTTCCGAGCTGGACTCCTACCGGCAGTTCGAGAACTACCCCGGGCCCGAGCTGCCCGGCCTGGACGAGGTCGCCGGCTGGTTGCAGCGCAACGTGCCGGCGTCGTGGCAGCCCGGCATCCTGCACGGCGACTACCACGCGGCCAACGTGCTGTTCTCCCCCACCGGGCCGCAGGTCGCGGCGATCGTGGACTGGGAGATGTCGACCATCGGGGATCCGCTGCTGGACCTGGGCTGGCTGCTGGCCACCTGGCGCCAGGACGACGGATCCAGCGTGTTCAGCCACACCCTGACCGGGATGGACGGCCTGGCCTCCACCGACGATCTGGTGCAGCGGTACGCCAAGGGCAGCTCCCGCGACCTGTCGCACATCGGCTGGTATGAGGTGATGGCGAGCTTCAAGCTGGCCATCGTGATCGAGGGAACACTGGCGCGGGCGTCGGCGGGCATGGCCCAGCAGGACGTCGGTGACCAACTGCACGAGGCCGCGGTGTGGCTGTTCGAGCGGGCGCAGACCCTGATAGCGAGCAAGACATGACCGGTCACCTCGACGAGATCGACCGGATCGTTGCGGCCGACACCTTCCGACTGGTCGACATCTTCAAGGATCTGCACCGCAACCCCGAGTTGGGCTTCGAAGAGGTGCGCACCGCGCGGATCGTCGCGCAGGCGCTGGGCAACCTCGGATTCACGGTGACCACCGGCATCGGCCGCACCGGTGTGGTGGCCGTGTTGGCCAACGGCCCGGGCCCGGTGGTGATGTATCGAGCGGACATGGACGCGCTGCGGGTGCCGGAGGCCACTGGCCTGGACTACGCCAGCAGCGACCCCTCGCTGGGGCACATGTGCGGCCACGACGCGCATGTGACCTGGATGCTGGGAATGGCCAAGGTGCTCGCCGAGACCACCGCTTCGTGGTCGGGAACCGCGGTGCTGATCGGTCAGCCGGCCGAAGAGCTGATCGCCGGGGCCCGGGCCATGGTCGACGACGGCCTCTACGACGTGGCCCCGCCCCCGGACTCCTTCATCGCCATGCACACCGTGCCGGTCCCGGTGGGCATGGTGGCCGCCGCGGCCGGTGAGCGGATGGCCGGCACCGACCAGCTCGAGATCGTGTTCCACGGCGTCGGCGGACACGGGTCGCTGCCGCAACTGGCCAAGGACCCGGTGCTGATGGCCGCCCAGGCCGTCGTGCAGTTCCAGGGCATCATCAGCCGCAGCATCGCCCCGAGCGAGGGCGCCGTGCTCACCGTGGGCTCGGTACAGGCCGGCACCACCTATAACGTCATCCCGGACCAGGCCCGGCTGTTGGCCAACCTGCGCTGGTACAACCCGGAGGTCCGCGAGCAACTGCTCGCCGGGATCCGAGCGATCAGCGAGGGCATCGCCCACAGCTTCGGCTTGTCCGATGCGCTGATGCCCGTCATCACCATGGGCGGCGGTTCCACCCCGCTGGTCAACGACGCGGATCTGACCGGGCGGCTGGCCGCCACCCTGCGCGATGCGCTCGGGGAGCACAACGTCATCACCGAGCTGCCCGCGGTCTCGGCATCGGAAGACTGCCACCTGCTCAAGGGGCCGCACCGCGACGTGCCGCTGGCCTATTTGATGGTGGGTGTCGCCGATCCGCAGGTGTATGCCGAGGCAGCCGCCCGCGGTCAGCTGTTCCCCTACACACCACACTCGCCCGACTACGTCGTCGACCTCGCCGCGATCCCGTTGGGCGCCCGGATCGCGAGCCGAGCGATGCTCGAGCTACTGGCGACCGGTTAGGTTTAGAGACTGTTTCCATACTTCCGTTATGATCAAATGGTTGTGCAGTCTACGAATCCGAGCTAAGGTTTATTGCTGTGGACGATCGTCACAAAGACCCAACCGTGGTACTGCCCTACCTTGTCGGCAGGCCGCTTGGCGCGACCGAGGTCTACGAGGCATTCGGTTACCGCAAGTCGGCCTATTACAAGGCGGCGCATGAGGGCCGGCTGATCAGTGCCGACAATCTGATCCGGGTTGCCAGGTACTTCGGGTTGAACCCCGTTGACCTGCAGGTCCGGTTCGGATTGATCGAGCATGATGCCGTCACCGAATATCTGGAATCGTCGTCACGGCCGCTGCGCCTCGGTGATCTCAAAGCGGATCTGGACAAACCGCCGGTCTAAGCGGACTCACGGGAAGTACCGTCGACGCATGACGTCGGCCTTCATCGGTGCCACCGTGCTGGTGGCGCTCTACAGCCTGTGGGTGCGCCGCGAAACCTGGTGGTCGCGCTGGGAGATCGGCATCACGCTGGCGATCGCGCTGGAGGTCTGCGCATTGGTGCTGATGTCACCGTGGGCGTCCGCAGTGCTGGGGCCGACGATGCACAGCGTCACCCGGATATGGAACGTCCAGCAGTTGGTCGGTCACATCTGCTTCATCGTGGCGATCGCGGCCAACATCTATCACGTCCTGCCCCGGCTGGCGGATTTCGGCCGGGTCCGGCCGCTGTTCCGCCGACACGTGCAATGGCCCGTGCGGCTCGGTCTGGTGGCGTTGGTGGCGGTTTTCATCACCGCCGACGCCGATTACCGCCCGGACGGTCTGTCGACCGGCAACGACACCGGCGCCTGGGCCGAGATCTACTGGCTGCTGTTCTGCGGAATGCTGATCTACCTCTCCGGCTACGCGACACGGCTGCTGCTGCTGGTGCGATCCGATCCCCGGGCCCGGGAGACCGTGGAGCTCTACACCGCCTCGGCGGCGTTTGCGCTGGCCGGCCTGGTGGCACAGTTGAGCACCACCTGGACCAACGCCGATGCCAGCCAACTGGTCTGGCCGTGCGCATGCATCTCCGTGGTCATCTTCGCCTACGGCTCTGCCCGCTCGTGGCAGGCAAAGGCGGCGTGGTTCGCCGCCCGCACTCGACCGGTCAAGGAGCCCAACCCGCCGCCAGCGCTTTCCTGAGAGCGTGTGATGACGTCGGGATTCATCGCCGCCACGTTGGCGCTCATCGCTTACAGCTCTTGGATACGCCGCGATACCTGGTGGTCGCGGTGGGAGGTCGCCGCCTCGCTCGCGCTGGTGCTGGAAGGTGCTGCACTGCTGTTGATGTCGCCGTGGGGCGCCCCCGTGTTCGGACCGCTGCTGTACCGCGTTCTGGGGGCGTGGAACGTCCAGCAGATGCTCGGCCACTTCTGCCTGATCGTGGCCGTCAGTGCGAACGTGTATCACATGCTGGTGCGACTCGCCGATCCCGATCAGGTGCGCTCGATCATGCGCCGCCACCTGATGCCGCCGGTACTGCTCGGCATCGGGTTGATGGCGCCTTCATACCTACTGGCCGACCAGGAGTACCACCCGGACATGTTCGCCGCCGCAAGCCGTGATCCCTGGCTGACCGTCTACAAACTGGTGGGCTGCGCCCTGGTGATCTACCTCAGTGGCTACGTCAGCCGGCTGATGCTGTTGCTGCGGAAGGATCCGCGGGCCAAGTCCACCATCGACCTCTACCTGGTGTCGATGACCTTCGCCACCGCGGCCTGTCTGATCGTGGTCGGTGCGGCATGGGGCGGCCGTGCCGATGCCGGTCCGGCGATCTGGGCCTGCATCTGCTTGTCGGTGGGAACCTTCGCGTTCGGGTCGGCGCGGTCGTGGCAGGCCAAAAGCGCATGGTTCACCTCGGGGGGCGGCACAGCGATCGGCGCGCAATGACGTCGGTGTTCATCGCCGCCACACTGGCGGTGATCCTGTACAGCCTGTGGGTTCGACGCGACACCTGGTGGTCTCGGTGGGAGGCCGCCGCCACCTTCGCCATCGCGACGGAGGGATGCGCACTGGTGTTGCTGTCGCCGTGGGCCGGCACCGAACTAGGGCCGCGGCTGTACCACTGGCTGGGGTTGTGGAACGTCCAGCACCTGCTCGGCAGCCTTGTCCTGATCGTGGCGGTGATCGCGAACATTTACCACATGATGGTGCGACTCGCCGATCCCGACCAGGTGCGACCGCTCATGCGTAAACACCTGCAGCTGCCGCTGGGGCTGGGTGTCGCGGTGCTGCTGGTCACCTTCGTCAAGCTCGAGCGGGGCCACGAGCCCGACATGTTCGCCAACCTGACCGGCAACGGCTGGTGGCTGACCGCCTACGAGGTGGCCGCGTGCTGGATCGTGCTCTACTTGAGCGGCTACGTCGGCCGGCTGATGCTGGCGCTACGGCACGATCCCCGCGCGAGGACCACGGTCAACCTGTACCTGGCATCGATGTCGCTCACGGTGCTGGCATGCCTGGTCGCGATCGTCTCGATCTGGGCCGGCGGCTATGCCGGGCCGGCGATCTGGGGCTGCATCTGCCTGTCGGTGATGATCTTCGCCTACGGGCTGGCGCGATCCTGGCAGGCCAAGACCGCCTGGTTCTCGCCGGGCGCCTCCGCAGCGGGGTGATCGGGTGGTGCTCGCTGGGTTGAGTCTGCGCTCAGGGCGGCGGCTACCCGCACTTTCTCGCCGTAGCCGCAGCGTCAACGGAAGAAAATGAGTGCGCCCGAAGGGATTCGAACCCCCAACCTTCTGATCCGTAGTCAGATGCTCTATCCGTTGAGCTACGGGCGCCTGTCTTCAATTGTCGGTCGAGCAAGCCCGGCCGTGGCGGAGGCGAGAGGATTTGAACCTCCGGTCCCCCGTTAAGGGGACAACTCATTAGCAGTGAGTCCCATTCGGCCGCTCTGGCACGCCTCCTCGAACTTGTCGAGGGTACCGGATCGATGCCCGAGCTTCGAAACCGCGGTTCATACCGCCCACATATGCTGTGGTCCGTGACCGTCCGCCTGCGCCCCGAGATCGCCGCACTGCCGGCATACGTCGAGGGCAAGACGGTACCGGGATCGATCAAGCTGGCCAGCAACGAGACGGTGCTGGAGCCGCTGCCCAGCGTGGTCAAGGCCGTCGAGGCCGCGCTGGCCGGCATCAACCGCTACCCGGACAACGGCTACGCGACGCTGCGGGCCCGGCTGGCCAGCCATGTCGGGTTCGCCCCCGAGCAGGTGGCGGCCGGCTGCGGGTCGGTGAGCCTGTGCCAGCAACTCATCCAGATCAGCTGCGGCGCCGGTGACGAGGTGATGTTCGGCTGGCGCAGCTTCGAGATCTACCCGCTGCAGGTGCGCACCGCCGGTGCCGTGCCGGTGCAGGTGCCGCTGCGTGATCACGCCTACGACCTGGACGCGATGCTGGCCGCCGTCACCGAGCGCACCCGGCTGATCTTCATCTGCAACCCGAACAACCCCACCTCCACCGTGGTCGACCCCGACGCGCTGGAGCGGTTCGTGGCCGCGGTGCCGCCGCACGTCCTGGTCGCCATCGACGAGGCGTACGTGGAGTACATCCGCGAGCCCATGACCCCCGACAGTCTGGGGTTGGCGCGCCGCTACCCGAATGTGGTTGTGCTGCGAACCTTTTCCAAAGCCTACGGGCTGGCGGGCCTGCGGCTGGGCTACGCGGTCGGCGATCCGGAGATCATCACCGCACTGGGCAAGGTCTATGTGCCGTTCACCGTGTCCAGCGTGGCGCAGGTCGCCGGGATCGCGTCGATGGACGCCGGTGACGAACTGCTGGCCCGTACCGACGCGGTGGTCGCCGAGCGGGCCCGAGTCGCCGCGGCGCTGCGTGACGCCGGGTTCGAGCTGCCGGATTCGCAGGCCAACTTCGTGTGGCTGCCGCTGGCGGCGCGCACCGCGGACTTCGTGGCCGCCGCCGCGGACGCCCGCATCGTGGTACGCCCCTACGGGCAGGACGGGGTCCGGGTGACCATCGGCGCGCCGGAGGAGAACGACGCGCTGTTACGGTTCGCTCAGGACTGGATCTGACGAGGAGTTCTATGCACGCAACCGCAACCGCCACCGTCGCCGCGCCCGCATCCCGGGTGTGGGAGGTGCTCTCCGACTACGAGGGCATGTCCTCCTGGGCTCCCGGTCTGAAGATCACCGTGGTCCGGCCCGGGGCCCCCGAGCCCAACGGCGTCGGCGCCCAGCGGCGCATCCAGGCGGTGCCCGGGATGGCGCCCCTGGTGGAGGAGATCACCGTGTTCGATCCCGACCACCGGCTGAGCTACCGGGGTGTGTCGGGCATCCCGTTCCGCAACTACGTCGGCGACGTGGTGCTGGCGCCGGCGGGTTCGGGCACCCAGATCAGCTACACCGTCAGCGCCGATAACCGGCTGCCCGGGGTGGCCTCGGTGTTGGCCAACGTTTTGCTGTTCGGTCTCAAGCGGGCCGTGAAAAAGGCCGGATGAGGAGTTAGACGATGAATGACGACCTGGCCCGGAAGACGTTCACCGCGTTCAAGGAGCGCACCGACACCATCGCGGATGCCGAGCTGGATGAGTTCTGGGCGGCACTGCCCCCGGCCACCCTCGATCAGCTGATCGGCGAGTGGCGCGGCGGCGAGTTCGTCACCGGCCACAAGATGAACGGGTTGCTGGAGAAGGCCCGCTGGTTCGGCAAGACGTTCAACTCGATCACCGACGTGCAGCCGCTGGTCTGCCTGGATGAGGACGGCAACAAGTTCTCCAACACCAAGCTCGGCAAGGGCGAGGCAAGCCTGTGGGCCGAGGAGTTCCGCGGCGAGGTGGTGGCCACCATGGTCTATGACGGCCAGCCCACCCACGACCACTTCAAGCGCGTCGACGACGACACCGTGTTCGGCATCATGAACGGCAAGGGCGTGCTCGATGACGGCCGCTACTTCTACTTCTACCTCGAGCGGGTCTAAGGCCACGATTGGTCGCCCCGGCGGGCGGGAACCCTCCGAGGCATGTCTACCTACCGAGTACTGAACCCGCACGGCGAGGTCGTGGGCACCAAGGACATCGCCAGCGCCGACGACGCGCACGCCTGGTTCGTCGACGTCAAGGCCGACAACACCGAACTGGGGTGGCGGATGGAGGTCGACCTCGACGGCCAGTGGCGGTTCTTCGACAGCACCGAAGGCGACCGCCCGTAAGCACCGCCTGCGCCGAGCAGGCCGTCAGCGGTGTAGCGCCAGTTCGCGATCGTCTTTCGCCGCGGTCTGGGGTTCGCTGCGGCGGCTGAGCAAAGACGCCACGACGGTGAGCGCGAGCACGCCGACAATCACCAGCAGCGACATTCCGGTACCGATCTCGGCGACGCCGACGCCATCTTGGTGCAGGGCGTGCAGTATCAGCTTCACGCCGATGAACCCGAGGATCGCCGAGAGTCCGTAGGACAGGTAGACGAGCCGATCGAGCAGGCCGTCGATGAGGAAATAAAGCTGCCGCAGGCCCAGCAGGGAAAACGCCGTCGCGGTGAACACGATGTAGGTGTTCCGCGTGAGTCCGAAGATCGCCGGGATCGAGTCCACGGCGAAGAGCACGTCGGTACCGGCGATGGCGATCATCACCAACAGCATCGGGGTCATCGCCCGCCGGCCGCCCACCGTCGTGACCAGCTTGTCGCCGTCGTAGTGCTCGCTGGTGTGAATCATTTTCTTCGCCAGCCGGATGACACCGTCATGGGCACGGTGGGGCTCGCCGCCGCGGGCCGTCCTGAACATATTGCGGGCCGTCAGCAACAGCGCGAAGCCGAAGAAGTAGAAGACCCAGGCGAAGGTGTCGATCAGCGCGGCGCCGAGAAAGATGAAGCCGGTCCGGGCGGCCAGCGCGAAGGCGATCCCGAACAGCAGCACCTTCTGCTGGTACTCGCGGGGCACCCGGAAGCTCGTCATGATGATCAAGAAGACGAACAGGTTGTCGACCGACAGCGCCTTCTCGGTCACGTAGCCGGCGAAGTACTCCGAACCCGCGTCCACTCCGCCGAAGATCAGCATGCCGAACCCGAACAGCACCGCCACGCCGACGTAGCCGGCGGACCAGCCGGCGGCTTCTCTGAGCGTCGGGATATGGGCCCGGCGGACGTGGAACACGTAGTCGAACGTGAGCAATCCGGCGAGGCCGACGATCGTCAGCCCCCATACCCAACCGGGAATGTCCATGTGTCAGCCACCCTAGGCGGCCTGGGCGAAGCCGGGTGGGCGTGCAGGTTGCGGGGTTATGACCGCCCGGTGAACGCGATCAGCCGCTGCAGGGCCGGTGCGGTGCCGGCGACCTCGACGGGCTGGTCGAATCCCGCCCTGACCCGGCCCTGTGGCGTGATGATCGCCTGCGCCAGGCCCAGCACGTACTCGGCCAGCGGCTCGGCCACCTGCACCGTGCGGCCGATCGCCGTCGCGTAGTCCCACGCGTGCACCAGGAATTCGACTGCCAGGATGCCTGCCACCATCGTCGCCGGGAGCTGGTTGGGGCCGATCGTGACGGTGCCGTCCAGGCCGCGGCCGTGCCAGGCGTCCAGCGCGGGCCGGGCCGCGGCGATGACCTGCCGTTCCGGCGACTCGGTGGCGTCGCGGTCGGGAACCTCCGCGCCCGCCGCGGCCCCGAGCATCGAAATGGAGCCCAGCAGATGCTCGGTCAACTGCGCGACGTCGAATTCCGAACACGGCGTCTGGTTGGACAATTGGTCGCTGCTGATGTGGTGCAGTACCTGCACCAGCACCGCCAGGGCGGCTTCGGCGCCGGCCAGCTCATCGGTGGGGGGCGCGTCGGGACCGGGTCGCAGATCGGAAGGCATGCGGTCAGGTTACGGTCTGGGTATGACCGAGTCGTATGAATCCCTCACCGTCGAGATCAAGGACCATGTCGCCCAGGTGACGCTGATCGGGCCGGGCAAGGGCAACGCGATGGGTCCGGCGTTCTGGGCGGAGCTGCCGGCGGTGTTCAGCCGGCTGGACGCCGACCGCGACGTGCGGGCGATCGTGTTGGCCGGGTCGGGCAAGAATTTCAGCTACGGGCTGGATCTGGCCGCGATGGGCGGGACGATGACGGGCATGATGGCCGACGGGCCGTCGGCCCGGCCGCGGGCGGACTTCCACCGCGAACTGCAGGGCATGCAGGGCTCGATCACCGCGGTCGCCGACTGCCGCACCCCGACGATCGCGGCGGTCCAAGGCTGGTGCATTGGCGGCGGGGTCGACCTGATCTCGGCGGTCGACATCCGCTACGCGTCGGCCGACGCCAAGTTCAGCGTGCGCGAGGTCAAGCTGGCCATCGTCGCCGACGTCGGGAGCCTGGCCCGGCTGCCGCTGATCTTGTCCGACGGGCATCTGCGGGAGCTGGCGTTGACCGGCAAGGACATCGACGCCGCGCGAGCCGAGAAGATCGGGCTGGTCAACGACGTGTATGCGGATGCCGAGGCGTGCCTGGCCGCCGCGCACGCCACCGCGGCCGAGATCGCCGCCAACCCGCCGCTGACCGTGGCCGGCGTCAAGGACGTGCTGGATCAGCAGCGCACCGACCGGGTGGCCGCCAGCCTGCGTTACGTGGCGGCGTGGAACTCGGCGTTTCTGGCGTCCAAGGACCTGATGGAGGGCATCGGCGCCATCATGGGCAAACGTAAGCCCGAGTTCACCGGCGAGTGATGGCCTGGCTGCTGCTGTTCGGGGCGATCGGGTTCGAGGTCGCCGGGACGCTGTCGTTGCGGGCTTCGGAGGGGTTCAGCCGGCTCGGGTGGGCCGTTCCGGTGGCGGGGGGCTACCTGCTGTCGTTTGCGCTGCTGGCCATGGTGTTGAAGCGGGGCATCCCGGTCGGCGTGGCCTACGGGGTGTGGTCGGGGGTCGGGGTGGCGGCCACGGCGGTGCTGGCTCGGTTTCTGTTCGATGACCCGTTCACCGCGGTGATGGCCGGCGGGGTGGCGCTGATCGGGGCCGGGGTGTTCCTGCTGGAATACGGAGCGCACGCATGACCTCCGAGCTGACCCACCGCCAGCCCGCGCTGGCCGACATCGTCGCCACGCTCGACGTCGACCGCATCGACGACGAGCACTTCCTGGCCACCCAACTCGACAACCCGCAGCATCACATCGTCGGCGGGCACATCGCCGGCCAGGCGCTGATGGCGGCAGCCCGCACCGCCCCGGGACGTGTGCCCCACAGCATGCACGCCTACTACGTGCGGGCAGGGGACGCCCGCCGCCCGGTCGACCTGCACGTGGAGGTGGCCCGCGACGGAGGCACGCTGTCGACCCGCCAGGTGACCGCCCGGCAGGACGGCCAGATCCTGCTGGAGGTGCTGTCCTCGTTCAGCGCCGACGTCGACGCGCCCTCGTATCAGCAGTCGATGCCGGACGTTCCCGATCCGGAGTCGCTGGCGCCGTCGCAGCAACAGCTGTCCGACTACGCCGGCGAGCTGGGCGGCTACTGGGTCCAGCCGCACCCTTTCGACCAGCGCTACATCGACCCACCGCCGCGGCTGGCCCTGGAACTTCCCGAGCCGTCACCGCGAATCCGGTTGTGGTGGAAGCCTTCCGAGCCGGTTTCGGCCGACCCAGCACTGCATAGCGCACTGCTGACCTACTTGTCGGGCACCAAGATGGTCGAGACCGCGGTGACCATGCGGCGGGCCACGGTAGCCAGCGCGTTCAACGCCTTGATCGATCATGCACTGTGGTTTCAGCGGCCCGTGGAGCTGTCCGATTGGGTGCTGTCCGACCAGTTCTCGCCCAGCGGCGTCGCCGGACGCGGGCTGGCAACCTCGACGATGTACAACCGGGCGGGACAGCTGGTCTGCGTTGCGACGCAGGAGCTGTACTTCGGCCGGGGCAAGGAGCAGCGGCGGTGACTTCTGAGACTTCCGGCACCTCCGGCACTCCAGGGACGCCCCGGATTCCGGCGATGACCACCCCCGACGGACGGATCCGGATGCCGGCCGACCTCGAGGCGGTCACCGTGATCGGCGACGAGGACCACTCCGGTATCGACCGCGCGGCGGTGGAACGGATCTGGCAGGCGGCGCGGCACTGGTACGCGGCCGGTATGCACCCGGCGATCCAGCTGTGCCTGCGTCACAACGGCCGGGTGGTGCTCAATCGGGCGATCGGACACGCATGGGGCAACGCCCCCACCGACGCCGCGGACGCCGACAAGGTGCCGGTGGGGATCGACACTCCGTTCTGCGCGTATTCGGCGGCCAAGGCGATCACCTCGACCGTGGTGCACATGCTCGTGGAGCGGGGCGGCTTATCGCTCGACGATCGGGTTGCCGACTATCTGCCCGGCTACGGCCGGCATGGCAAGGGCCGCACCACGATCCGCCAAGTGCTGACGCACAGCGCAGGGGTGCCGTTTGCGACCGGCCCGCGGCCGGATGTGCATCGCGTCGACGACAGCGAGTACACCCGCGAGCAACTGGCTGGGCTGCGGGCCATCTACCCGCCGGGATGGGCGCACATGTATCACGCGCTGACCTGGGGTCCGCTGATGCGCGAGATCGTCTCGGCGGCCACCGGGCGGCACATCCGCGACATCCTGGCCGAGGAGATCCTCGACCCGCTGGGATTCCGGTGGACGAATTTCGGTGTGACGCAAGAGGATGTTCCGTTGGTGGCGCCGAGTCACGCCACCGGTCGCCCGCTTCCCGGACCGGTGGCCGCGGTGTTTCGCCGGGCCATCGGCGGCACCATGCACGAGATCATCCCGTTCACCAACACCCCGCTGTATCTGACCAGCGTCATCCCTTCGTCCAACACCATCTCGACGGCCTTCGAACTGTCCCGGTTCGCCGAGATCTGGCGCCGGGGCGGGGAACTCGACGGGGTGCGGGTGGTCTCGCCGGCGACCATGGCCGCGGCGACGGCTCAGTGCCGCCGGCTGCGGCCCGATGTGGCGACCGGGCTGGTGCCGTTGCGCTGGGGAACCGGCTACATGCTCGGCTCGGAGCGGTTCGGCCCGTTCGGCCGGGGGGCGCCGTCGGCGTTCGGGCATCTGGGTCTGGTCAACGTGGCGATCTGGGCGGACCCGGCCCGCGGCCTGGCCGCCGGGCTGATCTCCAGCGGCAAGCCCGGCCGCGATCCGGAGGCCAAGCGCTACGGGGCACTGATGGACCGGATCGCTGCGGAGATCCCCCAGACGTAACAGCAGCCCGGGGCGTCACACCCGCCTCCGCGCTCCACCATGTGGTGCGTTGCCCGCCTACGAGCGACAAGTCGTGTTATGTCAACTCGAGCGGGGCGCGTCCGTTGCATGCTTGGCGAAATGCTCGGTGAGCAGTTCGGTCAGCTCGGTCGGCGCCTCGTCTGGAATCCAGTGGCTGACCCCTTCGAGCGTCCGCAATTCCCACGGGCCCGTGACGAATCGTCGGGACAGTTCATGGCCCCTCCTGCCGACGGCGGTATCGCCGTCACTCCACACCTGCAGGGTGGGAACCGGGATCCTTCGCCGCAGCACGGCCGGGCGGATAAACGGCATGCCACGGTACCAGTTCAGCGCGGCCTTGGCGCCGCCGAGCCGATGAAGCTGATCCAGATCCCTGGTGGCGTTCGCCGGAGTCTGACCCGAGCTCAACAGGCCGCGATAGGCCACGCCGGTGTTGTTGCGCACCAACAGTTCTGGGATCACAGGGAGCTGGAAGGCCAGCATGTACCAGGACTTGAGCGCCTGGGAGCTGGTCGCCATCGCCATCACGAACGCCAGCGGATGCGGCACCGAGACCGCGGTCAGCGTCCGCACCAGATCGGGGCGCGCAGCCGCCACACCCCAGGCGACTGCAGCCCCCCAGTCGTGCCCGACCAGGTGCACCGGACCCGCGCCGGCGGCGTCGATCAAGGCGACGGCGTCGGCGACCAACTCCGAGAGCCGGTAGTCGCGGCGCCGCGATGGCAGGGCACCGGGTGAATAGCCGCGCTGATCCGGCGCCAACGTGCGAAACCCTTGACTGTTCAGCAATTCGGCCACCGGCACCCACGACGTCGAGGTCTGCGGGAAGCCGTGCAGCAACACGACCGGAACCCCATCCTGCGGACCGGCATCGGTAACGTCGAACACCAGTCCGTTCCGCTCAAAGGTGCTCAGCCTGGGCATGTCGCCATCCTTTCGGTCCTGGCTCGCAATCCTAGTTACGGCGTGGCATTTGCCGTGCTTCCTATAGTTGATCGATGGAGCTGCGGCACCTCAAATACCTGCTGGCGGTGGCCGACCATCAGAATTTCACCCGGGCCGCCGAGGCACTGCACGTCTCCCAGCCGACGCTGTCCCAGCAGATCAAACAACTCGAGCACTCTTTGGGCGTGGAGTTGTTCGACCGATCGGGGCGCACCGTCCGGCTCACCGACGCCGGAGCGGCCTACGTGCACCATGCCCGGCTGGCCATGCGGGACCTGCAGGCCGGCGAACGGGCCGTGCACGACGTCCGGGATCTGTCCCGCGGCCACCTGCGGATCGCGGTCACGCCGACCTTCACCGCGTATCTGGTCGGCGTGCTCGTCCACAATTTCCGGGTGGCCCACCCCGGCATCAGGGTGACGGTTCTGGAGACCAACCAGGATCAGATCGAGGCCGATCTGCTGGCGGATCGGCTCGACCTCGGAATCGGCTTCGACGGCCAGCACGCTGCCGGGATCGAGGCCCGCACGCTGTTCACCGAGACGCTGTGCCTGGTGGTTGGCACGGATCATCCGTTGGGGACTGCGACCGCGGCGGTACCGATCTCGGCGCTGGCCGACGAGCCGCTCGGCCTGCTCAGTTCGGACTTCGCCACCCGCAAGCACATCGACGGGTATTTCGCCGAATGCCAAGTGCAGCAGCACATCGCGATCGAATCGAACTCGATCAGCGCGTTGCTGGAGCTGGTGCGCCGCAATGTCGTGGCTACCGTGTTGCCCGATGCGATCGCCCGCGAACGCACTGATCTGCACCCAGTGCCGCTGCAGCCACCGCTGCCGGCGCGCACCGTGCAACTGCTGCAGCGGGCCGGTGTCTACCGGTCCGCGGCGGCTCGGGCGTTCACCGAGACGCTCGACACCGTGGTGGCCGCGCGGCAGGAGTCGACCGGCAGGTATTGGTCGAACCAATAGCTCGGCGTGGGTTTGCGTATTGGACAGCACGGTCGCCGCCTCCCATGCTGAATGTCGGCTGAGTAAACGATTCTCAAACAGCCGGAAAACTTCTCCAGTATGAGAAAGGCAGGGTCACCACTTGATGACGAGCGCCCTGTACGACGACACGACCAGCGCGCCGGGGTTGTCGCAACTCGAGCCGCTATTGGAGATCGAACGCCACCACCGAGTGGCGGTGATCAACGCACCGGCCGACTCCGCGCTGCGGCTGCTGCCGAACAGTCGGGCGAATCCCGGCCACGCCGACGTGGTGATCGCGTTCGCGACCCGGCGGGTGGACCTGGCGTTTCTGCGTGCCGCCTACCACGCGGCCGGCTCCGGCCGCACCGCGTGGCTGGTCTACTGCGAACCCGGACAGCCGGGCACCGACCTGCGCTGGGAGTGGCTTCTCGCAGCGTTGCGCCAGTACGGCATCCAAGCGGTGCGACACGTCCGGATAGACCCGGGCTGGTCGGCGGTCCTGCTGCAGCGGCGGCGCAGCGGTGAAGCGGAGCCCGGCCTGGTGGGCTGAGCGAAGCACCGCCGGCCAGCCCGCTGTCCGTCAGTTTCGGTTCAACCCGAACCGGGTCACCAACGCCGCCTTGTAGTGGGCCTCGGCCTCGTTGATCTCCGCGACCGGGGTGCCGGGCCCGAACACACGCAGCAGGCTGAACACGAAGTTGCGCGCATGCTCGGTCTTCGCGCCGCCGGCGCCGATACTGGCTGCAGCCAGTTCGCGTAGCGCGCGGTTGCCACCGTGACCGTCGCCGGCGTAAGCGGTCCAGCGCTGCAGGATCCGTTCGGCGCCATCGGCTTTCCCGACATACAGCTTGCCGTTGGACGTATCGGCGATCAGGTAGATGCCCGCCACCTCGCGCAGCGCGGCATGCCAGTCGCCGTAGCGGCCGGCATCGGACACCACGTCGACCAGTTCCGGGAACCTCAGCCGCACCTTGTCGTAGCCGGGGAACGGCACTTTGTCGCGGTCGGCGATCTCGAGCACCGGCAGCCGCCCGATGTTGGCCGCCCGCCGGTTCCATCTCAGCGGCACGTCCCACTCCACCACGAGGCGGTTCTTGAGCGGAGCCAGGAAGCCGTGGCTGCGCAGGTCGAAGAAGCGGCCCGTCTCGGTCTTCTCTTTGCGGACCTCGCCAAGGTTTTCGAAGGTCCCCCACAGCCGGGAGCGCTTCTGGCCATCGGCGGCGAACAGCACCCAATATCTCTCCGGGTCACGGGGAAAGTTCCGGGTCGAAATGTCCTGGGAGCGGGTGTATTCGCGGACCCGGTCAGAATCGGTCAGGTCGTCCGGGCCGCGCAACCCCTCATGGCTCTGCGGGTTGTAGCTGTGCCGGATGACCCGGATCTCGGCCAGTCCGATCGGCGGGTCGTGTTCGCCTCCGAGCGCACTCAGGACGTGGCCGAGGGTCAGGTTCGCCTCGGATGCGGGCTGTGGCACTGTCACGTCGTCCACCGTAGAACCCGAATCACTCTGGCTCCGGTTCGCGCTCGCTCAGCCCTTGTCGGCGCTACGTCTGGCCGATCGCGCGTCAGAGCGGACCCGGACGTGCGGGCACCGAGAGACGGGTCCCGTCAGATCCATCCGGCCCTGTTCGAGATGTCCGACACGCCGACAACTCAGAAAAGAATTTCCGGAGCCGGTGGAGCGTGGTGGTGCAGGTTTTTCACCCTCGCAAGCACGGGACACGTATCCTAATCCCACATATCCGCTGGCAAGAGCGGTGGCGGAGGGATTTGAACCCCCGGACGGTGTTAGCCGTCTCTCGCTTTCAAGGCGAGTGCATTAGGCCGCTCTGCCACGCCACCGCGGGAAATCGTACCCCGGCGCCCCGGCGCGCTCGCTCACACGCACGTGACGGGATAGGCGTGCAGCCGCCCGTCGGCGGTGAGCAGATCCAGACGCTCAGCGATCGCTTGCGCCACCAGCATCCGGTCGAACGGGTCACGGTGGTGCCAAGGCAGCTCGCGTAGCACTTCGGCATGTGCCGCGGTGAACGGCAACTCACCAAACCCCGACTCACGTACCGCCTCGTCGAGTCCGGCGGGCGCCTGCAGCTTGCCCAGCGATGCCTTGATCGCCACCTCCGCGACGACGATCGCGGAGACGAAAAGTTCATTGTCGGGGTCTGCGATCACCGCACGATGGGTAGCCGAGAGGTTCTTGTCGTCGGCCAGCCACCAGAGCAGGACATGGGTATCGAGCAGGCCCCTCACGCGCCGTACCAGTCACGGTCGTCCGCGTCCGAGAACTGATCGAAATCAGCCGGTATGGCGACCCGGTCCTTCCACAGACCGGGCCGGCGCACCGGCCGATCCGGCCTGTAGGGGACCAGCCGTGCGATAGGCCGACCGTGCCTGCTGATCACGATCTCTGCGCCGCCCTCCACCTGGGCCAGCAGCCGGGACAGGCGCGTCTTGGCGTCATAGATGTTGACGGTTTCGGTACTCATGTCAACAGGTTATCTGGTCTGGCCAGACCTGACCAGAAATGTCGGTGCGGTGCTGACCGGCGCAACGTCACTCTGCGGGCTCATCCAAACCGGTTCTCGACGTCGATCAGAAAACACCAGCCGCGGGTGAATTGTGCGGGAGCACGAGATGGCGGAGGGTATACCGGGTCGGTTCAGAAGTTCGAATCTTGCCCTGGCGGAACGGAATTCACGTCCCGGGGAGTGGTGTAAGTAGTGGCGGCGTGTCGGTGCTGATGTGTAGAGGGCCATCGCGTGAGTCTCT
>NZ_MVHC01000019.1 GCF_002086455.1 Mycolicibacter algericus DSM 45454
GGTCAGCTCCACCGCGAGCTGGCGATAACTCAGACCGGGACGCCACGACCCGAGGTGCACCTCGTAGATGCTCATCGCTTCCAGTGCCGGATTCCCCGCGGGGCGCCGGCTCATCCACTCGTCGTCGTGCCAGGTATGACCGCTGGTGGTCACCCGGGAGGCGGTCTGCGGCGGGACTTCGGCGGAGAACGCCATCGGGTCGGCGCGTTCGGTGACGACGTCGTCGGCGCCGTGAATCCGGAACTTGTACAGGCCGCCGATCGGAAAGCCCGGCCAGAACAGCTCCCACACGCCCGAAGAGCCGAGGGCCCGCATCGGTGCGCCGATGCCCTCCCAACCGGTGACGTCACTGATCAGGCCCACCCCCCTGGCGTTGGGCGCCCACACCGCGAACGACACCCCGGTCACGGTCCCGTCTGCGGTGGTGAACGCGCGGGGATGAGCGCCGAGCACGTCCCACAGCCGTTCGTGTCTTCCCTCGGCGAACAGATGCAGGTCAACCTCGCCCAGCGTCGGCAGGAAACGATATCCGTCGGCCACGGTCTGCGGTTCCGCGACGCCGGGATAGTCGATCAGCAACCGGTAGTCGATCAAGTCGGCGAACGGCAACGTCGCGGCGAACAGCCCTTCGGCCACCTGCTTCATCGACAACCGGTCACCGCCCACCAGGACGGTCACCGCGGCAGCGCCCGGCCGCAGTGTTCGGATCACCGTGCGTTCACGGTCGTCGTGCGCGCCGAGGATGGCGTGGGGATCGTGGTACACACCGGACAGCAACCGGTTGATGTCCTCGGGATTCACCGCCAGCCGGCCGGCGGACGTGTGTTTGCTTCGGGTCATCGGGCCTTCCCCTCACTCAAGGCCGGCTCGCACGCCGGCGCCCATCACCGGCATGTTGACGATATGGGCGACCGCGCGGCCCGGGTCGAGTCGTACGTAATTCTGCTGTCCCCATTGGTATTCCTCCCCGCTGATCTCGTCACGCACCCAGAAACGCTGGTAGGCCTGCATTCCCAACGCCGCCATGTCCAGCGACAGCGTCGCCTCCTCGGCGGCGAACGCGTTCAGCGTCACCACCACCAGCACCGTGTCGCCGCTGACCGGATCGAACTTGCTGTAGGCCAACAGCGCATCGTTGTCGACATGGTGGAAGTGCAGGGTTCGCAGTTGCTGCAGCGCGGGATGACTGCGGCGAATGGCGTTGAGTCGCGCGATGAACGGTTCTAGCGATCGGCCCTGCTCCAAGGCGGTGGCGAAATCGCGTGGCCGCAACTCGTATTTCTCCGAGTGAAGGTATTCTTCGCTTCCTTCACGCAGGGCTTGGTGTTCGAACAACTCATAACCGGAGTACACCCCCCACGACGGGCCCATCGTCGCCGCCAGCACCGCCCGGATCGCGAACATGCCGGGACCGTGGTGTTGCAGGCTGGCGTGCAGGATGTCCGGTGTGTTGACGAATAGGTTCGGACGGCGGAAATCTGCGAGTTCGGCGATCTCGTCGCCGAATTCGACGAGCTCGGCCTTGGAGGTGCGCCAGGTGAAGTAGGTGTAGGACTGCGTGAAACCGAGTTTGGCCAGTCCGTACTGGCGTGCCGGCGGGGTGAACGCCTCGGACAAGAACACCACGTCCGGATCGGCGGCCTTCACCTTCGCGATCAGCCACGCCCAGAAGTCGGGCGGCTTGGTGTGCGGATTGTCGACCCGAAACACCTTGACTCCGTGCTTGATCCAGTGCTGCACCACCCGAAGCACCTCGGCGTACAAGCCGGCCGGATCGTTGTCGAAGTTCAGTGGGTAGATGTCCTGGTATTTCTTCGGGGGGTTCTCGGCGTAGGCGATCGTGCCGTCGGGCAGTTCGGTGAACCACTGGCGATGACGGCGAACCCACGGGTGATCGGGCGCGCACTGCAACGCCAGGTCGAGGGCCACCTCCAAACCGAGCTCGCGTGCCCGGGCGACGAAGCGGTCGAAATCCTCGAGCGACCCCAGGGCGGGGTGAACCGCGTCGTGACCGCCCTCGTCACTGCCGATCGCCCACGGTGAACCGACGTCACCCGACTCGGCGACAGCGCTGTTGTCACGACCCTTCCGGTGAATCTTTCCGATCGGGTGGATCGGCGGCAGGTACACCACGTCGAACCCCATCCCGGCGATGCGCGGCAGCGCTGCTGCCGCGGTGGCCAGCGTGCCGTGCACCGGGTTTCCTGCCGAGTCCCAGCCGCCGGTGGAGCGCGGGAAGATCTCATACCAGGCGCTGAAGCGGGCCAGCGGCCGATCCACCCAGACCAGCTGCTGTCGTCCCCGGGTGAGCAGGTCACGCAGCGGATAGCGGCCGAGCAGCTCGGCGACGTCGTCCGACAACGCCGGCGCCGACCGGGTCAGCGGATCGCCGGGGTCGCGTAACGCGGCGGCGGCGACCGACAGCGGCCGGCGGCTGCCGACCGGTGCCGCCGCGGCGGCACGGTCGAACAACTCGGCGCCGATCAACAGATCGTTGGACAGCTCGGCTTCGCCCTGGCCGGCGTCGAGCTTCGCCAGCACCGCGTCGCGCCAGCTGCGGATCGAATCGGTCCAGCCGTCGACCCGAAACGACCACAACCCGATCTGGTCGGGAACGAACTGACCGTGAAAAACGTAGGGTTGCGCACCGGCCGTCATCGCTACCAGCAGTGGCTCGGTTCGCGGGCATGCGGCACGGCCCTCCGGGGCGTCCTGGTCCAGCCCGTGCGGACCCGGGGGTGCCGGGTAGTCGCGGCCGAGGTAGCCCACCACCAAGGTGGCCGCGACAGCATCGTGTCCGTCGCGCCAGACGGCGGCCTCGACCGGTACCACCTCGCCCACCACGGCTTTGGCGGGATACCTGCCGCAGGACACAACCGGCGTAACGCCATCGACCTCGATTCGGCCCGGCACCACCACTCCGTTCGTCGGCTGCGTTTCCGACAGGGGGGTACCCGCAGTGCCGGGAAGCTACCCGCGCGGCAGCCCCAGCAGCCGTTCAGCGGCCAGCGTCAGCAGGATCTGTTCGGTGCCGCCGGCGATCGAGAGGCAGCGGGTATTGAGGAAGTCGTGCACCGGGCGCCCGGACACGGCGCCGGCCCCGTCGGCCACCTCCATCCGATACTCGGCCAGGTCCTGGCGGTAGCGCACCCCGATCAGCTTGCGGACCGAGGACTCCGAGCCGGGATCCTGGCCGCCGACGGCGAGCTGAGCAATGCGCTGATCCAGCAACGAACCCGCCTGGGCGGCGATGATCAGCCGAGCCAGCCGGTCGGCGGTGGCGGTGTCCGGTTCCCGATCGTGCTGCCCGCCGAACAGGGCTTTCAGCAGTTCCTCCATCGGGTTGCCCAGCGCGGTGCCGCCGGCGATCGCGACCCGCTCGTTGGCCAACGTGGTGCGGGCCAGCCGCCAGCCGTCGTTGACGCCGCCCACCACCATCTCGTCGGGCACGAACACGTCGTCGAGGAAGACCTCATTGAACAGCGCATCACCGGTGATCTCGCGCAGCGGCCGGATGTCGATGCCCTCGGCGGACATGTCGAGCAGGAAATAGGTGATGCCTTTATGTTTCGGCGCGTCGGCGTCGGTGCGGGCCAGGCAGATGCCCCACTGCGAGTCGTCCGCCCGCGAGGTCCACACCTTCTGCCCGGTCAGTCGCCAGCCGCCGTCGACCTTGACCGCCTTGGTTCGCAGCGCCGCCAGATCCGAGCCGGCGCCCGGCTCGGAGAACAGCTGGCACCAGAACACCTCGCCGGTCAGGGTGGCCGGGATGAAGCGCTCGATCTGTTCGGGCGTGCCGTGCTCGAGGATCGTCGGTGCCGCCCACCATCCGATCACCAGGTCGGGGCGCGCGACACCGGCGGCGGCGAGCTCCTGGTCGATCACCAGCTGCTCGGCGGGCCCGGCGGCGCGGCCGTAGGGGGCCGGCCAGTGCGGCGCCAACAGGCCCGATTCGGCGAGCGCCACCTGGCGCTGCTCCTCGGGTAGCGCGGCGATTCGGGCCGCCGCCTCGGCGATCTCGGGCCGGATGTCGCTCGCCGCGTCGTCGAGGTCGACCTCCAGCCGGCGCCGCACCCCGGCCCGGGTCAGCGCGGTAGTACGGCGCAGCCAGCGCTCCTGTCCGCCCAGCGCCTGGCCGATGCCGTAGGCCCGACGCAGGTACAAGTGGGCGTCGTGTTCCCAGGTGATGCCGATGCCGCCGAGCACCTGGATGCAGTCCTTGGCGTTGGCCTTGGCGGCATCGATGCAGATCGCGGCGGCCACCGCGGCGGCGATTGCGAACTGCTGCTGATCGGAGTCCGAGGCGGCGCGAGCCGCGTCGGCCGCCGCCACCGCCGCCTGTTCGGCACGGCACAGCATCTCGGCGCACAGGTGTTTGACGGCCTGGAAGCTGCCGATCGGCTTGCCGAACTGCTCACGGACCTTCGCATAGGCGACGGCGGTGTCCAGTGCCCAGCGAGCAACACCGGCCGCCTCGGCGGACAGCACCGTGACCGCCAGGTTCTCCACGCGGCCGCCCGACTCCAGAATTACGGCCGGCGCGTCCGACAACGTCACCTTCGCCAGCGGTCGGGAGAAGTCGGTCGCGATCAGCGGCTCGACATCGACCCCGTCGGCCCGGGAATCCACCAGCACCCAGTCCTGCCCGGCCGGCAGCACCAGCAGCGCGTCAGCGGTCGCTCCCAGCACCCACTCGGCGGTGCCGGAGACCTTCCCGGCCGCGGCGTCGAAGTGCAGGCTGGCGTCGATCGCAACCCCGGCGACCCGCTCACCGACTGCCAGGGCTTCGGTCAGCTGGGGATCGGCGACCACCAGGGTGGCCAGCGCGGTGGTCGCCACCGGACCCGGCACCAGCGCCTTGGCGGCCTCGTCGACCATCGCGCACAGGTCTTCGAGCCGGCCGCCGGCGCCCCCGCACTCCTCGGGGACGGCCACCCCGAATAGACCCAACTCGGCCAGCCGGGCGAAAACCGGTTTCCAGGCGTCGGTTTCGCCGAGTTCCACGGCGCGAATCGCCTCCGCGGTGCCGGCTGCGGCGGCCCAGTCACGGACCAGCTCGCGGGCGGCGAACTGGTCGGCGGCACTGGTCTCCGTGGTATTCGCTGACACGCTGGACTCCTCGGGCTCATGGCGGTATGGAATTTCGGTGGTGAGAAGACCCACCACGCTCACTAGAACGTGTTCTAATAGTGCCAGCGTCCAAACGTCAAGTCGAACCATTGTGGCAGGACACATCACGTCCCGCCGGTGTTGGGAGTGAGAGATTCAGCTACGCGATGCGTATCGTTACTGGCGAGTAGGCCAACTGAAGGAGCTGCCCCTCTCATGTCGTCACCAGCCGACAGCAACCCAGGCCGCGGAGCCGGCATCCAGCCCCGCGAGGTCACCAGCGTGGCCGTGCTGACCGAGTCCGACCTCGGTTCCGAGGCGCAGCGGGAACGGCGCAAGCGCATCCTGGACGCCACGTTGGCCATCGCCTCCAAGGGCGGCTACGACGCGGTGCAGATGCGTGCGGTCGCCGACCGCGCCGACGTCGCCGTGGGCACCCTCTACCGGTACTTCCCGTCGAAGGTCCACCTGCTGGTCTCGGCGATGGGCCGCGAGATCGCGCGCGTCGAGACCAAGCCCGACCCGGCCACCTACGCCGAAACCACCCGGCATCAGCGGCTCAACCTCGTGGTCAACAAACTCAACCGCGCCATGCAGCGCAACCCACTGCTCACCGAAGCCATGACCCGGGCCTACGTTTTCGCCGACGCGTCGGCCGCCGGTGAGGTCGACCACGTCCAGAAGCTGATCGACTCGATGTTCGCCGGGGCGATGAGCGACGGCGAGCCGACCGAGGAGCAGTACCACATCTCCCGGGTCATCTCCGATGTGTGGTTGTCCAACCTGCTCGCCTGGCTGACCCGGCGGGCGTCGGCGACCGACTTCACCACGCGACTGGACCTGGCGGTGCGGCTGCTGATCGGCGACGACGACAGCCCCAAGGTCTGACCCCGCCCGCCGATGCGTCTCAAGCCCGGCCGCCCCGACATCGGCAGGTACGCGCACCGGTTCACCGTCCCGGCCGCGGCGCGGGACGCACCGCTGTGGGTGACGTGGCTCGGCGTGACCAGCATGCTGATCGACGACGGATCGTCGGCGCTGATGACCGACGGCTACTTCTCGCGTCCGGGTCTGATCCGGGTGGCGTTGCGCAAGGTGTCGCCGTCGGCTGCTCGCATCGACGGCTGCCTGGCCCGGGCCGGGGCGCGTGAGCTGGCCGCACTGATCCCCCTGCACACCCACATCGATCACGCGCTGGACTCAGCGGTGGTGGCCGAACGCACCGGTGCAGCACTGGTTGGTGGTCAGTCTGCCGCCAATATCGGCCGCGGCCAAGGGCTCTCAGACGATCGCTTGATCGTTGCCGTTCCGGGGACACCCATCACGCTGGGCGCCTACGACGTCACCCTGGTCGAGTCGCGGCACTGCCCGCCGGACCGCTTCCCCGGTGTCATCACCACCGCGGTGGTTCCGCCGGTCAAGGCGTCGGCCTACAAGTGCGGTGAGGCATGGTCGGCGCTGGTGACCCACCGGCCCTCGGGGCACGGCCTGCTGATCGTCGGCAGCGCCGGGTTCGTTCCCGGCGCGCTGGCCGGTCACCGCGCCGAGGTGGTGTACCTGGGTGTGGGCCAACTCGGCCTGCAACCCCGTCAATACCTCGTCGACTACTGGTCGGAGACGGTGCGCACCGTCGGCGCGAAGACGGTCGTGTTGACCCACTGGGACGATTTCTTCCGGCCACTGTCAAAGCCGTTGCGTGCCTTGCCTTACGCCGGTGATGATCTGGATTTCTCGATGCGGATCCTCTGCGAGCTGGCCGAGGCCGACGGCGTCGCGCTGCACCTTCCCACGGTGTGGCGGCGCGAAGACCCGTGGCGCTGAATCCGATACTCGCACTGCTGCTGCTCGTCGTGGTGCTGGGCTTCGCGGTGGCCAGACCGCGAGGCTGGCCGGAACTGTTCGCGGCGGTGCCGGCCGCGGCCATCCTGATTGCGACCGGGGCGATCTCGGTGCACGACGCGGCAGCCGAAGTCGCCACGCTGCTGCACGTCGTCGCGTTCCTGGGTGCGGTGCTAGTGCTGGCACAACTCTGCGACGACGAGGGGTTGTTCGAGGCGGCCGGGGCGGCGATGGCCCGCGCCGATGTCGGGCCGCCACAGCACCTGCTGCGCCGGGTCTTCGTCATCGCGGCCTGCCTGACCGCGGTATTGAGCCTGGACGCGACAGTGGTGCTGCTGACCCCGGTGGTGTTGATGATGGTCCGGCGCCGCCGCGCGCCGATACGCCCGCACGCCTATGCGACCGCGCACCTGGCCAACACGGCATCACTGCTGCTCCCGGTGTCCAACCTGACCAACCTGCTGGCCTTCCAGGCGACCGGCCTGTCGTTCGTGCGGTTCACCGCGCTGATGGCGGCGCCGTGGCTCGTTGCGACGGCGGTGGTCTACCTGATCTTCAGGTGGTTCTTCCGCGCCGATCTGCGCGCGACGCCGGAGCACCTGCGGGCCGGCCCGCCTCCCCCGGTCCCGGTCTTCGCATTGGTGGTGCTGGGTCTGACGCTGGCCGGTTTCGTGGTCGCCGAGACGTTCGGCGTGGCGCCCGCGTGGGCGGCGGTGGCCGGCGCCACCGTGCTGGCCGGACGCGGCCTGGTGCTGCGGCGCAGCACCCCGGTCGGCATACTGCGGGCCGCCAACGCGGGCTTTCTGGTGTTCGTCCTGGCCCTCGGTGTGGTGGTGCGCGCGGTCGTCGACAACGGTCTGGGCGACCGGATGAGTGCGCTGCTGCCGGCGGGCTCCGGGCTCGCGGCGCTGCTCGGCGTGGCGGCGGTGGCCGCGGTGCTGGCCAACCTGGTCAACAACCTGCCCGCCACGCTGGTGCTGGCGCCGCTGGTGGCACCCGCCGGCCCGGTGGCGGTGCTGGCGGTGCTGATCGGGGTCAACATCGGCCCCAACCTGACCTATGCCGGCTCATTGTCGAACTTGTTGTGGCGCCGGGTGCTGCGCCGGTATGGCGTCCCGGCCGGTGTCGGCGAGTACACCCGACTGGGGCTGTGCACGGTTCCGCCGACCCTGCTGGCCGCGGTGCTGGCGCTGTGGGCCGGCGCGCGGCTGTTGGGCGCCTAACCGGTCGCAGGCGGCAGCGGCATACCGGACTCGGCCAGCACCGCGCGTGCCCGACTCGGGTAGTCGGTGATGAACCCGTCGACCCCGGCGGCGATCTGCCGGCGCATCGCGTCGGCATCGTTGACGGTCCACGGAACCACCCTGAGCCCGGCGGCGTGGGCGCGCTCGACGAAGGCCCGGTCGACGATCCGGTGATCCGGGGACACCCCGTCGGCACCGACGGCCGCGGCGCCGGTGATCGGGTCCGGGCCCCGTTCCCACAGCGCGACAAGCGGAATGGCCGGCTCGGCGGCGCGCACCAGCGACAGGGTGCGCCAGTCGAAGCTCTGGATCTCGACGGCGTCGAGCTTGCCGCCGGCCCGCACCGCCGCCAGGATCACCTCGACGATCTGCCGTTGGTTGCCGCCGTCGACCTTGGTCTCGATGTTGTAGCGCACGCCGGAGCGGTAGGAGTCGGCCAGGGCGAAGACCTCGGGCAGCGTCGCGATCACGTTGCCGCGCACCACTTCCGCATCGGGGAACTCCGGCAGCGGTTGACCGCAGTCCAGGGTGCGCAGCTGGGCCAGGGTGAGGTCGGCCACCCGCTTGCCCAGGTACGGGTAGTCGGGGTCTGCGGCGACGACCGGCCCGGTATCGGCGCACTTGGCGGGCTCGATCACCAGATCGTGCCAGACCAGCGGCTGGGCATCTCGGGTCAGCACGATATCCAGTTCTAAAGTGGTGACCCCAGATTCGATCGCCTTGGCGAACGCGCGCAGCGACTCCTCGGTGGTCTCGCCGCGCCCGCCGCGATGCGCCTGCAGATCGAAACTCGCCGGCTGCGCCGCAACCGGGGAGCCGGCGAGCACCGCAGCCACCGCCACTGTCGCGACGGCAGCGCGACGGATCACCGTCGCTGGCGGGCGATCTCGGCCAGCACCACCCCGGCGGCCACCGACGCGTTGAGCGACTCGGTGGGCCCGGCCATCGGAATCGACACGATCGCATCGCAGTTCTGTCGGACCAGCCGGGACAAGCCTTTACCCTCGGAGCCGACGACCAGCACCATCGGTCCGGTCCCGTCCAACTCGTCGACCACGGTGTCACCGCCGGCGTCCAACCCGACCACCTGCAGGCCGCGGTCCGCCCACCCTTTGAGAGTTTGCGTCAAGTTGGGTGCGCGCCCGACCGGGATACGGGCCGCCGCACCGGCACTGGTGCGCCAGGCGACCGCCGTGACTGACGCGGACCGGCGCTGCGGGATGAGCACGCCGTGACCGCCGAATGCCGCCACCGACCGCACGATGGCGCCGAGGTTGCGCGGGTCGGAGATGTTGTCCAACGCAACCAGCAGCGCAGGCGCGACATCCTTCCGCGCCGCGGCCAGCAGGTCGTCGGGGTGCGCGTAGTTGTACGGCGGCACCTGCAGCGCGATGCCCTGGTGCAGGCCGTTGGTGGTCATCTTGTCCAGGTCCGACCGGGGGACCTCCAGGATCGGCAGCCCGGAATCGGCTGCCCTCGTTACCGATTCGGTCAAGCGCTCATCCGCCTCGGCGCCGAGTGCGACATACAGTGCGGTGGCCGGGATCCCGGCCCGCAGACACTCCAGCACCGGGTTGCGGCCCAGCACGGTTTCGTTCTCGTCGGTGCGCTTGGCGGTCCGATAGGCCCGCTGCTTGGCGGCGCGCTTGGCGGCTTTGGCGGCCGGGTGATACTCGCGCAGGTGCGCCGGCGGCGTGGCGCCGCGACCCTCGAGCCCGCGACGCCGCTGCCCGCCGGAACCGACGGTCGGGCCCTTCTTGGTACCGGGCTTGCGCACCGCACCCTTGCGTTTGGAGTTGCCGGCCATCTAGCCCGCCCCGTCGAGCAGCAGCGACCACTGCGGGCCGTCCCCGGTGTCGGTGACGTCGATGCCGGCGTCTTTGAGCCTGCCGCGGATCTCGTCGGCCAGCTGCCAATCCCGTTCCGTGCGAGCGGTTTCCCGGCGTTGTAGTTCGGCACGCACCAGCACGTCGACCGCCGCCAGTGCCGCCGAGGTCTCGTCGCGCGATTCCCACCGTTCGTCGAGCGGGTCGCAGCCCAGCACGTTCATCATGGCGCGGATGGCGCCGGCGGACGCCAGCGCGCCGTCGTGATCGCTGGCGTCGAGGGCCCGGTTGCCCTCCGCGCGGGCCCGGTGTACCTCGGCCAGCGCGATCGGCACCGAGAGGTCGTCGTCGAGCGCGGCGGCGAACCGGGGCGTCCAGGTGCCGACGGCCACCGCACCGGCCCGACTGCGCACCCGGTGCAGGAAGTCCTCGATGCCGACGTAGGCGTTGACGGCGTCGTGCAGGGCGGTCTCGGAGAACTCCAGCATCGAGCGGTAGTGCGCACTGCCCAGGTAGTAGCGCAGTTCGGCGGGCCGAACCCGTTGCAGCACCGCCGACATCGACAACACGTTGCCCAGCGACTTGCTCATCTTCTCGCCACCGAGGGTGACCCAGCCGTTGTGCAGCCAGTAGTTGGCGAATCCGTCACCGGCGGCACGACTCTGAGCGATCTCGTTCTCGTGGTGCGGGAAAACGAGATCCATTCCACCGCAATGGATATCGAATTCGGGGCCGAGGTAGGTCCGAGCCATCGCCGAGCACTCCAGGTGCCAGCCGGGGCGGCCCCGGCCCCACGGCGTCGGCCAGCTGGGCTCGCCGGGCTTGGCGCCCTTCCACAGCGTGAAGTCACGCGGATCGCGTTTACCGGTGGCCGCACCCTCGCCCTGGTGCACGTCGTCGATCTTGTGACCGGACAGCTGACCGTATTCGGGATAGCTGAGCACGTCGAAATACACGTCGCCGCCGCCGGGATAGGCGTGGCCCGAGTCGATCAGCCGCTCGATCAGCTCGATCATCTGGGTGATGTGGCCGGTGGCACGCGGTTCGACCGACGGCGGCAGCACGCCCAGCGCGTCGTAGGCGGCGGTGAACTCCCGCTCGTAGGTGGCGGCCCACTCCCACCAGGGCCGGCCGGCCGCGGCGGCCTTGGTGAGGATCTTGTCATCGATGTCGGTCACGTTGCGAACGAAGGCGACGTCGTAGCCCCGGGCGGTCAGCCATCGGCGCAGCACATCGAACGCCACCCCGCTGCGGACGTGGCCGATGTGCGGCGGCGCCTGAACGGTCGCGCCGCACAGGTAGATCGACACCTGACCGGGCCGCAGCGGGACAAAGTCACGCACGGCGCCGGTTGCCGTGTCGTGCAGTCGCAGGCTGGGGCGATCGGTCACGACGGGCCAGCTTACCGGGCCGGTGGTGGGCGACCGGCGCGACCGCCGCTACCAGGTATTTCCCAGGAATCGATACTCACGACCGCATCGGTGGACAGGTGGTTACGGGTGGCATATATTGCGGCAGTGAGTAAACGTCTGGTGGCAGTCTCCGGTGTGCTCCTGGCTGCGGCCACATTCGCGGGTACAGGGTTGGCGTACGCCGATGAGCCGACGCTGGCTGCAGAGCAGCAGGTGGCAGAGCAGCAGGCTGCAGCCGAGCAGCAGCAGCAGGTTGCCGAGCAGCACGCCGAGCAGGCCACCACCGCGGGTGCCACGACCGCCGGCGCCGGCGGCATGGGCGCCTCCATCGGCAGCTCGATGGCGATGATGGGCCCGATGATGGCGATGTACGCGCCCATGATGCTCGCACCCATGCTGATGTCGGGTGTGACCAGTCTCGTCGGGGGAGCCCCGGCCACCGGCGCGGAGGCCGCTTCGGCCGCGGCTACGGATTTCGCCGGTTCGGCGGCGGCCACCGACGCCTGGGGCCTGGCGGCTCCGATCGCCAGTGACCTGGCCAATCTCGACCTGACCCTCGACCCTGACTTGCTGGCGGGCGCGGCTACGGACGTCGGCACCGACCTGGTCACCGGCTTGCCGCTCGACGTGCCGTTCGACGCATCGGTGCCCGACATCGACCCGTCCTTGGTGCTCGACTCGCTGGGCGACGCGGTGGTGCCAGGTCTCGCCGATGCCGGCGTGAACATCGGTAGCGAGGTCGCCGGCACCGGCGTGTGCGTGGGCCTCGCCCTGATCGGTTTGTGCTAGCCGATCCTCGAAGGAACTAGCCCGGCACCACCAGCGCGGTGGCGACCGCCGCCAGCCCCTCACCGCGGCCGGTCAGCCCGAGCCCGTCGGTGGTGGTCGCCGACACCGATACCGGCGCCCCCAGCAGTTCGGACAGCAGTTGTTGCGCCTCGGCGCGGCGCGGCCCCACCTTCGGCCGGTTCCCGATGACCTGCACCGCGGCATTGCCGACAGTGAATCCGCTCTCGCCGAGCAACCCGCGCACATGGCCGAGCATCACGGCCCCCGTTACCCCGGCCCAGCGCGGCTCGTCGACGCCGAACACCGTGCCCAGGTCCCCCAACCCTGCCGCCGACAGCAGCGCGTCACACAGCGCGTGCACGGCCACATCGCCGTCGGAGTGCCCGGCGCAGCCGTCGGCGTCGGGAAACAGCAACCCCAGCAGCCAGCAGGGCCGTCCCGGCTCGATGGGATGCACATCGGTGGCCACCCCGACCCGCGGCAGCGCGCTCACCGGTTCAGCACCGCCTCGGCGAGCACCGCGTCCAATGCGGTGGTGATCTTGAAGGCCAGCGGGTCGCCGTCGACGATCTGGACCTGGCCGCCGATGTGCTCGACCATCGAGGCGTCGTCGGTGAACTCGGTGCCCGCGCCGGCCTGCTGATAGGCCCGCAACAGCAGGTCCGCCGCGAACCCCTGCGGTGTCTGCACCGCCCGCAGGCCGGCCCGCTCCGGGGTTCCCAGCACCACCCCGTTGGCGTCGACGGCCTTGATGGTGTCGGGCACCGGCAACGCGGGAACCACCGCCCGTTGCCCGGCGTGCAGCGCCTCGACCACCCGGACCACCAGGTCCACCGGGGTCAACGGTCGTGCGGCATCGTGGACCAATACGAAGTCGGGTTCGCCGGCACTCGCCAGCGCCAGGCGAACCGATTCGACGCGGTTCTCACCGCCGGCGACAACCATGGCTTTACTGCCCAGGATCAGTTTGGCCTCGTCGGTGCGGTCCGGCGGTACCGCGACCACCACTTGATCGACGACGCCGGATTCCCGCAAGACCGCCACGGTGCGCTCGACCAGGGTCTGCCCGCCGAGCAGAAAGAACGCCTTGGGAATCCCGGCGCCGAGCCGAACACCCGAACCCGCGGCCGGAACCACGGCAACTGTGCTTGCCACCGATACTCCGGTGGTCAGGAGGCCGCGGCCAGCACCTCGTCGAGGATGGTCTCCGCCTTGGCGTCGTCGGTGTTCTCGGCCAGGGCCAGTTCACCGACCAGGATCTGGCGCGCCTTGGCCAGCATCCGCTTCTCCCCGGCGGACAGACCGCGCTCCTGGTCGCGACGCCACAGGTCACGAACCACTTCGGCTACCTTGTGCACGTCGCCGGAGGCGAGTTTTTCCAGGTTGGCCTTGTAACGACGCGACCAGTTGGTCGGCTCCTCGGTGTGCGGGGCGCGCAGTACCTGGAAGACCTTGTCGAGGCCCTCCTGCCCGACCACGTCGCGCACGCCGACATATTCTGCATTTTCAGCGGGAACTCGAACGGTGAGGTCGCCCTGCGCCACCTTCAGGACCAGATAGTCCTTCTGCTCGCCTTTGATGGTCCGGGTTTCAATCGCCTCGATTAACGCTGCACCGTGGTGTGGATAGACGACGGTGTCTCCGACCTTAAAGATCATCTGATTTGAGCCCCTTTCGCTACCCCATGCTAACACGTCGCTCAGCCACCGGACGAACAACGGTGCAGGTCAGGGGCATCGCAGCCCCGGGCGGGGGCTTGACAGCAAGGTCAAACCATGCATGACGGGGGCCACGATGGGCCGGTTCGGGGCGCTCGATCACGCTCCTGGGCACCCCGCAAGCGAGCCCCAACCCTGAACTACCGCCGCTGTAAGCGTGCTACTACAGTGCATAGTCACAAACCGCCGCGCCGAGCAGGAGGCCTCAAGTGAACCGGTTCAACAGGGTCGTCACCGCGTTGGCCGTCGCCGCGGCACTCGCCGGTTGCGGCACCGGCCAGATCTCCCAGTCCGCCGACCAGGCGCCCGCGGTCAACGGCACCTCGGCGACCGTCGGGGATCTGGCACTGCGTGACGTGCGCATCCAGGCCGCGCAGGACGGTGACGCGCTCGAGGCCGGCCAGACGGTCGATTTGCTGTTCGTCGCCACCAACCAGTCGACGGACACCGGCGAGGAGCTCACCGGAATCAGCAGCTCGATTGGGAAGGTGTCGGTGGTCGGCGGCAGGTCGGTGCCCGCCGGCGGCGTCCTGGTGGTCAGCGCCCCGGCCGGCCCGGACTTGCCCACGGCGCCCGCCTCCAAGGCACTGTCCGAGGTCAGCAACGCCAGCACCGCAGCGGCCACGGTGACGCTGGACAAGGCGATCTCCAACGGGCTGACCTACGACTTCACGTTCGACTTCAAGAACGCGGGCCCCGTCCGCATCGCCGTGCCGATCTCGGCCGGCGTACTTTCGCACCACTGACCGACCGCGTCGCCGGCGCTCGCTGTCGGACCCAGCGGATACCGTCAGCGGGTGGCCAGAACCTCCAAGGCGCGTTCGCTGTACCGCTGTTCAGAGTGCGGGAACACCTGCGCGAAATGGCTGGGGCGTTGCCCCGAGTGCGGTAGTTGGGGCGGCATCGACCCGGTGGCGGAGTCGACGGTGCCGCCGAACGGCCTGCGGCCTGCCGCACCGGCCCGGCCCGCGGTCCCGATCAGCTCCATCGCGCCCGGTAGCGCGCGCCACCAGCAGACCGGTGTGGCCGAACTCGACCGGGTGCTCGGCGGCGGGGTGGTCTCCGGCTCGGTCACGTTGCTCGCCGGCGACCCCGGCGTGGGCAAGTCCACGCTGCTGCTCGAGGTCGCCCACCGTTGGGCGCTCGCGGGGCGGCGGGCGCTGTACGTCTCCGGAGAAGAGTCCGGCGGGCAGATCCGGTTGCGTGCCGAGCGCACCGGCTGCAGCCACGACGAGATCTACCTGGCCGCCGAGTCAGACCTGCAGACTGTGTTGGGCCACATCGAGGCGGTGCGGCCGACGCTGGTGGTGGTCGATTCGGTGCAGACCATCGCCGCCGCCGACACCGACGGGGTGGCCGGCGGGGTCACCCAGGTGCGTGCTGTCACGGCCGCGCTGACCGCGGCCGCCAAGGCCGGCGACGTGGCGCTGATCCTGGTCGGTCATGTCACCAAGGACGGTGCGATCGCCGGCCCGCGTTCGCTGGAACACCTCGTCGACGTGGTGCTGCATTTCGACGGCGACCGAAACTCGGTGCTGCGGATGGTGCGGGCCGTGAAGAACCGCTTCGGGGCCACCGACGAGGTAGGCTGTTTTCTGCTGTGCGACAGCGGCATCGAAGGGGTCGCCGACCCGTCCGGGCTGTTCCTGGAACAGCGCAGCGAACCGGTGCCCGGCACCGCGATCACCGTCGCGCTGGACGGCAAGCGACCGTTGATCGGCGAGGTGCAGGCGCTGCTGGCGAACCCGGCCGGCGGGTCGCCGCGCCGGGCGGTCAGCGGCATCGACCACGCGCGCGCCGCCATGATCACCGCGGTGCTCGACAAGCACGCCAAGCTGCCGGTCGGGGCCGCCGACATCTACCTGTCCACGGTGGGCGGTATGCGATTGACCGATCCGTCCACGGATCTGGCCGTCGCCATCGCGCTGGCATCGGCCTACGCGGGACTGCCGCTGCCGGCGACCACGGTGGTGGTCGGTGAGGTGGGCTTGGCCGGCGACCTGCGTCCGATCAGCGGCATGGACCGCCGGCTGGCCGAGGCGGCCCGGCTGGGGTTCACCACCGCGCTGACACCTCCCGGCGCCCCGGCCACCGTGGGTGAGCTGCGCACGGTGGCGGCCGCCAATATCGTTGCGGCGCTTCACCACCTGGTCGACATCGCCGACCATGGCGCGGGTCTGCGCCCGCCGCCTCGGTTGCTGGATCGATCCTGACGCCCCGGCGGCGCCTTAGTTGCCCGGCGGCGCTTCCGGCATCGGAAGGTGGTCGATCGGCGGCGGCGGGGCATCCGGCGCGGGCTCGGTCAGCATGAACGGCACCGTCGCGGACCGCAGATTGCCCAGTTGAACCACCAGGTTGTAGGTGCCCGGGCCGATCGGCTGTCGCGGCAGTGGACATTGCGGCGCTGAACCCATTCCGGTCCAGGTCACCGTGGTCGTCACCTGCTCGCCGGGATCGAAGGTCTTCACCAGGGTCTCGTTCGACGGCGCGCAGTCCAGGTTCGACCACAGCCGCTGGTTGTCCAGCGAGTAGACGTAGGCGGCCAACACCGCTGCCCCCACGTCCCGCTTGCAGGCGACCAGGCCGATGTTGGTGACCACCATGGTGAACTGCGGCTGCTCACCCACCGTGTACTGCGGCCCGGTGATGCCCTTGACCGCCAGCGTCGAGTCGGGGCAGTCGTCGCCCTCCTTGAGCACCGGCGGCGGGATCACCGCCGCGGTCGGGGTCGGGGCCGGCGGGGGAGCCTCCTCGGCGGGCGGCACGACGGGCGTCTTGGCCTCTTCGGCCGGCGCGCCCGGCGGCTTGGCTTGCTGCGTGGCGGTCGTCTTCTTCCCGTCGGCGTTCTCGGCGCCCGCGCTGCTGTTCACGACAGCGAAGATGATGGCCGCCACCACCGCGATCACCGCGACCGCGATGCCCAGCGCCAGTCCCCGGCGTCGCCAGTAGATCTGCGAAGGCAGCGGACCCTGCGGTTCTAAATCGAGCACGTTCTCACGGTAGGACGTGCTCAGGCAGAGTTGTCCGACCCTTCACGGCGTGTCGTTGCCGCATTGTGACCTCGCCCGAGTATTCGGACCACCGCCGGTGGCCCGCCCGACCGAGATGTCCCGGGGACAGCTACGACTCTTCGCCGATGTCGCCGAGGTGGTCGCGGACCTGCACCCGCCCGTCGGCCAGGTGGTAGGTGGCGCCCACGATCGCCAGCGTCCCGGCCTCGACCTGCTCGGCGATGACGGTCGACCGGGTCGCTAGTTGCCGCACGGTCTCGTTGACGTGGCAGGTCTCAAACTCATCGATGCTGCGCAGGCCTTCGCGCCGGCCGACCAGGATCGACGAGGCCACCCGTTCGGCGATATCACGCAGGTAGCCGCCTGGTACGGCACCGTCGTCGAGAGCGGCCAGCGCGGCCTTGACCGCCCCGCAGCTGTCGTGACCGAGCACCACAATCAGCGGCACGTCAAGCACCGCCACCCCGAACTCGATGGAACCCAGCACCGCTGCATCGATGACATGGCCGGCGGTGCGGACCACGAACATGTCGCCCAGGCCCTGATCGAAGATAATTTCGGCCGCGACCCTGCTGTCGCCGCAACCGAACACCACCGCGGTCGGCTTCTGGCCGTCGGCCAGCGCGGCGCGACGCGCGACGTCCTGGCTGGGATGGAGGGGTTCGCCGGCGACGAAGCGCTCGTTACCCTCCTTGAGTGCCTTCCATGCGGATATCGGGTTGGAGTTGGGCATATCCGACATTGTGCACGGCGGACCGATGACCGTCGACGCCGGTGACCTACTCGGCTGGTTCGATTCCGCCGAACGGGATCTGCCGTGGCGGGCGGTCGGGGTGTCACCGTGGCAGATCCTGGTCAGCGAGTTCATGTTGCAGCAGACCCCGGTCGCGCGGGTGCTGCCGATCTGGACCGACTGGGTGGCGCGTTGGCCCACACCGTCGGCGACAGCCGCCGCCACCCCCGCGGACGTGTTGCGGGCCTGGGGAAAGCTGGGCTATCCGCGCCGGGCCAAGCGACTGCACGAATGCGCAGTCACGATCGCCCGGGACTTCGCCGACGTGGTCCCCGACGACGTCGAGACCCTGGAGCAACTGCCCGGGATCGGCAGCTACACCGCGCGGGCGGTGGCCTGCTTCGCCTATCGCAAACCGGTCCCGGTGGTGGACACCAATGTGCGCCGGGTGGTGGCCCGGGCCGTGCACGGACGTGCCGATGCGGCGGGCCCGTCGGCGAAGCGCGACCACGCCGATGTCGCCGCACTGCTGCCCGATGGCGCTCGGGCAGCCCGGTTCTCGGCGGCCCTGATGGAACTCGGGGCGCTGGTGTGCACGGCCCGCACCCCGCGCTGCGACAGCTGTCCGCTGCGCGAGCACTGCCGCTGGCGGCTGGCCGGCTCACCGTCAGCCGACGGCCCCAGGCGGCCCGTCCAACGCTATGCCGGCACTGATCGGCAGGTGCGTGGGCGCCTGCTGGATGTGTTGCGAGACAACGAATTCTCGGTCACACGGGCCGACCTCGACGTGGCGTGGCCGGTGGATCCGGTGCAGCGCGAACGTGCACTGGCCTCACTGCTGGACGACGGCCTGGTGGAACAGCTCGCCGACGGCCGCTTCGCGCTGCCCGGTCAGGAGAGAAACGACTCGACGGCCTCGCGGTAGGTCTGCGGCGCCTCGTCGTGCACCAGGTGGCCGGCGTCCGGGACGTGCAAATAGCTGCTCTGGGCGGCGATGCGGTGCATTTCGCGCATCTGGCCGGCGGGTGTCACCGAGTTACCGGCCTCGATCAACAATGTCGCGCAGCGCACCTGCTGCCACTGGTCCCAGTAGTCGCGGGTGCCCCACTCGGCGGCGATCTGCACCCACCGCTCGGGCCGGCCGTGCAGCCGCCAGCCGGTAGCGGTGCGGTCGAAGGCCTCCAGGAAGTACCGCCCGGCGACGTCGCCGAACTCCTCGATCACCTGCTCGGCACGGGTGTATTCGACCGGCAGAGCATGAACCCAGGGCTCCCACGGGCCGGTGGTACGGCCCCGGAAGTCCGGTGCCATGTCCTCCACCACCAGCGCGGAGATCAGCTCGGGCCGACTGGCCGCCAGGCACCAGGCGTGCAACGCGCCCATCGAGTGGCCGACCAGGCGGACCGGACACGGCAGCTGCTCGACGGCGGCGGCCAGGTCGGCAACGAACCGTTCGGTGGCGATCGGGTACGGGTCGGCGACGTCGCGACCGCGATGCCACGGCGCGTCGTAGGTGTAGACCGCCCCCAGCCGGCTGAGCCAGGGCAGTTGCCGCGGCCAGGTGCTGCCGCGACCCATCAGGCCGTGCACCAACACCAGCGGTGCGCCGTGTCCGCCGCGATAGGTCAGCAGCTCGCTCGAGGGGGTGTCCACCCGGGGCACGGTAGCCTAGGCCACATGTCCGTGGTCAAGATCAATGCAATCGAGGTGCCCGCCGACGCCGGCCCGGAGCTGGAGAACCGGTTCGCCCACCGTGCGCATGCGGTGGAGAACCAGCCCGGTTTTCTCGGCTTCCAGCTGCTGCGGCCGGTCAAGGGGGAAGACCGCTACTTCGTGGTGACGCACTGGGAGTCCGACGAGGCCTTCCAGGCGTGGGCTCAGGGCCCCGCCGTCGAAGCACACGCCGGGCAGCGGGCCAAGCCGGTGGCGACCGGTGCGTCGTTGCTGGAGTTCGAGGTCGTGCTGGACGTGGCCGGAACCGCCTCCCAGGCCTAGCTCGGTGCGGCGCCGACTGGCGGCATGCACGACCGCCGTGGCCCTGGCGAGCCTGCTCGCCGCGTCGGCCACCGGCTGTGCACCCTCGCCTGCCTCACCGGCCGACACCGGCGGGGCGGCGATCTCCACCAAGACCCCGCCGGGTCTGCGCGCCAAGCAGACCATGGACATGCTCAACTCCGACTGGCCGATCGGCCCGGTCGGGGTGGCCACCCTGGCCGCACCGGACAAGGTCGATCAGGTGGTCGCCACCATGGAGTCGCTGTGGTGGGACCGGCCGTTTCAGCTGGACAGCGTCGACATCAGCGCCGGCGCGGCCACCTTGCACCTGACCACCTCCTACGGTGCCCACCAGGACATCAGGATCCGCACCGACGACAACGGGATGGTGGACCTGTTCAAACCGACCACCGAGGCACCGACGATCCGCTCCTGGCGTGACCTCGACGCGGTGTTGAGCCGGACCGGCGCGCGCTACTCCTATCAGGCGTCGCGCATCGAGGACGGCACGTGCAAGCCGGTGGCCGGCACCAATGCCCGACAGTCGCTGCCGCTGGCGTCGATCTTCAAGCTGTATGTGCTGTTGGCGGTGGCCAACGAGGTAAAGGCCGGCCGGGTGTCCTGGGACGATCCGCTGACCATCACCGGTCGGGCCAAGGTGGTCGGCTCGTCGGGACTGGAGGAACTACCCGAGGGCGCCCACGTGTCGGTGCGCAAGGCCGCCGAGAAGATGATCGCCACCAGCGACAACATGGCGACCGACCTGCTGATCGACCATGTGGGAACCCATGCCGTCGAGCGGGCACTGGTCACGGCCGGCCACCACGACCCGGCCAGCATGACGCCGTTTCCCACCATGTACGAGTTGTTCTCGGTGGGCTGGGGAAAGCCCGACCTGCGCGAGCAGTGGCAGCACGGCTCCCCGCAAGAGCGGGCAAAGCTACTGCAGCAGGCCAACTCGCGGCCGTACGAGCCGGATCCGGTCCGCGCACACGTTCCGGCGTCGGCCTACGGCGCGGAGTGGTACGGCAGCGCAGAGGACATCTGCCGAGTACACGTGGCGCTGCAGGCCGGTGCGGTGGGCAAGGCCGCTCCCGTCCACGAGATCCTGTCCGCGGTCCGCGGCATCGACCTGCCCCGCGCCGACTGGCCCTACATCGGCGCGAAAGCCGGCGGCCTGCCCGGCGACCTGACCTTCAGCTGGTACGCCGTCGACCGCGGCGGCCAACCGTGGGTCGTCAGCTTCCAGCTCAACTGGCCGCGTGATCACGGCAAGAGCGTCGGCAGCTGGATGCTGCAGGTCGCCAAGCAGGCGTTCGGACTGCTGCCGGTAGCGCGCTGAGCGGGCGAGCAGTCGCGAAAGCCCCCAATTCCTCACGGAAAAGGGGGCTTTCGCGACTGCTCGGCGACTATTCGGCCGGCGCGCCTGCCTGAGCGAGGTCCGCCGCCGGCTTCTGGCTGCCGACGAAGGTGAACACCGCGTCCTCCTGCGGACCCTCGCCGTCCCAATTGTCGACGTCGACGGTCACCAGCTGGCCGGGGCCGAGCTCCTCGAACAGGATCTTCTCGGAGAGCTGGTCCTCGATCTCGCGCTGGATGGTGCGCCGCAGCGGACGCGCCCCCAGCACCGGGTCGAAGCCGCGCTTGGCCAGCAGCGACTTGGCCTTGTCGGACAGCGCGATGTCCATGTCCTTGGCCTTGAGCTGCTTGGCCACCCGGCCGATCATCAGATCCACCATCTGGATGATCTCTTCCTTGGACAGCTGGTGGAAGACGATGATGTCGTCGATGCGGTTGAGGAACTCCGGGCGGAAGTGCTTCTTGAGCTCGTCGTTGACCTTGAGCTTCATCCGCTCGTAGTTGTTCTCCCCGCCGCCCTGGGTGAAGCCCAGTCCGACCGCCTTGGAGATGTCGGAAGTGCCCAGGTTGGAGGTGAAGATCAGCACGCAGTTCTTGAAGTCCACCGTGCGACCCTGACCGTCGGTGAGCCGACCGTCCTCGAGGACCTGCAACAGCGAGTTGTAGATCTCCTGGTGCGCCTTCTCGATCTCGTCGAACAGCACCACCGAGAACGGCTTGCGCCGCACCTTCTCGGTCAGCTGGCCGCCCTCCTCGTAGCCGACGTAGCCCGGAGGGGCCCCGAACAGCCTAGAGGCGGTGAAGCGGTCGTGGAACTCGCCCATGTCGATCTGGATGAGCGCATCGTCGTCGCCGAACAGGAACTCCGCCAGCGCCTTGGACAGCTCGGTCTTACCGACACCGGAGGGACCGGCGAAGATGAACGAGCCGGACGGCCGCTTGGGGTCTTTCAACCCGGCACGGGTGCGGCGGATCGCCTTCGAGACGGCGTTGACGGCATCCTTCTGCCCGATGATCCGCTTGTGCAGCTCGTCTTCCATCCGCAGCAGGCGGGTGGTCTCAGCCTCGGTCAGCTTGAACACCGGGATGCCGGTCCAGTTGCCCAGCACCTCGGCGATCTGCTCGTCATCGACTTCGGCCACGACGTCGAGATCCCCGGCGCGCCACTGCTTCTCACGCTCTGCGCGCTGGGCGACCAGTTGCTTCTCGCGGTCGCGGAGGCTGGCGGCCTTCTCGAAGTCCTGCGCGTCGATCGCGGACTCCTTCTCGCGGCGCGCGTCGGCGATCTTCTCGTCGAACTCGCGCAGGTCCGGCGGCGCGGTCATCCGGCGGATCCGCATCCGTGCACCGGCCTCGTCGATCAGGTCGATCGCCTTGTCCGGCAGGAACCGGTCGTTGATGTAGCGGTCGGCCAGGGTGGCCGCGGCCACGATCGCCGAGTCGCTGATCGAGACCCGGTGGTGGGCCTCGTAGCGGTCCCGCAGGCCCTTGAGGATCTCGATGGTGTGCTCCACGGTGGGCTCACCGACCTGCACCGGCTGGAACCGGCGCTCCAGCGCGGCGTCCTTCTCGATGTACTTGCGGTACTCGTCGAGGGTGGTGGCGCCGATCGTCTGCAGCTCGCCGCGCGCCAGCTTGGGCTTAAGGATCGAGGCCGCGTCGATCGCGCCCTCGGCCGCGCCGGCGCCCACCAGGGTGTGCAGCTCGTCGATGAACAAGATGATGTCGCCGCGGGTGTTGATCTCCTTGAGGACCTTCTTCAGCCGCTCCTCGAAGTCACCGCGGTAGCGGCTGCCGGCGACCAGCGAACCCAGGTCCAGGGTGTAGAGCTGCTTGTCCTTCAGCGTCTCGGGGACCTCGCCGGCCACGATCGCCTGCGCCAGCCCCTCCACCACGGCCGTCTTGCCGACGCCGGGCTCACCGATCAGCACCGGGTTGTTCTTGGTGCGCCGGGAAAGCACCTGCATGACCCGCTCGATTTCCTTCTCCCGGCCGATCACCGGGTCGAGCTTGCCCTCCATGGCCGCGGCGGTCAGGTTGCGGCCGAACTGGTCGAGCACCAGCGAGGTGGACGGCGAGCCGGACTCTCCGCCCCGGCCGCCGGTGCCGGCCTCGGCGGTCTCCTTGCCCTGGTAGCCGCTCAGCAGCTGGATGACCTGCTGGCGCACCCGGGTCAGGTCGGCGCCCAACTTGACCAGCACCTGTGCCGCGACGCCCTCGCCCTCACGGATCAGGCCGAGCAGGATGTGCTCGGTGCCGATGTAGTTGTGGCCGAGCTGCAACGCCTCACGCAGACTCAGCTCGAGCACCTTCTTGGCGCGCGGGGTGAACGGGATGTGCCCGGACGGCGCCTGCTGGCCCTGGCCGATGATCTCCTCGACCTGGCTGCGCACCCCCTCCAGGGAGATGCCCAGCGACTCCAGCGACTTGGCGGCCACGCCCTCGCCCTCGTGGATCAACCCGAGCAGGATGTGCTCGGTCCCGATGTAGTTGTGGTTGAGCATCCGCGCCTCTTCCTGCGCGAGGACGACAACCCTGCGGGCCCGGTCGGTAAATCTTTCGAACATCGGTGTTTACCTGCTCTCCCTCACCATCGGTACTTGGTCGGCCTCGGCTCGGCCGCGCGCACCTGCCGTCCACTGTAGTGGGCGGCCGAGCGCGCTGGGACCTGCCGTGCAATGCGTACCGATATCGACTACCTGCGGGTGGCAGACCCCGAAAGGCCTGGCACCTGATGCAAGGGAGCAACGGCGCGACCCCCGAATACGTTCCGCCGGGTCACCGGGTTCGCCAGCAGCGAAAACCGAAACTATGCGGCGGTTCCAGCTTCGCTAAACCGCCGGGGCCGGTGGCAACTCTAAGTGGCGGCGTGAAATGCGTCGATGATGTCGGCCGGGATACGGCCGCGGGTCGACACGTTGTGGCCGTTGCGGCGAGCCCATTCGCGGATCGCGGCGCTTTGTTCCCGGTCGATCGCCCCGCGGCGGGCGCCGCCGGCCCGTCCCCGCCGCCGGCCGCCGACCCGACGGCCCGCGTCCGCCCACTTCTTCAAGTCGGAGCGCAGTTTCGTGGCATTCTTGGTTGAAAGATCGATCTCATAGGTCACCCCGTCCAGCCCGAATTCGACTGTTTCGTCGGCGGCACCCTCACCATCGAAATCATCGATCAAGGTGACGGTCACTTTTTTCGCCATCGGTACCCCTAAGTTAGCTTTCCTGCGCGCAAACTGTGCGCAAAGCCGTATTCGACCTCGCGGACCAATGTGCCATAAAAATACGCCTGCTTCAACACAACAGCCGTCGTCAGGAGTTCAGTTGCCGTGGCGCCGAACAATCGGGAACAAAACGGTGTCCCTAATTGACAGGCCCGTCAAGACCATCAGCAGGCGATCGATGCCCATTCCGGTGCCGGTGCAGGGTGGCATCGCGTGTTCCATCGCTACCAGGAAGTCTTCGTCCAGTGCCATCGCCTCGTCGTCGCCGGCCGCCGCGGCGCGCGCCTGATCCTCAAAACGCGCGCGCTGCACCACCGGGTCGATGAGTTCGGAGTAGCCGGTGGCCAGTTCGACCCCGCGCATGTAGAGATCCCACTTCTCGGTGACCCCGTCGATACTGCGGTGTTGCCGCGTCAGCGGAGTCGTCTCAACCGGGAAGTCCCGCACGAACGTGGGCGCACTCAGGGCATTACCCACGGCATGTTCCCACAGTTCCTCGACCAGCTTGCCGTGTCCGTAGCCGCGGTCGGTGGGAATCTCCACACCGAGCCGGTCGGCCACCGCCCACAGCCGATCCGCAGAGGTCGCCGGGGTGATCTCCTCGCCGATCGCGTGCGACAGTGACGGGTACATCTCCACCGTCGCCCATTCGCCGTCAATGTCGTAGGTGCTGCCGTCGGGCAGTGGTAGTCGGCGGGTCCCGATCACCTCGTCGGCGACCTCTTGAATAATCTCCCGCGTGGCCACGGCCGAGTCATCGTAGGTGCCATAGGCCTGGTAGGTCTCCAGCATCGAGAATTCGGGCGAATGCGTAGAATCGGCGCCTTCGTTTCGGAACACCCGATTGAGTTCGAAGACCCGCTCGAAGCCACCGACAACACAGCGTTTCAGGAAAAGCTCAGGAGCGATTCGCAGGTAGAGGTCGACATCGAGTGCGTTCGAATGCGTGACGAACGGTCGGGCCGCCGCCCCACCGGCCAATGTCTGCAACATCGGCGTTTCGACTTCGAGGAATCCGCGACGTTCCAAGGCGGAGCGAATGGCTCGAATCACCAGGATCCGCTGGCGAGCCACGATCCGCGCCTCCGGCCGGACGATCAGGTCGACGTAGCGCTGCCGGACCCGCGACTCCTCGCTCATCTCCTTGTGCGCGACCGGCAACGGCCGCAGCGATTTCGACGCCATCTGCCACGAGTCGGCCAACACCGACAGCTCGCCGCGGCGGGAGCTGATCACCTCGCCGTGCACGTGGACGATGTCGCCCAGGTCGACATCGGCCTTCCACGACTCCAACGGCTGTTCGCCGACGCTGGCCAGGCTGATCATCACCTGCAACTGGGTACCGTCGCCCTCCTGCAGGGTTGCGAAACACAGCTTTCCGGAGTTGCGGGCGAACACCACCCGACCGGCCACGCCGACAACGTCGCCGGTTTCGGTGTCGGCGGCGAGGTCAGGGTAGGCGGCCCGGATCTGGGCGAGCGTGTGGGTGCGGTCCACCGCCACCGGATAGGGATCGCGGCCCTGGGCCAGCAACCGCGCCCGCTTGTCGCGGCGAATGCGGAACTGCTCGGGAAGGTCGGGGTCCTCGGGGTGCGACAGCTCTGGGGTGTCGGGGGTATCGGCGGAGCTCACGACGTGCCAGCTTAATCAACCGGCGGGCGCTCAGCGCGCCGGCCGCAGCCTGCCCCGCTGACTGTCCCGGTTGCGCTCGAACACCAAGCGCAAACCGTCCAGGGTGAGATTGGCGTCGTAGTGGTCGACCGTCTCCAGATCGGCGAGCAACTCACGCGCGGTGTGCCCGGTGGCCACCACGGTGGCGTCGGCCAAGCCCGGCGTATCGTCGCGGACCCGGCGAACCAGCCCGTCGACCAGTCCGGCGAAGCCGAACACGGCGCCGGCCTGCATGCATTCGACGGTGTTCTTGCCGATCACCGAGCGCGGCCGGGTGAGCTCGACCCGACGCAACCCCGCAGAGCGGGCCGCAGCGGCATCCGAGGAGATCTGAACACCAGGGGCTATCGCGCCGCCCAGGAATTCGCCCTTGGCCGACACCACGTCGACGCAGATCGACGAACCGAAGTCGACGACGATCGCCGCCTTGTTGAACTTGTGAAAAGCAGCGAGGCAGTTGACGATCCGGTCGGCGCCGACTTCCTTGGGATTGTCGACCAGCAGCGGGATCCCGGTACGCACTCCCGGTTCGATCAGCACCGACGGCACCGAGGGCCAGTATTGATCGAGCATCACTCGCACTTCGTGCAGCACCGACGGCACGGTGGACAGCGCCGCAGCCCCGGTGAGCTGTTCGCCGTCGTCACCGATCAGTCCGTCCAGGGTCAGCGCCAGCTCGTCGGCGGTGATCTCCGCCTCGGTGCGGATTCGCCACTGCTGCACCACGTTTCCGTGCTCACCCGAACCGGCCAGCAGGCCGATCACGGTGTGGGTGTTTCGGACGTCGATCGCCAGCAGCACAGCTACCCCACGCTTCTCGGTGAGAGCAGGTCGGCCACGTCGTCGGGCACGAAGGCGGGGTCGTCACCCAGATCCACCTGCTTGTTGTCGGAGTCGACGAACACGATCCGCGGCCGATACCGGCGGGCCTCGGCGTCCTCCATGGTGCCGTAGGCGATCAGGATCACCAGATCACCCGGATGCACCAGATGCGCTGCGGCACCATTGATTCCGATGACGCCTGTCCCCCGCTCGCCGGTGATGGCGTAGGTGACCAGTCGAGCGCCGTTGTCGATGTCGACGATCGTCACCTGCTCGCCCTCGAGCAGGTCGGCGGCGTCCATCAGGTCGGCATCGATGGTCACCGATCCGACGTAGTGCAGGTCGGCGTGGGTCACCGTGGCGCGGTGAATCTTCGACTTGAGCATCGTCCGAAACATCAATTCCTCCGGTTTTGTGCGGCGGGATATCCATCCGAACCGACCGACGTGTCGTCGGCGGGAAATCCGAGTGTTATGGCGGCGTTGTCGATCAGTCGGGTCGCTCCGAGCCGGGCGGCGATCAGCAGCCGCGCCTGCCCTTCGGCCGGCGCGGGCCCGAGGTCGACGCCGCGCACCTGCAGGTAGTCGACATCGACCGCCGGAACCGCGGAGAGCACCGCGCCGGCGGCGTCGAGAGCCGCGGTCGCCCCGGCCGATGCGGCGCGCTCACCGGCGGCCAGCGCCGCCGACAACGCCGCCGCGGCCTCGCGCTGCGCCGGGTCGAGGTAGCGGTTGCGCGACGACAGCGCCAGGCCGTCTGGCTCACGCACCGTCGGCACCCCCACCACGGTCACGTCGAGATCGAGGTCCGCGACCATCTGGCGCACCAGCACCAGCTGCTGATAATCCTTTTCGCCGAGGAACGCCCGGTCGGGCCGCACGATCGACAGTAATTTGGCGACCACGGTGAGCATTCCGGCGAAATGCGTCGGGCGCGCGGCACCTTCGAGCTCGGATCCCAGCGGGCCCGGGTGCACGGCGGTGCGCGGCCCGTCGGGATACATCGCGGCGGCGGTCGGGGCGAAGACCAGCTCGACACCCGCAGCGCGCAACAGGGCCAGGTCGTCGTCCAGGGTCCGCGGATAGGCCTCGAGATCCTCGCCGGCGCCGAACTGCAGTGGGTTGACGAAGATCGACACCACCACAACGGCGCCCGGCACCTTGCGGGCGGCACGCACCAACGCCAGGTGGCCGTCGTGCAGCGCGCCCATGGTCGGCACCAGCATCACCCGACGGCCGGTCGAGCGCAGCGCCCGGGTGACGCGGGCGATCTCGTCCGGCCGGGCGTAGACGTTGAGCTCACCGGCGGCGAAGGTGGGCTGCGCGCCCCGGGCAGCGTTGGGGATCACCGGGCCAGCACCGCCAGCACGTCCTCGGCGGCGCCGGCGCGGCGCGCGGTGCGCAGCGCGTTGCTGCGGTAGGCCTCGGCCAGCTCCGGGTCCACGCCGGTCAGCGCCTCGAGGTGGCGGGCCAAGGTGGCCGCGTCGCCACGGGCCACCGGCCCGGTCAGCGCGGCCCGGCCGTCTCGCAGGGTGTTGGCCAGCGCAGCCCGCACCAACGGCCCCAGCACCCGTTCGGCAACGCCGTCGGGGTCGGGTACCTCGGTGGCGCCCAACCGGCCGGGCAGCGCCGCCCGCAGCGCCGCCAGCGCGTCGTCGATCACGGTGACGACGTGGTTGCCGCCGTGACAGAGCGCGGCGTGATAGAGCGTGCGGACGGTTTCGTCGACCCGGAACGGCTCGGCGCCGATCTCCAGCGTCAGCGACTCGCCGATGGCATAGCCGATCTCGTCGGCGGCGGTGATGCCGAAACAGCTGTCGGTCAGCCGGTCGATGTCCTCGTCGGCGCCGGTGAACGTCATCGCGGGGTGGATCGCCAACGGCAAACAGCCCTGCTCGGTCAGCGGCGCCAGCACGCCGATCCCGGTGGCACCGGAGGTGTGCACGACGATCGTGCCGGCGCGTACCGCACCGGTGGCGGCGAGGCCGGACACGATGCCGGCCAGTTCGGTGTCGGGCACCGCCAGCAGCAGCAATTCGGCATCACCGGCGACATCGTGGGCCGGACGCACCAAGGTGTCGGGCAGCCGCCGGGCAGCGCGCTGCCGCGACGCCTCGGAGATGGCGCTGCACGCCACCACGACGTGGTCGGCGCGCTCCAAAGCGATACCCAACGCGGTGCCGACCCGGCCTGCCGAGATGACTCCCACCTTGAGTCGGGCGGGCCGCAGTCCGTCGAACTGCACCATGCAGACGACCTCACAGGTTCTCTTGGTTCGTTCCAGTCCCGCGTTGCGGGTACCGGACGGTCGGGCAGAGTCTATCCCGATCGGCCCTGGCCCGGAGAGTGACGTTGGTCGCAGCCGCGGCCGCTATTCCTCGCGGCGGCGACGCCGGCGCCCCTCGGTCGGGGTTGCCTGCAGCCGGGCCAGCAGTTCGGCGACCGACTGCCCGCCGGTGTTCGGGGCGGCCTCGGTTCCCGGCTCAGCGCCGGTGGAATGCCGTGCCGAGCGACCCGGGGCGCTCCCGGGCGCCGACTCCGGCTGGGCATGGCTGCCGACCGGCTCCGCCGAGTGCCGGGAGCGCGCCCGCCGACGCCCCTCCCCGTCGTGGCGGGCCCGCTCGGCGCCGTTGACCGGGCCGTCTGCCAGTGTGCCCGGCCCCGCGTGACGGCCGTGCCGCGACGGCGCTTCGGCGCTGCGTTCGGGTGCGGCCGCCACCGCGTCTTCGCCGGCATGCCGGGGTTCGGCGGCGCCGTGCCGGCCGGAGTCCGCGGCAGTGGGAGGAGTCTCCGCGGACCAGTTGCTGCCCGGCGAGCCCGGGGGCAGCCACTCGCCCTCGGCGCCAACCGGTTTCCACGCCGGTTCTGAAGCCGGTGGCGAAGCCGGCGGTCCCGCCACCCAGGGCGGCGGCGGTGGCGCGGCCGGAGGTGGCGTCGGCGGCGGGGCGGGCTCGCGACGGGACTCGGCTTCCCTGCGGGGCTCGGGCGGGACGAACGGCTGCGGGGGCTGCGCCCAACGGCCAGCGGGCTGCTGGACCTCCTCCGCGGGGTGACGCTGGACCGCCTCCTCCGCGGCTCGACGGGCGCCGCCATCCTCCGCGGCTCGGCGCGGCGTCTCGTCGGCGGCCCGGCGATGCGAACCGCGGTAGGTCGGCTCGGCAGGCGGCGGCTGCGAGGTCTGCGACGGCTGGGGCGGCTGATATGTCTGATGCGCCGCCGGCGTGGGGATTCCACCGGTCGGGATCCCCACCTCCGGAACGTCGATGATCGGGCTCTCGGTGGTTTGGGTGACCGGATCCTCGGGGTAGTAGGCCGCAGCGGCCGGAGTGGCGCGCGCGCCGTCGGACTCCCCACCCGAGCGGGCCCAGTCGCTGTAGGCACGAATAGTCGTGCGCGCAGAGGAATCAGTCTCCAGCGCCGGCCGGTGACTCAGGTCGGAGTCGAAGAGGATCTCCAGGTTGGTCCGCAGCGCGGCCAACTCGGCTCGCAGCGCGGCGACCTCGTCGGCGGCCTGCGCCCGCAGCTCCGAGGCCAGCTCACGGCGCAGCTGCGACTCCACCGTCAGCTCGTATTCACGCCGCGCCGAGATCTCGCGATCCAGCTGCAGGTCGTAGACCAGCTTCAGGTCCCGGGCCCGGGCCTGGTCGACGTCGCTTTGCCGCCGGTAGATCACCGACACAAACGCCGCCGCGACCGCCGCCCACAGCGCCACGATGACCGCGAGCTTCAGCAGTTCCACCCGACTGGTGAACACCAATGCCGAACTCGACGCGATAGCGAGGATCAGCAAGGCCGTCATCAGCGTCCAGCCCGGCCTGCGACCGCCACGCCGACCCGGGGCGCGGGACAGGACCGAATTCATCTGCGCCGCTCCACCTCGTCGCCTCGTCCCCCTCGCCGCTGCGCGGACGGGGGCGCCCCAGCGCGTCCGCATCGTTGCCGACACGCATTGCCCGACTGTACCTGTACGAGGTCACTCCGCGTGTCGCCCTGCTCCGGCGATTCTCACCCCGGCTGATTTCCGGTCAGCTGCCCGGACTGTCCGGGGTCCTGCGGCGACTTGCAGCAGTTCTGCAACCACAGCGCAGCGATGAGCAGTGCCAGTGCACTGACCGCGGCGACCACCGCGCCTCCGGTGTCCTCGGCGGCGACGTGCAGCGCGGCGCGGCGCGGCAACAGGTAGCCCAGCACACCGAGCCAGAAGCCGAGCACCAGCGCACCCATCCAGGCCGAGGCCTTGGCGACCACCACGGTGCGCGCCACCGCCAGCGGGTGCAGCCACCCGGGCCCCACGCCGATCTGGCCGTCATCGATCTTCTCCCGGACATACCGGCCCCAGGCCGCCTCGGCGATCGCGGCCACCAGCAGCGATATCCCGGTCCAGGCGGTGATCGGCGGGAACCATCGGTACAACAGCGGAACCGCCAGGTAGCTGAGCACCGCAGCGGCGACCACGCCTGCGGTGACGTCTCGTTTACGGGTCGGGCCCATCAGCGCTGCAGCACCAGGTCGGTCAGCCGCAGCGAGGTGCGGTCGGCGGGTTCCAGTTCGTCCAGCAGGCCCGCCACCGCGCACTGCCGGCCGGCCACCGTCAGCTGCGCCTCCGGCTCGACCGCCAGCCACGGAACCATGACGAACGCGCGCAGATGCGCCAGCGGGTGCGGCAGTGTCAGCCCGTCGTCGCGGGAGAACAGCTCCGCGCCCCCGGGTTGTTCGCGGCAGCTGATCACGTCGACGTCGAGGGTTCGCGGGCCCCAGCGTTCGCCACGGACCCGGTCCGCCGCCTGTTCCAGGTCCTGTGCGCGGTGCAGCCAACCGTGTTTGTCGACGGCCGGATCCTCCACGATCAGCACCGCGTTGAGGAAGCGACCCTGATCGACCCCGCCCCACGCTTCGCTCTCGTAGACCCCGGACACCTCGCGGACCGCCGTGCCGAAGCCGTCGACGGCCGACTGCAACCTGGCCAACCGATCACCCAGGTTGGATCCGATGGAAAGCACCGCTTCAGTCATCGGCGCCGCTCCTCCTCACACTCATGCCGGGACCACCGTCCCGCGCCGGTCGCGTCGTGATCGCCGCGCCACCACCGCGACGTCGGCAAAGGTCAGCGGGATCGGGGCGTGCGGCTTGTGCAGCGTTACCTCCACCGCCTGCACCCGCGCATCGGCCATGACCTCGTCGGCTATCTCGGCGGCCACGGTCTCGATGAGGTCGCGGGCCGGCCCGGCGATGATCTCGGCGGCGCGCTGCGCCAGTACCCCGTAGTCGTAGGTGTCGGCCAGCGCGTCGCTGGCGGCCGCGACCGACAGGTCCATCCACACCGTGATGTCAACGATGAAGTCCTGGCCGTCGGCCCGCTCGTGGGCGAATACGCCGTGGTTGCCGCGAACCTTCAGCCCGCGCAATTCGATCCGGTCAGTCATCGCTCGTGCCTCCTTGCGACCCGGCTGCGGTCCAGGCGTCGACGACCCTGAGCGCGTCGACCGAGGCCCGCACGTCGTGCACCCGCACGCCCCAGGCGCCGTGCAGGCCGGCGAGCGCGGAGATGACCGCGGTGGCGGTCTCCCGCTCGTCGGGCGGCCGCGGCGCACCGTCGGCTCCAGCCAGCAGCGTACCGAGAAACCGTTTGCGCGACGCTCCGACGAGCACCGGTATGCCGATGCCGACCAGCTCTGGCAGCGCCTTCAACAGGGTCCAATTGTGTTGCGCCGTTTTGGCGAATCCCAGCCCGGGGTCGATGATCAACTTCGTCGGGTCCACACCGCCGGCGACCGCGGCGTCGACCGAGGCGAGCAGGTCGGCACGCACCTCGGCGACGACGTCACGGTAGCCCGGAACGCGATGCGGATGCCCGGGATCGACCGGGCGCCAGTGCATCAGCACCCAGCCGGCACCCGAGGCGGCCAGCAGCGGCGCCATCGCCGGATCGGCCCGCCCTCCGGAGACGTCGTTGACGATCTCGGCTCCGCAGTCCAGCGCGGCCCGGGCGACGGCTGCGTTCATCGTGTCGATACTGACGGTAATACCCTGGGCTGCAAGTTCTCTCACAACGGGAACGACCCGTTGCGCTTCTGCCCGCGGATCGGCACGCACCGCGCCGGGCCGGGTCGATTCACCCCCGACGTCGATGATCGCAGCCCCCTCAGCCACCAGTTCCAGACCGTGCGCCACGGCACGGTCGGCGTTCAGGTAGCGCCCGCCATCGGAGAACGAGTCGGCGGTGACGTTGACCACCCCGACGACCTGGGCGCATGTCGGGTTCACTTGCGCCGGATGAGTTCCAGGGCTTCGGCGCGCGACGCGCTGTCGGACTTGAACTGGCCGCGCACCGCCGACGTCGTGGTGATCGCACCGGGCTTGCGCACCCCCCGCATCGCCATGCACAAGTGCTCGGCCTCGACCACCACGATGACCCCGCGCGGGTTCAGTTTGCGCATCAGGGCGTCGGCGACCTGCCCGGTCAACCGCTCCTGCACCTGCGGCCGCTTGGCGTAGAGGTCCACCACCCGCGCCAGCTTGGACAAACCGGTGATCCGGCCGTCGTCGCCGGGGATGTAGCCGACATGAGCGACGCCGTGAAAGGAGACCAGGTGGTGCTCGCAGGTCGAGTACAGCGGGATCTCCTTGACCAGCACCATTTCATCGTGCTGTTCGTCGAAGGTGGTCTCCAGCACCGTGTCCGGGTCGGTGTAGAGCCCGGCGAACATCTCCTGGTACGCCCTGGCCACCCGCGCCGGGGTGTCGACCAGACCCGCCCGGTCCGGATCTTCGCCGACCGCGTACAGCAGTTCGCGCACCGCGGCTTCGGCGCGCGCTTGATCGAAACCTGTTGAGGTCATCGCCGATCCCACTCTCTCAGTCGCCGGACGGCGGTTCGGACCTGTTCTTCTCAGTGCCGCGCTGGTGGCCGTCGCCCTCGCCGGGCGGCGCCGCCGGCGCCGGCGGGGGTGCGGGGTAGGGCTGATACGGCGGGTAGGGCTGCGCCGGCGGGTAACCCTGCTGCGGCCACTGCTGCGGCGGGTACCAGTAGCCGGAGTGCGGCTGCGGCTGCGGCTGCTGCTGCTGGGGAGGCGGCGGCCAGCCCGGCGCATGCCAGCCCGCGGGGGCACCATAGTCCGGCTGGGTTCCCGCTCCGGCGTCACCGGCGGGCACGCCGTTGCTGCCGTTGGTACCGGATTCGCCCGCCCGGGCCGCCGCCTCGCGCGTCGCCTGGGCGATGGCGGCCTTGAACGCCGGCTCGGGCCGGGGCTGCGGCCACGGTTCACCACGCTCGATGGCCAGCTCACCGGGAGTCTTGATCGGCGGCTTGTCGGACGGGACCCGGCCGCCGAAGTCGTCGAACATGGTCAGCCGTGGTCGCTTGGCCACGTCACCGAAGATCTTCTCCAGATCGGCGCGGTGCAGCGTCTCCTTCTCCAGCAGTTCGCCTGCCAGCGTGTCGAGCACGTCGCGGTATTCGGTGAGGATCTCCCAGGCCTCGGTGTGGGCCGCCTCGATGAGCTTGCGCACTTCGTCGTCGATGTCGCGGGCCACCTCGTGGGAATAGTCCGGTTGAGTCCCCATGGTGCGCCCCACGAACGGGTCACCGTGTTCGCTGCCGTAGCGCACCGCGCCGAGCTTGGCGCTCATGCCGTACTCGGTGACCATCGCCCGGGCGACCTGGGTGGCCTTTTCGATGTCGGAGACCGCGCCGGTGGTCGGCTCGCGGAACACCAGTTCCTCGGCGGCACGCCCACCCATCGCGAACACCAACTGGGCGATCATCTCCGAGCGGGTGCGCAGTCCCTTGTCCTCTTCGGGCACCGCCACCGCATGCCCGCCGGTGCGGCCGCGGGCCAGGATGGTGACCTTGTAGACGGGGTCGATGTCCGGCATCGCCCACGCCGCCAAGGTGTGTCCGCCCTCGTGGTAGGCGGTGATCTTCTTCTCGTGTTCGCTGATGATCCGGCTCTTGCGCCGCGGGCCGCCGATCACCCGGTCGACGGCCTCCTCCAGCGCCGCGCCGGTGATGACGGTGCCGTTCTCCCGTGCGGTCAGCAACGCCGCCTCGTTGATCACGTTGGCCAGATCGGCGCCGGACATGCCGACGGTGCGCTTGGCCAGCCCGTCCAGATCGGCGTCCGGCCCGATCGGCTTGCCCGCCGAATGCACCCGCAGCACCGCGCGCCGGCCGGCGATGTCGGGGTTGGTCACCGGGATCTGGCGGTCGAACCGGCCGGGCCGCAGCAACGCAGGGTCGAGGATGTCGGGCCGGTTGGTCGCTGCGATCAAGATGACGCCGGCCCGCTCACCGAACCCGTCCATCTCCACCAGCAACTGGTTGAGGGTCTGTTCGCGCTCGTCGTGCCCGCCGCCCATGCCGGCGCCCCGCTGCCGCCCGACCGCGTCGATCTCGTCGACGAACACGATGCAGGGGCTGTTCTGTTTGGCCTGCTCGAACAGGTCGCGCACCCGGGAGGCACCCACACCGACGAACATCTCCACGAAATCCGAGCCGGAGATGGTGAAGAAGGGCACACCGGCCTCGCCGGCCACCGCCCGGGCCAGCAGCGTCTTGCCGGTGCCGGGCGGGCCGTAGAGCAGCACACCCTTGGGGATCTTGGCGCCCAGCGCCTGATACCGGCCCGGGTTCTGCAGGAAGTCCTTGATCTCGTAGAGCTCCTCGACCGCCTCGTCGACGCCGGCGACGTCGGCGAAGGTGGTCTTGGGCATGTCCTTACCCAGCTGTTTGGCCCGCGACTTGCCGAAGCCGAAGCCCATCCGGGCACCGCCCTGCATGCGGGAGAACATCACGAACAGGCCGATCAGCAACAACATCGGCAGCATGTAGATCAGCAGCGTGCCCAGCATGCTGCCCTGGTTGACGACGGTGTTGATCTCCGCCTTCTGCTTGGTCAGCGCGGTGTAGAGCGGAACCGCGTACCCGGTCGGGTACTTCGCTATCAGCTTGTCGACCTGCTCGGACTTGCCCGATCTGGCGGCCTTGTCGTCCTTGTCGGAGAGCTCGACGCTGGTGAGCGGGTTCTTCAGCACCAGCCGCAACTGTTGCTCGCGGTCGTCGAGCTGGGCGCTCTTGACGTTTCCGCTGTGGATCTGGGCCACCGCGACCGAGGTGTCGACCGGTTTGTATCCGCGGGTGTCGTCACTGAAATAGAAGAACGACCAACCGAGCAACAGCACCACGGCGATCGCGGTGACGGTGCGGATCACGTTTTTGCGATTCATCAGACATCGGCCGAACTCGGCCCAAATCCTTCCAGTACATGCAGCTGGGCATGTTCAGGCTACCGCCCCGGTCGTCCGGCATGGGTTGGAGCTGGCCGGACCCGGCAATCCCTTCTCCGCCCGGGACCGGTTGTGCTTTGGTGGGACGGTGGCCAACCAAACCGAACGTCTCGTCGACACCAACGGCGTGACCCTGCGGGTCACCGAAGCGGGCGAATCCGGCGCCCCGGTGGTGTTGCTGGCACACGGCTTCCCGGAACTGGCCTACTCGTGGCGACATCAGATTCCCGCGCTGGCCGACGCGGGCTTTCATGTGCTGGCCCCCGATCAGCGCGGCTACGGCGGTTCGTCGCGGCCGGAGGAGATCGCGGCCTACGACATCGCGGCGCTCACCGGCGACCTGGTCGGTCTGCTCGACGACGTCGGGGCCACCCGTGCGGTCTGGATCGGCCACGACTGGGGTGCGCCGGTGGTCTGGAGTGCCGCGCAACTGCACCCCGAGCGGGTGGTCGCTGTGGCGGGGCTCAGCGTGCCGCCGGTACCCCGCCCGCAGGCCCCGCCCACCGAGGCGTTCCGCAAGATCTTCGGCGAGAACTTCTTCTACATGCTCTATTTCCAGCAGCCCGGTGTCGCCGACGCCGAACTGGGCTCCGACCCGGCTCGCACCATGCGCCGGATGATGGGCAGCCTGAGCCCGGGCGATCATGACTCGGCGATCCGGATGACCGCTCCCGGCCCGGCGGGTTTCATCGAACGGCTGGCCGAACCGGCCGCACGGCCGGACTGGATCAGCGCCGACGAACTGGACCACTACATCGCCGAGTTCACCCGTACCGGTTTCACCGGCGGGCTGAACTGGTATCGCAATCTCGACCGCAACTGGGAGATCATGGCCAATCCACCTGCTGCCACCATCGACGTTCCAGCACTGTTCATCGCCGGGTCCGCTGATCCGGTGCTGAGCTTCACCCGCCGGGATCGGGCCAGTGAACTGGTCACCGGGCCCTACCGCGAGGTGATGATCGACGGCGCCGGTCACTGGCTGCAGCAGGAGCGGCCCGACGAGGTCAACGCCGCGCTGCTCGAGTTTCTGGCGGGCCTGCCGGCCGGAGCCGTGTCGTGATGGCCGCGCCGCTGCGCTTCGGGGTTTTCATCACCCCGTTTCACGCGCTGGGCCAGTCGCCGACGGTCGCACTGGAATACGACCTTGAACGGGTGGTCGCGCTGGACCGGCTGGGGTTCGACGAGGCCTGGTTCGGCGAGCACCACTCGGGTGGCTACGAGCTGATCGCCTGCCCGGAGGTGTTCATCGCCGCGGCCGCCGAACGCACCAAGCACATCCGGCTGGGCACCGGCGTGGTCTCGCTGCCCTATCACCACCCGCTGATGGTCGCCGACCGCTGGGTACTGCTGGACCACCTGACCCGGGGCCGGGTGATGTTCGGCACCGGACCGGGCGCGCTGCCCACCGACGCACACATGATGGGCATCGATCCCGTCGAGCAGCGCCGGATGATGCAGGAGTCACTGGAGGCGATCCTTGCGCTGTTCCGCGCCGAGCCCGGCGAGTTGGTCACCCGCCATTCGGACTGGTTCACGCTGCGTGACGCCGCGTTGCACATCCGGCCCTACACCTGGCCGTATCCGGAGGTCTCGACCGCGGCGATGATCTCGCCGTCCGGACCGCGACTGGCCGGCGCACTGGGCACCTCACTGCTGTCGCTGTCGATGTCGGTGCCGGGCGGCTTCGCCGCGCTCGAGAGCGCTTGGCAGGTGGTTTGCGACCAGGCCGTCAAGGCCGGCCGCGACGAGCCGGACCGTGCCGGCTGGCGGGTGTTGAGCATCATGCACATCGCCGACACCCGCGAACAGGCGGTGGCCGACTGCACTTACGGCCTGCAGGATTTCGCGAACTATTTCGGCGCGGCCGGGTTCGTTCCGCTGGCCAGCGAGGTCGAGGGCTCGCCGCAGACCCCGACCGAGTTCGTCGAGGCCTATGCGGCGGCGGGCAGCTGCTGCATCGGCACCCCCGACGATGCCATCGAGCACATCACCGACCTGCTGGAGCGCTCCGGCGGGTTCGGCACCCTGCTGTTCCTGGGACACGACTGGGCCTCGCCGGAGGCGACCTACCACAGTTATGAGCTGTTGGCCCGCAAGGTGATTCCCCACTTCAAGGGCCAACTCGCCGCGCCTCGGGCGTCACACGAGTGGGCCAAGGGCATGCGTGACACGTTGTTCGGCCGGGCCGGCGAGGCGATCAAGAACGCCGTGGTGGAGCACGCCGCCGAGTCCGGACCGCGGTGATGCGCGCCGCGGTGCTGCGCGACGGGCGGATGGTCTACCGCGACGACGTGCCGGAGCCGACGCCGGGCCAGGGTCAGGTGCTGGTCGAGGTGTTGGCCTGCGGCATCTGCGGATCCGACCTGCACTTCGCCGCGCACGGCGAGCAGGTCCTGGCCGCGACCCAGGCCATGTCCGGCACCCCGGCCGCCGAGACCGCCGTCGACCTGGGCGCCGACATCTTCATGGGCCACGAATTCAGCGCTCGGGTACTGCAGGCCGGTCCCGACACCGACACCTTTCCCGCCGGCACGCCCGTCACGTCGATTCCGGTTCTGCTGGCCGCCAAGGGTATTGAACCGATCGTCTACTCCAACGCCACGGTGGGCGGTTATGCCGAGAAGATGTTGTTGTCGGCCCCGCTGCTGGTGCCCATCCCGAACGGGCTGGACCCCCGGCACGCCGCGCTGACCGAGCCGATGGCGGTGGGACTGCATGCGGTCAACAAGTCCGGCATCACGCCCGGCGATACGGCGCTGGTGCTGGGCTGCGGCCCGATCGGGATTGCGATCGTCGCCGCACTGCGAACCCACGGCGTGGAACACATTGTGGCAGCGGACTATTCACACGCCCGGCGCGACCTCGCGACGGCGATGGGCGCGCATCGGTCACTCGACCCGGCCGATGGTTCTCCGTTCGACACGGTCACGCCGAAGGTGGTCTTCGAAGCGATCGGCGTGCCCGGCATCATCGACGACGTGCTGCGGCGCGCGCCGGTCGGGGCCCGGCTGGTGGTCGCGGGAGTGTGCATGCAGCCCGACACCGTGCACCCGTTCTTCGGTGTCGCCAAGGAGATCAACGTGCAGTTCGTGTTGGCCTACGAGCCCGCGGAGTTCGCCGCGTCGCTACAGGCGATCGCCGAGGGCCGGATCGACGTGGCACCGCTGATCACCGGCGAGGTCGGACTCGACGCCGTGGGGACGGCATTCGACGATCTGGCCGACCCGGACCGGCACTGCAAGATCCTGGTCACACCCTGAAGCAGGCTCAGGCGGGGAAGGCGCCGGCCTCACGCAACCGCTTCGACCAGCCGCCCACCAGCTCGACCAACTCGGGCAGCTCGTCGCCGAGCCGGGCCACGATCTGTTCGCACGCCGCATCGGTCGCCGTCTCCACCGACTCGCGGGCCGCGCGCCCGGCGTCGCTGAGCACGCCGTCGCGGGCCAAGCCCCGCTCGGCGAGCCGCGCCTCGCCGGCACTCAGCTCATCCTCGCTGAAAGCCCTGCTGCGCACATAGCTGCGCGGCGGCAACCCGCGGTACAGCTCGGTGATCAGGCCGATCTCGACGGCGTCGAAACCCGCTGCGACCCAGGCGTTCACGTGCGCGTCGCCACGGAACTCCCGCAACTGGTCGGCCAACAGCCAGGCGTCGGTGAGCGGGTCGCCCAGAAGTCCGGCGGCGACCAGCCCGGCGAACAGCGGCTTGCCCGCCAACGGCAGCCCGTCAGCGGCTCGGCCCAGCAGCGCCGTCGCCCGATCGAGACCCTCGGGCGCATCGCCGAGGACGCGGCGCAGCTGGGCCGCCGAGCCGTCGGTGCGCGCCGCGCGGATGGCCGGCGCGTCGGTGAGCGTCCAGCCGTAGTCGACCGCCGGAACCACCACCGCCGGGTTGAACACCCCGAAGGTCGCGGCGATCACCTGCCCGGAGGCCTGTCCGAGCGCCGAGCCACGACTGCAGAAGTAGGCCGGGCCGTCGGGCAGCTCGACGCCACCGGACGTCCCCGGACTGGCCCCGAAACCGAGCGCCGCGTAGCCGCGGTGACACTCCGGCGCGAAATACACCTGCCCGGCGAAGGCTTCGATGGCCTTGGACAGCGCTCTCGCGGGGGCAACGGTCATCGTCCCAGTGTGCCGCATCGGGCTTTTGGCAAGACCCGGTCCCCGACTCCGATAAGGTGCCAGTCATGCCGACACGCCGCGCCCGGATGAGCCTCCGCTGGTCGACGACGCTGGCCCTGGCGGGCCTGACCACCGCCGCGTTGGCCGGCTGCGACGCCGTGCCCGGTGCCGACGGCCCGGAACCGTCCCGGCAGGTGACTGTCGTCGGATCCGGTGAGGTGCAAGGCATCCCGGATACCTTGACCACCGAGGCAAGCATCGAGTTCGTCGCCGCCGATGTCACCACCGCGATGAATCAGACCAGCGAGCGCCAGCAGGCGGTGATCGACGCGCTGATCGACGCCGGGGTGGACCGCAAGGACATCAGCACCACCGGAGTCAGCCTGCAGCCGCAGTACGGCAACGCCGAGCCCGGCGGGTCGGCGAACATCACCGGGTACCGGGCCGGCAACACCATCCGGGTCAAGGTCGAGCGCGAATCCGCCTCCCAGGTGCTGGCCGTGATCGTGCGCGCCGGCGGGGACGCCACCCGGATCCACGGGATCAGCTACTCCATCGAGGATGATTCGCAGCTGGTGCGCGACGCCCGCGAGCGCGCCTTCAACGACGCCAGGGACCGCGCCGAGCAGTACGCCCAGCTGTCGGGCCTGCAGCTGGGCCGGGTGCTCTCAATCTCCGAGGTGGCCGGCGGCACGCCGTCGCCGACATCGGTCGAGGCGCCGATGCCGCGCGCGATGGCCGCACCGCCCCCGGTGGAGCCCGGCCAGCAGACGGTGGGCTTCTCGGTGACCGCGGTGTGGGAACTGAGCTGAGGATCGGTCGGCGAAGGTATGGGGCCGGAATCACCGGATCAGTCGAGCACGAGAGGGTTGCTCCCTCAAGACCGCGCTAGCGGTCCTCCCAGCGCCCGCCCCATGAGATCACGATCAACTGCGTATATGCGATGCAATGTCCGCGCGGACCAAACCGAAGTGCTGTCGTGTCAAGTCGAGATGTTCGGGGCGCAGGGCTAGAACGTCGTCCCATGCTTGTACCCACAAGTCGAGGCAGGGCCGTGCGCCATCGGTTAGGTCTCGTTGGATTGCGTAAATCTCGTCATGCCAGCTGTTGACTCGTTCCTGAAGCTGGTCCAAAGCGGCATCCATTGGCGTCCCATTAAGCAGTGCCATAGCGTAGAACAGCGGCGTTTCGAGATTATCTGCGCGCTTAGCAACAAATTTATGCAATTCGTTATAATTCACATTCGAGTACGTTTGCCCCGGCGCCGCGTCGGGATGCTGATCTTTGGAGTTAAAATTTGGCGGTAAAGAATGTCGTAGATAGAGGACGTAAGCACGGAAGTCGAGATTCAAGCTGTTGATCCCGCCCCAGAGGTCGCTCAGTGCTCTGATGCACTCCCGGCGTCGACTGACTTCATGGTCTATACGCCTGTCCAGTTCTTGTTGCTGGGCTGTGCGCTGCGCAGCGCGCGACTGCACAAGCGCGACGACCACAGCCGCGAACGTCGCTGCGGTTCCAATCCATACGGCCACCGGCCCCCATTGTTGTGCACCCCACTGCAGCCCATAGCCAACGCCGAGAAAAAATATCAGAGCCAAAGCCGCAGCAACGCTGGCAACTATCAGCCACGGCGCTGGCCATTTGTCCTGAGCGGCGGGGATGCCGGGATCGCGATGACGTAATGCAGATCGAGGATCCGAGGCGGCACCACCGGTTGATGAGAACGATTCTGGCTGATTCTCCGGGTGGCTCATCCAGCGATTCTCGCGCGCCGTCCGATGTTGCCGTGGCATCGACACACTGAAAGCGGCAACCGACGCTAGAGTTCCGCCAACGCCAACCAAATCAGTAAGCCGGCCACCCCGGCGCGTCACCCCGAATAACGCTCGGCGGAACGGAGAGCATTCGTCGGCGATCAGCTCTGATAGATCCGCGGATCCAGGGTGCCGATGTAGGGCAGGTCGCGGTAGCGCTCGATGTAGTCCAGCCCGTAGCCGACCACGAAGTCATTCGGGATGTCGAAACCCACGTAGGCGATGTCGACTCCGGCGCGCACCGCCTCGGGTTTGCGCAACAGCGTGCAGACCCGCAGCGACCGGGGCCGGCGGGCGGCCAGGTTGCGCAGCAGCCACGACAGGGTCAGGCCGGAGTCGACGACGTCCTCGACGATCAGCACGTCGCGGTCGCTGATGTCGCGGTCCAGGTCCTTGAGGATGCGCACCACCCCCGACGAGGACGTGGAGGAACCGTAGGAGCTGACCGCCATGAACTCGAACTGGGTGGGCAGCGGGATGGCGCGGGCCAGGTCGGTGACGAACAGCACGGCGCCCTTGAGCACGGTGATCAGCAGTAGATCTCCGCTTTCACCCTGGGTGGCCGGCCTCGAGCCGTCGGTGTAGTCGGCGGCGATCTGCGCGCCCAGTTCGGCGGTGCGGGCTCGAATCTGCTGCTCGGTCAGCAGCACCGATTTGATGTCGCCCGCGTACGACTCGGGTGTCTCCCCCGGCGAGAACGCAGCCACCAGCACAGCGTGCCATGCCCGGCGCGCGACGACCAACTCCCGATGCTCAGACCGGCTCCCGGCGCAGCCGCAGCACGCCGTCGTCGCGGACGGCGAAGAGCCGCTCGCCGCGCAGGTCCGATCCGACCGCCACCCCACCCTGGCCGCGCCACTGCGTGACCAGCCGATCCACCGCGCGGATCTGCAGGTCGGTCAGCCCGCGGCCGCCACCGGCCAGCAACCAGCGACGGATCACCGCCCGGCGCACCGGACCGGCCAGACCGGCAAGACCAGCGGTGTCCAGCCCGGCGCCGGCCGTGACCTCCGGCGCGGCCTGCTCGGCCAGGGCGTCGATCAGCTCGGTGTTCTCCCGCAACGCGGTCGCGCTGCGGGCCAGCGCCTCGGCCACCCCGCCGCCCAGCACATCCTCCAGCAGTGGCAGCACCTGCAAGCGCAGTCGCACCCGGGTGAAGCGCTTATCACTGTTGTGCGGATCGAGCCAGGGCGTCAATGCCAGCTCGGTGCAGGCCTCCCGGGTCGCCGCACGCCGCACTCCCAGCAGCGGCCGGCACCACGGCGGGTCATGGGGCCGCATTCCGGCCAGCGACCGGGGCCCCGACCCGCGCCCCAGCCCGAGCAGCACCGTCTCCGCCTGGTCGTCAAGGGTGTGACCCAGCAACACCGGGCGCCGGTCACGGGCGCGCTCCAACGCGCCGTAACGAGCGGTGCGTGCCGCGGCTTCCGGCCCGCCTCGAAAACCTTTGCCTCCGACGGTCACCGGGATGACCTGCGCGTCAACGCATCCCAGCTCGATAGCCTGGCTGCGCGCACGACCGGCCACCTGCGCGGAGCCGGCTTGCAGGCCGTGGTCGACGATCAGCGCCGTGGTGGGCCGCAGCTGCGCCGCGACGGCGGTCAGGGCCAGCGAGTCCGGACCGCCCGACAGCGCCACGCACCAGGGCTCCACTTCGGGCAGGTGGCGTTCGGCGAACGCCAGCAGCGCGGCGCGCAGCCCGGCTACAGCACCCGATCGATCCACTGCTGCGGCTCTTCGATCTCGGCGGGCAACGGCAGGTGCTGCGGGCTCGACCACACCGCGTTGAACCGGTCCATGCCGACCCGGCCGACCACGGTGTCGACGAAGGCCTTGCCGCGGGTGTACTGGCTGAGCTTGGCGTCGAGACCCATCAGCGCGCGCAACAACCGTTGCAGCGGCGGCTGGCTGCGCTGACGACGTTCCTCGAAGCGGTTCCGGATCGTCGCCACCGAGGGCACCGCCGCCGGACCGACCGCGTCCATCACGTGGTCGGCATGTCCCTCGAGCAGCGCCCCCAGCGTCAGCAGCTGGTCCAGCGCGGTGCGCTGGTCCTCGGACTGCACCGCCCGCACCAGACCCAGGATTCCCGACGGTCCGGCCTCATCGCGGCGGCCCCGCACGTAGTCGGCCAATCTGCTCACCACCTGGGTGAGGTCCGGGCTGCCGTCGCCGGTGAGCACCCCCAGCGCCGTCGACATGTAGTCGGCCAGCCACGGGTTCACGGAAAACTGCACCCGGTGAGTCACCTCGTGCAGGCACACCCACAGCCGGAAGTCGGCCGGTGAGACCCGCAGTTGCCGCTCGACGGCGACCACGTTGGGGTAGACCAGCAGCAGCAGCCCCGTCCCGTGCCCGTCTTCGGCACAGAACGGGTCGTACTGGCCCAGGATGCCCGAGGAGACGAAGGCCAGCAACGCGCCGGTCTGCGCCCCGGCCAGCCGGCCGCTGAAGAACCCGACCGACGTCTCGGTGCCGCCCGTCATCACCCGCATCGAGTCGGCGGCGGCGGCGATCCACTGCGGCCGGTCGATGATGCGCGCTTCGGGCACCGGGCCGTCGGCGCCCAGCCCGGTGACCTCCCGCACCAGCGGTTCGGCGGCCCGGGCGCTGCGGTGCAGGTCGTCGATCACCTGGCGTCGGGTGTAGTCGGTCATCGGCGGCGCCGGGCGCACCAGCCAGCCGCCCACCGTGGCGGCGAACCCCCAGTCCACCGCGCGGCCGATATCGGGCTCGGTCATCCGCATCCGCACGTCCGCAACACCGCGGCCAAGGCATCGATCGAGGTCCGACCGGTCGGCCCGGCGTCGTTGGAGATGAACGCGAATGTCAGCACCCGGCGGTCGCGGTCGGTGACGATGCCGGCCAGCGCGTTGGTCCGGGTCAACGAGCCCGTCTTGGCACGCAGCCAGCCGGCCGCACCGCGGCCGGTCCTGGGGTCGAGGAAACGATCGGACAGCGTGCCGCTGCCACCGGCAACCGGCAGCATGTCCAACAGCGGCCGCAACTCCGGCTGGTCGGGGCCGGCCGCCGCCTGCACCACCGCGTCGAGGTTGCGGGCGGACAACCGGTTGTCGACCGACAGCCCGCTGGAGTCATAAAGACTGGCGCCGCTGACCGCGATATGGGCGGTGGCCAGCCGGTTGGTCACCGCGTCGACCGCGCCGGCGAAGGATCGCGGCCGGCCCATCGCCGCGGCCACCTCCCGGCCGATGCATTCGGCCATCACGTTGTCCGAGGCGTTCATCATCTCGCCCAGTCGCACCACCAGTGGCGCCGAGGACACCGCGCCCAGTTCCCGTCCGGTCACCGACGCGGTCGCGATGCTGACCTTGTCGGCGTCGAGTCCGAGTTCGGCGGCCAGCGCCTCGCCGGCGTCCAGCGCGGGGGTCCGCGACCGCCGGGATTCGACCGTGGTCGGCTGGATCCTGCCGCCGTCGACCATCACCGCCTCGATCGGGGCGATGTCGCCGCCTTCGATGTCGTCCGGGTCCCAGCCCGGCGCCATGCTCGGGCCGCTGAACGCCGACACGTCCACCCGGACCTCGGTGGGCGTCACGCCGCTGCGGCGGACCTGATCGGCCAGGTCGCTGATCCGGGCGGCGTCGCGGTACCAGGTGTCCTGGCCGACCTCGGCCGTCGACAGCGTCGGGTCGCCGGCGCCGACCAGCACCACCACGCCGGGCTGGTCACCCGCGGTCACCCGGGTGGTGACGCGGGTGCTCAGATCCAGCGCCAGCAGCGCGGCCGCCGCGGTGAGCACCTTGTTGGTGGACGCCGGCTGCATCGGCAGGTCTTCCTGCTGTGTCCACAGCGCCTTGCCGGTCAGCGCGTCGGTAATCCGGCCGGTGAGGCGGCCCAGGTTGGGGTCGGCCAGCGCGGCCGACATGGCTGCTGTCAGGGCGCTGCCGGTCGGCACCGGGGCGTCGTCGACGACCGGGACGACCCCGGGTTCGGCGGTCGCGGTCGGTGCCGGCGCGACGACGTGGGCGCCGGCGCCGGACTCGTCCGGGAGCACAATCGCTGCCACCACCACCACGGCGGCGGCCAATGCCAGGACCGCGCCCGCGATGCCCAGATGGGTGCTGCTGTGCCGCCACCGAGTGGAGTCCATGTCCCTCCCTGCCTGTCGGGGCCAATTGTGCCGGAAGGGCGGGGTGGGGGCATGACTCCGGCCGCCTTAGACTGTGCGGCGTGCAATTCGACGTGACCATCGAAATCCCCAAGGGCCAGCGCAACAAGTACGAGATCGACCACGCCACCGGGCGGGTCAAGCTCGACCGCTACCTCTACACGCCGATGGGCTACCCCGCCGACTACGGCTTCATCGAGGACACCCTCGGCGAGGACGGCGACCCGCTGGACGCGATGGTGCTGCTGCCGCAGTCGGTGTTCCCCGGCGTGATCGTCGAGGCTCGTCCGGTGGGGATGTTCCGGATGACCGACGAGGCCGGCGGCGACGACAAGGTGCTGTGCGTGCCGGCCGGCGACCACCGCTGGGACCACATCGCCGACATCGGCGACGTGCCGGAGTACGAGCTGGACGCGATCAAGCACTTCTTCGTGCACTACAAGGACCTGGAGCCGGGCAAGTTCGTCAAGGCCGCCGACTGGGTGGGCCGCGCCGAGGCCGAGGCCGAGATCACCCGGTCGATCGAGCGGTTCAAGACCTCCGGTCACTGATCCGGCGGTTTAGCGAGGCTCGACGAAGGAGAGCCGAAGCTGGGACCGCCGCGTTAATCCGGCGGCTGGGTCAGCATCCCCAGCAGCAGGCTGAGCTGGGCGTCGAACACCGCCCGCGGTCGGGTCAGGGTGTCGGCGCCGTAGCCGCCGAACACGTCCAGACTGATGGCGCCGACCAGGGCGGCCCACAGCAGGAGGCATTTCGCGATGACGCCGTCGTCGCCGATGAAGCCGAATTCCGCGCGGATCCGGTCGGAGTCGGCCGACAACGGCTGCGTCGCAAGTTGACTCGTGGGCGGTATGTCCCCGGCGGCGATGCCGGCCGCGACGGTCTCGAGCATGGCCGCGATCACCCGGGTGCCGGGCACGACGGTCCGTTCGGCCGGCGCGTGATACCCCGGAACCGGGCTGCCGTACAGCAATGCCCACCGGGCCGGATGCGCCAGCGCCCAGTCCCGCACCGCGTGGCCGATGACCCGTATCTCGTCGCGCCACCGAGCCCCCGGGCTGCGGGCCCGGTCCACCGTGTCGGCCAGGTCGGAATAGGCGTCGACCACCAGCAGGGTGAGCAACTCGTCGCGGCCGGCCACATAGCGGTAGACCGCCGACGAGACCATGCCGAGGTCTCGGGCGACGGCACGCAGTGACAGCCCCGCGGCGCCGTGCGCCAGCAGCTGGCGCCGGCCGACCTCGATGATCTTCGCCTCGATGCGTTCCCGCGCCTCCTGCCGTTTACCCATGGGGTTGAGTCTGACAGATTCGAGAGCACCGCTCTTGTATTTGCCGGCTCGTCGTGCCAGGATCACCTTCAAGCGAGAGCAATGCTCTCATAGTGGAAGGGGCGGGGCATGACCACCCGTTACGACCGACCGAGCGCGACGGCCCGATTCGGCAATGCGCTGATCCGCCGGCTCGCCGAGGCGGGCATCAGCGTCGCCGGCACCCGCGCGCTCACCGTGCGAGGCCGCAAGAGCGGCGAACTCCGCGGTGTCGTGATCAATCTGCTGTCCGTCGACGGGGTGGACTACCTGGTGGCGCCCCGCGGCGAAACCGAGTGGGTACGCAATGCGCGAGCCGCCGGCGAGGTGCTGCTCGGGCCGCGGTGGCGGCGGACCCCGACCCGGGTCACCGAAGTCTCCGACGACGACAAACCGGTGGTGCTGCGCCAGTACCTTCGGCGGTGGCACTGGCAGGTCAAGGGGTTCATGGCGGGGGTGACACCGGACTCCGACGACGACGAACTGCGGTCCGCGGCGCCCTCGATCCCGGTCTTCTCACTCGGGTAACCCGCCGGCCTTGGCCCCGCCGCGGGTCCGGTACAGGCTGGCCACCGTCGTCAGCACCAGCACCCCGGCGACGACCGCCAGACTCGCCGGCGTGGGGATCTCCGGGACATTGAAATTACGGCCGGAGTTGATGAACCACACCTCGTTGGTGCGCAACGCGTGCAACACCATCCGCACCCCGATGAAACCCAGGATCAGGGCCAGACCGCGGGACAGATACACGAACCGGTTCAGCAGTTTGCCGAGGATGAAGTAGAGCTGACGCAGACCCATCAGGGCGAACACGGTGGCGGCGAAGACCAGGTAGGGCTGGCGGGTCAGGCCGTAGATGGCCGGTATGGAATCCATGGCGAACACCAGGTCGGTGGTGCCCAGCGCCAGCGCCACCAGGAACATCGGGGTGACAGCCCAGGCCCCGGCGCCGTCCCGGACGAAGAACCGCACGCCTGCCCAGCGATCGGTGACATTGAAGTGGTTGCGGGCGAACCGCACCACGAAGTTGTTGCCCTCGCCGCCGTCGCCGACGTGGTCACCGTGGCGCAGCAGTTTGATCGCGGTGTAGGCCATGAACGCCCCGAACAGGTAGAACGTCCACGAGAGCCGTTGCGCGGCAACCCCACCCAACGCGATGAACACCGACCGGAACGACAACGCCAGCACGATCCCGACGAACAGTGCCTCCTGCCGGTACTTCTTGGGCACGTTGAAGCTGTTCATGATGATCACGAAGACGAACAGGTTGTCCACCGACAGGCTGTACTCGGTGAGCCAGCCTGCGAAGAACTGCATGCCGTACTTCGAACCGTGATGCGCCCACACCCAGACGCCGAACGCCACCGCCAGACCGATGTAGAACGTCAACCGCATCGCGACCTCGCGGATCGTCGGCTCATGCAGCCGGCGGGCGACCAGGAACAGGTCGAATCCGAGTACCGCGGACAGCCCCGCGACCGTCACCAGCCATTCCAACAGCGACGGGTCCAAGGGTGGGCCTCCGGTCGGCGAGTCTGCGGTGTTGAGCGGGCCGCCCGAACCTACCGTGCGACCCGCTTAGTATTTTCGCCGTGGTGACCGAAATCGGTGGTACCGGACCCCGCCGATCCACCGGCGGGTTGCCCGCCGGTCCCGTCACCCGGGCCAGTGTGGCCCGGGTCGGCACCGCAACCCTGCTCAGCGCACTGTGCGGCTATGCGGTGCTCTACCTGGCGGCACGTGACCTGGATCCGGCCGGTTTCTCGGTTTTCAGCGTGTTCTGGGGCGCGTTCGGCCTGGTCGCCGGTGCCGCCAACGGCTTGCTGCAGGAAACCACCCGGGAGGTCCGGTTCGCCAGGGAGGTCGGTGCGGGCCGCCCGTCGACTCGGCACACCCGCCCGCTGTGGGTGGCCGGGCTGGCCGGGGTGGTGGCAGCCGGGCTGCTGGCGGGGACCTCGCCGCTGTGGAGCGGCCATGTGTTCGTCGAGGCCCGCTGGTTGTCGGTGGGGCTACTGTGCTTCGGGCTGGCCAACTTCGCGGTGCACGCCACGCTGCTGGGCATGCTGGCCGGCACCAACAGGTGGACCCAGTACGGGGCGTTGATGGTGACCGACGCCGGCATCCGGGTGGCGGTGGCCACCGCGACATTCGCCGTCGGCTGGGGGCTGGTCGGATTCCTGTGGGCCACCGTCGCCGGCGCGATGGCCTGGCTGCTGCTGCTGGCCGCCTCCCCCGCGGCCCGATCGGCGGCCCGGCTGCTGACCCCGGTGGGCACCACCGACTTCCTGCGCGGCGCCGCGCATTCGATCACCGCGGCCGGTGCCAGCGCCATCCTGGTGATGGGTTTCCCGGTGCTGCTGCAGGCCACCTACGGCGAGCTGGGCGCCCAAGGCGGCGTAGTGATCCTGGCGGTCACCGTGACCCGCGCGCCGCTGCTGGTGCCGCTGACCGCGCTGCAGGGCAACCTGATCGCGCACTTCGTCGACCAGCGCGGCCGACGACTGCGAGCGCTGAGCATCCCGGCCGCGTCCGTCGCCGCGGTGGGCGCGGCCGGAGCGGTGGCCGCCGGCCTGGTCGGCCCGTGGCTGCTGCGCACCGTGTTCGGTCCGGACTACCATGCCAGCGGGCCGCTGCTGGCCGGACTGACGGCGGGGGCGACCGCGATCGCACTGCTGACACTCACCGGCGCGGCGACGGTGGCCGCGGCACTGCATCGCGCCTACGCGCTGGGCTGGGTGGGGGCGACCGTGGCCTCCACGTTGCTGCTGATGCTGCCGCTGGAACTGCCGACCCGAACCGTCGTGGCACTGCTGTGCGGACCGCTGGTCGGAATCGCGGCTCACCTGACCGCGCTGCGTGCGGCGCCCTGACCCGCCGACCGGCCCGGCTGCGCCGACGGCGGCGTCCCCACGTGTATTTTTTAGGCATCGATACCAGGTCAAAGACCCGTTACCCGGCAGTTCAGCAAGGCTCGACGCAGGAGAGCCGAAGCTGGAACCGCCGCATGTACCCCGACGTCTGGATCATCGTCCCGGCCTTCGGCGAGGCGGCAGTCATCGGCGACGTGATCGCCGGAATCCGCTCCGTTTTCGATGCGGTGGTCTGCGTGGACGACGGCAGCGCCGACGACACCGCCGCGATCGCCCGGCGCGCCGGCGCCCATGTCGTGCGGCATCCGGTCAACCTCGGCCAGGGCGCGGCGATCCAGACCGGGGTCGAGTTCGCCCGCAGCCGACCCGGCGCCCGGCTGTTCGCCACCTTCGACGCCGACGGTCAGCACCGGGTGGCCGACGTGCTGCGCATGATCGAGCGCCTCGATGACGACCACCTCGACATCGTGATCGGCACGCGGTTCGCCGCTGCTGAGGCGGCAGCCGCCGTACCGCCACTCAAACGGCTGGTGTTGCGTGCCGCGGTGTGGCTGAACCCGCGGATCCGCCGACTTGGGCTCTCTGATGCCCACAACGGCCTGCGGGTGTTCAACCGGCGGGTCGCCGACCGGCTGGATCTCACCATGACCGGGATGAGCCACGCCGGGGAGATCATCGCTCTGATCGCCGAAAACCGTTGGCGGGTAGGCGAAGAGCCGGTCGAGGTGCTCTACACCGACTACTCCAAGTCGAAGGGTCAGCCGCTGCTCAACGGCGTCAACATCCTGTTCGACGGGTTACTGCGCAAAAGGATGTCGCGATGACAAGGATCGCCTCGTGAACTGGATCAAAGTGCTGCTGATCGCGGCGGTGCTGGCACTGTTGATCTATCTACTGCTGTCGCGGGGGTCCGCCCAGTCCCGGGCCTGGGTCAAGATCGGCTACCTGGGGTTCGTGGTGGCCGGCATCTATGCGGTGCTGCGCCCCGATGACACCACGGTGGTGGCCAACTGGCTCGGGGTGCGCCGCGGCACCGACCTGATGCTGTATGTGCTGATCATGGTGTTCGCGTTCACCACGCTGAGCACCTACATGCGGTTCCGCGACCTGGAGTTGCGTTATGCACGGCTGGCGCGAGTGGTCGCGCTCGCCCAGGCCCAATCGCCTGAACCCGGCGGTTCAGCGAGGCTCGACGAAGGAGAGCCGAAGCTGGAACCGCCGCACCAACACCGCGGTTCAGCGAGGCCCGACGAAGGAGAGCCGAAGCTGGGCCCGCCGCATCAACACCGCGGTTCAGCGAGGCCCGACGAAGGAGAGCCGCGGCTGTAACTGCCGCAAAAAACACAGTAGTTCGGCGACAGTTGGCCGACTCGTAACAGTCGGTTTCCCATTCGTCTGGTTGCGGCGGACACCCTGAGGCCTATGAAGGCGACCGAAGTCCTCGCGGAGCCACTGGCCGAAGTCACGGCCACGGCCCTGACGGTGCCTATCGTCGAGTTGTACGCGGTGCTCTGGCGGGCCGGCGTGCTCGACGTCGAGCAACGCCGCTCAACCCGCCCGGCAGCCGCCGCGCCGGTCCTCAGGTCGGCGTGATGAAGCTCCGCCTCAGCGCACCACTTCGAGTTTCCGGGTCGGCTTCTTCGCGGCGGCCTTCTTCGCCGAGGCGTTCTTGGCCGCGGCTTTCTTGGCCGCCGGAGCCTTCTTGGCTGGAGGTTTCTTGGCCGCCGGACCTTTCTTCGCCGGAACCTTCTTGGCCGCCACCGCTTTGTCCGCCGGAGCCGCCGCCACCGTCGGCGCCTCGGGCACGGCCGCAGCGATCTCCTTAACGACGTCGGAGCGCCGGCCCGCCACGGCCACCGCGGCGGTGGCCACCGCCGCGGTGCCGACCCCCTGCGCCCAACCGATCGGGCCGACCGGAGTGCAGCCCAGCAACTGACTGACTCCGGGCGTGGAGACCATCGCGGCGAACAACACGAAGGATCCGGCCGCGGTCGCCAGCACCAGCGGCGCCCGCGAGTCGACCACGGTCTGACCGAGTTCGGTGGTCACCAGCGAGATCAGCGCCACCGTCGAGGCCCGCTGCGGCGTGCCGCTCACCCGCCCCATGGCCCAGGCGGCCGTGCCCGCCGCCGCGGTGACCCCGCCGCGGAACGCCACCGCGCGCCACAGTTTCTTCTCGTCGAGGCCGGGCACGGCGTCGCCGATGGGGCCCGCCGGGGTGCTGACCGCCACCGCGGTGGCCGGCAGTGCGTCGGTCAGGGTGTTCATCAGCAGCAACTGCCGGGTGTTCAGCGGCGAATCGCCGGTGACCGCGGTCCCGATGACGGAGAACATCACCTCGCCGGCATTGCCGCCCAGCAGCCCGGAGATGGCCAGTTGAACACCCCGCCACAGCCGCCTGCCCTCGTCGATCGCGTCGACCAGTGCCCCGATCTTCCCGTCGGTCAGCACCACGTCGGCGGTGGCATGCGCGGAGTCGCTGCCGTGCGCCACCACCCCCAGCCCCACCGTGGCGGCCCGGATGGCGGCGGCGTCGTTGGCGCCGTCACCGACCATCGCCGACACCCGGCCGGCGCGCTCCAGGGTCTGCACGATCTGCACCTTGTTCTCCGGCGACATTCGCGCGAAGATCACCCGCTCGCAGACCACTCGCTCTTGTTCCTTGCGGTTCAACGCGTTCCACTCCGAGCCGGTGATGACCTGCTCGGCGGCGACGGTGACGCCCATCTCGGCCGCGATCGCGGAGGCTGTGATGGGGTGGTCGCCGGTGATCATCCGGATGTCGATGCCACGGGCCGCCAGATCGGACAGCAACTGCGGGGCGTCGGCACGGGGCGTGTCCGCCAGGCCGAGGAACCCGATCAGCGTCAATCCGGAACCGGCCACCTCGGTGATCCGCTCGGTGCCTTCCGGGTCGTCGCGAACCGCTCGCAGCTGCGCCGCGGTCAGCTTGCGCTGCGCCACGGCGATGACCCGCAGCCCGCGGGCAGCCATCTCGGCAACCTGCTGTTCCTCCTCGGCACCGGCGTTCTTGCAGGCCTCGAGCACCACTTCGGGTGCGCCCTTGACCACGAGCTCCGATCCCAGCGCCGAGGCCGAGAACGCGCGCCCGGAGCGGAACGGCAGGTGCGCGTCCGGTTCGGTCCACGGCCGCGCGCCGGCTGCGGCGGCCGCGCCCTCGACGATCGCCTGGTCGGTGGCGTGCGCGTACGCCGCACCGCCGGGAGCCGGCGCCGCCTGCGCCGCAGTGCCGAGCACGTCGTCGTCGGAGTATCCCCCGACCGGGTGCACCGTGGTGACCCGCAACCGGTTCTCGGACAGCGTTCCGGTCTTGTCGAAGCAGACCACGTCGACCCGGCCCAGTGCCTCCACCGATCGTGGGATCCGCACCAGCGCACCGGATTTGCTCAACCGCTGCGATGACGCGTGCTGGGCCAGGGTCGCCATCAGCGGCATCCCCTCCGGAACCGCCGCGATCGCGACCGCGATCGCGTTGCCCAGTGCCACCCGCAGGCCGCCCTGCCGCAGCAGGCCGAGCGCACCGACGGCCACACCGCCGGCAGCGCTGTAGGGGAACGTCCGATGCATCAGCTGCGACAAGTGGTGTTGCAGGCCGACTTCGGGCAGCTCTCCGGAGGCCAGTTCGGAGGCCCGACGGGACTGGGTGTCGGCGCCCACCGCGGTCACGATGGCCAGCGCCGTCCCGGCGATCACCGTGGTGCCCGCGTAGAGCATGGAACTGCGCTCGGCCAGTTCGGCGCCGGGCGTCGGGTCCAGCTGCTTGCCGACCGACAACGATTCACCGGTCAACGACGACTCGTCGACCTCGACGTCGCACTGCTCGATCAGCCGGGCATCGGCCGGCACCACCTCGTTGCTGCGCACCTCGATCACGTCGCCGGGCAGCAGCTGTTCGGCCACGATCTCGTGGTAAGTCCGCGAACCGTCCGCCCCGGTCAAGGCGACCCGCGCCGGCGGGGCCTGCTGCGCCAGCAGGGTGTTCAGCCGGCTCTCGGCACGCAGCCGCTGGTAGGCGGCCAGCATGGCGTTGCCGGTGAGCACGGTGCCCACCATCACGGCATCGATCGGCGAACCCAGCATGGCGGTCGCCGCCGAGCACAGCGCCAGGATCGGGGTCATCGGGTCGGACAATTCGGCGCGCACGGCGTGGAAGTACGGCCAGAACATGCCCTGCGGGCCCGTGTCGACCGGGGCGCGCTCGGCCAGCGGCGTCACCGCATCCGGCCCCAACAACTCACGCACCTGCTCGACCGACATGGCGTGCCACTCGTAGGCCGGTGCCGGCTGCGGAGCGCGGGCACGCAGCACCCGGCGGGCGAGCAGATACCCCGACAGCATCCCGGCGCCCGCACCGACCGTCACGGGGCCGGGGCCGCGGCCCGGTGCCGCCCCGAGACCGGGAATGGTCGCCCGGACACCGCGCACCAACAGCAGCCCGGCGATGGTCGACGCGCCGATCGAGATCGCCACACCGCGCTCGGTGGCGTCGCGGGCGGCCGGTAGCGCGCGCAGCAACTGCCATGCCGCACCCAGATCGGCCAGCAGCAGGTCGGCATAGAAAGGAGGAGGCAGGGAGTCATTTTCGCTTGCCGGCATGACCCCGAGCGCCAGATCGGCCGCCGCCAGCGCCTGCGCCGCAGAGCTCGACAGCACGGCGACGGTGCGGCCCGCCTGCTGCAGCTCGGTCACGGCGGCAGCCAGTGCGGCGTCCATCCCGTCGATGTCACCGGCGCCGGGCGCCGGGCGGATGTCGTCGAAACCGGGGCGCAGCTCACCGAGGATGTCGGTGTCCACGGTGACCAGTTGCGCGCCGGAGGCCCGACCCTCGAGCACCACCGCAGAGGCCAGTGCGTGGTGGGTGGGCAGGATCAACGCCTCCACCGCTTCGGCGCGGTCGCGTGCCGTCATGCGGACCCGGTGCCAGCCGGGACGCAGCCCGGGCTTGTCGAGCAGCCGCTGCGCGTTGTTCCAGGCCTGTGGCAGCTCGTGCTCGGTGGCGCCGTGGATCTGCACCACGCGGCGCTGTTCGCCGGCGAGCACCCGCGGATCGATGACCACGGTGTCGATCTTGTCGAGCCGGCGCAGGCTGTCCGGCCGCAGCGGCAGCACCTCGTGGGAGTCCGCCAGTCCCTGCCCCAGGGTCGCGGCGAACGACTCGCAGCTGGTGCGTACCGCTTTCGGCGAGGTCGCCAGGATCGCACTCGAGGTCATGTCCACGTTGCGGGTGATGGCGCCCACCACCCCGGTGGCGAGCACCTGGGCGACCGCGGTTCGTCTCAGATACCGTTCGGCCGGCCCGTGCGGCCGTGGCACCGGACGCGGCGCGCGGTGCACCTCCGAGTGCTCCGCCCAGCGGGCCAGCTCCGGCTCGTAGCGATTCCAGGCCAGCGCCCCGGCGCGGGCCTCGGACGCCTTCAGGCCCTCCACCATCAGGTCCACCGCCAGGATCGCCGGCGACATGGTGATGATGTGCGAGCCGAGCGAGGCCAGCGACAGCACCGCGTCGGTGCGGGCGGGCCCGATCCGGCTTTCCAGCGCGTTCCGGACCAGCGGCTGGTAGCGCGCCACCGACGCCGCGGCGTCGAAGATCTTGGGCGCTGCCGGCCAGCGCAGCACGCTGCCCGCTGTCGCGATCGCCAACCCCACCGCGTTGGCGCCCACCATCGCACCCTTGGCGGCCAACAACAGCCCGTCGCCGGGCAGTGCGGCGGTCTCGGTGACGCTGAGCGCTGCGGACTTTTCGACCGCACCCACCGTGGCGCACAGGTCGGCCAGCGACGCGTCGTCGTCAATCTCGACGATCACCCGCGACAGCGGGCGGTTCAGCCGCACCGAGGTCACGTCCGGGCGGGCCCGCAGCGCGTCGAGCACCTCGGCGCCGATATCGGCCCCACCGTCCTCGTCGAGCCCGCGGATCTCGATCCAGGCCCGTCCGGCACCGCGCCAGCTGCGCCGGCTGGTCAGATCGGAGCGCTCACCGGCAAGGATTTTGGCGCTTTCGCGCAGTGGGATGGCGGCCAAGTCCAGGCTGGCCCCCAGAACCGACGTTGCCGCCGCGCCGACTGTCTCCAGACCGAAGCGGCCGATCGAGAACACGTCCATGGATTGCCTCCAGCGTCTTTGATGCGCTGGAGGTCTCTTCCGCCGGTAACCGGCCCACAGCACCGGTCGTCCGATGACGGGCGACGAGATGACGACACTGCGACGAAGGAATACTCCCCTCCGACGGGCCAGTATGCCACATCGTTCAGGCCGATTTCACCTGCCGGAAATACGACACGGTGCGGGCCACGCCGTCGGCCAGCGCGACTCGCGGCTGCCAGCCCAGCACCTCCCGCGCCCGGGAGACGTCCAGGCAGGACCGTTTCAGATCACCCAGCCGAGGGGGGTGGAACTCCGGGTCGTCGGGTGCCCCGACCGCGGCGGCGACCGCTGAATGCAGTTGGCGGTCCGAGGTTTCCACGCCGGTGCCCACATTGAACCGCTGGCCGTCGCCCGCCGGACCCGACGCCCGCACGAAGGCGTCGACCACGTCGTCGACGAACACGTAGTCGCGCGTGTTGGATCCGTCGCCGAACACCTTGGTGGGGGCGCCCTGTAACAGCGCCTGGGCGAAGATCGCCACCACGCCGGCCTCGCCGTGCGGATCCTGCCGCGGGCCGTAGACGTTGGCCGGCGCGATGGCCGAGCACTGCAGCCCGTAGAGGTGCCGGAAGGTGTTGAGGTAGATCTCACCAGCCACCTTGCCGGCGGCATAGGGTGACGCCGGGTCGGTGGGGTCGTCCTCGGTGGTCGGATAGCGCGGCGGGGTGCCGTAGATCGACCCGCCCGACGAGGTGTGCACGATCTTGCGGACGCCGGCGGCACGCGCCGCCTCGGCGAGCCGGATCGTCCCGACGACGTTGACCGAGGCGTCGAAGGCCGGGTCGGCGACCGAGTGCCGCACGTCGATCTGGGCGGCCAGGTGGAAGATGACCTCCGGGCGGTACTGCGCCAGCACGTCGGCCAGGTCGGCGGTGACGATGTCGGCCTCGACGAAGCTGAAGTCGGCGTCACCGGCCAGATGCTCGATGTTGGTGGCCCGTCCGGTCGCGAAATTGTCCAGCCCGACCACCGGGTGCCCGTCCGCCCGCAGGCGGTCGACCAGCGACGATCCGATGAATCCGGCTGCTCCGGTGACCAGTGCTCGCACCGGCCCACCATACCGACCGGTAAGAAAGACGCATGCGCACCCGACTGGCGAGCCTGCCCTGGGTCTGTTGGGCGGCGCTGGCCCTGATCGCCGCGCAGCTGGGGGTCCGGGCGGTGGTGGCGTTCGGGGGCTACTTCTACTGGGACGACCTGATCCTGATCGGCCGGGCCGGCACCCACGAGCTGCTCTCGCCGTCGTATCTGTTCGACGACCACGACGGCCACGTGATGCCCGGCGCGTTCCTGCTCGCCGGCGTGCTGAGCCGGCTGTGGCCGTTGCAGTGGGCCGCCCCGGCGGCCAGCCTGGTGGTGCTGCAGCTGCTGGCGTCGTTGGCGCTGCTGCGGGCGCTGCGGGTGATCCTGGGCTGGCGGCCGGTGCTGCTGGTGCCGCTGGTTTTCGCGCTGTTCTGTCCGCTGGGCCTGCCGGCGTTCGCGTGGTGGGCGGCGGCGCTGAACTCGCTGCCGATGTGCGCGGCGCTGGCCTGGGTGTGCGCCGACGCGATCCTGTTGGCGCGCACCGGGAATCGGCGCTACGCGCTCACCGGCACGGTGGTATACGCGGGCGGTCTGTTGTTCTTCGAGAAGGCTGCGGTGATCCCGTTCGTCGCGTTCACCGGCTGCGCGCTGCTGCATCATGTGGGCGGGGGCCGCGGGGCGGTGACCGCTACCTGGCGGGCCGGGGCCCGGTTGTGGGCGGCGACGCTGGCGGTGACCGGTGGGTGGATCGCGGTCTATCTGGCGGTGGTCAATCAGCGGCGCTGGAGCCTGGACCTGGACATGACCCGCGACCTGTTGTGGCGCTCGGTCACCCACGGCATCGTCCCGAGCCTGGCCGGCGGCCCCTGGACGTGGGCCCGGTGGGCTCCGGCCTCGCCGTGGGCGTTGCCGGGCCCGGCAGTGATGGCGCTGGGCTGGTTGGCATTGGCGGGTCTGCTGGCGGTGTCGTTGGCGCGCAAACACCGACTGGTGCCGGTGTGGCTGGCCGCGGCCGGGTACGCGGCGGCCTGCCAGGTGCCGATCTATCTCATGCGCTCGTCGGCGTTCACCGCGCTGGAACTCGCCCAGACCCTGCGGTACCTGGCCGACCTGGTCGTGGTGCTGGCGATCCTGGGCGCGGTTGGGATGTGCGCCCCCAACCGCGACGCGTCGCGGTGGCTGGACGCCTCGCCGTGGCGGACCGCGGTGGTGAGCTGCCTGGCGGTGACCTTCACCGCCAGCAGCCTGTATTCGACGGCGACGTTCCTGGCCCGCTGGCGCGACGACCCGGCCCGGTCGTATCTGCACAACGCCCTGCCCGCGCTGGCCGCCGCCCGCGTCGAGTCCGACGCGCCGCTGCTCGACCAGGAGGTGGATCCACTGGTGTTGCAGCGGGTGGTCTATCCGGAGAATCTGGCCAGCCACCTGTTCGCCCTGGTTCGCGACCGGCCTGAGTTCGCCTCGGCGACACCGCGTTTGCGGATGCTCACCAGTGCGGGAACGTTGACCGACGCCCAGGTGACCTGGGTGCGGTCCATCGTGGCCGGGCCGGTGCCGCAGTGCGGCTATCTGGTGCAACCCGACCTGCCGGTCACGCTCGGCCTGGACGGCCCGCTGCTGCCGGCCGACTGGACCGCCGAGATCAATTACCTGGCCAACGTCGACGGCGCCATGACGCTGTCGCTGTCGGACGGGCCCGACGTCCGGGTCCAGGTGCGCCCGGGACTCAATCGCGTCTACGTGCGGCTTCCCGGCGGCGGTCACAACGTCACCGCCCGCGCCGACACCGCCGCACTGTCGGTGTGCATCGCGTCGGGGCCGCTCGGCTACGTCGCGCCGACGTGACCGCGCGGCGCGCTGCACGTCGACCGGGCGCTGGGTACGTTCTACAGACGTGCCCACGGTGCAAGTCCCGACGCAGTACCTGCGCGCCTCGTCGGCGCCGGAACCGCGCACCCTGATCGACGTCCTGCAGGAGACCGCGGCCCGCCACCCCGACGCCGCCGCGATCGACGACGGCGAGGTGGTGTTGACCTACGGCGAGCTGATCGCCGACATCGAGGAGAGCGTCGCGTGGCTGGCCGCCCGCGGTCTCGGCCGTGGCGACCGCATCGGCATCCGGATGCCGTCGGGAAGCTACGCGCTCTACGTGGCGATCCTGGCCGTGCTGGCCACCGGCGCCGCCTACGTCCCGGTCGACGCCGACGACCCCGCCGAGCGGGCCGAACTGGTGTTCACCGAGGCGCAGGTGGCGGCGATACTCACCGAACAGGGCTTGGTCCGCGGCCCCGGGGCGTCGCGCGGCTGGCGGGCCTCGGCGCCGTCGCCCCGCGACGACGCCTGGATCATCTTCACCTCGGGATCCACCGGCACCCCCAAGGGGGTGGCGATCACCCACCGCAACGCGGCGACCTTCGTCGACGCCGAAGCACAACTGTTCTTGCAGGACAACCCGATCGGGCCCGGGGATCGGGTGCTGGCCGGACTGTCGGTCGCGTTCGACGCCTCCTGCGAGGAGATGTGGCTGGCGTGGCGATACGGTGCATGCCTGGTTCCCGCGCCACGGTCGCTGGTGCGCAGCGGCATGGACCTGGGGCCGTGGCTGGTGTCTCGGGACGTGACCGTGGTGTCGACCGTGCCCTCGCTGGCCGCGCTGTGGCCGGCCGAGGCGCTGGAAGCGGTGCGGCTGCTGATCTTCGGCGGTGAGGCCTGCCCGCCGGAATTGGCGGCCCGGCTGGCGGCCGACGGCCGCGAGGTGTGGAACACCTACGGTCCCACCGAGACCACCGTGGTGGCCTGCGCGGCGCAGCTGGGCGAGTCCGGGCCGGTCCGGATCGGGCTGCCGCTGGCCGGCTGGGACCTGGCCGTGATCGGCGCCGACGGCGAACCGGTGGCCACCGGCGAGGTCGGCGAGTTGGTGATCGGCGGCGCCGGGCTGGGCCGCTACCTCGACGCCGACCGGGACACCGAGAAGTTCGCACCGCTGCCCGCCCTGGAGTGGCCGCGGGCCTACCGCAGCGGCGATCTGGTGCGGCTGGAACCGGACGGGTTGGTCTTCTGCGGGCGCGCCGACGATCAGGTCAAGGTCGGCGGGCGGCGCATCGAGTTGGGCGAGGTCGACAGTGCGCTGCTGGGACTGCCCGGAGTCAGCGGGGCCGCGGCCGCGGTCCGCAGCAGTGCCGGCGGAACACCGCTGCTGGTCGGGTATCTGGTCAGCAGCGACCCGGACTTCGACGTGGCCGTAGCACGCGCGACGCTCGAGCGGCGGCTGCCGGCCGCGCTCGTTCCCCGGCTGGTGCTGGTCGACGAGCTGCCCACCCGGACCTCGGGCAAGGTGGATCGCGACGCGCTGCCGTGGCCGGTGGGCCCGGAACCGGGCGGCCGGTGGGACGCCGACGACCCGGACAGCACGCTGGGCTGGCTGGCCGGGCTGTGGCGTGAGGTGTTGGGCACCGCGGTCGACGACGAGCAGGCCGACTTCTTCGCCCTGGGAGGCGGATCGCTGCAGGCCGCCCAGCTGGTGGTCGCGTTGCGGCAGCGTTACCCGCAGACCACGGTCGCCCAGCTCTACGACCGGCCGCGGCTCGGCTCACTGGCCGGGTTCCTCGACGACACGGGCCGCAGCGATCCCGCCGCGGCGGTCGCGCCGCGCCCGGTGCAGCCCATGCCGCGGCTGACCCAGGCCGCCCAGCTGCTGTTGTCGGTGCCGCTGGCCACGCTGACCGGGTTGCAGTGGGTGACCTGGCTGGCGCTGCTCAACAACACGGCTGCCGCGTGGCATCCGCTGCCCTGGCTGGCGCGCCTGGACTGGGGGTGGGTGATCGCCGCGTTCGTGCTGTTCGTCACCCCGCTGGGCCGGATGGGCATCGCGGCGCTCGGGGCGCGTGCGCTGCTGGCCGGGCTGCGGCCGGGCAGCTATCGGCGTGGCGGCGCCGAACACCTGCGGGTCTGGTTCGCCGAACGCCTCGCGGCGGCCAGCGGCGCCGAAAATCTGGCCGGGGCGCCGTGGTTGGTGTATTACGCACGGGCACTGGGCAACAAGATCGGCAAGGGCGTCGATCTGCACTCCGCCCCGCCGGTGACCGGGATGTTGACGCTGGGGCACCGGTGCTCCATCGAACCGGAGGTCGACCTGAGCGGGTACTGGATCGACGGCGAGGTGTTCCACGTCGGCCCGATCACCATCGGTAACGATGCCACCGTCGGTGCCCGCACCACGCTGCTGCCGGGCGCATCGGTCGGTAAGGACGCCGACGTCGCCCCGGGCTCCGGGGTGATCGGCGAGGTCAAGAAGGGCCAGTACTGGACCGGCTCGCCAGCGGTGAAATCCGGTAAGGCACGCCATCCCTGGCCGGATCACCGGCCGCCGCCCCGGCCGCTCTGGGTGGCGGTCTACGGGCTGACGTCGATACTGCTGGGCGGGCTGCCGTTGCTGGCGTTGGGCGCCGGGCTGGCCCTGCTGGGGTGGGCGGTGCGTGACGCCGCCACGTTGGGTGCGGCGATCGGGCCGGCGGCGTTGTGGACGCCGGTGGCGGCGCTGACCGCGCTGGTCGGCTACGCCGCCGTGACCATCGCCGCGGTGCGACTGCTGTCGATCGGGCTGACCGAGGGTTATCACCCGGTGCGCAGCCGCCAGGGCTGGCAGCTGTGGGCCACCGAGCGGCTGATGGACGCCGCGCGCGACTACCTGTTTCCGGTGTATGCCAGCCTGATCACGCCGTGGTGGCTGCGGTTGTTGGGGGCGAAGGTCGGCGACGGCACCGAGATCTCCACGGCCCTGGTGATCCCGAAGTTCACCACGATCGCCGACGGCGCCTTTCTCGCCGACGACACCATGGTCGCCTCCTACGAACTGGGCGGCGGCTGGATCCACGTCGCCCCGGCCACCATCGGCAAACGCGCCTTCCTGGGCAACTCCGGGATCACCCAGCCGGGCCGGCGGGTACCCGACAAGGCATTGGTGGCGGTGTTGTCGACGGCGCCGCACAAAGCCAAGGCCGGTTCGTCGTGGCTGGGCAGTCCGCCGGTCCGATTGCGCCGCAAGACGGCTGACCTCGACGCCGAGCGGACCTTCGAACCACCGTTGCGGCTGAAGCTGATGCGCGCCATCATGGAGACGTTGCGGCTGATCCCGGTCATGGTGACCGTTGCGATCGGGGTCACGTTGCTCGGTGTGTTGCAGTGGGCGGCAACGCGGTTCGGTTACGTTTGGACCGCCCTGGGCAGCGGGGTGGGGTTGCTGGCGGCGGGTGCGGTGGCCGGCGGCATCGCGGTGATGGCCAAATGGCTGACCGTGGGCCGGATCCGGGCCACCGAGCACCCATTGTGGTCGCCGTTCGTCTGGCGCAACGAGGTGTCGGACACCTTCGTCGAGACGGTGGCCGCGCCGTGGTTCGCCCGGGCCGCCACCGGCACCCCGGTGATGAACCTGTGGTTGCGGGCGTTGGGCGCCACCATCGGCCGCGGGGTGTGGTGCGAGACGTACTGGCTGCCCGAAGCCGACCTGGTGACGCTGGGCCCCGGGGCGACGGTCAACCGCGGCTGTGTGGTGCAGACCCACCTGTTCCACGACCGGATCATGCAGCTGGACGCCGTCACACTGGAAGCCGGCGCCACCCTGGGCCCGCACTGCGTGGCGCTGCCGGCCGCCCGGGTGGGCGCCGGCACCACCATCGGACCGGCATCCCTGGTGATGCGCGGCGACGAGGTGCCGCCGTCGACCCGCTGGCAGGGCAACCCCATCGCGCCGTGGCCGGTACCCCGCAAGAAGCGCGGCTCTTCGCCGGAGGCAGCGCGGGGGTCCGCCGCGTGAGCAAACCCGTCCTGGACCCTTACCTGCCCGGCAGCGGCAACGTCGGCTACCGGGTGTCGCGTTACGAACTCGACCTGGAGTACAAGGTCAACAGCAACCGGTTGTCCGGCACCGCGACCATCACCGCGGTGACGCTGACCGCGTTACGCGACTTCACCCTGGACCTTGCCGATGCGCTGTCGGTGGCCAAGGTGCGGGTCAACGGCCGCCAGCCCGCAAGGTTTGCCACCTCGAAGGCGAAGCTGCGCGTCACACTGGCGTCCCGATTGCCCGCCGGTGCCGAACTGGTGATCACCGTCCGCTACTCGGGGTCTCCGCGTCCCAGTGAAACCCTTTGGGGCGAAGTGGGTTTCGAGGAGCTGTCTGATGGGGCACTGGTATCCGGGCAGCCCAACGGCGCACCGTCGTGGTTCCCCTGCGACGACCACCCCACGGCCAAGGCCAGCTACCTGATCACCATCAGCACCGACAGCCCGTACCGCGCGGTCGCCAACGGCGAACTGGTTTCGCAGCGGGTCCGGGCAGCGCGCACCACCTGGACCTACGAGCAGCCCGAGCCGACACCGCCCTACCTGGTCACCTTGCAGATCGGCCGGTATGTGACCCGCCGACTGCCCGATTCGGACGTGCCCATCCACGCCGTGCTGCCGGCCCGGCTGACCCGGCAGTTCGACCGGGATTTCGCCCGCCAGTCGCAGATGATGGACCTGTTCGTGCGGTTGTTCGGCCCCTACCCGCTGACCGCCGGCTACACCGTGCTGGTCACCGACGACGAGTTGGAGATCCCCCTTGAGGCCCAGGGGATCTCGGTTTTCGGCGCCAACCATTGCGACGGCCGGCGGGGATCGGAGCGGCTGATCGCCCACGAGCTGGCCCACCAGTGGTTCGGCAACAGTGTCACCGTGCGGCGCTGGCGCGATATCTGGCTGCACGAGGGGTTCGCCTGCTATGCCGAATGGCTGTGGTCGGAGCATTCCGGCGGGCGCAGCGCCGGCGAGTGGGCGCAGCACTACCACCAGAAGCTGGCCGCGTTGCCGCAGGATCTGCTGCTGGCCGATCCGGGGCCGGCCGACATGTTCGACGACCGGGTCTACAAGCGCGGCGCGCTGACCCTGCATCTGCTGCGCGGCAAGCTGGGCGACGACGACTTCTTCGCGCTGCTGCGCGAGTGGACGACGCGCTACCGCCACGGCAACGCCGCCACCGAGGACTTCACCGGGCTGGCCGCCGGCTACACCACGGTGTCGCTGCAGCCGTTGTGGCAGGCCTGGCTGTACGCCGCCGAGCTTCCGGCGCTGGGAGACGGCTGAGGCCGTTCAAGCAATGGGCTCGACGGCGATCACGTAGTCGCGGCCGTGCCGGAGCCCGCCTTCGCGGTCGTGAACTGCCAGCGCTCTGGACTGCAGCTCGTCGACGTACCGGCGCATCGAGCTGCCGAGTTCCGGCGAACCGACGCGTTCGAGCCGATTGCGGCACATATCGAGCTGGCGGTGGATGTAACGGGCACCGTAGCGGATCGGGAAGTAGCGACTCGCCACCGGCCGGAAACCCGCCGGTCCGAGCTGTCGAAGAATCCATTCGAGCGGGTACTCACGGTAGGGACGTTCGCCGGCCAACAGCAGACACGCATCGCGGACTCGGCCGATCTGAATCCCCCCGGCGTTTCCGGACGCTCACGGGTTTGAGAACTCAGTGACTTTCTGGGTTCGGTGCTGACTGTAGTA
>NZ_MVHC01000002.1 GCF_002086455.1 Mycolicibacter algericus DSM 45454
GGGACCATTAACGGGATGTCGAACGCGGATTCGTACGGCCGGCCCGCGGCGGCGGGGGCGGCGGCACGGTGGTGGTCGGGATGCTGGTTTTGGTGATCTCGTCCTGCACCGGCGGCTGCGACACGGTGGTGCTGGTCGTGGCAGGAGTGGCCAGGTCGTGCGTTTCGGTGCGGGCGAACAACAGTGCCACCGACACCACCAGGGAGATCGCGGCGATGATCACGGTGACCCCGACCACCCAGGGCCAGCGCGGCGTCTTGGCGTGCGGGTCCGGCTCGTCGGGCGCGTTGTAGTTGTCGTAGTCGTACAACCGCGGGTCGGCCGGCACGTAAGGGCCGCTCAGGAATTGCTCGGACTCCGGCGCCGAATAAGCCTGCGAGTACGCCGTGTTGTCGGGGGTGGCCGCAACATCGTCGATCGCCGGGATGTCCCTGCCGCCGACCGCGCCCGGGACCGCTTCCGGAGCCGGTTCAGCGACCGGCTGACCGTTGCCGGGGACGTCGTCTCCAGAGCCCGACTCCGGGGGATTCGGCCCGCTCATTCCCGCCTATCCTGTTCCAACCTGTGCGCCCACCCGCGCGCCACCCACCGCGGTCGAATTCGACCGCCGGTGGTCATTGTGCACCGGCAACCCTACCCAAACGGGTCGACACGGCGGCGCGTGCGGACCGGCTCAGTGTTTCTCGGGGCCGATGTAGTACTCGAAGACCAGCCCGGCCACGCTCGATATCACCAGCACCACGCCGGCGGTGATCAGCCACGGCAGCCACAACGCGATCCCGACGGCGGCCACCGATCCGGACAGTGCGATCAAAATCGGCCACCAGCTGTGGGGGCTGAAGAAACCCAACTCCCCGGCGCCGTCACTGATCTCGGCCGCTTCGTAGTCCTCGGGACGGGTGTCGAGCCGGCGAGCAACGAACCGGAAGAAGGTGGCCACGATCAGCGCCATCACCCCGGTCAGGATCAGCGCCGTGCTACCGGCCCACTCCACGCCACCGGTGGCGAACAACGACGTCAGTGCGGCGTAGACCACACCGACGACCACGAAGAAGGTGGCCACGAACTCGAACAGCCTGGATTCGATGCGCATGGATCGTCCCTACTTGTCGCTGGCTTGCGGGGCCAGCAGGCCGCGCCGGCTATCGAACGGTTGCGTGGTGACGGCCAACGGCTCCTGGTTGATCGCCTCGAGCGCCTCGGCGTTGCTCTTCCCGGCGATGCGCTGGCCGAGGTAGGCCTTGAAGTCGTTGGGCGAGACCACCCGGACCTCGAAGTTCATCATCGCGTGGTACGTGCCGCACATCTCGGCGCAGTGACCGACGAACGCCCCTTCCTTCTGGATCTCGGAGACCTGGAAGGTGTTCACCTGGTTGTTGCGCTCGGGCCAGGCGATCACGTCACGCTTGAACAGGAACTCCGGCACCCAGAACGAGTGGATGACATCGGCGGAGTTCAGCACGAACTCGATGCGCTTGCCGCTGGGCACCACCAGCACCGGCACCTCGTTCGTGGTGCCGAGTGTCTCGACCTTGTCGAAGTTGAGGTAACTGCGGTCCTCGGTGTTGCGGCCACGGATCGGCCCGACCAGCTCCTCGCCGTGCTCGTCGACGCCTTCCGGCTTGGAGATCAGCGCGTCCTTACGCTGCTGGTCCGCGCCTTCGTAGCTCAACGTGCCGTCGCGGAAGTCGACCTTCTGGTAGCCGAATTTCCAGTTCCACTGGAACGCGGTGACGTTGACGACCACCTCGGGGTCGGGTTCGTGGTGCAGCATCTTCTCCTGCACGACGACGGTGAAGTAGAAGATCACCGCGATCGCCAGGAACGGCAGCACGGTCAGCCCGAGTTCCAGCGGCATGTTGTAGCCGAACTGGCGCGGCAGTTCGGTGTCGGTCGCCTTCTTGCGGTGGAAGAACGCCGACCAGAAGATCATTACCCAGACCATCCCGCCGATCACCACCGAGGCGATGACCATGCCCAGCCACAGCTTGTAGTTGGCCTCGGCCTCGGGCGTGATGCCCTTAGGCCAGCCGAAGCCGACCACGTCGGTCCAGTCGAAGCTGCAGCCGCTGAGTGTCACCGCCAGTAGCCCGAGTACGCCGGCTCCCGCCAGCGGCCGAAGCAGACGGCTGAGCACAACGCCCTGCCCGCGACGTGTCACGTTGGTGCCTCCTCGAGTCACAGACCGGGCCGGCCAAAACCGGCGGAGCAGTCGAATACTACGCAGCGTAGACCACCCGAGTCACCCCGGTTCGGCTGACCTGCCGGTTGGCCGGTCCGGTCGGGCCCACCACCGGGCCTGGGCAGGCCTACGCGGTCTGAGACCGATCCCGGTGCGGCATACTGAGACCCGATGTGTGGACTGCTGGCCTTCGTGCGTGCCCCGGCCGGCACCGCCGACCCCGCCGCGGCGGATTCGGGCGACCGCACCGACATTGTCGCCACGGTCGAACGGGCGGCGCACCTGATGCGCCATCGGGGGCCCGACGAACTGGGCACCTGGACCGGCGACGGCGTCGCCCTGGGCTTCAACCGGTTGTCGATCATCGACATCGAGCATTCGCATCAGCCGTTGCGCTGGGGGCCCGCTGAACAGGCCGACCGCTACGTACTGGTGTTCAACGGGGAGATCTACAACTACCTCGAGCTGCGTGAGGAGTTGGCCGCAACCCACGGCGCCGTCTTCCACACCGACGGTGACGGGGAGGCGATCGTCGCCGGCTACCACTACTGGGGCACCGACGTGCTGCCGCGGCTGCGCGGCATGTTCGCCTTCGCACTGTGGGACACCGTGCGCGGCGAACTGTTCTGTGCTCGCGACCCGTTCGGGATCAAGCCGCTGTTCATGGCCAGCGGGCCGGGCGGCACCGCGGTGGGCAGCGAGAAGAAGTCGCTGCTCGACATGGCCGCCCTGGTGGGCTTCGACGTCGGCGATGCCGGCATCGACAGGCGGGCGCTGCAGCACTACACCGTGCTGCAGTACGTGCCCGAACCCGAAACACTGCACCGCGGGGTGCGGCGGCTGGAGTCGGGCTGCTGGGCGCGGATCAGCCCGGACCGGCCGGTCCCGGAGATCACCCGCTACTTCAAGCCCCGATTCGACGCCACCCCGATCAGCCGCGACACCGAACAGGCCCGCTACGACGAGATCACCGCGGTGCTGGAGGACTCGGTCGCCAAGCACATGCGGGCCGACGTCACGGTGGGCGCGTTCCTCTCCGGCGGGATCGATTCCACTGCGATCGCCGCGTTGGCGATGCGCCACAACCCGAAGCTGATCACGTTCACCACCGGGTTCGAGCGGGAGGGCTTCTCCGAGATCGACGTCGCCGCGGCGTCCGCCGAGGCGATCGGCGCCAGGCATGTGGTCAAGGTGGTCAGCCCGGCGGAATTCGTCGCCGCCCTGCCCGAGATCGTCTGGTACCTCGACGACCCGGTCGCCGACCCGGCCCTGGTCCCGCTGTACTTCATCGCCGCCGAGGCCCGCAAGCACGTCAAGGTGGTGCTCTCCGGCGAGGGTGCCGACGAATTGTTCGGCGGCTACACCATCTACCGCGAGCCGCTGTCGCTGCGGCCGTTCAACTACCTGCCGGCACCGGTACGCCGGTCGATGGGCAAGGTGTCCAAGCCGCTTCCGGACGGGATGCGCGGCAAGAGCCTGCTGCACCGCGGGTCGCTGACGCTCGAGGAGCGCTACTACGGCAACGCCCGTAGCTTCTCCGACGAGCAGCTGCGCGCGGTATTGCCCGGCTTCTCCCCCGAGTGGACGCACACCGATGTGACCGCGCCGCTGTATGCCGAATCAGCGGGCTGGGATCCGGTGGCCCGGATGCAGCACATCGACCTGTTCACCTGGCTGCGCGGCGACATCCTGGTCAAGGCGGACAAGATGACCATGGCCAACTCACTGGAGTTGCGGGTGCCGTTCCTGGACCCGGAGGTGTTCGCGGTCGCCTCCCGGCTGCCGGCGTCGGCCAAGATCACCCGCACCACCACCAAGTACGCGCTGCGCCGTGCGCTGGAGCCGATCATCCCCGCGCACGTGCTGCATCGGCCCAAGCTCGGTTTCCCGGTGCCGCTGCGGCACTGGCTGCGCGCCGGTGAACTGCTGGAGTGGGCCTACGCCACCGTCGATGGCGCCGCCGCCACTTCCGCTGCCCAGCTGATCGACGTCGCCGCGGTGCGCACCATGCTCGACGAGCACCGGGCCGGCACCGCCGATCACAGCCGGCGGCTGTGGACCATGCTGATCTTCCTGCTCTGGCACGCCATCTTCGTCGAGCATTCGGTGGTCCCGCAGATCAGCGAGCCGACGTACCCGGTACAGCTGTAAGGCGCGAACAGCGGATTCGGGCGCTTTCGTGACTGCTCGGCGGGTTATTTGAGTGCGGCGCCGATCTCCGCGGCGGGGGCGTCGCCGTAGGCGTCGGCCAGCCTGGCGAGCGCGACGTCGCGGTCCCACGACCACTCCTGGGTTCCGGTGGATTCGAGCACCAGCACCGCGACGAGAGAACCGAGTTGCGCGGAGCGCTCCAGGCTCAGCCCGGCGCTGCGGCCGGTCAGGAAACCGGCCCGGAAGGCGTCACCGACTCCGGTCGGGTCGGTCTGGGCCTTCTCGGGTACCACGCCGACATGGATCCGCGAACCGTCGGGGTTGACGATGTCCACGCCGTTGCCGCCCAGCGTGGTGACCCGCAGGCCCACCTGCTTCATGACGTCGGCCTCGGTCCAGCCGGTCTTCGACAGCAGCAGATCCCACTCGTAGTCGTTGGTGAACAGGTAGGTGGCACCGTCGATGAGCCGGCGGATCTCCTCACCGGTCAGGCGGGCCAGCTGCTGGGACGGGTCCGCGGCGAACGCCAGGCCGAGCTTGCGGCACTCCTCGGTGTGGCTGAACATCGCCTCGGGGTCGTTGGCTCCGATGATGACGAGTTCGGGGGTGCCGAGGCGCTCCACTACCTGGGCCAGCGAGATGTTGCGTGCCTCCGACATGGCGCCCGGATAGAACGAGGCGATCTGGGCCATGTCGATATCGGTGGTGCAGGTGAAGCGCGCGGTGTGCGCCGTCGTGGAGACCAGCACGTTGTCGCAGTTGACGCCGTGGGAGGCCAGCCAGTCGCGGTAGTCGGCGAAGTCGTCGCCGGCCGCGCCGACCAGCGCGGCATCACCGCCGAGCACGCCGATCGCGTACGCGATGTTGCCCGCCACACCGCCGCGGTGCACCACCAGGCCGTCGACCAGGAAGCTCAGCGAGACTTTCTGCAGGTGATCGGCCAGCAACTGTTCGGAGAACCGACCCGGAAAGCGCATCAAATGGTCGGTTGCGATCGAACCGGTCACCGCAATCGTCACTGACTATCCCCCTCGTGTTGCCAATGTGGACCTGAATGTGGGTTCCCACGGTAGCGGCCGGTGCAACCCGGTTCGTCGCCGGGCAGCGCCTAGCCGTCAGGCCGAGGGGCGGTTGCCGATGGTCAGTTGAATGAGTCGCCGCACGAGCACGAGCCGCCCGCGTTGGGGTTCTCGATGGTGAAACCCTGCTTGTCGATCTGGTCGGCGTAGCCGATCTCCGCACCCTGCAGGTACGGGGCGCTCATCCGGTCGACGGCCAGCTTGACCCCGTTGAAGTCGGTGATCACGTCACCGTCGAGGGTGCGGTCGTCGAAGAACAGGTTGTAGCGCAGGCCCGCGCAGCCGCCCGGTTGAACCGAGATGCGCAGGGTCAGGTCGTCACGGCCTTCCTGGGCCAGCAGCGACTTCACCTTGGCCGCGGCTTCGTCGGTCAAGACCACGCCCTGAGACTCGGTGGTCGACTGGTCCTGAACAGTCATTGCGTCTCCCTAACTGCGGTTGATTCGGGGCGGGCTCGCCTCGACTCGAAGCATTCAAGCCCACCGTCACAACGATACCGTGCGCCGAGGTGTTCCCTACTGAGCTGCCGGATCGGGGGAACCCGCCGGTCGGCTACCGATCTGCGCCGCAAGCACCGTGGTCAGCCCGATCAGCTGGTTGGCGGCGTCGACCAGCGCCAGGCCCACCGAGCCGGCGTGGTCGGCGATCGCGCGGGCGGCCACCACGCCGGCCGACCGCAGCGCCGGCTCGTCCAGGTCGATCTGCCCGGCAAGTACCAGCACCGGCAGCTGCCGGGTCCGGGCCGCGGCGCACAGCGACCCGATGACCTTGCCGTGCAGGGACTGCTGGTCGAACCGGCCCTCGCCGGTGACCAGGACGTCGGCATCGGCGAGGGCGGCCGCCAAATCGGTGTGGCGCGCCACGATAGCGGCGCCCGATTCGGCGACGCCGCCCAGTGCCAGCAGGGCGGCGCCGATCCCGCCGGCGGCCCCGGCCCCGGAAGCGGCACTGACCTGCCGGCCGGCGGCGCCGTCGAGTTCGGCCGCCCAGGCGGTCAGCCGGGTTTCGAGTACAGCGACCGTGGCAGCGTCAGCGCCCTTCTGCGGTCCGAACACCCGTGCCGCGCCCCACGGGCCCAGCAGCGGGTATTCGACGTCGCAGGCCGCAATCAGCTCGACATCGGCGAGCCGCCGCCTGGCGGCGGTCAAGCCGCCCAGTTCCTCGACCATGCCCTTTCCGCCGTCGGTACTGGCGCTTCCCCCGAGCCCCACGACGATGCGCCGGGCCCCGGCGTTCAGTGCCGCGTCGATGAGGTGCCCCACCCCGGCGCTGTGTGCCGCCAGTGCAGTCCGCGGCGACGGTGACCCGTCCAGCAGCGCCAACCCGCAGGCCTGGGCACATTCCAGGTAGGCCGTCTCGGCTGCCGCGTCCCAGAACCATTCCGCCTCGACCGGTGTGTCCAACGGCCCGCTGACCCGACACCGCTGCACCGTGCCCGAACCGGCCTCGCCCAGCCCGGCTGCCAGCACCGCGACGAAACCCGGCCCGCCGTCGGATTGCGGGGCGATCGCCAACCGGTCGTGGGGGCGGCTGCGGTGCCACCCGGTCGAGATCGCGGCGGCGGCCTGCACCGCGGTCAGGCTCTCGCCGTAACAGTCCGGTGCGATCAGCACCCGCAGCCCCGCCGCCCCCGCCGAGGAGGCACCGGCACCAGGGTGGTCAGCCATACCGGCAGGGTATAGAGCCACATCGGCGACCGGGAACAGCGGCCAAGTAATCTGGCGGGCGTGAAGCTGCCGGGACGCAGGAAAGACGAAGCGGGGTCCGCCGGCTCCGCTGACTCCGCCGGCGGTGCCGTCGACCTCGACGGCACCGAATCCAAGGCTGCTGCTCGGTCCGGCCTCACCGCGCCCAAGGGCCGGCCCACGCCCAAGCGCGATGCGCGCGCTCGGCGTCGCGGACCGGTGGCGCCGGCTCCGATGACCGCCGCGGAGGCCCGGGCCCGGCGCAAGAGCCTGGCCGGACCGAAGCTCAGCAAGGAAGAGCGACGCGTCGCGAAGGCACAACGGCGCGAGCGGATGGCGCAGCGCCGGGAGCGGATGCTCGCCGGTGACGAGTCGGCCCTGCTCGAGCGTGATCGCGGCCCGGTGCGCCGCTACGTCCGGGACATCGTCGACGCCCGCTACAACCTGCTCGGGCTGTTCATGCCGGTGGCGTTGGGATTGATGTTCGTGATGATCGCCGTCCCGCAGGTCCAGTACTACATCTCGCCGGCGATGATGCTGCTGATGATCCTGATGGCCGTCGACGGCGTCCTGCTGGCGCGCAAGGTCGGCAGACTGGTCGACACCAAGTACCCCGACAACACCGAAGCCCGCTGGAAGCTGGGCATCTACGCCGCCAGCAGGGCATCCACGCTGCGCCGGATGCGGGCACCGCGCCCGCAGGTGCGGCGCGGCGAACGCCTGGACTGAGTTCGGCTCGGGGCCGTCAGCTTTGGATCTGCAGGAATTCCCGCCGGTATGCCCGCCCGATGCGTCGGCGGCTGCCGCCGCCCGGGCACGGCAGGACTCGCTGACCAAACCACCCGGCTCTCTGGGCCGCCTCGAGGAGCTTTCAGTGTGGGCGGCCGCCTGTCAAGGCCGTTGCCCGCCTAAGCAATTCGACCGAGTTCGGGTGGTGGTGTTCGCCGGTGATCATGGCGTGACCCGAGAACGGGTGTCCGCTTACCCGGCGGAGGTGACGGCGCAGATGGCAGCCAACATCGACCGCGGTGGCGCCGCGATCAACGCGCTGGCCGACGTGTCCGGCGCCGGCGTGCGGGTGGTGGACATGGCCGTCAACAGTGAGGTCTCCGACTCGCTCAGCGCCCACAAGGTGCGCCGCGGCAGCGGTGACATCTCCACCGAGGACGCCCTGACCGCCGAGCAGACCGTGGCCGCGGTGGATGCGGGCCGCCGGATCGCCGACGCCGAAATCGACGCCGGTGCCGACCTGCTCATTCCCGGCGACATGGGGATCGGGAACACCACTGTCGCAGCAACTTTGGTCGCCGCAGTGACCGGTGCCGAGCCGGTGGCGGCGGTCGGCCCCGGGACCGGTATCGATGACGCCGGCTGGGTGCGCAAGACCGCTGTGGTGCGCGACGCGCTGTTCCGGGCGCGCGGGGTGTCGGACCCGTGGGAGCTGTTGCGCTGCTGCGGCGGGGCCGACTTGGCCGCGCTGGCGGGTTTCTGCGCCCAGGCGGCCGTCCGGCGCACACCGGTCCTGCTCGACGGTCTGGCGTCGACCGCCGCCGCCCTGGTAGCCGAGCGACTGGCTCCCGGCGCCCGGGCGTGGTGGCAGGCCGGCCATCGCTCGCCCGAGCCGGCCCACGCGTTGGCGTGCGCGGCGCTGCAGCTGGAGCCGATCCTCGACTTGCGGATGCGGTTGGGTGAAGGCACCGGCGCCGCGGTGGCGCTGCCGGTACTGCGGGCGGCGGTGGCCGCGCTGGCGTCGATGTCCACCTTCGCCGAAGCCGGCGTCTCCGGCCCCGCCGCAGCGACGGCCGAGGCCGACCGGTGATCCGGTCACTGGCCTCGGCGATCACGTTCGGGACGGCGGCACGGCTGCCCGCCGCCGCCGGTGGCGCGCCGGGACGCGGCACCTTGACGGCGCTACCGGTGGTCGGGGCCGGCCTGGGGGCGCTGGCGGCGGGCGCGGTCTGGGCCGGCGGCTTCGCGTTCGGTCCCGATAGCGCGTTGACTGGGCTGCTCGCGGTGGCCGTGCTACTGGCCGCCACCCGCGGGCTGCACATCGACGGGGTGGCCGACACCGCCGACGGGCTGGGCAGCTATCGGCCCGCCGAGCAGGCACTGCAGGTGATGCGCGACGGCGCGACCGGGCCGTTCGGGGTGGTCGCGGTGGTGCTGGTGGTCGGCCTGCAGGCATCGGCGTTCCCGATGCTGGACACTGCGGGCATCGTCGTCGCGGTCTGCGCCGGCCGGGTGGCGGCCGTACTGGCCTGCCTGCGTTCGGTGCCCGCCGCGCCGGGCAGCACGCTGGGCGCCGCCGTGGCGGGCAGCCAGCCGGTACCGGTGGCGATCGCCTGGGTAGCGGTGCTCGCTGCCGGGTCGACGCTCGCCGGTGCGGCGCCGTGGCACGGGCCGGTCGCCGTGGCGGTGGCGCTGGTCGGCGCCGCGGTGCTGGTCAGGCACTGTGTCCGCCGCCTGGGCGGTGTCACCGGCGACGTGCTGGGCGCGGCCGTCGAATGGACGACGGCGCTGGCCGCCGTGCTGCTGGCCGCGTTCTGACCCGGCCGAAAGCATCGAAAACTCTCCGGACTTAGAGATATTTCTCCCCCAAAGTCACAGCTCCGAGGTAAGTTTGGAAAAATAGGAACTGTTATTAACATCTTGGCCTTCTCGCGACTCGGGAGGAACGCGGATGCCTCGCCATCATCGCTACAGCAAAAGAAGCCGAGAATCGCGCAAGGCGATGACCGACGGGGCTGGCGACGCGCCGGACTACCCCGACGCCGAGGACGCCCTGGCCGAGGACTGGCCACCCGGTCCGGAGGAATCCGACCCCCCGCCCGGCTCGGCGGGTTGAGCCCGGCGGGATCAGTCCAGCCGAGCCATCCAGCCGTGAGTGTCGGCGAAGGTACCGCGCTGGATGCCGGTCAGCGTGTCCCGCAGCGCCATGGTGACCTCGCCCGGCTCACCGTCGGCGATGGTGAACACCCCGGCCGCGGACTTGACCCTCGACACCGGAGTGATGACGGCGGCGGTGCCACAGGCGAAGACCTCGGTGATCTCGCCGGCAGCGGCCTTCTGCTGCCATTCGTCGACATCGATCTTGCGTTCCTGGACCGCGAACCCAGCGTCAGCCGCCAACTGCAGCAACGAATCCCGAGTGATTCCGGGCAACAGTGACCCGGACAGCTCCGGCGTGACCAGCCGCGCCGAACCGCCGGTGCCGAACACGAAGAACAGGTTCATCCCGCCCATCTCCTCGACGTAGCGCCGCTCGGCCGCGTCCAGCCACACCACTTGATCGCAGCCGTTGTCGGCGGCCTGCGCCTGGGCGACCAGCGAAGCAGCGTAATTACCGCCGAACTTGGCCGCGCCGGTGCCGCCCGGGCAGGCTCGCACATACTCGGTCGACAACCAGACGCTCACCGGCTTGATGCCGCCCTTGAAGTACGCGCCGGCAGGTGAGGCCATCACCAGGCAGCGATACTCATTGGCCGGACGCACGCCCAGTCCCGGCTCGGTGGCGAAGATGAACGGCCGCAGGTACAGCGACTCCTCTCCCCCGGCGGCCGGCACCCAGGCGGAGTCCACCGCGATCAACTGCCGTAGCGACTCGATGAACAGTTCGTCGGGAAGTTCCGGGATTGCCAGCCGCCGAGCCGACGCGCGCATCCGGGCGGCGTTGGCCTCCGGCCGGAACGACACGATCGATCCGTCCGTCCAGCGGTAGGCCTTCAGCCCCTCGAAGACCTCCTGCGCGTAGTGCAGGACGACCGCCGACGGGTCCAGTTCGATCGGCCCGTAGGGCATGACCCGCGCGTTGTGCCAACCTGCATCGCGGGTGTAGTCGATCGACACCATGTGATCGGTGTGGAACTTGCCGAAACCCGGCTCAGCCAAAATGGTTTCACGTACCTCGTCGGGAGTCGGGTTCGCCGTGACCGACACCTGGAACTCGAGGAGGCCGCTTTTCATGCAGCGATTGTATAACCGGTGCGCTAGCGGGTTTTTGCCGTCACGAACGGCGGCCGCACCAACTGGCACTCGACGGCCCGGCCGCGCACGTCGACGGTGACCAGTGCGCCGTCGTCGATGCCGGCATCCGCGTCGATCAGCGCCAGCGCGATGCCGGCCTTCAGCGTCGGCGAGAAGGTGCCCGACGTGGTGACCCCGACCTGCCGGTCGCCGTCGAGCACCGCCAACTCGGCTCGCAACACGCCGCGTCCGGTGGCGCGCAGCCCGCGCAGCAGCCGCGCCGGGCCTGCCGCCTTCTCGGCCAGCAGCGCCTCGCGGCCGAAGAACGCCGGCTTCTGCCAGCCGATCGCCCAGCCGCAGCGCGCCTGCAGCGGCGAGATCTCCGGCGACAGTTCGTGGCCGTGCAGCGGGTAGCCCATCTCGGTGCGCAGCGTGTCGCGGGCGCCCAGACCGGCCAGCTCACCCCCGGCCTGCGAAACTGCCGCCACCAGCGCGTCGAACACTACCGCCGCCGCCTCCCACTCCGGCAGCAGTTCGTAGCCGTGCTCCCCGGTGTAGCCGCTGCGGCATACCCGTACCGGCACGCCCGCATACGACGCATCGGCGAAGCCCATGTAGTCCATCTCGGTCGGCAGTCCCAAGCCGGCCAGCACCTCGGTCGACCGCGGCCCCTGCACCGCCAGCACCGCGCGCGAGCGGTGCTCGTCGGTGATGGCCACCCCGGCCGGGGCAGCCTCGGTCAAGGCGGCCACCACCGCCGCGGTGTTGGCGGCGTTGGGCACCAGGAAGATCTCGTCGTCGGCGATGTAGTAGGCGATCAAGTCATCGATGACGCCCCCGGATTCGTTGCAGCACAACGTGTATTGCGCCTTGCCGGGCCCGATCCTGGTCAGGTCGTTGGTGAGTGTGGCATTGACGAACGCCGCCGCGCCCGGGCCGCGAACCGTCGCCTTGCCCAGATGGCTCACATCGAACAGACCCACGGTGCTGCGGGTGGCGTTGTGCTCGGCGACGGTGCCGGCGTAGGACACCGGCATGAGCCAGCCCCCGAACTCCGCGAAGCTGGCGCCCAGCTCGCGGTGGCGATCTTCCAGGGGTCCGTGTTGCAGTTCGCTCACGACGAGCCACCTTAATCGGCAAACTTGTCTAGGTGGTCGATTGGGACGCGCTGGCAGCCGCGGGCATCTCCGACGCGCGCGAGCGCGCCGACCTGCTTGAGTACCTCGACGGGCTCGGTTTCAGCACCGAGGAGATGGCCGAGGCCGAACGCCAGGGCCGGCTGTTCGGCCTGGCCGGTGACGTGGTGGGGCGCTCGGGTCCGCCCGACTACACGCTGCGGACCGCCGCCGAGGCCTTGCGGGTACCGGTCGGCGATGTCGAACGCGCCTGGACGATGCTCGGGCTCAGCGTCGATGGCCCCGACACGCCGGCGCTGAGCCAGGCCGACGTCGACGGGCTGGCCACCTGGGTCGAGATGCGGTCCTATCTCGGCGAGCCGGTCGACGGCTTCCTGCGGGTGTTGGGGGCGACGATGGCCCGGCTGGCCGAGGCCGAGTCGTCGATGATCCGGATCAGCGAGCCCGACATGTGGCTGGGCCACACCCACAGCGAGCTGCGCACCGCCCGCGCCTGGCGGACGGTCGCCGAATACATTCCCCGGATCGGCGCGATGATCGACGCCGTCCACCGCCAGCACCAGGTCAGCGCCCGGACATTCCTCGAGGGCCTGGCCGGCGGGCCCACGTCGAGCATGGTGTGCGGGGTGGGCTTCGCCGACCTGACCGGCTTCACCGCCCTGACCCAGGTGCTCACCTCCGAGGAGCTGGCGACGCTGCTCACCGACTTCGGCGGCAGCGTCGCCGACGTGGTGCACGCCGACGGCGGGCGGGTGGTCAAGTTCATCGGCGACGCGGTGATGTGGGTGAGCGCGAGCGGGGAGCTGTTGGCGAAGGCGGCGACCGACCTGGTCGACCATCCCAAGGCCCGCAAGGTGGGTCTGCAGGTGCGGGCCGGACTGAGCTACGGGGAGGTGCTGGCCATCAACGGTGACTACTTCGGCACCCCGGTGAACCTGGCCGCGCGGCTGGTGGACGCCGCCGAACCCAGGCAGGTACTGGCCTGCGCCGGCGTGGTCAAAGAATTGCCGGACTGGCCCGTGGTGGAAAGAGGGCCCTTGAAACTCAAGGGATTCGACGAGCCCGTCCCGGCATACGAGCTGGTGCTGCCCGCCGATCGTTAGGGTGAGTGCTTGTGAGCACCCAACCCGGATACCGCGCCCCTACCGTCACCGTCACCGACTCGCTGCCCACCGCCGAGGAGGCGGTGCTGATCGTGCCGGTCGTATCGGCCGGCGATGAGCCGGATGAGTCCGGCGGTTCAGCGAGGCTCGACGAAGGAGAGGCGAAGCTGGGATCGCCGCCTCAACAGGGCGCCGTGGTCGCCGCGACCGAGCCGGCACTGCCGGCCGAAGCGGTCGCCGAGATCGAGGCCGGACTGCGGGCGCTGAACGCCAAGGGCAGCAGCGAACAGGTGCATCGGCTGGTGGTGGCATCACTGCCGGTGGCCAGCGTACTGACCGTCGGACTGGGCAAGGCCCGCGACAGCTGGCCCGCTGATGTGATCCGGCGCGCGGCGGGGACCGCGGCACGCTCGCTCAACGGCACCGCCGCCATCGTCGACACCCTGGCGGGGCTGCCCGGCGTCCCCGACGAGGATGTGGTGGCAGCCGGCGTCGAGGGCCTGCTGTTGGGCGGCTACCGCTTCACCGCGTTCCGCACCGACAGGACCGCCCCGAAGGATCCGGGCCTGCAATCCCTCACCGTCCTCAGCGCCGCGCCCGACGCGGCGGCACGCGCGGCCCACGGGGCGGATGTCGCCGCCGCGGTGGCCACCGCGCGGGACTTCGTCAACACCCCGCCGAGCCACTTGTTCCCGGCCGAGTTCGCCGACCGGGCCAAGGCGCTGGGCGAAGCCGCCGGCCTGCAGGTCGAGGTGCTCGACGAGCAATCACTCGCCGACGCCGGCTTCGGCGGGGTGATCGGTGTCGGCAAGGGATCGTCGCGGCCGCCGCGGCTGGTGCGGCTGACGTACCGGCCGGCCGTCGAGCACGAGGTCAAGAAGGTGGCGCTGGTGGGCAAGGGCATCACCTTCGACACCGGCGGCATCTCGATCAAACCGGCCGCCTCGATGCACCACATGACCTCCGACATGGGCGGGGCTGCGGCCGTGATCGCGACCGTGGTGCTGGCTGCGCGCCGCGAACTCCCGGTCGAGGTGACCGCCACCGTCCCGATGGCCGAGAACATGCCGTCGTCCACCGCGCAGCGGCCCGGTGACGTGCTCACCCAGTACGGCGGCACCACCGTCGAGGTGCTCAACACCGACGCCGAGGGCCGGCTGGTGCTGGCCGACGCGATCGTGCGGGCCTGCGAGGACAACCCGGACTATCTCATCGAGACCTCGACGCTGACCGGTGCGCAGACGGTGGCGCTGGGTGCGCGCACCCCCGGGGTGATGGGTTCGGACGAGTTCCGGGACCGGGTGGCGGCGATCTCGCAGGCCGTCGGCGAGAACGGCTGGCCGATGCCGCTGCCCGACGAGCTCAAAGAGGACCTGAAGTCGACGGTGGCCGATCTGGCCAACGTCAGCGGGCAGCGCTTCGCCGGCATGCTCGTCGCCGGGGTGTTCCTGCGCGAGTTCGTGGCCGAGGGCGTGGCCTGGGCGCACATCGACGTGGCCGGGCCGGCCTACAACAGCGCCGGCCCGTGGGGCTACACCGGCAAGGGCGGCACCGGAGTGCCGACCCGCACCATGTTCGCGGTGTTGGAGGATATCGCCGAGAACGGTTAGCCGGTTACCGCCCGATCATGCCGGTTGCTTTTCGGCGACCGGATCGGAAATTTCGACGCCGCTCTGAAAGGACAGCGCGGTGCTCTGCAGCAGCACCACAACGGTCAGCAGAGTCACCCACATCCAGCCCTCGCCGGGGGTGATGTGCGAATGCGGATCAATGGTCGGTAACGCCACGACGGACCGAATCCGCGCGTACATCACGAAGGCGATGGTGATATACGGCAGCGCCGTTTGGCTGGTGCGCACGATGCGGCCACGTGGTGACGGCGAACGGCGCCGTTTTGCTCCGGCGAACCAGAGGGCACCGCTGACGGCCATCACCGTCAGCCCGAGCGGTGCCGCGAGCCGGTTCGCGTGATCCCACAACGGCTGCAGCGGCTGCCGGTCCTCCGGCGAACCGAGCGAGATGGCCAGATCCATGAGCTTGATTTCGGCGAACGCGAAGACAACCGGCGGGACGAGCACCACCACGATGAATCGCGCATGTTTGGCGAGAGCCGCCGATGAGCTCGCCGCGAACTGCACCAGGCCGTAAACCAGGATGGAGATCGATGCCGCGAACATGACGTCGCCCAACAGTTCTTCGGATGCCGCCCGGCCACCGGTCAGCGCGCAGCCGCGCTCACCGGCCAGGATGCCGTACTGGAAACTGGCGAACAGCAGGCCGAGGAACGCCGCCACCAACGCGATCCCGGTCAATTTCTCGTACTCGGCGCCGCGCACGTCGACCGGATGCCCGCCGGCGTGCTTGCGATGCGAGCGGTCGAGCACGACCGTGACGGCAGCAAATGTGAAGCCCGCGAGAATTCCGGCTATTGCCTGGTAGTTACTGGCCACACCCGATATGTCGAAACCGGACCACAGCTCGCAGTTATCGCCGCCATTTCCGGAGCCCATCACCGGGATGCTAGTTCACCGATACGGCCATCGGCCCCTGGATGTGTAAGCGAGCCGGGGCAATGACAGGATGGTTTCGGCAGTCCGCGACAGTCCGCCGCCTAGCAGCGAAAGTCCGCCCGGATACGCCGCTCGATGCACCCGCTGTGGTAAGCCGGAGGGCGAGCCAAGGCGGCCCACCGACCGATCGAGGAGTCAACTGCGATGGCGTTCTCAGTTCAGATGCCGGCCCTCGGTGAGAGCGTCACCGAGGGAACCGTGACCCGCTGGCTCAAAAAAGAGGGCGACACCGTCGAGGCTGATGAACCGCTGCTGGAGGTCTCCACCGACAAGGTCGACACCGAGATCCCGGCGCCGGTGTCCGGCGTGCTGACCAAGATCATCGCCGAGGAGGACACCACGGTCGAGGTCGGCGGCGAGCTGGCACTGATCGGCGAGGCCGGCGAAAGCGCTGCGGGCGACGGCGAGCCCGCCCAGCAGGCCGCCGCGGCCGAGCCCGCCGAGCAGGCGCCCGAGCCCGCCGCCGAGTCCAAGCCGGAACCGGAGCCCGAGGCCGCCGAGTCCGGGGCCGAGTCCAAGCCCGCTGCCGCCGCGCCGGCCGGCGACGGCACCCCGGTGCTGATGCCCGAATTGGGCGAATCCGTCACCGAGGGCACCGTGACACGCTGGCTGAAGCAGGTCGGCGACTCGGTGGAGGTCGACGAACCGCTGGTGGAGGTCTCCACCGACAAGGTCGACACCGAGATCCCCTCCCCGGTGGCCGGTACGCTGCTGTCGATCACCGCCGGTGAGGACACCACCGTCGAGGTCGGCGGCGAGCTGGCCAAGATCGGTTCGGCTTCCGCCGCGGCGGCAGAGCCGGCAACCGCCCCCGCCCCGAAACCGGAGCCCGAGCCGGAACCCGAGCCCGAACCCGCGCCGGAAACGGAGCCCGCCCGGCAGGCCCGGCCCGAGCCCACGCCGGCTCCCGCACCGGCCGCCCCGAAACCCGCCGCCGAGGCGCCGGCCGCCGGCGGCTCCGACGCCACGCCGTACGTCACCCCGCTGGTGCGCAAGCTCGCCGCCGAGAACGACGTCGACCTCAGCCAGGTCACCGGCACCGGGGTCGGCGGGCGGATCCGCAAGCAGGATGTGCTGACCTTCGCTGAGCGGCAGGCCGGACAACGGCAGGCACCGGCCGCACCGGCCGCCCGGTCGGCGACCCCGGCGCCCGCCGCCCCGGCGCTGGCTCACCTGCGGGGCACCACCGCCAAGGCCAACCGGATCCGCCAGATCACCGCCAAGAAGACCCGCGAATCCCTGCAGGCCACCGCTCAGCTGACCCAGACCCATGAGGTCGACATGACCAAAATCGTGTCGCTGCGGGCCAGGGCCAAAGCGGATTTCGCCGAGCGCGAGGGCGTCAACCTGACCTACCTGCCGTTCATCGCCCGCGCGGTGATCGACGCGCTGAAGGCCCACCCGAACGTCAACGCCAGCTATAACGAGGAAGCCGGCGAGATCACCTATTACGACGCCGAGCACCTCGGCTTCGCAGTGGACACCGAGCAGGGGCTGCTGTCGCCGGTGATCCACAACGCCGGGGACCTGTCGCTGGCGGGGCTGGCCCGGGCCATCGCCGACATCGCCGCCCGGGCACGCTCCGGCGGCCTGAAGCCCGACGAGCTGTCCGGCGGCACCTTCACGATCACCAACATCGGCAGCCAGGGCGCGCTGTTCGACACCCCGATCCTGGTGCCGCCCCAGGCCGCCATGCTCGGCACCGGGGCCATCGTCAAGCGGCCACGGGTCATCGTCGACGACGCCGGCAACGAATCGGTCGGTGTGCGGTCGGTCTGCTACCTGCCGCTGACGTATGACCACCGGCTGATCGACGGCGCCGACGCCGGACGGTTCGTGACCACGATCCGCACCCGGCTCGAAGAGGGCGAGTTCGAGGCCGAACTGGGGCTTTAGCGGACCTGAGGAGTATCGGGAAGGGCTGCAAGAGGATTCAGCTGTGGGCAACCTCATCGTCGCTATCGCCGGGTCCTCCGGCCTGATCGGCTCCGCGCTGGTCTCGGCCCTGCGGACCGACGGTCACCAAGTGCTGCGGATCGTGCGGCGTACCCCGGCCAACGGCGGCGAGCTGCGCTGGGACCCCGAGGCCGGAGACATCGACGCCGATGCGCTGGCCGGCGTCGACGCCGTGGTGAATCTGTGCGGCATCGGCGTCAGCGACCGCCGCTGGTCCGGGGCTTTCAAACAGACCCTCCGCGACAGCCGGATCACCACCACCGAGGTGCTGTCGGCCGCGGTTGCCCAGGCTCGGGTACCGCTGTTGATCAACGCCAGCGGGGTCGGCTTCTACGGCGACACCGGCGCTCGCACGGTCGACGAATCCGCGCCGGCCGGCCGAGGGTTTCTGGCCCGGCTGGCACAGGACTGGGAGGCCGCGACCGCGCCCGCCCGCGCCGCCGGCGCCCGGGTGGTGCTGGCCCGCACCGGCCTGGTGCTGGCCCGCGCGGGTGGGCTGCTGGCGAGGTTGCGCCCGTTGTTCTCGCTGGGGCTGGGCAGCCGACTGGGCAGCGGCCGCCAGTACATGTCCTGGATCAGCCTGGACGACGAGGTCCGGGCGTTGCGGTTCGCGATGACCGAGCCGGCGCTCAGCGGTCCGGTCAACCTGACCGGGCCGGCGCCGGTGACCAATGCCGAGTTCACCGCGGCGCTGGGCCGGACGCTGAACCGGCCTGCCCCGCTGCTGGTGCCCGGATTCGCAGCGCGGGCAGTCTTCGGCGAGTTCGCCGAGGAGGGTCTGCTGGCCGGTCAGCGTGCCATCCCCGCCGCGTTGGAGCAGGCCGGCTTCCAGTTCCGGCACAACACCATCGGCGAGGCCCTCAGCTATGCCACCGAGCGCCCGACCCCGCTCTGATGTTTTCCGCAGGACCTCCCCGCGGTCCCGCTCCGGCGGCCGTTGCCGAGCCGGGTAGCCTGCGAGCATGAGGTCCATCCGGTCTGACACCGCGCCGCTCGACGTGCGCCAGCTCGGTACCGTCGACTACAGCACCGCCTGGCAGCTGCAGCGTGACCTGGCCGACGCCAGGGCCGCCGGCGGCCCCGACACGCTGCTGCTGTTGGAGCATCCGTCGGTCTACACCGCCGGCCGGCGTACCGAGCCGCACGAACGCCCGCTGCCATCGGTTCAAGGTACCCCGGTGGTCGACGTCGACCGGGGCGGCAAGATCACGTGGCACGGCCCGGGACAGCTGGTCGGCTATCCGATCATCGGCCTGACCGAACCGATGGACGTCGTCAATTACGTTCGCCGCCTTGAGGAATCACTCATCGAGGTATGTAACACGTTGGGACTCAACGCACTTCGCATCGACGGCAGATCCGGAGTATGGCTGCCGGCCGACGGTAGCCGTCCCGCCCGCAAGGTCGCCGCGGTCGGTGTCCGGGTGGCACGCGCGATCACCCTGCACGGCTTCGCGCTCAATTGTGATTGTGATCTCAGCGCGTTCGGGTCGATCGTGCCATGCGGGCTCACCGATGCGGGTGTGACGTCGCTGTCGGCGGAATTGGGGTTCGCGACCGGTGTCGAAGACGTTCGGCGCGCGGTCGCCGGCGCGGTCGTCGACGCGCTCGACGGCGTGCTGCCGGTGCGCGACCACTTCGAGTCGCGCGTAACATCGACACGGTGAGCGCCGCCGGAGAAGGCCGGAGATTACGCCGCGCCGAAGCACGCAACGCCGAGACACCGATCGAGCGCAAACCGTCGTGGATCAAAACCCGCGCCCGAATGGGTCCGAACTACACCGACCTCAAGCTGCTGGTAAAGCGGGAGAAGTTGCACACGGTGTGCGAGGAGGCGGGCTGCCCCAACATCTACGAGTGTTGGGAGGACCGGGAGGCCACGTTCCTGATCGGCGGCGAGGTCTGCACCCGCAACTGCTCGTTCTGCCTGATCAAATCGGGCAAGCCCAGCGAGCTCGATCGCGACGAGCCACGTCGCGTCGCCGAGAGCGTGCAGGCGATGGGGTTGCGGTATTCGACGGTGACCGGGGTCGCCCGCGACGACCTGGCCGATCAGGGCTCCTGGCTCTACGCCGAGACGGTGCGTGCCATCAAGGCGCTCAACCCGTCCACGGGCGTCGAACTGCTGATCCCCGACTTCGGCGGTCGACCCGACCTGCTGGGCGAGGTGTTCGAGTCCCGCCCGGAGGTGCTGGCGCACAACGTCGAGACCGTGCCCCGCATCTTCCGGTTGATCCGGCCTGGATTCAGCTACGAGCGCAGCCTGAACGTATTGACCCAGGCGCGCGACGCCGGGCTGGTCGCCAAGAGCAACCTCATCCTGGGCATGGGTGAGACACCCGAGGAGATCCGGGCGGCGCTGGCCGACCTCTACGACGCCGGCGCCGAGCTGGTCACCATCACCCAGTATCTGCGCCCCACCGAGCGGCACCACCCGATCGACCGGTGGGTCAAGCCGGAGGAGTTCGTCGAGCACGCCCGCTACGCCGAAGAGCTCGGGTTCGCCGGGGTGATGTCCGGGCCGTTGGTGCGCTCGTCGTATCGGGCCGGCCGGCTCTACCAGCAGGCCATGGCTCGTCGCGCCGAGCGGGACCGCACTCCGGCCCCCGGCTGACGAGAAGCCCGGCTGCGTATCCTTGGTAACTATGCCCAGACCGCGCACCACCGCCGAGAACAAGGCTGCCCGGGAGGCCGCGAAAGCCACCCGCAAGGCCGCCAGCAAAGAGCGCCGCACCCAGCTGTGGCAGGCCTTCCAGCTGCAGCGCAAAGAGGACAAGCGGCTGCTGCCGTACATGATCGGCGCATTCGTGCTGGTCGCGGGGGTGACCACGGCGTTGGCGCTCAACGGCGGGACGTTCGCCAAGGTGACCACGATTCCGCTCGGCCTGCTGTTGGGCGCGCTGGTGGCGTTCGTGATCTTCGGCCGGCGCGCACAGCGGACGGTCTACCGCAAGGCCGAGGGGCAGGCCGGGGCGGCGGCGTGGGCACTGGACAACATGCGCGGCAAGTGGCGGGTCACCCAGGCGGTCGCCGCCACCGGCCAACTGGACGCCGTCCACCGCGTGATCGGGCGCCCCGGTGTCATCTTCGTCGCGGAAGGCTCCGCCACCCGACTCAAACCGCTGCTCGCCCAGGAGAAGAAGCGCACCGCGCGACTGGTCGGCGATGTACCGATCTACGACGTCATGGTGGGCAACGGCGACGGCGAGGTGCCGCTGGCCAAGCTGGAACGGTTCCTGACCAAGCTGCCGGCCAATATCTCGGCCAAGCAGATGGAATCGCTGGAGTCGCGGCTGGCGGCGCTGGGCTCGCGGACCGGTACCGCGGCCATGCCCAAGGGCCCGCTGCCCGGCGGCGCGAAGATGCGCGGCGTGCAGCGCGCGGTGCGCCGCCGGTAGGCCGCAGATAGATTCAGCGGCTGCGCACCACGGCGGTTGCGGTGGCGCGATCCTGCAGACCGCGACCGTCGGCGTCGATGAACAGCGCCGGGACCACCAGCGCGATCGACAGGCCGCGTACCACCGCGCGGACCAGTCCCACGCCGGTGCCGTCCACCGCGACCACCCGCAGCCCGCACACATACTGACCCGGCGTGAAACCGAACAGCCGCACCGCGGCCACGCCCAGCACCAGCCAGATGACCAGCACCGCGGTGGCGAGCAACGGCGGGGTCACCAGCCCCAGCGTGACCCCCAGTCCGGCCAGGCCGTAGGCGACCAGCCAGTCGACGGCCAGTCCCAGCGCCCGGCGTCCCGTCGAGGCCAGCGACCCGGGACCGGTGGGCGGCAGGCCCAGGTCCTGCCCCGGGGCGCCTTCGGGGGGCTGCGGTCGAGCCGACTCCGGCCCGGACAGCCACGAGGAGAAAGTGCGGCTCATGCCTCCTACGATAAGCGGGCTGGAACCCGACCCGGCTTGGGCGGGTCCCGCCGCGGTTGCGTAACGTCAGCAACGGCAACCCCGCCGTCCGACCGGGGCTACCAGCGGAGGAGAACAATTCTGTGACCGACAAGACGGCCGACGACATTCTCAAGCTCGTGGCCGACGAGAACGTGGAGTACATCGACATCCAGTTCTGCGACTTGCCGGGCATGATGCAGCATCTGACGATCCCCGCCGCCACGCTCGACGCCAGCGTGTTCGAGGACGGATTGGCCTTCGACGGTTCCTCGATCCGCGGCTTCCAGTCCATCCACGAGTCGGACATGATGCTGCTGCCCGACTTCTCCACCGCCCAGATCGATCCGTTCCGGGCGGCCAAGACGCTGAACCTGAACTTCTTCGTCCACGACCCGTTCACCCGCGAGCCCTACTCCCGCGACCCGCGCAACGTCGCCCGCAAAGCGGAGAACTACCTGACCAGCACCGGCATCGCCGACACCGCCTACTTCGGCGCCGAAGCCGAGTTCTACATCTTCGACTCGGTGAGCTTCGACTCGCAGATGAACGGCACCTTCTACGAGGTCGACTCGGACTCGGGCTGGTGGAACACCGGCTCGCCGACCGAGATCGGCGGAGGCGTCAACCGCGGCTACAAGACCCGCCCCAAGGGCGGCTACTTCCCGGTGGCGCCCAACGACCATTACGTCGACCTGCGCGACGCGATGACCACCAACCTCGCCAACGCGGGCCTGACCCTGGAGCGCGGGCACCACGAGTGCGGCTCCGGCGGGCAGGCCGAGATCAACTACCGGTTCAACACGCTGCTGCACGCCGCCGACGACCTGATGCTGTTCAAATACATCATCAAGAACACCGCCTGGGCTAACGGCAAGACCGTCACCTTCATGCCCAAACCACTGTTCGGTGACAACGGCTCGGGCATGCATGTGCACATGTCGCTGTGGAAGAACGGCGATCCGTTGTTCTACGACGAGGCCGGTTACGCCGGGCTGTCCGACATCGCCCGGCACTGCATCGGCGGCATCCTGCACCACGCCCCGTCACTGCTGGCGTTCACCAACCCGACCATCAACTCCTATAAGCGCCTGGTGCCGCACTACGAGGCGCCGATCAACCTGGTCTACAGTCAGCGCAACCGCTCGGCCTGTGTGCGCATCCCGATCACCGGTACCAACCCCAAGGCCAAGCGGCTGGAGTTCCGCTGCCCGGACTCCTCGGGCAACCCGTACCTGGCGTTCGCGGCGATGCTGATGGCCTGCGTCGACGGCGTCAAGAACAAGATCGAGCCGGCCGCTCCGGTCGACAAGGATCTCTACGAGCTGCCGCCCGACGAGGCAGCCGGCATCCCGCAGGCCCCGACCACCCTGGCCCAGGTGATGGACAACCTGGAAGCCGATCACGAATACCTCACCGAGGGCGGGGTTTTCACGCCGGATCTGATCGAGAACTGGATCCGCTACAAACGCGACCACGAGATCACCCCGATCAACCTGCGCCCGCACCCCTACGAGTTCGCGCTGTACTACGACTGCTGAGTCGAGTTCCGGCGCGACACCATCGGCGGCGCAAATCGCGCAAAGTTCAGGGCGGGAATCAACCGGCCAGCAGGAATGTCGCGAGGAAGGCCAAGCGGCCGGCGGACGATCGTTGCGTCAGAACCCGAAGTCGAAGAAGTCCGTCATGGCCACGGCATCGTCGAAGAGGCTGCCGATCCAGACCACGGGAGCCGACGCGAGCGCGAGCGGGATCACCTCACCGAAGCTGATCCCCAGCATCTGGAATCCCGCGGACATGGTGTCGGCCATCGAGCCCTCGGCGACCGCACTCTCGAACGCCTGCGAGGCATCCAGCATCGATTCGCCGGCATCCGCCCACTGCTGGTTGAGCGGCGCGAAGAACAACTGGTCGATCAGCGACGACATCGACCCGGAATGCTCGAGGATCGTCGCTTCGGCCGGCGCGAGTTTGTCGTCGATGATGTCGACCGCCCGGTCCATGATGCTCGGAAAACGATGCATCGCCTCCACAGCCGACAGCAAGGTTCCGGATAGCTCTGAGGTGTCGATCCCGGTGATGACGTCGCTGGCGTCCCCGAAATTCGTACTCGCGATGATCAACAGCTCGGTCGAATCGGCGTTCTCGCCGGCGACTGCGATACCGGCGAGCTGATCGGCGGCGCCGGCGTGGGCGCCGCCCAGTCCGACCGTCACCGCAACCGCCACGGCCCCGCTGACCAGGCCGACTCCCACACCGAAACGACGCCCATAAGCCGACATCAGCAAGATCCTCTTCCCCGAATCCCCACCGCGACCCTGACAACCTCGCGGACATGAGTGTTTCTGAAGAAAACCCTAGCAAATGATCAGGTCCATCCGAAGAATTCCTGCGCAACGCATTCTCCCCGACTGCTGCGCCAGCCCTCACTCCACCGCGTCGCGGGCCCAGGACGGCATGATGAAGACCCCGTCGGCCTCCACGGTCACCCCGGACGCGTCGGAGATGTGCCCGCGGGCATAGGTCTTGAAGCCCTCCTTGCGGTAGATCGAGGCTTCGGCGTGCAATGGCCCCAGCGGGGTGCCGCGCAAGTACTTCACGGTGATGGTGCCGGTGTAGAGCGCCTTGGTCAGGCCGTCGCTGGCGGCCTCCCCCAGCAGGTGGTCGAGGACCAGGGCGCTGACCCCGCCGTGGACCAGGCTCGGCGGCCCTTCGTAGGCCGCCCCGAGATGGAAATCGGTCCAGCAGTGACCGTTTTCGCCGTGCTCGATCACCAGCGGAGGAGCGATCGGGTTGCGCAGCCCGATCACGGCGTTGCCCCATGCCAGCGGCCGCCCGTCGACCACGTAACGCATTCCGGGCGAGTCGCTCAGCGTATCGGCCTGCAGCCGCCCGGTCAGCTCGCGCAGTTGAGCGGTCACCTCGCGAGCCGTGGTGTCGTCGGTTTGGGTACGGATGGTGGCGTCGATCAGCTCACGCACCGCCTGCGCCAGCGGTCCGTAACGCTCCAACAACCGCGCACTCTCATCGGTACTGATCGTCGGCACGTTCGAGCCCGGCCTGAATTGCACCACAAACGTACTCCTTCTAGTCTCCGAATACCTTGCGCACCACAACCTTCGCGCGCCGCGTCACCCGCAGATAATTGTCCAGGAATTCACCGCCGTCACCGCCGGGCCAGCCGGCGGCCACCGCCACCGCGTTGAGCGCCCGCCCCGCCCCGGGCAGCTGGTCGGTCGGTTTGCCCCGCACCAGCACCAGCGCGTTGCGGGCCCGGGTCGCGGTCAGCCAGGCCTGCCGGAGCCGGTCCACGTCGTCTTCGTCGACCAGCCCGGCATCGGCGATGGCGTCCAGCGTCTCCAGCGTCGACGTGTTGTGCAGCGCCGGGACCTCGTGTGCGTGGCGCAGCTGCAGCAACTGCACGGTCCATTCGACGTCGGCCAGCCCGCCGCGGCCCAGTTTGGTGTGGGTGTTGGGATCGGCGCCTCGCGGCAGCCGCTCGGCGTCGACTCGGGCCTTCACCCGGCGGATCTCCCGCACCGCATCGACCGACACCCCGCCGGCGGGGTACCGGGTGCGGTCGACCATCAGCAGGAACCGGCGACCCAAGTCCGCGTCGCCGGCGACCCGGTGCGCCCGCAGCAACGCCTGGATCTCCCACGGCTGCGCCCACTGGTCGTAGTAGGCCGCATACGAGGCCAGGGTGCGCACCGGCGGGCCGCTGCGGCCCTCCGGTCGCAGGTTGATGTCCACCTGCAGCGGCGGGTCGGCGCTGGCGGTGCCCAGCAGTGCCCGGACCTGCTCGGCGATCGACGTCGCCCAGCGCACCGCGTCGGCATCGCTCACCCCCGCCACCTGTTCATTGGCCTCGCAGACGAACATCACGTCGGCGTCCGAGCCGTAGCCCAGCTCGCGCCCGCCGAGCCGCCCCATGGCGATGACGGCGATCCGTGCTGGAGCCGACTCCGCCTGGCCGTCTGGCAGGTTGACCCGGATGATCGCGTCCAGGCTGGCCTGCAACACCGCCACCCACACCGACGTCAACGCCGCGCAGACGTCGCGGACGTCGAGCATGCCCAGCAGGTCCGCCGAGGCGACCCGGGCCAGCTCGTGACGGCGCAGGCTGCGAGCGGCGGCGATCGCGCGCACCGGATCGGCGTGGCGGGCCGCCGAGGCGATCAGCGCCCGCGCCACCGCGTCCGGCTCGGGGTCCAGCAGCTTCGGCCCGGCAGGCCCGTCGCCGTAGGCCAGCAGGACATCCGGCGCGCGCAACAACAGTTCCGGAACATAAGCCGAGGTGCCCAGCACCCGCATCAGCCGCTTGGCGACGGCGCTGCTGTCGCGCAGCGTGCTCAGATACCAGCGGTGGGCGGCCAACGCCTCGCTGAGCCGCCGGTAGGCCAGCAGCCCGGCATCGGGATTGGGGGTGTCCGACAGCCAGTAGAGCAGCTTGGGCAGCAGCACCGTCTGCACCCGCCCGCGGCGGCCGCTCTGGTTGGTCAGCGCCGCCAGGTGCGTCAAGGCGTTCTGCGGCGCGTCATAGCCGAGCGCGGCCAGTTGCCGCTCGGCGGCGCCGGGCGTCAGACCGCCGGCCAGCTCCAGACCCGCGGGTCCGACCGCTTCCAGCAGCGGTTGGTAGAACAGCTTGGCGTGCAGCCGTGATACCCGCAGGTTCTGCGCCTTGAGCTCCTCGCGCAGCACTCCCAGCGCATCATGGCGGGCGTCCGGGCGGACGTGGGCGGAGCGGGCCAGCCAGCGCAACGCCTCGTCGTCGTCGGGCGGCGGCAGCATGTGGGTGCGCTTGAGCCGCTGCAACTGCAGCCGGTGTTCGAGAAGCCGGAGGAACTCATACGACGCGGTCAGGGTGGCCGCGTCCTCGCGGCCGATGTAGCCGCCGGCGCCCAGCGCCGCCAGGGCGTCGACGGTGGAGGCCACGTGGAGCGACTCGTCGCCGCGACCGTGGACCAGTTGCAACAGTTGCACCGCGAACTCCACATCACGCAGTCCCCCCGTGCCCAGCTTGATCTCCCGGTCCCGGATCTCGGCGGGCACCAGCTGTGCCACCCGCCGGCGCATCGCCTGCACGTCGGCGACGAAATCCTCACGCTCGCAGGCGGTCCACACCATCGGCAGCAGCGCGTCGACGTAGGCCCGCCCCAGCTCGGCATCACCGGCGGCGGGGCGGGCCTTGAGCAACGCCTGAAACTCCCAGGTCTTGGCCCACCGCTGGTAGTAGGCGATGTGCGACTCCAGCGTTCGCACCAGCGCACCGTGCCGGCCCTCCGGCCGCAGCCCGGCATCCACCTCGAAGAACGCCTCGCCCGCCACCGCCATCAGTTCGCCGGCGACCCGGCTGCTCACCGCGTCGGCTTCCTCGGCGACGAAGATGACGTCGACATCGCTGACGTAATTCAGTTCCCGCGCACCGGATTTGCCCATCGCGATCACGGCGAGCCGCGGCACGGCGGCGGTGTCGTCCGCGCCGCACACGTTCCGCTCGGCCACCTGCAGGGCGGCGGCCAGCGCGGCGTCGGCCAGGTCCGCCAGGTGCGCCCCGACGGCCACAAACGGCAGCGCCGGCAGTGGCTCCACGGTGGGCGCCAGATCCAGCGACGCCAACACCAGCAGCCGGTCGCGGTAGAGCACCCGCAGCCGCTCGACGTAGGCGCCGTCCGTGGTCTCGGCGATGCAGTCGGCGAACATGGCGCGCAACGCATCCGCCGACGGCAGGGTGATCACCCCGTCGGCAGCGCCGTCGGCGCCCTCGGGGGCCGCCAACAGCTTCCACGACTGCGGATGGGCGATGAGGTGATCACCCAGCGCCAGTGAGGATCCGATCACCCCGAACAGCCGCCCGCGCAGACCGCGGTCGGCCAGCAACGCAGCGCTCAGTTCCTGCCAGTCGATTCCCGGCGTCTCCGACAGCCGGACCAGGGTGCGCAGCGCGACGTCGGCGTCGGGTGCCCGCGACAGCGCCCAGAGCACATCGACGTGCGGCTGGGTGTAGGCGCTGTACCACCCCAGTGCCGTCAGGTCCGCCGCGGCGTACCGGTCGACCAAACCGAGCCGCCCGACGCTGGGCAGCTTGCGGCGCTGCGCTCCGGGATAGGCCACGAGGCGTCCGGACTAGAGCGCCAGGTAGTTCTGCAGCTCGTAGGGGGTCACGTGGCTGCGGTAGTTGGCCCACTCCTGGCGCTTGTTACGCAGGAAGAAGTCGAAAACCTGCTCCCCCAGCGCTTCTGCGACCAGCTCGGAGTTCTCCATCTCGGAAAGGGCGCGCTCCAGGGTGCCGGGCAGTTCCCGATAGCCCATCGCCCGGCGTTCCTCGGGCGTCAACGCCCACACGTTGTCCTCGGCTTCCGGGCCGAGCTCGTAGCCCTTCTCCACCCCGCGTAGCCCCGCGGCCAGCAGCACGGCGAAGGTCAGGTAGGGGTTGCACGCCGAGTCCGGACTGCGCACTTCGACGCGCCGCGACGACGTCTTGTGGGGGCTGTACATCGGTACCCGCACCAGCGCCGACCGGTTGGAGGCACCCCAGGATGCCGCGGTGGGCGCCTCCCCGCCGTGGATCAGCCGTTTGTAGGAGTTCACCCACTGGTTGGTGACGGCACTGATCTCGTTGGCGTGCTCGAGGATTCCGGCGATGAACGACTTGGCGGTATCGGAAAGCTGCAGTGGGTCATCTGGGCTGTGGAAGGCATTGACCTCGCCCTCGAACAGGCTCATGTGGGTGTGCATGGCCGAACCGGCGTATTCGCGGAACGGCTTGGGCATGAACGATGCCCGCACTCCTTCTTTGAGCGCGATCTCTTTGATCAGGTAGCGGAACGTCATCACGTTGTCGGCCATCGACAGCGCGTCGGCGTAGCGCAGGTCGATCTCCTGCTGACCCGGGGCGTTCTCGTGGTGGCTGTACTCCACCGAGATGCCCATGGTTTCCAGCGCCTCGATCGCGTGCCGGCGGAAGTTCGCGGCCGAGCCGTGGATCGCCTGGTCGAAGTAGCCGGCGTCGTCGGCCGGTACCGGCGTCGACCCGTCGTACGGGCCGGGCTCAAGCAGGAAGAACTCGATCTCGGGGTGCACGTAGCAGGCGAAGCCCAGCTCGCCGGCCTTGGCCAGTTGCCGGCGCAGCACGTGCCGCGACGACGCCCACGCCGGCGACCCGTCGGGCATGGTGATGTCGCAGAACATCCGGGCCGAGTACTGCCGGCCGGCGTCCGATGTCCACGGCAGCAGCTGGAACGTGGACGGGTCGGGGTGGGCGACCATGTCCGATTCGAAGACCCGGGCGAAGCCCTCGATCGCCGAACCGTCGAAGCCCACGCCCTCCTCGAAGGCACCCTCGAGCTCAGCCGGTGCGATCGCGACCGACTTCAGGTATCCCAGGACGTCGGTGAACCAGAGCCGGACGAAGCGGATGTCGCGTTCCTCCAGCGTGCGGAGCACAAACTCCTTCTGACGGTCCATACCGCGAAGCGTAGCAGCGCTCAGCACTTCGCATCGGTCGGCGGCAACGTGCCTTCGATCAGGTAACGCGTGGCGAACCCGTCGACGCATTCGTTGCCCTGAAACACCACCGTGTGCTGGGTTCCGTTGAACGTCAGCAGGCCGCCGCGCAACTGCTTGGCCAGGTCAACACCCGCCTGATACGGGGTGGCCGGGTCACGGGTGGTCGACACCACCATCGTCGGCGGCAGATCCGGCACCGAGATGGTGTGCGGCTCGCTGGTCGGGGGCACCGGCCAGAACGCGCAGGTGCTCAGTGGCGCGTCACCGGTGAACTTCCCGTAACTCATGAACGGCGCCAATTCACGCGACCGCCGGTCCTCGTCGATCACCTTGGCGCGGTCGGTGATCGGCGGCTGGTCGACACAGTTGACCGCCACCCGGGCGTCGGTGGCGTTGGTGTACTGGCCCTTGGCGTCGCGGCGCATGTACAGATCGGACAGGCTGAGCATGATGTCGCCGCGCCCGCCGGCCAGATCCGACAGCCCGTCGTTGAGGTGCGTCCAGAACGTCGGCGAGTACAGCGCCATGATGGTCCCGACGATGGCGTCGCTGTAGGACAGCCCGCGCGGGTCCTTGGTCCTGGCGGGCTTGTCCACCAGCGGGTCGACCAGGCTGTGGTAGACGTCGACGGCCTTGTCCGGATCGGTGCCCAGCGGGCACTCCGGCTCCTTGGCGCAGTCCGCCGCGAAGTCGTCGAAGGCGCCCTGAAAGGCCTGCGCCTGGCGCAGGTCCTCCTCGATCGGGTCGGCGTTGGGGTCGACCGCGCCGTCGAGGATCATCGCGCGCACATTCTGCGGGAAGGCCTCGGCATAGGCCGAGCCGATCCGGGTGCCGTAGGAATATCCCAGGTAGGTCAGCTTCTCGTCGCCCAGCCCGGCCCGGATCGCGTCGAGGTCACGGGCGACGTTGACGGTGCCGACGTTGGCCAGGAACTCCTTGCCGGTCTTCTCCAGGCAGCGCTCGACGTATTCCTTGGTCTCGTTCTCGATGCGTGCCACGCCCTCGGGGCTGTAGTCCACCTGGTTGAGGGCCCGCAGCCGGTCGTTCTCCTTGTCGGAGTTGCACCAGACCGCCGGCCGGCTCGACGCCACCCCCCGCGGGTCGAAGCCGACCAGGTCGAAGTGCTCGCGGACCTTGCGCGGCAGCGTGGTGACCAGACCCACCGCGGTTTCGATGCCGGACTCGCCCGGCCCGCCCGGGTTGATCACCAGCGAGCCGATCTTGTCCTTGGTGGCCGGGAACCGGATCATGGCCAGCCGGGCCACGGCGCCCTGCGTGTTGGAGTAGTCGACCGGCACCGCGATGAATCCGCACTGGGCGTCGTCGGGCACCTTGATGTTGGTGTCGGCGGTGAACCGGCACTTGTCCCACTGCACCGGCTGGCCGACCCGCGGCGCGGCCAATACCGCGTGCCCCGGCGTCATCCTGGTGCAGCTGCCGACCGTGAGCGCCACCATCGCGATCGCGAGGCAGGTCAGGGTCGTACGCGCGATCCTGTCGCGGCGGGTCGGCGGGGTCATGACACCACATGCTGCCATGCACGGTCGGTCGGCTCCGGGCACCCGGTCGCTCAGCGCGTGGCGTCGAGCAGGCCCGCCGCTGATCGGGCCGGCCGGTTCGGGTGTGAGGAAATCCACTCCACCTGGTGGTTCAGCAGCACCGCGGCAGGTGGCACACTGGCTGATGTCAGACGACCCGGGGACCCTGCGCAGGGCTTCGAGGATCGACCCGACCAATTCGAGGGACAACGATGTCTGAGCACGTTTACGGCGCTTCGCGCGATGACAAGCCCCAACCGACCCGCATTGCTCCGCAGACCCGCGTTCATCATCTGCAACAGCTGAAAGGCGAGGGCCGCAAGTGGGCGATGCTCACGGCCTACGACTACTCCACGGCCCGGATCTTCGACGATGCCGGCATCCCGGTGCTGCTGGTGGGCGACTCGGCGGCCAACGTGGTCTACGGCTACGACAGCACCGTGCCGATCTCCATCGATGAACTGATCCCGTTGGTCCGGGCGGTGGTGCGCGGCGCCCCGCATGCACTGGTGGTCGCCGACCTGCCGTTCGGCTCGTATGAGGGCGGACCGGCGGCGGCGCTGGCCACCGCCACCCGCTTCATGAAGGAGGGCGGCGCCCACGCGGTCAAACTGGAAGGCGGAGAGCGGGTGGCCGAGCAGATCGCGACGCTGTCGGCGGCCGGCATCCCGGTGATGGCGCACATCGGCTTCACCCCGCAGAGCGTCAACACCCTCGGCGGTTTCCGGGTGCAGGGTCGCGGTGACGCCGCCGAGCAGACCATCCACGATGCGATCGCCGTCGCCGAGGCCGGTGCGTTCGCCGTGGTGATGGAGATGGTGCCCGCCGAACTGGCCACCCAGATCACCGGCAAGCTGACCATTCCCACCGTCGGGATCGGCGCCGGACCCAACTGCGACGCGCAGGTGCTGGTATGGCAGGACATGGCCGGGATGACCACCGGCAAGACCGCCCGGTTCGTCAAGCGTTTCGGCGATGTCGGCGCTGAATTACACCGTGCGGCAACCCGGTACGCCGACGAGGTGTCGGCCGGTACCTTCCCCGCCGAGGAGCACTGCTTCTGACACGGCGCCACTCGCGGTGTGACACGCTGAGCTATGGCCGGTGACAACGCGGGCGATCCGATCCGCTGCGCCATTGCCGAGCAGGTCGCTTCGCTGCCGGTGATCGAGCGCGCCGTGCGGGCCGATGCCGACGACGCGGTGCATCAGCTGCGGGTGAGCATCCGCCGGATCCGCAGCCTGCTGCGGGCCGTTCCCGGCGGTTCAGCGAGGCTCGACGAAGGAGAGGCGAAGCTGGGACCGCCGCACGAACACAGCGGTTCAGCGAGGCTCGACGAAGGAGAGGCGAAGCTGGGACCGCCGCACGAACACAGCGGTTCAGCGAGGCTCGACGACGGAGAGGCGAAGCTGGGACCGCCGCACGAACACGGCGGTTCAGCGAGGCTCGACGAAGGAGAGGCGAAGCTGGGACCGCCGCACGAACACAGCGGTTCAGCGAGGCTCGACGAAGGAGAGGCGAAGCTGGGACCGCCGCACGAACACAGCGGTTCAGCGAGGCTCGACGACGAGCTGCGCTGGCTGGCCGGGGTGCTCGGCACGGCGCGGGACACCGAAGTGCTGGCCCAGCGCTACCGGCGGGCACTCCACCGGATCGCACCGTCACTGGTGCGGGGGCGGGTCGCCGAACGACTGGTGGACGCCGCCGCGCAGCGCTACCGGGCCGGGTGGGCGCAATCGGTGGCCGCGCTGGACTCGCCCCGGTATCGCCGACTGCTCGCCGGCCTTGAGACCGTGGCCGCCGGGCAGAGCACCGCCCCGGCCGACGAGTCGGCCGGCAGCGACACCGCGACCGTCGCGGCCGCCTATCGGCGGGTGCGCAAGGCCGCCAAGGCCACCCGGGTCGGCGGTACCGGCCACGACGACGAAGCGCTGCACCGGATCCGCAAGGCGGCCAAGCGGCTGCGCTACACCGCGGCGGCGATGGGTGCACCCTCGATCGAGGAGCAGGCCAAGACGATCCAGAACCTGCTCGGCGAGCATCAGGACAGTGTGGTCAGCCGGGAACATCTGCTTACCGAGTCTCGGGCCGCCGAAGCAGCCGGTGAGGACACCTTCACCTACGGGTTGCTCTACCAGCAGGAACGCGACATCGCCCGCACCTGCCGGGCCCAACTCGATCAGGCGCTCGACGAACTCGCCGAGTCGATGGCAGTGCTACGGGGCGGATGAGCCGGCCTGTAATCCCGCCGCGGTGAACGCCGCACACGGCCACATCTGGGCACGTGCGAACTCGACGACTGTCCACCGCCAAGCCCCACCAGCGAGAGAACCCGGGCCCTTTCGGCCGGTGCACCACGTTGGCATTCCCCGGCGGGGACACGTGGCCCCGCCCCGGTCGGACGCTGACACCGACCAACCAACGAAATGCACTGCATCAAAAGGTATTTCACGAAAAATCAACGACCAGCCATCGCCCGCTGATCGAGCCACTGTCGACCACGCCAACTCAGCCAAGCCGGAAGGGAAATACCCATGAGCGCACCAACCCCGGGATCGTCACCACCGACGCCGAGGTGTTCAAAGCCGAAGCCGGCCGCAGGCGCATGAAGGCCATCCTCCGCCGCCAGCCAGCACGCTTGCGGGCGGTCCTCTACTGAGAGGGCGCCTAGTCCCCGGCGGATGTGCCCGCCAGTGCGCCCAGTACCCGATCGATGAACCGGTCGGCGCTGCCACGAAGACTGTCGTTCGTGTGTTGGGTCGTGTCGACCTCGATCGGATTCCCGGATGCAAAGCGCACCACCACTGCGCGCCGGTACGTTCGCTCCCCGAAAGTGTCCGCCGGACCATAGGCGTTGACTTCGACCCCGATGACCTGGCTCAGCGGCCGGATCAGCGCAACGAGATCCTGCTCCTCCGCAGCGTCCGCGATGTAGTCCAGCTGTCCGATCGCGTGCCCGTCGATCCACACAAGACGGCGCTGCTGATCCGGCAGCATCTCGCGTGCGAAGCCATCAACCGGCCATCGCCTAACCAGCTCGCCGATCTGCTCAACCACGATCCTGGGCGGCCGCGACCAGTCCGGGAATACGTCCCTGGCTATCTGCCGGAGTCGTTCTTCATTCGTCATGGACGACAAGTTAACCCGCAATGCTCCCTCGCGCAGGCCGCGATCAGCCCGGGATGACGGTGGCCCGTCAACTTGTGACGGTGCTGGGCACGGCTCGAAGCTCGCGCCACCCAAAACGGCCGCCAGCAACCGGATCCGCTTCCCCCACGCTCAGGCCTGCACTTGCTCCGCCACTACTACGCCAGCCGGTTGATCCGGCACGGCGAGAGCGTCAATGGGTGAACGCACTGGTCAAACCTACGGGGCGGACGAGCTGGCCTGTAAGCCGGATTCTGTTCCGCACCGCGGGCGCGGTGCGGCGGCGACCATCCATCTGGGCACACCGTCGCCGGGTACCTCGAGCGGCCTACCCGCAGATTCGGGCGAGCAGCCCTCGAACACCTGCGCGACCGCACGAAGTGCGGTCTTCTTGGCCTTGCTTCGGGTGGGGTTTACCAAGCCGTACCGGTCACCCGGCACGCTGGTGCGCTCTTACCGCACCGTTTCACCCTTACCACCTCGCGGTGGCGGTCTGCTTTCTGTGGCACTATCCCGCGAGTCACCTCGGATTGCTGTTAGCAATCACCCTGCTCTGTGAAGTCCGGACTTTCCTCGACCCACTCTCGCGAGCCGCGGCCGCCCGGCCAACTCGTCCGCGCTGATCACCGTACCGGCAAGCCGTCCGGTGAGCCACCCGCAGCGCCCCGCCGCCGAGCCGGCCGGGCTTAGGCTTTGCGGTGATGACAACGACACCGTGGCAGCGGCGGGTGGACGCCGGCGACTGGGACGCCATCGTCGCCGAACTCGACGAGGTCGGCGGCGCGCTGTTGCCGCGGCTGCTGACGGTGTCGGAGGCTGCGCGGCTACGCGGTATCTACAAGGACGACGAGCGCTTCCGCGCCACCGTCGACATGCAGCGACAGCGCTACGGATCCGGGCAATACCGGTACTTCGGCGCGCCGGCACCGGATCCCGTCGATGCGCTCAAACGGGCGCTGTATCCGCACCTGCTGCCGATCGCGCGGAACTGGGCGGCGCGGCTGCGGCGAGACGCCCCGTGGCCCGACGACTTCGACGAATGGCTGGATCACTGTCACCGGACCGGGCAGACCAAACCCACCGCGCTGATGTTGCGCTACGGTCCCGGCGACTGGAACGCACTGCACCGGGACCTGTACGGCGACTTGGTGTTTCCGCTGCAGGTGGTGATCAACCTCAGCGACCCGGGCACCGACTACACCGGCGGGGAATTCCTGCTGGTCGAACAGCGGCCGCGCGCCCAGTCCCGGGGCACCGCCACCCAGTTGCCGCACGGACACGGCTATCTGTTCACCACCCGCGACCGGCCGGTGCGCTCCACCCGGGGCTGGTCGGCGTCGCCGGTGCGCCACGGCGTTTCGACGGTCCGCTCCGGCGAGCGCTACACCCTCGGGCTGATCTTTCACGACGCCGCTTGAACGTCGCCGTTCGGTGTGCGGCGCAGCAGAATCACGTTGTCGGTCAGCGTGGCGGTCTGGCCGTCGGGCCCGACGGCGTCACGCTCGGCGGTGCCCACCCGCAGCCGCTCCCACCGCGCATCGTCGAGGCGCAGCCCCGCCAGCACCTCCTCCGCCGCGGCGAAGTGGTGGGCGTGGGCCTGCTCCCCAGCCCACGGGGGCGCACCATGGTCGACGATCAGCAGCAGCCCGCCCGCCGCCACCGCCTCGGCGGCCCGGCGCAGCACCGTGTCGCGTTCCAGCCGCGCCGGGGAGTGTAGGAACTGCGCCGACACCAGGTCGAACCGGCCGGCCGGAAAGCTGTCGGACAGATCGTGCCGCTCGAAATGAATGTGCGGCAGCACTTCTCGTTGCCGCGCTGCGGCCCGAGCCCGGTCCAAGGCGTTGGCCGAGACGTCCACGGCGAGCACCTGCCAACCCTTTTCGGCCAACCAGATCGCATCAGCGCCCTCGCCGCAGCCCAGGTCCAGCGCCCGGCCCGGCGCCAGGCCGGCGGCGATCTGTGCGAGGTGGACGTTGACCCGGCCGCTCCATATCCGGTCGTCGCCGTCGTAGAACTCGTCCCAGAACTCCTGCGCGTCGCGCTGCGGTTCAGACATCGCCTACCGCCAGACTCTGCACCACTGCGACTGCGGCCCGAGCCCCCGCCGCGATCGCCACGGCGACCTGCGGCATCTCGCCGGTCAGGTCTCCGGCGGCGAACACCCCGGGAACCGAGGTGCGGTACAGCGGATCCACGCCGATCGGGTCTTGGGCGACCGGGCTCGGCGCGGTGATGTCCACGCCCAGTTGGGCCGCCAACCGATCGCGCTGCCGCGTGCCGGTCGCGACCAGCAGCCCGCGCCGCGGCAGTCGGCTGCCGTCGGCGAACACCACCGCCGACAATTCACCGTCAGCTGCATCCAGCGCCGCTACCGGCCGCTCGTCGACCTCGACGCCGGCACCGGCCAGCCGGGCGCGGCCAGCGTCGGCGAGGTCGGCCGAGCCGTCGGCCAGCAGCACGATGTCGTCGCTCCAGCACCGCAACAGCAACGACAGCTGCACGGCTTTCTCACCGCGGGCCAACACCGCCAGTGGTTGATCGGCCACCTCCCAGCCGTGGCAGAACGGACAGTGGAAGACCGACCGGCCCCACAGCGGCGCCAGGCCGGGCAGCTCCGGTGGCAGGTAGGCCATTCCGGTGGTCAGCAGCACCCGGCGGGTGCGCTCGTTGGCCCCGTCCGCCGAGCGCACGACGAAGTCCTCGTCCACCCGGCTGATGTCGGTCACCTCGCCGGAGCGGATCTGCACACCGTAGGACGCGAGTTCGCTGCGTCCGATTTCATACAGGTCGGCCGGCGGGCGCCCGTCGTGACCCAGTAGGCCGCCGATGCCGGCAGCGGGCAGGTTGCTCTGCTCCCCGGCGTCGATCAGGAATGTCTTGCGTCGGGACCGGCCCAGCACCAAGCCGGCGCTGAGCCCGGCCGCCCCGCCGCCCACCACAATGCAATCCCAGATCTCTGCCATACGCCCGAGCGTGCCGGTGCGCTCCAGACCCGGCAAGCCCACTTGCTATCTAGGCAAGTACGCGGATGGGTTCACATCCCCGTCGATATGAAAATCGAGGTGTTCTGCCGGGCCATTCGTCGCACCGAAGCAGCGGGCTCCTAGCATCGTTTACGGGGTCTGTTTTGTGTGGCCACGACGCAGCACCGGACGAGCAGCGAGAGATAAGGTCTCCTATGGGCAGGATCTACGACAACGTCACCGAACTGGTCGGGCATACGCCGCTCGTCCGGCTCAACCGGCTCACCGATGGCCTCGGCGCGAAGGTGCTGGCCAAGCTGGAGTTCTATAACCCGGCGCACAGTGTCAAAGATCGCATTGGGGTGGCGATCGTCGACGCCGCCGAGCGCTCCGGTGAGCTGCGGCCCGGCGGAACCATCGTCGAGGCCACCAGCGGCAACACCGGCATCGCGCTGGCGATGGTCGGTGCGGCGCGCGGGTACAAGGTGATCCTCACCATGCCGGACACCATGTCCACCGAGCGCCGGGTGATGCTTCGCGCGTTCGGCGCCGAGATCGTGTTGACCCCCGGCGCCGAGGGCATGTCCGGCGCGGTGGCCAAGGCGAAGCAGATCATCGCCGACACCGACAACTCGGTGGCAGCCGATCAGTTCGCCAACCCCGCCAACCCGGAGATCCACGCGACGACGACCGCCGAGGAGATCTGGTCGGACACCGACGGCGCGGTCGACATCTTCGTCGCCGGGATCGGCACCGGCGGAACACTGACCGGGGTGGGTCACGGGCTCAAGGAACGCAAACCCGGGGTAAGGATCGTCGGCGTCGAACCGAAAGACTCCCCGATCCTCACCGGCGGAGACCCCGGGCCGCACAAGATCCAGGGTCTCGGAGCGAATTTCGTGCCCGAGGTGCTCGATCCGGAAGTCTACGACGAGATCATCGATGCCACCTTCGACGACGCCGTCAAGGTCGCGCGCCGGCTCGGCACCGACGAGGGCATCCTCGGCGGAATCTCCGCGGGTGCGAACGTCTGGGCCGCAATCGAACTGGCCAAGCGCCCGGAGAACGACGGCAAGCTCATCGTCACGGTCATCCCCGACTTCGGCGAACGCTACATCTCGACGCCGCTGTTCGAGCACATCAGGGAATAATCGCCTTATGAGCCTGATATCGGCGGTACGCGAAGACCTGCAGAACGCCCGGGCCCACGATCCGGCAGCGCGTGGGAACGTGGAGAACGCCTTGGTGTATTCAGGTCTGCACGCCATCTGGTCACACCGTGTGGCACACCGGCTTTGGGCCCGGCCCGCATTGCGGGGCACCGCACGGCTGCTGGCCCAGTTCACCCGGTTGCTGACCGGGGTCGAGATCCATCCGGGTGCGACCATCGGCCGGCGGTTCTTCATCGACCACGGGATGGGCGTGGTGATCGGCGAGACCACCGAGATCGGCGACGACGTGATGCTCTACCACGGCGTGACGCTGGGCGGCCGCTCGATGAAGCGGGGCAAGCGCCATCCCACGGTGGGCGACCGGGTCACCATCGGCGCCGGGGCAAAAGTGCTCGGGCCGATACGCATCGGGGACGACTCAGCGGTGGGCGCCAATGCCGTCATCACCCGTGACGTACCGGCGAACTCGATCGCGACCGGGATCCCGGCGGTGGTGCGCCCCCGGGCCGAGACCCAGCGGGAGCCCGGTGTCGACCCGACGGCCTACATCGACCCCGCGATGTACATCTGACCCGGGCCCGATTGCGCTGACCGGCATCCGTCGGCAAACTGGTTTGCCGTGGCGGCAACTGATGAGAACAGCGTCGACCTGCGGGTGCGCCGCCGGCTGCGGGAACTACGCACCCAGCAGGGGCTGACACTCGAGGACGTGGCAACGCGCGCCCGCATCGACGTCTCGACGCTGAGCCGGCTGGAGTCCGGCAAACGGCGCCTGGCACTGGATCACCTGCCCCGGCTGGCCGAGGCGCTGTCGGTCAGCACCGACGAGTTGCTGCGCGCCCCCGAACACCGCGACCCGCGGGTACGGGGCGCCGCGCAGACCCGCCACGGCATCACCTACTGGCCGCTGACCCGGCACGGCCCGGCCGGTGGCCTGCATGCCTTCAAGATCCGGGTCAACGTCCGGCGTCGGCGTCCGGCCGAGTTGCCGGTTCACGAGGGGCACGAGTGGATGTACGTGCTGTCGGGCCGACTGCGCTTGGTGCTCGGCGACGACGACTTCCTGATCGGGCCGGGCGAGGCCGTGGAATTCTCCACCTGGATCCCGCACTGGTTCGGCGCGGTCGACAGGCCGGCGGAGGCGATCATGATCTTCGGCGCCCACGGTGAGCGGGTGCACCTGCGCGACTGAGCGCGCCCCGTTAGAGGTAGGCGGTCTGATTCACCAGTCGCACCGACGCGGGCCCGTCAGCGAAGAACTCGGCGATGCTCAGCGAGGCCAGGTCCAGGTGCAGCCGGTAGAGAATGGCCGGACCGGCGTCCAGCGCCAGGCGCAGCATCGTCTTGATCGGCGTCACATGCGACACCACCAACACGGTGGTGCCGGCGCGCTCGGCGATGATCCGGTCGCGTGCGCGCCGTACCCGCCGTTGCACCGCATCGAAACTCTCCCCGCCTGGCGGCTCGGTAGCGGTGTCGGTCAGCCACCGCCGGTGCAGTTCCGGGTCGCGTGCGGCCGCCTCGGCGAACGTCAGGCCCTCCCAGGCGCCGAAGTCGGTCTCGATCAGATCCTCATCGACGGCCACGTCCAGTCGCAGCAGCTTCGCCGCGGCGGTGGCGGTGTCATGGCAGCGCTGCAGTGGCGAACTGATCACCGCCGAAATGCCGCCGCGCTGCGCCAGGAAGCGCGCCGCCGCGTCGGCCTGGCGCCGGCCCGTGTCGGTCAGTTCCGGATTGCCGCACCCGGAGTAGCGCCGTTGCACCGACAATTCGGTCTGCCCGTGCCGCAGCAGCAACAGCCTGGTAGGGGTCCCCGTCGCGCCCGTCCAGCCGGGCGCCGTGGGCTTATCCGACACCGGTTTCCCGGGATTCTCGGCCGTCGGCTCCGCAACGGCCGGGGCGGTGCCATTGGCGGCGGCGGCGTCCATCGCCTCATTCGCCAGCCGGTCGGCGTGAGAGTTCTTCTCCCGCGGAATCCAGTTGTAGCGGACGTGGTCAAACTTGGCCGCCAGCTCACGGGCGCGGGTGTGTAGCGGGATCAGATCCGGATGCTTGACCTTCCATCGGCCGGCCATTTGTTCGACCACCAACTTGGAGTCCATGAACACCGCCACCTCGGCGGCGCCTAGTCGTGCCGCCTCGGTCAGACCGGCGACCAGGCCGCGGTATTCGGCCACGTTGTTGGTGGCCACGCCGATCGACTCCTTGATCTCGGCGAGCACCTCGGCGCGATCCGCGGACCACACCACCGACCCGTAGCCGGCGGGCCCCGGGTTGCCGCGCGATCCGCCGTCGGCCTCGACTACAACCTTCATCCCACGACCTTCATCCGCGGCGCTCTACCCGAAGTCCTTGACCCGCAACAGGATCGCACTGCACTCCGGGCAGCGCAGCACCTCCTCGGGCTGGGCCGCCGAGATCCGGGCGAGCTCACCGCGGTCGATCTCGATCCGGCAGGCCCCGCACTGGCCGCCTCGCAGCGGTCCCGCCCCGACGCCGCCGGAGGCCCGCTGCCGCTCGTAGAGCGCGAGCAGCTCACCGTCGATCGTGCCGGCCAGCTCCGCACGGGTCGCCGCGCGCTGGGCACGAGTGGTCTCGAGATCGGCCGACGCGGTCTGCAGGCTCTGCTCCACCCGGGCCAGCTCGGTGGCCAGCTCGTCGACCACACCGGTTTCGGCGGTCGCCTGCGTCTGCAGTTGCTCACGCTGTTCCAGCAGCTCCAGCAGCGAATCCTCCAGGCTGGCCTGACGCCGCTGCAGTGTCTCGAGCTCGTGCTGCAGGTCGGCGACCTGCTTGGCACTGGTCTGCCCGGAGTCCAGCAGCGCGCGGTCACGGTCTGCGCGCTGGCGCACCGCGTCGATCTCGGACTCGAACCGGGCGGCTTGGGCGTCCAGATCCTCCAGCGCCAATTCCAGTGCGGCCAGCCGGTCGGCGGCGGCGGTGTGATCGGCCTGGATGCGCTCATGCTCCTGCTGCTCGGGAAGATGACCGGCCCGATGTGCGATTCGGGCCAGTTCGGCGTCGAGTTCGGAGAGCTCCAGAAGCGAACGTTGGTGTGCCACTTCAGCCTTCATCGCCGGTCTCCTTCGAGCGCGAGATTCCAGGGGTCGGTACGCAACGCGCTGACGCGCACCGGCAGGGCAGCACCGAAATGCGACCGGAGCACGTCGGCCGCCTGCGCGCACCACGGGTATTCACTGGCCCAGTGCGCCACATCGACCAGCGCCACCGCCGACCGGCGGCCATGCTCGTCGGCCGGGTGATGGCGCAGATCCGCGGTGACGTAGGCCTGTGCGTCGGCCACCGCCGCAGCGTCCAGCAGGGAATCGCCGGCGCCGCCGCACACTGCCACCCGCGACACCGGCAGATCCGGGTTCCCGGCCGCGCGCACCCCCCACGAGGTGGCCGGCAGCCCGGCGGCGACCCGGGCCACGAACGTGCTCAGCGGCTCCGGCGCCGGCAAGGTGCCGATCCGGCCGATCCCGACCCCAGCGGGCAGCGGTTGCAGCGCGAACACGTCGAACGCCGGTTCCTCGTAGGGATGCGCGGCAAGCAGCGCCGCCCGGACCCGGCCGCGGGCGCGGGCCGGAGCCACCACCTCGATGCGATCCTCGGCGACGCGCTCCACCGCGCCCACCCGCCCGATCGTCGGGTCCGCGCCGTCGCCGGGCAGGAACTGTCCGGTCCCGGTCACCCCCCAACTGCACTGGGTGTAGTCGCCGATGTGCCCGGCTCCGGCGGCGAACACCGCGGCCCGCACCGCCTCGGCGTGCTCGATCGGGGTGTAGATCACCCACTTGTCGGTGTCGGGGGCCTGCGTGGCCGGTTCCAGCACGGCCTCCACGGTCAGGCCCAGTGCGTCCGCCAGCGCATCCGACACCCCCGGTGAGGCCGAGTCGGCATTGGTGTGCGCGGTGAACAGGGCTCGCCCGGAACGGATCAGCCGGTGTACCAGCGAGCCCTTGGGGGTACTGGCCGCCACGGTGTCCACCCCGCGCAACAGCAGCGGGTGATGGGCCAGCAGCAGGCCGCCGTCGGGCACCTCGTCGACGACCGCCGCGGTCGCGTCGACCGCGATTGTCACCGAGCCCACCACGTCGTCCGGATCGCCGCAGACCAGCCCGACGGAGTCCCACGAGTGAGCCAGTTCCGGGGGGTAGGCGGCGTCGAGCACGTCGATGACATCAGCCAGCCGCGCGGTCACACCCCAAGACAGTAGTGCGCCACCCGGCGAGGCCGCCGCCCACATCGGGGACAATGGGGCCGTGACGCGCACTACCACTGCCGGCGCCGAACTGGTGATCTTCGACCTGGACGGCACTTTGACCGACTCCGCGGCCGGGATCGTGGCCAGCTTCCGGCACGCGCTGGACCACATCGGGGCCCCGGTGCCCGGCGGGGATCTCGCCCAGCGGATCGTCGGGCCGCCGATGCACCACACGCTGGCCGCGATGGGCCTCGGCGAGCAGACCGACGCGGCGATCGCCGCCTACCGCGCCGACTACACCAGCCGCGGCTGGCTGATGAACACCATGTTCGACGGTGTCGCGGCACTGCTGAGCGATCTGCGCGCCGCCGGGGTACGGCTGGCCGTGGCGACCTCCAAGGTCGAGCCGACCGCGCGCAAGATCCTGGCCCACTTCGGGCTCGCCGGGCACTTCGAGGTCGTTGCCGGCGCCAGCGTCGACGGCAGCCGGGCGGCGAAGTCCGACGTGCTGGCCCATGCGCTGCAGCAACTGGGGCCACTTCCGGCGCGGGTGCTCATGGTGGGCGACCGCCGTCACGACGTCGACGGCGCGGCCGCCCACGGCATCGACACCGTCCTGGTCGGCTGGGGATACGGGCAAGCCGACTATCAGGACGTCGCCGACTCCGGCGCTGACATCTCCGACGGTCCCGTTGCCCGGGTGCAGACCGTCGCCGAACTACGGGAGGTGCTCGGTGTCTGACCCGGCGCTGCATGTCACGTTCGTCTGCACCGGCAACATCTGCCGCTCGCCGATGGCCGAGAAGATGTTCGCTCACCAGCTCGCGCAACGCGGCCTGGGCGAGCTGGTACAGGTGAGTAGCGCCGGAACCGCCGACTGGCATGTCGGCAAGGGCGCCGACGAACGCACCAACCGGGTGCTGCGCGACAACGGCTATCCGGTGGAGCATTCCGCCGCCCACGTCGGTCCGCTCCATATGGCGGCCGATCTGGTGGTGGCGCTGGGCCGCAATCACGTCGGGCTGCTGCGGGGGCTGGGGATCCCGGCCGACCGGATCCGGATGCTGCGGTCCTTCGATCCGCGTTCGGGTGCGGCCGTGCCCGACGTCGACGACCCCTATTACGGCGGACACGACGACTTCGTGGATGCCTACACGGTCATCGCGGCCGCGTTGCCGGGCCTGCACGACTGGGTCGACGGACGGCTGGCGTCCCGCGAGGGCAGCTGATGCGGCGGCTGGCCTTCCTGCTGCGCCCGAGCTGGCTGGCCCTGGCGGTGGTGGTGCTGGCCTTCGCCTACCTGTGCTTCACCGTGCTGGCGCCGTGGCAGCTGGGCAAGAACACCACCACCACACGCGCCAACAGCCAACTGGAGCGGGCGCTGACCGCGGAACCGGTGCCGCTGACGACGGTGCTACCGCACCAGGATTCGTCGGCGCCCGATGAGCAGTGGCAGCCGGTGACCGCCACCGGCCGCTATCTTCCCGACGCGCAGGTGCTGGTGCGGCTGCGGCTGATCGAGGGCGTGCCGGCCTTCGAGGTACTGACACCGTTCGCGGTCGCCGGCGGGCCGACGGTGTTGGTCAACCGCGGCTACGTGCGCACCGATGACGGCGGCACGCGGATGCCGCAGATTCCGCCGCCGCCGGACGCGCAGGTCACCATCACCGCACGGCTGCGCGATTCGCAGGCGGTGATTCCGGGCAAGAATCCGTTCAGCGAGAACGGCTTCCGGCAGGTGTACTCGATCAACACCGAACAGGTCGCGGCGGTGACCGAGATTCCGCTGACCGGGTCCTACCTACAACTGGTCGACGACCAACCGGGCGGGCTGGGGTTGATCGCGCTACCGCGCCGCGATAACGGGCCGTTCCTGTCCTACGGCATCCAGTGGATCGCGTTCGGGATCCTCGCCCCGATCGGCCTGGGCTACTTCGCGTTCGCCGAACTGCGCGCACGGCGATCGGAGAGCTCCGTCACCGCCGACGGCGACGCCGACGAGCCGGCACCACCGATGACCGTCGAACAGAAACTCGCCGACCGGTACGGCCGGCGGCGCTGACCACCGCCCGCACGCACTCGGCGCGAGTGCGGCATACCGGCCACCGCATTCGGGCATACTCGCAGCCATGGAGCAGCGCCGAGCGATGAAGCGGCCCACGAAAGTCGCCGACCTGCTGAATCCCGCCTCACTGTTGATGCCGGCGGCGAACGTGATCATGCAGTTGTCGCTGCCGGGCGTCGGTTACGGCGTGCAGGAGAGCCGGGTGGACAGCGGCAACGTCTACAAGCACCCGTTCAAGCGGGCCCGCACCACCGGCACCTACCTGGCGGTGGCCACCATCGGCAGCGACGAAGACCGTGCGCTGTACCGCCAATGGGTGGACAGCGCGCACCGGCAGGTGCGTTCCACGCCCGAAAGCCCGGTGCGCTACAACGCGTTCGACCCCAAGCTGCAGCTATGGGTGGCGGCCTGCCTGTACCGCTACTTCGTCGAGCAGCACGAGTTCCTGCACGGCCCCCTCGACGACGCGGCCGCCGACGCGATCTACGCCGACGCCAAGAAGCTCGGCACCACGCTGCAGGTGCGCGACCAGATGTGGCCGGCCGACCGGGCGGCGTTCGACGAGTACTGGAAACGCTCGCTGGACGAACTGCGCATCGACCCGCCGGTGCGCGAGCACCTGCACGGCGTGGCCTCGATGGTGTTTTTGCCCTGGCCGCTGCGACTGGCCGGCCCACTGAACCTGTTCGCCACGACCGGCTTCCTGCCCGCCGAGTTCCGCCAGCTGATGCGGCTGGACTGGTCGGCCTCGCAGCAGCGCCGGTTCGAGTGGCTGCTGTCCGGGCTGCGGCTCGCCGACCGGTTGATCCCACAGCGGGTCTGGGTGCTGGGCTACCAGGCCTACCTGTGGGACATGCGTTTTCGGGCCCGCACCGGTATGCGCGTGGTCTAGCGTCGCCGGCGCTGTGCCATCCTGGGCTGATGGTCGACATCTCGGGTGTGGGGATCTGGAGTGCGCCGCTGCGCTACGGCGATCAGGGCGAGGCCGCCGAGGCGGCCGCCGAACTGGAGGAACTGGGCTTCGGCGCGCTGTGGATACCCGACGTCGGCGGTCCGGTGTTCGACTCGGTGGGCAACCTGCTGTCGGCCACCCGGCGGGCGGTCATCGCCACCGGCATCCTGAACCTGTGGATGCACACCCCGGCCGACGTCGCGGCGTCGTACGCATCGCTGACGGCGACCCACGGTGACCGCTTCCTGCTCGGGATCGGTGTCAGCCATGCACCGCTGATCGACGCCGGGGATCCCGGCCGCTACCGCCGGCCGCTGCGGGCGATGACCACCTTCCTGGACGGCCTCGACGCCGCGGACAACCCGGTACCCGCCGGATCCCGCGTGCTCGCGGCACTGGGCCCGAAGATGCTCGGGCTGGCCGCAGCGCGCAGCCGCGGCGCCCACCCCTACCTGACCACCCCGGAGCACACCCGGTTCGCCCGCGAACAGCTGGGATCCGGTCCGTTGCTGCTGCCCGAGCAGACCGCGATCCTGTGCGCCGACCGGGCCGAGGCGCGCGAGATCGGCACCAAGTGGCTGGGTTCCTACCTCGCGCTGCCCAACTACGCCAACAACCTGCTGCGTTCGGGCTTCACCGACGAGGACATCGCCTCGGTCAGCGATCGACTGTTCGACGCGATCATCGCCTGGGGCTCCGTGGAGGCCGTGACCGGCCGGATCGCCGAACATCGGGCCGCCGGGGCCGACCACGTCTGCGTGCAGCTGCTCGACGCCGACCCGCGCGCCTTCCCGCGGGACCACTGGCGCCGGCTGGCCGAAGCCGTGTGCTGAACTGCATCGATACTGGTGGGCGCGGACGGTATCGAACCGCCGACCGCTGGTGTGTAAAACCAGAGCTCTACCACTGAGCTACGCGCCCTGACCCGGGCAGGTTACCCGTACCGCTGCAAGACACCCAAACCGCCACGGCCCTCGGCGAGTGTGCGCAGAATTCCGGCCACACCGGCGTGTCGGTGTGCAAACGCGCCCGCTCGCGCCGGGGTTACCCCTGGAGGGCGGCCAGCGCGTCGACCCACAACTGCTGGTCGCGCGCTTCGCCGGGCGCCTTCATCTCGGCGAACCGGATGACGCCGGACTTGTCGATGACGAACGTGCCGCGGTTGGAGAATCCGGTGTCGGCGTTGAACACCCCGAACGCCTGGCTGACGGCGCCGTGCGGCCAGAAGTCGGAGAGCACCGGGAACAGGAATCCGCTCTGGGCCGCCCAGATCTTGTGGGTGGGCGGCGGGCCCACCGAGATGGCCAGCGCCACGCTGTCGTCGTTGACGTAGGTGGGCAGGTGATCACGCAACTGGTCCAGCTCGCCCTGGCAGATACCGGTGAAGGCCAGCGGGAAGAACACCAGCAGCACGTTCTTCTCACCGCGGAAGCCACTGAGGGTGACCTGTTGCTGGTCCTGGTCTTTGAGGGCGAAATCGGGTGCTGCGGTGCCGACTTCCAACATCAGCGCTTTCCCGTCCGTGACTTGGGTTGAACCAATCGACTGGCGCTCCAGTCGCCGAGATTGACCGACGAGGTCGGCATCAGCCCGGCGGTCGGCGCCGACTCGGCGATCTCGGCGGGGCGCACATGGCCGGACTTGCCGGTCTTGGGCGTCAGTACCCAGATCACGCCGTCATCGGCCAGCGCGGTGATCGCGTCCATCAGGGTGTCGACCAGATCGCCGTCGCCGTCGCGCCACCACAGCAGCACGACGTCGATCACCTCGTCGGTGTCCTCGTCAAGCAGTTCGCTACCGCAGGCCTCTTCGACGTCGGCACGGATGTCGTCGTCGGCGTCGTCGTCCCAGCCGAACTCCTGGACCAACTGGTTGCTCTGGATGCCCAATTTGCGGGCCAAGTTCGGGGCGTTATCCGCCGCGACCACCGTGTAACCTCCTTCGACCGTCACCGCGCCGTTTGTTGAGCATCATCGTTGCACAGCACGCCGCACGGCACGGGATCGATGGGCTCAGAAGGCGCGACACAGCTGCATCCCCTTCTCCCGTGCCCGGTTGAGCTCATCCTTGCGGGCGTTGTACACCGAAACAGGCGCCTTACTGGAAATCGCATTCGCCACGCCACGCGCGGCTTCGACGTAGGTGTTGAACGCGTCGGTGAGCTCACCCGACAGCTTTTCGTTGATGGCACCGGCCACTTCGTCGGCACTGTGGTTGAGCGCCTCGACCGCCGGCCCGGCGGTGCCGGGGATGTCCCCGCCGCTGTTGAACGCCTCGACGTACTTGTTCACGGTGTCGACGGCGTCGCTGCTGCTCGAGGCGAACCTGCCGCACGCGCCGCGCACCGCCTGGGTCGTCATGGATTGCTGACGCTGGGTCTCGCGGATGCTCGACGTCGCCTCCGAAGCCGACACCGATGCCGACACCGAGGAGCGGTAGGCCGGTGCCGCCGAGGTGTCCGCCTGCGGGTCCCCGCCGATGATGCTGGTGCAGCCGACGACGCCCATCGCCACCGCCGCGGTTCCCCCGGCCACCAGGGCGCCCACCCGGGCGTGTCCCCGCACCCGCCCACGCGGGACGGTCCGCCATCCGGTCAGCACAACCTCAGACGTTACCGCGTTGTCGCGAACAAGCCGAGATCAGCCCACCGCAGCCGACTCACCCACCGCCGGTCCCGGCCGCGGTGGGGCAGGATAGAAAAGAAGGGACCGACGAAGCGATCGATTTCCGTGTCGTGCCGGCCACAAGCCGACAGACACGTTTCACCTCCAAACCAAGGAGCAATGCGTTGACTACCGAGGCCGCGGACCAGGATCTGGCCAAGAAACCAAGCGGCACAAGCGAAACCGATCGGGTCCGAGTGATCCGGGAGGGCGTGGCGTCCTACCTTCCCGACATCGACCCGGAAGAGACCTCCGAGTGGCTGGAGTCCTTCGACGGACTGCTGGCCCGCTCCGGCCCGGCTCGCGCCCGCTACCTGATGCTGCGCCTGCTCGAACGCGCCGGCGAGCAGCGGGTGGCCATCCCGGCACTCACCTCGACCGACTACGTCAACACCATCCCGACCGAACTGGAGCCGTGGTTTCCCGGCGACGAGGACATCGAACGCCGCTACCGGGCGTGGATCCGCTGGAACGCCGCGGTCATGGTGCATCGCGCCCAGCGGCCCGGGGTCGGCGTCGGTGGTCACATCTCGACCTACGCATCGTCGGCCTCGCTCTACGAAGTCGGGTTCAACCACTTCTTCCGCGGCAAGGACCACCCCGGCGGCGGGGACCAGATCTTCATCCAGGGCCACGCCTCCCCCGGCATCTATGCGCGCGCGTTCCTGGAGGGCCGGCTGAGCACCCACCAGCTCGACGGCTTCCGGCAGGAGCACAGCCATCCCGACGGCGGCCTGCCGTCCTACCCGCACCCGCGGCTGATGCCGGACTTCTGGGAGTTCCCCACGGTGTCGATGGGGCTGGGCCCGATGAACGCCATCTACCAGGCGCGGTTCAACCACTACCTGCACGACCGGGGCATCAAGGACACCTCCGACCAGCACGTGTGGTGCTTTCTGGGCGACGGCGAGATGGACGAGCCGGAAAGCCGCGGGCTGCTGCACGTCGGCGCGCTGGAGGGCCTGGACAACCTGACCTTCGTGATCAACTGCAACCTGCAGCGCCTCGACGGCCCGGTGCGCGGCAACGGCAAGATCATCCAGGAGCTGGAGTCGTTCTTCCGCGGCGCGGGCTGGAACGTGATCAAGGTGGTGTGGGGCCGCGAGTGGGACGCACTGCTGCACGCCGACCGGGACGGCGCCCTGGTCAACCTGATGAACGTCACCCCCGACGGCGACTACCAGACCTACAAGGCCAACGACGGCGGCTATGTGCGGCAGCACTTCTTCGGCCGCGACCCACGCACCAAGGCGCTGGTCGAGAACCTGTCCGATCAGGACATCTGGCACCTCAAGCGCGGCGGGCATGACTACCGCAAGGTCTACGCCGCCTACCGCGCGGCCGTCGAGCACCAGGGTCAGCCGACGGTGATCCTGGCCAAGACCATCAAGGGCTACAGCCTCGGCAGCTACTTCGCCGGCCGCAACGCCACCCACCAGATGAAGAAGTTCCGCCCGCAAGACCTCAAGGACTTCCGCGACGAGATGCGAATCCCCATCTCCGACGCCGAGATCGAGGAGAACCCGTACCTGCCGCCGTACTACCACCCCGGCGAGGATGCACCGGAGATCCGCTACCTGCTCGACCGCCGCCGCGCCCTGGGCGGTTTCGTCCCGCAGCGCCGCACCCGGGCCCGCGCGCTGACCCTGCCGGGCCCCGAGGCGTACGCGGCGGTCAAGAAAGGGTCGGGGACCCAAGAGGTCGCCACCACCATGGCGACCGTGCGGGTGTTCAAAGAGTTGTTGCGCGACAAGGAAATAGGCACCCGCCTGGTCCCGATCATCCCCGACGAGGCCCGTACTTTCGGGATGGACTCCTGGTTCCCGTCGTTGAAGATCTACAACCGCAACGGGCAGCTCTACACCTCGGTCGACGCCGAGTTGATGCTGGCCTACAAGGAAAGCGAAGTCGGCCAGATCCTGCACGAGGGCATCAACGAGGCCGGCTCGACGGCGTCGTTCACCGCGGTCGGAACGTCGTACGCCACCCACGACGAGCCGATGATCCCGATCTACATCTTCTACTCGATGTTCGGCTTCCAGCGCACCGGCGACAGCCTCTGGGCCGCCGCCGATCAGATGGCGCGCGGTTTCATCCTCGGCGCCACCGCCGGACGCACCACGCTGACCGGTGAGGGCCTGCAGCACGCCGACGGGCACTCGCTGCTGCTGGCGGCCACCAACCCGGCGGTGGTCTCCTACGATCCCGCGTTCGCCTTCGAGGTCGCCCACATCATCGAAAGCGGTCTGCAGCGCATGTTCGGGGAGAACCCGGAGAACGTGTATTTCTACGTCACGCTCTACAACGAGCCCTATGTGCAGCCGGCCGAGCCCGACGGCTTCGACGCTGAAGACGTCGCCGGACTGCTGCGCGGGATCTACCGCTACCAGAAGGCCGCGGAGCCGAAGTCCCATGCCGCCCAGATCCTCGCCTCGGGGGTGTCGATGCCCGAGGCGCTGCGCGCCGCCGAGCTGCTGGCCGCCGACTGGGATGTGGCCGCCGACGTGTGGTCGGTGACCAGCTGGGGTGAGCTCAACCGCGACGGCGTGGCACTCGAGCGCGAGCGCCTGCGTCACCCCGAGCGCCCGACCGGCGAGCCGTACGTGACGCGGGCGCTCGCCGACGCCGCCGGCCCGGTCGTCGCGGTGTCGGACTGGATGCGCGCGGTACCCGAGCAGATCCGGCCCTGGGTGCCGGGCACCTTCGTCACGCTGGGCACCGACGGCTTCGGCTTCTCCGACACCCGGACCGCCGCGCGGCGCTACTTCAACACCGACGCGGAGTCGGTGGCCGTGGCGGTACTGGCCGCCTTGGCCCGCGACGGTGCCATCGACGCGTCGATCCCCGCGACCGCCGCCGACCGGTATCAGATCGACGATGTGATGGCCGCCCCGGAGCAGACGTCGGACTCGGGCGTGGCCTAGTTGTCGGGTCCCGCCAGAAAATTGGCGTAGCTTTTAGGGATGGCCGACAACAATGCGGGGCCGGTTCTGCCGAGGTCCACGCTTGATCTGCTGAGCGCTGTCCCGGACACCCTGCTGCGCAGGCTGAAGCACTACTCGGGCCGACTGGCCACCGAGGCGGTCTCAGCGATGGGCGACCGGTTGCCGTTCTTCGCCGACCTGGAGGCGTCCCAGCGCGCCAGCGTCGCCCTGGTGGTGCAGGCCGCGGTGGTCAACTTCGCCGAGTGGATGCACGACCCGCACGGCAATGTCGGCCACACGGCGCAGGCGTTCGAGTTGGTCCCCCAGGACCTGACCCGGCACATCGCGCTGCGCCACACCGTGGACATGGTGCGGGTGACCATGGAGTTCTTCGAAGAGGTCGTGCCGATGCTGGCCCGCTCCGAGGAGCAGGTGACCGCGCTGACGGTGGGCATCCTCAAGTACAGCCGCGACCTGGCCTTCACCGCCGCCTCCGCCTACGCCGACGCCGCCGAGGCCCGTGGCACCTGGGATTCCCGGATGGAAGCCAGCGTGGTCGACGCCGTGGTGCGCGGTGACACCGGGCCGGAGTTGCTGAGCCGCGCAGCGGCGCTGAACTGGGACACCAACGCCCCGGCCACGGTCGTGGTGGGCACCGCGCCGCCCGGCCCGGACGCGTTCTCCGGCCAAAAGGCCAGCCAGGATGTCCGCGACGTCGCCGAGCGCCACGGCCGCGCCGCCCTGACCGACGTGCACGGCACGTGGCTGGTGGCGATCGTGTCCGGCCCGCTGTCGCCGACCCAGAAATTCCTCGCGGATCTGCTCGCCGCGTTCTCCGACGGGCCGGTGGTGATCGGCCCGACCGCCCCGAGCCTGACCGCGGCCTACCACAGCGCCAGCGAGGCGATCTCGGGCATGAACGCCGTGATCGGCTGGACCGGGGCGCCGCGGCCGGTGCTGGCCCGCGAACTGCTGCCCGAGCGCGCCCTGATCGGGGACGCATCGGCGATCGCGGCCCTGCACACCGACGTGATGCGGCCGCTGGCCGAGGCCGGACCGTCACTGACCGAGACGCTGGACGCTTATCTGGACTGCGGCGGGGCGATCGAGGCCTGCTCCCGGAAGTTGTTCGTTCATCCAAATACCGTCCGCTACCGACTCAAGCGGATCGCCGACTTCACCGGACGCGATCCCACCCAGCCGCGCGACGCCTACGTGCTGCGGGTCGCAGCCACGGTGGGCCGGCTGGCCAATCAGGCGCAGCACGCCAGCTTCAGCAGCGCACAGGTGACCTATGCCACCACGACCATGCCCCCGACGCCCGGCCCCGGACTCGACGAACATCACGTCGGGTGAGAGCCGGCGCGGTCCGGCGGAGCCGAGGCGGCGCCGTCGACGCGGCAGTTGTCGCAGGACGGTATCGAACATGTCGCATCGGATGACCGTTTTGTAGGACCTCCACAAAAACATAAGACAATGTTCATAATCTAGGACATCCTGCAAAACCCGCTTCACAATGTTCTCTTAAAGACGTGATTGCGTTGCTCGCTCCCGGACAGGGATCGCAGACCCCCGGCATGTTGTCGCCGTGGCTGGAGCTGGCCGATTCCGGTGACGTCCGGGCCCAGTTGGCCGCCTGGTCAGAGATCAGCGGCCTGGACCTGGTCGCGCTGGGCACCACCGCGACCGCCGAGGAGATCACCGACACGGCGGTCACCCAACCGCTGGTGGTGGCGGCGACCCTGCTGGCCCACGGCGAACTGGCCAAGCGCAACGACGGCTCGCTGACCAGCGGTGACGTCGTGGTGGCCGGTCACTCCGTCGGCGAGATCGCCGCGTACGCCATCGCCGGCGTGATCTCCCCCGACGACGCCGTCATGCTGGCCGCCACCCGCGGCCGCGAGATGGCCAAGGCCTGCGCGCTCGAGCCGACCGGCATGGCGGCCGTGCTGGGCGGCGACGAAGCCGAGGTGCTGACCCGTCTCGAGCAGCTCGACCTGACCCCGGCCAACCGCAACGCCGCCGGGCAGATCGTGGCCGCCGGCCCGCTGACCGCACTGGACAAGCTCGCCGAGGACCCGCCCGCCAAGGCCCGGGTGCGTAAGCTGGCTACCGCGGGGGCCTTCCACACGCAGTACATGGCCCCGGCGCTGGAGGCCTACTCCGCGGCGGCGGCTCGGGTCACCACGAACGAGCCCACCGCCACCCTGTTGTCCAACCGCGACGGGCAACCGGTGGCCACGGCGGCCGCGGCGATGGACCAGCTGGTCGCGCAGCTGACCCGGCCGGTGCGCTGGGACCTGTGCACCGCGACGCTCCGCGCCCGGGCAGTCACGGCGATCGTGGAGTTCCCGCCCGCGGGAACGCTCGCCGGGATCGCCAAACGTGAACTTCGGGGGACCCCGACGCACGCCGTCAAGTCCCCCGCGGATCTGGACGGGCTCCCCGAGTTCTAACGCCCGATTCCAAACTGCACAACCAGATACACCCAGTTATCAAGCCGCACACCCCGTGCGGAACCAACCGAAGGGAACACACTGTGCCTGCCAGTCAGGAAGAAATCATCGCCGGTCTCGCCGAGATCATCGAAGAGGTGACCGGTATCGAGCCGTCTGAGGTCACCGTCGAGAAGTCGTTCGTCGACGACCTGGACATCGACTCGCTGTCGATGGTGGAGATCGCCGTCCAGACCGAGGACAAGTACGGCGTGAAGATCCCCGACGAAGACCTCGCCGGTCTGCGCACCGTCGGCGACGTGGTCGGCTACATCCAGAAGCTGGAGGCCGAGAACCCCGAGGCCGCCGCCGCACTGCGCGAGAAGTTCGGTTCAGAGAGCAACTGACCGTGTCTTCCAAGCCTTCTACGGCCAACGGCGGTTACCCCAGTGTGGTGGTAACCGCCGTTGAGGCCACCACATCGATCGGTGCGGACATCGAGAGCACGTGGAAAGGCCTGTTGGCCGGCGAAAGCGGAATCCACGTCCTCGAAGACGAGTTCGTCACCAAGTGGGACCTGCCGGTCCGGATCGGCGGGCATCTCAAAGACCCGGTCGACGACCACATGGGCCGGTTGGACCTGCGGCGCATGTCGTACGTCCAGCGGATGGCCAAGCTGCTCAGCGGCCGACTCTGGGAGAACGCCGGCACCCCGGAGGTGGACCCGGACCGGTTCACCGTGGTGATCGGCACCGGCCTGGGCGGCGGCGAGAAGATCGTCGAGACCTATGACCTGATGAATGAGGGCGGCCCCCGCAAGGTGTCGCCGCTGGCCGTTCAGATGATCATGCCCAACGGCGCCGCCGCGGTGGTCGGGCTGCAGCTCGGCGCCCGCGCTGGGGTCATCACCCCGGTGTCGGCCTGTTCGTCGGGTTCGGAGGCGATCGCGCACGCGTGGCGTCAGATCGTCATGGGCGACGCGGACTTCGCCGTGTGCGGCGGGGTCGAAGGCGGCATCGAGGCGTTGCCGATCGCGACATTCTCGATGATGCGCGCGATGTCGACCCGCAACGATGACCCCGAGGGCGCCTCACGGCCGTTCGACAAGGACCGGGACGGCTTCGTGTTCGGCGAGGCCGGCGCGATGATGATCATCGAGACCGAGGAGCACGCCAAGGCTCGCGGCGCCAAGCCGCTGGCCCGGCTGATGGGCGCCGGTATCACCTCCGACGCCTACCACATGGTGGCGCCCGGACCCGACGGCAAGCGGGCCGGCCGGGCGATGACGCGGTCGCTGGAGTTGGCGGGCCTGTCCGCCAAGGACGTCGACCACATCAACGCGCACGGGACGGCCACCCCGATCGGTGACACCGCTGAGGCGAACGCGATCCGGGAAGCCGGCTGCCAGCACGCCGCGGTGTACGCACCCAAGTCGGCGCTCGGCCACTCCATCGGAGCGGTCGGCGCGCTGGAATCGGTGCTGACGGTGCTCTCGTTGCGCGACGGGGTCATCCCGCCGACGCTGAACTACGAGACCCCGGACCCCGAGATCGACCTCGACGTCGTCGCCGGCGAGCCCCGCTACGGCGACTACAAGTACGCCATCAACAACTCATTCGGTTTCGGTGGGCACAACGTCGCGCTCGCCTTCGGGCGGTACTGACACCAGTATCCGGGGAGGGAAGTTCGCAACAGCATGTCAACGCTGACCACAGGGAACGGTTTTCCCAACGTTGTCGTCACCGGGTTTGCATTGACGACCGCTCTGGCCGCCGACGCCGACACCACATGGAAGAAGCTGCTCGACGGCCAGAGCGGTATCCGTACGCTCGAAGACGACTTCGTCACCAAGTACGACCTGCCGGTCCGCATCGGCGGGCACATGGTCGAGACACCGGCGTCCTTCGAGACCACCTTGACCAAGGTCGAGTCTCGTCGGTTGTCCTACCTGCAGAAGGTGGCGCTGGTCCTGGGCCGGCGGGCGTGGGAGGACGCCGGCTCACCCGAGGTCGACACCCGGCGTCTGATGGTGTCGGTGGGCACGGGGCTTGGCTCCACCGAGGAGTTGGTCTTCGCCTACGACGACATGCGCGAGCGCGGGCTCAAGGCGGTCTCCCCGCTGACCGTGCAGAAGTACATGCCCAACGCCGCGGGCGCGGCCATCGGCTTGGACCTCAAAGCCAAGGCCGGGGTGCTGACCTCGATCTCGGCGTGTGCATCCGGCGCCGAGGGCATCGCCCGCGCCTGGCAGCAGATCGTGCTCGGTGAGGCCGACATCGCGATCTGCGGCGGTGTGGAGCAGCGCATCGAGGCGGTGCCGATCGCCGGCTTCGCCCAGATGCGCATCGTGATGTCGACCAACAACGACGACCCGGCCGGTGCGTGCCGTCCGTTCGACCGGGACCGCGACGGGTTCGTCTTCGGTGAGGCCGGCGCCTTGATGGTGATCGAGACCGAGGAGCACGCCAAGGCGCGCGGAGCGAACATCATCGCCCGCATCATGGGCGGAGCGGTCACCTCCGACGGCTACCACATCGTGGCCCCGGATCCCAACGGCGAACAGGCCGGCTACGCGATGACCCGGGCGATCCAGTTGGCCGGGCTCACCGCGGGCGACATCGACCACGTCAACGCGCACGCCACCGCGACCACCGTCGGTGACGTCGCCGAGAGCCACGCGATCGACAATGCCCTGGGCAAGGGTGGCGGCAACGCGGCGGTGTACGCGCCCAAGTCCGCGCTCGGGCACTCCGTCGGGGCGGCCGGCGCGGCCGAGTCCATCCTGACCGTGCTGGCCCTGCGCGACCAGATCATTCCGCCGACGCTCAACCTGAAGAATCTCGACCCGGAGATCGACCTGGACGTGGTCTTCGGCGAACCCCGACCCGGTAACTACCAGTACGCGATCAACAACTCATTCGGATTCGGCGGGCACAACGTGGCGCTCGTCTTCGGCCGGTACTGATCGCAGCTGCACAAGCAGCACAACGACAAGGAGACGCGCGATGACGACCATGGCTCCCGAGACGGTGGGCGAATCACTCGATCCGCGCGACCCGCTGTTGCGGCTGTCGACGTTCTTCGACGACGGCACCGTGGAACTGCTGCATGAGCGGGACCGCTCCGGGGTGCTGGCCGCCGGCGGTGAGGTCAACGGGGTGCGCACCATCGCGTTCTGCACCGATGGCACCGTGATGGGCGGTGCGATGGGCATCGAGGGGTGCGACCACATCGTCAACGCCTACGACACCGCGATCGCCGAGCAGAGCCCGATCGTGGGCCTGTGGCACTCCGGCGGCGCCCGGCTGGCCGAGGGCGTGCGCGCGCTGCACGCGGTCGGGCGAGTTTTCGAGGCGATGATCCGGGCCTCGGGCTACGTCCCGCAGATCTCGGTGGTGGTCGGCTTCGCGGCCGGCGGTGCCGCCTACGGCCCGGCGCTTACCGACGTCATCGTGATGGCGCCGGAGGGACGGGTGTTTGTCACCGGCCCCGACGTGGTGCGCAGCGTCACCGGTGAAGACGTCGACATGGCCGCGCTCGGCGGTCCCGACACCCACCACAAGAAGTCGGGCGTGTGCCACATCGTCGCCGACGACGAGCTCGACGCCTACGCGCGCGGCCGCCGGCTGGTCGGATTGTTCTGCCAGCAGGGCCATTTCGACCGCAGCAAGGCCGAGGCCGAGGACACTGACCTGCACGCGCTACTGCCGGAGTCGGCGCGTCGCGCCTACGACGTGCACCCGCTGGTGAACGGGCTGCTCGACTCGGAAGCCGATGGCACGCCGTCCTTCGAAGAGTTCCAGGCCAAGTGGGCGCCGTCGATGGTGGTCGGGCTGGGCCGGCTGTCCGGTCGCACCGTCGGGGTGCTGGCCAACAACCCGCTGCGGCTCGGTGGCTGCCTGAACTCCGAAAGCGCCGAGAAGTCGGCGCGTTTCGTGCGGCTGTGCGACGCGTTCGGGATTCCGCTGATCGTGATCGTCGACGTGCCGGGCTACCTGCCCGGCGTCGGCCAGGAGTGGGGCGGCGTGGTGCGCCGCGGCGCCAAGCTGCTGCACGCATTCGGTGAGGCCACCGTTCCGCGGGTCACGCTGGTCACCCGCAAGACCTACGGCGGGGCCTACATCGCGATGAACTCCCGGTCGCTGGGTGCCACCAAGGTGTTCGCCTGGCCGGACGCCGAGGTCGCGGTGATGGGTGCCAAGGCCGCGGTGGGCATCCTGCACAAGAAGAAACTGGCCGCCGCCCCCGATGACGAGCGCGAGGCTCTGCACGAGGAACTCGCCTTGGAGCATGAGCGGATCGCCGGCGGCGTGGACAGCGCGATCGACATCGGCGTCGTCGACGAGAAGATCGACCCGTCGCACACCCGCAGCAAGGTCACCCAGGCGCTGGCCGAGGCCCCCGCGCGCCGGGGCCGCCACAAGAACATCCCGCTGTAGCTCGTCCCCCTTTTCCCGCGAGCCTGCCCGTTAATCCTCCGCGAGCGTGCGCGTCCCCGGCCCGACACGCCGAGTCGAGGCCGGAAGTGCGCACGGTCGCGGCCGGCTAGCGCGTGGTGTAGCCGCCGTTGGCGAAGATGGTCTGCCCGGTGATCCACTGGCCGCCGTCCAGCAGGAAGAGCACCAGCGGCGCGATGTCCTCGATCTGGGTCAGCCGGTTGCCCATCGCCTGGGACTTGTGGAACTCCACGCGCTCCGGGGTCTCCTGCGGGTAGAAGAACGGGGTGTCCATCGGACCGGGTGCGACGCTGTTGACGTTGATGCCACGGGCCGCGAATTCCTTGGCCGCCGCGCGGGTGAAGTGCTCCACCGGACTCTTGGATCCCGCGTAGGTGGAATAGCCGTCGGTGAACGCCCCGAGCAGCGCTGTCACGATCGTCACCACCGAACCGTTGTCGTTGAGCCTCCTGCCGGCCTGCTGCAGAAAGAAGTAGGCGGACTTGGCGTTAATGTCGAACATCGAATCGTATTCGGCCTCAGTGGTTTCCAAGATGGGCTTGCGCAGCACCTTGCCGACGGTGTTGATCGCGTAGTCCACTCCGCCGAATGCCTCGACCGCGGCGTCGAACAGCGCGGTGACGTTGGCCGGGCGGGTCAGGTCGCCCTGGACCTTGATCGCCTTGGCCCCGGCGGCCTGTACCGCGGCGACGGTCTTGTCGGCGTCGGCTTCGGAGCCATCACTGTTGTAGTGCACCGCGACGTTGACGCCGCTGCGCCCCAACGTCGTGCTGATCAATCCGCCCAGGTTCTTGGCCCCGGCGGCCACCACCGCAGACTTGCCGGACATATTGGTCATGGTTGTTCCCTTCTGTCTTCGATGACGAACCTAATCGGGCAGTGCACAAATGAGAAACAATGTCTTGCGAACAATCCACAAATAATTTTTGTGGCTAACATGGTCCGATGCTCCCGGTCCCCGACCTGCGCCGCCTGACCCACTTCATCGCCGTGGCCGAGGCCGCCGGCTTCACCCGCGCGGCCGGGCAGCTGCACCTGTCGCAGCAGGCACTGTCGCATTCGGTGCAACAGCTCGAGAAGGAGATCGGCGCGACGCTGCTGGTGCGCTCCGGACGCCGCATCACGCTGACCCCGGCGGGCCAAACGCTGGCCGACGAGGGCCGCGCCCTGCTGGCAGCGGCCCGCACGATCACCGCCCACACCCGGGCAGCGGCCACCGCACGCCCCGCGGAGTTCGTCGTCGGGCACTCGCCGGCGATCAGCAACCACGATGTCTACGCGCTGATCGAGCCGGCCGTCGCCGCGGCACCTGACACCTCGTTCACGGTGATGCAGCTGTTCCCCGACCAGATGACCACCGGGGTACGCGACGGCACCGTGCAGTTGGGCCTGCGCCGTGCGGTGGTGCCGCAGGAACGTCTCGCCGGTGCCGTGATCCGCTACGACGCGATGCGGGTTGCGGTGCGCAGCGACCATCCGCTGGCCGCCCGCGCCCGCATCACCATCGCCGACCTTACCGACCAGCTCATCGCCTTGTGGGCACCGCCCGGATCGTCTTATTACAGCGACTTTCTGGTCAATGCCTGCCGGCGCGCCGGGTTCGAACCGCAGTACCGGGTCAGCCGGGTACAGGGCTGCCCACCGGAGGTGGCGGCTCTGACCGAGAACGCCGCCGCGTTTGTCACGGCACCGGCGGGTCCCGCGGTGAGCGGCGCCGTCACGGTGATCGACCTCGACCAGCCCCTGCTGATCCCGATGCAGGCACTGTGGCAGCCGCACACCAGTTCCGCCGTGCGCGATCTGATCTTGCGCTGACCTGCTTGACAAGTGCCACGGCCGAAACAATAATTCACCATACGATGAATTGAGCGTGGTTGCGACGAACGAAGGGATCCCGGTGCCCGGATACCTGGCCGCGCTGGCGCTGGCGTTATGTCCCGTCCTGGTCGCTGCCCGCCTGATTGTGCTGCGGCGCAACGGGACACGGGCGATGCACTTCGGGAACGTCGATAAGAAGGACTTCCTGATCCCGCCCTTCGCGCTGATCTACTTCTATGTCATTTTCGCCGGGGCATTCGGTTGGCCGCTGGTAGCCTCCCACCGGTTCCTCAGCTCCGAGGCCATCGCGTGGGCCGGGGTTACAGCGTGCTTCGGCGGCCTGGGGTTGGTCCTGCTGAGCCTGGTCGCCTTCGGCAAGAGCTTCCGGGTCGGCATCGGCGTCGACCACCCGGACAAGCTGGTGACTTCGGGGGTGTTCGCGATCAGCCGCAACCCCATCTACGTCGGATTCGCGCTGGTGCTGCTCGGCGAGTTGCTGGTGTTCCCGAGCTGGATTCCACTGATCTATCTGGTTGCCGCGGTATGGCTGTTCCACCGCCAGGTACTGCGGGAGGAAGCCTTCATGGCGGAGCACTACGGCCGGGAGTACGCCGGGTACGCCGGCCGGGTCCGCCGCTATATCTGAGCGTCGTCAATCGGCGGCGGCGACGAACTCCCGCGCCACCGACAGAACCCGCTCCCGGTCGGCGGCCACCAGCCCGATCCGGGTCCGGCGATCCACGATGTCCTCGGCGGTCAGGGCCCCTTCGTGGCTGACGGCGTACTCGAACTCCGCGCGGATCACGTCGATGCCGTCGGCCACCGGGTCGGCGGGCCGCCGGCAGGTGGCAGCGGCCAGCACGTTGGCCGCCTCCGCGCCATACCGCAGCACCAGCGATTCGGGGAGTTCGACCGACAGCGGGTCCTGTGACCCCGGGTTGTCCGGCGCGCCCACCAGCGGCAGGTCGCGGGTGCGGCAGGGCGTGGCGGACAGCGCCCGCAGCCGCACCGCGCGGTCCAGCACGTCTTGGGCCATGTGCCGGTACTCGGTCAGCTTCCCGCCGATCACGCTGAGCACCCCCGTCCCCGATTCGACGACGGCATGGTTGCGCGAGACGTCGGCGGTGTGGCCCGCCCCGGTGTCGATCAGCGGCCGCAGACCCGCATAGCGGCCGATCACGTCGCCGGCGCCGAGCGCGGTCCCCAGCGCGGTGTTGACGGTATCCAGCAGGAACGACACCTCCGCCGAGGTCGGTTGCGGCACATCGGGAATCGGGCCGGGCGCCTCCTCGTCGGTGAGTCCCAGGTAGACCCGGCCGAGCTGTTCGGGCATGGCGAAGACGAACCGGTTCAGCTCACCCGGGATCGGTACGGTCAGCGCGGCCGTCGGGTTGCCGAATGCCGCCGCGTCGAACACCAGGTGGGTGCCCCGGCTCGGCCGCAGCCGCAGGCCCGGGTCGATGTCAGCGGCCCATACCCCGGTTGCGTTGATGACGGCCCGCGCGGCGACGTCGACCGACTCCCCGGTGAGCTGGTCGGTCAGCCGCACCGAATCGCCGGTGGCCTCCGAGGCGGCCACATAGTTGAGGATCGTCGCGCCGTGCTGGGCGGCGGTGCGGGCCACCGCGGTGACGAGGCGCGCATCATCGATCAACTGCCCGTCGTAGGCCAGCAGACCGCCGTCCAGGCCGTCGCGGCGCACGGTCGGCGCCAGCTCGACCGTCGCTTCGGGCGAGATCCGTTGCGAACGTGGCAGCACCGTCTCGGGGGTGCCGGCCAGTCGCCGCAACGCGTCACCGGCGAGGAACCCGGCGCGCACCAGCGCCCGGTCGCGGCGGCGCATCGATCCCAGCAGCGGCACCAGTTGCGGCATCGCACGAACCAGGTGAGGAGCGTTGCGGGTCATCAGGATTCCGCGTTCGATCGCGCTTCGCCGCGCGATGCCCACGTTGCCGGTCGCCAGGTACCGCAGCCCGCCGTGCACCAGTTTGGAGCTCCACCGGCTGGTGCCGAACGCCAGATCGTGCTTCTCGGCCAGTACCACCCGCAAGCCGCGGGTGGCAGCGTCCAGTGCGATGCCGGCACCGGTGATACCGCCCCCGATCACCACGACGTCGACGCCGGCACCGTCGGCCAGCGCCGCCAGCTCCCGGGTGCGGCGGGCGGCGTTGAGGGCGGCGGTCTCGAGCATCACGACAGGTACCTGTTGAGGGCGTAGGTCAGTTCGGCGGCCAGGGCGTCCTCGTCGAGGATCGGCGCGACCAGCTGCGCCGACTGGATCGCCGACTGGGTGATCAGCAGACACATCGCGGCGAGCCCGCGCGGATCTCCCGGCCGTACGCCGCCGCCGACCTGGGCAGTGCGCAGTTCGGCCGCCACCAGGTCGATCAGCCGCTGCTGGCTGGCCCCCATCCGCTCGGTGATGTAGACCATCGCCAGTTCCGGTGCGTGATGCAGCACCTGCATCACCACCTCGTCCCGCCGCAGCCGTGCGGCCACCGCCACGATCCGCTCGACCAGCGCCGCACGTCCGGCCCCCGGCACGGTCACCTCGGTCCAGGCGTCGGTAACCCGGGCGGTGAGCAGCGCGGCGATCACCGAGCGGCTGTCGGGCCACCGCCGGTACACCGTGGGACGGCTCACCCCGGCACGGCGCGCGATGGCCGCCAAGGTCACCCGCTCCACGCCCAACGCCAGCAGACAACTCGCAGCGGCGTCGAGAATCCGGTCCCCCACAGCAAGCTGCTCGTCATTACTGGTTGACAGCATATGTAATACTGTAACGCATGACTCCGCCCGATGCCCAGGATGTCCTCACTCCCCCGATGAAGTGGAACGCCTGGGGCGACCCGGACGCCGCCAAACCGCTGTCTGACGGCATCCGCCAGCTGTTGAAGGCCGCACTGGGCATCGAGGGCACCGACGCCGTCGCGGCCGAGCCCGATCAGGTGGCGCTGCGGCCATCGGCGCTTGCCGACACCGATCGCCGGGCGCTGGCAGCGATCGTCGGCGAGGAATTCTGCCGTGTCGATCAGCGCGGGCGACTGTTGCGCGCCGGCGGCAAATCCACGCTGGATTTGCTGCGGCGCAACAGATCCGGAATCCAGGATGCGCCCGACGCGGTGCTGCTGCCGGGGTTCGAACTCGACATCGTCGCGATCCTGGAGTACTGCAGCCGGCACAACATCGCGGTGGTCCCGTTCGGCGGCGGTACCAGCGTGGTCGGTGGCCTCGACCCCATCCGCGGTGCGTGTAAGGCCGTGGTGTCGCTGGACCTGCGCCGCTTCGATCAGCTGCTGGAACTCGACGAGGTCTCCGGCGAGGCGGAGTTCGGCGCCGGGGTCACCGGACCGGAGGCCGAACGACTGCTGGGCGAGCGCGGTTTCTCACTCGGCCACTTTCCGCAGAGTTTCCAGTTCGCCACCCTCGGCGGGTTTGCGGCCACCCGGTCCTCGGGTCAGGATTCGGCCGGCTACGGCCGGTTCGACGATATGGTCCGCGGGCTGCGGATGATCACCCCGGCCGGGGTTCTGGATTCGGGGCGGGCCCCGGCGTCGGCGGCCGGACCTGACCTACGCCAGTTGCTGATCGGTTCCGAGGGCGTCTTCGGCGTGATCACCCGGGTCCGGGTGCGGGTGCATCCGGTGCCGGCGACCACCCGCTATGAGGCGTGGTCGTTCCCGGACTTCGCCACCGGCGCCGCCGCGCTGCGGGCGATCACCCAGACCGGCACCGGCCCCACCGTCGTCCGGCTCTCCGACGAGGCTGAGACCGGCGTCAACCTGGCCAGCACCGAACAGATCGGCGAGCAGCAGATCACCGGCGGCTGCCTGGCGATCACCCTGTTCGAGGGCACCGCCGAACACACCGAGAGCCGGCATGCCGAAACCCGGGCGCTGCTGGCCGGCCACGGCGGCACCTCGCTGGGCGAGGGGCCGGCGCGGGCCTGGGAACACGGCCGCTTCTCCGCTCCGTACCTGCGGGATTCGCTGCTGGCGGCGGGAGCGCTGTGCGAAACGCTGGAGACCGCCACCGCCTGGTCCAACCTCGGCACACTCAAGGCCGCCGTCACCGACGCGCTGACCACCGCACTGGCCGACAGCGGCACGCCGGCACTGGTGCTGTGCCACATCTCGCACGTCTACGCAGGCGGCGCGTCGCTGTATTTCACCGTCGTCGCCGGGCAGCGCGGCAACCCGATCGACCAGTGGCTGGCGGCGAAAACCGCTGCGAGCGAAGCGATCATGCGCAACGGTGGCACCATCACCCACCACCACGCCGTCGGCGCCGACCACCGGCGCTGGATGGTCGACGAGGTGGGCGAGCTCGGGGTGCAGGTGCTGCGGGCGGTAAAGGCAACACTGGATCCGGCCGGCATCCTCAACCCCGGCAAGCTGATCCCGTGACACGCCGGATCGGGCGGGTCACGCTGCTGACCAATCCGGCGGCCGGGCACGGCAACGCCCGGCATGCGGCCGAGCGGGCCCTCGCCCGCTTCCAGCAGCGCGGCGTGGACGTCAACCACATCGTCGGCTCCGATCCCCGGCACGCCCGGCAGCTGCTCGACGAGGCGCTGGCCGCCGGCACCGACGCCGTGGTGGTGGCCGGCGGCGACGGGGTCATCTCGTTGGCGCTGCAGGCGCTGGCCCTCGGCGCCGTGCCGTTGGGAATCGTCCCGGCCGGCACCGGCAACGATCACGCCCGCGAATACGGTCTGCCCACCGGGAACCCCGAGGCGGCCGCCGACGTCGTCGTCGACGGATTCACGGAAACGGTCGACCTGGGCCGCATCACCGCCGACGGCGGCGCCCCGTCGTGGTTCGGCACCGTGATGGCGGCCGGCTTCGACTCACTGGTCAGCGATCGAGTCAACCGGATGCGCTGGCCGCACGGGCGGATGCGCTACAACCTGGCCATGGTGGCCGAGATGTCCAAGCTGCGGCTGCTGCCGTTCCGGCTGACCTTCGACGACGACGAGCCGATGGAGATCGATCTGACCCTGGCGGCGTTCGGCAACACCCGCAGTTATGGCGGCGGGATGCTGATCTGCCCGGGCGCCGACCACGCCGACGGCCTGCTCGACGTCACGATGGTGCATTCGGGATCGCGCACCAAGCTGATCCGGCTGTTCCCGACCGTGTTCAAGGGCACCCATGTGGGCCTCGACGAGGTGAGCACCCGGCGGGCGGCCTCGGTCCGGGTGGAATGCCCGGGCATCAACGCCTACGCCGACGGAGACTTCGTCGCCCCCCTTCCGGTGACGGTGACGGCGGTACCGGGCGCACTGCAGATCCTGCGCCCCGCCGGCTGACCGCGAGCGCGCGTATCCCCGAGCGACACACCGGGAAACTCACCGCTGTTGCGCACGCTCGCGCCCGCGCTTACCCCACGCCGCGGCTGAGCCAGGACACCTCCGCGCCGTCGCCGCCGTCGCGGAAGGCCTCCAGGGCCTCGTCCCAGGCGGTGCCCAGCACCGTTTCCAGCTCGGCGGCCAACGCGTCGGCGCCGGCCGCCATCATGGTGCGCAGGCGGTTCTCGCCGACCATCACGTCACCGTTGGCGCTCATCGATCCACTCCACAGCCCCAATTGAGGGGTGTGGCTGAACCGGTGCCCGTCGACGCCGGCGCTGGGATCCTCGGTGACCTCGAATCGCAACACCGACCAGGAGCGCAGCGCGCTGGCCAGGCGAGCACCGGTCCCGACCGGCCCGACCCAGTTGACCACTGCGCGCAGTTGCCCGGGCATGGCCGGCTGTGGTGTCCAGTTGAGTTTGGCCTGCGCGTTCAACGTCGAGGTCAGCGCCCATTCGACATGCGGGCACACCGCCGCGGGCGACGCGTGGATGTACACCACGCCGCTGGTCACGTCGGCGAATTGATTCGTCGCGCGCATCAGTTGCTCCTTCGGATCCACGAGGGACGTCTTCCCCAACGACCTGGCGGAACCGAGTGGAACGGTGCTGATGCTGCTGTTTATTTAGTGTCGTATGTGTCTATTGTGCCTCGTGAGACGCCTGTTGGCTAGTCCCCGCCGTACTCCGACACGACCGCGTCGGCCAGCGCCGGCCACCGGGACATCACCCAGTCCCCGAAGTCGCGGTCGCTGAGCACCACCAACACCCGCTCGATCACCGGATCAGCCCAGATCAGCGTGCCCGACTGGCCGAAATGGCCGTAGGTCTGCACCGAGTTGGCCGCCCCGGTCCAATGCGGGGATTTGCCGTCGCGGATCTCGAAGCCCAGCCCCCAGTCGTTGGGCCGCTGGCGCCCGTACCCGGGCAGCACACCGTCCAGGCCGGGGAATTGCACCTGGGTGGCCTCGGCATGCAGCTGCGGCGACACCGTGACCGGCGCCAGCAGGTCACCGGCAAATGCGGCCAGATCGGCAACAGTCGAGGTAACCCCGAAACCTGCCGCCGCAGCACCGCCGTCCAGCCGGCTGGCCGACATCCCCAGCGGTTCGAACACCGCTTCGGTCAGGTAGCGACCGAATTCAATACCGGATGCCTGCTGCACTGCCTTGGCCAGCACGGCGAAGCCGTGGTTGGAGTACACCCGCCGGGTGCCCGGCTTGGCCAGCACCCGGTCGGAGTCCGCCGAGAGCCCGGAGGCGTGCGCGAGCAGATGTCGCACCGTGGCGCCGGGCGGCCCGGCCGGGGTGTCCAACTCGACGGCGCCCTCCTCGACCGCGACCTGCACCGCCCGCGCAACCAGCGGTTTGGTCACCGACGCCAGATAAAACGAGCGCGTGGTGTCGCCGCGGTCGGCCAGCACGCCCTGCGGACCGATGACCGCCGCGGCAACGTGGTCGACGGGCCAGTCATCGAGGGCATCGAGGGCTGCAGACATCGGCCGCCAGCCTAGCCTCGAACCGCCTTGCGGTAGCTACTCGCGCTGCACCCGAACCAGCGACGGCAGGACCGGCTGAGCACGCTCTGCTCGGCGTATCCGAGTTCGCGGGCCAGGTGCGACAGGCTGATGTCGGTCTCGCGCAGATAGCGATCGGCGGCGTCTCGGCGGACACCGTCGACCAGGGCGGCGAACGTGGTCTGCTCGGCGGCCAGCCGCCGGTGCAGCGCCTTGGGGTGCAGGCCGAGCTCGTCCGCGATCAGCTCCAGGCTCACCGTCCCGGTGGGCAACAGCTGGCGGGCCATGACGCGCACCGACGCGGCGATGCCGGGCGACTCGTCGGTCATGGCGCGCAGGTAATGCACCATGGCCTGGTGCGCCTGGTCGTCGCGGTGCAGCGGGCGGTTCAGGTCGGCGGTACGGAAGGTGAACCCCGCGACCGGTTGCGCGAAGTAGGGGCGGCAGCCGAAGTAAGCCAGGTACTCACGCACCGGGGTCAAGGGTTCATGCGGAAGGTGCACCGACAGCGGCGCATACGGGCTGTCGAACATCATCCGCATGATGCCCAGCGACACCCCGAGCGACAGCTCGGTGGTCTGCGGGTGCGGCGGCGAGCGCTCGAGCAGGACGTCGAAGGCATAGAACGACTCGCTGCTCTTCGCCCCCGGGGTGATGCGGGCCGAGATCGCCGGGCTGTAGGCGGACATGAACCGCTCCACGATCGAGAACCCCCCGCCGACGGTGGCCGCGGTGCGCGCAGCCACGCCGAGCGGCCCGAAGATGTCGATGTCCTGGCGCAGTGCCAGCCGTCGCCCGAAATCCGGGCAATCGACTGCATTCGCTGCACCTTCAATGGCGAGGATTACCGCGCGGTACGGCACGAACAGCTCGTGAGTTCCGGCCGCACCGGAAGGCACCCCGGCCGCCGCCAGTAACGCCGCCGGATCGCCGCCGAGTTCGGCGACCAGCTCCGGATAACCGGACAACGCGGTGCCGCGCACCACCGACATGTCCGCAAATATCAAAGAAATGTCCGCAGTTGTCAAGACTTCGCCTGCCGGGCAGGCCATGCTGAATCAGGCATCGATCGGAAGGAACGTCCCGTGAGCTTTGACACCGTGATTCGTGGCGGCCGGTGGTTCGACGGCACCGGCGCGCCGTCGGCGATCCGCAACATCGGTATCCGCGACGGTCATGTCGCCGCGATCTCGGCCGAACCGCTCGACGAAGCGGGCTGCGGCCAGGTGATCGACGCCGCCGGCAAATGGGTGCTGCCGGGACTGCTCGACATCCACACCCACTACGACGTCGAGGTGCTGGTCGCCCCGTCGCTGTCGGAGTCGGTCCGGCACGGTGTCACCACGGTGCTGGTCGGATCGTGTTCGCTGTCGACCATCCACGTCGACGGCCAGGACGCCGGCGACCTGTTCGGCCGGGTGGAGGCGATCCCGCGCCAGTACGTCGTCGACACCATCGACAAGCACAAGGACTGGTCGAATTGCGCGGACTACATCGCCGGCCTGGAGCGGCTGCCGCTCGGACCGAACGTGACCGCATTCATCGGACATTCCGATATGCGCGCCGCAACCATGGGCCTGGACCGCGCCACCCGCGGCGACGCTCGGCCCACCCCGGCTGAGCAGGCCCGGATGGAGCAGATGCTCGACGAGGCGCTGCAGGCCGGGTTCGTCGGGATGTCGTCCCAACAGCTGCTTTTCGACAAGATGGACGGTGACGTCTGCCGGTCACGCACCCTGCCGTCGACGTACGCCAAGCCGAGAGAACTGCGCCGGCTCAAGGCGAAGCTGCGCCGCAGCGGACGGATCCTGCAGGCCGGCCCGGACGTCAAGAACCCGTTCGATGTGGTCTCCCAGTTGGCGCAGGCGCTGGGCATCTTCCGCCGGCCGCTCAAAACCAGCCTGCTGGCCGCCGCTGACGTCAAGAGCAACCCGCTTGCGGTTCCGGCGATGATCAAGGCCTCGCGCGTGCTGAACAAGCTGGGCGCCGACTTCCGCTGGCAGCACCTGCCGGTGCCGTTCGAGGTCTACGCCGACGGCATCGATCTGGTGATCTTCGAGGAGTTCGGCTCCGGCGCCGAAGCGCTGCACCTGCGCGAGTCGGTCGAACGCGACGAGCTGATGCGCGACGAGGGCTACCGGCGGCGCTTCCGCAAGGACTACCAGAACAAGTACGGCCCACGGGTTTGGCACCGCGACTTCTTCGACGCCGAGATCGTCGAGTGCCCCGACGCGTCGGTGATCGGGAAGTCCTTCGGTCAGGTCGGGGTGGACCGCGGCGGGGTGCATCCCGTCGACGCCTTCCTCGACCTGGTGCTGGAACACGGAACCGCGCTGCGCTGGCACACCACCATCTCCAACCACCGTCCCGACATGCTCCGCAAGATCGCCCGTGAGCCGGGCGTCCAGATGGGCTTCTCGGACGCCGGCGCACACCTGCGCAACATGGCGTTCTACAACATGGGCCTGCGGCTGTTGCGCCACGTCCTCGACGCACAGCAGGCCGGGCAGCCGTTCCTGTCGATCGAGCAGGCGGTGCACCGGCTGACCGGTGAACTGGCCGACTGGTACCGCATCGACGCCGGCCACCTACGGGTGGGTGATCGCGCCGACGTCGTGGTGATCGACCCCGCCCACCTCGACGACACGCTGGATGCCTACGTCGAGGAGACCTTCGCCGCCTACGGCGGTATGTCGCGCATGGTCAACCGCAACGACGCGGCCGTCACCGCCGTGTTCATCTCGGGCCGCGCGGTGGTCCTCGACGGGCAACCCACCGGCGTGCTCGGCACGCAACGCACCGGAAGCTTCCTGCGCGCCGACACCCGAACCCCGGCCGTCACCGCGCAGGCCACGGTGCCGGCGGCGGGCGCCCCAACCGCAACATAAGGTTGGCATCATGAGTCAGACAGTGCGCGGCGTGATCTCCCGCGAAAAGGGCAAACCGGTCGAAGTGACCGACATCGTCATCCCCGACCCCGGTGCCAAGGACGTCGTCGTCGCCATCACCGCCTGCGGGGTGTGCCACACCGACCTGACCTACCGGGACGGCGGCATCAACGACAGCTACCCGTTCCTGCTGGGCCACGAGGCCGCCGGCACCGTCGAGTCGGTGGGCTCGGCGGTGACCGCGGTCGAGCCCGGTGACTTCGTGGTGCTGAACTGGCGCGCGGTGTGCGGACAGTGCCGGGCCTGCAAGCGCGGCCGCCCACACTTGTGCTTCGACACCTTCAACGCCTCGAAGCCGATGACGTTGGTAGACGGCACCGAGCTGACCCCGGCGCTGGGCATCGGGGCGTTCGCCGACAAGACACTGGTGCACGAGGGTCAATGCACCAGGGTCGATCCGGCCGCCGACCCGGCGGTGGCCGGACTGTTGGGCTGCGGGGTGATGGCCGGCGTGGGCGCGGCGATCAACACCGGCGGCGTCACCCGCGACGACACGGTCGCGGTGATCGGCTGCGGCGGCGTGGGCGATGCCGCGATCGCCGGTGCGGCCCTGGTCGGCGCCCGCCGAATCATCGCCGTGGACACCGACGACACCAAACTGGACTGGGCCCGCGGCTTCGGCGCGACCGACACCATCAACGCCCGCACCCAAGATCCGGTCGAGATCATCCAGGAGCTCACCGACGGCTTCGGCGCTGACGTGGTGATCGACGCCGTCGGGCGCCCAGAGACCTGGAAGCAGGCGTTCTATGCCCGTGACCTGGCGGGAACCGTTGTGCTGGTGGGGGTTCCGACCCCCGACATGCGGCTGGACATGCCGTTGATCGACTTCTTCTCCCACGGCGGGTCGCTGAAGTCGTCCTGGTACGGCGACTGCCTTCCCGAGCGCGACTTCCCCACGCTGATCAGCCTCTACCTGCAGGGTCGGCTGCCGCTGGAGAAGTTCGTCTCCGAACGCATCGGACTCGACGACATCGAGGAGGCCTTCGACAAGATGCACGACGGTAAGGTGTTGCGCTCGGTGGTGATGTTGTGAGCGGCCCCGCCATTCAGCGCGTCGTGACCAGCGGCACGTTCGAGCTCGACGGCGGCAGTTGGGACGTCGACAACAACATCTGGATCGTCGGCGACGACTCGGAGGTGGTGGTCTTCGACGCCGCCCACACCGCCGCGCCGATTATCGAAGGCGTCGGCGGCCGCAAGGTGGTCGCGGTGGTGTGCACGCACGGCCACAACGACCACATCACCGTGGCGCCGGAACTCGGCGAAACGTTCGACGCTCCGGTGCTGCTGCACCCCTCCGACGAGATGCTGTGGCGGATGACGCATCCGGACAAGGACTTTCGGCCGCTATCGGACGACCAGACGCTGCGGGTGGCCGGCACCGAGCTCCGGGCTCTGCACACGCCGGGCCACTCGCCGGGATCGGTGTGCTGGTACGCGCCCGAACTGCGCGCGGTGTTCAGCGGCGACACGCTGTTCTCGGGCGGGCCGGGCGCAACCGGACGCTCGTTCTCGGACTTCCCGACGATCCTGGCGTCGATCTCCGAGCAGCTCGGCAGTCTGCCGGACGACACCGTCGTCTACACCGGCCACGGCGACAACACCCGAATCGGCGACGAACTGGTCAACTACGACGAATGGGTGGCCCGCGGCCACTGACGATGCACCGCGAGGAACGAGCGGTGAGGAGGAAGCGGCCCACCCGGCATGGCCACTGACGATGCACCGCGAGGAACGAGCGGTGAGGAGGAAGCGGCCCACCCAACCTGGCCACTGACGATGCACCGCGAGGAACGAGCGGTGAGAAGGAAGCGGCCCACCCGGCATGGCCACTGAGCCTCAGCGTTCGTCGAGAATTCGCCGCTTCTCGGCCTCGAACTCGGCCGCCGTCAACGCGCCGCAATCACGCAGTGCCGTAATCGTTTTGAGCTGCTCGATACGGATGCCCTCGCCGTCGGGGACCAGCGCCGCGCCCACCGTCGGCCGGCTGCGGTCGCGGACCGGCCAGAATCGTGCTCCGATCAGACCCACCGTGCCCAGCCCGAACACTGCCGCGAACGCCCACGGAAGCGAACCGTGGGCACCGGATCTGCCGAAGGCCAGCCGCGGGGCGATGAAGCCGCCGACGTCGCCGTCCGTGGTGATCTGGTAGTCGCCGGCCGTCGCCACCTGGACCCGCCACAGCCGCCGCCGGGAGTCGTTGTTGACCGTCGTCGTGATCCCGACGCTCTGGGTGAACTCCGGATCGGCCGCGCCGGCCGGTGCCACCACTCCCAGGCTCAACGGCGGCACCGGCAGGCCGCCGCCGCTGGGACTGGAGATGACCCGGGTGTGCAGGCTCACCGTCACCTCGCCGGCCGGAAGGTGGACGGTGCCCGTCCCCGGGATCGGCACCTCGCCGTAGGCGTTGTAGCGATCCAGCACGAAAATGTTGAGCATCAGCGCAACCACGAACCCGATGACGCCGATGGCCATCAGGACCGCCGCGACCACGACCGGAACCCGTCGGGTCGCCCGCACGCCGCTCACCTGGGCAGTGTGCCACGGTGATCACCGGCAGCGGCACACCCGCTACCGTCGGAGGTGGTGTCCGCGAATGCCCGCAACGGTGGGAGGTGCACATGCGGGAGTCGAGCATCGTCGTCCGCCCGGAGGCTGCCGGCACCCCCTCGAGGCGATTGCAGGCAGCCGGCCTGGCCCATGCCACCGCCGTGTTCGAACAGCTGGCGGCGGCGGTCCCGCTACCGCGCGCCCCGCGGCCGATCGTGGTCGCCGACTACGGCGCGGCGACCGGCTACAACTCGCTGCTGCCGATCTGTGCCGCCATCGCGGCGTTCCGGCGGCGCACCCGACCCGACCACGCCGTGCTGGTGGCACACACCGACCTGCCCGACAACGACTTCACCGCGCTGTTCAGCACGCTTGCCGACGATCCGGACAGTTACACCCGCAAGGACGCGGCCAGCTTCCCCTCGGCGATAGGCCGGTCGTTCTACGCCCAGATCCTGCCGTCGCAGAGCGTCAACCTGGGCTGGACCTCGTGGGCGACGATGTGGCTGCGCCGACCCGCCGAAGAACTGCCCGAATTCGATGATCACGTCCATGTCGACCACAGCGACGACGCCGGCGCCCGGCAGGAGTACACCCGCCGGGCCGCTCAGGACTGGCACGACTTCCTGGCCTTCCGCGGCCGGGAACTGGCCCCGGGCGGCAAACTGCTGGTGTTGACCGCGGCCGTCGACGCGCAGGGCCGGTCCGGCTACCAGCCCGTGCTGGACGCCATCGTCGCGGCGCTCGACGAACTGGTGCACGATGGCTTGCTGAGCCGCGACGAGGTCGCCCGGATGACCATCCCGGTGCTCGGCCGCAGCGAGAAGGAGCTTCGCGCGCCGTTCGCCCCGGCCGGGCGGTTCGAAGCACTGACGATCGATCGACTCGAGCTGTTCGACGCCGAGGACCGGTTCTGGGAGCGCTACCTGCTCGACGCCGACGCGCGTGCGCTGGGCGCCCAGTGGGCCGCGTTCACCAGCGCCGCGATCTTTCCGACGCTGGCCGCCGCACTGGCCGGCGGGGCCGGCGACCCGCGGGCAGCCGACTTCGTGCAGCGCCTGCAGGCCGGTGTCGCCGCCGAGCTGGCAAGCAGCCCGCAGCAGGTGCAGATTCCGCTGGCGCTGGTGGTGCTGTCCAAAAGGGCGGCGTAACGCTACGGGACGGCCGGGGCCTCGGCGGGTTCCGGGCCCGGCGGCATGGCCGGCGCCTCGGGAAGATGCGGGAAGGCCGGCGGGGCCGGTTGGGGGTGCGGCGCGTACGCCGGCGGGAGTTCGACGGTGGTCGTGGGGTGTGTCGTCGACACCGTCGTCAGCACACCGGAACCCGGTCCCTCATCGGCGGCGTGCCGCAACACCAGCACGGCTACGGTGCCCAACAACATCGCGACCAGCGCGGCCAGGATCACCACCGGCGCCGGTCGCCGGTACCACGGCACCCCGCCCCGGTCGCCGATCTCCACCGGCTCGGGTGCGACAGGCTGCGATACGGGCGCGGGACGGGCCACCGGCGGCGGCGTGATCAGGGGCTTGAACGCCGCGTTGGGCGGGTTGTCCACCGGCGGCGGCGGTGGTGGGGGTTCGACCGGCGCGGTTTCGGGCAGCGGTGGCGGCTCGGCAGGCGGCGCAGCTTTTCTCGGCGTGGCCACCACGTTGCCGGCAACGCTGAGCGCCGCGCCGATCGCCGCCGTCAACTGTGGCCGGGGCGAGCTGATGACGGCGGCACCGAAGCGTTGCGACAGGCCGTTCGTGACCGTCGGCATATTGGCCCCACCGCCGACGGACACGATCGCTGACAACTCGCCGGGAGCGATCTCGTTGTCGTCCAAGGTCTCTTGTAATGCGGTGAAGAAGCCGTCGAGCGGTTGACGCAGTGCCTCGTCGAGTTCTGCGCGGGTCAGCCATACCCCACCGTGGAATCCCGCAAGTTCGGCGACCGTCTCCGTCGACAGGTGCTCCTTGGCGTCTCGGCACTGGCTGCGCAACCGGGTCAACGACCCGACCGTCGGGGGCCCGTCACTGTTGCCGCCCAGATCGGCCACCACATGATCGAGCAACGCCTGATCGATCACATCACCGGAGAACGTCGTGATGCGGCGGGTGGCGCCGATGGGTTCGTAATCGCGTCGGGCGTCGACGAGGGTGATATTGCTACCGCTGCCGCCGAAGTCACACACCGCGATGATGCCGTGGTCGGGCAGGCCCGGATTGGCCCGCAGGGCCGTCAACACCGCAGCGGTGTCCGAGATCAGCGTCACCGGATGCTGCGCCCATTCCGACACCCGCCCCAAGGCGGTGCGCAGCGCGCCGATGGCTTCCCGCGACCAGTGGGCCGGATGGCTGACCGCAACCGCGGGCGGTATCGGGCGTCCCTCGGTCGCGGCGTAGGCCAGCGCGTGCAGCCCGTCGCCGAGCAGTTGCTCGGCGCGGTGTGTGGATCCGTCGCCCGCCACCACCGGCTCCCGGCCGCCGACGCGATCGACGAAATCGGTGACCACCAGCCCGCGCTCGACCAGATCGACGTTGACGGCGGAATTCTCCGACGGCATGCCGATCTGGGACGGCCGGTCCCGGAACAGCGTGAGCACCGGCCGGCGGGTGATCGCGCGATCGGCGGTGACCGCCGCCAGAGTGGTCGCTCCGACAGACATGCCCATCGCGGGGCCTGTGTCATGCGCCATGCTGTCCCATCCACAGTGTCCACCGGCGATCGGAACGCACCGGATCCATGCAATTTTATCGATGCGTCTCCGATTTGCTCCGCATTGCAGCGCCATTGGTGCGCCGAACCACTCGCAGCGCTTCGCGCGGCAACCCCCGAACACCTGCGGCCCCCGGCTTCCGACAGTCGATTACACCGTGTCGGAAGCGGGCTGGCGGCACCCCGCGGCGGCGTCCGGTTCCGAGTTTGCTCCGGCAACACAGTGCGGTGGCCGCTCCGCCGACACCGGGCCGACATGCCGTGGTAACCGCCCGCTCACTTGCGCGTGGTCCGGTGATAATCCAAATCCTGAACACGACATGCGAGTCGGGGCGCGACGCGCCGGCAGCCGCCTCCGCTATTACGTGAATTCCCAGGGCAGCTTGCTTACGTCGCGGCACGAGTTATGCCACCATGAACGGGTGAACACACGTCGGATTCTTCGCTCCCTCGGTGTTGTGCCGGCACTGACCTGGCTGCTGCAGAGCACCGCTGTCACCCCTCCCCTCGCCTATGCCGAACCCTGCCCGGACGTCCAAGTCTTGTTTGCTAGAGGCACCGATGAAGCGATCGGCCTCGGTGAGACCGGGCAAGCATTCGTCGATGCGCTGCAGCACCGGCTCGGCGAGCGCTCCATGGCGGTCTACGCCGTCGACTACCCGGCCACCAACGACTGGCCGACCGGTATCCAGGGCATCCGTGACGCCACCACGCACATCCAGGCCACCGCCGCGAACTGCCCCAAGACCAAGATGGTGCTCGGCGGCTTCTCGCAGGGCGCCGCGGTAATGGGTTTCTCCACCGCCAACGCCATCCCGGACGGGGTGGTAGGAGTCGATGTACCACAGCCGATGCCCCCCGAGGTGGCCGACCACGTCGCCGCCGTCGTGCTGTTCGGCACCCCGAACGAGCGGGCGATGAACTTCCTGGGCCAACCACCCCTGGCCATCGGCCCCGCCTACCTGGCCAAGACCATTCAACTGTGCGCGCCGGAAGACCCGGTTTGCTCAGAGGGAATGAATTTCGCGGCGCACGCCCCCGGCGCCTACGACGGGATCGCCGACGAGGGTGCGGCCTACGCGGCAAACCGGCTGTAATCACTGTCTTCGCAGCGTGACGTCGGCATTGCTGTTTGCTGGCGACGCCGGTCGGCTGCGGTTGCCGGCGTGCGGGCGATGACCTGACCGGGCCGGCACGGCGCCGAATGTCGACCCGCGGGCCGGTCGCGCGACCGCGACATGTCAGCATTTGACCATGACCTTGCGTGACACCGTTCGCACCGTCACTGTCGCGGTGATGCTGATTGGAACCCTGCTGGGCTCGCCGACGGGCATTCCGGCCGCCGGCGCCGAGCCCTGCCCGGACACCGAGGTGGTGTTCGCGCGCGGCTCCGGGCAGCCCGTCGGGCTCGGTGACGTCGGCGAGGCGTTTGTCGCGTCGCTCACCGAACAACTTCCCGGTCGCGACGTGCGGGTCTACCCGGTCGACTACCCGGCGAGCACCGACTACCGCAACAGCGCGCTGCTCGGTGAGAGCGACGCCACCGCACGCATCCAGGCCACCGTCGCCAACTGCCCGAACACCAAACTCGTGCTCGGCGGTTACTCCCAGGGCGCCAGCGTCATCGAGATGTCCAGCAATTCGCTGCCGCCGGCGGTCGCCCAACGGGTGGCCGCAGTGGCCCTCTTCGGTCCACCGTCGAGTCCGTACTCCACCTCGTTGTGGGGCGGTCCGCTGCCGGTCCTCGCCGCCTCGTACCAGCCGATGACCATCACCTTCTGCCTGGCGGGTGACATCTACTGCGAAGACAACGGCAGCGTCGTCCCGCACCTGATGTACGTGCAGGACGGCAAGGCCGACGAGGGCGCCGCCTTCGCCGCGAATCGCCTGACGAGCGGTTAGTACGACTCGGTCAGAACACGCTCGGCATCCGCGCATCGATCAGGTGCGGGCCCGGTTCGGCTAGCGCCCGGCGGAACTGTTCGGCGAGTTCCTCACAGGTGGTCGCCACGCTCGCCGGCACCCCGAAACCCTCGGCGATCTTGGCGAAGTCCATGTTCGGCCGCGAAAGGTCCAGCAGTGCTTCCGCTTTGGGACCATAACGCCCACCTTCAGCTTCGGCGCCCACCCGGGCCAGTTCCATGCGCAGGATCGCGTAGGAGCTGTTGTTGATCAGCACCGTGGTCACATCGGCGTTCTCCCGCGCCATCGACCACAACGCCGAGATGGTGTAGGCCGCGCTGCCGTCGGCTTGCAGCGCGATCACCGGCCGGTCCGGCGCGGCGACGGCAGCACCCAGGGCGACCGGCAGTCCCTGCCCGATCGCACCGCCGGTGAGGGTGAGCACATCGTGGCGCGGTGCGCCGGCGGTGGCCGCGGGAAGCATCAGGCCTGAGGTGTTGGACTCATCGGAGATGATCGCGTTCTCGGGCAGCAGCGCCCCGATCACCTGCACCCAGTTCTGCGGGATGAGCTCCCCCGCCGGCAGCTGCGGGGCGGCGGCGGGTGCGGGCCGGGGCTGCACCCCCGGCGCCACCGCCTCGGCCAGCTGTGCCAGCGCGGCAGCCACGTCCGTCTCCAGGCCCGCCAACTGGTGCACCGCACAGCCTTCGGGCACCAGGTCACTGGGCTTGCCGGGGTAGGCGAAGAACGACACCGGGGCTCTGGTGCCGGCGACCACCAGGTGCTTGATCCCGTCGAGCTGGAACGCGGCCTGCTCGGCCAGGTAGCCGAGCCGGTCGATGGCCGGCACCCCGGCGCCGCGCGCCAACCGGGCCGGGAACGTCTCGACCAGCGCACGGGCTCCGGTCGCCGCGGCGATCCGGTCGGTGGCCTGCAGTGCTGCCACCTCGGCGGCCGCCGGCCCGCCGATCAGCAGCGCCACCGGCTCGCCGCTGCGCAGCACGTCGGCGATCTCGGCGACGGCATGTGGGTCGGGGGCGGCCGCGGCGACCGCTTCGACCGGTCCGGCCGCCTGCGCCCCGTCGTCCCAGGAGATGTCGGCGGGCAGGATCAGGTTGGCCACCTGCGCCGGACTGGCCATCGAGGCGGCCACCGCTTCGGCCGCATCCCGGCCGATCTCGGTCCCCGCGCCGGTGCGACGCACCCAGCCGTGGGTCCAGTCCGTCAGCGGCTCGATGTCGGATTCCAGTGGGGCGTCGTACTTCTTGTGGTAGGTGGCGTGGTCACCGATGACGTTGACCACCGGCACGTGCGCCCGGCGGGCGTTGTGCAGGTTGGCCAGGCCGTTACTCAGCCCGGGCCCCAGGTGCAAAAGGGTGGCCGCCGGCTTTCCGGCGATGCGCGCATAGCCGTCGGCTGCGCCGGTCACCACTCCTTCGAACAGGCACAACACCCCGCGCATCTGCGGCACCGAATCCAGCGCGGCCACGAAATGCATCTCGGAGGTGCCGGGGTTTGCGAAGCAGACCTGCACGCCGCTGTCGACCAGGGTGGTGATCAGGGCCTGTGCTCCGTTGGTCATGAGGTTGCCTTTCTTCGTCCCGCCGAGTGGGAACACTGCGACGCGACACGCCGTCCGGGGGCCGCGACGTTCCCGGTCGCAGAGGTCGTCCTATAGAAGCACGCCGGGGTTGAGGATCCCGGCGGGGTCGAAGGCGTCCTTGATCCGGCGCATCAGCGCGATCTTGACCGGGTCCTCCAATTCCAGGAAGTGTTGCGTCTTGGCCCGGCCGAGGCCGTGCTCGCCGGAGATCGCACCGCCCAACGCCATCGCCGCCGCGAAGATGTCGTGCAGCAGTTGGTGCCGGACCTCATCGTCGGCGCAGAACACCGCCAGGTGCACGTTGCCGTCTCCGGCGTGCCCGCATCCGACCACGCCCGCGCCGGCCGCTTGCGCGGATTGCTGAGCCCGGGTGAAGAACTCGTGCATGACCGCACGCGGAACCACCACGTCGATGACGTCGTGGGCGCCGGCGGCCTTGGCCGTCCAGAACGCCTTCTCGCGCGCCTCGATCAGCGTGTGCGCCGAGTTTCCTTCCAGTACGTAGACATCGACTGCCCCCAGTGAGCCCAGCAGTTCGCCCAGCATCGCCACGTCGTCGTCGAGGCGGGCACGGTCGCGGTTCTCCAGCCCGATCACCAGGTGCGCTTCGGCGCTGTCACGGACCTCGTCGGGGATGCCCAGGTTGAGGTGCTGTGCGTAGCTGATCGCGGCCAGGGTGAGTTTGTCGACGTATTCCAGGATCACCGGGTCCACGCCGCTGCGCACCACCGTCGGCACCGCGCGCATCACCGCGGGCAGGTCGGGGAACGGCGCCAGCAACGTCGCCGAGTGGGCCAGCCGCGGGTAGAGCCGCACCGTGATCTCGGTGGCCAGCGCGCAGGTTCCCTCGGAGCCGATGATCAGCTGGGTCAGGTCGTATCCGGTGGACAGTTTGGTGATCCGGCCGCCGGTACGGATCAGCTCGCCGGTCGGCAGCGCCGCCTGTAATCCGAGCACGTTGTGGCGGGTCACCCCGTATTTCACCGCGCGCATGCCGCCGGCGTTGGTGCCGACGTTGCCGCCGACACTGGCCGACAGCTCCCCGGGGAAGACGGTGTACATCAACCCCGCCGCGGCGGTTGCGGTGTCGAGGTCGGCCAGCGTGACCCCGGGCTGCACCACGGCGACCTGGTTGTCGGTGTCGATCTCCAGGATGGCCGCCATCTTCTCCAAGGAGATCAGCAGGCCGTCGGCGCACGGTCGCGCGCCGGCCGACAGCCCGGTGCCCGACCCGCGGGCGGTCACCGGGATCTTGTCGTCGGTCGCGGCGGCCAGCAGCGCCGCGACCTGTTCGGCGGTCTGCGGGCGAGCGACGTAGCGCGGTGTCACCGGCGCCCCGACCAGTGCCTCATCGTGGGTGTAGTCCGGGCCGATCTGCTCCCCGGTGAGCAGATCGGCCGCGCCGACGATGTCAGCGAACCGATGGGCGGCGTCGGCCTGCGCGCTGTCCAGCATGCCCATGCCTGCCCCTCACTTTCCGAATCCGGCGTCCCGCAGCGCCTGGGCCATCGACCCGCCGGCCGGGGCCGCGTCCCGGCGCCCGGCACCGTTACCGGGTCGCCGCCCCCGATTCTGCTTGCCGGTGTCGCGGCCCGCAGCCGGTTTGGCGGCCGAGCCGCGATCCGGCTTGTCCCGCAGCCGCAGGCTGAGCCCGATCCGCTGGCGGTCGACGTCGACGTCGACGACCTTGACCTTCACCACCTGGCCGGAACGGACCACCTCGTGCGGGTCGGAGACGAAACGGTCCGCCATCGCCGAGACGTGCACCAGGCCGTCCTGGTGGACTCCGACGTCGACGAAGGCGCCGAAGGCGGCGACGTTGGTCACCACCCCTTCCAGAACCATGCCCACTTTGAGGTCGGCCACCTTCTCCACGCCCGCGGCGAACGTCGCCGTGGAGAACGCCGGCCGCGGGTCACGGCCCGGCTTCTCCAGCTCGGCGAGGATGTCGGTCACCGTGGGAACCCCGAAGCGGTCGTCGGCGAAATCGGCGGGCCGCAAAGACCGCAGCAGTCGTTCGTCGCCGATGATCTCGGCCAGTGCGACGCCCGCGCGGTCCAGGATCCGGCGGACCACCGGGTAGGCCTCCGGATGCACCCCGGAGGAGTCCAGCGGGTCGTCGCCATCGCGGATGCGCAGGAACCCGGCGCACTGCTCGAATGCCTTGGGCCCCAACCTCGGCACGTCGCGCAGGGCGGCCCGACTCCGGAACGGTCCGGCCTGTTCGCGGTGCGCCACGATGGCTTCGGCCAGTGATTCCGAGACGCCCGACACTTTGGCCAGCAGGGGCGCGGACGCGGTGTTGAGGTCGACGCCGACGGCGTTCACGGCGTCTTCGACCACCGCGTCGAGGCTGCGCGCCAGGTTGCCCGGCGAAACGTCGTGCTGGTACTGGCCGACGCCGATGGACTTCGGTTCGATCTTGACCAGCTCGGCCAGCGGGTCCTGCAGCCGCCGCGCGATCGACACCGCCCCGCGCAGCGTGACATCGAGGTCGGGTAGTTCGTGTGCGGCGTAGGCCGACGCCGAGTAGACCGAGGCGCCGGCCTCGCTGACCATCGCCTTGACCGGCGCGGCGGCGCCGGCGGCTTTGAGGTCGGCGATCAGCTCGCCGGCCAGGGCGTCGGTCTCCCGCGAGGCGGTGCCGTTGCCGACGGCGATCAGGTCCACGCCGTGGCGGGCGATCAGCGCAGCCAGCATCGCCTTGGCCTGGTCCCACTGCCGTTGCGGCTGGTGCGGGAAGATCGCGCAGGTGTCGAGCACCTTGCCGGTGCCGTCCACCACGGCCACCTTGACGCCGGTGCGAAACCCCGGGTCCAGTCCGAGGGTGGTGCGGTTGCCGGCCGGGGCGGCCAGCAGCAGGTCCTTGAGGTTGGTGGCGAACACCGTCACCGCATCGGCTTCGGCGCGTTGCTTCAGCCGCATCCGGGCGTCGACGGCGGCCGAGAACGCCAGCCTGGTCTCCCACGCCCACCGCACCGTCTCGGCCAGCCAGGGCGTCGCCTGGCCGGGCGCGGCCATGTCCACACCGAGCGACTCGGCCACCATCGCCTGATAGGGCTCGGCGTCGCCGCCGCCAAAGGTCAGCGCCAGGGCCCCCTCCTTCTCGCCGCGCAGCACCGCCAGCACCCGGTGCGACGGCATCGTCTCCAACGCCTCGCTGAACTCGAAATAGTCGCGGAATTTCTGTGCGGCAGCACTTTTCGCAGCCTCTTCTGACCGAGGCGCGGTGCGCAGCGACCCGCAGGACCAGAACTTCTCCCGCACGGCCCCCACCAATTCGGCGTCCTCGGCGGCGCGCTCGACCAGGATGGCACGCGCGCCCTCCAGCGCCGCCGCGGCATCGGCGACGTCCTCGGCGGTGAAATCCCCGGCGAGCTGTTGCGGGTCCAGCATCGGGTCGGCCAGCAACCGGTCGGCCAGCGGTTCCAGGCCGGCCTCGCGGGCGATCTGCGCCTTGGTGCGGCGCTTCGGCTTGTACGGCAGGTAGATGTCCTCGACGCGGGCCTTGGTGTCGGCCTGGATGAGCGCGGCGCTGAGCTCGTCGGTGAGCTTGCCCTGCTCCTCGATCGAAGCCAGCACGGCGGCCCGGCGGTCGTCGAGTTCACGCAGGTAACGCAGCCGCTCCTCGAGGGTTCGGAGCTGCCCGTCGTCGAGGCTGCCGGTGACCTCCTTGCGGTAGCGGGCGATGAACGGCACCGTCGCCCCCTCGTCGAGCAATGCGACAGCCGCGGCGACCTGTCGTTCCGCCACCGCCAATTCATCGGCGAGGCGGGCGTTTACCGGTTTGAGGGCGAGGTTCGCGGTCACGCCGACGGACCCTACCGAACGCCGCCGACGGTTCCTTGGTGCGGGACGGCGTGATTTTTGACCGTGCGCAGGATGTCTACGATGCCGCCCACCTCGGCGTCGCCGAACATACCTTCCGGCCCGCGCGGTGCGTGGTCGGTGTAGGGCGATTCATACAGGCGTGCGGGCTCCATCACCCCGTTGGCGGTCACCTCGTCGATGATGAGGTTGACGAACCGGATCTGCTCGACGGTGAACTTTTGCCATCCAGGTAGGCGCCGAAAGCCTCGACTGCAGCCTGTCGATCCAGGCCCACCAGCGGCCGGATGAACAAACCCAACCCGCTGTCAATCAGCATCTGCTCCAATGCCTCCAGGTCGCTGCCGGTGAGCTGTTTGTTCCGCCGCAGCAGCTGCAGTGCGACGTCGCACCCACCGTGGACTGTTCGACGGCGTTGTCGGCCGGCGCGGTTTCAGGAGATCTATCCACAGTTGCCCGGTTCATCCACAGAGCACCGCACGACCCCCAATATTCGCACAATTGTTCGATACGTTGGAGCTGTGTCCGAACCCGATCAGGTCCTGCCTCCCGCCGCGGCGGCCCGCGCAGCCATCCGCGCGGACCTGGCCCTGATCGATGATGCCCAGGCCCGGCTGCGGCGCGCGGACACCGACATCGTCGGCAACGCGTTTCGCGTCGAGGTCGCCGAACACCTCGAAACCCAGCATCGAGTCAATCGCGGTCTGTCCTACCGCATATTCGGCGAGATCGCCGACCCGGCCGACGGTCCCGAGGACCCCCGACTGCCCGCCGACACCAAGATCCCAGACCTGCTGTGGTCGCGCCTGCGCATCACCCGAGCGGAGGTCCGGCGCCGGTTCCGCATCGCCGCACGCATCCGGCCGCGACGCAACCTGACCGGACCCCCAACCCCACCCGAACTCTCCGAAACCGCCGCCGCTGTCGAGGACGGCCGCATCGGCGACGACCACATCAAAGCGGTCGCCAAAGCCCTCGACGAACTTCCCGCGAAGATCGCGCCGACCGATCGTGAGGCTGCCGAACGTACCCTGGCACGCCACGCCACCGAACAGGACGCCGCCTTCGTCACCGCCATCGGGCATGCCATCGCCGACCGCCTCAACCCCGACGGCAACTTCACCGACGAAGACCGGGCGCGGCGACGCAACCTTGTCCTGGGCCGCCAAGGCCCCGACGGGATGAGCCGACTCTCCGGCTGCGTCGATCCCGAAGCCCGCGCCTACCTCGAGGCCGTCTTCGCCGCCGTCCGCCCCGGTCATCGTCAGCCCGACTGCTCCGCTGGCCGCGATACCCGTTCGTCGGGACAACGTGACCACGATGCGCTCAAACTCGCGCTGCGCCATGGCATCGAATCCGGCGCCATGGGCACCCACCGCGGCGTTCCGGTGACGGTCATCGTCACCACCAAACTCGCCGACCTCGACCAGGCCGCCCGCGCCATGGCCGACCCGAATGTCCCAATGCCCGCCCCGGCCCGCACCGGCGGCGGCAGCCGCCTGCCCATGCGTGACCTGATTCGCATGGCGGCCAACTCGATTCATTACCTGGCGGTCTTCGACGACCACTCCGAGCGCCCGTTGTACCTGGGCCGCAGCAAACGGATCGCCACCCTGGATCACCGGATCATCTGCCACGCCCGCGACCACGGCTGCACCAGGCCGAACTGCTCAGAGTCCGGCTACCATTGCGAGGTCCACCATTCACCGAACTGGGACCCCGACGGCCGCACCGACGCCGACGCGCTCTACTTCGCCTGCGGCGCCGACCACGGCGCTGCCACGCGCGGCGACCTTCAAACTCACGTCACCGAGCAAGGCCGGCTGGCCTGGACCGACGGCACCAGCCCACCGCAGATCAACCATCTGCACCATCCGGAGGAGCTCCTGGATGATCCGCACGCAGATCCATAGCTGCGAGTTCAGGTATCGCGGCCCGAACCGCGAGAGGATGCCACGGTGACGACCTACACCGAGATCCGCAACAATGCGCCGCTGTGGCCGGGCGTGATGGACCGCTCGCTGCTGGGCAACCGGCAGGCGCAGGCCGCGTTGTATCTGGCCGACGCCGCCAAGCGAGGCAAGTGGCGCAAGGTGGTTCGCGAACTCGACCGCGGCGACCACGTGGTCGACGTCAAGGCCTGGCGTCCCGGCGGCAAAACCTGGCTGACCGTGCTGCATCAGGCCGGCTGGCACGGGGCGTCCCCGGACGTCGCGTCATGGCTGATCGAGCGGGGCGCCCTGCGCAGCCAGCCCGACGCCGCCGGGCGCACCGCCTACGACATCGCCGTCGAGCACCACCAGCCTGCCGAGCTGTTGGAGGTACTCAAGCCCCCGGCGGCGCCGCTGGACCGCGACCGGATCGCCGCGCTCAACACCCAGCTCGCCGGAATCATCGACGACCTGATCCAGCAACTGTTCCGCGGTGTCGATCTGCGACGGATGTTCCGGTATCCCCCGGTCGAGGTGCTGCACGAGCTGCCCGGAAAGCAGCTGTGGTTCCCGGTTCCCTACCTGTGGGGCGGCTTCCGGGTAGGCCTACAGGACGACGACGTCGAACTGTTCGGCGGCTACCGCGAGCTCGACCCGGTCGGCGACGTGCACATCGCGACGGTGGGCTATCTCATCACGCCCGACGGCCCATCGCAGGTCTACGAGGGCTACGAGTGACCGCTGATCTGTCGCAGCTGCCCTTTGGCGATCTTGCCGCCGGAGGACCGCGGCAGTTCGTCGACGACGACGAGGCGTTCAGGCAGTAGCTCTTTCGACACCCCGAGGGCCAGCAGGTGCTCGACAAGCTCGGGCAATTCAAGGTTGCCGGTGCCGGCGACCTTCGCGTCGGCGAGTTCGGCGAACACGCACACCTTCTCGCCGAACACCGGATCTGGCATCGGCACCGCGGCGGCCACCGCGATCGCCGGGTGGGTCATGACGGCGTCCTCGACCTGTGCGGCGCTGATGTTCTTGCCGCCCCGCAAGATGAAGTCCGACGTCCGGCCGGTGACGCTGAGGTAGCCGTCGACGTCGATCTCGCAGATGTCACCCATGCGCATCCAGCCGTCCGCGGTGAACAGTTTGTCGTGATCGGCACCGCCCAGATAACCGAGGCTGGTGGCCGGTCCCCGGCAGGCGGGTTGGCCGCGACCGCTATCGGTCACGTCGGTGTCGCCGTCCTCGCCGCCGAACAGCCGGACCGCCATCTCCGGAACGACCCGCCCTCCGGTGCGCAGCCGCCGCTCCAGCGGGTCGTCGAGGGTGGTCGCGCTGAGCAGGCCGGTCTCGTTGGAACCGTAGAACTGCAGGATCGTGGCCCCGGTGAGTTCCTCGAACTCCGCGGCCGGCCGGTAGGGCAACGCCTCGCCGCCGGTGAACACCACCCGCAGCGAGCTCAGGTCGAACTCCCGACTCGCCGGGTCGGCCATCATCATCGTCAATTGTGTGCTGACACAACACAACACGCTGACGCGGTGTTCGGCTATGGCAGCGCAGGTCGCCGCGGCGGTGAACCGGTCCAGCAGGATCGCCGTGACACCGAGGTGGATCGGGGTGGTGTGGCTGGTCCAGAGCCCGAAACCGAACGGGGTCGGGATGATCGGCAGAAAAACGTCGTCGCCGCTCAGCTGCCCGTTGGCGGCGGCCAGCTGATGGAAGTAGTGCCACCGGTTCTGGGTGTGCACGACGCACTTGGGCAGACCGGTGGTGCCGGAGGTGGAATTGATCAAGAAAACGTCGTCGGCGCCGAGTTGCGGCCCGGGCAGCCCGATCTCGGCGGCGGCGTTCAGCGCATCGATGTGCACCGTGTGGATCTCGAGGTCGGCCGCGGCCGCCTGACGCGGCTCGTCGGTGATCAGCAGCTCGGCCTGCGCTGCGGCCAGGATTGCCGTCACCTCTCGGATCCCGGCACGCGCACCGATGCCCACCACCACCGCGCCGCACCGCTCGATCGCCACGAACAGCACATGGATGGCTGCGGAGTCGCCGTGCCAGACTGCGATACGGTCACCCGGCGACACTCCTGCGCCGGCGAGCCTGGCCGCCAGGGTGTCCGCCGCCGCGTCGAACTCCCGCCACGTCAGTTCCGCGCCGGGATGGTCGACGTAGGCGGCGCGGGCCGGGAAACGTTGCGCGTTGCGGCGGACCGCATCCGACAGCGTGGTCTGCGACCACCACCCGGCGTCGTGGTAGCGGGCCACCTCGGCCGCGGTGAACGCCGGCGAATCCCAGTCAGGCATAACGCTCCTGCAGTCGTCGCTTGACCAGCTTGCCGGTGGGTGTTCGCGGCAGGTCGGTGCTGAATTCGTAGCGGCGGGGCACCTTGTAGTGGGCCAGTCGCTCCCGCAGGAACCGATCGAGCGCTGCGGTCAACTCGTCGCGCGGGCCGGCTTCGGCAGCCGGGTGGACCACCGCCAGCACCGACTGCCCCATCTCCTCATCGGGGACGCCGATGACGGCCACATCCAGCACCGCCGGGTGCAGTGCCAGCGCGTTCTCGATCTCCTGCGGGTAGATGTTGACCCCACCGGAGATGATCGTGAACGACTTACGGTCGGTGAGATACAAGTAGCCCTCGGCGTCGAGGTATCCCACGTCACCGGTGGTGGTCCAGTTCGGATGGTTCCGGTGGCGGGTTTCGGCGGTGCGCTGCGGGTCGTTGTGGTATTCGAAAGGCGCGGCGTCACGTTCAAAGTAGACGGTGCCGTGCTCTCCCACCGCGACCTCGCAGCCGCTGTCGTCGCAGATGTGGGCAACGCCCAGTACCGGTTTGCCGACCGAGCCGGGATGCGACAACCAGTCGTGACTGTCGATGATGGTGGTGCCGGCGGCTTCGGTGGCCGAGTAATACTCCAGCAGGATCGGCCCCCACCAATCGATCATGGCGTGTTTGACCTCCGCCGAGCAGGGCGCTGCGCCATGTACTGCGCAGCGGTGCGATGACAGGTCATAGGAGTCACGAAGCCGCCGGTCGAGTCTGAGCATCCGGACGAACATCGTCGGCACCCACTGACTGTGGGTGACCCGATACCGCTCGATGAACCCCAGCGCGTCCGCGGCGTCGAAGTGCCGCATCATCACCACCGTGGCGCCGACCCGGTGTGCCATGGCCATGAACCGCAGCGGGGCCGAGTGGTAGACCGGGGCCGGCGACAGATAGACCGAATCGGCAGCCAAACCCATCGGCGGCGCGAACAAGCCCGTTATCCGGTCGCCCGGCGCGTCGACGTCGCGGCCGGGCAACGGCACCTTGATCCCCTTGGGGAACCCGGTTGTGCCCGACGAGTACAGCATGTCCGCTCCGCACGGCTGCGCCGGCAACGGTTGCGCCGAGGCGGCCGCCACCAGGGTCTCGTAGTCGTCGAAACCATCGATGAGCCCGAGTGCGATCCGGCGAGCGACCCGGGGTGTCCGGGCGACCACCGCACCGGCGATGCCGGCGTACTTCTCGGCGATCACCAGGGTCTGCGCATCGCAGTCGTTGACGACGTAGGCGACCTCCCCGGCGGTCAGGTGCGAGTTGATGAACGTGATGTAGAGCCCGGAACACATGGCGGCCCAGTAGATCTCCAATGCGCGCGGCTGGTTGTCGCAGAGCACCGCGATGTGGTCGCCCGGCCGGACCCCGACGTCGTAGAGGTGGCGGGCGAACCGCCGCGAGCGGGCGTCGAGTTGGCCGTAGGTGAGGGTCTCTGCGGTGTCGGCGACGATGATCGCCGGCTTGTCCGGCGTGGTCGCCGCATGAGCGCCGGGATACATCGTGACGGCCGCCTCGGTGTCAGTAGATGTAGTCTTCGCCGCTTGCCCGCACGGTGATGTCACTGATGCTGATCCCCCACGGCTGGTCGATCACTGCGACTACGGCCGCGGCGAGGTCGTCGGGGGTGATCAGCCAGTACTTCACCGAGTCGACGTCGGTCTGCTCGGCCGCCAGGGTGCCGTTGGCGAATGCGGTCATCGACTGGATGTAGTTCTCGGCACGCGAACCGACGATGCCCATGATCGCCGCGCCGTTGACGACCCCGCTGCCGAGATTGGTGCCGAGCACGCCGGTCGGTTTGACCGTGGTCACCTTGATCTTGCCCTTGGCCTCGCTGCGCAGCGAGTCCGACAGCACGGTGACCGCGGCCTTGGTCGCGCTGTAGACCCCGGAACCGGCCACTCCGGCGTTGCCGTAGATCGAGGAGATGTTGACGACGTGGCCGCGGCCCTGGGCGATCATTTGATCGTAGACGGCCGAGATCCCGTTCACCACGCCCTTGATATTGATGTCGATGGCGCGGTGCCACTGCTGCCAGGCTTTGTCGTGGTCGGCGAAGTACGCCAACGGCATCACCCCGGCGTTGTTGACGATGACGTCTACCGCGCCGAAGGTCTGCACCGCGTGCTCCACGGCGGCTTTCATCTGCCCCATGTCGGTGACGTCGGCGATGTGGTGGGTGCCCGACAGCCCGGCGGCGCGGATGCCGTCGAAGACCGCAGCGAGGTTCTCGGCGCCGATGTCCACGCCGACCACCCGGGCGCCGCCGGCGGCGCACTTCTCCGCGATCAGTTTGCCGAACCCACCGCCGGCGCCGGTGACGACGACAACTTTGTCCTGCAGGTGCTGCGACATAGTCGGCCTCCCGGCAACGCGACTCGGACGGAGAAGTTTCGATGAGTGTAGGTGGCCTCTGTTGCATCTGTGACGCGCGCCCGATTTGCCCGGCGACAGGCCGGACATCCACCCGCCGCACCGGCGAGCCGGGCGCTATGGTCACTGCGTGAAGCGTCGAACGGCACTGGGGCTGCCGCTCCTGTTGGCGGCGGGTCCCGCCCTGAGCCGCATCCCGCGGGCCGGTGCCGACGCCGGCCGGTGGTCGATCGACCGGGCCAACCGCTGGTATCAGGCGCAGGGCTGGCCCGTCGGCTCCAACTACATCACCTCGACCGCCGTCAACCAGCTCGAGATGTTTCAGCCCGGAACCTTCGACCTGCGGCGCATCGACGCCGAGCTGGGCTGGGCCCGCTCGGCGGGGTTCAACACCGTGCGGGTGTTCCTGCACGACCAGCTCTGGGCGGCCGACCGTAAGGGCTTCCAGTACCGGCTGGCCCAGTTCGTCTCCGTCGCCGCTCGGCGCCGGATCAAGCCGATGTTCGTACTGTTCGATTCCTGCTGGGACCCGCACCCCAAGGCGGGCCAGCAGCTTGCGCCCCGGCCCGGTATCCACAACTCGCGGTGGGTGCAGAGCCCCGGCGCCGAGCGGCTCGGTGACCGCAACTACTACCGCACCCTCTATGACTACGTCACCGGCGTGATGACCCAGTTCCGCTACGACGAACGGATTCTGGCCTGGGACCTGTGGAACGAGCCGGACAACATGGCTCGGGAGTACAGCAGCGTCGAGCGCTCCGACAAACTCGACCTCATCAGCGACCTGCTTCCCCAGGTCTTCAGTTGGGCGCGCGCGGTCGACCCTCGTCAGCCGTTGACCAGTGGCATCTGGGAGGGCTCGCGGCAGGGCAGCACGATCGTCAACACCCAGCTCAACAGCTCCGACATCATCACGTTCCACTCCTATGACAGGCCGGCGGCGTTCAGTGAGCGGATCGCCGAGCTCGCTCCGCTGGGCCGGCCGATGATGTGCACCGAGTATCTGGCGCGCACCAAGGGCAACACCATCGACGGGATTCTGCCGATCATGAAGCGCCACAATGTGGGCGCCTACAACTGGGGTTTCGTCGCCGGGCGAACGCAGACCTACCTGCCGTGGGACTCCTGGGACAGCCCCTACACCGCGGAGCCGCAGGTCTGGTTCCACGATCTGGTGCAGCCCACCGGGCGCGCCTACCGCAACCTGGAGATCTTGACGATCAGCAACTTGACCGGCCGGTGACCGCAGACCGCCTTTCGGGGCAGGTTGGCACGACCGGCTGATAGCCGCTGGATTCAATGGTGAAATTATTGGCGGCAATGTCATCAACCGCCGGTTCGGTGGTCGGTGTTCACGGGTCTGCTTGAGGAGTCGATGATGGGCGAGACCGCGCCGGGTTCGCGGGCTGGGTCACGTGTTGGGCGCTACCTCCTCAAACGTCTGCTGGGCCGCGGCCCCACCGGCGAGGTTTACGAAGCCGTCGACACGCAGAAGGATCGCCCGGCCGCGCTCAAACTGCTTGCACCGGCGTTGGGCCGCGACCCGGCGTTCCGGGAGTGGTTGCAGCGTGAGGCGCTGACCGTCGGGCGGGTTCAGGAACCGCACGTGGTACCGGTCCGCGATTACGGCGACCTGGACGGCGAGGTCTTCATCGACATGCCCCTGGTCCACGGCGCCGACCTTTCCGCGCTGTTGAAACGCACCGGGGTGCTGCCGCCGTCGCGCGCCGTCAACATCGTGTGGCAGGCCGCCTCGGCGCTGGATGCCGCGCACGCCGCCGGGGTGATCCACCGCGGCGTCAAACCGCGGAACCTCCTGCTGACCGGTGACGACTTCGTCTACCTGGTGGACTTCGGCATCGCCGGGGCGCCCGGGGCGAACGCCGGTGACGCCGACCACGCGGGCGCTCGCTGGAAGTACTCGGCGCCGGAGCTGTTCTCCGGCGGCGACTTCGGCCCGGGCGTCGATGTCTACTCGCTGGCGTGCGTGCTCTACCAGTGCTTGACCGGCTCACCGCCGTACCGGGCCGACAGCGTCAAGATGCTGGCCAATGCTCATCAGACCAAGCCCATTCCGCGGCCCAGCCATGCCGGGTCCACGATCCCGCCCACCTTTGACGCGGTGATCGCCAAGGGCATGGCCAAGGATCCTCAGGAGCGCTATGGCAGCGCCGCCGAACTGGCGACCGCGGCCTATCAGGCGCTCGGTGCGCCCGATCAGCACCGGACGCTGCAGATCTACGAGGCCAGTCAACAGTCCACCCTGCCGTTGATCGAGCAACCGAAGCCGAGCGTGCCGCCAGTGGTGCCGACTGCGCAGCCGCCCGAACAACCGAAACCACCGGCGGCACCGGCCGCGACGTCGCCGGCAGGTCCGGTGCCGCCCGCGCCGCCGGTGTCGCCCGCCCCGCCGGTGTCACAGGCCGCGACCCAACCGAGCACCCCGGCGCCCACCGCGCCGACCACACCGGAAACCGAACCCGCTCCGGCACCGGAACCGGTGGGTGCCGCCGTCCGCGCCACCGGACAGCCGAGCATTCCGCGCATCTCGACCCCCGACCATGACTGGTTCAGCTCGCCGCGACCGGTGCCCGCCTATCGCAATCCCGCCAAACGCAAGAAACTGCTGCGTCTTGCCGCGGCGCTGGCCGTGGTCGTGGGGCTGATCACCTGGCTGACGAACCGGTCGGGTTCCGATGAATTCGCCGCCGACAGCGACCTGCCGGGGTCCGCCGCCGCTGCCAGTGAGCCCGCATCGCCGGTGTCGAACGCCGAAGCCCAGGCGCGGTTGCTCAAACTGCTGCCCGCCGGTTATCCGCAGGACGCCTGCGCGTCGACCACACCGATGGGCGGCGCCATCGCGGAGGTGACCTGCGGCCGCAACGTCGATGTGGACGGCCCGCCCTCGGCGACCTACTCGCTGTTCCCGAATGCCGGCACGTTGCGGCTGAGTTTCGATAACACCGTGCAGGCCACCAACGTCGTCACCTGTCCGGGCCGGATCCAGTCGCCGGGGGCGTGGCACCGGACCGCCACACCGGACAAACCGAGCGGAATGCTGTTGTGCGGCACGCGGCAGGGCTCGCCCACGCTGGTGTGGACCAACGATGCCGACCTGATGATGGCGGCGCTGCGCACCGAACACAGCACCCCGAGCCTGGAGCAGTTCTATTCCTGGTGGAGTTCGCATTCCTGACCGGCCGTGCCGCGCCGACGCAACGAGATGTATCGCAACTCTGAGACGCGGGCAAACAACAAGGTCAAATCCGTTAAGATCTGCGGTCTGGACTACATAACCCCCGAGATCCAGTCGAACCGAGGAGTCAACCAATAATGAAGTTGATCACTACTGCCGTCGCAGCAGCGGGAGCATTGGCCGCGGCCGGCGCCCTCAGCGTCGCAACCGCCGGCGCCGACGCCGGTGACGTCACTCCGACGACCCACCCGATCGGAAGCCAGGCCACCATCGACAACGGCGGGGTAATCCAAGGCTGGACCATCAGCGACCTGCGGCCCAGCTCGGACGCCATTCCCTACCAGCCACACGGCACGCTGTGGGAGGCCACCGCCACCGACGTCGCCATTCAGGGCACCGTCACCCCGGTCGTCGCCAACCTCGGCGCCCGGTCGCCCAGCGGTCAGACCTACCCCGCGCTGTTCGGTGTCGCCACCCCGCAGGGCGTGAACCCCTCGAACCTGGCGCAGGGCCAGAAGACCACCGGCAAGGTGTACTTCGACGTCACCGGCGACGCGCCCAACAGCGCGGTCTACCAGTTCGCCGGCAAGGACCAGCTGATCTGGGTCCAGGCGGCACCGGCCAACGGCGGTTCGTCGGCCCCGGCGGCCGGCTCGCAGCGCAGCCCTGCGGCCACCAGCGGAAAGCCGGCGCAGTCGGGCAGCCAGACCACCCCGGCGCCCGCCGGCAACCAGACCACCGGCAGCGAGAGTGCCCCGTCGGCCACCGGCAGTCAGGGCACGCCGCTGAACTCCGCCAGCCAGGGCACCCCGCTGCCGGCCGAGGCCGACGGCACGCCGGCGACCACCGGAAGCACCGAGGGCACCCCGGCAGCGGCAAGCGGCTCGGAGACGCCGACCTCGGCGGGCACCCCCGAGGCGTCCGCTCCGGCCAACACCCCGGCGGCGGCCGGCAGCTCCGGCACGCCGCTTCCCGCCGAGACCCCCGGCGCCCCGACCGCAGGGTCGGAAAGCCCGGCTGCGGCCAGCTCGCACGGCAGCGACGCCGGCGGCGCGACGGCTTCGGGTGGAAACCAGGGCACGCCGCTTCCCGCCCCGGGTGCGCCGGCAGCCGGCGGCACGAGCAACGTGACCGGGTCGAACTGACCGCGCCATAGGTCGTTCATCCGGCCCGGCCTCCGCTTCCGCGGGGGCCGGGCCGGACTCGTTTCCGCGGCGGCCCGGTCGGCGGCCCGTTAGGATTCAGTACCTGAGTACCAATCACCGGGATGCCGCCGAACCGAGGAGTCAGACCACATGAAGTCCATCTCGACCGTCCTGGCAGCCGGAGCATTGGCCGCCGCCGGTGCGTTCAGCACCGGAATCGCCGCCGCGGACGAGCCTGCCCCGGCCACTCACCCGCTCGGCACCCAGGGCACGCTGCCGGAGGGTCCCGGAGTGCACGGCTGGACAGTCGCCGACCTACGGCCCAGCTCGGATACCATCCCTTACCAACCGCGCGGCACGCTGTGGGAGGCCACCGCCACCGACGAGGCGATCCAGGGCACCGTGTTCCCGATCGTCGCCAACCTCAGTGCCCGCTCCGCCAGCGGCCAGGATTACCAGTCGCTGTTCACCGTGCCCACTCCGCAGGGCATCGTGCCGACCGGCCTGACCCAGGGCCAGAAGACCAGCGGCAAGGTCTATTTCGACGTCACCGGCGACGCGCCGAACAGCATGGTGTATCAGGCCGGCGGCGCCGACCTGATCCGGTGGGTGGTTCCGGCGCCGCAACCGCAGTCCCGGCCGGCCGCGCCGCAGCCGCAGGCTCCGGCCGGAGCCGGATCGCAGTCCCCCGCGAGTGGCGGCAGCCATCGGGCGCCGGCCCCGGCTCAAGGCCCGTCATCGCGCCCCGCCAATCCGGCGCCGGCTTCACCGCCCGTTGGCAGCTCCGGCACGCCGCTACCCGAAGGCAGCTCCGGCACGCCGCTGCCGGCCGAGGCCCCCGATTCGTCGGCGACGTCGGGCGGTTCGGCGGGGACCCCGGCAAGTCCCTGACGCTCGGTCGGGCCTCGGACCGATCAGAGTTTGAAGCGGCCGGCGAAACCCCGCAACGGCAGGTCGGCACTGGTCAACAGGCCCGGACGGGCGGCCACCACCGAACTGATCGCGTTGAGTGCCGGCAGCCCGGTCACGGTCATCCCGATCGAGGCGAAGTTGTCCGGATCTGACAGGTCGACGCCGGGCTTCGGCAAGATCATGTGCTTGTTGTACACGCACGGATCACCGGTGACCCGGGTGATGTAGCAGCCCTTGATCTTCCAGTTCGGTTCGGTGTGCGGGGTCATCTGCCATTCCAGGTGCGTTTCGACGCGCGGCACACCGTCGACCATGCCCTGGTACTTGATGTAGTTGCCGCCCAACGAACCTTTGGGCAAGGTGTACCAGCCCAGGTCGACGTCTTTGGTGCACACCCCCAGCTCATAGCCGAAGGTGACCTCGTCGAGTGTCAGGTCGAAGCAGTCGGCCATCATCAGCACGCTGTCTGCGAAGACGCGGGTGAACTTCTCCAGCTTGGCCGGGATCTCCGGATCATCGGCCGGCTGGCCGTAGCCGACCTCGATCCAGGTCTCCTTTGAGTGATGGCAGGACACGTCGACCGATTCGATGGTGGTGACGTTCTCGATCTCGGCGACGTCGGCCGCAGCGACCACGCCCAGGATCTGGTTGAGGCCCGGGTTCATCCCGGTGCCGTAGAAGGTCGACCCGCCCTTTTTGCACGCCTCGGCCAGCAGTTGTGTCACCGGCTTCCCCGACGGGTGCGGGTGGTTGTGGTCACGATGCCAGCCGGTGATCCAGTCCGCGGTGGTGACGATGTTGATGCCCGCCTCCAGAACCTTGACGTAGAGGTCCTCATCGGGGAACACGCCGTGGAAGGTCAGCACGTCCGGTTTGGCGGCGATGATCTCCTCGACGGTCCCGGTCGCTATCACCCCGTTGGGCGAGATCCCGGCCAGCTCGCCGGCGTCCTTGCCGACCTTCTCGGGCGAGTAGCAATGCACGCCAACAAGTTCGAGATCGGGGCGAGGCGCGATCCGCTTGATCATCTCGGTACCGACATTGCCGGTGGCGACCTGGAACACGCGGATCGGTGCGTCGGATGCGGTCATGCGGGTGAGCCTTTCTGGACTGTGGCTTCAGCGACCTCGGCAGCACTGCCGCCGATGCCGTCGGGATAGAACTGCTTGGCCCACTGCCGGATTGCGGTGAAGCCCTCGTACTCGGCGCTGGCCAGGGCCGGTGGGTCCGAATAGCGCTGGTGCGACCAGATGTAGATGTCCTGTTCGAATTGGCGGATCACTTCCCGCCCGAATTCGGCGCCCCGGGCCTCGGCGCGCGCGGGGTCGGCGCCCGGCGTCCGGCCGATGTAGACCATGAACCGGACGTCGGAGGTGCGGTCGTCGACCGGGGTGATCGCCGAGATGGTGCGGTTGTCGATCATGCCCCAGCTCTTGGTCACCGCGATGCCCAGGCCGCCGTTGATGGCCTCCACCCCACTGTTGACATCTTCGATCCGCTGACCGTCGTCGCCTTCGAAGGTGATGGTGAAGTCCACGTAGGACACCGGTTCGGCGAAGTCGTGGCGGGTGAACACCGGCACGATCGGGGTGCGGTGCACGTATTTGAAGTGGGCGAAATCCACCCCGTTCTCCAGCACGTACTGCGGGTGCATCTCGAGAGACCGCCGGTAAAGCCGCTGCTGCGGGTAATAGTCGGCGGCGGTGCGGTCATCGAAACTCGCGAACACGTCGGGCGGGTCGAAATACGGCTCGCGTCGGTCCACGTCATGCCAGATGTAGACCGACTCGTTGCGCTCGACGACCGGGTAGGTGCCGATCCGCCGGCCGCGGTTGGGCTTGTCCTGGTAGGGGATACAGACGTTGCGGCCCTGGGAGTTCCACTGCCAGCCGTGAAACGGGCACTGCAGCACCTCGCCGCAGACGGTGCCGCCGTAGCCCAGGTGCGCCCCGAGATGCTCGCAGTAGGCGTTCATCACGGTGAGCTGGCCGGATTCGGCACGCCAGGCGACCATCTCCTGATCGAAGTACTTCATGCTGTGGACCTCGCCGAGACCGATCTCGTCGGACCAGGCGACCTGAAACCAGCCGGTCGGCTTCATCGACAGCGGCGGTTTAGCCATGCGCAGATGTCCTCTCCGAAGTCTGGACCGGGCCGACTTCCGCAGCATAGTTCGACCCGCACCAGAATCATAGTGGGTGCTATGGAAATGTTGCTAGGATTCCCGGGATGACGCAACCGGCGCCTCGGCGCAGCAACAAGCGGGGGCTGGCAACCCGCGAGGCGATGCTCGACGCCGCAGTGCGCTCACTGGCCACCGGCGATCCGGGAGCGGTGTCGGCGAGCCGGATCGCCAGGGAGAGCGGCGCCACCTGGGGTGCGGTGCAGTATCAGTTCGGCGACGTCGACGGCTTCTGGGCGGCGGTGCTGCATCGGACCGCCGAACGCCGCGATGCGGCGATGTCGGCATTCGCCGGTGTGAAAACGGATGCGCCGCTGCGGGATCGGGTCGCCGCGATCATCGATACGCTATATGACGGGTTGGCGTCGCAGGATTCGCGGGCGATCGAGAACCTGCGGGCCGCGCTCCCCCGCGATCACAGTGAGCTGGAACGGCTGTACCCGCGCACCGCGGCGGAGTTGTTCTCCTGGGGCAGAAGCTGGCTGCAGACCTGCCACAGTGCGTTCGCAGGCCTCGGGGTCGACCCACAGCGGGTGCGCGAGGTGGCCGCTCTCATTCCGGGTGCGATGCGCGGGCTGGTCTCCGAGCGCCAGCTGGGCTCGTACGCCGATCTCGAGGAGGCCCGCCGCGGATTGACCAACGCGCTGGCGGCGTATCTCGAAGAGTCGCGGGGCAGCTGAGGCGGCGCGACGCCATCGCTGAACGAGGTACGTCGACCGAGCCCGAGCCGGTGGCGACAGTGGGTCGGCGGACCACTACTATCCACCTCGTGAGCGATTCCTCGGCCCGCCGATTGAGACTCACAAGTCGGGTCACTGTGCTGGCGGCAGCCCTGCTGACCGCACCCGTCGTGATCCCCGCCGGGGCGCCCGGCGCGGTTGCACCGGCCAGCGCGGCCTGCCCCGACGTCGAAGTGGTGTTCGCCCGTGGGCGTTTGGAATCGCCCGGGGCCGGCGCGGTCGGCAACGCGTTCGTCAGCGCGCTGCGCGCCAAGACTTCCAAGAACGTCAGTCTGTATGCGGTGAACTACCCCGCTGACAATCAGATCGACCAGGGCGCCAACGACATGAGCGCCCGCATCCAGAACACGATCAACGGATGCCCGAACACCCGCATCGTGCCGGGGGGCTACTCACTGGGTGCCGCAGTCACCGACGTGGTGCTCGCCGTCCCCTTCTCGGCGTTCGGCTTCACCAATCCCCTGCCACCGGGTGCCGACGAGCACATCGCGGCGGTCGCACTGTTCGGCAACGGCAGTCAATGGGTCGGTCCCATCACGAACTTCAACCCGATCTACAACGATCGGACCATCGAGCAGTGTCATGGCGCCGACCCGATCTGCAACCCCGCCGACCCGAATACCTGGCAGGAGAATTGGCCGCAGCACCTGGCCAGCGCCTATATCTCGGCAGGGATGGTCAACGAGGCCGCGGACTTCGTCGCCGGAAAGCTGTAGCCGGCGGCCTGTCTCGACGTTGCCGGGCTCATCGACTGCGCAGCGCACACGCGGGCCATACCGAGACGCCCCGCCGTGGACACTGACGGTATGGGAGTTCTCGAAGTAGGCAGGCCGGATGCGGCGTTGGCCGAGGCCTTGACCGCGAAACATCAACCACTGCAGTTGCCGGACGGGCGCGAGCGGGACGCCTTCCTGGCCGAGCATGGGCCGAGCGTCGTCGCCGCCGTGGTGGCGGGACCGCCGGGCGTCGATGCCCGCCTCATGAACGCGCTACCCAATCTCGGTGCGATCGTGAATTACGGGGCCGGCTACGACTTGATCGACGTCGACGAGGCGCAACGACTCGGCATCGGAGTCAGCAACACCCCCGACGTCCTCAACGACAGCGTCGCCGATACCGCCGTCGGCTTGCTGCTTGCGACGATGCGCGGCTTCTGCAGTGCGGATCGCTACGTCCGGGCCGGTCGCTGGCCGGTCGAGGGACCGCTGCCGTTGGCCCGTGATGTGAGCGGAACCCGGGTCGGGATCCTGGGGTTGGGCCGGATCGGCTCGGCGATCGCGTCTCGGCTGACCGGATTCGGCTGCCAGATCTCGTATCACAATTGCCGGCGGGCACCCGACTGCCCCTATCACTATGCCGCGTCGCCGATCGAACTTGCCGAATCGGCCGACGTACTGGTGATTGCGGTCAGCGGCGGCAGGGGCAGCCGGGAATTGGTCAGTCGGCAAGTGCTGGAGGCGCTGGGCGATGACGGCTACCTGATCAACGTCGCTCGCGGCAGTGTCGTAGATCAGGACGCACTGGTGGAATTGCTTGTCGACAAACGCCTTGCGGGTGCCGGCCTTGATGTCTACGCCGACGAGCCGCACGTTCCCGAGCAATTGCGCGAGTTGGACAACGTGGTGCTGCTCCCGCACATCGGTAGCGCGACACCACGAACCCGGTCGGCGATGGCCGCGCTGACGCTGCGAAACCTGGACGAGTACCTCACCCGCGGAACACTGACGACACCGGTATTGCCACCACGACGATCCAGTTGAGCGTCTCCGCCGATTCAGATGTTGGAAGCGTCGGCGGGAAAGGCAGGCGGTGACTGCGGGGCATCCGACCGGCTGTCGGTGGCGGCATCGGCCCCGGCATGTCCGAGGGTGTAGGCGGTCATCGACATCGATCCGTACGCGTAGCCTTCGACGAGAATGTCTGGGGTGCCCGAGGCAACGCCGGTTAGTCCGGCGAAGTACAGCAACGGGATGAAATGGTCCGGTGTCGGCACGGCAGCCCGATAGTCACTGTGCCGGTCGAGTCGCACGGCGTCGACAGGGTCCGACAGCATCAGCGTCTTGGCATCCTCGTCGAAGCGAATGGCCCAGTCGTACCCCTTGTCAGCGAGGTGCCAGTCCATGGCCCGCAGATTGTGCACGACGTTGCCACTGGCGATCACCAGCACACCACGGTCTCGTAGCGGAGCCAGCCGGGCACCCAGGTCGAGGTGGTAGTCGAGCGGCTTGTCAGCGTTGATCGACAGCTGCACAACCGGAATGGACGCATCGGGGAAGGCGTGCACCAGCACCGACCAGGCGCCGTGATCGATACCCCAGCTGTCGATGTCGGCGCCCACCCAGGTCGGGTGCACCGCTTCGGAGATTTCGTCGGCCAACTCGGGTAGGCCGGGCGCGGGGTACTGAACCTCGAACAGCTCCGGCGGGAACCCATAGAAATCATGGATGGTGCGGGGCCGCGGCATGGCGGTGACGGCCGTCGCGTTGATGTACCAATGCGCGCTGATCACCAAGATGGCGCGAGGTCGCGTCACCGCTTGCCCGAACGCCTGCCACGCCGAGGTGTACCGGTTGGTTTCAATCGCGTTCATCGGGCTGCCATGCCCGATGAACGCCGCCGGAATTCGGCGAGGCGCGCTGCCGGTGGTCGTCTGCGTCTCGCGATGCATTCCTCTTTATATCCCCGATGGCTCCGCGGAACCGCATTAAAGCGTCAGCGGCCACTCCAGCGACGACTGCATGACCGGGGCAAAGGCCGGGGAATGGTTGACCGGGATGTCCGTGCTGACGCGGCCCGCCGATGCCGCCTTCTGATAGGTGGCGGGGTCGATTCCGCTGTGCCGCGAGTGATTCAGCGCTCGTCGTTGAAGTCCTTCCCGTCTTGGAGGTCGGCGGTATCCGGCGATGTGGGGCGGTGACGTGCGAAAGCCCCACCTGGTGACCAGGAGTCGGCCGCGGGCAACATCCACCCGCGCCAGTGGGAAAGCAGGCACAACACCGTTCCGGTCAGTGCTGCCATTAACAGGCCGGGGGTCGGGTGCTCGCGGTAGTTGAAAAGCACCAGCACACCGCTCGCGGCCAGCGCGCAGGTGGCGTACAAGGTGTTGCCACCGAAGATGCCGGGCACCCGCCGTATCGCGATGTCACGCAACGCGCCGCCGCCGACCGCCGAGATCGTCCCCAACAGCAGCGCGGCCAACCAGCCGAGCCCGACGGCGAGCGTCTTGTGCGCGCCGGTGGCGGCCCAGCATCCCAGCGCCAGCGCGTCGACGATCGGCCATGCCCGGTTCCACACCCGGCCCTCTACCCGGAAGACGAACGCGATCAGCGCTCCGGCCAGTGCGGTCAACAGGTACGCGTAGTCAGTGAGAGCGACCGGCGTGCCGCGCTGCAGTAGGGCGTCGCGGATCATGCCGCCGCCCAGACCCGATAACACGGCCAGGGCGGCAAAGCCGACCGGATCCAGCCCTTCCTTGCGGGCGACCACGCCGCCCAGCAACGCGTTGCCGAGCACGCCGATCAGGTCGACCACCCGGAACAGGTCCGTCACCGTCAGCTCGGTGAGCACCACACCACGCCCTCCTTCAGCGAACGGCCCGCTGATCCTCGTCAGCCCCGGGTACCCAGATCGGCGCAAACGCTGTCAAGTCCGCCTGATCCGGTGGTCCGCGCGTTGAGCTATTCCCCACACAGCTCGCGTCAGGGGTTCCCGTCCCCGGGCGCGTCCTGCGTTCTGCTCTCGCGCTGGTATCGCCGCAACTCGGTGCGTACCGCCGCGTCGAACGCCCGGTCCAGGCTGGCGTGCGCTGCTCGTCGTGCCACCCGGCGCATGGCATCCACCAAGTCGGCGGCCCACGCGAGTTCGTCGTCGTTGGCGGGTAACCATCCAGCCCCTCGCTGGCGCACCACCTCCGAATGTCCGCTGCGGGCCAGCACGCCGGCCGCTTCGTCCAGTTTCTGGTCGACTTCGCCGACCGCGTTCAGCAGTGCCGGCAATGGCATACCACGCGAGATCAGCGTGGCCAGGTCATCGACGAGGCGCAGATCGATCACCCGGTAGTTGTTGTCGGTGGTGCTCGGCTCGATCACTCCGTCATCGGCGAGCCGGCGCAGCATCGGGTCGTCCAGACTGCCGAGCCGCGTTTCCAGCTGGTCGCGGGTCATGCTCTGCGACACCGGGTTCGACCACGGCGCAGTCACCAGCTCGCCCAGATCGGCCAGATCCAGCACCTCGACCAGATCCTCGCCGCGTTGCAGACCGGTGAGGAACTTCAGGATGTGCTTGACCGTGAAGCCCTCGCCGAGCAAGCGAATGATCGCCTTCAGCTGCTTGAGGTGCCGGTCGGTGTAGATCGCGACGCGGCCCCGGCGCTGCGGCCGGGGCAGCAGACCGTTCTCCTGGTAGACCCGAACGTTGCGGGTGGTCGTTCCCGCCTCCCGTGCGAGGTCGTCGATCCGGTACTCGGCCACCAGTGCAGCCTATGTGCTCAGAACCGGGTCGCGGCTGGTCTCCGCCACAGTGATCTTGAAGTCCTTCAAGTCAACCGTCTTCAGCTGGTTGACGTATTGGGTGGCAAAGCCCGGGAACATGGTGGCGTTGAAACCGTCCTCGGTCAGATACCAGCTCTGGCATCCGGAGTTCCAGGTGGTCGATTCCAGGCGCCGCTGAATGTCCTTGTTGTAGCGGGACTGCACCTCGGGCCGCACATCCAGCGATTTCCAGTCGAACTGCAGCAGTTTGGAGATCGCCCCGACGATGTAGTCGATCTGGGCTTCCATGTAGACCAGCGCTGAGTTGTGGCCGGGACCCGAGTTCGGACCGAAGGTGAAGAACAGGTTCGGATAACCCGATACCGCGACGCTGCGGTAGGCGTAGGCGCCGCGGCTCCATTCCGAAGCCAGATCGCGACCGTCCAGGCCGGTGACCGGGAATGGGGTCCCGGCCTTGGAAACATCGAAGCCGGTGGCGAATACGATGGCGTCGAATCGGTGCTCGATGCCCTCAACGGTGCGGATTCCCTTGGGCGACAAGCGGGCGATAGGCCAGGTCACCAAGGTGCAGTTGTCCGCCTGCAGTGCCGGGTAGTAGTCGCTGGTCATCAGCAGCCGCTTGCATCCGGCCGAGAAGTCCGGTGTCAGCTGGCGACGCATCCAGGGGTCCTTCACCTGCAGACGCAGATTTGCGGCGCTGATGGCTTCGACGAGCCGGGTCAGCGGGGTGTCCCATACCACCCCAAGGGCTACCGACTCGTGGCCCCAGTACCAGGCGGACCGCATCAGCTTCTCGGCCAGCGGCACGTGCCTGTAGAACTGCTTGAGTCGGTCACCGGTCGACGTGTTGAGCTTGGGCAGCACCCAGCCCGGCGTGCGTTGGAATACCTTCACCGACTCGGCGACCTTGACAAGTTCCGGGATGATCTGGACCCCGCTGGATCCGGTGCCGATGACGGCAACCTTCTTGCCGACGAAGTCGTAGTCGTGATCCCAACGGGCACTGTGGATCTTGTGGCCTTCGTAGGTCTCGATACCCGGGATGCTCGGGAAGCTGTGATTGGCCAGCGGCCCGGAGGCCACGATCACGGTCCGGGCCCGCAGCGGCTCCCGGCCGGCAAGACCGACGGTCCACTCCCCCGCGTCGGCGTCGTAGACGACACCGGTGACGTTGTGGCCGAACCGGATGTGAGGTGCAATTCCGGCGGATTCGACCATGCTGTCGATGTACCCGAGGATCTCCGCACTGCCCGAGTAGGTCTGCGACCACTCCGGGTTACGCGCGAAGCTGTAGGAGTACAGCCGCGACGGAATATCGCATTCGGCACCCGGATAGGTGTTGTCCCGCCACGTGCCCCCGACACGCGAATCGCGCTCGAGGATTACGAAATCGGTGATGCCTTGGGCCTTGAGGCGGATGGCGGCACCGACACCGGCGAACCCGGCGCCGATGATCGCTACGGAGATCGTCATGTCCTGCTCCCTCATGCGACCGGTTCGTAGGTCAGTTCCCGCGACCAACTCGGCTCGTGACGGACCAACGACGCCGGGATGACGCCGGTGACTTTCACCAGCGAATCAGCCAGCCAGTGGTACTTCGAGCTGCGGTCGATCACCTTCTTGCCGTGCCAGGAGATCAACCGGTACATCGGCACCCGGCGGGCAAATGCGCTTCGTTCACCGACGTTTTGGAACCGGCGCATCGCCTGGTAGAGGCGTTCCTCATTGACGCCCATCGCCACGATGTTGTCGCGCATCTTGTTCAGCAGCGGGAAGTAGCTCAACGTGCCGACCACCAGCGCCGGGTTCAGCCAGCTGCCGACGAGTTCGACAGCCAACTTGCGGATGCTCGCGTGGCCCAGGATGTCCATCACCTCGAAGTCGACCGCCAGATGACGCGACTCGTCGGAGTTGATCCGCTTGAACACCTCTTGGGCCACCGGGTCTTTGACCTCGTCGGTGATGAACTTGATCAGCGCGCCGTCGAGGGCTACTTCCAACATGGGGATGACGGTGCCCAGAATCGACAACGACATGCCGTCGGAGAACTTGTCGAGCCAGGTGATCACCAGCTGCACGTTGACGCTCGGCGGCGGGACTTCGTCGTCCTCCAGCATGCCCCACCGTCGCATCAGCGCGAGTTCGGCATTGGCGTGCTTCTGCTCCTCGGCGTGGAAGTGCTCGTAAATGCTCTTCAGTGTCGGGGTCGGCGCCTTCTTGGCCAGCGCCGCGAATCCGCGGGCACCAACGTTCTCGATCCACATCAGGTCGGTCATGAACGGTTTGAGCTTGGCCCACAGCTCGGGCTCGATCAGCTCGGCTCCCGGGGCATCCCAGTCGATGTCGACCAAGGCCCACTGCTTGTCCTTGATCTTCTGCAGCATGTCGTCCAGGTCCATCGCCATGATCGGCTGTATTCCTTTCGTGAGACGGTTCAGTTCTTGGGAAGGACGCGGCCGAGCAGGCCGGCGCCACGGGCATACAGCGCGGGGAAATGTCGCTTGAGGTGCCAGATGACGGTGGCGTCGAACTGTGGCACCACATACAGCCGCCCGCTGTCGTGCGCGTCCAGCGTGCGCGCCGCGACGCTGTCCGCGGACAATCCGGTCCAGCGGGCCAGCTGCTGGCTGAGGCTCATCGAGCCGGGAGTGATCCGGCCGTCGGTAAAGACGTTGGTCTTGACGAAGGTCGGGCACAACATGGTGACCGCGATGTCGGTCCCATCGAGTTCGGCGGCCAGCGTCTCCGACAGCGACATGACGCCGGCTTTGGACACGTTGTAGGCCGCCATCGAGGGCGCGGCAGCGAATCCTGCCGCCGATGCCACGTTGATGATCCCGCCGCGGCCGGCCTCGCGAAGGATCGGTGTGAAGATCTCACAGCCGTGGACCACCCCCCACAGGTTGATCCCGAGCGCCCACTCCCAGTCCTCGAAGCCGATGTCGCCGACCGGCTTTCCCCCGATGCCGACGCCGGCATTGTTGATCACCAGGGTCGGCGCACCGCCGAAGACCTCCAGGGCATGCCGGGCCAGCTGCTCGACTGCGGCACGGTCGGATACATCGCACTGCACCGCATGTCCGGTGCCGGTGGGAAGCTGCTCGATCAGTGCCACCGTCTCGGCCGCGCGGGCGGCGTCGATGTCGGCGCAGAGGACGTCGCCGCCGCGGCGGACCAGTTCCAGGGCGAAGGAACGTCCGATACCGCTGCCGGCACCGGTGACCACCGCCTTGGCCTTGACCGAGCGCCGGTCGGTCCGGAAGGCGTTGAGCACCGTGTCGATGCCGAAGATCACGACACCCCCTCGAGGGTGTCGGATCGCTCGTCGCCGTAGGCATCGGCGATGAAGGCCGCCGCCCGCCGCAGCGCCGATGCGGCTTCCGGCGCCAGCCGCGGCAGCGCTTGGAAGACGTGCACCATCCCCGGCCAGATCTCCAGGGTGCTGGTTGCGCCGGCCCGGCGCAGTTCGGCGTCCAGGTACCGTGCGTCAGCGCTGAGCATCTCGTATTCACCGACCTGAATGAGCATCGGCGGCAGCCGATCCGCCCGGGCGAAGTCGAGTCGGAGACGCGGGTCGGCCTGGTCATGTCCGCGCATGTAGAGGCTCACCATGCGGCGCGCGGCGCGAGCCGACATCGCCGGGTCGCGGCGCACCACTTCCTGCTGTAGGGCCAGACCCAGGCTCAGGTCGATCAATGGCGAGAACAGCACCACAGCGGCCGGCCGGAAATGCGGGTCATCGGCGTGCGCGAGCAACATGTCACAGGCCAGGTGACCGCCGGCGGAGTCCGCACCGACCACGATGTCGGATGCCGCATACCCCTGGGCCAACAGCCACCGGTAGCCGGTTTCGACATCGTCGGCCGCCGCCGGAAATCGGTGCTCGGGCGCCAGCCGGTAATCCACCACGAACATCGGTAGGCCGGTGGCCTGTGACCATCGCGCGACCAGCTTGCGGTGGGTCCGCGCCGAGCAGATCACGTAGGCACTGCCGTGCACGTAGTAGCCGGCGCGCTTGCCGAACTCCACGCCCGGTCCGAGCACCCACTCCCCGCGCAACCCGGGCCCGGTCACCGGCACGATCCGGGTGCCGCCGGGCATCGACCCGAACGCCGCCATGATGGTGGCGATCAACCTGCGTCCGAACCAGACACCGGGTCGATTCATCGGGATCGCGCTGGTGAGACATCCCAGCGTCCAGCGGGTGGCTGTGGCTGACAGCACGGCCCGCAGGGTCGCACGGGTGGGTATGGCGGGCAGCGCCGCGCCGTGGGGTTCCGTCACGGTCGAGATGACATCACTGATTGTGCCATTTGTCAATGGCACGATAGTGGCGGTCAAAACTCGATAGTCCTTTTCCATGGACGCTCGTAGGCTTATCTTCCGCTTATGTTCCAGAGGCCATTCACTTAGTACATCAGGAGACTCGGCATCGGCAATCGGTGGGCGATTATTTCGATTCCGGGGACTAAATTGACGCCACCGGCAATAATCCGTATGTCGGCAACCGGTGCCGCCACAGCAGGATTCACATCTACACCGGGGAGGTGTCGATCGATGTATTCACATGCCGAGCAGAACAGCCGGACGACATCATCTGGGCTCTTTGCGAAAAAGGGGGAGCTATGAAGCGACTGATAATCGGCGCCGCGCTGTGTGGCGCCGCGATGGCATTCGCCGCCACAGCCAACGCAGCCGACGAGAATAACTACGAATTCCTCTACGGCTCGAGCGACGCGTTGGTCCTGGGCCCGACCGGGATCCCGACACCGAGTGCCAACTACATCAGCAACGGGATCGACCTGTACTTGGAACCGCTGGGGTACCAGGGCACCGTTGCGTCGTCGGAGGCGCTGACGCTTCCCAACTCTTATGACTTCTTCGAGAGCGTCCCGGGCGGCGAAAAGATCCTCATCGACGCGATCCTCACCGACTACAACGCCGGCGCGATGGGCTGCGATGACGCAGGCGTGTGCACCGATCCGCTGACCATCTTCACCTACTCCCAAAGCAGCCTGGTGGCCGCCCACGCCCAAGATGACCTCGTCGAAGCGGGCGTGCCCACCGACGCGTTACGTTTCGTGATGCTCGGTGCCAACCCCGACGCCGTCCCCACCGGCTTCTACGAAACCCAAATATTCAACATCGACGGCGACATCTTCACGAACAACGTGTACGAAAGTTGGTGGGACCTGCTGTTCGGCGGGAACACAAGCTTTGAGGATGTGCTGATCGGGTTGGCCCTCCACAACTCCTACCTCGGCTTGACCGAAGCCCAAATCGACGCTGCCACATCGGTTACCGAGGGAATGACCACGATCAACGAGATTCCGACGCTCACCATCCCGGAGCTGTTCCAAGCGTTGCTGGCTTCGTTCTTCAACGTGTAACCGCGCAGCGGCAAGCAGGACGTCACAAGCCGGTGGCGCGACTGCAGAACCACGACGAGGATGACTGCGCCACTGTTCCTGGCGCGCCAGGAACAGTGGCGCTTTACGGTGGGGCGGGCGGGGCTCGAACCCGCGACCAACGGAATACCGGCCGAACCTACCCAAACGTTGCCAATTGATCACGTTATCCGTTGTGTTGCAACCGATCCCACCCGCAACGGTACGCACTGTATACGCGGCCGTTTCGGTCCTATCTCGAACATTTCCGGCGGATAAGCGGCAACCGGCCAGACCACCTAACCGACCGCTGCCCGGGCTAGAGCTTCATCGGCCCGGGCAGCGCGCATCGCGGCCACCAGCTCGGCCCATTGCTCAGGCGTCGGCATGGGCCGCGGCCAAACGTTCGACCATTCCACCAGCGCGCCGTGCAACTCCTGCCAGCGGCCACGCAACCGGCAACCCGGCAACGCCAGATACCGCCCGGCCTCGGTGGCAGCGGCATGGATCGCGGCGAGCGTGCACGGCGGCAACGGCCGCCCCTCCTCGTCAGTCCGCATGATCGAGCAACGTGGTCGGCCCGCCGAGGCGCACCAATGGCGGCCGCCGGCGCTCCCGCTCCAACTCGGCCACCCTGCCTTCCAGCGCGATCAGCCGAGCCGCCACCGCGGCGCCCAACTCCGCGGCCAGCTCGGCGGTGCCGTCGTCGCCGGCGTTCACAAGTCGCGGTAGTCGGCCAGGTCGGCCACCGGCGGCGACGGCCGCACAGCATGATCCGACAACTTCGACTCGCCCACCACCGCCGGGAACTGCCCACGCCCCGCGGCAACCTGCACCAACCACGTCGACATGCGACCACCAGCCCCCGGCGCCCTATGCGGCGGGCCACCGTTCGCCGACTCCCAAGCATCCAAGAAATTCGCCACCCGACCGTGAGACTCATCGACCCGCCCGCGATGCAACGCCACATCGAGGCACCGCACCGCCCGGAACCAATCACCCGGCGAGCTGTAATCCAACGACGGCCCCGCAGGCTGCACAAACCTACCCATGATTGCGTCTCCCCCCGGCGTGGCCGGCACCCCGAACAGCCGCCGGCCGCGACGTAGGCGCAACCGGCCCCGCCCCCGCCACCGTGCGCTCAAGGCCCCGGCGAACTCGGCCCCACATCAGCACCGACTCCTTCTCGGAGGCTCGAACCTCAGCCGACAACCTGACGAGGATCGCCGGATCAGGCTCAGGCCGTCCAGCCTCCCCGTCAAGGGCGCGCTGCAACAGCTCGATCCGCTGCGCCAACCGCACCGCGGTCTCCACCATCGCCGCCTCATCCGGCGAAAACGTGACGCGACCGCCCCCGATTTCGTCCAACAGCTCGGCGTACTCGGCCCTGGTGCGGGCCTCAACCGTGGGCGCCGCACCCTGCTTTCTGGCCATCACAGGCCCCTTTCTGTCGATTCGCGGGTTTCCCCATGGGGACTCGCCGAGCCGGGCTTACCGGCAGGCACTATGTCGGCCTCGCTGCCGCCCTCCCCCTGGTCGGGACCCTCCCCACCCTTCGGCGGGCGGACTCGCGGCCACACTCCGAGGTCGGCGGGCTGGGCGCCGGCACCGAGGGCCGAGCGTGGATGCTTCGGCCGCCGCGCTTCCTTCTCCGCAGCTCGTGCGGCTGCTGCTGCCCGTTGGCCTTCGGCGCGTTGCTGCGCTGTGCGTTCGCGGTGGCATTCTGGGCAGAGCAGTCTGTACCAGCGTTCGATTTCGTCGGCGCGGAGACCTGCTGGTGGAAGCTCGCCGCAGCGTCGTTGATACTCGGCAATTCCTGGTACGTGGTCGGCTTCGAGGGGCTGATCGACTCGGCCGCAGGCAGCGCAGAAGGCTGGCAGGATTTTGTGGGCGAGTCGGCGGTCGCGTCGGTAGGCGTTGCCGTACGGGTTTTCGCCGCCGTGGCGTCTGGTGTTCCATGATCTGCTCATCGCGGACCACGTTTCGGTGCGCGCGTGCCGGCCCATCGGCGGGTGCGACGGGCGAGCATCTGCAGCTCGAAGTCTCGGTGTTGCCATTCGTCGCGGTTGGTGCGTTGACGGTCGCGACGTGTGGGCGTCGCTGGCCGGGTGCCGGCCGGGCCGGTCGGGGTGGCCTCGGGGGGCCTCGGGTGTCCGGGTGCCCGGGTGGTCATCCGGCGCCCCCTCTCTCTCTGTGTCGGTGGGGATGTTGGCCTGCCCAGGTCGGCCCCTGTGCCGCCGCGGTGCGCTGTGAGTGGCCCAGCAACGTAGCCGGCGACCTCGGTGAAGAAACCCCGGCTCTGGTGGCCGAGTGGGCGTTGTTCCCCCACCGCCGGCCTCGAAGCGGCGGTGGGCGCCTTGGTGCGCCGGTCGGCGCCCCGGGGCAGGCGCCACCGGCCCTGAGTTCCTTAAGCTCGGGGCCGGTGGCAGGCCCCCGCCCGTGGGAGCGGGTCGGGGCCTCACGTTTGACCGCCCCCGGGTGCACGGCTGCAATCCGTGGTTGACACACCCGGGGGCGGGGTCTTGGTGGATGCGGCCGGCACTAGCGCGCCTGCCCACCCTGCCGGTTGGAGGACGCTGCGGAGCATCATCCCGGCGGGGTGGTGTCGTCGCTGGTGCCGACCGCACGTTGGGGTGGCACCGACCGCCCGGCGCCGGCGGGGGTGCGGATAGGAACGCGCCGCGGGCCGCTCGGGTGGTCGGTGCCACGATCATGCGCCGGCCTCAGCCGGCTCGGGAATGTCCAGTGGGCCACCAAGATGGGAGACGGCCCAAGACTGTAGGCGTTCGACGGCGGCGGCGTGGCTGGGGCCGGCCGCTTTGGTGGCGGCGTCATCGAACCGGCCGGCCTGCACCAAACCTTCGAGGGTGCCGTCGATCTGGTTGGCGGCGTCGGCGGCCTCGGCGTGCTGTCGGGCCAGCCGGGTCAGGTCGCGGGCGATGGTGTGGCGGGCTGCCCGGATCGCGTCACTGACAGCCCGGCCGGCTGCGCTGATGGCGGCGAAGTGCGCGGTGCGGCGGGCCTCAAAGGTGACTTCGGCGAGGGCGGCCGCGTCGATCGCCTTCTGGTCCTGCGCGATTGTCGCGTCGATCAGCGTGTGGGCGCTGGGCTGCCGTGGTGCTGCGGCTTCCAGCTTGGCGAGCTGGTCGACCTTGTTCTGCACGGCGGCCGGGATTTTCACGCCGAGGTCGGTGAGTTGACCAACGGAACGTTTGGCGCGGACGGCGCCAGCTGCATCGGAGTTGTATGTCATCGTTGTTTCTCCTATCGAATGGGGTTGCAGGTCAAAACGTTTCGCCGGTGTTGTCGTGGCCGGCGTAGGTGACTCCGGTGGACTCGATCGCCGCGGCCGCGGCGTCGGGGCTGTACTTCGGTGTGCCGCGACCCATCGAGGTGCTGCCGTAATCGGCCAGGGCGGCCCGGGCGGCTTCTTTGCGCTGCGCGGCGGCTTCGGGGTCACCGAGGGGCACCCCGGTTAGGAGCCGTTTCGCTGCGGCCCTGCGTATGTCGGGGTCCTCGTGGGCGATGGCTGCCTGGACGGCGGCACCGCCACCGCGGAGCAGGCCGCGTAGCGCTGCTGCTGCGGCCTGCTGTTTCGTCTGCTGGTCTGCTGCCACGATGTGTTCCCCTATCGGTGCTGTCGCCGCCCGCCGTGGTGGCGGGTGGCCCTATCTGTTCGGCTATTTCCCGGGGGTCGGGTGGCGGTGTTGGCGAGGCCGGAGAAATTCGACAACCCCGGCCCCGCCAGACTGGCCTCACTGGTCAGCCCGCATGTGCTGCGCCATCCAGTCTATCGTGTTCGGTTGTGCCGCAGCCACTTTCGTAGACTGGTCTACAGGCCTTGGGCGGGCCGGGTCGCGCGGCGGTCACTGCTGGGCCACCTTGGCGCCGGCCGCGGTGGTGAGGTCGGCGAACAGTCGGGCGCGGTCACAGCCGACCAGGACCACGGTGACCGTGCCCGAAACGATGCGGTTGTCGCCGATGCGGCTCTGCGCCCAGTTCAGTTCGGCAAGTTCGACGGGTTCGACTGGCCGCGTGAACTCGGGGAGCTTGCCGCGTCTGGCGATCCGGGTTAGGCGTTTCGCGTCACGGCGGCGCAGCCGGTCATGCTCGCCGAGGAACGGGCAGCCGGGTTCGTGTTCCATCACCCGGTGGGTGGGTGCGGCGTTGCAGTCCGGGCAGCGGGTCGGCATCGCGGTGGCGGTGTCAGTCATGGTGCACTCCTTCGCTGTTTGCTGTTAGCTAGGCCAAAAGGTAGGCCAGGTAGGCCAGGTAGGCCGGGGTTCCTGTGTTCGCCCCAAACGCTGAGCGATCACCCTCTGTATATAAAGGATATTTAGTTAGTTATACTTACTACAGCAGGTAGATACGTTTCTGCGTTTTCGCCGTCAGACGCAATCCTGTGGACAGACTCAGGAATGGGGGCGAGGGCGGGCCTACTGGCCTACCTTGGCCTACCTGGCCTACCTCGTTTTCGTGTTTGCTGACAGTCATTTTTTCAACCTCCACCGCTTCTCTACGCGCTCGATCCGCTCGGCTTCGCCCAGGGCATCGAGGACCCGCGGCAGGTGCGGTTTGTCCCTGCTGGACAGCTTCCGGTTCAGTTCGGTTGTGGTCAGCTCCCCCGTGTCGCCGAGGTAGCGCAGCACTTTCTCCGCGACCCGCTGGTGCGCAGCATCGGCGAGGGCCGCCCGGGTGGCGTCGGCCGCGAACTGCTGCCGGCCGCGGGTGTTGCCGACCTGTTCGGCGTCGGCGTGCCGGGCCTCGTTGAGTCCTTCGAGGACCCAGTCCCGGGTGGCCGCTGAGACGGTGGCGGCGATCCCGGACAGCCGCCAGTCGTCGGCGCTGATCCGGTCAGGCCGGCCGTCGAGTACCGCGATTGCGTAGGCCAGTTTCAGGCGGACGAACAGGGCGTGCCCGTCGAGGGCGGCAACTTCACCGCGCCCCCGGGCCTCGGCGGCGAGGAGCACCGCCTCTCGTGCCGCCTCGGGAATCTTGATGTGCTGGGGGTGGCCGGGCCGGTAGTGGCCGCCGGGGAACGCTCCGCGGCGTGGGGGCTGGGCTAGGGCGCGTTGTTCACTGTCCGCGTGGCTGATCGACACCCGCGGGTCGGCGGCTGGGAACCATGCGAACCGTTGCGGGGTGCCGCCGCCGGCATCATCGAACAGGGCGCCGGCCCGGGCGGGCTGCACGCCGACCGTGATGCAGGCCCGGTAGGTGCCGGCCTTGAGTACGTCCTCGGTGCGGCCCCGGTAGCCGAACGCGATCGTTCCCCCGGAGAACGCGGTGCGTATCACCGACTTCGATGTTGAGCCGGTGCGGTTGTTGAGGGCGGCGAGCTGGTCGATTTCGTCCACGTCGAATAGCACCGACTCCCGCCACTGCGGTGCGGGTGGTTCGCTGGTCGGGTCGGCGGGTTGCCGGTAGGCGTCGAGGAATCCTTCACCTGAGCCGAGACCGGCCTCCTTCGCGCCGAGTGGGCCGGTGAGGTTGGCGGCGACGTGCCCGCTAGCGGATTTGCCGCCCGACGAGCTGGCGGCCAGAGCGGCGATGAAGTTGAGGGACCCGCGGCCGATCAGGTCCGGGAGTTCGCAGTGCGGCGGTACATCGGCGAGGGTGCGTGCGGCGACATGCCCGAACACGCCCCACGGCGAGCACATGCGGGCCACCGCGGCGGCGTGGATGAGGCCGAGTGACTGCGGCCGGCAAGTCCAGAAATCGCCTTCGAGGGGTCGCACGTCGATGTTGCCGCCGATCCGCCCGGCCACCGGCGGGCCGCCCGCGTCGTGGGCGGTGTTGGTGTCGGCGGCGGGGTCGGCGTAGACGAAAGTGGTTGAGTCCGGGCCGATGGCGGTGCCGTTGTAGGGGCGGTCCTCCAAGGGCCGGCCGCCGTCCTGTTCGGCGAATCGGCGGGCGTCGGCGATGTCGGTGTTCATGGCGGTCTCTCCGTCGTCGGCGGCGTACCCGTTGCTGATGGCGGCGGCCCGGAGCTGGGCTTCAACTTGGTCCAGGTCGAGGCCGTAGTAGATGGCGGTCTGGAACGCGGACTTGCCCCACTTGATGAGCCGGTCGTGGCGCTGTCCGCGGCCGGTGGTGGCCAGCTTGGCGACGAGCGCGCTGATGGCGGCGACGGCGCGGGCCTGGTCCTGTCCACCGGCGGTGGTGATCGTGGGCGGCAGGCCGGCCGCCGGCCGCGGCGTGGTCGGCTTCCGGTAGTTGTCTAGGAACTCGATCAGCTTGGTGGGTGCGGCCGCCAGTGGCACCCCGGTGCCGGGGCCAAGGATTTCGGTGTACTCCCCGGTCCAGGTGTCTCCGGTGTCCTCGTTGCGGCCGTGCATGACGGAGCCGGGCATGAGCACGTAGTGCTTGCCGGGCTTCCGTAGATCAATGAGGGCGTAGCCGTCGATGCTGATCTTTCCGGGCCACCTGTCGCTGTCGGTGCCGTCCGGGATGGCCTGCCAGATGTGGAAACCGCCGGATGCGGTTCGGATCACCCACGACGGCAGGGCCAGCAGCCCGGCCTGGTACATGTGGTCGATGACTTGTTCGACGCGCTGCACGGCGGCGATGTGGTCGTCGGTGGTGCCGCGGCCCCATTTGCCGGCGGCCGGCAGGTCGAAGTCGAGTACGAGTCGGCCGGCGGTGACGGGTGCGCCAATGTTTCCGGCGCAGGCGAGCCCGTGTTGGTCGAATAGGGCGTGGATGCGTTCGGTTCCGGTCACGGCGTCGTGGAATCCGTGCCGGGTGGCCGGTGTCTTGCCGTTCGCCGCGACTGGGAACACCGGCACCGTGTAGGTGTCGCTGATCTGGTCTGCGCGTTCAGCGCCGTACCGGGCAGCATCAAGGTCGCTACCGGCGGCATCGGTTGGTAGGCTGGTCATTTGAGGGGTTCCTGTCCTCTTGTGGTTGGTTGAACCGCCCCGGCGTGGTGGCCGGGGCGGTTCGTCGTTTACGGCCAGACGGCGACGAGTAGGCCGGTGACGGCGGCCAGCAGGGCGGCGGCCGCGATTGCCATGTCGATCACTGGGCGCCACCGCCCGGGGCCGGGCACATGGCTTCCAGTGCCCGCCGGTAGAGCCACCCGCCAAGCGGGTTGGAAATATCGACGCGCACGTCGGCCGGCACCAGCCGGTCGCCGCAGCGCGCATAGCCACTGCCGAGGCCGCCGGCGTCGGGTGGTGCCGGCACCGGCCCGCACCGCTGGTTGCCGTCGCGGGCGCAGGCCCACACGGGGCAGTCGGCCTCGAAGCACGCCGGGGCCGGCGGCGGCGGTTCGGCGCCGGCCGGTGGTGCGGCGGTGAACCACAAGGCCGCGAATACGCCAGCCAGCAGGATCAGGAACCAGGCCGCGTGAGTGACGTACTGGCGGCGGTTCACTGGTCGGCCCCCTGCCCGTAGGTGTTGCGGACAGCGCCCGCGAGTCGCAACGCGATCCGCATGTCGGCGGCGCATCCGAGCGCGATGATGGCGGGACCGGCGCCACGGTCATTGGCCCGCCACAACGCGACAGCCTCAGTAATGCGGTCGAGCTGGTCGCTGATGGTCACCGGATCACCCCCAGCGCGCTGAGCACCTGGGCGGCCTCGACGTGGCCGCCGGCCTCGGCGGCGACCTCGCGGCCGATGGGGCCGGTGAATGTCCACGCGCAGCCCGAGCAGCTGGCGTGCAGCCGGCCGCCGGCCGCGGTGATGACCGCCTCGTGGCGGCGAGCGCGGCCGGCGGGGTGGCGGTCCATGCACGCGGCAAGCTCGGCGGCGTCGTCACGTTCGGCGGCGGCGAACACGGCGGTAGGGCCGTTCGGGCAGCCGCGGGTGTGGCCGCCGATGCCCTGGCAGCAGCGGTGCAGCGTGCTGTCGACCGGGCGGTCACCCCAGCCGGCGTCGGGGGTGCTGGTCATGGTGGTCTCCTGTCGTCTGTGGTGGTGGTCGGTGTGGCGTGGGCGGGCTACTCGGTGCCGCCGCCGGCCTGCTCGGCTTCCCATGCCTGCACGTCAGCGAGCCGGTAGCGGGCGTGCCGGCCAAACACGGTGTAGCGGGGGCCGATGCGGCGGTACGCCCACATAGCGATGGTGCGAACGGGCAACTTGAGCCGGTCGGCGACTTCCTGCCGGGTCAACCAAACGTCCCCGGCCGGGGCGGTTGTGGTGGTCATCTGATGCACTCCTAGTTTCCAATCGAGGCACGTTCTGCCTCGTATTGTCACAATAGCATCGCTGTCGTACATCGTGGCAACCGTCGTGCGATACTGCCTCAATGGACGGCAATTCCTCAGATTGGCCACGGTCGTTGTCGGCGCGGATCGGCGCCGCCATCCGGGCCGCCCGTGAACAGCAGCACGTCTCCGCGCTGCGACTCTCCGAACTCACCCGGGCACTTGGCGCACCCGTCCACCGCAACGCGCTCGCCAAGCTCGAAGCCGGCGAACGCGACATCACCCTGCCGGAACTGGTAGCGATCGCCGCAGCGCTCGGCACCGTGCCGACCGCCCTCGCTGTCCCGGTAATCGCCCCCGGCGTCGAAGTCCTACCCGGCGTAGACGCACCCGCCGCCACCCCGCCTGTGGAGGTCCTGCCCGGCCGGTCGATGCCGGCCGTTGCCGCACTCGGCTGGTTCACCGGGCGCGGTCCCGACAACCCCGCCGGCGTCACCCGCCACCCGACCGCCGTGTGGGAACTCGAACGCGCCCTGGAGCTGATCGACGCCGACCGTCGTCTTGCCGCCCACCGCGCCCTGTTCGCCAACGAGTCCGACCCGGCCGTGGTGGAGCAGCACCGCGGGCTGATCGACACCTTGCAGAATCGCCGCGACGAACTCGCTGCCGCCCTCGGCGGTGCGTGATGGCCGGCCGCCCGTCGCTGCGCATCGGCGAACACGGCCGCGTCAACCGACGCGAGCTGAAACCCGGCGTGTGGCAGGCCGATTGCCGCTGGCGCGGCCCGGACGGCCGCACCATCCGGGTGGTGAAACAGACGCCGGCCGGTGCTGCTGATCCGCGGGGCCGGGCCGCCGAGGACGCGCTCCTGGCCGAACTCGACCGGCGGGCCGCGGCGGGCGGCGCCAGCGGCACCGAGATAACCGGCAACACCCGGCTCGCCGCCCTGGTTGATCTGCACCTGGAACGGCTCGCCGACGACGGCCGCAGCCCGGCCACCCTGGCGACCTACCGCACCGCCGCCGACAAACTCGACCCGTTCGCCGGCGGGCTGCGAGTCGCCGAGGTCACCCCCCACCGGCTCGACGGCGCGCTCCGCACCATGCGGAAAGCCCACGGCCCGACCATGACCCGGCAGGCGTTGACCATCATCAAGGGCGCGCTACAGATCGCAGTCGCAGCCGGCGCCGCCCCCCGCAACGCTGCCCGCGATGTGCAGCTCGACCGCCCCGAACCGGCCCGCCGAGCGCCCGCGCTCACCGTCGAAGAACTCCGCGGCCTACTCGCCGCCATCACCGCTGACGAAGCGGCGCAACGACTGGACCTCGCCGACCCGATCGCCGTGCTGGCCGGCACCGGGCTACGCAAATCCGAACTGCTCGGGCTGCGCTGGCAGGACTTCGACCCGGACGGCCGCACGATCGCCGTAGCCGGCCGCGTCGTGCGCGCCACCGGCCACGGCCTACAGCGCCTCGACAACGCGAAAACCCGCGCCGGCGTCCGCGTGGTACCGGCGCCGAGGTTCGTCTGCGACACGCTCACCAAGCGCCGCCACCGGCCGTTCTACGGCGAGCAGACCGCGATCTTCCCCAGCACCGCCGGCGGGTGGCGGGACCCCGGCAACTTCGGCAAACAGTGGCGGGCCGTCCGTGACCAGCTCGGCGTGCCCGATGTGTCCAGCCACAGCTTCCGCCGGTCGGTGGCAACCCTGCTAGACGATGCCGGCTTCTCCCCCCGGGTCGGCGCCGACCAGCTCGGGCACTCGCGGCCGTCGATCACGATGGACGTTTACCAGCAGCGCGGCCGGGTCCACCGCGGTGTCGCCGACATGCTCGACAGCCACATTTCCGGCGAATAAGCGGCAACCGCAGCCACGCCCGGCTGCCGCTCGGGTGCGTATCCGCTGGTAGATGGTGGGGCGGGCGGGGCTCGAACCCGCGACCAACGGATTATGAGTCCGCGGCTCTAACCGACTGAGCTACCGCCCCCGGCACCAACTAGCTGCGGATGACCGTCCCGCAAGATCGTCGGTCGGCGTCGGCGCGAAGCCTCCGCACGACCAAGACATTAGCGCGCGGGATGACCGCCGACCACGCCCCGGTGCACCCCAACAGGCCGACGTTCACCTCCGTGGCGGCTGATGGGCGCTGGCGGGCGCTTGGGGATCCTGCGGCAGATCCATGCCGGCCAGCCGCGCCGGGTCCGCGATCGAGACGATGCCCACCAGGCGGCCGGCTCGCACGGTGCACGCCATCAAGCTCAGCGGCCGGCCTGTCGGACCCCAGGCCAGGATGCCTGGTTCGCCATTGACCAGCACGCGGCGAGCGGTGATCCGCGCCCCCTGGCCTCGGCGAACCGCTTCCACGATCGCGGAGGATCCCGCCATGACCGTCACCCCGCGCGACGTGTGTTGACGCCATGTGACGTCGGGGTCGAGCACCCGCAACAGGGCGTCGAAATCGCCTCCCTGCGCGGCCGCCAGGAAGGCGTCGACGACCTCTCGCTGCGCCCGCCGGTCCCCCGTCGGCTGCGGCACGTCCTGCACCTTGCGGCGCGCCCTGCTGGCGAGCATCTTGGCGGCGTCGGCCGATCGTCCGAGGAGCTGCCCGATCTCGGCGAACGGCACCGCGAACATGTCGTGCAGCACGAACGCAAGGCGCTCATCGGGACGCAGCGATCCCAGCACAACCAGCAGCGCCAGTCCGACCGACTCCGACAGCACCGCGGTGTCTTCGGGGGTCTCGGCGTCATCGGTCACCACGAGTTCCGGAAGATCCTGATCGATCGGGATCTCGGGCCGGGAAGCACGCGACCGAAGGGCGTCGATGCAGATGCGGCCGGTGACGGTCGTCAACCACCCCGGCAGGCGGTCGATTGCGTCGGCGTCCTGACGGGCGAGCCGCAGCCATGCCTCCTGCACGGCATCTTCGGCATCGGACCACGAGCCCAGAACCCGGTAGGCCAGGGCCCGCAGCCGAGGGCGATGCTGCTCGAAAATCTCGGCCAGCTGCGACTCGCTCGTCATCGGTTACCTCTCGTCGTACCGGTCCGTCATAGGTGATGACGAGCCTCACCCGACCGACGTAACCACGAAGGAGCAGCCATGAACACCACCCTGTGGATCATCGCCGGTGTCGCCGCCGCCGGGTATGCCATCGGCGGCGCGACCCTGTTGCTGATGCCGAAGGACAAGTACCGGTCGCTGGGCACCAACCAGCACTGGGTCGACGACTTCACCACCGGCCACCTCAAGGCCATCGGCACGATCAAGCTGGTCGCAGCGCTCGGCCTCGTCTTGCCGGCGGTCCTCGGCATGGCACCGCTGCTGGTGCCGATCGCCGCCTGCGGCCTGATGCTCTTCATGGCCGGGGCCGCTACGACGAGGTTCCGGCGCAGCGAGTGGGGATTCATGGCCGGCGACGCGATGTTTCTCGCCGTGTTCGCCTTCCTCGCTTGGGGGCGGTTCCTCCTGCAGCCGTTCGCCTGAACTACCGCGACGCGACGTCGCGCCTGGGGACCGGAACCAGCATCCGCACCCGGCGACGGTACTGCCGATACTCCTCACCGAGCATCCCCGACAGATCCCGTTCCTCCAGCTGCAGCGCGATCAGGATGTAGCCGGTGCTCGCCGCCGCGAACAGCAGGTGGCCGGCGGTCATGGTGGGCGCAGCCCAGAACGCGATCACGAACCCCAGCATCAGTGGGTGGCGCACCACCCGGTACAGCGCCGAGGCGCGGAACCCGACTGGGCGGTAGGGCTGTTCGCGCCACGCGAGGTAAACCTGTCGCAGCCCGAACAGGTCGAAGTGGCTGATCATGAACGTCGACGCCAGCGCGATAGCCCAACCGATCCAGAACAGCACCCACAGCGCGGTCCGCCCCACCGGCGACGCGACTTCCCAGATGATCGGCGGGACCGGACGCCACTGCCAAAAAAGCAGGGCCAGAACGAGATTCGACGCCAGAACGTAGGTGCTGCGTTCGATGTCCGGCGGTACCAGTCGCGTCCACCATCGCTTGAACGCCGGTCGCGCCATCACGCTGTGCTGCACGGCGAACAAGCCCAGCAGCAGCACGTCGACCACGATCGCTCGGCCGGTCGGCGCCGGCGGGCCGTGGTCCACGGTGCGCGGCACCACGAAGTCGCCGACGAAGCCGACGGCATAGAGGAAGACCGCCAGGAAGACCAGATAGTTGAGCACCGCGTAGGCCAGTGCGAGAAATCGGGCCATGGCGCCCTCCCAGCCGGTGAGTCCCCCATCGTAGTCCGGAAACAAGCAGCTCAACAAGGGTTTTTACTGGGCAAGTGAGCAGCGCCCATCGGCACCGGCTTACGATCCCACCATGACCGCGGAAACGTTCGTCACCCACACCCCCGGCGATGTCCGGATCATCGCCGACCGTCACGGTGACCCCGACGCACGCGCGGTGGTGTTCCTGCACGGCGGCGGGCAGACCCGGCGCTCGTGGGGCCGCGCAGCCGCCGCGGTGGCCCAGCGTGGCTGGCAGGCCATCACCGTCGACTTGCGTGGCCACGGCGAATCGGATTGGGCGAGCGAAGGCGACTACCGGCTGGTCAGCTTCGCCTCCGACGTTCACGAGGTGCTGCGCACGCTACCGCCGGATCCGGTGGTGGTCGGCGCCTCCCTGGGCGGGTTCACCGCGATGCTGCTGGCCGGCGAGCTGGCACCCGGCGCGGCCAGCGCGGTGGTGCTGGTCGACATCGTGCCCAACATGGATGCCTCCGGCGCCGAACGGATTCAGGCGTTCATGGCCGAGCGGATGGATTCGGGTTTCGACTCCCTCGACGAGGTCGCCGACGCGATCGCCGCCTACAACCCGCACCGGCCCCGCCCCGCCGACCTGGAGGGCCTCACCACCAACCTGCGCCGCCGGGGAGACCGCTGGTATTGGCACTGGGACCCGAAATTCGTCAGCGGCTCAGACGAATTCTCGCCGCTGGAGATCCACGACGTCGACCGGCTCAACGCCGCGGTGGGCAATATCCTCGACGACGGCGTGCCGATGCTGCTGGTGCGCGGCCAGCTCAGTGATCTGGTCAGCGCCGAGAGCGCCGAGCTGTTCCTGACCCGCTTCCCGCAGGTGGAGTTCATCGACGTGGCCGGTGCCGGGCACATGGTCGCCGGCGACCGCAACGACATCTTCGCCGACGCGGTGTTGGGCTTCCTCGCCCGTCACACCGACTAAGTCAGCTGAAGACGGTCTGGCCTTCCGCGTTGAGCAGGTAGGGCTCGGTTCCGTCTGCAACCCGCGGTGCATCGGCACCCAGCGACACCGCGATCTTGTTGCCGGCGTTGCGCATCACATCCAGCGTCAGCTCGATGATCTGGTCCTCGGTGAAGTGTCGGCGTACCCCGGCGGCGACGTCGGGATCGATGCGCGCCGGCGTCCAGATCAGCGCGTCGACGTAGCGCAGCGCCGCCTTCTGCGGCTCGCTCAGCATCCCGGAGGACTCGAAGCGTTCGATCTCGTCGTAGAGCGTCTCGGATCCGCCGGCGTCCAGGGCGGTCGTCTCCCGCAGCGACTTACACAACCGGCAATTGTGCTGGGCCGCACCGCGCAACCGGACCACCTCGGAGGTCACCGCGTCCAACGACCGCAGCCGGGCCACGGCGGGCATGAACCGGTTGAACAACGCCTCGCCCGGGTGGCTCGAGTGGTCCCACACGATCGTCTCCGGCCACGACACCGAAACACCCACCGCTGCCAGCCCGGCGCGCACCCGCGGAACGAAGTCGGCGATGTACATCTGCACCACGGCGTCGAAGGCCGCGTCCCCCAAAGCGTCTCGCAGCCGGTCACGCTGGTCTTCGGTGATCACCGAAACATCGACGCTGAACTGTTCGGCGAACTCGACAACCGCCGGATCGGCGCCGAGCCGGTCACCGTCCACCTCGGCCGGCAGCGGCGGCAGGCCCAGCGTGCGGGCGCACACCGCCCGCACCGCTGCGCCGACGGCACCGCCCGACAACGCCACCAACGCGTTCAGCTCAGCGAGAACGTCCATGGCAAGGATTATGGACCCAACGGCAATAGGCTGAAACCCATGCGCGTCGTCGTCATCACCAAACACGGGCCTCCCTCGGTGCTGCAGGTGCAGGACCGCCCCGACCCGCTGCCCCCGGCGAGCGGCCAGGTCCGTATCGCGGTACGTGCGGCGGGAGTGAACTTCGCCGACCACCTCGCCCGGGTCGGGCTGTATCCGGATGCACCGAAGGTACCCAGCGTGGTCGGCTACGAGGTGGCCGGGACCGTCGAAGCGGTCGGTGACGGCGTGGATCCGGCACGCCTCGGCCAGCGGGTGCTGGCCGGCACCCGCTTCGGCGGGTACGCCGAGATCGTCAACGCCGACGCCGCCGACACCGTGGCGCTGCCACCGTCGATGAGCTTCGAACAGGGCGCTGCGGTACCGGTGAACTATGCGACGGCGTGGGCGGCGCTGCACGGCTACGGGTCACTGCAGGCCGGCGAACGCGTGCTGGTGCATGCGGCCGCCGGCGGCGTCGGTATCGCGGCGATCCAGCTGGCCAAGGCCGCCGGCGCCGTCGTGGACGGGACCTCGTCACCGGGTAAGCATGCTCAGCTCGAAGCACTGGGGATCGACCGCGCCATCGACTATCGACGCGACGGCTGGTGGAAAGGGCTGCCGCCCTACGACATCGTGCTCGACGGGCTCGGCGGCACCTCGCTGCGGCGGTCGATGACGTTGTTGCGTCCCGGCGGACGGCTTGTCGCCTATGGCCTTTCGTCGCTGCAGCAGGGCGAGAAGCGATCGCTGCGCCGGGCGGCCCCACAGGCGCTGGCGATGCTGCGCGGCTTCAGCCTGCTCACTCAGATGGAGCAATCCAAGACCGTGATCGGCCTGAACATGCTGCGACTGTGGGACGACCGCGGCACGCTCGAACCCTGGATCGCACCGCTGTCGCAGGCGCTGGCCGACGGCACCGCGGCGCCCATCGTGCACGCGGCGGTGCCGTTTGCGAACGCCCCCGAGGCCCACCGCATCCTGGCCGCGCGGGAGAACGTCGGCAAGGTGGTGCTGGTGCCCTGAACCGATTGCACGACGGCGGCGCTCACAACAACGACACCGCCACCAGCACAGCGGGTTTGACAACATTGAACGGTGACACGTTCGCGAGCGGCCCGACCATGCCGATGATGCCGGCCAGCTGGTCCCGGGACGCAGAACAGCTATCCGACACTCCGAATGAAAGCTGAGCATCGGTGGTCGGCGGCGGCAGTGGTTATCCGGCCGCAGGCGGCCGGGGCATCCGAAAACGCCGATCCCGCATGCGGTACATCAGGGTGCCGTCGCTGCGGGGCGCCTGACGGGCCATCGGTCCCATCACCGGTGGCATCGCGGCGTGGCCCACCGAGTTGGCGGCCGCCACGGGTGGCGTACGGACGGTCGCCGGTCGTGGCGATCGAGCAGCCGGATCGGCGGCAGCGGATGTCTGCGCTGCGGTCAACCAGTTTTGCGGCACCGATAGCTTTCCCACCGGCGCCGCTTTGCCTACCCCCGCCAGCACGCCGGCCGGGGCACCCGGCGAGACGGTTGGGTGCGCATCGGCCAAGACGGCCGCAGGAAGCAGCTCGGCGTCCACGGCCGCCTCTGCTTGGGTGTTGAGAATCGCCATCCCGAAGATTCCCAGCGAGCCGGTGGTGAACACCACCTGTTGAGCTACGCCCAGGACCCCTAATGGGGGGCCCAGGCCGGCAAACACGCTGACGACCGGCCACGACGACGCCTGGGCAGGTCCCGCCTGCGGGGCCAGCGCCGGTGCCGCGGTGAGGAGCTGTGACTGTTGCGGCGCACCGGCGACAACGTCGGCGGCAGCTCGCGCCACCGCGGCGTGCTGGGCGGATTGCCCGCCCGGGTTGCTCGTCTGCGGCGGCTGTTGAAACGGCGTCAGGGTGCCCGCCGCGCCCGAGGCTGCGGCGTAGCCGTACATCGCGGTGGCATCTTGGGCCCACATCTCGGCGTAGACGGCCTCGGTGGCTGCGATCGCCGGCACGTTCTGGCCGAAGAAATTCGTGGCCACCAGCATCGCCAATTGGGCCCGGTTGGCCGCTACCGCCGCGGGTGGCACGGTTGCGGTGAATGCCGTCTCGTAAGCGCCCACCACCGCCCGGATCTGGGCGGCGGTCCGTTCGGCCTGCGCCGCGGTCGCCGTGGCCCACGCCATGTAGTGGGCGGCGGCCGCCGCCATCGCGTCCGAGGCTGGACCCGACCAGTGCTGGCCCTGCAGCGTCGAGATCGTTGCGGAGTAACCGGTTGCCACCGACTCCAGTTGCGCGGCGATACCGTCCCAGGCCGCAGCCGCCGCCAGCATCGGCCCCGACCCCGGACCGGAATACATCCTGGTCGAGTTGATCTCGGGGGGCAGGACGCCGAAATCAAACATCAACTGCCCCGTCGCCGGGCATCAGCTATCCGCCGCAGGACGGACGGGGCATCTTGAAGCGGCTGGGCGCGACCCGCAGGGCTCCGGCGACCGTTTGACGCCCCGCCGCCCCGCCGGCCATCATTGCCGCCATCGGCCCCATACCCACCGCCGGAGAGGCGCCGGGGATGTCCGCCACCGCACCACCCTCCGACGTGTCCGCAAGCTCTGCGTCCGACAGCCACACCGGTTCTTTGGTGGCGGCGCCGACCGGGGTGGCATCCGCCCAGGCTGGCGGCACCGACAGCTGTCCCACTGGTGCCGCTTCGCCACCCATATGGGCAAGCACCGCAGGGCGATTGCCCGCGGCCCCCGCCTCGGCGACCGGTGCTGCTTCCTTCGCCAGGACCGGCGCCACAGCACTGGCCGCACCGATGCCGGCATTGCCGTGGGTGAGCATGTAGGCATTTCCGGCCAGCGAGAAGGAGCCGACCGCCGAGATGGTCCGGGCAGTCTGCATGCCGAATGATGCCGGCCCCAGCAGGATGTTCATCGCCTCGATGCCCGCCAGCGGCAACAACGGATCGGCTTGGGCGGGCAGCGCTGAGGCTGCCCCGGTGGAGAGGCCGCCGAGTTGCTGCGGCAACCCCGCAAGCAGCTGCGACAAAAAATTCTGCGAGTTCGACACACCGGTGGCGCCCGCGGAACCGGCGACCGCGGCGGCCTGGGCGGCGCCACCGGCTGGGCTGGTGGTCGGCGGCGGCGGCTGAAACGCCGGCAGCTGCGTCGCCGTCGACGCCGAGGCCGCATAGCCGTACATCCCCAGGCTGTCCTGGGCCCACATGTCGGCGTACTCGAACTCGGTGGCCGCGATCGCCGGGGTGTTCTGCCCCAAGATGTTGGTCGCGGCCAGGCCCGCCAGCCGCGTCCGGTTCGCCGTCACCAGCGCCGGCGGCACGATCGCTAGACGGGCGTTCTCATAGGCGGCCGCCGCCGCGCGGGCCTGACCGGCGGCGCGTTCGACCTGCCCCGCCGTTGCCGCCGCCCACTCGGCATACCGTGTCGCCGCAGCCGCCATCGCCGCCGACGCCCGGCCGGTCCAACTTTCGCCCTGCAGGTCCGCGATCACCGAGAAGTAGCCGGCAGCAAATGTATTCAGTTGCGCCGCAAGAGCATCGTACGACGCCGCAGCAGCCAACAGTGGGCCCGAGCCGGGACCGGCATAGATCTTCGCCGAGGTGACCTCGGGCGGGGACATTCCAAAATCCAACACGTCACACAACCCCTCTAGTTGCCGCTCTATCGGCGACCAGCGGTGCCGGACTCACCCCGCGTTTGGAGTTCAGAGAGCTGAGCGACCAACGCTGGCTCTACCGGACCGGATCGTGTGGCGGCGTTGCCGCCGATCAGTTCGACGTCCCTTCTTCGAAAATGTCACCGGCCTGGAAGAAATCTCCTTCTACCTGCCACCAGCGTCCCTGGCGAACCGGCCGCCCGCTATCCGATATGACTCCCAATCACAGGGGGAGACGACCTGTATACGCGCTCAGGCGCCCGCTACCGTCCGGTCCGCCGCCGGCTGAGCTCAGATGGTGCGGGCCAACCGTTGCGCGAGCAGCTGGGCGAACCGCGCCGGGTCCTCCAGCGCCCCGCCCTCGGCCAACAGCGCTGTCCCGTAGAGCAACTCCGCGGTGTCGGCCAACTCGGCATCTTCGCCGCGCTCACCGTGCGCCTGGCGCAGACCGGTCACCAGCGGATGAGCCGGGTTGAGTTCGAGGATCCGCTTACCGACCGGCACCTCCTGCCCGTTGGCGCGGTAGATACGCGCCAAGGCCGGGGTCATCTCGAAGGTGTCGGTGATCAGACAGGCCGGTGATTCGGTCAGCCGGGTGGACAACCGCACCTCTTTGACGTGCTCGGTCAGGGTCTGCTGCAGCCAGCCGATCAGGTCGGCGAACTCCTTTTCCTGCTCCTTGCGCTGCTCCTCGTGGGCGGTCTTGTCCTCCTCGGAGTCCAAGTCCACCTCGCCTTTGGCCGTCGACTGCAACGGCTTGCCGTCGAACTCGGCGACGGTGTTCACCCACAGCTCGTCAACCGGATCGGTCAGCAGCAGCACCTCATAACCCTTGGCCTTGAACGCCTCCAGGTGCGGCGAACTCAGCAGCTGCTGAACCGACTCGCCGGTGGCGTAGAAGATCTGCTCTTGGCCGTCCTTCATACGTCCGACGTACTCGGCCAGCGTGGTCGGCTCCGACTCGCTGTGCGTTGAGGCGAATGAGCTGATCGCCAGCAGCGTCTCCTGGTTGTCGAAGTCGGAGAGCAGCCCTTCCTTGACGACGCGGCCGAACTCGGTCCAGAAGGTGCGGTAGTCCTCCGGCCGCTGGGACTGCAGCTCTTTGATGGTGGACAGCACCTTCTTGGTCAGCCGCCGCCGGATCGCGTTGATCTGGCGGTCCTGCTGCAGGATCTCCCGGGACACGTTGAGCGACATGTCGGCCGCGTCCACCACGCCTTTGACGAACCGCAGGTACTCGGGCATCAGCTGGTCGCAGTCGCCCATGATGAAGACCCGTTTGACGTAGAGCTGCACACCGACCTGGGCGTCCCGGTTGAACAGGTCGAACGGGGCGTGCGACGGGATGAACAGCAGCGCCTGGTATTCGAAGGTGCCCTCGGCCTTCATCGCGATGACCTCGAGCGGGTCGTCCCAGGCGTGCGCGATGTGCTTGTAGAACTCTTTGTACTCGTCGTCAGACACTTCGTCTTTGGGTCGCGCCCACAGCGCCTGCATCGAGTTCAGCGTCGCCGTCTCGAGCGTGACAGTCTCTTCCCCGCCTTCTTCGGCCGGCGGGGTGCGGCGCTCGACCTGCATCCGAATCGGCCAGGCAATGAAGTCGGAGTACTTCTTGACCAGACCCCGAATCGTCCACTCCGCGGTGTAGTCGTGCAGCTCGTCCTCGGTGTCCTCGGGTTTGAGGTGCAAGGTGATCGCCGTGCCGCACCGAGCTTGTCCATCGGCATCGATGGTTTCGATGGTGTAGGTGCCGTCGCCGCTGGACTCCCAGCGGATGGCCTCGCGGTGTCCGGCCTTGAGCGTGACCATCTCGACGCGGTCGGCAACCATGAACACCGAGTAGAACCCGATGCCGAACTGGCCGATCAGCTCTTCGGATGCCGTTTCATTCTGGGCGTTGTGCGCTTCGCGCAGTTGCTCGCGCAGCTGCGCGGTGCCGGAGCGGGCCAAGGTGCCGATCAGGTCCACCACCTCATCGCGCGACATACCGATCCCGTTGTCGCGGACGGTCAGCGTGCGGGCCGCCTTGTCCACCTCGATTTCGATGTGCAGGTCGGAGGTGTCGACATCGAGCTCCTTGTCGCGGAATGCCTCGAGTCGGAGCTTGTCGAGCGCATCGGAGGCGTTGGAGATCAGCTCGCGCAGGAACGCATCCTTGTTGGAGTAGACCGAGTGGACCATCAGATCCAGCAGTTGCCGGGCCTCGGCCTGAAATTCCAGCTGTTCAACACGCTCGCTCATAAGTGCCGAATTTTACCGATGGCGTCGTGGCGCACCACGGCGGGCCGGGCCTTTACCGGATCTTGACCGGGTGTTGAATCGCCTCGCCGACGATGGCTGACGTGACTACCATTCAAGCCGTGGAGCTGGGGGTTTTGGGACCTCTCCAGGCCCGGCGGGGACGGCGCCTCGGTCACAATACCGGGCGCCAAGCCGCGTGCGATCCTCAGCATGCTCGGGCTGCACGGCGGTGCTGTCGTGGCGGCCGAGACACTGATCGATCTCCTCTGGGGCGACGAGCCACCGCGCACCGCCGCCAAGGCCCTGCAGACCCACATCTCCGCACTGCGTCGGGCGCTGGGCGACGGCTTCGTGCTGACCGAAGGCACCGGCTGGATTCTCAGCACGACCGAGGTCGATGCCCCGCGTTACAAGCTGGCCACCCAACTGGGCCGTGACGCCGCGGCCGCCGGCGACACCACGCAAGCGGTCGTCTGCTTCGACGAGGCGTTGGCTTTGTGGCGCGGATCGCCCGAACTGCCCGATTCCCGCCGGGGAATCGCCGAGAAGACACGCTGGATCGAGGGGCAAGCCGCGCCTGGTCGAAGACCGCGCCGACGCCCTCCTCGCCACCGGACGGGCCGCGGAAATCGTCGGGGAACTCGAGGCTGCGGTCGCCGACGCACCGTTGCGCGAGCGGCGATGGGGCCAGCTGATGCTCGCCCTCTACCGCGCCGGCCGACAGGGTGAGGCCCTGGGCGCCTATCAACGGGCGCGGGCACTGCTGGCCGATGAGCTCGGCGTCGACCCCGGCCCGGAACTCCGCCGCCTTGAGGCCGCCATCGTCGCCCAGGACACGGCGCTGGAATACCCGGTGGCACAGCCCCCCCTCGTCGGTGACACGCGCGGTGACCTTTTTGCTGACCGACATCGAGGGCTCGACTGCTGCGTGGGAAGCCGATGCGGGCGCGATGGCTGTTGCTTTGGCACGACACGACGAGCTCGCCGAACTTGTCGTCACGTCCCGCGGCGGCCGGCTGATCAAGACACGCGGTGAAGGCGACGCCACGTTCTCGGTCTTCGAACGGCCATCAGCGGCGGCCGCCGCCGCGCTGGAACTGCAGGACGCGATCCGCCACGAGCCCTGGGCCCTGCAAGAGCCCATGCGTATCCGGATCGCATTGCACACCGGCGAGGTGGAGCTGCGCGACGGCGACTACTTCGGCCGTGCGGTCAACCGCGCCGCCCGGCTGCGCTCGCTGGCCGTCGGCGGCCAGATCCTGTGCTCGGGCGCAACTGCCGAACTGGTCATCGACACACTGCCCGACGACGTGCTGCTCGCCGACCTCGGGATGCGTCAGCTCCGCAACCTGCCACGCCCGGAACACGTCTTCGAGCTCCGGCTGGAGCTCGCCGAGCGACCCGCGGAGACCAGCGATGCTACGCTGCAGCGGCCCGACCTTCCCGCGATACTGATCGGCCCCGGGCCGTTCGTGGGGCGCGGCCGCGAATTGGAGCGCCTCGCGTCGGCGTGGCAGACCACGCTCACCGTTGGCGTTCACGCGGTGCTGATCGCCGGTGAACCCGGTATCGGAAAGACCCGCTTGGCCGGGGAATGGTCTCGACAGGCCTACGAGCACGGCGCCGTGGTGCTGTATGGCCGATCCGACGAGGATCTCGGCGCGCCCTATCAGCCTTTCGCCGAGGCGCTGCGTTCGCTTGTGCCACGCATCGAAGCCAAACGGCTGCGGGGGCTGCGCGGTCTCGAAGCACTGCTTCCGCTGGTTCCCGGGCTGATCGATGTGCTGGCCGATCTGGTCACGCCACCCCGTGCCGACCCGGACACCGAACGTTACGCACTGTTCGACGCCGTCCTCGCGCTGTTGGAGCTGGCCGCCGCGAGCGCACCGGTCGTCCTGGTTCTCGACGACCTGCACTGGGCGGCCAAACCCACGCTGCTGTTGCTGCGGCATCTACTGCGCTTCGGTGACCACACCCGGGTGCAGGTCGTCGCGACGTACCGCAGCACCGACCTCGACCGCTCCCACCCGCTGGCGGCGATGCTCGCCGATCTGCACCGGGACGGCACCGCCGATCGCCTCGCGCTGGGCGGCCTCGACGAAGACGACGTGACCGCTTATGTCACCGAGGCCGGACATGATGACGAAGAACTCGCACGGGCGTTGGCGTCGGTCACCGGCGGCAACCCGTTCTTCCTGATCGAAGCGCTGCGCCATGTCGCCGAAAGCGGCGGCGTCTGGGATCCGAGTACCTTGCCGCAGGGTGTTCGTGAAGCCGTGAGCCGCCGGCTGTCCCGGCTTCCGGCGGAGACGAACAAGGCCCTTGCCGCGGCCGCGGTCATCGGCAGTCACTTCGCGTTGGACCTTGTCGAGCGGGTGGTCGACCAGGATCTCGTCGACGCGTTCGACGAGGCGCGCCAGGCCGGCATCGTCGTCGAAGAGCCCGGCGGCCGTTACCGGTTCAACCACGCGATCGTCCGACAGTCGCTGCTTGCCGAGCTGGCGTCGGTGCGTCGCATGCGGCTGCACCAGCGCATCGCCGCGACGTTGGAGGGCGAGCCAGGTGCGGACGACGACCTGCTCGCGGAACTGGCGTATCACTACTTCGAATGCGCCTGGGCGGGCAATGCGGCCAAGGCCGTTGGTTACTGCCGGCGTGCCGCGGACCAGGCGATGGCCCGCCTGGCCTATGAGGGTGCCGCCGATCTGTACGACCACGCCCTGCACGCACTGGAGGAGATCGATGACGAACTTCCCGACCGGGACGAGCAGGCCGCGGAGCTGTTGATCTCGCGCTGCGAAGCGCTGCTGGCCGCGGGCGACGTGGCGTCGGCGGCCGGCGCGATTGCGCAATTGCAGGCAGCCACAGTCGATTCGGCCCGTCTGGCAGCGTGGGCAACGTGCTTCGATGGCCAGCTCTCGATGCTGACCCACCCGGAACGGCTGGACAGCGTTGAGGCCGCCGTGGGGGCCGCCGCCGGCACCCTGGCTCAAGTTGCCGACGCCGCAGGCGAAGCCAAGGCGCACACCGTGCGTGCCGGGTGCCTTGCCCGCCTCGGTTGCATCGGCGACTGCGAGATCGCTTTGGACAACGCCCTCACCGCCGCGCGGCGCGCCGGTGACCACCGCCGGGTCAACGCCGTGCTGGCGGGTGCGCCGCTGGCGGCAATCTGGGGTCCCAACCCGGTTCCGCGGGCGGGTGGACGGTGCCTGGATGTGGTGCGGCTGTTACGAATCACCACCGATTCCCCGGCGGTCGAAGCCACATCGACCCGGTGCCAGGCGGTGTTGGAGGCATTTCGCGGCCGCGCCGAGGCGGCGCGGCGGATGATCGACTCGGCACGGCGCACGGTCACCGAACTCGGCCTGCGCCATGCGCTGCTCGAGGTTGAGCAGTTCGCCGGGATCGTCGAGCTTGTCATCGACGATCCCGCCGCGGCCGAGCCACATCTACGCAGGGCCTACAACGGCTTTCGCCGCATGGGGTTAGATGCCGACACCGCTGAGACAGCGGCTTTGTTGGGTCGCACGTGTCTCGCGCTCGACCGGGGTGCCGAGGCCGCGGTCGGCCTGGCCGAGCGGACCGACGGCTTGGTCGATCACGGCGATGCGTGTCTGGCCCTGGCGACGGTGTTGAACGCCGCCGGCGATGAGGTCGGGGCGCGGGCCGCCGCCGAGCGCGCGGTGGACCTATACGAGCGGAAAGGGGCGGCAGCCCTTGCCGAGAAAGCGCGGCTGGCGCTGGGAGAGCGCGTCCCGCCACCCGCCGCGGATCGGCCCGAAGAGCCAGCAGTCGAATTGGACACCGCTGCCGTGCGAGTGGGCGAACACGTGATGGCTGCTATTCATCGGAAAGCCTGGGACGAGTTCGAGCGACTTTTCGCGCCCGACCTCGTCGTCGAGAGTCGCCGGAAAGTCGTCGGCCTTTCGCTGCCATCTGACGCGGTGCGACTGGTAATGCGGCGTGAACTCGAGGCGGGAGCGCAAATCGACCACGCCATGATCGCCGCACGAGGTGAGCGGCTCGCTTTATCCCACATGATCACGACCATTCCCGACGCGCGTCCCGGGGCGCCGCAGGACGAGCTGCTCCAGCTGTACGGCATCGATGAGGAGGGCCGCGTCACATTGCAGATCTGGTTCGACGTCGACGACATGGATGCCGCGATCGCCGAACTCGACGCCGCGTATGCCCGGTTGGAGGGCGAACGCGTGCCAGCGCGGCTGGAAAACGCGGCCGCGCGCGTATACCGGCGCAACCTGGCGCATTACGCCGCTCGCGACTGGGACGCGTTGTCAAAGACATTCGCGCAGAACATCGTCGAAGACGATCGTCGTCGAGTGGCCAATGCCGGTCTCCGACGAGGCAGAGACGCCGTCACCGCAGGAAACAGGGCACTGGCCGAGCTCGGGGTGACCTTCGCGCTAGACGCCATCGCGACCCGTGGAGAACGCCTCGCATTGAGTCATGGCCGAGCCTCGGCGGGCCAGCCCCCCGATGACTTCCACGGCGATCTCCTCGACGTGGCCGAAATCGACGCCGACGAACAGGTCGTGGCACACGTCATATTCGAGGCCGATGACTTCGAGGCCGCCATCGCCGAACTCGACACCCGCTACCTCGCCGGCGAGGCCGCGACCTATGCACAGACGTGGTCAGCCCTGACACAGACGTACGCCGCGGCGAACAGGAAACAACTCCAACTGACGCCGGACTGCGTCAACATCGATCACCGCCGACTCGCGACCATTGAGACCGGTCACCTGGCCGCGTACCTCCGCTCTTCATGGGACGACGCGCAGAACTTCGTCGTCTACATCGAGGCGGTGCACCGGCTCAGCGCACGCGGCGCGGTGTTCACCCAGGCAGCGCGTGGGACGTCAGACCGCGGCTTCGACGCCGAGTGGCGGGAAGTCATCGTTGCTACCTTCGACGGCGACCTGGTCAACCGCTGCGAGCAGTTCGACGAGACAGACCTCGATACCGCGCTCGCGCGATTCGAAGAACTGCACCCGCGAGCCCGCCGCCTCGAGAACGCGGCAAGCCGAGTCTACGAACGTTTCCAGGCGTGTTTCTTGACCCGCGACTGGGACGCACTGCGTCAGATCCTCGCCGAGGATGTTTCCACCGACGACCGTCGTCGAGTCGTGAATGGCGGCTTTCAACAGGGCCGTGATGCCGTAGTCGCCGAGCTGTCAGCCATCTCCGAGATCGGTTCGGAGACTCTGGATCTCGCGTTCGACGTCATCGCGATCCGCGGCGAGCACCTGTTCCTCGGTCGTACCCGATACAGCGTCGGCGATGAGCGCTCGGGGGCCTTCCAGGTCGACAGCCTCGAAGTCCTCGAGATGGACGCCGCGAAGCGACTCGTGGCCCGAGTCGGGTTCGACCTCGACGACATCGACGCCGCCTTCGCTGAGCTCGACGCGCGGTACCTGGCCGGCGAAGCCGCCGCCCACGCGCAAACATGGCAGGCCATTACACGGCCCTACTCCGCGCTCGATCGCGGTGAAATGCCCGCCACCACCCCCGACTTTGTAGACACCGATCGTCGACCGCTGGCAGCGATCGGTCCCGGCGACCTGAAGGCATACCTCCGTTCCATGTTGGATGGCCTGGTCAGCCACAAACGTCACATCGAGGCCGTTCATAGCCTGACCGACCTCGGCGCGGTCGTCACTCATGTCTCCGAGGGCACGTCGCGCGAGGGCCTCGACGTCGAATGGCGGATGATCGCCGTCTACACGGTCGACGGAGATCTGCTCAGCGGCTGCGAGCTGTTCGATGAGGCAGACCTCGACGCCGCGCTCGCGAGGTTCGATCAGCTCGGAAGGCCAGTACCGCGGCTGGAGAATGCGGCCGCGCACGTCTACCAGCGCATCCTGGCGCATTACGCTGCCCGCGACTGGGCCGCGCTGGCAGAAATCCTGGCCGAAGACTGTTCCTCCATGGATCGTCGTCCGGTGGTCAATGCCGGCCACCGACAGGGCAGAGACGCCATCGTCGCCGAAGTTGCAGCAATCGCCGAAGCCGGGCTGATCCTCACGTCAGACGTCATCGCGACCCGTGGAGAACATCTCGTCTTGTGCCGTGGACGTGCCTCCGAGGGGGCCGGCGACCCGATGCATTCCGCTCCGATCTCCTCGACGTGGTCGAGATCGATACCAACGCACAGGTGGTAGCACGCGTCATATTCGATATCGATGACTTCGATACCGCCATCGAGGAGCTTGATATCCGGTATCTCGCCGGGGAGGCGGCGGCCCATTCGGATGTCTGGTCAACCGTTGCAGCTAGCTACGCAGCACTCAACCGGCATGAGCTGCCGTTGACCACGCCGGATTGTGTCAATGCCGACCACCGAAGGGAGACAGCCTTCGGGCCGGGTGATGTGACCGCATACATCCAAGGCGGGTGGGATACCGAGCAAGACATCGATATATACGTCGAGCAGGTGCATCGACTGAGTGGCATGGGAGCGGTCGTCACGTACGTGGCGCGGGAGACCTCGCATGAGGGGCTTGCCGCCGAGTGGCGCGGCGTCGCGGTCTTCACGGTCAACGGCGAGAAAATCAACCGCACTGAGGTATTCGACGGGTCAGACCTCGACGCCGCACTCGCCCGGTTTGACCAACTCAGTGCGCCGGTACGTCGGCTGGAAAACGCGGCGAGCCAAGCGTACGAGCACTTCCGGGCATATTTCGCTACCCGCGACTGGGACGCCATGGCGGAGCTACTGACCGTCGACACGTCTGTCTACGACCATCGACGGGTCGTCAACGCCGAAATCCAGCGCGGTCGGGACGGCGAAATCGCGAACATGCAGGCCTTCGCCGACATCGACGCGACGAGAAGTACATCGATGGTCCTCGCGACTCGAGGTGAACGCCTTGTCCTCTGCCGGACGTGTATCTCGGACGAAGACCACCAAGCTGGAGGGTTCCGCATCGAGCTGCTCATTGTCGTCGAAACCAACGCCGACAAACGGATCCTGGCACGCGTCGCGTACGACCCCGATGACATCGATGCCGCCTTCGGCGAACTCGAGACACGGTATCTCGCTGGTGAAGCCGCCGCGTTCGCACACACGCGGTCGGTGATCGCCCAGATCTACGCCGCATACAACCGGCACGAACTCCCGGCAGCAGACTGGATCAACGTCGACCACCGGCGGAGCACGCCGTTTGCGACCGGCGACGTAACCGCCGTCATCCGCGCGTGGCGGGAACTCACACCGGACTTCAGCATGCACATCGAGACCGTGCACCGGTTGAACAATTTCGGAGCGGTGATCACCCATACGTCATCTGGGACCTCGCAAGAAGGCTTCGACGCCGAGTGGCGACAGATCCAACTGCTGACCGTCGAAGGCGACCGGATCAATCGCTGCGAAATCTTCGACGAGGCAGACCTCGATGCCGCGCTGGCTCGGTTCGACGAACTCAGCGCGCAAACGCGGCAACTGGAGAACGCCGCGACCCGGGCCTGCGCACACGCAGCCGACGCATACAACCGTCGTGACGGGGCTGCGCTGTTCGCGCTCACGAGCGCGGACAGCCGACTTGACGACCGACGAAAAGGCCTGCGCGACACACATGAGGGTGCAGAAGTACAGAAAGTCGTTGCTGTCACGTTGGAGACGACACCCGGCAGTTGGCGGATGGAGATCCGGCCCATCGCGACCAGAGGGTCTCGCCTGGCCCTGACCCGCAGGAGCTACCGCGACAGCGATGATCCCGATCAGGCGGTCACCGTCGACCTGTTGAGTGTCGTGGAAGTCGGCGCCGACGGCCTGATGAACCACACCGTGACTTTTGATCCCGAAGATTTCGACGCCGCCGTCGCGGAGCTCGACGCCCGCTACCTCGCCGGCGAAGCGGCCGCCCACGCGCACACCTGGTCAATCGTCATGGGCGCCTACGCCGCTCTGAACCGACACGAGATCGCCCCGACGACGCCGGATTGGGTGAACATCGACCACCGTCGCGGTGCAGCTTTCGAGCCCGGCGACATGGTTCCGTATCTCCAGGCCGCCTGGGACGACTCCCCTGACACCAGGATGTACATCGCAGCGGTGCATCGCCTCAGCGACATCGGAGCGGTAATTACCCATGTGGCACGCGGGATTTCGCAAGACGGCTTCGACGCCGAATGGCGCGATGTCACGCTGATGACCCTTGACGGCGATTCGTTCGATCGTTCCGAGCTGTTCAACGAGGCAGACCTCGACGCCGCACTCGCTCGATTCGATGAATTGCACCAGCACATCGACGACGCGGTCGGCCCAAGCGGGCACTCGTCATTGTCCGAGTAAGCTGCTTGCATGATTGCTATCATCATTGATAGCATGGTGCATGCCTAATGTACTGATACGCGATGTTCCCGTTGCTGACCTGGATCAAATCCGGTCAGCGGCCACCGAGCGCGGCGTTTCGTTGCAGGCATATCTGCTTGAGGCGATGCACGCCCAGGCGGCGCATCTTCGCCGCAGGGCTGCTCTGAACCGCACTGCGGCACGCCTGGCGCAGCAGCCTGCTGTCGCCGAACAAGACCGGGCAGCCGTGCTCGACGCCATCGATGAAGCCCATGCCGACCGTGGCGCACAGTTGAGTCGTCCAACGTGATCGTCGACGCGTCGGTCGTCATCGACGCCGTCACCGACTCCGGCCCCCGAGGCCAAGCGGCCCGCCAAGCGCTCGCCGACCACCCCGCCTCAGAACCGCTGCTCGCACCCGGACATCTGGCAGTCGAAATCCTGTCCGGACTGGTGGCGGCAGCACACCGACCATCCCATCCGCTGCAGCCCGACCAGATCGAACAAGCGCTACTTGACGCTGCCGCGTTGGAGATAGCCATTGAGGGCACGCCCTGGGACGACGTCCGGCGCGCCTGGGAGCTGGCCCAGGCCGCGTTGCGCTACCCAGACGCCGTCTACGTCGCCAGTGCCGAACGCCACCGGTGCCCGCTGATCACCAGCGACGCACGCATCGAACGATCCGGCGCACCGATCCGCTGTGCCGTCATCGCGATCCGCCCCGACGAGGGCTGAATCACTGCGCCTGACTCACCGATGACATGTGGAAGTCGGGAATCCGCAGTGACGGCATCACCGCCCGAGTCGCCCAGTCCCCCCACTCCCGCGGCAGGGTCGGCTCGGCGATGCCGGCCTGGGTGGCCCGGCGCAGCAGATCCAGCGGGCTCTCGTTGAACCGGAAATTGTTCACCGCCGCACGCACTTGGCCGTCCTCGACCAGGTAGACCCCGTCGCGGGTCAGCCCGGTCAACAGCAGCGTGGTCGGGTCGACCTCGCGGATGTACCACAGCGTGGTCAGCAGCAGCCCCCGCTCGGTGGAGGCGATCATCTCCGCCATGCTGGCCGAACCGCCCGTCATCAACAAGTTGTCGGCGGCCAGCGCGACCGGGGCGCCGAACTCCGCGGCGGCGGCCCGCGGGTAGACCAGTGCGTTGATCACCCCACCGCGGATCCAGTCCACGCAGCCGATGTCCAGGCCGTTGTCGAACACCGACGCCGTCTCCGATGAGGCACCGGTGGCCACGAAGGGCGCACACTCGAGTTCGAACGCGTGCGGGTCGGAGTACAGCGTCAACGGCAACTCGGTGAGACGCTCGCCTACCCGGGTGCCGCCGCCGGGCACCGAGAGCGCGGTGCGGCCCTCCTGGGCGCCGCGGCCGCTCATCGTCCAGCCCAGGTAAATCATCATGTCGGCCACCGTGGACGGCGGCATCAACGTCTCATAGCGACCGGCCGGCAGCTCGACGGTGCGCGCCGCCCAACCGAGCCGGGTCGACAACTGCTCCAGCAGCGAATCGCATCGCACATCAACGAAGTCCGGGCTGCTGATCCCCGCCCAGGCGCTCGCACCGTCACGTTTGGCGTTGATCTCGACCGTCCCGGTGGGCTGGGTGAAGCGCCGCCGCAGCCCGGCCGACGACGCCAGGAACGTCGTCGACACCTCGTGGCGCGCGAAGCCGTACAGCTGGTCGGCGCCCCGAAAGCCACGGCTCAAACCGGCCGCCAGCTCGGCGAACACCTCGGCGCCGGTTCCCGGCACGTCGGCGTCCCAGTCGTCGGGCGCCCCGGTGCCGGCTACCAGCTCGGCGGCGTCGCGGGCTTCCGGCGCACCGGCGGCCGCCTCCTGCGAGGCCGCCACCAGTTCCGGGATCAATGCCGGATCCACCTCGGCCGAACACAGCGAACCGACGCGGGGCCCCTCATCGTCGCGGACGATGGTGACCACCGTGGTGGTCCGGCTGCTGGACACCCCGTTGGTGGTCATGGAGTTGCCCGCCCACCGCAACGACGCCTCGGCCTTATCGGTGACCAGCACGATGGTCTCGGTGTCGACGCCCGTGGCCGCGGCCAGCGCGGTGTCGATAACCTGTTGCGCGGGAATCATTCCCGGCCCCCTTCAGCCCGTGTGTTGAGCACATTGATCCCACGGAACAGCGCCGACGGGCAGCCGTGGCTGACCGCGGCCACCTGACCGGGTTGGGCTTTGCCGCAGTTGAACGCCCCGCCCAGCCGCCACGTCGAGGCACCGCCGACGGCCTCCATCGCGTTCCAGAAGTCGGTGGTGGTCGCCTGGTAGGCGACGTCACGCAGCTGCCCGTCGAGCCGGCCGTCGCGGATCCGGAAGAACCGCTGCCCGGTGAACTGGAAGTTGTAGCGCTGCATGTCGATCGACCACGATCGGTCCCCGACGATATAGATGCCGTCGTCCACCCGGGCGATCAGGTCGGCGGTGCTCACGTTTTCGGCACCCGGCTGCAGCGACACGTTGGCCATCCGCTGGATCGGGACATGGTGCGGCGAGTCGGCGTAAGAACACCCGTTGGAGCGGGTCTGGCCCAACCGGGGCGCGAACACCCGGTCCAGTTGATAGCCGACGAACACCCCGTCGCGCACCAGGTCCCAGCTCTGGGCGGCCACCCCCTCGTCGTCGTAGCCGATGCTGGCCAGCCCGTAGGGCACGGTGCGGTCGGCGGTCACATTCATCACCGGCGACCCGTAGCGCATCGTGCCGAGCTTGTCCGGGGTGGCGAACGAGGTGCCGGCATAGGCCGCCTCGTAGCCGATGGCGCGGTCGTATTCGGTTGCGTGCCCGATGGATTCATGAATCGTCAACCACAGGTTGGTCGGGTCGATCACCAGGTCGGTCGGGCCGGCGGCCACGCTGGGGGCCTTCATCTTCTCGGCGAGCAGCACCGGCAGCTGCCGCAGCTCGTCTGACCAGTCCCACACCTCGTCGCCGGCCACGGCCTCCCAACCGCGCGCGGTGGGTGGCGCCAGCGTGCGCATCGAGTCAAAGCCCTCCGGGCCCACCGTGACCGCTTCGCAGACGGGCATCACCCGCACCCGCTGTTGGGTGATCGACGAGCCGAACGTGTCGGCGTAGAAGGTCTGCTCCTTGACCGCGGTCAGCGCAGCGGTCACATGGTTGACTCCGTCGGCGGCCAGCAACCGCCCGGAGTAGTCCTCCAGCACGTCGATCTTGTCGGCGGTGGGCACTGCGAACGGGTCGATCGCATACTGCGACACCCAGCTGGCGTCGCGGTAGACCGGTTCGGTCGCCAACTCGACGCGTTCGGCGTTGAGGGTGCTCAGCGTCTTGGCCACCTGCACCGCCCGGCGGGCGGTGTCGGCCGCGACGCCCGGCGCCAGTTCGGCATGCGAAGCGAAGCCCCAGGTGCCGCCGACGATCACCCGCACTGCAAAGCCCAGTTCGCGGTTGACCACCGCGGTCTCCAGTTCGCCGTCACGCAGCCGGACGACCTCGGTGGCGATCCGGTGAATTCGCAGGTCGGCGTGCTCGGCACCGGCCGCTCTGGCCGCCGAGAGCGCGGCATCGGCCAGCTCGTGGCGGGGCAGCGCCAGAAATTCGGCATCGATCCCCCGGTTCGGTGTCACCCGTCCACGGTATCGAGCGGTTTTAATACCTGCATGGCAGACTCGCCGCGCCGCTCCACTTCCCTGGCCTACGCGTTGCTGGCCCCAAGCCTATTCGGGGTGGTCGCGTTCCTGCTGTTGCCGATGCTGGTGGTGGTATGGCTGAGTCTGCACCGCTGGGATCTGTTGGGACCGATCAGCTACGTGGGTGCAGAGAACTGGCGATCGGTGCTGACCGACCCGGTGTTCGGTAATTCGCTTGCGGTGACGGTGCTTTTCGTGGTGATCGTCGTACCCGTCCAAACCGCCCTGGGCCTCGCGGTGGCGGTGCTACTGGCCCGCGAACTACCCGGCAGCGGCGCTTTCCGCACCATCTACGTGCTGCCGTGGATCTGCGCGCCGCTGGCGATCGCGGTGCTGTGGCGGTGGATCCTGAGCCCCACCGACGGCGCGGTGAGCACTGTGCTGGGGCATCGCATCGAATGGTTGACCGATCCCGGGCTGGCGCTGCCGGTGACCGCGGCGGTGGTGGTGTGGACCAACGTCGGCTACGTCGCGCTGTTCTTCCTGGCCGGCATTCTGGCCATTCCCGCCCAGGTGCTGTCGGCGGCCCGCATCGACGGAGCGAACGGCTGGCAGCGGTTCTGGCGGGTCACGTTGCCGATGCTGCGGCCCACCATGTTCTTCGTGCTGGTCACCGGAGTGGTCAGCGCGGCGCAGGTGTTCGACACCGTCTATGCGTTGACCGGGGGCGGGCCGGCAGGCCGCACCGACCTGATCGCACACCGCATCTACGACGAGGCGTTCGGGGCGGCGGCGATCGGACGCGCAGCGGTGATGGCACTGGTGCTGTTCACGGTGCTGGTCGGTGTCACGGTGGTGCAGCAGCTGTCGTTGGGACGGCGGGTCAGCTATGACCTCACGTAACGCCGTCATCTACGCCCTGCTGACACTCGGCGCGTTGATCACGTTGGCGCCGTTCGGCCTGGGACTGTTGACGTCGTTCACTCCGGCCCGCCAGTTCGCCACCGGCACCCCGCTGGCATGGCCGAACCCGCCGACCCTGGACAACTTTCGTGATCTGGGCGGTGCCGGGTTCGGCCGCGCAGCTGCGGTCACCACTCTGATGACGGCGGTGATCGTGCTCGGGCAGCTGAGCTTTTCGGTGCTGGCCGCCTACGCGTTCGCCCGGCTGGAATTCCCGGGCCGCGACAAGCTGTTCTGGCTCTACGTCGCGACCTTGATGGTGCCGGCCACGGTGACGGTAGTGCCGTTGTATCTGATGATGGCGCAGTTGGGTCTGAGGAACACGTTCTGGGCGTTGGTGTTACCGTTCGTGTTCGGCTCCCCGTATGCGATCTTCCTGTTGCGCCAGTACTTTCGTTCCGTCCCCGATGACCTGGTCAACGCCGCGCGGCTCGACGGCGCGAACACCCTGGATGTGATCGTGCACGTGATGGTGCCGGCCAGTCGGCCGATCCTGGTCACCCTCGGACTGATCACCGTCGTCTCGCAGTGGAACAACTTCATGTGGCCGCTGGTGATCACCAGCGGCGACAAGTGGCGCGTGCTGACGGTGGCGACCGCCGCCCTGCAGTCCCGCTACAACGCGCAGTGGACGCTGGTGATGGCGGCCACCACGGTGGCGATGATCCCGCTGATCGTGTTGTTCGTGGCGTTCCAGCGCCGGATAGTGGCCTCGATCGTCGTGACGGGGATCAAATGAACCGGCCGCGGTTCTCGACCCTGTTCGCGATCGCGGTGGTGTTATTGGCCGCGCTGTTCGGTGTGACGGCGGTGCTGCTCGATCACGCCTCAACCCGCTCGGCCGGCGCCAAGACGGTGGTGACGGTGCGACTGTGGGACGAGCAGGTCGCGGCCGCTTATCGGCAGTCGTTCGCCGCGTTCCACCGCGCTCACCCCGATATCGAGGTACGCGCCAACGTGGTGTCCTATGCGACGTATTTCGACACGCTGCGCACCGACGTGGCCGGCGGCGGCGCCGACGACATCTTCTGGCTCTCCGACGCCTATCTGGCCGGCTACGCCGACACTGGACGGCTGCTGAAAATTGATGGGACCGGCGCGGATTGGGAGCCGTCCGTGGTCAGCCAGTTCACCCGCGGCGGGACGCTGTGGGGGGTACCGCAGCTCACCGACGCCGGTATCGCGCTGTACTACAACGCGGATCTGCTGAGAACTGCCGGAGTCGATCCCGCCCGGCTGGTGCGGCTGCGCTGGGATCCGCGCGGCGGCAGTGACACGCTGCGGCCGGTGCTGGCCGAGCTCACCCGCGACACTGCCGGGCGCAACGCGGGCACACCGGGTTTCGACCCGCGCCGCATCCGGCAGTGGGGCTACAACGCCGCCAACGATCCGCAGGGCATCTACCTGAACTACATCGGGTCAGCCGGCGGAATGTTCCAGCGCGACGACCAGTTCGCTTTCGACAACCCCGCGGCCGTGGCCGCATTCGAATACCTGGTTCGGCTGATCAACGAAGATCACGTGGCACCGCCGGCCTCCGACACCAACACCAACGGTGACTTCTCCCGCAACCAGTTCCTGGCCGGGAAGATGGCGCTGTTCCAGTCCGGCACCTACAACCTGGCCGCCGTAGCCGAGCAGGCCGCGTTCAATTGGGGGGTCGCGATGCTGCCGGCCGGACCGGCCGGCCGGGTCAGTGTCACCAACGGCATCGCCGCCGCCGGCAACGCCGCCTCCCCGCACCCGCAGGCGGTGCGAGACGTGTTGGCCTGGCTCGGCAGCCATCAGGGAAACGAATACCTGGGCCGCCAGGGGGCGGCGATCCCCGCCGTGCTCAGCGCGCAACACGTTTACTTCGATTACTGGGCGCGCCGCGGCCTCGACGTCACCCCGTTCTTCGCCGTACTGGACGGACCGCGCATCCCGACTCCCGGCGGGTTCGCGGGATTTCCGGCCGGCAACCAGGCGATCAAACCCTATTTCGACGAAATGTTTCTGGGTCGCACCGACGTCGCCGCCACGCTGCGCCGGGCTCAAGACGCCGCCAACACCGCAGCCGCCCGGTAACGGCCTCCGTAACAACTCCGAGATTGCAACCCTGCAGGAAAATTCGCGAAATCACCTGCGTGAGTGCAATCTCGGGGTGAGGGTGCCCCGCCAACCTCGGGACCGCAACGCGCGATCGACGCGGTCGATCACGTCGTCGGGCCGGTCTTCGGCGATCACCTTGATGCTGAGCCAGCCGAGCTGCGGCAGCTTGCGCTGACGGCGTTCACCACGGACGTATTCACGGCGGTCGGTGCGGTGCTGATCCCCGTCGTACTCGGCAGCGACGCGAAACTCTTCCCACCCCATATCGAGCATGGCGAACAACTGGAAGTTGATGTGAACGGGGATCTGCGTCGTCGGGATCGGGAATCCCTCGTCGATGAGCAGCAGCCGCAACCCACTCTCTCTCAGTGATGCCGCACCGCCGTCGACCAGTGGCAGCAGTTCCCGAAGCTGCTGCAATCCCCTGGCCCCGGGATACCGATCGGCGAGCGCCAGAACACGCTCGACTGCGAACGGCGTCGCCCGCATCAGGGCGTCCAGCCGGGCCAGCGCCTGCCCCCGCGGCAGGTGGCGCCCCAAATCGAAAGCGGTGCGGGCAGGCTTGGTGACCCGGATGCCCCGCACAACAGTCACCTCGTCATCGGCGAACGTCTCATTTCGCGTCGTTACTCCCCTCGGCGGCCGACCATTACACAGCAGCATCTCGATCACCACGTCGTCGTCGACCCAGCGCGCTCCGTGCAGTGCCGATGCCGCCACGCCGGCGATGACCCCGCGGCGCCGCGACCAGAGCCAGGTGCCTTCGATTCGGTCCCGCAGCGTGGGGACAGCCTGGCCTGCGGGGAGGTAGACGTCCGGAAAGATCCGTCGGCACCGCCCCAACCGATGCCGGGAGACCGTGCCTTCGGCGACCGCTTCGCTGCCGAGAAATGCCTTCATGCCCGGCGAGCATGCTCGTGGGCACCGACAACTCGCCGAGATTGCAACCATGCAGGAAACACAGCCGGAAAGCCTGCGTGAGTGCAATCTCGCGGTGGGAAGCAGGCAGGAAGCGGGTGGCGGGAGGCGGAAGACTCACCCCGCGGTTGTCAGCACCGTCAGCTCGAGGGCCAGCGACGCACCGCACGTCAGGGTGACCAGTGCCAGCGCCACCGCATCGGCCAGCTTCGGCCGCGCCGGCGATGCCGAGATCTGGCCGATGCCACCGCGAGCGGTGATCGCATCGCCCATCTCGTCTGCCCGGCGCAGCGTGACGGTGATGGCCGCGGTGATCAGGTCGATCGCCTCACGGGCCCAGCGGCGCCGACGTTCCCGGCGGGTCCGCGGCCGCGTCTTGGGACGCAGCCCACGCGCGGCGTAGAGCACCCGGAACTCATCGATGAGCATCGGGAAGGCACGCAGCGCCAACGCCAGCGCAACGGCCCACTCGTCGACCGGAATGCGCAGCAGCCGCAATGGCCGGCCGAGTGTGGCTACCGCGGGCGCGATTTCGGCGACGTTGGTGGTCCACGACACCATCGCGCCCAAGCCCAGCAGCACGATCGACAGCGCGGTGATCCGCAGGAAATTCAACAGTCCGCCCAGACCGGCCGGTTCGCCGCCGGCCATGGCGGCGGTTGCACCGCCGACCACCAGCAACACCCACAGCCAGCGCGGCACCGACGGCAGGGCGCCTCGCGGTATGCGGGCAACCCGGGCCGCGGTGAACACCAACAGGCCCACCGCACCGATCGTCACCCAGCCCGGATAGAAGGTCAGCAGTACCGAGATGCCGAAGACGACGAGCAGTTTGGTTCCCGCCCACAACCGGTGCACGACGGAGCTGCCGGGCACCGGGCGCAGCAGCACCACCGGGCGTGGGTTTCGGCGTGGGTTTCGGCGTGCCTCCCCGGTCATGCCGCACCCGCCGGTGCCGGCACCAGCACACCGTCTTGCAGGTGCAGGGTCCTGGGACACAGTTCGCCCAGCCCGGCGAAGTCATGCGAGATGACCACCACGGTCAGGCCGGTCTCGCGCCGCAGGCCCTCCAGCAGCCGCAGCAGCCCCAGCCGGCTGGTGGCGTCCAGGCCGGCGAGCGGTTCGTCGAGGATTAGGGCCCGCGGCGAGCGGGCCAACAGGCCCGCCAGCACCAGTCGGCGCATCTGACCGCCACTGAGTTGGTCGATGCGCCGGCCGGCCAGCGCCGCGTCCAAACCGACGGCCGCCAGCGCGGCGCTGACACGGGCGTGGTCGTGCGGTGAGAAGCCGGCGGCCGACGCCACCTCCAGGCCCACGTGGCTGCGCATCAGCTGCAGCCGGGCCGCCTGGAACGACAGCGCCACCGCCCCCACCTGTTCGTCGGCCGGTCGCCCGCCGAGCAGGCAGCGGCCGGTGGTGGGCGTGGTCAGGCCGGCCATGACCCAGGCCAACGTCGACTTGCCGGAGCCGTTGCCGCCGTGGATCAGCAGGCCGTCGCCGTCGTCGACGGTGAAACTGATGTCACGCAGCGCGGTCTTGGCCCATGGGGTGCCGCTGCCGTATTCGTGTCCGACACCGGCCAGTTCGAGCACCGGGCGGCCACTGCGCCCGGCGATGGCGCCACCGGACGCCGCGACAGGAACCTCGGCCGTCTCCACCATGGCGGTGTTGTCGCGCGAGCCGGATAGATCGATGACCCGGTCGGCGCTGCCGACCTCATCGTTGTAGTGGGTGATGTGCACCAGGGACGTGCAGCGCCGTTCGGAAGAGCCCGCCAGCCCCGAGAGCACCCCCAGCAGGACTTCACGCCCCTTCGGGTCGACCATGCTGGTGACCTCGTCGGCGATCAGCAGTGCCGGTTCGCGGGCCAGGGCCGCGGCCACCGCCAGGCGCTGCAGCTCACCGCCGGACAACCCGCCGGTGTCGCGCTCGGCGAAACCGCTCAGACCGACCTCGCCGAGGAGCCGGTCGATATCGGTGGTGGCCCCCGCGGGCAGGCCCCACACCACGTCGTCGGCGACCCGGGTGCCCAGCACCTGGCTCTCGGGATGCTGCATCACGACTGCGGTGCCGCCGGGCGCGCCCAGCCCGACCGCTCCGGGGCGCTCAACGGTGCCTGCGGTGGGAGCACGCCCGGCCAGCAGCAGCATCAGGGTGGTCTTGCCCGAGCCGTTGGCCCCGGTGACCGCGACGTGTTCGCCCGCTTGGACTTCCAGGCTCACCGGCCCCAGGGCGTCGTGGCTGGTCTGCGGATAGCGGAAGCGCACCTGATTCAGCCGCACCGGGACCGGCGCTACCGGCCCACTCTCGGCCGGCAGGTCCAATTTGTGCACGTCGGGAACGCCGCGCAGCCGGTCGAGCACCCGCGACAGCGCCCACCAGCCGAGCAGCGAGACGATCATCACGCTGATCGTCGACTGCACCAGCAACAGCCACTGCCAGTAACGCAGCACCACGCCGAGCAGGCCGGTGAGGTCCGCCGCGGCCCGCTGGAATTCCGGCAGCGGGACCTTGTCCATCGCGGCGGCGACGCCGTGCACATTGGCGGTGATCGCATCGAAGATCAGGTGGCGCAGCCGCGACAGGACGGTCAACGCCGCCACGGCGGCGGCTCCGAAGATTCCGCCGGCCACCGCCGAGGCCACGACCACGGTCGGCAGGCCGCGGCGGTGACGCTTGATGACGCCGGTCAACCCGCCGATGTAGGCACAGTTCACCACCGTCATGAAGCCGCCCATCCCCGCGATCAGGAACGCGATGGTTGCGGCGGCCACCGTGGCGGCGGTCAACACCCGAAACCGGTGGCGGTAGGCCAGCAGGCCCATCGGCACCGTCCCGAGCAGCGCCAATCCACCGGCAAAGGGCACGACGACCGCGATGATCGCCGTCGCTGCGCACAGCGCCGCCATCACCGCGGCCTGCGCGATCTCGACGGGTCGCATCGACCGCGCCCGAATTCGGCTACCACCCTGGCCGGTCTTCGTCACCCGTCGATTCTGCCAGCCGCTCCGGCAGCCGCCCGATACGCGGCCGGCCGAGATGATCCACTTCTGTCCACTCTTGTGCCATACTCGCGCGATGGCAGCCCCCGCCCATATCAGCCTGGGAGCCGACCTGCTCAGCGTCGTCGCCCGCCTCAACCGCGTGGCCACCCAGCGGGTCGCCCTGCCGATTCCCGGCGCCCAAGCCCGGCTGCTGTCCACCATCGAGGATCTGGACGAGGCCCGTATCTCCGAGTTGGCCGCGGTCGACCACTGCTCTCAGCCGACGATGACCACCCAGGTGCGGCGACTCGAGGACGCCGGGCTGACCACCCGCACCCCGGATCCGCAGGACGCCCGCGCCGTGCTGATCGGGATCACCGAAAAAGGCGTGCAGACCCTGGACCAGGTTCGCCGCGACCGGGCCGCGGCGATCGACCCGGAGTTGGACCGGCTGTCCGCGGAAGACCGCCGGACGCTCGCCGAGGCCGTCGAGGTGCTACGGCGTTTCCTGGCCGAGACCGCTCCGAGCAGACCGGGGCGTTAACAGCCGGTTCACCTGAGATGTTCCAGCCTGGGCGGTTTGTCGAATATGCTCACTGCGACATCAACCCGACGCGAGCCCAGGCGTGCTGCGGCCCGTGCGGTTCCCGCGCGGGGCTGGCGGTCTTCGGGGGAAGGACATCGTGGCGGATAGATTGGCGCTGGTCACTTCGATCGCCGCCCAGCTGATGGCCACCACACCGGCCACGGCGCCCGCCGTCAGCGAGCGGGTACTGCAGACGCTGGTGGAACAGCTCAACGTCGATGCCGGATTCCTGCGCCACAACGACCACGAGATCCGGGCGTCCAAGCTGGTGGCGGAGTGGCCGCCGCGTACCGATCCGCCCGACCCGGATCCGCTGGCGGTCGTCTCGTTCACCACCGCCGATCCGGTCTTCACCACCTGCGCGCACGGCAAGCGGGTGGCGGTCATCCGGCCAGAACCGTCGGAGTCGGGCTATGTGCGCCAGCTGGCGATCGATCATGCGATCGAATCACTGTCGGTGGCGACCGCACCGCTGATCTCGGGGCCGGTGACCACCGGCATGCTCGGCCTGGTCAAGTTCCGCCGGCCAAAGTGGCGGCCGGAAGAACTCAACACGATCGAAGCGATCGCGTCGCTGTTCGCGCAGTTGCAGGCCCGGGTGGTCGCCGAGGAGCGGCTGCGCTACCTGGCCGACCACGACGACCTGACGGGGCTGCACAACCGGCGCGCGCTCGTCGCTCATCTCTCGGACCGGCTGGTCGCGGGAAATCCCGGGCCGGTCGGCGTCTTCTATATCGACCTGGACCGGCTCAAGCCGATCAACGACTATCTCGGGCACGCCGCCGGCGACTGGTTCATCCAGGACTTCGCCCGGCGGCTCCGAGCATATGCCGGGAACCGCACAATGACGGCCCGGATCGGCGGTGACGAGTTCGTCGTCATCCCGGACTGGCCCATGTCGATGGCCAGCGCGGAGACCTTCGCCGATCGGCTGCAGGGTGCACTGCGCGACAAGGTGGAGATCCAGGGCCATACCGTGACCAGCACGGTCAGTGTGGGCGTTACCGTGGGGCTGCCGGGCGAGGACACCAGCGCGGGCCTGTTGCATCGCGCCGACGAGGCGGTGCTGGCCGCCAAACGCGGTGGTGGTAACCAGACCGTCAGCTCCACCGATGACATGTCGCTGAAGAGCTTGTTCCGCAAGGACATCGAGCTGCACCTGCAGGGCAAAATCGACGACGAGTCCCTGTTGCTGTACTACCAGCCCGAGGTCGACTTGTGGAGCGGGGCGATCGTGGCGGTCGAGGCGCTGGTGCGCTGGCGGCATCCGACCCGCGGGTTGTTGCTGCCCGGCTCGTTCATCAGCATCGCCGAATCCGCCAACCTGGCCGACGACCTGGGCCGGTGGGTGATGCGCAGTGCGTGCGCGGAATTCAGCTCGTGGCAGGCCAACGGCGTCCGGACCAACGCCACCTTGCGCGTTAACGTCTCCCCGGTGCAGCTGGCCGCTCGAGGATTCGTTCAGAACGTGGTGGACACCGTCGAGGAGTTCGGCCTGCGGCCGGGGTCGTTGTGCCTGGAGATCACCGAGCGCGCGGTGGTGCAAAACATCGAGACCACCCGGCGCACCCTGGCCGAGCTGCGCGAGGCCGGAGTGCAGATCGCCATCGACGACTTCGGCACCGGCTACGCCGTGCTGTCGCACCTGAAGGATCTGCCGGTCGACACGCTGAAAATCGATACCGTATTCGTGCGGGAATTGGGCGTCAACGCGGGCGATCTGGCGATCGTGCGGGCGATCATCGCCCTCGCCGAGGCGTTCGGACTGCAAGTGGTCGCCGAGGGCGTGGAGACGTCAGCTGCCGCGCTCACCTTGATGCGTCACGGATGCCACCGCGCGCAGGGGTTCCTGTTCTCGCGCCCGGTGCCCGGCGCCGCAGCGGAATCAATGCTGGCGTCGCGCTGGATGGCCATGCCTTTCCTGGCCGACAGCCAGGCTTTGGTGATCTGAAAAGAACAACGCCCGGTAGAAAGCGGCACACAACCGCACCCCCGGCTGCCGGCCGGCGAGCTCTGCAGCCGGTGCGGTGCACCAGCGCGTCTCGGCGTACGGCGGCAATCGGCGGTGCGGACCCCTCGAGGTGCCCCGGGCGAAGCTGTGGGAGGAACTCACCGGCGCCGGCCACGGCGCGCGCTGTTGCGCACCCCCGCCTTGCAAACCAGTCCCTCGCATAAATGGAGATAGTACATACCTTTCGTATGATGTTCAACTATCACAAGACCGGTCGTTAGGGCTTGTGTGACTGCTGTGCGTCGACGGCGCACTCCCGGCCTCGCCGGGACCGGAAAGGATGCCCGCGGGCAGGACCCCGCCCGTCATAATCAGATGCATGGAGCGACGGCGAAACGCGCAAACCCCCCAGACCCCGATGGAGACGCTGCGGCAGTTGCCGGCCCTGGTCGCGCTCGAGCGGATACCGGTGCCCGTGCTCGCGATCGCCGACGACGGCACCATCTTGTTCGCCAACACCGGCTTCGCCGGCATGCTCGGCTACACCCAGGAAGAAGTGCTGGCCCTGGAGTTCCGGCAGATCTTCGGCGAGGTCCCGCCGGCTGAGGAGTCCGCATTGTCGGTAATGCACTCATTGGCCAATCTGGTTGTCTCCCTGGAACATCGGGACGGTTCAACCGTGCGGGCCTTGATGAGCAAGTCGGCGCTCGAACGTGCCGACGACCGGGTTGCGCTCGCCACCTTCCAAGACCTCACCGAGCAACTGTGGACGGACGAGCGCTAGCGACTCAGTCGACGGCGGCCGAGTCCTCGTCGCCGCCCCCCGGTCCGGGCTCGGCCTGGTGACGCAGTGCCTCGCGAGCCAGGAATTGCTGAAAGTACGCCAGCGAGTCCGGCGCCACGATCGCGGGCAGCAGCATCTCCCACATCCGGGTCAATCGGGCGATGCCGTCCTCGCAGCTCGACAGCAGCCACGTCCCGAGCATCGCGCCGGTGATCGGTTCGGCGACCTGAGCGGGATCGAGGCCCTCGCGCAAATCCCCCTCGGCGATCGCGCGTGCGGTCTGGGCGGCCACCGCCGCCGCCCATTCGTCGGCGACGTCGCCGCCCAGTTCGTTGGATTCCGACAGTGCGAAAACCAGGTGGCCCGCCGCTCGCGCCTCTTTGTCGACGGCCAGCACCGCGGTGACGGCGAACATGCCGTGGATCATGCCTTCCAAGGCAGGCGACGACGGCTGGCACATGTTCCGGAAGGTGCTCAGCATGGTGCTGAATCCACCCTCGATGATGGCCATCACCAGTGATTCCATCGAATCGAAGTGGTGGTACAGGGCGCCTTTGGTCACTCCCGCGCGCTCGATGATCGCGGTTCGGCCGGCGGCGACGTAGCCCACCTCGCCGAAGACGTCGATGGCTGCGTCGAGCAGCTTCCGTCGGGTCGCCTCGGATCGAACCTGACGTGCCATCAGCCCGCCCGGTCGTCGGCCACGGTGGGGTTCGCCGACGCGGTCTTGATGGCCAGCGCGGTGCGCCGCCGGATGAACTGGAGAAAATAGTCGATGCGGTCGTCCGGCACCATTCCGGGCAGCACGACGATGAAGCCCCGCTCGATCTGCCCCAGGAACTGTTCGGGGTCGTCGAGATCGCCCGCCTGCCGCAACCCCAGGTACAGTGCCACCAGCATCCGGGCCACATCCTGCGGTTCCCTGCCGACGATGTCCCCTTCGGCGACTGCGCGTTCGGTCACCACACTCAGCGCTTGGACCGCGTTGTTGAGCACCGTGGTCTGCAGTCCCTCGCCACGACCGACAACCGGAAGCAGATGCAGCACCGCGCGCGCGGTGTCGCGACAGCTGTCTTCGACCGCCATCAGATAGCCGACGTCGATCAGGGTTTCCAGGCCGGAAAGCTTCCGGTCGACCAGCGACTGTACCGCCGCTCCGGCCCTGGCGAGTTGTTCGTCGATGACGGCAAGTGCGAGAGCATGCTTGGAGCGGAAATGGAAATACATTGCGCCCTTGGTCAATTCCGCTTCCGCGAGGATATCGTCAAGGCCGACGTCGTGATAGGGCCGCTGGGCGAACTGGTGCGCAGCGGCGCGGATGATCTGCTGACGCGTCGCATCGGCGCGCCGGTCGGTGGAGTCAGCCAACGCGCGATCTCAGCCTCGTCACTGACCGGCAGTCGTACCGCATTGCGCTAACGCTATCAGGGCACTGTGCAAATTAAACCTTTTCGATACCCGCAATCGCCAATAACGACAGCCGGCATTCGGAAAATATCAATTAGCGGCTGTCGGGTTATATTTAGTCTCCCAGGTGGCCGGCCTGCCCCCCGATGATAGTGCCCGTCCGAGCGGGCGGTGTCCGGCCCGGGTTGTTCCTCGCCGGCGCGTCACCGCATCGACTCAGCGCGCGGACATCGCGAACACCACGAACTGCGTCAGCTGGCGCGGCGAGAAGTTGTCGTCGCTGACGAGCACCAGCGTTTGACGCCCGTCGGGCAGTTTGGGGCCCAGCGTGATCCCCTCGATGTTGTCCAGCGGTTCCAGGCCGGGCGTGGTCGACAGGTCGGCCACCAACGTCTTGACCATCGGGGTCACGGCCGCCCCGGCAAGGGCCGGCACGCCCAACACATCGGTGGCGTCCCCGATTTCGGCCCGGAACAACCGCACCGTCGGGCGCACGCTGAACGCCCGCTCGATCACCAGGAACGCGGTGTCCGACAACGCCACCAGGTCGGTCAGACCGTTGGTCTCGGCGGGGGCCGTGGCCGGCTCCAGCGGATAGGCGTATTGGGCGACCGGTGCGGCCGAGTCGGCGCCCGGGTCGACGCGGTAGGCGGTGATGCGGGTCAGCGCGCCGCGGGCCTGATCCGGCAGGGCACCGTCGTCGTAGCCGGGTCCTTCCATCGCGGCGAACAGCGACCGGCCGTCCGGGCTCAGCGTCAGCCCCTCGAGCGTCTTGTTGCGGCGCGGCCCGGTGCGCTGCGCCGACATCGCCAATTGCGGTGGCGTGGTCAACTGACCGAGATAGCTGCCGTCGAGCCCGGCGATCCTGACCCAGGGATCGGCCAGCACCGGACCACGCGGCCCGTCGGTGCGCCGCTCCCCCTCCGACGACCAATACAGCCGCTGCCGGCCGCTGTCGAACGCGATACCTTCCGGGTCCGGTGGCACGACCGGCGGCGAACTGTCGAACGACCGCGGTTCGAACTGCCGCCCGTGTTCGTCCAGCAGTGGGTGGACGGCCATGATCGCCACGGCATCGATGCCGCGATCGGACACCGACAGCCGTACCGTGTAGAACCGGGCCGGTCCGCTGGCCGACCGGTCGTCACTGATGACGTAGTAACAATCCCGCTGCGAGTCGTAACTGATCCCCGACAATCCGCCCACCGTCGTACCGGCGAACACGGTGCTCGGCGCCAGGTGGGCCTGACCCAGGTATTCCACTCCCGGCGCCGCGACCGGCGCCTCGCACGGTCCGCAGCCGGCGACGAGTATCCAACACAGCGACAACAGCCGGGCCAGCTTCCAACGCACACCGTAATTTAAACCCGGTTTACCGGTCGCCCAGCCCGGCTACCGTGCAGGGGTGACCATCTCCGCAGCACTCTGTGACACCTTGGATGGCCGTTGGCGCGCGGTGAAGAACCGGGTCCGAGCCACCCTGTCCGATGAGAAATTCCGTCCGCACCACACGCCGAACACGGTGATCGCGCGCGCCAAGGTCGCCGAACAGCTCAGGATCATGGCCGGCACCGGTGTGGCCGCCGACAGCTTCCGCAAGGAACACGGTGGAACCGGCGATGTCGGCGCGGCGGTCAGCATGATCGAGATGCTGGCGATGTCGGATCTGTCGCTGATGGTCAAGGCCGGCGTGCAGTGGGGGCTGTTCGGCGGCGCCGTGGAGAACCTGGGCACCGAGCGGCACCACCGCGCCTACGTCCAGAAGATCATCGACCTCGACCTGCTGGGCTGCTTCGCGATGACCGAGACCGGCCACGGCAGCGACGTACAGGCGCTGGAGACCACCGCCACCTACGACCCGGCGACCGAGGAGTTCGTCATCGATTCGGCCACCGGTACGGCACGCAAGGACTACATCGGCGGGGCGGCCGAAACCGCCACCATCGCGGCGGTTTTCGCCCAGTTGAGAACACCGGGCCCGGGCGGGGAAGAGCAGGGTCACGGCGTGCACTGCCTCCTGGTGCCGATCAGGGATTCCGAGGGGAACGACCTGCCCGGCGTCACCACCTCGGACTGTCACTACAAGGGCGGTCTGCCCGGGGTTGACAACGGTCGCATCGTCTTCGATCACGTCCGGGTTCCGCGCGAGAACCTGTTGAACAGGTACGCCGATGTCGACCCCGACGGCAGTTATCGGTCATCGATCGAAAGCGACGGCCGGCGATTCTTCACCATGATCGGCACCCTCATCCGCGGCCGGGTCTCGGTGGGCGGGAGCGCGGGCGCAGCCGCCCGGGTCGCACTGGACATCGCTACTCGATACGCCTTGCAGCGCAGGCAGTTCAGCGCGCCAAGCGACGACGGCGCCGAGCACGAGGTGCTCATCATGGACTACCTGGTACATCAGCGCCGGCTGCTGCCGCTGATCGCACGGTCATACGCGCTGCAGTTCGCTCAGAACGAACTGGTGAGCAAATGCCATGACCTGCAGACCGCCGACGACCCCGACCCCGAGGAACAGCGGGAGTTGGAGGCGCGGGCGGCGGGGCTGAAGGCCGCCAACACCTGGCACGCGTCCCGGGCGATCCAGGAGGCGCGCGAGGCCTGCGGCGGCGCGGGCTACATGGCCGAGAACCGGCTGATCGCGTTGCGCGCCGACACCGACGTGTTCACCACCTTCGAGGGCGACAACCACGTGCTGACCCAACTGGTGGCCAAGCAACTGTTAACCGCCTACGCCGACGACATCGCCGGTATGAGCCCGGTCGACTGGGTGCGTTTCGCCGCCGAGACGGTCAGCGACCGGGTGCTGAAACGTACCGCCGCAGAGACGATCATCCAGACCTTCGTCGACGCCCGGCAAGACAGCGAGGAAGAAGGCAGTCTGTTCAACCGGGGTACCCAGCTGCACATGTTCACCGACCGCGAAGAGTATCTGCTGACGTCGGTGGCGCGCCGGTTGCGGGCCAAGTCCGAGGAGATGAGCGACTTCGACGCCTTCAACGCCGTTCAGGACCACGTGCTGCACGCCGCGGCCGCCCACATCGACCGGGTGGTGCTGGAGGCCTTCGTCGCCGGCATCGAATCCTGCCCGGACGCGGATGCCCGCGAGCTGCTGGAGCTGGTGTGCGACCTGTACGCGCTCAGCGTCATCGAGGACGACAAGGCGTGGTACATCGAGCACCGCTACCTGTCCACCGATCGGGCCAAGGCGGTGACCCGCGGCATCAACGACCGGTGCCGGAAGTTGCGGCCGCACGCCGAGACCCTCGTCGACGGGTTCGGCATCCCGGAGCAGCTGCGATACGCCGAGATGCTGCATCCGGAACACTTGGCTGAGACTGCCCGCCGGTGAATCCACCGGCCGACCGTCATAGGCTGTCCGCATCGATGCTCAAACAAAGGAGTACCAACCATGGCGTGGTTCCTCGCGCTGAATGCCACACCGACCAAGGGCGTCCAGGCACCGACCTATGAGCTGCAGGACTCCGCCGACATCGAGCGGATTACCGAGGAGATGGCCAGCTTCGCCGCCACCGACCGGGCGGTGGCGGTTCCCGCCGTCTTCAACAACGGCCGGCAGAAGGTCACGCTGTATGTGCGGCCGGCCGCCTGGGGCGCGTGGGCGATTTACGAGCTGACCGACGAGGAGCGCCGCGAGATGATGGCCAACAGCCCGCTGGTCAGTGCGCTCGCCCAGGCCCGCGCGGCTCAGCAGCAGCAGCAGTCCCAGTCACAGCAGACGCCCCCGATGTTCGCACCGCAACAGCCGCCTTCGCAGGCCGGTCCCTCGGTGATTCCCCGGCTGGACTGACGCCGGTACAACGTGGTGGCTCCCCCGGGTGGACTCGAACCACCAACCCTCCGGTTAACAGCCGAATGCTCTGCCAATTGAGCTACAGGGGACTGCTGTCCGCGTGGACTTGCACGACTCTAGCGCATCCGGACAGCACCGCCTCCCGACGGGGGTCGCACCGAAACGCGCCGCCGCCGCGTGAGGCAGGATGGAAACACCGCACGATGTAGGGAGCAGCATTTGATCGGGTACGTCGTCGTGATGGGCGTCGGCTACGTGATGGGCACGAAAGCCGGCCGTCGCCGCTACGAGCAGATCGTCGGCACCTACCACGCGCTGACCAGCAGCCCGATCGCCAAATCGGTGATCGACAAGGGACGGCGCAGCATCGCCAACCGAATCCATCCCGACCAGAAGATGGTGACACTGACCGAGCTCGAGGACGGCATGACGGTGCTGCGGCCCGAGGACTCCGACGAATCCGGCCGGCACTGATCCGCTCAGGCGATCAGGCGATCAGGCGGTCAGGCGGTCAGGTCGTCGCCGCTGGCCTGCTCGAGCAGACTGCGCCGGTAGGCCTCCATCGCGACCAGGTCCCCGAACAGGGCGTGGTATTCGTCACTGTGTTCCACCGGTGACATGCGCTGCAGCTTGGACTTGACCTCGGCGATCTGCCGGCCCACCCAAACCTCCTGCAACCGGGCCAGCACACCGCCGATGTAGCGGGGCAGTTTCTCGTCATCGACGCGGATGGACTCCACGCTCAACTCGTGGATGAGGCCGATCGTCAGCGGCGAGGTGGTCTGCTCGCGCACCGTCTCGATCCACTGCGCGCCCGCGGCCGCCCCGGCGGTTCCGCCGGCGGTGTCGATCGCCGAGCGCACCGCCGCGTAACCGGGATGGGTGAAACTCTCCACCGTCAGGCTGTCGAACACCGGCCCGGCCAGCGCAGGAAACTGCAGCGCCGCCTTGAGCGCCTCCCGCTGCGGCCACAGCGTCGGATCGGCCGGATTGGGGCGTGCGACCGGCGGCTGGGCGACCGCCGCGGCCGAAGTGGTGGACATGCGCTTCGCGGCGCCCCGGGAATCCTTGGCCGCGGCGCGCACCCTTCCGATGACCTGCGCGACGTCGTCCCATCCCACCCAGCCGGCCAGTTGGCGGGCGTATTCGTCGCGCAGCGTCGGGTCCTTGATCGCCGCGACCATCGGTACGCAGCGACGCAGCGCAGCGACCCGCCCCTCGGCGTTGTCCAGGTCCATCTCGGCCAGCGCGGTGCGGACTGCGAACTCGAACAACGGGGTTCGGCGTGCCACCAGGTCGCGCAGCGCCTCGTCGCCGTGGGCCAGCCGCAGATCGCACGGGTCCATGCCGTCGGCGGCCACCGCGACGAACGACTGTCCTGCCAGTTGTTGTTCACCCTCGAGGGCCTTGACCGCCGCCGCACGCCCGGCCGCGTCGCCGTCGAAGACGTAGATCAGCTCCCCCCGGAAGAACTTGTCGTCCATCATCAGTCGACGCAGCATCGCCAGGTGCTCGTCGCCGAAGGCTGTGCCGCACGACGCGACGGCGGTGGTCACCCCCGCCAGGTGCATCGCCATCACATCGGTGTAGCCCTCCACCACGATGGCCTGGTGCCCGCGCGCGATGTCCCGTTTGGCCAGGTCGAGACCGAACAGCACGTTGGACTTCTTGTACAGCGTCGTTTCCGGGGTGTTGACGTACTTGGCCTCCATCGGGTCGTCGTCGAACAACCGGCGGGCGCCGAACCCGATCACCTCCCCCGCCGAGGACCGGATCGGCCACAGCAGCCGACGGTGAAACCGGTCCATCGGGCCGCGGCGTCCCTCCCGGGACAGTCCTGCGGCTTCCAGCTCCTTGAACTCGAAGCCCTTACGCAACAGGTGTTTCGTCAGGCCGTCCCACCCCGAAGGGGCGAACCCGCAGCCGAACCGCTGGGCCGCGGCGGCGTCGAAGTTACGTTCGGTGAGGTACTTGCGCGCCGGTGCGGCCTCGGGGCTGCCCAACGCCGCGGCGTAGAACTCCGCTGCCGCAGCGTTGGCGGCGATCAGCCGGCTGCGGCCGCCGCGCTCGCGCTGGATGTTGGTGGCCGATGCCCCGGTGTAGGTGATGGTGTGGCCGACCCGGTCGGCCAACAGTTCGACCGCCTCGACGAAGCTGGCGTGCTCGATCTTCTGCACGAACGCGTAGACGTCACCGCCCTCCCCGCAACCGAAACAGTGGAACAGGCCGTGGTTGGGGCGGACGTGAAACGACGGCGACTTCTCGTTGTGAAACGGGCACAGGCCCTTGAGCGAGTCGGCTCCGGCCCTCCTGAGCTGCACGTAATCGCCGACCACATCCTCGATCCGGACACGTTCGCGGATGGTGGCGATGTCGCGATCGGAGATACGGCCGGGCACCGGGTCAGTCTAGAGTGCACCGCCGGTCGCCAACCCCGATGTTTTAAGCTCGGTCCGTCAACGTCGAGGTCCGGGAGCGCCCATGAGTCTGTCCGAGCAGCCAACGGCGGCGAAATCCAAGCGACCTCGCCTCCTACTGGCGATCGCTGTCGTCGTACTGGCCGTGGTGGGGCTGGTGCTGTGGCTGGTCTGGCCCGACCGCTCCCGCGGCGCCGCATCGGGTATCACCGGCGAGACCGTCAAGCAGGTCCTGCTCGACGGCGCCGAGCTCACGAAGATGCTGGACCAGCCCTTCACCACTGTCACCGGGCCGCCCGCCTACGGCGGCCTGGAGGCGATGGAGGACTCGTCGGCGACCGGCGAATGCGTGGGCGTCGTGGACGTCGCACCGAAGAGCGTGTACGCCGCGGCCGACGTGCAGAGCTACGCACGCGAGACGTGGATCGACTCCGAACCCCACCGGGACGGGTTCACGCCGCTCACCACCCGGGTGATGTTCGTCAAGGAGGCCGTGGTCGCGCTGCCCAGCGAGGCCGACGCGCAGGAGTTGTTCGCGAGCTTCGCCGAGCAGTGGCAGCGCTGCGACGGGCGTCCGGTCAACACGACCGACCCGGTTTCGGGAGCGCAGCCGCACCTGCACGGCACCGAAATGCACATCACCGACGTGCGGGTCACCGATGACGTGCTGGCGGCCTCCATCGTGCTCGACAAGAGCCCCAAGGCCCCCGACACCCGGGCCATCGGCGTACGCGGCAACTACATCGTCGGGGTGCTGATCGCGTTCACCGGCACCGAGAACGCCACCGGTTCCGCCGATCCCCAAACCAGCAGCATCCAGGCCGTGCAGGCGATGATGGACAAGGTCACCGAACTCGGCTGAGGCCACTCAGCCCGCCGCGAGACGCTCCAATCGTCCCTCGGTGCACGACGCGATCTGATCGATGACGACCCGCAACCGCGCGCCGTCGTCCGCAGCGGCGACGAACGCCGGGACGAAGATCGGATCCAGGCTCTCCGGCGCCCCGGCAAGCAGCCGGTGCGCCACCTCGTGAATCCGCTCACGCTGGGCGGCCTGGATCTTCCGGTGCTGATCTTCGGACATGATGAACTGCACCGCAAGGGTTTTCAGCACGGCTACTTCGGCCCGAACGAGTTCAGGCACCTCCAAGTCGGCCTGGTAGCGGGTCAGCGGCCGGCGGCCCGCGGTGGCATGAGTAGCGCTGATCGCCGCGGAGGCGAACCGGCCGACCAACTCGCTGGTGAGTCGCTTCAACGCCACGGACGCCGACAGTGTGACCACGAATTTGCCGTAGCCGGCGACCGCGGCCACCACCGGCAGTTCGGTGAGTCGTTGAGCCGCCGCGGCCAGATCATGCTCCCCGTCGGGATCGCCGAGCCGCGCCAGTTCGGCCACCGTCGAGGCGTCGCCGAGCACCCGCAAGTCGATGCGACCCGCGATGACACCGTCTTCGACGTCGTGCACCGAGTAGGCGACGTCGTCGGCCCAGTCCATGATCTGCGACTCCAAGCAGACCCGGCCCTCCGGCGCTCCTCGACGCATCCATTCGGCGGCGGCACGGTCGTCGTCGTAGAACCCGAACTTGGTTCGGTCCGGGCCGTTTTCCGACCGTCGCGGCCATGGATATTTGGTGACCGCGTCCAGCGCCGCCCGGGTCAGGTTCAGTCCCGCGCTTGCGCCGTCCGGCCCCAGGACTTTGGGTTCCAGGCCGGTCAGAATGCGGAAGTTTTGCGCGTTGCCTTCGAATCCGCCGCAACCGGAAGCGATTTCGTTGAGTGCCTGCTCGCCGTTGTGACCGTACGGCGGATGCCCGATGTCGTGAGCCAGTCCGGCCAGGTCGACCAGGTCAGGGTCGCAGCCCAGTCCGATCGCCATCCCGCGCCCGATCTGGGCCACCTCCAGCGAATGGGTCAGCCGGGTGCGCGGCGTATCGCCGTCGCGGGGCCCGACGACCTGGGTCTTGTCGGCCAACCGGCGCAGTGCGGCGCTGTGCAGCACCCGGGCCCGGTCCCGGGCGAAGTCGGTCCGGTGCTGGCCGCCGGTTCCGGGCAGGCCGGCCGTCTTCGACGTCTCCGCCACGATGCGATCGCGATCGTGCGCGCCGTAGCTGTCGTATGAGTTCATGGCCACCGGCGCCAGTCTATTTAGCGCGCCCCCACATCGATGACACGCCGGCCCGAAGTCCGGCGCCGCGCCGCCCGAGCCGCCCGAGCCGTCCAGGCCGGCCGCAGAATTCCATCGATCGCCCAGGGATCGCATATACATTGACCAGCATGCGAATCACGCGCCTGATCAGCGCCGTCCTGGCGATCCTCACCGCGGCGCTGCTCGTGGCGCCGAGCGCCGCGGCGCAACCACCGCTGCGGCTGCCCAGTTCGATCACCGACAGCGCCGGGGTGCTGTCGCAATCCGACCGCGCCGAGGTGCAGGCCGCGATCGACAAGCTCTACGCCGACCGGCACGTGCGGCTGTGGGTGGTCTACGTCGAGGTCTTCTCCGGGCAGACCGCCGACGGGTGGGGCCGCAGCACGGCCCAGCTCAGCGACCTGGGCAACAACGACGCCCTGCTGGCGGTGGCCACCGCCGACCGCAGCTACGCGTTCCTGGTGTCCAACGGCATCTCCGAGATCAGCACCTCCCAAGTCGACGCGCTGCGGCGCAACCAGATCGAGCCGGCCCTGCACCGCGGCGACTGGGCCGGGGCGGCCGCTGTCGCCGCCGACGGGTTGGACGCGGCGGCAGCTCCGGCCGAGGTGAACTGGGCGCCGATCTTGATCGCGCTGGCCGCGGTGGCGGCCGCCGGCGTGGTGGTGTGGCTGGTGGCACGTCAGCTGCGGCGTAGGCGTCACGCCGCGGCGCTGGCCGCAGCCCGGCGCGTCGACCCGACCGATCCGAACGCGTTGGCCGCCGTGCCGGTGTTCGCATTGGATGCGCTGTCGCGCGAGAAGGTGGTCGAGGTCGACAACGCGGTACGCACCAGCGCCAACGAGTTGCAGCTGGCGGTCGATGAGTTCGGGCAGGAACGCACCCGGCCGTTCGCACAGGCGGTCGCCAGCGCCAACGCCGCCATGGAGCACGCCTTCACGGTGCGTCAGCAACTCGACGACGACATCCCCGAGACACCGGCCCAGCAGCGCGATCTGCTGACCGGGGTGATCGTCACCGCCGCCAAGGCCGACCGCGAACTGGAGACCCAGCGTGCGTCGTTCGAGCAGTTGCGTGACCTGGTGCTCAACGCACCGGCGCGCCTCGACGACCTGACCCGACGGCTCGTCGAGCTGACCGGGCGCATTCCGCTCTCCGAGCAGCACCTGGTCGAGTTGCATCGCGAGTTCGACGCCACGGCACTCAGTTCGGTGTCCGGCAACGTCAAGACCGCGCAGGACCGGGCGGCCTTCGCCGAACGCAACATCACCCGGGCGCGCGGGCTGGCCGATCGCCCGGTGACCGGCGGGCAGAGCGAACTGGTGGACGCCGTGCGGGCCGCGGAGTCCGGATTGGGCCAGGGCCGGGCGCTGCTCGACGCGGTGGACAACGCCGCCCGCGACATCAGGCACGCGGTCGCCACGCTGCCGGAGGCGATCACCGACGCCGAAGCCGGCATCGCACAGGCCAATGCACAGCTGCAGCGCGGCGCGGGCCCACACAGGTCCGAGCTGACCTCGGCCCGCGACACCGCGGTCAGGGCTGTCGCCGCCGCGCGGTCCAGCGGAGATCCGCTGGGGGCGTTCACCGCGTTGACCAAGGCCGACGCTGATCTGGACCGGCTGCTGGACACCGTGGCAGAGGAACGCGCGGCCGCCGAGCGACTGGCCCGCACGCTGGAGCAGGCGCTGTTCACCGCGTCGTCGCGGATCCGCGCCGTCTCGGATTACATCGACACTCGCCGCGGCAGCGTCGGCCCGGAGGCCCGCACCCGGCTGGCCGAGGCCCGCCGCCGGCTCGAGGCCGCCCAGGACACGCGCAGCACCGACGTCGCCGGCGCCATCAGCCAGGCCAACGGTGCGGCCACACTGGCCGCCGCGGCCCAGTCACTGGCCAAGGCCGACGTGCAGGCCGCACAGCGGGCCTACTACGGGCGCTACGGCGGCGGCCCCGGTCGTGGCGGGGACACCGGCGCCATGCTGGGCGGCATCATCATCGGCAACATCCTCAGCGGTGGCGGTATGGGTGGCGGCTTCGGCGGCGGTAGCAGCGGCGGAGGTTGGAGTCCGACCTCGTTCGGCGGCTCTTCGGGCGGCGGCGGCTTCTTCGGCGGCGGCGGCCGCTTCTAGCAGCACCACCGCGAGTAGCCCAACCACCGCTTCTAGCCCAACCACCGCGAACGTGCGCGTCCCCGGTCGACGCGCCGGGGAAATCCCCGGAATTCCGCACGCTCGCGCCGGCGATTACGCGGCCCGCGATCGGGACATCTCCCCCTCGATGCGGCGCACCATGTCCCAGGGACGACGCCGAACGTCGTCGTCGACAAGCGACAGTACCGTCCACCCCACTTCCTGCAATGCCGCGCGCTTGCGTCGATCGCGGCGCAGGGCCTCCGGGCTGCTGTGGAAATTGAAACCGTCGTACTCGACCGCAACCCGGTAGGCCGGCCACGCGAAGTCGACCGTCCAGGTCTGGAAGTTGCGATCGACGATCTTGTATTGCAACTCCGGCACCGGCAGGCCGCCATCGATCATTCTCAGCCGTGCTTCGCTCTCCATCGCCGAGTCCGACCGCCCGTCGGCCAGCGGCATCAAGTCACGCACCGCCACTATCCCCCGCCGCCCGCCCTGGCGGGCCGCCGCCGAGCGCAACTGTCGACGATCACAGGTCCCGCTGCGCAACGCCGCGTCGAGAGTGGCCAATGCCCTCGGCCGGCGAAGGCTGCGGGCGACTTCGACTGCTGTCCAGGCGGGTTCGGTTGCCAATCGGCCGTCGACGAAGGCCAGCGGCGCTGCGTCGCGGCGGTGCACCACCAGCCCATCGGAGTTGCGTAACTGATGCCCGACGGGGTTCAGTACGTGGAGGTCGGTTACCTCTTCGGTATCGAAACCGTATGCCGCAGCGGCGGTCCCGAGGCAGACCGCGACTTGCTCACCGGCACGCAGATCCAGGCCCGCCAGCCGGAGCGTGGTATCGGGGTCGCTTCGGGAATACACGCCGAACCACACCTGGGTGAGCTCACCACGGGCGACGCCCGTTTCGAACGCGGCGCGGCCAAGGTGGCGTTGAAACTGTCCGGCGGTTGCCACCCCGCCCTGCTTAGCCAGCAGCATGTCCAGTTCGTTGGTCATCGCCGCAGCGTGCGGCGCGAACGACAACCACGCCAGTCACGGCTGTGGATAACCGGCGGCTATCGCTGCCCTGCCGATGGCGAGCGTGCGTGGATCCGGCTCCGGCACGGAGTGTCGGGCCGGGGACACGCACGCTCGCGCAAGCGGGAGGTGCCCCCATGCTCGCGCGAAGGTCAGCAGCCCTTGAGGCGCACGGCCAGGTAGTCGGCCACCCCGTCGATGGCCACCCGCTCCTGGGCCATGCTGTCGCGCTCGCGCACGGTAACGGCGTGGTCCTGCAGGGAGTCGAAGTCGACGGTGATGCAGAACGGAGTGCCGATCTCGTCCTGGCGCCGGTAGCGCCGGCCCACCGCCCCGGCGTCGTCGAACTCGACGTTCCAGGACTGGCGCAACTCGGTGGCCAGATCCCGGGCCTTCGGCGACAGGTCGGCGTTGCGGCTCAGCGGCAGCACCGCGGCCTTTACCGGCGCCAGTCGCGGGTCCAGGCGCAACACCGTGCGCTTGTCTACCCCGCCCTTGGCGTTGGGGGCCTCGTCCTCGTGGTAGGCGTCGATCAGGAACGCCATGAACGAGCGGGTCAGGCCGGCCGCCGGCTCGATCACGTACGGCGTGTAGCGGGTGTCGGACGCCTGGTCGTAGAACGACAGGTCGACACCGGAGTGCTTGGTGTGGGTGGACAGGTCGAAATCGGTGCGGTTGGCGATGCCCTCCAGCTCGCCCCACGGGTTGTTCTGGAAACCGAACTTGTACTCGATGTCGGTGGTGCCGGCGCTGTAATGCGACAGCTTCTCCAGCGGATGTTCGAACAGCCGTAGCTTGTCGGCGTCGATACCGAGGTCGACGTACCAGGCCAGCCGGGTATCGATCCAGTACTGGTGCCACTCGCGGGCGGTGGACGGCTCGACGAAGAACTCCATCTCCATCTGCTCGAACTCGCGGGTCCGGAAGATGAAGTTGCCCGGGGTGATCTCGTTGCGGAAACTCTTGCCGGTCTGGGCGATTCCGAACGGTGGTTTGCGCCGCGCGGTGGTGACCACGTTGGCGAAGTTGACGAAGATGCCCTGCGCGGTCTCGGGGCGCAGATAATGCAGCCCCTCCTCGGTCTCGATCGGGCCGAGGTAGGTCTTGAGCATCATGTTGAACTCACGCGGCTCGGTCCACTGGCCCTTGGTACCGCAGTCCGGGCAGGCGATCTCGCTCATCGGAACGTCATCGGGGTCGACCTGCTCCCCTTTTGCAAGCCGCTTGGCGGCTACCGCCTCCTGCATGTGGTCCTGGCGGTGACGCTTGTGGCAGGACAGGCACTCCACCAGCGGGTCGTTGAAGACGTCCACGTGACCGGAGGCCACCCACACCTCGCGCGGCAGGATGATCGACGAGTCCAGGCCGACGACGTCCTCGCGGGCGGTCACGACCGAGCGCCACCACTGTCGTTTGATGTTCTCTTTGAACTCCACGCCGAGCGGACCGTAGTCCCACGCGGATTTGGTGCCGCCGTAGATTTCGCCGGCCGGAAAAACCAGGCCGCGGCGCTTGGCCAGGTTGACGACGGTGTCGATGACGGACGCCACGAGGGGGTGCACTCCTGTCTTGTCGGGACCGCGCCGGCACCGCCGGCACGCAAAGCAACCGATATCGTATCGACCTCGCAACGGTTCTTTGACATGCATCATTACGCATGGAACAGTGGGAGTCAGCTGAAAACGGTTTCCAACATGGGCGGAGGTGGTGACATGGCGCCCGCGATGACCGGTCTGGTAACCGATGACCACCAACACACCGGGCCCGCCTACCCCGCCACACCGCCGCGTGAGATCCTCGACGCCGCTGGCGAATTGCTGCGGGCATTGGCCGCTCCGGTGCGCATCGCGATCGTCTTGCAGCTGCAGGAGTCGCATCGCTGCGTCCACGAACTCGTCGACGCGCTGGGGGCGCCTCAGCCGCTGGTCAGCCAGCATCTGAAGATACTCAAATCGGCCGGGGTGGTCACCGGGGAACGGTCGGGCCGCGAAGTGCTCTACCGGCTGGCCGACCACCACCTGGCGCACATCGTCATCGACGCGGTGGCCCACGCCGGTGAAGACCATTGACCGCCCCCGGGGTGCGCTCCACCCGGCAGCGCACAGCGATCTCGGCGCTGCTGGAGACCATCGACGACTTCCGTTCGGCCCAGGAGTTGCACGACGCGCTGCGTGAGCGCGGCGAGAACATCGGGCTGACCACCGTGTATCGCACGTTGCAGGCGATGGCGTCGGCCGGTCAGGTCGACACCTTGCGCTCCGACACCGGTGAATCGGTGTACCGGCGCTGCTCGGAGGACCATCACCACCACCTGGTGTGCCGCAACTGCGGCGCCACGGTGGAGGTGGCCGACCACGAGGTCGAGACGTGGGCCGCCCAGATCGCCGCCGAGCACGGCTTCTCCGACGTCAGCCACACCATCGAGATCTTCGGCACCTGCGCCGATTGCCGGAAGTAGGACGCTCTCGGCGCAACACCCGGCCTCAGCCGATCAACGCCTGCCGGATGTCGACACCCTTGGCAAGAACCAACAACACCAGTGTGCACAGCGCATCGTCGGTCAGGCCCGAGCCCGGAAAGTTGTAGCGCAGCATCACATCTGCGACTTTGGCGTTCTTCTCGACCAGGGTGACCGTCCCGAGCTGACTCAGGCGCGCCTGCTCGGCCGCTCGCTCACGCAACTTCTTGGTCAGCGCCAGGTCCCAGGCCAGGATCTGGGTGAGCGACACCAACTCCAGTTCGTCGGTGATCGGTAGTACCCGCAATGACGCCAGCGTGCCGTCATGATGGACGGTCAGCGCACCGTCAGGTTCGGCGTCGGTGGGCACCGCCGCCGCGGTGAGGGCTGTGTGGAGACGGTGGGCCAGATCCGTCATCACGCCGTCCCGAATCGCCGCTGCCGGGAGGCGTACTGTTCGCAGGCCTCCCACAGGTCGCGGCGGTCATAGTCCGGCCACAGCTTTTCTTGAAAGATGTACTCGGCGTAGGCCGCCTGCCACAGCATGAAGTTGGACGACCGCTGCTCACCGGAGGTGCGGATCAACAGGTCGACGTCGGGCATGTCCGGGCGGTGCAGATGCTGGGAGACGGTGGCCTCATTGATCCGGTTCGGGTTCAGCTTGCCCGCAACGGCTTCGGCGGCGATAGCCCGTGCGGCCTCGGCGATCTCGGTGCGCCCCCCGTAGTTGACGCAGTAGTTGATGGTGATGACGTCGTTGCCGACTGTCATGGCCTCGGCGATCTCGAATTCCTTGATGACGCTGCGCCACATCTTGGGTCGCGAACCCACCCAGCGCATCCGCACACCCATTGCGTTGAGGTTCTCCCGGCGGCGGCGCACCACCTCGCGGTTGAACCCCATCAGGAAGCGGACCTCCTCGGCGGAACGTTTCCAGTTCTCCGTGGAGAACGCATACACGGTCAGCCATTTGATGCCCATCTCGATGGCACCACAGGTGATGTCGATCAGCACCGCCTCGCCCATCTTGTGGCCCTCGGTGCGGCCCAGGCCGCGCTGAGTGGCCCACCGGCCGTTGCCGTCCATCACGACCGCGACGTGATTGGGCAGCGCCTCGGCCGGAATCCGGGGGGCGGCGGCCTTGGAGGTGTGCTGCGGCGGACGGCACGGCCCCCCGCCCGGTGGTGACGGCAACTGCGGGAACACCACCGGCCAGGTGGACGTGTCCGGGAACACCGGATAGTCCTCGGGTGCCGCGGGCAACTGCGGGCAGCCGCCCTTGCGATCGGCCCGATTCAACACCATGCGTCCAATCCTGCCCGACCGGGCCGGCACCGCCTGCGGTGACCGCTCGTTCGCTGCGGCGGTTTACCGGCCATGCCGACGATCAGGAATCGGTACTCAGGTCCATCGCGACGAAGTCCAGGCGCCACAGCGATTGGAACAGCTTGCGGCCGAACTTCTCCAGATCGGCTGTGCTCCCCCGCGACGGCCCGCCGGCCTGCGCCAGGCTCGAGGCGATCTCACGGATGCTCCGGCGCCCGTCGATGCTCTGCACGAACGGCAGCTGGGCCGGGTTGAGCTGCATGCGCCAGCCCGGACGGAAGATCTCGCTGCCGTTCAGCCCGCACTTGAAGCGGAACAGCGGCACGTAGTCGAGACTCTCGGGTGTCGAGAAGTCGATCGCATAGGTGTTCTTGGGACGGTCGGGGCGAGTGGCAAGGAAGAAGTGCCGCGCGTTGAGGGTGTGGATGCGCTCCATCACCGACCAGATCTTGGCCTCGGGCAGCGCGTTCACCACGTCGTAGAAGCCTCCCGACGGCGCGGCGATGTCGTGCGCGTAGTACGGCGCCTTGAGCAGCCAGCCCTGGAAGTCCAGCCCGGCCGAGTTGGCCAGGTCGATGCAGCCGTCGACGTCGTAGCTCTTTGCCCTACCGTGCAGGAAGGTGTCCACCAGGCCGGAGTCCGAAACCAGGTCGCCGGCGATCTTCAGATACGACTGGACGGGATGGTCCGGAGACAGCATCCGGATGGCCTGCCGCACGGTCTGGATGGAGGCGTCGCTCTGCTCCAATCCCAAGTCCTGGAAGACCGACTCGAGGATCTCGATGCCGATCCGGCCGTAGCGCGCGTACAGCATGATGGCGGCGACGCCATCGGGCCGCAGCCGCTCCGCGATGGCCTTCATCCCCACCTTCGGGTCAGCCATGTGGTGCAGCACGCCGGTGGACACCGCGAGGTCGAAGTCCATGCCCAGCGTGGACAACTCCTCGATCGGGAGCTGGTGCAGCTCCAGATTCCACAGCCCGTGCTTGTCCTTGAGGTACTGCTGGTGTCCCAGCGACGCCTGGCTGATGTCGACGGCCACCACCCTGGCCTTCGGGTTGTTGTATGCGAAGACTGCCGCCTGGTTGGTGCCGCAGCCCGCGATGAGGATGTCGAGGTCGGGCCGGTACTCCCGGTCCGGCCACAGCACCCGGTGGGCATGGCTCGGGTCGAACCACTCCCAGTTCCCGGCCGACCACGCCTGCAGGTCGTGGATGGGCGGCGGGTAGGTCCACCGCTCGTACTGCCGGGATACGACGTCTGCGCGTGGGTTCTCAGTCACTTCTTTGTGGCTCCTTGTTACGTTGCCCCCCGGCGATCGAGTCAGACTCTAGCGGGGGTGGTTGGGGCCGGCGCGACGGGTGCCACTCCCATCGGAGCAGCGTGCCGGACGCGTCGGTTCGCTCTTATCGGCTCAGTCAGCCGGCGCGTCCGGGCTGTCCGGGTTGACCTGGCTGACCAGGCGTTCCACCCGGCCCGGGCGCTCCGCCGGCACCCCCGGCACCGCCCGCACCAGGCTGGCCGCCCGGGCCGGACGCACCACCGGCGCCCCCGGCACCGCCGTGCCCGCCGGCACCGCCCTTGCCGCCGTCACCGCCCTTACCTCCGGCGCCGCCTTGGCCGCCCTTGCCGCCCTGCCCGCCTTTGCCGCCTTTGCCGCCCTTACCGCCCTGGCCGTCGGCACCCGGAGCACCGTCGGCCCCGTCGGCGCCGTCGGCCCCATCGGCACCCGGGGCATGAGTCGACAACGGCGCCATGGCCCCGACACCCGGCCCGAAGCCCGCCTGCGCGACCGGGCCGACCGCCGGGAGCATTCCCGCAACCAGCAGGGCTCCCGCCGCTGCGCCGAGGCCGGCCGCGTACCGCGGCCCGGTGTAGTGCGCCCAGCGTCCCCACCCGGTGTCGTGAATCATTCGGCCTGCCTTCCAGATTGAGCCTTCGGATCGTGAAGTCGCATCAGCCTACCGCCGACCCGCGAATGGTCCACGCAAACGAACACAATTGCCAGGTCGGTGCCCGTGGGCCGGTGCCGCGGGGTCAGCCGTCGCTGCCGGTGGCCTCCGATACCGCCTCGGCGCCCACCGCGCCCTGCCCGGCCGCCGCCCGCTGAACGCGCTCCACCAGCGGCAATGTCCGCAGCCGGCGCTCCAGATGCCACTGCAGATGGGCGGCCACCAATCCGCTGGCGTGGCTGCGGTGCGCCGACACTGAACGTTCAGCAGCCTCCCAATCCCCGTCGTGCAGCGCCGCCATCAGATCCAGCACCCCCATCGGCGGGGTGGTCGACCCGGCCGGGCGGCAGTGGCCGCAGACGCTGCCGCCGGCCGCGACATGAAACGCCCGATGCGGGCCGGGGGTGGCACAACGGGCACATTCGGTCAGTGCCGGCGCCCAGCCGGCCACCGACATGGCGCGCAGCAGATAGGCGTCCAGCACCAGCTCGCGGGGGCGACGGCCGTCGGCCACCGCCCGCAACGCGCCGACGGTCAGCCGGTGCAACGCCGTTGCCGGTGCCCGCTCGGTGCCGGCGAGACGCTCGGCGGTCTCCAGCATCACGCAGGCGCACGTGTAGCGGCCGTAGTCGCTGACGATGTCGCTCGCGAACGCGTCCACCGACACCACCTGGGTGACGATGTCGAGGTTGCGGCCCGGATGCAGCTGCACGTCGATGTGGGCGAACGGCTCCAGTCGGGCACCGAACTTACTGCGGGTACGGCGCACCCCTTTGGCCACCGCGCGGACCAGCCCGTGGTCGCGGGTGAGCAAAGTGACGATCCGGTCGGCTTCGCCGAGCTTGTGCTGGCGCAGCACCACCGCCCGGTCCCGGTACAGCCGCATCGCACCAGTTTCGCATCATCGCGGGGGCGTTTCGAGGACGGTCACCGGCGTGGCACGCCGGATAGTCTCGTCACCGATGACCCTCCCGCCCGCGGCGCCCGGCACCCGCTTTCCCACCCTCACCGAACAGCTCTACCAGCTGGCCAGCGGCGAGGTGGCCTCCGTCGACCTGGTCCGCCGCTCGCTGCACGCCATCGACGCCAGCCAGTCCACACTGAACGCCTTCCGGGTGGTGTTCACCGAGTCGGCGCTGCGCAGTGCCACCGAAGCCGACCGGCGCCGCGCCGCCGGCGATCGCGCCCCGCTGCTGGGCGTCCCGATCGCGGTCAAGGACGACACCGACGTCGCGGGCGTACCCACGTCGTTCGGCACGTCCGGCTACGTCGAGCCGGCCGGCCACGACGCCGAGGTGGTGCGGCGGCTCAAAGCCGCCGGCGCGGTGATCGTCGGCAAGACCAACACCTGCGAGTTGGGCCAGTGGCCGTTCACCGGCGGCCCCGGGTTCGGCGACACCCGCAATCCCTGGTCTCGCCGACACACCCCGGGCGGATCGTCGGGAGGCAGCGCCGCCGCGGTCGCCGCGGGGCTGGTCGCCGCGGCGATCGGTTCCGACGGAGCCGGCAGCGTGCGCATACCCGCCGCGTGGACGCATCTGGTCGGCATCAAACCGCAGCGGGGCCGCATCTCCACCTGGCCGCTGCCGGAGGCGTTCAACGGCATCACCGTCAACGGAGTGCTCGCCCGCACGGTCCAGGACGCGGCGCTGGTGCTGGACGCGGCCTCCGGCAATACCGCAGGTGACCTGCACAAACCGCCCCCGGTCACGGTGTCCGACTTCGTGGGACGCGCGCCGGGCCAGCTGCGGATCGCGATGTCCACCCGATTTCCCTACACCGGGTTCGGCGCCCGGCTACATCCCGAGATCAGGGCCGCACTCGAGCAGGTCGCCGCGCAGCTTCGCCTGCTCGGGCACATCGTGGTTCCGGGTAATCCCGACTACGGGGTGCGGCTGTCGTGGAACTTCCTGTCCCGCTCCACCGCTGGGGTGCTGACCGCCGCGAATGCGCTCGGCGGCGCGGTGGACCTCGACCCGCGCACGCTGGCCAACATGCGCACCGGCCGGCTGTTGTCGCAGGCGGTGCTGCGCAAGGCCCGCGCCCACGAGGCAAAGGACCGGCGACGGGTGGGTTCGATCTTCCGGATCGTCGACGTGGTGCTCGCCCCCACCACCGCCCAGCCGCCGCCACTGGTGCACGCGTTCGACGACCTGGACGCCCTGGCGACCGACCGCGCCATGATCGCGGCCTGCCCGGTGACCTGGCCGTGGAACCTGCTGGGCTGGCCGTCGATCAACGTGCCGGCCGGGTTCACCTCCGAGGGCCTGCCGATCGGGGTGCAATTGATGGGGCCGGCCAACAGTGACGGTCTGCTGATTTCACTGGCCGCGGAACTGGAGGGCATCAGCGGCTGGGCGGCGCAACAACCCACACCGTGGTGGCGCACCGATCCCAACCCCTGCCCGTAACGCCCGAAAAGGCTGTGACCACGGACTTCGGCGACGCCATCGGCTGTCCGCTAAGCTTGGTCCGTCTTCGAAGTAAGACCTCATATCCACACGTGAAATGCACTGGGGAAAGGCGTCTGCAAAATGGCCGCTCTGTCGTTGACCAGGATCGCTGTCGCAGCCGGCAGTCTGGCTTTGTCGCTGTCTGCTGGAGCCGGGTTCGCGTCCGCGGATCCCGACCTCGGGCCGATCATCAACACCACCTGCAACTACTCGCAGGTGAACGCGGCGCTGAACGCGGAGAACCCCGCGGCCGCCGCGGAGTTCAACGCCTCGCCGATGGCCCAGACCTGGCTGCGGTCCTTCCTGTCCTCGCCGCCGGACAAGCGGCAGCGCATCGCCACCCAGATCCAGGCCATGCCCGAGGCCCAGCAGTACATCGGCACCATCACCTCGATCGCCACCTCCTGCAACAACTACTGAGCAGAGCCCAGCGGTGAACCCGCGCGACAAGGTTCTGATCACCGCCACCGAGCTGGCTGAGCTGTTGCGTGCCGGTGATCCGGTGACGATTCTCGACGCCCGCTGGAGCCTGGACGCACCGGACGGACACCAGGCCTACCTGCAGGGTCATCTGCCGGGCGCGGTGTACGTCTCGCTCGAGGACGAATTGTCCGACCGTGCCGTCACCGGCCGGGGCCGCCATCCGCTCCCGACCGGTCGCAACCTCGAGGCCGCCGCGCGCCGGTGGGGGGTGCGGCGCAACACGCCGGTAGTGGTCTACGACGACTGGAACCGGGCCGCGTCCGCACGATTGTGGTGGCTGCTGTCCACCTCCGGGGCGGCCGGAGTGCGCATCCTCGACGGTGGGTTGTCGGCCTGGACGGCGAACGGCGGCGTATTGCAGGCCGGGGAGGTCTCCCCCGAACCGGGCAACGTCACCCTGCTACCCGAGGATCTCTACGACGGGCTTCGACCCACCCTGACCGCTGACGAAGCCGGCGACGGCGCCGGGTCCGGCACGTTGGCGCTGCTGGATGCCCGCGCCCCGGAACGGTTCCGCGGCGACGGGGAACCCGTCGACGCGGTCGCCGGCCACATCCCGGGTGCGAAGAATCTGCCGTTCACCGCGTTGTTGCACGCCGACGGGACTTTCCTGCCAGATGCCGCGGTCGCCCGACTGCTCGCCGACCGCGGTGTGGGAGCCGACGACGCGGTGGGCGCCTACTGCGGATCGGGTATCAGCGCGACGGTGATCGTGGCGGCGCTGGCCGCCGCCGGCCGGTCCGCCGCGATGTTTCCCGGGTCATGGTCGCAGTGGAGTTCGGACCCGTCCCGGCCGGTGGCGCGCGGCGAGGACTGAGCTCCGCCTCAGCTCAGGTGGAAGTCCGCCAGGTCCGGACCGGCCAGCATCGCGTTCATCGTCGCGCGGTCGAACGGCCACAAGTCGACGGCGCCGCCCTCGGTCAGATACCACGAGTTGCAGCCGGTGTTCCAGACCGTCGGGCCCATCGCGGCGGCGACCTCGTCGTTGAACCGTGCCGTCGCCTCCTCGGTGACCTCGACGCTCGCCAGCTCTCCGTCCCGGAACTTCTCCAGCCACTGCGCGATGTAACGCGCGGTCAGCTCGGAGGTGTACTGCAACGAGATCGACCCGGTGGGCGAGTTCGGGCCCAATACCGTGAACAGGTTGGGGAAGCCCGGGATCGCGGTCATCCGGTAAGCGCGCGGGCCGGCGGACCACGCGTCGTCGATGCTGAGCCGGTCGCGGCCGAGCAACCGCATCGGGCGCATGTAGTTGTGGGCGTGAAACCCGGTCGCCAGCACGATGACGTCGGTGTCGCGGTGGGCGCCGTCGGCGGTGCGGATCCCGCTCGGGGTGACTTCGGCGATGTCGCCGGTGACGAGGTTGCTGTTGTCGGCGCGGATCGCCCGATAGTAGCTTCCCGACACCACTTGGCGCTTGCACAACGGCTGGTAGTCGGGTGTGAGTTTGGCACGTAATTCTTTGTCCCGCACTTGAATCCGCAGACATGCTCGGGCATAGGCCTGGACCGTCCGGCGTCGCCACGACGGGCGGGTGGTGACGTCGGTCAACAGCGCCGACCCGCCGAAGGTCATGAGCCGGTACAGCGCCCGGTGCAGCGTCGGGAACCGCGCCAGCACCGCTGCAGCACCCGGGATTTGCCGCAGCGACGTGGGCGCCCACAGGATCCACTGCGCCGAACGCACGTAGTGGTCGATCGACGCCGCAGCGGGCTGCAGCGCGGACACCACTTGCACACCGGTCGACCCGGTACCGATCACCGCGATCCGCTTCCCGGCCGTGTCGAGTCCGTCGTCCCAGCGGGCGGTGTGCACAACCGGGCCGGCGAAATTCGCCAGCCCCGGGATGTCGGGGGTGAACGGATGGTGCAGCACACCGGTCGCGCAGACCACGAAGTCGGCGACCAGCTGCTCACCGGCGGCGGTGGTGAGGGTCCAATGTCGGCGCTCATCCCACTGTGCGGCGGTGACCTCGGTGTCGAGCCGGATTAGCGGCGCCAGCCCGAGCCGGTCGACGACGTCGCGGTGGTAGCGCTGGATCGCCGTGCCGGTGGCCCAGGCATGCCGCCAGTCGGGTTTCGGCGCGAACCCGAACTGATAGATCTGCGACGGCACGTCACACCGCAGCCCCGGATAGCGATTCCAGTGCCAGACGCCGCCGACGTCGGAACCCTTTTCCAGCACGGTGATGTCGGTGAACCCGCGCTCACGCAGCACATGCGCGGTCGTGATGCCGGCGATGCCCGCGCCGATCACGATGACGCGGGGCTCGCGCGCGTTCACCGCCGATCCCGCGCCGACGGCGTGCGCATCTAGCTGCGCAGCGCGGACACCGCGTCGGCCAGCAGCTGGCGCGCCCGATCGGCGTCGACCATGCCCGGCGGCTGACCGCGTACCGCCTGCGGGTTCGCGGTCACCTGCACCAGGGCGCTGCCGAGGTAGGCGGTGAACGTGTAGGACTCGCGGGACTGCTGTTGGCCGTCCTTGCCGGTGATCTCGATCTCGGAGTGCGAGCCCACCGTCTTGGCGTGATCGATCTCGGGCGCATCCGTCTCATCCAGGTAGCCGGTGAGCTTGCCGGCCTGGAAGGAGACGTGCTTGCACCTCTCGGCGGCGGACTCGTCGTAGGGCAGGTCCTGGTCGGCCTGCATGGCGATGGCGACCAGTTGGTTGCCGTTGCCGACGATCGAGACCATCGACATCTTGCCGCGGATGCCCTTGGGCGGGCGACCGCTGCTGGCCGCGTAGTCGGCGCAGTCCGAGGGATCGAACGTCACGCCGGGCGGCATCTTCTGCGGCCCGAGGATCTTGGGATCGATATCGTTGGGACCCTTGGTCTGGGTCTTGTATTCCGAGCCGAACGTCGACTCGACGTTGAACAGCTTGGTGGTATCGATCGGCTTTTGGCCGCCCCCGCAACCGGTCAGTGCTTGCGCGCACATGAGCAGGCCAACAGTGGAGACAACCAGCGACTTGGGTTCCAGCACCCCTGGAATGTACCCAATGGCGCCTGCCGGCGAGGGAATGTGTCCCCGGTCCGGCCACGAGCGGGGACCGTCCGGGGTCTCGCGCCCCGGCCGGCGGAGCTGTCCGCCGGCTCGCGCGGCGGCGTACGCCGGTTCTAAAACCCCAGCCGGCCGAGCTGTTTGGGGTCGCGCTGCCAGTTCTTGGCCACCTTGACCCGCAGATCCAAGAAGACCTTCGTGCCCAACAGCTTTTCGATCTGGGAGCGGGCGGCGGTTCCCACCTCGCGCAGTCGGGAGCCGCCGCGGCCGATCACGATCCCCTTCTGGCTGTCGCGTTCGACGTAGAGCACCGCGTACACCTCGATCAGGTCGTCACGGTCTTCACGCGGGCGGACTTCCTCGATCACCACCGCCAGCGAATGCGGCAGTTCGTCGCGCACCCCCTCCAGGGCGGCTTCCCGGATGAACTCGGCCATCAGGGTCTCTTCGGGCTCGTCGGTCAACTCGCCGTCGGGGTAGAAGGCCGGGCCGACCGGTAGCGCCCCGGCCAGCACGCCGATGAGTACGTCAACCTGCTCGCCGCTGACGGCCGAGACCGGGACGATCTCGGCCTCGGGGGCCAACTCACCGACGGCGACCAGTTGGGCGGCGATCTTATCTCGGGAGGTCTTGTCGATCTTGGTGACAACGACCAGCAGTTTCGTCTTGGGGGCGACAGCGCGGATCTGCTCGATGATCCAGCGGTCCCCCGGGCCGATCGCCTCATCGGCCGGGATGCACAGGCCGATGACGTCGACTTGCGCGTAGGTGTCCTTGACCAACTCGTTGAGCCGCTTGCCCAGCAACGTTCGGGGGCGGTGCAGGCCGGGGGTGTCGACCAGGATGATCTGGAAGTCCTCGCGGTGCACGATGCCGCGGATGGTGTGTCGGGTGGTCTGTGGCCGGTTGGAGGTGATCGCCACCTTCGCGCCGACCAGAGCGTTGGTCAAGGTGGACTTTCCGGTGTTGGGCCGGCCGACGAAACACACGAAGCCGGAATGGAATTCGCTCACGAGCGACCTTTCGCCGAACGTGTACTCAGCGCGAGTTCTCGCGGAGACTTTCGCAATGAGTGCACGCTCGGCGCACTCGCGGCGGGTTGTCCGCCCGGCAGATCACTGCTCAACTGCGGCCTCCTGACCGTCGTGGTCGACCGGGCTGACCAGAACGGTGCTGATCCGCACCCGCCCGCGGCTGTCGCGGCTGCCCTCGGCCCGCAACCGCAGTCCGTGCGACACTACCTCGGAGCCGGGCAGCGCAACCCGGCCCAGTTCCAGCGCCAACAAGCCGCCGACGGTCTCGACGTCGAGGCCGGCGTCGAACTCCATCCCGTAGAGTTCACCGACGTCCTCAATGGGCAGTCGCGCCGAAACCCGGAACCTGTTGGCCCCCAAAGCCTCCACCGGCGCCACTTCGCCTTGGTCGTACTCGTCGGCGATTTCGCCGACGATCTCCTCGAGCACGTCCTCGATGGTGACCAGCCCCGCTATCGCGCCGTATTCGTCGACCAGCAGCGCCATGTGGTAGCGGGCGCGCTGCATGTCATGCAGCAAGGCGTTGAGCGCCTTGGAGTCGGGCATGAACACCGCTGGGCGCATCACCTGCGCCACGGTGGTGTCCCGCCCGCCGTTTGTCGAGTAATAAGTTTGTTGGACAAGGTCTTTCAGGTAGACGACGCCGAGGATGTCGTCGACGTTCTCCCCGATCACCGGGATCCGGGAGTGACCGCTTCGCACCGCCAAAGAGGTGGCTTGGCCGGCTGATTTGTCGTGTTCAATCCAGACCATCTGGGTGCGCGGCACCATCACCTCTCGGGCGGGTGTGTCGGCGAGCTCGAAGACCGACTGGATCATCCGGCGCTCGTCGGCGGCGACCACCCCGCGCTGCTGCGCCATATCGACCACCTCGCGCAACTCGATCTCGGAGGCGAACGGCCCGTTGCGGAATCCCCGGCCCGGGGTCAGCGCGTTACCCAGCAGCACCAGCAGACCGCTGATCGGGGCGAGCAGCACCGAAAGGACTTGCAGCGGAAGCGCTGATGCCAGGGCGATCGAATAGGCGTTCTGCCGCCCCAGGGTGCGGGGCCCCACCCCGATCACGACGAAGCTCACGACCACCATGGCGGCCGCGGCCGCGAACAGTCCCCAGTCCAGCCCGAGCACCGCGTGCAACAGGAACACCAGCAGTGCGGTGGCGGTGATCTCGCAGATGATGCGCAGCAGCACCACCAGGTTGATGTAGCGGGGCCGTTCGGCCATCAGCTTGGCCAGCCACACCGCACCCGGCCGTTTCGCGCGGACCAGTTCGGCGACGCGCGCCACCGAGACGGTGCTGACCGCGGCGTCGATCGCCGCGAACAGCCCGCCCAGACCGATCAGCGCGATCACGCCGACTACCAGCGGTGTTTCGGTCACGGTTCGTCGAAGTACCGGGACTTGTCCAGCAACCGGCGGTCCTTCTCGCTCTGGGTCTGCACCCGGTAGCTCTCCACCTGGTCGGCGACCCACTCCTCAAGCAGCCGGCGCTGCAGCGCGAACATCTCTTTTTCCTCGTCGGGCTCGGCGTGGTCGTAGCCCAGCAGGTGCAGCACGCCGTGCACGGTCAGCAGCGCGAGTTCCTGACCGAGCGAATGCCCAGCCGCCGCGGCCTGTTCGGCGGCGAACTCCGGGCACAGCGCGATGTCGCCGAGCATCGAGGGCCCGGGCTCGGGGGCGTCCGGGCGCCCGCCGGGCTCGAGTTCGTCCATCGGGAAGCTCATCACGTCGGTGGGTCCGGGCAGATCCATCCAGCGCATGTGCAGGTCGGCCATCGCGGCGGTGTCCAGCAGCACCATCGACAATTCGGCGCCGGGGTTGACGTCCATCCTGGCCAGCACGAACTTGGCGACGCTGACCAGTTCGACCTCGGAGACGTCGAGACCGGATTCGTTGGAGACCTCGATGCTCACCGGCGCGACCGGCCCTGAGACGCCCGCCGGGCCGCCCGGTTCATCGTCAGTCCCGGCTGGGATTGTTCGGCTTCATGGCGTGAGTAGGCGTCGATGATCTCGGAGACCAACCGGTGCCGGACGACGTCGGCGCTGCTCAGCTCGGCGACATAGATGTCATCGATGTCGTCGAGAATGTCCACGGCCGCCCGCAGCCCGGATCTCGCGCCGCCGGGCAGGTCGATCTGGGTGACATCGCCGGTGACCACGATCTTCGAGCCGAAGCCGAGCCGGGTCAGAAACATCTTCATCTGCTCGGCGGTGGTGTTCTGTGCCTCGTCGAGGATGATGAACGCGTCGTTCAACGAGCGTCCCCGCATGTAGGCCAGCGGCGCCACCTCGATCACCCCCGAGCTCATCAGCTTGGGGACCAGCTCCGGATCCATCATGTCGTACAGCGCGTCGTAGAGCGGACGCAGATACGGGTCGATCTTCTCGCTCAGGGTGCCGGGCAGAAAACCCAGCCGCTCACCGGCCTCCACCGCCGGACGGGTCAAGATGATCCGGGTGACCTGCTTGGTCTGCAGGGCGTTGACGGCCTTGGCCATCGCCAGGTACGTCTTGCCGGTACCGGCGGGCCCGATGCCGAACACGACGGTGTGGGCGTCGATGGCGTCGACGTAACGCTTCTGATTGAGCGTCTTGGGCCGGATCGTCTTGCCGCGCCGCGACAAGACGTCGAGGGTCAGGACTTCCGCGGGCGAGGCGCTGGCGGCGCCGGCGCCGGTCAGCATGCCGACGCTGTGGCGCACCGTTTCCGGGGTCAGCGCCTGGCCGCCGGCCACGATCGCGATCAGTTCGGAGACGATCCGCTCGGCCAGGGCAACGTCGGCCGGCTCCCCGGAGAAGGTGACGGCGTTGCCGCGTACATGCAGGTCGGCGGCCAGCAGGCGTTCCAGGGCGCGCAGGTTCTCATCTGCGGAACCCAGCAGACCCACGACGAGGTCGGGTGGAATATCGACACTGCTGCGAACCTGCGAGGCCGGCACGGCAGCGGGGGTATCGCGGGGCGTCACGGGGTTTTCGATGCCTGCTTTCTGGTCAGCGCCGGGTATCAGCGGGTCAGCCGGTTGCTGTGAGTCTACCGTCGGCCGCCGTCAGCTCCCAGCGCTTGTACGCGGGCCGGCCTCCCGGCGCTGCCGCAGCGTATCGGCGGTCGGAGCGAGCGATTCGTTCAAGACGCGAACGGTCGCGGCGCGGAGACTCGCGGCCATGAGCGAGAACGCCTTCACTCCTGCCCTGGGCCGACTGGCGCCGGCCCGTTTCTTCGACGCCGTCGTGGCGATGACGCGAGAGCGGCTGTGGCGAGGCCTGACGGTCGAGCACCTGGCGCCACAACCGGACGAGGCGATCCTCGACGTGGGCTGCGGCACCGGGTCGCTGGCGGTGCTGGCCGCCCGGGTGCAGCCGCAGGCTCAGGTGACCGGCTTGGACCCCGACCCCGAGATCCTGGCGGTGGCGCGGGGCAAGGATCCCGGCCGCCGGGTGCGCTGGCTGACCGGGATGGGCGACGCGCTGGTGGAGGCGGTGGGCGCGGAATCGGTGGACGGGGTGATGTCCAGCCTGGTGCTGCACCAGTGCCCGATGGCGATGAAGCGCGCCATATTGGCGTCGATGTTCGCGGTGTTGCGGCCCGGCGGCCGGCTGGTCATCGCCGACTACGGCTTGCAGCGGACCCGGTTGATGCGCACCGCGTTCCGAATCGTCCAGTTGGCCGACGGCAAGATCGACACCCAACCCAACGCCGACGGGGTTCTCCCGGAGCTGATCTCGGCAGCCGGCTTCGCCGAGGTGGCTGAAGCTGAGGTGGTGGCGACCGTCACCGGGTCGATCTCGGTCTATGTCGCCCGGAAACCGTGAGAGCCCAGCGCCTGCAACACGACCGACGGCGTCAGCCCCATCATCTCCTGCATCTGCCGGGTGAAGTGGGCTTGGTCGGAGAACCCGGCCGCCACCGCGGCCTCGGCCATCGGCATACCTGACCGCAATCCCCCGACGGCCCGGCGCAACCGGGACCAAATCCGCCACCGGGTCAGCGGCATGCCCAGCTCTCGTCGCGCCAAGGCACGCAGCCGCTGCGGCGAAACATCCAGCGTCGCCGCCAGTTCCGGCAACGAGATGTGCACCCTGTCCAGCAGTGCCAGCGCAGCCACCAGTCGGGGGTCGAGCTGATGCGACGGCGCTCGGCACGCGTCGACGATGTCTTGATCACGCAGCTGCGCCAGTTCCGGGGCGATCGCGATGCCGGTCTGGTATCGCTGCCGCAACCGGTCGGCAAACCGGCAGTGCGGGTCGATGTAGTAGGTGACCAGATCGGGCGCGGCGATGATCCGGTGCGGCACCATCGGGGCCACCACCAGCGCGGGGCCCTGATGACGGGTTCCGCAAGGATCCACCAGCGCGACCTCGCCGCATTCGCTCATCACGATTTGGAAGGCGCCGTGACGGTGTATGGGTCCACCGCTGCCTATCGGGCCTCGATACACCGCGTAGCCGTCGCCGATGGCCAGGTCCACCGCCTCACCCCCAGCGCGGCGTCAGCACCCCGAGCGCCCCGAGCGCAACCGCCGCCGCGGTGGAGGTGCGCAGCACCGTCGGACCGAGTCGGGTGACAACAGCGCCGGCATCGGTCAGCGCCGCCAGCTCGGTGTCGGTGATACCGCCTTCCGGGCCGACGATCAGCGCCAACGCCGACGCGGCAGCCACCGCCGGCAACCCCGCGCCGGCCCCGTCGTGCAGCGCCAACACCGTGGTACCGCCGGCCACCCGTTCACGCACCCACGAGACCAGCTCGGCAGTCCCCAGCACGCCCTCCACCGGCGGAATGTGGGCGCGCCGCGATTGCCCGGCCGCCGCCCGGGCAACCGCCCGCCACCGCCGCAGGCCCTTGTCGGCCCGCGCACCGTCCCAGCGGGCGACGCAGCGGTCGGCCTGCCACGCCACGAACCCGTCGGCGCCGGCCTCGGTGGCCAGCTCGATCGCCAGCTCGGACCGTTCGGATTTGGGCAGCGCCTGCACCACCGTGACCGGTGGGGCGGGCGCGTCGACAACCTTGCGCTCGACTACCCGAACCCGCAATCCGGCCCGGTCGGTGTGCTCGACCCGGCATTCGGCCAGCACGCCGACGCCGTCGCCCAGCGTCAGCTGCTCGCCGGGGCGGATCCGGCGCACCGTCGCGGCATGGAACCCGGCGTCACCGTCGATGTCGGCCAGCGCACCCACCTCGGGCAGCGCCTCGACATAGAACAGGCCGGCCAAGTCTCAGCGGCCGCTGAACGTCTCGCGCAGCCGGCTGAACAGTCCGCCGCCGTGCGATGCGTGTGACGTGCGGACTTCGGCGGTCTCGCGTTCCCGGTGCTGTTTGAGCTGCTGCAGCAGCTCGATGTCGTGCTGGTCCAGCCGCTCGGGCACCACCACCTCGACGTGGGCGTGCAGGTCACCGCGCGCGCCGGAACGTAGCTGCGGCATGCCGTGGCCGCGCAACACCAGGGTCGCCCCCGGTTGGGTGCCGGCCGGGATGGTGATGTCGGTCGGGCCGTCGAGGATCGCGTCGACGACCACCGTGGTGCCCAGCGCCGCGTCGACCATCGGCACCGAGAGGTGGCAGTGCAGGTCGTCGCCGTCGCGCGCGAAGATCTCGTGGGGCTGCTCGTGCACCTCGACGTAGAGGTCGCCGGCCGGTCCGCCGCCGGGCCCCACCTCACCCTGAGCGGCCAGCCGGACGCGCATCCCCTCGCCGACACCGGCGGGGATCTTCACACTGATGTCACGGCGGGCCCGCACCCGGCCGTCGCCGGCGCACTGGTGGCACGGGTCCGGGATCACTTCACCAACCCCGCGGCAGGTGGGGCACGGCCGCGACGTCATCACCTGGCCGAGCAGCGAGCGCTGCACGGTCTGCACCTCGCCGCGGCCGTGACAGGTGTCACAGGCCATCGGGCGGGAATCGCCGTGGGTGCCGCGCCCCTGGCAGCGATCGCAGAGCACCGCGGTGTCGACCGTCACCTGCTTGGTCACCCCGGTCGCGCATTCGGTGAGGTCCAGGCGCATCCGCAGCAGTGAGTCCGTCCCCGGCCGGACCCGGCCGACCGGACCCCGCGAGGTGGTGCCGCCGCCGAAGAAGGCTTCGAACACGTCGCCGAGGCCGCCGAAGCCCGAGTAGCCGCCGAATCCGTTCCCGGCAGCGCCGCCGTTCTCCAGCGGATCGCCGCCGAGGTCGACGATGCGGCGCTTCTCCGGGTCGGACAACACCTCGTAGGCGGCACTGATCTCCTTGAACCTGGCCTGCGCCGCCTCGTCGGGGTTGACGTCGGGATGGTATTTGCGAGCCAGCTTGCGATATGCGCGCTTGAGCTCGGTGTCGCTGACGCCCTTATCGACGCCCAGCAGTCCGTAATAATCGCGTGCCACGACTGACCTTTCCCAACTACTTCCGATCGGAGATTATCGAGCCCCGAGCACTTCACCGATGTACATTGCAACCGCAGCGACACTGGCAATGGTTCCCGGATAATCCATCCGGGTGGGACCCAGTACCCCCATACCTCCGTACACGGTGCCCTGCGAGCCGTAGGCGGTGGACACCACCGAGGCGCCGGCCATCTCCTGCGCCTCGGTCTCGTGACCGATGCGCACCGTGACTTTACCGGCTTCTTGCTGCACCGCGAGCAGCCGCAGCACCACGACCTGCTCCTCGAGTACTTCCAGCACCGACCGCAGCGAATCACCGAAGTCGGCGGCATTGCGAGTCAGGTTGGCAGTACCGCCGAGCAGCAGTCGCTCCTCGCGGTGCTCGACCAGCGATTCCAGCAGCACCATGGCCGACCGCCCGACCGCGTTGGCCAGGCCGGGCGACAGCCCGCTGCGCCCGTCCAGGTGCCCGGCGAGCTCGGCAACGGCGGTGGAGGCCGCCGAGATCCGCTTGCCGTCCAAGGCCGCGCCGAGCAGTTCGCGCAGCTGGGACAGCTGGTGGTCGTCGATGGCGTCACCGAGTTCGACGATGCGCTGGTCGACCCGGCCGGAGTCGGTGATGATCACCAGCAGCAGCCGCGCCGGGGTCAGCGCGATCACCTCGAGGTGGCGCACCGTGGACACCGACAGCGTCGGGTACTGCACGACGGCCACCTGGCGGGTCAGCTGTGCCAGGGTGCGCACCGCCCGGCGCAGCACGTCGTCCAGGTCGACTCCGGAGTCGAGGAACGACAAGATCGCCCGGCGCTCCGCGCTCGAGAGCGGTTTGACCTCGTCGATGCGGTCGACGAACTCCCGGTAACCCTTCTCGGTGGGCACCCGCCCGGAACTGGTGTGCGGCTGGGCGATGTAGCCTTCGGCCTCCAGCACGGCCATGTCGTTGCGCACCGTCGCCGAGGAGACCCCGAGGTTGTGCCGCTCGACCAGTGCTTTGGACCCGATCGGTTCCTTTGTCGCGACGAAGTCTGCGACGATGGCGCGCAGCACCTCGAAGCGACGATCATCAGCCACACCCATAGGCACTAGATTACTTTCTGGGACGTTTCCCGGCGCGAACGTGCGCGTTTGCACGCCGACACGCCGGGATCCCGGTACATCTGCGCACGCTCGCGCAGAAGAGAGGAACGGCATGTCCGACTTCCCCTACGCCGATCGCTTCACGGTGAACCGCGTGCTACCCGAACGCGGCCGCTCGCGCGAGGAGGTGCTCGCCGAACTGCGGGAGATGGCGCAGGCCGAAGACCCGACCTGGGAGACCGGCAAGGTATCCGGGACCATGTACTGCGGCGACCGCGAGCACTACCGCTTCCTCGACGAGGCGTTCGGGCTGTTCGCCCACGTCAACGTGCTGCAGCGTGACATCTGCCCGTCGGCGACCAAGTTCGAGGGCGAGATCATCGCGATGGCCCTGGACCTGATGCACGCCGACGCCGTAAGCGATGGCGAACCGGCCGGCATGGTCACCACCGGCGGCACCGGCAGCATCATCCACGCGCTGCTGGCCTACCGTGAGCACGCCGCCAAGCACCCTAAAAAGCGAAGCGTCGCCCGGCCCAACTTCATCAAGCCCGAGACCGGTCACCCGGCCTTCGACAAGGGCTGTCACCTGTTCGGCATCGAGCTTCGCCGGGCGCCGATTGATCCGCAGACCACGCAGGTCGACGTGGACTGGGTGGCGAACAACATCGACGAGAACACCATCGCGATCATGGGGTCGGCCTGTAACTACGGCTACGGCACCGTCGACCCGATCCCGGAGCTGGGAGAGCTGGCCGTCGACCGCGGGGTGGGCCTGCACGTCGACGCCTGCCTCGGCGGATTCGTGCTGCCGTTCGCCCAGGAGCTGGGCTACGGGGACGCTGTACCCCTTTTCGACTTCCGGGTGCCCGGCGTCACCAGTATCTCGGCGGACAACCACAAGTACGGCTACTCCTTGAAGGGCGCGTCGACCCTGCTTTTCCGCGACAAGGCCTACCGCAACGCGCAGTACTTCTACCTGCCGGACTGGAGCGGCGGGAAATACCATTCACCGGGCATCGAGGGCTCCCGCTCCGGCGGGTTGATCGCCGCCGCGTGGGCCTCGATGGTGCAGCTGGGCCGCGAGGGATACCGCGACTACGCCAAGGCGATCCTGCAGACCGCGTTTGTGATGCAGGACGCGGTGCGCAGCCACCCGGAGCTGATGATCATGGGTTCGCCGACGTTCTGCTTCGCGTTCCGCTCCAACGAGTTCGACATCTACCACGTCGCCGACGCCATGAAGGCAGGCGGCTGGCGGTTCAACGGCCAGCAGTACCCCAACGCGATCCACATGGCGGTCACCCGGCCGCAGACGCAGCCCGGGGTGACCGCGGCGTTCGCCGCCGACCTCGACGACGCGGTGGCGTACGCCAAGCAGAAGACCGCCGCCGGCGAGGCGCCGATCAGCGCCGCGATCTACGGCGGGGTCCCCGGTGGAATGACCGACGAGGCAGCCCAATTCATCGAGGGGTTCATGGAGCGGATGCTCGACACGCAGCAGTCTCTGCCCCCTGTTTCATGACGCGGCTCTCATGACACCGCGCGCCGATCGCGTCGTCCTCGCCGTCGACCTCGGTACCGGCGGACCCAAGGTCGGGTTGGTGGCGCTGGACGGCACCGTGCTGTGGTCGGACCTCATCTCGGTGCCGACCAGCTACGGCCCCGGCGGCGCGGCCACCCAGGACGCCAGGCTGTGGTGGGCGATCATCCGCGACGCCACCCGACGCGGCCTGGCCGACAGCGGCGTGCGCGGCGACCAGGTGGCCGGGGTGTCGATCACCGGGCAGTGGGCCAGCACCGTCCCGGTCGACGCCGACGGCCGCCCGGTCGGTCCGTGCGTGATGTGGATGGACACCCGCGGGGCGCCCCACAGCCGCAAGGTGTTCGGCGGCCCACTGGCCGGCTACCGCCCGCGGGCGTTGCTCAGTTGGCTTCGCCGCAACGGCGGCATCCCGTCGCCCAGCGGCGATGACCCGGTCGGGCACATGCTGCACCTGCAACACGACGACCCGGTGGTCGCCGGCGCGGCCCGCTGGTTCCTGGAGCCGGTGGACTACTTGAGCATGTGCTTCACCGGCCGGGCCGCGGCGTCTCGCGCTTCGATGATGGCCTCGTGGCTCACCGACAACCGCGACCTGGCAGTGCTCGACTACGACGACGTGCTGGTACGACTGGCAGGTGTCGAACGGGCCAAGCTGCCGCCGCTGGTGCCGACCGGCTCGATCATCTCCCGCGTGGCACCGGCGGTCGCTGCCGAACTCGGCATCTCCGCTGCGGCGCAGGTGGTCACCGGCACCCCGGATATGCACAGCGCGGCGGTGGGTTCCGGCGCGGTGCGACCGGGCGAGCTGCACCTGACCATCAGCACCACGTCGTGGATCAGTTGCCCGATGACAGTCAAGAAAACCGATGCGTTTCACCAACTCGCCACGGTGCCGGGCCTGGACCCGGCGAGCTACCTGCTGGTCAACAATCAGGACACCGCCGGCCGGGCGCTGCAATGGTTGCGCGACAACCTGTTCGACGACCTGGATTATCCCGCGCTGACCGCGTTGGCCGCCGGTGCGCCGGCCGGTTCGAACGGGGTGATCTTCACCCCCTGGCTCAAAGGCGAGCACTCCCCCATCGACGATCGCAATGCCCGCGGCGGCTTCCACAATCTGTCACTGGACACCACCCGCGCCGATCTGGTGCGGGCGGTGCTGGAAGGGGTGGCCTACAACAGCCGCTGGCTACTCGACTGCGTCAACCGGTTCACCACCACTACCGGACCCATCCGGATCGTCGGTGGCGGAGCCCGCTCGGAGCTGTGGTGCCAGATCATCGCCGACGTGTGCGGCCGCACCTGCGAACGGGTCGCCGATCCGCTCAACGCGCAGTTGCGCGGTGCGGCCTTGTTCGCCGGTATCGGGATGGGCGAACTCGACCGCGACGAACTACACGACCTGATCCCCCTCGACGGCGTCTTCGAGCCGGACGCGGGCAACCGTGCGGCCTACGACCGGCTCTTCGCCGAATTTCCCCGCCTCTACAAGACGCAGAAGGGTATGTTCGCCCGGCTCAGCCGTTCTTGAGCGCTCCCGCGCTGGGCCGTTCTTTGATCGCTGCCCGACTCAGTGCGGCAGCCGGCCGACGATCTCCTCCATCAGCTCGTCGGCCCCGTTCTGGGACAGCATCCAGCCGTTCTGGTCGGTGAAGGTCACCGGCTTGGTGATCGGGGCCGGCAACCCGGGTCCGGTGGCGGTGATATCGGCACTGACGGTGTCGGGACCGGTCGACGCGATGTCGGTCGCGGTGAAGGTCAGCGGAAGCCCACCGTGGTGGCCCAATCGGCGCAGCTGATGGTCCAACACATCGGCTTGGTGCCGCTGCAAACCACCGGCCACCAAGCCGCTTTTCACCTCCGCGGGAACCTGCGGATCGACCAGGTTGTCGAGGATTCCGGTGAGTCGCTCGGCGCTCGGCAGGTTCGTGGCCGGCGGCGGGTCCTGCGGATGCGGCGCGTGAAACACCGTGAGCGGGGGCTGGTTCGGCACTTCAGCGACCGCCACGCCCGGCACGGCGATCGCGGCCGCCAAGCCCATACCGACGGTGAGCAGTTTCACGGACATAACCACGCCTTTCTGATTGCGTCGAGCAAAAACCATGGGGTGAGTCTTCATCCGAGGGTAGTGGCATCGACACGAGCGTGGCCGGGTTACCCCCGTTCGGCCGCCATGGCATCACGAAGGCTCTTCGGCCGCAGGTCAGTCCAACGTTGTTCGACATACTCCAGACAGGCCGCGCGGGCCGCGCCCTGCTCGCCGCCGTAGACCACCCGCCACCCGGCGGGAACGTCGGCGAAACTGGGCCAGAGGCTGTACTGGTCCTCATCGTTGATCAGCACGTAAAAACTACCGTTGTCGTCGTCAAAGGGGTTGGTGCTCATCACTTCTCCTCATCATTTTGTCCGCGAGCAGTCGCGAAAGCCCCCTCGGGCGGCGCCGAAAGGGTGCTTTCGCGACTGCTCGCCGGGATGTGTGTGCCCAGGATCCGGTCGGACAGCAGGCCCAGGCAACTCAGGTTGGGGAAACCCGGCCCCTGGGTCAGTCCGGCAAGGTTGGGCAGGAACAGTTTCGGGGTGACTCCGGCGACGGCCAGATCGTGGCCGACCGCCTCGGCCAACCGGTCTCCGGACAGCGGCCCGCCCAGGCCCAGCTCCAACAGGTCCAGGGTGTCCTGCCCGAACAGCGACACGAACCACAGCGGGTCGGCCCCGGAACCGTCGATCACCAGGTCGAAGCCGTGCACGGTCTCGAAGTTCTCGCCGCCCCGATTGGTGCTCAGCGTCAACCGGATCCGGCCGTCACGAGCCACTGCGTGCGCCACCCGACCACGGAGGTGCCGGATCCGGTCGTCGGCCAGCAGTGCGTCTTGCACCCGTGCCGAGAACACACCTCGGTCGGTGCGGGCCAGCGCATCCCGTCGCTCGGCCAGTGTCAGCGCGGACCAGTCGGTCGGATCGGAGAACAGCGCGTTCTCGAAGAAGCCTTCTCCGCGGGTGAACAGCGTCACCTGCGGGGAGATCACGGTGATCGTCGAGACACGGTGTCGAAACAGCTCGTTGAGCATCGACGCGGCGGTTTCACCACCACCGATGACGGCCACCCGCGCAGCGCTGATCCGGTCGGCCGCGGCCCGGTGCCAGAACTGCGCGATCGAGAGCACCAGTGGGTTACCGGGCAGGATCGACTTCTCGGCCTGGCCCGGACCGGTGATCATCACCGCGTCGGCGGCCACTTCGGTCTCCCGGGTGTGCAACGCCCAGCCGTCGCCGGCCACGGCCAGCCGATCGACCTCGCCGGGGACCACGGTCAGCGCCACGGCATCCGCGACCCAACGAAGGTACTGGCTCCATCGCAGATGGGTGGGCGCCGGCCGGCCGCGGTCCACCCATTCGGCGAACTGGCCGGTGGCGATCAGGTAGGACTGCCAACTGTAACGGGTCATCCGCTCGTCGAGTTCGGCGTTGCGGCCCGCCACCAGCGCCGAGCGGTACGGGAAGCCGACGTCCTTCTCCGGGCTGGTTCCCAGCCGGTGTGCCCCGTCGGTCCAGCCACCGGTCGCCCGCCAGTTGGCGGCCACCTCGGTGCGTTCGACGGCGACGATCTCCGGTGTCGCGACACCCATCTCACGCAACACCGCGGCCTTCGCGGCCACCGCGACCGCCTTGGCGCCCGCTCCTACCACCGCCAGGGTGCTCATGACAGCTCCTCCACCAGGTCGCGCAGGGCCCCGGTGAACAGTTCCTGCAGTTCGATGATCTCGGCGTCGCCGAGGATGTCGGGCAGCGTCCGCCACTGGGTCATCACCACCGGGCCCGCCCCGACGTCGGCCACCGCGGCGAAGATGCCCAGCTCGTGACGCACCGCCTGATCGGGTTCGGGCACCGACGGCAGGCCGGCGATCAGGTCGGGCGCCAGGGCCGGCCCGTCCCCGACCCGGTCGACGCGGCCCAGATAGTTCAACAGCAGTTGCGGACCCGGATGGCCGGAGAGCAGGGCTGCGGTGTCGTCACGCAGATAGGCCAGCAATCCGTAATCGATTCCGCTGCCGGGGATCTCGGCCAGTGCCCGCGCGACCCCAACCGGGTCGGCCTGATGAATCCGCAGCGGGTAGATCGACGTCAGCAGCCCGGCGATGTCGGCGGAGTCGACGCGGCGACCCTGGTACACCAGGTCGTCGGCGCGTCCGTGGGTCTCCAATGCCAGCAGCGGTGCCGGGCTCTGCTGTCCGCGCCGAGTCCGCCAGGCCCGGATCATTCGCGCCGTCGCCGCCACCAGCAGATCATGCATCGGCGCACGCGAAGCCAGCAACGCTGCGGTGACTTCCGGGTCGGCGACCGCCACCGAAACCGTGAGGTCACCGGCGCGGTCGTGGTCCGGACGGACCCTCCGAGAGCCCAGTTGGGGATCGTCACCGGTGATCTGGTCGGCCCAGAAGTCCACGGTGTCCAGGCGTTGCGCCCGCGCGCCCAGCGCCGCCGCCCAGCGCCGGTAGCCACTCCGCTCGGGCAGCGGAGCTGCGCCGGCCAGCGCGGCGTGCAATTCGCCCAGCACCACCTGCCACGACACCGGGTCAAGCGCCAGTACGTGTGCGCACAGCAACAGCACGCCGGTCCCGGTCGGCGGACGCAGCCATGCCGCGCGCAACAGCACCCCGTTCTCGGGGTCCAGAGCCGCCAACAGATTGGCGCCGTGCTCGGTGACCGCAGTGAGATCAGCCGGCCCGTCGGCGCCAACGGCGATTTCGGTGAGGACGTCGGCGGGTTCGACCGGGCACAGCGTCAGCGTGTCCGGGTCGAGGCGTGCGCGCAGCACCGGGTGCGCGGCGACGATCGCAGCCAGCGCCGACCGCAACTGGCCCGCGTCGATGTCGGCCGGCACCCGAACCGCCTCGACCTGCCCGAGCCGGCGCGGACTGCCGTGCTGGTAGAGCCAACGGCCGGCCGGCAGCAGCGGGATCGGCCCGTCATCCGCGGCGGCTTCGGCGTCGGCTTGGCCGGCTTCAGCCGCTTCAGTGGCTTCAGCATCCAGGGCGGCGGCCATGTCCCGGATCGTGGTGCAGGTCAATGCGGTCCGCGGACGCAACGGCAGTCCGGCCCGGCGGGCCGCCCGCACCATCGCCAACGCAACGATGCTGTCCAGGCCCAGGTCGCGTAGATCGGTCTCGACGCCGGGCGCCGGGCTTTCCGGGCCGGCGAAGATCTCGGCCATCAGCTCGACCAATATCCGCTCGGTCTCGGTCGCCGGCTCATCGCCGACACCGCCAACGGGCCCGGCCTGGGCGAGCAGCGCCAGCAGCTCTTCAGCGTCCAGCTTTCCGTTGGGGGTCAAGGGCATCGACTTCACTACGACGATCCTGGCCGGCACCAGGTACGCCGGCAGCCGGGCACCGACCGCTGTCCGCACCCGGGCCGCGTCCAGGCCGGTGCCGGAGACGAAGCCGGCCAGTTGCGTTCCGGTGGCGCCGTCCACGGGCAGCACCGCCGCTGCCGCCACCCCGGTCGCCGCGGCCAGGGCTGCTTCGACTTCGGCGACCTCGACCCGGTAGCCGCGCACCTTGACCTGGTCGTCGGCCCGGCCGAGATAGACCAGGCGACCATCGGCCCGGCGCCGGACCAGATCTCCGGTGCGATACATCCGGCCGCCGGCGCCAAACGGGTCGGCAATGTAGCGGGCCGCGGTCGCGCCGGCCCGGCCCAGATAGCCGCGGGTGACCTGCGCACCGGCCAGGTACAGTTCGCCGGCCACCCCGTCGGGCACCTCCCGCAATGCGGAGTCCAGCACGTGAGCGGTCATGCCCCGCACCGGTTCTCCGATCACCGGCACCTCGGCGTGGGCGACGTCGGCGACGACGGCCTCCACCGTGGTCTCGGTGGGGCCGTAGCAGTTGTGCACCGCGACCGACGATGCCGCCGACACCGACCGCAGCCTCGTCCAGACGTGCGGGGCGATCGCCTCGCCGCCGAGGGCCAGCACGGTGAGGCGGTGCGCGGCGTGCGCGTCGAGCAGACCGGCGTCGAACAGCTGGGTGAACATCGACGGCGACGTGTCGATCATGTCCAGCCGGTGTCGCCGGATACCGTCGATGATCGCCTCGGCATCGCGCATCTCCTCGGCCGAGAACAGGTGCACGGCCTGCCCGCCCAGCAGACCGACCAGCGGCTGCCAGCTCGCGTCGAAACTCAGTGACCAGGCGTGCGCGACGCGCAGTGGCCGTCCCAGGTGGGCCATCGCCGGCGCGTACATGCGCTGCTGATGGTCGGCGAAGTACGACGTCAGCGCCCGGTGGGTGCCGATGACGCCTTTGGGCTCGCCGGTGGAACCGGAGGTGAAGATGACATAGGCGGCGGAGTCCGGGTGGATCCCCGCCGGTGTGGGGCACCGCACCGCAGCATCGGATCGCAACTCGGCCAACAGCTCGGCGGTCAAGGTGAGCTTCGGATCGGCTTGGCGCAGAATCGATTCGATCCGATTCTTCGGCAGATCGACATCGATCGGCACGTAGGCTGCTCCGGACTGCAGCACGGCCAGGATGGCGATGACCGAATCGGCCGAGCGCGGCAGCGCGATCGCAACCCGATCCTCGGGACCGATTCCGCGCCCGGCCAGTGCCTGCGCCAGCCGGCTCGACTCGGCCTCCAGTTGGGCATAGGTCAGGGTCTGGCGCTCACCGGTGAGCGCCGGGCTGTCCGGATGGCCTGCGGCCGCGGCGGCGAACAGTGCGGGCACGGTCGCCGCTGGCGCAGCCACCGGCGAGCTGCGCCGGGACCGTTCGACGGGCAACAGCACGTCCAGGTCGGCGACGCGCGGCCGCGCCGGGTCGACCAGTTGGCGCAGCAGCTGCAGCAGTCGCCGGCCCAGGTCCGGCACCGACAGTTCGCCCAGTGCCGCCGGCACCGCTTCCAGCAGCAGGGTGAGCCTGCCGTCGCGCGGCGGATAGCTGACCACGGTCAGCGGATAGTGGGTCAGGCTCTCCACGGCGACCGGGATGAACTGCACCCCGTCCGGCGTGGTCACCCCGGCTGCCGCCGACCCGATCGGGGCGTTCTCGAACACGAGCAGGGTGTCGAAGACAGCGCTACGTGCAGCCCGTTGCACCGATGCCAGGCTGAGGTAGCCCAAGTCGCGCATCGCCGCGGTATCCCGTTGCAGGGCTTGGCAGACGGTGACCACCTCGGCGCCGGCCGGAGTGGCAGCGACTACGGGAACGGTATTGATGAACAGGCCGACCATGGATTCGACGCCGGTGAGCTGCTGGGGCCGGCCCGACACCACCGCACCGAACGCCACCTCGCGACGGTCGGTGAGTCGGCCGAGCAGCACCGCCCAGGCGAACTGCAGCACGGTATTCAAAGTCAGCCCGTTTCGGCGGGCCCACTCGGTCAGCCGGGCGGTGTCGTCGGGATCCAGGGCCACCTCGTGGGTCTGCGGCATGACGCTGCCCAGCTCGGTTCGCTCGCCGTCAGCCAGGATGGTCGGCGCGGTCAGTGGCGCCAGGTACTCGCGCCACCGCTCGGTGGCGGCGGTGACATCCTGGGCGGCCAGCCAGCCGATGTAGTCGCGGTAGGGACGCGGCGCGGGCAACGGGTCGGTGCCGCCGGCGCGGTAGATCGCCACCAGTTCGTCGAAGAACACCGCCATCGACCAGCCGTCGACCAGCAGGTGGTGCACGGTGAGAATCAGCCGGTGCCGATCGGGCGCCGAGCGGGCCAGCACGAAGCGCAGCAGCGGGCCGCGGGCAAGGTCGAAGTTGGTGGTGCGTTCGCTACGTGCTATCTCGTCGAATTCATTTGGTGCCGCGTCGATTTCGCGCCACGGGAGCGTGACGTCGGCCGGTATGATCTGTACCGGGTGCGGCAGGTCGGCATCCCAGAACGACGCCCGCAGGTTGGCGTGCCGGCCCAGCATGGCCTCGGCACTCCGGCGCAGCAGTTGCGCGTCGACGGCCCCGACGATGTCGATGACGAACTGCACGGTGTAGACGTCAACCCCGTCGTCAACTTCAGCAGCGAGTTTGGCCAGCGAGAACAGCCCCTGCTGCAGCGGGGACAGCGCCAGCACGTCCTCGATCGATGACGCGGTGTTGCGCTGTGTTGCGGCCTCCGTCACGGTGAGTCGCCCCAGCTCGCGGTGAGATCGGCCAGCGCATCACTGCTCAATCCCGAGACACTCATCGGGGCGAACGCCGTGTCGGCGGCGGTATCGGTACCGCCCCCGGCCGCGGCAAGGCGGTCGGCCGCGGCGGCCAGTCCGGCGAATGTCGGGTGCTCGAAGATCATCCGCGGGTCGACGTCGAGTCCGGCGGCGCGCGCGCGGGCGGCCAGTTGCACCGAGAGGATGCTGTCGCCGCCGAGCTCGAAGAATCCGTCACTGCGGCCGATGCGTTCGACGCCGAGCAACTCGGCACAGATGCCCACCAGTGTCTTCTCGGTGGCGGTCACCGGCGGGTCTGCCTCCCCGCGGGTGGCCACCGCCGGCTGCGGCAGGGCCGGCCGGTTCAGCTTCCCCGAGTCGGTCAGTGGCATGGCCTCCAGCACCGTCAGCGACGACGGCACCATGTAGCCGGGCAGCTCCGCAGCCAGCGCGGCGCGCACCGACGCGACGAACGGCGCCGCGTCGGCGACCGGCTCGGCCGGCACCAGGTAGCCGGCCAGCGTGGTGGCACCCCGCTGTTCCCAGGTCCGGGCGGCAGCCGTCGCCACCCCGGGGGCAGCGCGCAACGCGGCCTCGACCTCGGCCAGCTCGACCCGGAAGCCGCGCACCTTGACCTGGTGGTCGGTGCGGCCGACGAACTCGAGTACCCCGTCGGTACTCCAGCGGGCCCGGTCCCCGCTGCGGTAGAGCCGGTCACCGGGGCTGAACGGGTTGGCCACGAATCGGGTGGCGGTCAGCCCGGGCCGCTTCCAGTAGGCCTGCACGATCTGCGGACCTGCGTAGTAGACCTCGCCGACGACACCGGGCGGCACCGGCCGCAGCGCGTCGTCGAGCAGGTAGGCCTGCGAGCCAGGTGTGGGCCGGCCGAGTTTCGGTGTGGGAGGCGTCAACTCGCCGCGCACCGCGGCCCCGGAGGTCTCGGTGGCACCGAAGTTGTTGAGCAGTTGGGTATTCGAGTCGAGCACCGCGGTCAGCCGGGCCAGCAGGTCCGCCGAGACCGGCTCGCCGCTGCAGACCAGCCGGCGCAGACCGCGGACCGCATCGGGTGCCGAATCCACCAGCACCGAGATGAGGCTGGCCACCGCGGTCACCTGGGCGACCCGTTCGGCTGTGATCAGCCGGGCCAGGGCTTCGGGATCGCGGAACTCGTTGTCGTCGGCCAAAATCATCGTCGCCCCGGCGGCCAGCCCGGCCAGCAACTCCATCCCGCCCTCGAGGAACGTCATCGAGGACTGGGCCAGCCGGATGTCCTCACCGGTAACCGGATAGTGGGCGAGCTGCCAGTTCAGCCGTGCGCTCATCGAACGGTGGGTGCCCAGCACGCCCTTGGGCACGCCGGTGGACCCGGAGGTGAACACCAGATACATCGGGTCGTCCGGGTGCGGCACCGGAAGATCCGATCCGGCAGCCTCTTTCGCCAATTCGGCTTGCACGTCAGCGTCGTCCAGGCACAGCAGTGTCGCCCCGTCCGGCATCGCGTCACGGGTCGTCGAGCTGACGACGATCACCTTCGGCGCGGCGGGGTCGGAGAACACGTCGTCGACCATGAACTCCAGGCGCTGCCGCGGATAGCCGGGGTCCAGCGGGAAGTAGCCGGCACCTGCCTTCATGATCCCGACCAGCGCCACGACCAGGTCCAGGTCACGCCGAACCGACAGGCCCACCAGGGTTCCGGGCTGCACGCCCGCCTCGATCAACAGCCCGGCGAGCCGGTCGGATCGGCTGTGCAGGTCCGGATAGGTCAGCTCGGCTCCGGCGCAGCGCACCGCGACACCGTCGAAGCTGCGGCTCGGCGCGAGCACCTCGGCGATCGTCTGCGGATCACCGTCGCCTATCGGCGCACCCTTGCTCCACTGGTTGAGGATGCGGTCGCGTTGTTCGTCGTCGATCAGGCCGATGTCGCGCAGCGTGCGCTCCGGCGCGCCGGCCATCGCCGCCAGCACCCGGCCCAGCCAGTCGGCCAGTCGCTGCACGGTGGATCGTTCGTAGAGGTCGGTGCGGTAGATCAGGTGGCCGTCGTAGCCGGCGCCGTCGCCGGTGGCGTTGGTGGCGAACAGGTTCACCGACAGGTCGGCGTGCGCGATGTCGAACGTCGGCATCACGGTGCGGAAGACCAGGTCGTCGCCACCATCGCCGCTGTCTCCGCCGTTGATGACATGGGTGACCTCGGCGGCGTCGCGTACGTGCACCACCACCTGGAACAGCGGGTTGCGCGACAGCGTCCGGACCGGGTTGAGCGCCTCGACCAGTCGATCGAACGGCAGGTCGGCGTTCGCGTAGGCCCCCAGCGCCACTTCGCGTGCCCGTAACACCACATCGCGCAGTGTCGGGTTGCCGTCCAACCGGTTTCGCAACACCACGATGTTGACGAAGAACCCGACCAGGTTGTCCAGCGCGTTGTCGGTTCGGCCGGCGACCGGCACGCCGAGCGGGATGTCGTCGCCGCTGCCCGCCAGATGCAGCAGCACCGCGACCGCGGCCTGCACCACCATGAACTCGGTGGCGCCGGTGTCGCGGGCCAACGCCGCCAGCCCGGCCCGCACCTGGGGGGAGACGGTGAAGGCAACGGAGTCGCCGGCCCCGTCCGCGGTGGCCGGTCGCGGGAAGTCGGGTCGCGGGCCGGTGTCATCGGCCAGTCCGGCGAGTTGTTCCATCCAGTAGCGGCGCTGCGCGTCGATCAACCCGGATTCGTCGAGCAGCAGCTCCCCCTGCCAGTGCGCGAAGTCGGCATACCGCAAAGCCGGCGGCGGCCACGACGGTGCACTGCCGGCAGCCCGGGATTGGTAGGCGATCAGCAGGTCGGTGAAGAGCACCTCGACCGACCAGTGGTCGGCGGCGATGTGGTGCACCACCAGTGACAGCACCCGCTCATCGCCGGGTAGGTGCAGCAGTGCCGTCCGGATCGGCCAATCCTGCTCCAAGTCGAAGGCGCCAGCGCGCTGTTCGTCGAGCCGGTCACGGGTCCACCGCTCGACCGCTTCCGGATCGCTGTCCGGGCAACGCAGTTCGGCTACCTCGACCGGTACGGGCGGGTTGATGATCTGGTGGGGCACGCCGTCGATCTCACAGAATGTGGTGCGCAGGCTGTCGTGGCGGGCCACCACGTCGTTGATCGCAGCGGTCAGCGCGGCGGTGTCGCAGGGGCCGGTGAGCCGGGCCGACAGCGGGATGTTGTCGTCGGTCGCCCGCGGGTTCAGCCGGTAGGCGAACCAGGTGCGCAGCTGGGACGCCGACACCGGAAGCGGCCCGGTTCGGGGCACCGCGACCAGCGGCGGGCGACCCGCCCCGGTCTGTCCGGCCGGCGCCCGATCGATCGCGGCGGCCAGCCGGGCCACCGTGCTTGCCTCGAAGATGTCGCGGATGCCGATCTCTACGCCGCACCGGGCGCGGATCTCGGCGACCAGCTTGGTGGCCAGCAGCGAGTGACCACCGAGGTCGAAGAACGAGTCGTCGGCGCCGACCTGCTCCCGGTCGAGTAGCTGCGAGAACAGTAGCGCCACCGTGTGTTCGGTGTCGGTCTGCGGCTCTCGATAGGGGGCCGACTCGAAGGGCTGCGGGTCGGGCAGCGCGGCCCGGTCGATCTTGCCGTGGGCGGTGATCGGGATGTCGTCGACCACCACGTAGGCCGCCGGGGCCATGTATTCGGGCAGCGCGGCCGCCACCCGGGCCCGGATCCGGGGGATCTCAACCGTGTCTTCATCCGCGTCACGCTCCGCGGGTGTCAGGTAGGCGACCAGGCTGCGGCCGAGCCCGGGCAGGTCGGAGACGAGCACCACGCACTGACCCACACTGGGGTCGACCGAAATCGCCGAGGCCACCTCGCCGAGCTCGATGCGAAAGCCGCGGACCTTCACCTGGTCGTCGGCGCGGCCGATGAATTCCAGATCGCCGGCAGCGTTGCGACGCGCCAGGTCACCGGTGCGGTACAGCCGTCCTCCCGGTGTCCACGGGTCGGCGACGAAGCGTTCGGCGGTCAGGCCGGGACGGTCGAAGTAGCCGCGTGCGACATGTGTTCCGCCGATGTAGATCTCGCCGATCACCCCGACCGGCACCGGCTGCAGCGCGTCGTCGAGCAGCCACATGGTGGTGTTGATGTTGGGACTGCCGATCGGCACGACCCGGTTGCCCTGCGCGCCCTCCACCTTGTAGCGCGACGAGTTGACCACCGTCTCGGTGGGGCCGTAGAAGTTGTGCAGCATCGCATCGAAGGTGGCATGGAACTTGTCCGCCAACTCGCCCGGCAGCGGTTCGCCGCCGATCGGGATGCGTCGCAGGGTGCGCCACTGTTTGACCCCGGGCAGCGACAGGAACAGCCCCAGCAGTGAGGGTACGAAGTGCATGGCGGTGACGCCCTCGCGCTGCAGTAGATCGGTCAGGTAGCCGATGTCGCGCAGCCCGTCGGGACGCGGAATCACCAGCCGGGCGCCGTTGCCCAGCGTGCCGAACAGTTCACCGATAGACACGTCGAAGCTGGGCGAGGCGACCTGCAGCAGCACGTCGGTGTCGTCGATGGCGTACTCGTCTCCGAACCAGGTCAGGTACTCGGTGATCGGAACGTGGGACACCTCGACGCCCTTGGGCAGGCCGGTCGATCCCGAGGTGTAGATGAGGTAGGCCAGGTTATCCGGCCGTAGCGGGCGCACCCGGTCGGCGTCGGTCGGGTCGGTGTCGGGCCGATCGGCCAACGCCTCGGGCGTGAGGGGCTCGCGCATCACCAGGGCGGCCCGGGCGTCGCCCAGGATGAACTCGATGCGGTCCGCCGGATATTCGGGGTCGACGGGAACGTAGGCCGCGCCGGCCTTGGCGATGCCCAGCGCCGTGACCACCAAGTCGACCGAGCGACCGAAGAGCACCGCAACCTTGTCCTCGGTGCCGATACCGGCGGCGATCAGATGATGCGCGATCCGGTTGGCACGGGCGTTGATCTCAGCGTAGGTGTAGCGACCGTCATCGTCGACGACGGCGATGGCATCCGGGGTCAGCGCCGCCCGGTCGGCGACCAGTGCGCCGAGCGTCGTCGGAGCGGCGCTGAAGTTCGGTCCGCGAGACGCGGCCTCCAGCCAGTGACGGTCGTCGTCTCCGAGCATGTCGAGTTCGCTGACGGCCGCCTGCGGTTGTGCGACGGCGGCGCCCAGCAGTTGCACCAGGTGTCGCAGCAGTTGGTCGACGAGCGCTTCATCGAGCACGTCGTGCAGGTATTCGGCTTCGATCAGCGCGCCGCCGTCGTGGGAGCCACCGGCCTCAACCATGATCCCCAAGGGCAGTTGGGCGATCTTGCCGCGGTAATCGGCTCGGACACACGTAATTCCGTCCGGCTGGAAACCGTCACCGCCGGCGGACCGGAATCCGAAGCTGAGCCGGGTGAGCCGCTCCACGCCCCCGTGCCGGCGGTCCGGGTTGAGCTCGCGGACGACCCGGTCGAGATTGATGCCTTGGTGGGCGAACGCACCCAGTGCGGTGTCGCGGGTGCGGGTCAGCAGGTCACTGAATCGGTCAGATGCGGTGACCCGGGCACGCAGCACCACGGTATTGCCGAAGTAGCCGATGGCCTCCTCGGTGCCGGCCGTTCGGTTGAGAACGGGTGAGGCGATCAGGAAGTCATCGGTGCCGGTGTAGCGGTAGATCAGCGCGGACAGCGCCGCCGCGACCACCATGTAGGGCGTCGCGCCGTTGTCGCGGGCCAGATCGGTGATGCCGTCCATCAATTCGGCCGGCAGCGGCCGGGTGCACAGCCCGGCCCGCAGGGTGTGGGGTATCGCGGAGCCGCGCGGGCCCGGCAGTTCCAGCGGGTCGGGCGGCTCGGCCAGCAGGGTGCGCCAGTAGTCCAGGTCGGCGCCGTGATCGGAGACCGGTGGTGTGCTGACCACAGGCGCGGGCGGGCGGGCGGCGAACGCATCCGGGTCGGTGTAGGCGGCGGTCAGATCGGCGAAGAAAACCGGCCAGCAGGCGTCGTCCCAGGCGATATGGTGGGCGACCAGCAGCAGAATGTGTTCGTCGGGCCCGAGCCGGATCACGGTGAGCCGCAACGGGGCATCGGATTCCAGCCGGAACGGAGTGGCGAACTCGCGCTGGGCCAGCACCTCCAGCCGCAGTGCCCGGGCCTGTCCGGCGAGGTCGGACAAGTCGTGTTCGGTGCAGGTCGGCGTGACCGCTGCCAGCACCGGCCGCGGCTCGCCGTTGTCATCGACGCCATACGTGGTGCGTAGCAACGGGTGACGGTCGGCCACCGCGGCCAGCGCTGTGCGCAACCGGCCGCCATCCAGCCGGCCCGACAGCCGGTAGGAGACCGAGATGTTGGCGACAGTGCCGTCGGGGTCCAGCGCCTGGACGAACCACATCCGGCGCTGCCCGTCGTTCATCGCGGGTTCGGCGGGTTCGGTGGTCGGCGCGGTTCCGGCCAGCCCGCGTTCGGCGAGCCGGCGGCGCAGCAACTCCAGTCGCAACTCGGTCGCGTCGGTTGACTGGTCGACGGTGTCAGTCATGGGTTAAAACAGTCCTTTCGCGTCGCCGCGGCAGCAGCGGTGTCATCACGGAGCGTCGCGGTCAGTTGCGCCGCGGTCATGCCCGCCAGCAGCGGTCCGAGCGCCACCCTTCTCCCGGTTGTCCGGGCCAGCCGCTTGCGCAGGTCCAGGGCGAGCAGTGAATCCATGCCGAGGTCGACCAATGCCCGATGCATGTCGATGTCGTCGGTGCGGTCCAGGCCGAGCACCGCCGCGAGTTCGCCGACCACGACGTCGCCGACCGGGCGATCCCCCGATATGGCGCTCGCGGGTGCCGCGGTGACGTCGAAGGGAGAGGGAACGCCCTGGCTGTCGAAGAACACCCCCAGCCGGTCGAAGTCGGCGGCCAATATCGCCGGGTCGTTCGGCGTGGCGCTGAGCCCCGCGGTGATCGCGGCCTCGGGCGCCATCGGGGTCAGACCGGTCCGGGCGATCCGGTTCTTCTCCTCGCCGCTCACCACGGCCACGCTCTGCCACAATCCCCACCGGATCGAGTTGGCGCTACGGCCCTGCGCCCGCAGCCGGCTCACCAGGGTGTCGGCCATCCGGTTGGCCGCTGCGTAGAGGCCGTGTCCCGAGCCGCCCCACAGCGCCAACACCGACGAGCAGACCAGCACCTGGGCGTCGGGGCGCTGCGGCCAGTGTCGCACCAGATTGTCCAGGCCGATCACTTTGGCGCCGAGGGCGTCCCTAACCGCTGCCTCGGTGATCTGCTCGGCGGCGACCGCTTCCGCCGAAGCGGTGTGCACCACGAGCCCGGCCGGGGCCGGGTGATGCTGGGAGATCAGCGCCGCAAGTGCGGCATCGTCGGTGATGTCGCACCGGATTGCGGTGATGCGCGCCCCGGTACGCATGCGCAGGGCATCCAATCGGTCCGCGGTGGCGTCGGTGTCGCCGCTGCGGCTGAGCAGGCTGATGTCGCGGGCGCCGTGGTCGGCGCAGAACGCCGCGAAAGCCATCCCGATGGCGCCGGTGCCGCCGCTGATCACCACGGTCTCCGGGATCGCGGGCATGGCCGGGGCGGCATCGGATCGCACCAGTCGGCGCACCGAAAGGCGGCCGGCGCGCACCGCGACTTCGGTGTCGGTCAGGCTCAGCGCGGCCACCGCGGCGCCGATGTCGTCGGCGGTCGGATCGACCGGCAGATCCAGGTGCGCGAACGTCTGGTCGGGGTGGGCGAATCCGGTGCTGCGGTGCAGTGCCGCCAGCGCGGCGGCCTGGGGCCGCGGCGGCAGGTCACCGTCGAGTTGCTCGGCGCCGGCGGTGATGAGCCAGACGCGTCGGCAGTGGACTCCGAGCGCCGGCGGCGCCTGGGCCACGGCAGGACCAGTGAACGCGGTTGCCACCGCGGTGATCTCGATATCGTCGGCAGGGGGTGCGACGAGCACCAGCTGTTCGGCATGTGCCGGGTCCACGGGGTCGGCGCCCATCGCCGCGATCAGTTCTGCTGCGAGCTCCGGCGATTGCCCGGTGTAGTCGATGACGGCCATCCCGGCGGGCCGATCCTCCGGGACCTCGATCGATTGCCATTGTTCGCTCATGACCACCGGCAGCCGGTGGCGCGGCGCGGGGGTCTTCCTGCCGGCCCACAGCCGGGTGGTATGCATCGGCGCGTGCGGGAAATGGCGCAGCGGCGCGGTGGACGGCGCGGCGAAATCCCGCCAGCGGTAACCGGGGTCGGTGATGGCCGCGGCGGCGATGTTGGCCGCCAACGCCTCGCCGGCCGGCTGATCACGGTCGGTGCTGGCCAGCACCTGAGCGGTGCCGGCGACATCTCCGAGAGGCACGAGCAGGGTGGGATGCGCCGACATCTCGATGAAATTGGTGACACCGCGCGCCACTGCGGCGGCGGCGGCCAGGTCGAACCGCACCTGCTGGCGGAGATTGTCGAACCAATACTGCCGGAAGGTCTTTCCCGGCGGGATCGGCCCGCCGTACACCGATCCGATGAATTCCACCGGGGCGCCGTGGAATTGCGCATCCGGTAACCGCGCGGTCATGCGGTCGCGCAGCGGCTCCAAGACGCTGGTGTGCGCCGGGTAGCGTACCGCCAGCTCGCGGGCGAACACCCCGCGCCGGTCGGCGCGTTCCAGGATTTGCTGCACCGCAGCCCATTCGCCGGAAACCACGACCGACTCGGGACCGTTGATCACCGACAGCTCCAGCCAGCCCGAGATGCCGGCGATGAGTTCGGCGGCGTCGTCGGCGGCCAGGGCGATCATCGCCATGCCGAAGCGGCCAGCGGCGTTGTCGGCCAGCAGATCGGTCAGTTCCGCACGCGCGATCACCACCGCAGCCGCGGCATCCAGGTCCACCGCTCCGGCGGTGTAGGCGGCGGCGAGTTCCCCCAGGCTGTGTCCGACGGTGATGTCGGGCAGTACGCCGAAATGCCGCCAGGTGGCGGCCAGCGCCGCGGCGTGCGTGAACTGGGCGGCCTGCACCACCACCGGATCCGGGTCGTCGGCGCCGCGCAGATAGGTCAGCGGCGAGGCGTGCCCGGCACGGCGGAAGGCATCCTCGCAGCGGTCCGCCTCGGCGCAATAGGCCGCAATTCCGAACAGGTCGGCGCCCATGCCCGGCCACTGGTTGCCCTGCCCGGGAAACACGAAGGCGATGCGGGCGGCCTCCTGACGGTGCGACCGGGCCACCAGCGGATGCTCGACATCATGGTAGACGGCGTCCAGGCCGCTGATCAGTTCGTCGGTGTCGCGCGCCCGAATCACGGTGCGGTACCGGCGGATCGGGCGGGTGGCCCGCAGCGTTTGCGCGACGGCCCCGACACCGGCGGGCCGGTTGCGCAGGTAGCGTGCCAGCGCGCCGGCTTCGGCTTGTACCAGGTCGCGGGCGTGTGCCGAGATGAGGACGGGGGTGCGGCCGTCGGGCAGCGCGGCCGGGTGACTGTTCAGCACGCTGCCACCGCCTGGCTGTCGCGGGTGTCATCGACAGCGACGATCACATGCGCGTTGGTGCCACTCATCCCGAACGCCGAGACCGATCCGATCCGGCGGCCGTCGCTCGCCGGCCAGGCGGTCAAGGCGTCGGCCAATGTGATGCCCCCGCCCTCCCCGCCGTCCCAGTCGACGCCGTCGTGCCACCCCTCGTCGACGTGCAGCGTCGGTGGTATCGCCCGGTTTTCGGCGGCAAGCAGCACCTTGCTCAGGCCGAGCGCACCGGCCGCGGCCTGCGTGTGCCCGATGTTGGACTTGACCGACCCGAGCCGCGGTCCAGCGCCCGGCTCGGTGACTGCGCCGTACACGTTGATCAGCGACCGCAGTTCGACGGGGTCACCGACCCGGGTGCCGGTGCCGTGCCCCTCGATCATCCCGACCTGGCGTGGGTGCACGTCGGCGTCGGTAAGCGCGTGCCGGAACAGCCGCTGCTGCGCCTGCTCACTGGGGGTGAGCAGCCCGGTGGTGTGGCCGTCCTGGTTGAGCCGGCTGGCCAGGATCTCGCCGTAGATGTGGCGATGTTCGCGCAGGGCGGCCGACTTGCGCTGCAGCACAAATATTCCGGCGCCTTCGGCCCATACCGTTCCCGAGGCGGCAGCACTGTAGGGTCGGCAATGGCCGTCGTCGGAGAGCGCGTGCTGCTTGGAGAACTCGACGAAAAAGCCGGGTGAGCCCATCACGCACACGCCACCGGCGAGCGCCATGTCGGTGTCGCCGGTCCGAATCGCCTGTATCGCCAGGTGCAGCGCCGACAGCGCTGACGAGCAGGAGGTGTCGACGGTGATCGCCGGTCCGGCCAGCCCGAGGGTGTAGGCGACGCGGCCGGAGATCACCGACAGTGCGGTGCCGGGTAGCAGGTGACCGCTGTGCTCGGAGAACTGAGCCATGTCCGGGCCGTAGCCGGTAACGGATGCGCCGAGGTAGACGCCGACGTCGTGGCCGGTGAGTTCGTCCGGGTTGATGCCGGCGTCCTCGCACGCACGCCAGGCCACTCGCAGCGCAACCCGCTGCTGCGGGTCCATCGCAACAGCTTCGCGTGGCGCGATGCCGAAGAAGCCGGGGTCGAATTCGGTGGCGCCGGACAGGAACCCACCGGAGTCGCAGAGCGGTTTGAAACCGTCACGGTGTGATCCGTCGATGAGTTCGTGCACCGCCCAGTCCCGGTCGTCGGGAATGGTGCTCAGCGCTTCGCGCCCGTCAGCCAGCAGTGACCAGTACTGCTCGGCGGTCTCGATACCCCCGGGCGCTTCGACGCCCAGACCGACTATGACGACCGGATCCTCGCACCGGTCAGGCATTGGCGATGATCCGATTCGCGAGAGCGTCAATGTGCTCGTAATGGTAGAAATGCCCGCCGTCGTACAGCGAGAGCGTGCAGGCGCCGGTGGTGTGATCGGCCCAGCGCTTCAGCAGGTCAGTGCCCACCCGGTCATCAGATCGGCCGCCGAGCACGTTGATGTCCGCGCGGATGGTCACCTCCGGCGCGCACCGGTAACGGTTGAACGCCTGGTAGTCCGCGCGCACGGGGGTCAGCAGCAAGGCGAGGAACTCCTGGTCGGCGAGGATTCGAGGGTCAGTGCCGCCGAGTTGCTCCAACTCCGCGCGCAGGTCGGCGTCCCCGGTCGGCACCTTGCGCAGCCCGGCCACCGCGCCCGGTGCCGGCCCCGCCGAGGCCCACAGCCGCTGGACCTCGATACCGCGCTGTTCGGCAAGGCGGGCGAACTCGAATGCGACGATGGAGCCCATGCTGTGGCCGAACAGCCGCAGCGGGCCGAGTTCCTCCCAGGGGCCGGCGTCGAACAGTCCTTGAGCCAGCTCCGGCAGGGTCTCGGCGGCAGGTTCGCGAAACCGGTCGGCGCGCTGCGGATACTGCATGACGTAGGTGTCGACGCCGCCGGCCAACGCCAGCGCCAGCGGGCGGTAATTGACGGCCGCTCCGCCGGCGTGCGGGAAGACCAGCGTTGCCGGGCCGGGGCCGGAGAAGTGGCCGATCCAGGTGGGAAAACGCGCGACGGCCGAGATGTCGTCGCCGGCCATCCGATCTCCTCCGCACACTCGCTGGGTGTTAGTAAAGGCTGCCCTAATTTCCCCGGGTAAGGTTACCCCCATCGCGGGCGGCCGGGGAAATCCGGGCGAGCGCTCCGCCGCACGGAACGCGCGTTCGGCAACAGCGGGGCCACCACGTGGGCCACACTCCTGCCCATGATGGATGTCCGCGCCACGATCGACACCTACCTGCGCGCCTGGATGCAGCAGGACCCAGACCTCATCGTCACGATCTTCACCGACGACGCGACCTACCACGAGCGGGTACTCCAGGAACCGATTCGCACTCGGGCCGGGATCCGCGACTATTGGCGGACCAAGGTCGTGGAAGGCCAAGCCGACATCGACGCCCGGCTGCTCAACCTCTACACCGCCACTGACGGCACCACGGTGATCGCCGAATGGGAAGCCACCTTCGATGACCGCGTCCAAGGGCAGCGCAAGCGGATGCGCGAAGTCGCCATTCTGGAGTTCGCCGGGGAGCAGATCGCCAGCCTGCGCGAATACTGGGCGTCAGACGTCATCGGCTGAGGGCGTCGGGCCGGATCGGATTCCACGGCCGGCCGAGCCGCCTCAACCACGTACGACGACGTTGTCGAACCCGGAGGTGCTCACCTCGGGATCCCCGAAGCGGTAGGTCACCCGGTTGTCGACACCGGATGTGGTGATCGCTGGGGTGAAGTCGACGGTGATGACGTTGCCGATGCCCGAGACGGTCAACCCCGCGCACCGGCCGGTGAGCGTGATCGTATTGCGGACGCCGCTCACCGAGACCTGGTTACCGGCGCATGCCAGGGTCTTGTCTTGCCCGGCGCCGGAGACGGTGATGGTGTCGGCGCGGCCAGGCGTCGGATTGGCCGGCGACGCCGAGGCGGGCGGCACCACCGGGACCGATCGCGATGGTGTCGGCGCCGCAGTGCTGGGCACGGTGGGGAACCCGGGCGTCGTACCGGTCGGGCCGCGGGAGATCAAGAACATCGCTGCGGCGGCGACCGTCACGAAGACCGCCGCCATCGCACGGACCGCGACGCCGATCCCGCGCCCGTTGCCTGCCGTCGGCGATACCTGCTCGGCGCCGGCCGAGGAGACGGTGACTTCGGCGGCTTTGGCGAAGTCCGACAGCGGGCGCTCCAGTTCCCGGATCCGGGCCTCGGGGTCGTCGTCGGCGCTCACCCTAGGAATGATCGCACAGGCGATCAATGGCGATGGCCCGCTGCGCCCGGCTCCGCCGTTCTTGCGGCCATCGCTAGCCGGCGTGGATGCGCCATCCGGAGGCATCGTTCTGTTGCCGCCAGAATTCGTCGAAACGCCCGCCGGCGCACTGCAATTCCTCGATCGTGCCGTCCTCGATGACCCGACCGTCGTCGAGGAACAGCACCCGGTCGGCTTGTGCGATGCTGGCCAGCCGGTGCGCGACGATCACTCGGGTGCGCGGCCGCAGCTCGGCGCTGAGCGCATCGACGACCGCGGCCTCGTTCTCGGTGTCCAGGGCACTGGTCGCTTCGTCGACCAGCAGCACCGGTGCGGGCTTGAGCAGGGCGCGAGCGATGCTGACCCGTTGGCGCTCGCCGCCGGACAGCGCCGCGCCGGCTTCTCCTACCCGCGTGTCGGTGCCGTCTGGCAGTCGGGCCACCAGCTCGTCGACCCGGGCCAGTTCGGTGGCCCGCTGGACAGACTCCTGATCGGCGTCGGGGTCTCCGACCAGGATGTTGTCCCGGATCGTGCCGTCCAGCAGGTAGGGATGCTGGAACACCATGGTGCTCGCCGCTCGGCGTGACAGCGCGTCGAGTTCGGCGGCGTCGGCCCCGTCCAGCAAGACCCGGCCGCCGGTCGGTTCGTGCAGACCGGCGATCAGGGCCAGGATGGTGCTCTTTCCCGACCCGGACGGCCCGACGATAGCGGTCGTGGTGCCCGGCTCCAGTGTGAAACTGACTCGGTCCAGCACCGGCTCGCCGCCCGACTCATAGCCGAAGGTGACGTTGTCGAACTCGATGCGGGGAGCCCCGGCACCACCGGGAAGCTCACGATCGCCGACCTGCAACGCCGGTGCGGTCAGCACGGCCCGGATCCGCTCCAGGCTGGCACGCGTCGATTCCAGTGCCGGTCCCAGCTCGCTGATGGTTGTGAAGGGTTCCAGGTAGCGGGCAGTCACAACGATGAGCGCAATCGCTTCCGGAACGCCCAGGGTGCCGCGCACGGTCAGCGCAGTGGTCGCGCCGGCGAGCAGGATCAATGCCCCCTGGCTGGCCAGGCTAAACAACAGCTGGCCGGGAATCTGCATGAGCAGCAGCCGCATTGCCGCGCCGTGCTGGGCGGTCAGGGCCGCACCGACGGTGCTGCGTTCGGGTTCGACCCGCCGCGCCGCGCGCAGTGCCTGCTGGGTGCGGGCGAACTCGATGATGCGCTCGGTCAGCGCGGTGTTGGCTTCTCCGGCGGCGACGTCGGCGCGGGCACTGAGCCGGTTGGCCGCCCACAGCGCCCCCAGCAGCAGCGGCACGCCGCCCAGGGCGGCCAGACCCAGCTGCCACGAGACGCCGAGCAGCGCCACCGCGATCGCCGGCGGCAGCAGGATGGCGCTGATCAGCGGGGTCAGCAGGTTGACGACCAGGCTGACCAGTTCGGGGCCGGTGGCCGCGATCGCCTGCCGCGCGGTGGCGGTGTTGTCGGCGGTGAACCAGTCCAGCCGGACCGCCGGCAGCCGGTCGGCGACATCGTGCTGGGTGTGATCGAGGACGGCGAACCCGACATCGAATCCGATTCGCGCGCACGCGAAGTCGATCAGCCAGCCGGCAATGGTCACCGCGGTCAGCCAGCCCAGCCAGCTCAGCGCACGGCTCGGGTCATCGGAGAACAGCGCGGCCACCAGTGGGACGAGCAAAACGGTGCCCACCGCCCGCGCCACCACCGACAGCAGCGTCAGTACGGTGTAGCCGACGAGCCGGCCGCGACGGTCTGGCGGAATCAGCCGGATCAGGGTGCGGATCACGGTGTCGCCTCCGCTCCGACGCCGACCGCCCGGCGCCCGGTCTCCCACAGCTGCAGATAGCGTCCCCCCGCTGCGAGCAGTTGGTCGTGGCGGCCTTGTTCGACGACGGCGCCGTGGTCGAGCACCACGATCTGATCCGCGCCGGTGACGGTGTGCAGCCGGTGGGCGATGACCAGCACGGTGCGGTCCTTGGTCAGCTGGTTCAGGGCTTGCTGCACCAGGTATTCCGATTCGGGGTCGGCGAAGGCGGTGGCCTCGTCGAGGATGAGCACGCCGGTGTCGGCGAGGATGGCGCGTGCGATGGTGAGCCGTTGGCGCTCACCGCCGGAGAGTGCCGCGGCGGCGCCGAGCACGGTGTCGTAGCCGTTGGGCAGCCGCAGGATCCGGTCGTGGATCTGGGCTTGGCGCGCAGCATGGTGCACCTGCTGGTCGGTGGCATCGGGCACCGCCAACGCGATGTTGTCGCGGACACTGCCGTGAACCAGCTGAGTCTCCTGCAACACGAACCCGACACGATGATAGAGGTCGTCGGCAGACAGGGACCGAATATCCTGTCCGTCAACGGTTATCGCGCCCTCCTGCACGTCATGGAAGCGGGCCAGCAGAGCGGCCAGCGTGGACTTGCCGGATCCTGACGGGCCGACCAGCGCGGTCACCGTGCCGGGCCGCAGCGTCAGCGACACATCGCGAATCACCGGCACACCCGGGCGGTAGCCGAAGCTGACCGCTTCGAAGCGCACCGTCCCGGCCGGCTGCGGATCCTCCACTGCCGGCGAAGCAGGCTCGGTCACGGCGAGTTCGGCTTCGTCCAGGGCGATCTGCAGGCGCCGGGCTGCCAGCATGCCGCCGCGGATTCCGCCGACGCCCAGGCCGATACCCAACAGCCGGGCACCGAAGGTGGTCCCCAGTAACAGGAACGGCAGCAGGCTCACCGGGTCCATCCGGCCGAGAACGATGAGCGGGGTCCCGGTCAGCATGATCAGCCACAGGAAGGTGGACGGGCGCGTGACCAGATCCATCAGCGTCTTCTTGCCGATAAAGGGCCGCTGCCAGTCCACCAGAAAATTGATGTACTCGTCGAGGCGGCGGCGGAAGCTCGAGGCCGCCGCCCCACCGAACACCCGGATCACCGGCTGCCCCTCCAAGTAGGTGCCGGCTTCGCCGTTCATCCGCTCGGCCCAGCGCTGCGCCTGACTGATCTTGGGACCCGACTGGGTCATCATCACCGACATCAGCACCAGGTAGATCAGCACCGGCACAAACAGCACGAGCGCCACCCGCCAGTCCACCACAAACAGGTAGACCAACACCGCGACCGGTGCCACGACCGCGGCGACGGCATCGGGGATGGCGTGGGTCACCAGATAGTGCAGCGACAGGGTGTCGTCGGCGACCAGTTGCTTGATCGAGCCGGATCCGCGCGCGGTGAACCAGCCCAGCGGCAGCCGAGACAGCTTGCTCAGCAATCGCGTACGCAGCGCGCTGGCAAAGCGGGCGTCGACCACATGCAGCCACAGCGTCAGCCCCGCCCCCAACAGCGTCCCCAGGCCGAGCAGCGAAACCGCGGCGATCGCGAGCGTCCACAGCCGCGACTCGTCGGCGCCGGCGACCAACAGCCTCGCCAGCTCCACCAGCAGCACGAAGGGTGCCAGCTGCAGCAGCGTGATCACCGCCTGCAGCACGCCGGAGACGATCAGCGGCGCCTTCAGCGGGGCGAGCAGCCGACCCGCAGCCTGGGCACGCCACGCCCCCTTGGTGTTGACGCTGCGCTCACCAGGCACCTCACTCGCACTTTTGTCTGGTGGCGGCAGAGTCAACGACGTTTCGGTGGGCCCGCGTTGAGTGCCCATGGCACGCCCGGCGGTCCAGTAGGCCTGCGCGTGGACCTCAGATTTGGGAAACCCGAACTCGTTGCGCAACCGGGTCCGCAGCGCCTTGAGCGTCGCGGCTTCGGGGGTGGCCCAGGCATACCAGTCCGACCAGTCGCGAGCCTCGATGGCTGCGGCCAGCGAACTCGCATCACGGCGGGGCACCCAGTGCACCCGCAGCCGGGGGTGCTCACGCAGCGGAATCAGCAGGTCGTCGTCGTGGTGCTGTTCGAGATAGAGCTCGATCGGTATCTCCGGCGCGACGGTCCCGATGATGCCGTTGATTCCGGGAATCGACGCCGAGTCCCCCATCAGCAGGTAGCCGGCGGGCTGGGCGTCGGCCTCAGGCGCCTCGAAGCGCGAGGAGCCCATCAGCGACACCGCCGCGATGGTGGCTCCGGGTTCCACGGTGCGGGCCCAGCGGCTGGCGGGCCCGGCCGGTTCGTGCAGCACCATGTCGATCGCGAAACGCCCGGTAGCGGCGTCGCCCTCGGCGATGGTGTAGGCGCGCTGGAATTCGGTGTCCGAGCCGTCCGGGTCGGGGAACCAGAACCGCAGCCAGGCCGCGGGTTCGACACTCGCCTCGGTGAACAGGGTCGGTGAGTGCATCCAGATGCGGATGAAGTGCGGGGTGATCCGGCTGGTCTCGAGCACCGTCACGACGTGGTCCCGGGCGCCGAAGCCCCTAAGTATCGCGCCCTGCAAACCGCGCGCCATCAAGGTCCTTTCGCCGACGGTTACCCGCCCCGCGGGGGTGGGGCCTGGCGCTGCCGCCCAACCCGACCGAGGTTACCCTATCCTCACTTTGACAGACAGGGCCTCCGGTAGGCTAACGGTTCGTTATGACTGATGCCGCCGCCATCCTGCACCGCGAGCTGACCGACATATCCGACGAGGTTCGCCGCGTTCCTGCGCCCCCGATCCCAGTGCTGGCCGAGCCGTATGCGATCCGGGTGGCCGATCCGGATGCCGATGCGGAGCTGATGTCGGAGTGGATGAACCGGCCGCACCTGGCGGAAACCTGGGAGTCCGCCTGGCCGCCGGAACGCTGGCATCGGTACCTGAGCGCCCAGGTGGCCGGCAGTTTCACTCGGCCGCTCATCGTCAGCCGACACGGACGAGACTATGGCTATATCGAGTTGTACCGGGCCGCAAAAGATTCCATCGCCAAGTACTATGCCGCCGACCCGCACGATCTGGGCATGCACGGAGCCGTCGCCGATGCCGCGGTGGCCAATCGGGGCTTCGCGGCCATCCTGCTGCCGCGCGTCATGACAAGCGCGTTCGACCTCGAACCGCAGTGCCGGCGGATGATGTTCGAGCCCGAGTACCGCAATACGGCGATGCGTCGGCTGGCCGAGTATGTGGGCGGCACCTTCCTCGGCGAATACGACATGGGTTATCGCAAGATGGCGCTGTATGCGGTGCTGCGCTACCCCGACGACGACCCGCTGTCGAACAGCTCGTCGTAACCGTCATAGTCGGGTCGCATCCCGGCGGCCACCAACTCCCAGAGCACCTCGTCGGTACCGCCGCCGACGCGGGCCAGCTTCATGTCCCGCCACCAGCGCCCGATCGGGGTCTCGTCGACCAGGTAGCCCGAACCGCCGAAGATGTGCATACATTCGGAGAACACCTCTTCACCGAGCCGGGCGGCGGTGACCTTCATGGCCGCGGCGGTACGCAGATCGAGCCGCCCGTCGGCGGCGATGCCGTTGAGTGCGTGGCGGAGCAGATCGACACGGGCTTGCAGGTCAGCCACGCGCATCCGCAGCGCCTGGTGCTCGAACAGGGTGGCACCGAACTGTCGGCGGCGCATCATCCGGGCGTGCGTGAGCCCCAGCACCAGCTGACACGACGCGGCGACCTGCCCGGCGATCGACATGCGTTCATGGGCCAGCCCCCAGGAGATCGCGGCCAGGCCGGTACCCGGGCGGGCGATCAGGGCATCAGCGGGCACCCAGGTGTCGATATCGACCGCGGCGGTGTCCAGCGGTCCGGCCCCCACCTTGCGGTAGGGCTCGTTGACGTGCACCTGGGAAGTCGGGACCGCGATCACCAGGACGTTGCCGTGTCGGCTGTGCTCATCGTGGTCCATGCCGCGCGCCACCACCACGATGTGATCTGCGATCGGCGACAGCGACACGAACTTCTTGCGGCCGCGGACGTCGAACCCGTCTCGCGCGGAACGGACTTCGGTCTCGACGATCTGGAGGTCGGAGCCTCCGGACTCCTCAGAGGCTGCGATGCACAGCACCGCCTCGCCACGAATGGCCTGCTCGCAGATGTCCTTCAGGTATTCCGATCGCCCGAATCGGCGCAGGATCGCGATCGCGGAGTCATGCAGGCTCACCCCGACACCGATCCCGGCCGACCGCAGCTGTCCCAGTTTGAACGCCAGCGCCACCAGCTTGGCGACGTCGGGGTGCTGGCCGTTGCTCCATTTGCCGGCGAACACACCGCTGCGGCCCAGGTGTTCGATCAGGTCGCGCGGAAAACGCTCGGTGGCTTCGGCTTCGGCGGTCCAGTCGGCCACCTGCTGGCCGAACACCTCGTCCAGCAAGGCGCGATACGTGGCGATGTCGGGCCCGGCGGTCACGTCGGTCACCTCATCACCTCCAGGTTCCGTTTGACTTCTAGCCGCCGCAGCTTCCCCGACGATGTCCGCGGCAGCGAGCCCGGCGCCAGGAACACCACATCTGCGGGCACCACCCCGCACTGCGATGCCACCCGGGAGATCACGTCGGCGCGCGCGCCGGCCTCGTCGCGGCCGCGGAACTCCGCAGCGATCACCAGTCCCGCCCGGATCCCGGCTGTGCCGACCGCCACCACCGCGCCATCGCGGACGCCGCGCACCTCGGCGGCCACGCGCTCGATCTCGGTGGGAAACACGTTGCGTCCGGCGATCGAGATGATCTCTTTGGCACGGCCGCAGACCACCAGTCCGGCGTCGGTGAAGTAGCCGAGGTCGCCGGTGGCGAACCAGCCGGCTGGGTCCAACGCCGGCTGGTCGACATAGCCGGACATCATCGAGGTTCCGCGGATCTCGATCTCACCGACCTCGCGCTGCGACAGCTCCTCGTGACGTTCGGCTACCGGACTGATCCGGACCTGCATTCCGGGAATCGGTTCGCCGAGCACCGCATGCCTGCGCACCGCTGGCGCGTCATCGCTTGCCGCGCCGATGGTTTCGTCGTACTGCAGGCCGGTACCTGGCTGTGGTGCGGTCACCGCGCAGGTGGCCTCGGCCAGGCCGTAAGACGGCATGAGAGCACCGGGGGCGAGGCCGTATCTGCCGAGTTCGGCGACGAATCGCTCCAGTCCGGCACAGTCGACCGGCTCGCCCCCGTTGATCGCGACCCGCAGCCGGCCCAGGTCCACTTCGGGAACCCGACGGGCGTACTTGCCGATCACGCCGTAAGCGAAGTTGGGTGCGGCAGTCATGGTGGCCCGGCTGTCGTGCAGCCAGCTCAGCCAGCGAAACGGCGACGCGGCGAACGCCGCGGTGGGCGCCAGCCACAGCGGGGAGCCGGTCAAGGCCGCGCTGAGCAGAAAGGTCAGCCCCATGTCGTGGTACAGCGGCAGCCAACTGCAGCCGGCGTCGGTCGCCGGGTCGACGCCGAGGTGCTCGGCCAGGCCGGAGACGTTGGCCAGCACCGCTGCCGGTGACAGCTGGGCGGTGCGGGGGGTGCCGGTGGAGCCTGCGGTGCCCTGCAGTACTGCCGGCACGTCCGGTGCGGCGGTCACCGGGGTGAAGGCGGTCGACGGCTCGATGGCGGCGGCGGTGACGTCGTGCACGGCGATGGCGGTGCCGGCCTCATCCAGCAGCTGCCGAGGTCCGCCGTGAGTGAAGACGGTGTCGACACCGATACCGCTGAACCGGTTTCGGGTCGCCTGGGCCCATTGCTGCGGATCGGAGCCGCGGACCGGTCCGGGCAGGATCGACACGCTGCGCCCGGCCAGCCAGGCGCCCTGGATCGCGGCGACCAGTTCGACGGTCGGCTCCCCGACCAGGCCCACCGCACCGGTGCGGCCGGTGTCGAGAATTCTCGACGCCACCCCCTGGGCGCGGGCGTGTACCTGCGCCCACGGGTGACGCTGCCAGCTGCCACTGGCCTGATCGAAGACCGCCAGGTCCTCATCCGAGGCGGTCATCGCCCTGGTCAGGGCGCTTGCCAGCACGCTCACGCGTCGGCGGGGGCTTTCGCCCGGATGGCGGCCTCGAGGTCTCCGACAGTGTCGCAGGTCAGCAGATCTTCCTCGGATAGTGCCACGCCCAGCCGATCCTCGATGGCGACCATGCCGATCGCGAAGGCCACCGAGTCCAGGCCGACCTCATCGACCAGCCGCGACTCCGGAGTCACCTTGGTCAGGTCGACATTCAGATCATCGCGGAGGATCTCCCGCAGCGCAACGCTGACGGCATCGGATGGCGAGGCACTCATGCCGAGGGACGCTACACGACTGTCGAAAGTAAGGTTAGCCTTACCCTAGTCTATGACGATGGACACACAGTTAGGTAAGGCTTGCCTCCTGACAAAAGATGTGTCTAAGGTAAGCCAGCGTTTACAAATACACAGGTACCTCATGACAGTTGAGGTCACGATAAGGAGAAGCAATGCAGCTCGCTCTCGCCGCCGGCTCGACCGACCGCGGCCCCGAATCTCCCGCCCGGACCACCGGGCTCTTGGCCGCCGGGATCGCACTGGCCGGCGCCGGCATGCTCGCCGTCAGCCCGGTCGCCCCGCTGGCTCCTGCGGTCGTCCACCAGCCCGCCGTGGAGCTCACCGCGACCACGTCGGAGAACCTCGACTACATCATGGACCTGCTCAATGGCCCGAACCCGATCAGTACGGCGCTGGGTGAGCTGTCCAGCTACTACGGCGAGGTCGCCCAGAACAGCTTCGACGGCGTGCAGGCCGGCCTCGAAATCATGTGGTCCGGGGGCGGCCGGGTCCTCGGCCTGGAGACCATGATCCCGCAGGTGATGGAATTCCTGCAGCAGGGTGACCTCACCAGTGCCTGGAACCTGATCAACAACGACTGGCTGTTCAATATGAACAACATCTTCCAGCCGCTCTTCGACCACATTCCGCGCGGTGAGGATGTCGAGGTCCCCGGCGTGATGGGCATCGGCGCCGACATGACCCATGTCTGGGCGAACGTGCAGGAGCTCTTCGGCGACTTCAGCTTCTGGAAGAGCACCGCCAAGTACCTGATGGAGCCGCTCACCGGCTTCGCATTCGCCTTGTCGGAGAATCTGAGCGGTGTGCCCGACGGCGTGGCACACGTGGCGCAGGACCCGTTCGACGCGTTGCTCAACGGTTACATCACCTGGGACTCGGAGACCGGCGAAGACACCGGCCAGTGGTGGGGGCTGCTCACCGAGCAGGGCACCTTCTCCTACTTCCTCGACGTGCTGCCCAGCCGGATCGCCGAGGCGTTGACCTCGACCATCCCGGTGGACGAGGTGGTGGACCCTGACGTCGGCGCCTCACTGGCAGACCCGAGCCTGTTCGACCTGGACTGGCTGACCGGCCTGTTTAACTAACTGCACACCGCCTGCGCGCACACGCAGGTACCGCCTCCTGCGCGAGCGTGCGTGTCTGCGGTAGGCACGCCGGTGTTCACCGCGAATGCACGCACGCTCGCGCAGTGCGGATGCCGGGCTCGGGTAGCAGCTACCCGAGTCCGGCTCAATGCATTTCCGGCCCTTGGTGGCCGTTAACTCAATTCAGGTTTTCCGGCGGTCGCCACAACGCAGCCACACCAGCGACGTCGCCTCAGCCGCACAGCTCAAGCCCAGGATCAGCCGGCACGGCTGAATCCCATCACTCGTTGGCCGAACCCGCATCGAGGGCCACCATGACGTCGGCCTCCGACATCGCCGCAACTTCGAGATACGCCTCGGCGACCGACTCCATTCGTCCGGCGTCGCTTTCCCGGCCGATGAGTACCTCGGCCAGCGCGGCGACCGTCCGGGCAGCGAACATGTCTGACACCATCGTCCGCGGCGAATCGAGCCACACCCGGATCTCGGCCACGACCTTCGTTGCAAGGACCGAATCACCGCCGAGTGAAAAGAAGTCGTCGTGGACATCCACGGCGTCACCATCACGGCCCAAGACCCCCGCGACGATATGACACAGCGCCCGCTCCAAGGTCGATCGCGGCCCGGTGACAGATCCTGTCGCGCCGCCGAGCTGGCCGAACTCCTGGTCAAGTCGGCAGGCAACGGCCGCACGGTCGATCTTGCCGCCATCGGTGAACGGGATTCGATCCACCGGCGAGATCCAACGCGGAATCATGTGCGCGGGAACGAGATCGATCAGCGCATCGCGAATCCGGCCTGCCGTCAAACCCGAATCATCAGCCACCCGGACCAGCGCCGCGAGCCCGTCTGAGCCACCCGCGGCGGGTAGTACCGCAGCCACCGCGGCATGTACGCCGGGAATTCTTCCCAGCGCGGCCTCAACCTCACCGAGTTCGACGCGGTAGCCGCTGATCTTGGTGCGGTGATCAGCGCGGCCGACGAATTCCAGCGTGCCGTCCGGCCAGTACCTGGCGAGGTCTCCGGTTCGGTACCAGCTGCGCGTCACACCGTGCAGCGGATACTCGACGAAGCGTTCCCCGGTGAGGTCGGGGCGACCGCGGTAGCCGCGGGCGATGCCGCGTCCGGTCACCCAGAGTTCGCCGATCACCCAATCCGGGCAATCGCTGCCGCTTTCGCTGACCACCCGGCAAGCCATGTTCGGCAACGGCACACCGTAGGGCACCGAGCTGCCGTTCGGCGGTAGACCCGCCGCCTCATCCACCTCGAAAATGGTGGCGTGCACTGCTGTTTCGGTAGCGCCACCCAACCCCGCGAAGCGGGCTCGGGGCGCCTGCAGCCGCAGCCGGCGGGCCAACTCCGGGCGCACCCAGTCCCCGCCGACGGCCACCGCCCGCAGCGACGACAACCGTCCATCACCGACCGCGAGCAGCATCTCGAGCCAGCCGGGCATGAAGTTGAGGGCGGTGACCCGATGCGCGTGGATCAGGCTGGCCCAGGCGTCGGGGTCACGGCGCTGGTCTTCGTCGACCACGACGATCGCCCCACCTGCACGCAGGTTGGCGAAGATGTCCGGCACCGACATGTCGGACTCCAACGTCGCCAGCGACAGCCAGCGGTCGCTCGCCCCGATGTCGAAATGCCGGAGCAGAAACTCGACGGTGTTCATCACGGCGTCGTGCGTGAGCTCCACGCCCTTGGGCTCTCCGGTGGAGCCCGAAGTGAACAGAACGTAGGCCAGCGCTTCGGGATCGCTTGCGACAGAAATCGATTCATCCGGGCTCGTCGGACCGGAAAGCACCTCGGCTAGGCGGAGCGCGGGCACCGACGACGGTGTCTGCTGCGCGCCGGACAACAGCGCCAAGCGGACCGATCCGGTCTGCAGTAGACGTTCCGCCCGCTCGCGGGGCTGGTCGGCACCGATGGGCAGATACACCGCCCCCGCGGCCAGAATCCCCAGCACCGCCGGCACCTGCTCGGCGTTCTTCGGTCCCAGCACCGCGATCGTGTCACCGGCCCGCACCCCCTCAGCGCGCAGGGCGGCGGCTACCGCCAGTGCCTGATCACGCAACTGCCGGTAGCTCAGATCGCCGGAACGGGCGAAGACCGCAGGAGCATCGGGCTGGCGCTCTGCCTGCCGAAAGAACCCAGTGTGCAGCGCCTCGCCGCTCGGGTCGGCGACCGTGCTGTTCACCGCCGCCCGCACGACACGCTGGGATTCGGGGACCTCCGGCGAATCGGGCGTCGTCCAGGCGTCGGGGTCGGCAAGCCGGTGCAGTTCATCGAGTTGGTGACCGAACATCGCGTCGACGACACCGGGCTGGAACGCCTCCTCACGGACGTCCCAGTTCACCAGCAGGCCGCCGCCCAGCGGTGTCACCTGAGCATCCAGCAACACCTGCGGCCCCTGGGAGATCGTCCACACCGGCGCGCCGAAGATCTCGGTCACCTCACCACCGAACAGATCACCTAGACCGAGCCCGCTGGTGAACACGAACGGGGCCAGCGTCTGGACACCGCGGTGGCGGCTCAGATCGCGCAGCACCGACAGCCCGGAATAGCCGAGGTGACGGGCGCTGGAGTGCAGCGCCTGCTGTACTGCGACCGCCCGCGACAACGGGGAGTCCGCCTGCGTCAGATCGACATCGAGCATCAACGACGACGTGAAGTCGCCGACCAGCATGTCTACCTGCGGGTGGAACGGCTCACGGCCGAACATCGGCAGGTTCAGCAAAAACCGACGACTGGTGGACCATCGGGCCAATGTCCCGGCGTAAGACGCCGCGAACGCCATTGCCGGCGTGACGCCGTGGCTGCGGGCCGCAGCGAACAGTGCCTCGCGGGCTGCTGCGTCGAACCAGTGCCAACGCCGAACGCTGCGTCGCGGATCGGACTGCTCAGATGTCGGGACGAGCGGCAACGAGGGGGGGCCGGGCAGGCTCGGTATCCGTTCGCTCCACCAGGGCTGATCCTGAGCTGACCGTGCCGCCTCCAGCCGGCTCATGGCGGCGCGATACTCCCGGTAGGTGTAGTCCAGCTGCGGCGGGGTTCCGCCTGCGTACAGCACCGCGAGGTCGGACATGAATCTGCGGTAACTCACGGCATCACCCGCCTGCATGTCCAGATCGACATGCAGGCGCGTTCGCCCGCCCGGCAGCAGAGACAGGCTCAGCTCGAGCACCTCGCCGTCGAGCAGCTGGTGAGACTTGGCCTCGCGCGTCGCAAGCAGTTGCCGCTCGACGGCCTCGGCGTCCAGCTCGCGCAAGTCACTGATCTTGACCGGCAGCTCACGGTCTCCGATGCGTTGGGTGCCGTCGGACATGATCTCGACCCGCAACATCGGGTGGCGGGCGGCCAGTTCGGCAGCCGCCGCGGCCAGGCGCTCGGGATCGACGCCGGTGCCGTCGAATTCGACGTACAAGTGTGCCGCAACCCCGCCGAGTTGCTGCTGATGGTTTCGGCCCACCCAGTAGGCGTGTTGCAGCGGCGCAAGGGGGAACGGCGCCGCGGGGCCGCCGTGATCCGCGGACGAGGCGCCGCCGTCCGGCGCGGCGTCGAGCGCGTCGGCCCCCGGAGCGTGCGCGGCAACCAGGTCCGACCACGCCGCAACGGTGGGATCGGCCGCCAGGGTCGCGAAATCGACGTCGATCCCCCGTTTTCGCCAGCGGCCCGACAACGACATCATTCGGATCGAATCCAGGCCCGACGCGATCAGATCCTGCGCCGGATCAATGGTGTCTGGACTCACGCCAAGGAGTTCGGCGACCTCGTCACGAACCGACTGTGAAGGTGTCGCACCACCGCGCACGCCGTCTCCTTAAGTTAGTATAGGATGGCCTAACTTTACGAAGGCTATCTCATGGGGTCGCTCGCACACCACCATGATTGACCGAGGGGTGGTTCGACTGGATGGGTGCTGTGCTCCAGCCCGAACCCGGCGGTTCAGCGAGGCTCGACGAAGGAGAGCCGAAGCTGGAACCGCCGCAGGAACACCGTGGTTCAGCGAGGCTCGACGAAGGAGAGCCGAAGCTGGGACCGCCGCATCAACACCGCGGTTCAGCGAGGCTCGACGCAGGAGAGGCGAAGCTGGGACCGCCGCATCAACACCGCGGACTCCTCGCCGGCTTCACGCCCTTCCCGGCTGACCGCGCCGCCGAGTATCGACAAGCGGGTTACTGGACCGGACGCCCCTTGGACTCGATCCTTACCGAAGCGGCGAGCAACTGGCCACAGCGGCCCGCTGTCATCGATGCGGACCGCAGCTATTCCTTTGCCGAACTCGATTCGGCTGCTGACCGATTCGCGGCAGGCCTGGCGCGGCTCGGCATCGCTGCGGGCGATCGCGTACTGCTTCAGCTGCCGAACTCGACGCAATTCGCGCTGGCGTTTTTCGGCGTATTGCGGGCCGGCGCCGTGCCGGTGATGTGCTTGCCGGGTCACCGTGCCGCCGAGCTGGGCCACTTCGCCGACGTGAGTGACGCGGTGGCTCTGATAATCGCCGACCGTGCAGGCGGTTTCGACTACCGCGAACTTGCCGCGCGCGTCACCGAGGGCCGCTCGAGGCTGCAGCACGTCATCGTCGATGGAGATCCCGGACCGTTCACTGCGTGGTCGACAGTCGCCCAATGCGCAGGCCCCGCCGTCCAGCGTGCCGATGTCGACACCACCACGCCCGCTCTGCTGCTGGTATCGGGCGGTACGACCGGCATGCCCAAGCTCATTCCCCGCACCCATGACGACTACCTCTACAACACGACGGCCTGCGCTCAGGCGTGCGGACTGACCGGGGACGACGTCTACCTGGTGGCGCTGCCCGCCGGTCATAACTTTCCGCTGGGATGCCCGGGAATGTTGGGCGCGATGACGGTGGGCGCCGCCACGGTGTTCACCGCCGATCCCAGCCCCGAAGCCGCTTTTGCGCTGATCCACCGGCACGGCGTGACCGCTACCGCGTTGGTCAACGCCTTGGCGAAGTTGTGGGCGCAGGCCTGCGATTGGGAGCCGAACCCGCCGACAGCGCTGCGATTGCTGCAAGTGGGTGGATCACGGATGGCGCCCGACGAAGCCCGCTATCTCCGAGAGACCCTGGGTCCGGGACTGCAGCAGATTTTCGGAATGGCCGAGGGGATGCTGAATTTCACTCGCCCCGGCGACCCCGTCGAGGTCGTCGAGCAGACCCAGGGCCGGCCGATGTCACCGCACGACGAACTGCGCGTCGTGGACGACAACGGCGAGGACGTGGCCCCGGGCGAGGAAGGCGAACTGCTGGTCCGCGGACCGTACACCCTCAACGGCTACTACCGGGCGGATCAGGCCAATGCGCGGTCGTTCAGCCCCGATGGATTCTTCCGGACCGGAGACCAGGTGCGTATCTTTGCCGACGGTCCGCTCGCCGGCAACGTCGAAGTCACCGGGCGGATCAAGGACGTGATCCACCGTGGCGGGGAGACTGTTTCGGCGTCCGACATCGAGGAGCACATCCTTACCCATCCGGCCGTCTCGGCTGCCGCGGCGATCGCGCTGCCAGATGAATTTCTGGGTGAAAAGATCTGCGCCGCAGTGATCTTCAAGAGCGAACAGATCTCCCTCGCCGAACTCAACCGCCACCTGGACGAGCGCGGAGTCTCTGCCCATTCGCGCCCGGACATGCTCGTTGCGATGCCCTCGCTGCCCATCACCGCCGTCGGGAAGGTCGACAAGAAGCAGATCGTCGCCCAGGTGGGCAGCAGATGACGACGCACGGCGCCCACCGGCACGCCATCCCCTCCAACGACACTGCCGAACCTATCGCCATCATCGGCATCGGATGCCGACTGGCCGGTGATGTCACCACACCGGCGGACTTCTGGCGGTTTCTGCTCGACGGTCGCAGTGCGGTTCGGCAGGTACCTGCCGAACGCTGGGAACCGTATCTGCGGCGTGACCCGCGAAACGCCGCGGTGCTGCGGGACACCACACCGTGGGGCACCTTCTTAGACGATCTTGCCGGCTTCGACGCGGAGTTCTTCGGCGTCTCGCCGCGCGAGGCCGAACTGATGGATCCGCAGCAGCGTCTCGCGCTCGAAGTGTGCTGGGAGGCACTCGAACACGCCGGGATCGCGCCGCGGTCGTTGGCGGGCAGCGACACCGCCGTGTTGATGGGGGTCAACGCCGACGACTACGGCAAGTTGATCATGGAAGACCTGCCCGGTATCGAGGCCTGGGCCGGCATCGGAACAGCACTGTGCGGAGTCGCCAACCGGGTCTCACACCTACTTGATCTTCGTGGTCCCAGTGTCGCCCTCGACGCGGCGTGCGCCGCGTCGTTGGTGGCGGTACATCAAGCGTGTCAGCAATTGCGTACCGGTGAAACGTCACTTGCGCTGGCAGGCGGTGTGAGCGCGCTGATCGGACCCGGTTTGACCCGGGTGCTCGATCAGGCCGGCGCCACCGCACCGGACGGTCGGTCCAAGACCTTCGACATGGCGGCCGACGGCTACGGCCGCGGAGAGGGCGCGGCGGTGGTGGTCCTCAAGCGTCTCGGCGACGCCAGGCGGGACGGCAACCCGGTGCTGGCAGTGGTCCGTGGTGGCGCTGTCGCCCATGACGGCAACACGCCGGGCATCATGTCGCCCAACGGTAGGGCCCAGGAAGATCTGTTCCGGCTTGCCTGCGCATCCGCCGGCATCGAGCCCACCAGCGTTGACTTCGTCGAGGCGCACGGGACCGGTACACCGGTCGGCGATCGGGTCGAGCTGGCCGCTCTTGCGGCGGTATACGGCGCCGGACGCCCCTCGAACGCGCCCTGCCTGATCGGATCGGTGAAGCCCAATACGGGCCACCTCGAAGGCGGGGCGGGGGTAGTCGGCCTCATCAAGGCGGCGCTGGCGCTCCATCAGGAGACGATCCCGCCGACAGCCGGGATCAGCAAACTCACGACAGCCATCGACTGGGCGGACAGCTGCCTGCGGGTGGCCACCGAAGTCGAGGCCTGGCCCCGACAGCCGGACAGCCGGCGCCGCGCCGCGGTGTGCAGTTACGGCTATGGGGGCACCATCGCCCACATCATCCTGGAAGAAGCACCACCGCGGCCCGCCGAGCACCTCGGGCCGGTCACGGCGCCCGCTGCCGTGCCGGTCGTCGTTCCGATCTCGGCGCGCACGCACGCCCGCCTCGCTCGCCAGGCCGATGCATTGGCCGACCACCTGCGAGCCCGCGACTGCTCCGTGGATCAGGTGGCGGCGACACTGTGGACCCGACGCTCGCACGAACGGATCCGCGCGGCCGTGCTCGCCGACAACTGCGACGAGCTGGTGGGCGGTCTGGACTCGCTGGCAAACGACGGGCAACAGCCCGCCGTGGTCACCGGCGCGGTGGTTTCCGGCGCACCGGACGGCGCCGTCTGGGTTTTCTCCGGCCACGGATCGCACTGGGAGGGCATGGGCAGCGAACTGCTGGCACATGAGCCCGCCTTCGCCGCGGTCATCGACGAGATCGATCCGGTGTTTCAAGCTGAGTTGGGATTCTCCGCCCGGCAAGCGCTGAGCACCGGTGAACTGGGCGCCACCGATCGGGTGCAGGCGTTGACCTTCGCGATTCAAGCCGGGCTCGCCGCATTGTTGGCCGAGCGCGGCGTGCGGCCCGCAGCCATCATCGGTCATTCGGTCGGCGAGGTCGCCGCATGCGTGGCAGCCGGTGTTCTCGACTTGGCGCAGGGAGCCAAAGTGGCGTGCTACCGGGCGCGCGGTTTCAGACACGTCGCCGGACACGGGGCGATGGCGCTGGTGGGGCTCTCACTCGAGGAGGCACAACGGCGGCTGTGCCAGCGCAGCGACGTGGTCGCGGCGATCAGCGCCACACCTGAGTCCGCGGTGGTCTCCGGCACCGTCGAGGCCATCGATCAGATCTGCCAACGCTGTTCGGACGACGGCATTTCGGCGCGTCGGGTGAACACCGACGTGGCCTTCCACAGCCCGCAGATGGACGCACTCACCGACGACCTTGCCCGGCTTACCGCAGGGCTCCCGCCGGCCGATGAACCCGCCGTCCCGCTGTACACGACCGCGCTGGCCGATCCTCGCTCGACGGCACCCCGCGACTCGCGCTATTGGGTGGCCAACCTACGAGGTCAAGTGCGCTTCGCTGAGGCCGTTATCGCCGCGGCCGAGGACGGGCACCGACTGTTTCTGGAGATATCAGCCCATCCGGTGGTCTCGCACTCGATTGCCGAAACGTTGTCACACCTCGGGCTCGACGAGCACGGCGTGGTCCCCACTCTCCGACGTCAGCAGCCCGAGCTGCGTGCGGTCACCCGTGCGCTGGCTTCGCTGTACTGCCACGGGGCGCCGTTTCCGCACGGCGTCACGGCCACCTCGCCCTGGACCGACAACCTGCCGGTCACCCAATGGGAGCATCAGCACTTGTGGCGCACCCCGACTCCCCCGCCGTCCGGCGGTGGGATTCACGACGTCGATTCCCACACGCTCCTGGGCGGCCAAGTGGATATCACCAGCGCCGTTCCCACCCGCATGTGGCAGACCCGACTGGATATGTCCAACCGGCCCTATCCCGGCGATCATCCCGTGCAGGGTACGGAGATCGTGCCCGCCGCCGTTCTGCTGAACACGATGCTGACCGCCGCCACAACGGATTTGGCGGATTTGCGGCTGCGCACGCCGGTCGCACCCGGACGGACCCGCGATATCCAGGTGGTGTTGCAGGAGCACTGCCTGAGCCTGGCCTCACGCCTCGTGGATTCAGACGACGCGCCTACCGCGGGTGGTTGGCTGGCCCACTGCACCGCGGTGGCCGAGACCAACAACGACGGCGCGGCGCCGGTCTTCGAACTACCGGCCGTGCAACGACGTTGCACGGAGGTGTTGCCTTCGACCCATGTCACCGACCTCCTGGAATCGCTCGGTGTCACCGCCATGGGATTCGAGTGGGAGATCCTGGAACTACGTTGCGGCGACGGTGAATTGCTGGCGCGGGTCAACGCCGAGCCGGACGGATCGACTCCGGCGACCTGGGCCGGACTTCTCGATGCCGCGACGTCGACGGCGTCGGTCCTTTTCAGCGACCCCGGACGCCTCAAGATGCCGGCGCGTATCGAGCGGGTGGCGGTGCACGGCCCGCCTTGTGGCGAGGCCCTGCTCCACGCGCGGCGCCGCGCAGCAGGAGCGATCACCGACGTCGTGATCACTGACCGCGCCGGCACGGTGCTGGCCTCGATGACCGGGTTGGCCTTCGAAGATCTCGAGCGTTCGACAGAACGTGAATCCAGCCGCCTGGTACACAGATTGGCGTGGCACCCGACACCCTGGCGTGACACCGATCGCCCCGACCACGTCACCTTGATCGGCGGCACCGACGAAACGCGAGCATGGTGTACGCGCGATCTGGCCGCTGCCGGAGTGCCTACCCGCAGCGTCGCAGACCCTGCGGAGCTGCCGTCCGGTGACGCAAGCTCGGGTTCCGGTGCCGTGGTCCTGGTATTGACCGAGCCGCGCGATGAGCCGAGGGTGTCCATCGAATTGGTCCTGCGGACACTGAAATGTCTGGTAGGACAGGGCTCTAAGGCACGGCTTTGGGTGCTGACCCGAAACGTGCATGAAGGCACCGATATCGAGCAGGCGCCGCTATGGGGTCTGTCCCGGGTGGCCGCGGCCGAACACCCCCAACTCTGGGGCGGTGTCTTGGACCTGTTTGAGGAGCTGTCCGAGCCCCACCTGCCCGTGCCCGCGCTGAGTTCTCTGACCGGACACGGGGTGGTCGTGGTGCGTGACGGCATCGCCTACACCGCCCGCCTGGCGTCCGCGCCGTGCGTCGGTGAATCGATGCATTGCTCGCCGGGCGGTACCTACTTGATCACCGGGGGCACCGGCGCCCTCGGACGGCAGATGGCCCACCGGTTGGTCGATCTCGGCGCCAGGCGCCTGGTGCTCGTGTCGCGTTCGGGGATGCCGGACAGGACAGTTGCGGATGCCCCGACCAACCCGGGGTTGGTCCAGACGGTCCGATCGCTGGAGGAACGCGGGGTGTTCGTGCGGGTGGCCGCCATCGACATCGGTGCAGCCGGGGCTGCGGCGGCCCTGCAACACGCGTTGAGGGATCTGCCGCCGGTACTCGGTGTGGTGCATGCAGCCGGTATCGAGACCGGTGCGCTGCTGACTGACACCACGCTTGCCCAGGTCGACGCTTCCATGCACGCAAAAGTCACCGGCGCACGGGTGCTTGATGAAGTGTTCCCGCCGGGGACGCTGAACTGGATGCTGCTGTTCTCGTCATGTGGCTATCTCACCGGCTTTCCGGGTCAGGGCGCCTACGCGTGCGGAAATGCGTTTCTCGATGCGTTCGCCCGGCAACGCCGCAACCTCGGCGACCGAACCATCAGCGTCGCCTGGACCGCGTGGCGTGGTCTGGGGATGGGGTCGACCTCCGAGTACGTTGCCGCGCAGCTCGAGTCCATGGGCATGGAAACCATCAGCGCCGACGACGCGATGTGGGCCTTGGACCTGGCGATGCGCGATGACCAAGCCAACACTGTCGTACTGCCGGTCACGCCGCTCGCGGCGTCGGTGGCCATGCTTGCCGACATCGCTCCCGCGGAATCCGACGTCGTCGAATCGCAGGATCCGGTGCAGGCGGGCTTGCCCGAGGATCCCGCCGAGGCCTCCGATTGGGTGGCGGAACGGGTATCCGCCGCGATAGCAGGCCAACTCGGTCTCCCCGACGACGGCGTAGACCCCCACCTTCCGTTGATCGAAATGGGCGTCGACTCGATCATGACCGTCGCCGTGCGACGTCGATTGGAGAAGCAGATCGGGCTGACGCTGTCGCCGACGCTGCTGTGGGAGCATCCGACGGCGGCCGCGGTGACGAAAAAGATCCTCGAACTGCTCGCGTAACCCTCGGCCCGGATTCGATGACGCAGTAGCGCGCCTCGGATCCCCCCGTTAGGCCAGGGCGAGGAACAGTTTTTCGAGTTCCTCCTCGGTGAGCGGGGCTTTTCCGCTGTCGGATTCGCCGGTCAGGCATTCGCGAAGCCCACTGGCGACGATCTTGAAACCTGCCCGATCCAGCGCGCGCGAGACCGCGGCAAGCTGCGTGACGACTTCCTTGCAGTCCCGGCCGCTTTCAATCATCGCGATCACGCCGGCAAGCTGGCCGTGGGCACGGCGCAGCCGGTTCAACACCGCCTTGAGGCTCTCGTCGTCACCAACCACGTCAGACCCTTCCCGCACCAACCATTTATACCCTGCAGGGTATCCCACCCGACGGGTGTCAGCTGGATTCAACGGACGGCGACCGGGTACGGCGCCGCGGTGGCTGTGCGCACACTCAGCCCGGCATCAGTGCCAGGAACTTCGCCCGCGCCTTGACGTGCAGCTGCTCGAATCTGGAGTTGCGCTGCCGCTCCATCTCCGCGAGCATCCGGTTGCCCAGCTCGTCCAACTCGGCGTCGGTCAGGTCGATCGGCGCAGGCGGAGGCACCAGATCGCGCTCCTCCTCGTCGGCGTGCGCCTCCAAGACGATGAGGAAGGAATTCCACTCGTCCACGTGGCGCGGTGAGTGGGCCGGTGTCCGCAGCGCCACCGCAAGCTGGTCGTAGATCTGCCGGTGTTCGGCGTGCGCGATCGCGATCAGCCGGCTGGCCGCCGCCAGCGCCGGATAGTAGATGTCATCCTCGATGCGCATGTGGATGGTGAACTCCCGCAGGAGTTCATCGAGGATCGCCTGGCGCTCGACCGATCCGACCGGGGCGGCCTTGAACCTGCCACCCAGGCCCCGCAGCACGTTGTGGTGATCCCGCAATACGTCGTAGGCGTTGCTCACTGTGCGATCTCCTTAACGTCCGAAGCGTCCGGGATTTCCGGGCATGGCACAGCTGCCGAGTCCAGGTACTTCTCCCGGGCCACGCCGAGCGGGGTCGGGGCGCCATCGCGCAGTTCGACCATCCCGTCGCGTAGCCGCGCCTGGTAACAGGGCAGCGGCGAGGCCGCCGGTCCGCGCACCACCGCACCGGTCTGCACGTCGAACTGCGAGCCGTGCCACGGGCAGACGACCCGGCCTCGGTCGAGCCAACCGTCCGCCATCGGCGCGGCCAGGTGCGGGCACAGACCGGCGAACGCCGACACCTGCTCGCCGTCACGGCACACCACTACGCCCACGCCGTCGACCTCGACCCGCTTGAGCCGCTGGTCCGCCGGCAGTTCCGCCTCCGGAAGCACCGGGGTCCAGTCGTCGATGCGCAGCCGGTCACCGGACTGATCCATGCCGATACCGGAACCGAACACCAGCGCGCCTCCCAAAAAGCCACTGCCGCTGGTGATCCCGTAGCCGATCGCACTGGTCACGATCCCGCGCAGCTGCCGTCCCCGGTGCCGGTCCCGCCAGGACTGGAGGTACAGGCCCGTCGCGACCAGATTCAGCACCCCGTGCACCAGGCCGATCCGCCGATCGTTTTCGTGGGTGTGCTGCCAGTCGGTCACACCGGTGGCCGCGGCGGCGAAGTTGGCCAGGATCCCCAGACCCAGGGCGCGCTGGGCGAACCGGGACGCATCGAGCATCTCGGTCGACGACTTGGCCGGCAACAGACTCAGCGCGTCCAAGGCCACCGTCGTCCCGATGGCACCCGTGGTCAGCGAGGCCAGCGGCGGATGTACCGGGTGACCGAGCCAGACGCCGTTCAAGAAGTTGGTCACCCGGTTCCGTGCCCCGCCGAACGCGTTGAACACGAAGCTCAGCACATTCTCCAGCCGGTAGCTCGGCCGATCGAGCCACTCCTGACGCCCGAGAAACTCCAGCAGCCGGCCGCCCACGCCGTGCGCCCGGTTCGGGGCGCGTCGCGCCCGTTGAACTGCCATCCCGTTGGCCCTCCATCCCATCTCGCGGCTGCCGCAGTTGCGGTATTACCGCGTGAGTGTATCCGCATTTGCGGTTCACAACAAACCACGGATTGCGATATTGCTGCCGCGTCGGCTGTCCACATGGTCACCACCGTGGCCGCCGGTTTCGCTGTGCCACGATAATTGTTGTATACCAGGTATTTTCGTAACCCTTCAGGTCGCCGTAGCCCCCAGCAGAAGGAAAGCTGCCAACTCGATGGCAAGCTTGCTGTGAATCTGTTGTCAGCGGTATTGCCGACACGGAACATGCGGGAATTTCGCGCCCCTTATCCGCAGATCGGGATCTCTATCTTCCACCTCCGGGGCCAATCGGTCCGGGCCCACCGGATCATGACGCCCACCGCTGCACCACTGGCGCGGTGATGTGTTACGGGCATTCACGATTCGGTCTCGGTCCTCACACAATGGTTGGCAAGGCGGGCGTCGGTATGGAATATGGAGTCATGCTAAGTATTCGAAAGTTCGTGGGTTCGATGTTCATAGCGACAGCCGCGGCGGCGATCGCCGTCGCCCCGACCGGCGTGATGGCGATGAGCGCACCGGCGGTTGTGGCCCAACCGCACGGTGCCGGCGGCCCCGACGGCAACGGCGGCGGCAGCGGCTGTGGTCACGACGCCGGCTGGCAGGGCTGCGGCGGCTTCATTCCCGGCCAGGGCGGCTTCGGTCACGGCTGCATCGGCGGAGTCTGCGGCAGCTGGGACGGCGGCCGCGGCTGGTTCAGCGGCTGACCTGTCGCTCCCGCTCCGGCGGCTACCCCAGCAGCGAACGCACCACCGCATCGGCCAGCAACCGCCCGCGATCGGTGAGCACCAGCCGATCGCCATCGACGCACAGCAAGCCATCGTCGACGGCGGACTCGGCGCGTTCCCGCTCACCCGGGTCCAGAACCGCCAGCGCCAGCCCCTCGCGCATGCGTAACCCCAACATCACCTCTTCGGTGTGCCGGTCGGCCTCGGAGAGCTCCTCGAAACCCGCGATCGGCAGCGTCATCTCACCCAGGAGCTGCGCGTAGGCGTTGGGGTGCTTGACGTTCCAAAAACGCAGCGTGCCGTCGTAGCCGTGAGCACCCGGGCCCGCGCCCCACCATCGGCCGCCGCTCCAGTAGCCCAGATTGTGCCGGCAGGCCGCTCCGGGCCGGCCCCAGTTCGACACCTCGTACCAGTCCATCCCGGCTGCCCGAAGCCGGCTGTCGACCAGCTCGTAGCGATGCGCCATCACGTCGTTGTCGGGCACCGGGAGTTCGCCGCGCCGCACCCGACGGGCCAGCGCGGTGCCGTCCTCGACGATCAGGCTGTAGGCCGAGACGTGGTCGACGCCTGCCTCCAGCGCGGCGTCCACCGAGCGAAGCAGATCATCGTCGGTTTCACCCGGGGTGCCGTAGATCAAGTCGATGTTGAGGTGTTCGAAGCCGGCGGCGCACGCTTCGCGCGCGGCGGCCACCGGCCGGCCCGGCGAGTGGATGCGGTCCAGGGTGGCCAGCACCCGCGGCGACACCGATTGCATGCCCAGCGACACCCGGGTGTAGCCGGCGGCCAGGATCGATTCGAAGAACTCCGGCGACGTCGACTCGGGGTTCGCCTCGGTGGTGACCTCGGCGTCGTCGGAGAGCCCGAAGTGCTCCCGCACATGATCGAGCACCGCCGCCAGCCGCGCTGAGCCCAGCAGCGATGGTGTGCCGCCGCCGACGAACACGGTGTCGGCGCGCGGGCCGCCCAGCCGGGCGGCGGCCAGCTCCAGTTCCCGCGCCAGCGCCGCCACCCAGGCGTCGGGGTTGGCCCCGCCCAGTTCGGCCGGGGTGTAGGTGTTGAAGTCGCAGTATCCGCAGCGGGTGAAGCAGAACGGGACGTGCACATACACCCCGAACGGGCCGTCCTGGTCAAACCGGGCCGGCGCCAGTTCGGGCAGCGCTACCGCGGTCGCGGTGGTCATAGGGCCCGATCATCCCACGACGCCGGGGACGCCGCTGGCGGGCAGCTGCTCAGTCGGCCGGTACGACCGGCCCTCCGCTGTCCTCGAACAGTGCCGACAGATAGTGGGTCAGCGAGCCGACCGGGGCCGCCCCGGCACCGGTGGTGGCCGCGGCGCCGCGGGACGCGCAGGCGGGCCAGGCGCCGGGCCCCTCGCTGGCCATGATGCGCTTGGCCACGGCGATCTGCTGCTGCCGGCTGGCGTCCGACGGCAGCCCGACTCCGCCGTTGGCGTCCCAGGTCGCGGCACTGATCTGCAATCCGCCGTAACCGTCGTTGCCGGAATCGGCCGCCCAGTCGCCACCGGATTCACAGTTGGCGATGGCCTCCCAGTTGATCGGCTCGGCGTGGGCTGCCGCTGTCAGTTCGGCGGTACCGATCAGCAGCGCACCGGCCGCCAGCGCTGTGAGTTTCCTCATACCAACTCCACCTTGCTGGCCAGCCACCGGCCGTCGATCCGGTCCATGGTCATCCGGATCCGGCTGCGATCCATCACGGGTTCGGGGTTGTCGGCGTTGCGTACCGCCTGGTTGACCAGCAGCACCACCACGGCATGGTTCCGGTCGGCGGATTTGACCACCGCTTCGGCGACGTGGCCGCGGGCGGTCGCCTTGTTGTCGATCAGCAGCTGACGCTGCCTGGCCGCGGACCGGGCGCGCATCGCGTCGAACTCGCCGGTGGCACCGTCGGCGATGTCGGCGAAGTTCCGGTCGACGTCGTCGGCGTCGATGTCGGTCAGCCGCAACACATATGCCTCGGCGACATCGAGGGCTTGCTGGCCGGCGACATGAGTTTCGTAGTGCTGCGCGGCCAGCCAACCGCCGCCGCCCACCGCGGCGACCAGGGTCGCGATGGCCAGCCAGCGTCGCAGCATGGCGCGTCCGTTGGTCCGCGGCGGCGGTTCAGGCGCCGGTGGCGGTTCCCACACCGGCTCCCATCCGAAGTCGACGACACTCACCTGTCCCACCCGCCTTCCGATCGGCTTGCAATCAGCTCGTTGTGTGCGGTCCGCATCCCGGTCCGCACCGGCCCGGGCTGTCCCGATCCGGTCCTCCCGTACCGACCGCTTCGCCCTCGGGCCCCAACTGAGTTTTACGCACGCTGATCACAACTTTGCGCCGGTAAGGAAGATTTTCGGCATCCATGGCATAATCGCCCGTGTGACTGCCGCCTACTGCACCGCATCCGGGGTTGCCCTGGTGGCTCGGCGGCACATCGATTTCAAGCGAGTTTGCACCTGTCGCTGTCTGCCTTGATGTCGTAGAACCGCCCACCTGTACTTTCCCAGCTGGCCGCCGGATCTGCGCCGCCGGACTCAGCCACCGGTGACCTGCGCTCAATCCCTGCCGGCTCCTTTTCCGAAGGAGAATCGATGACCGCCACCCCGTCCGCGCCGAGCAAGGGCCGGCAGCGCAGCGAGGCCCAGTGGGCGCTCGGTGAGACCGAACCGGTCAACAGCAACGAGCAATTCAAGAAGGACGACCCGGCGCTCAACGTGCAGGCGCGCATCATCGACGTCTACTCCAAGCAGGGCTTCGACAGCATCCCCAAGGACGACCTGCGTGGCCGGTTCCGCTGGATGGGTCTCTACACCCAGCGTGAGCAGGGTTACGACGGCACCTTCACCGGCGATGAGAACGCCGACCTGCTGGAGGCCAAATACTTCATGATGCGGGTGCGCTGCGACGGCAAGGCGCTGTCGGCCACCGCGATGCGCACCCTCGGTCAGATCTCGGTCGATTACGCCCGCGGCACCGCCGACATCACTGACCGGCAGAACCTGCAATACCACTGGATCGAGATCGAGAAGGTTCCCGAGATCTGGGATCAACTGGCCGCCGTCGGTCTGCAGACCCTGGAGGCCTGCGGCGACTGCCCGCGCGGCATGCTGGGCTCGCCGCTGGCCGGGGAGTCCCTCGATGAGGTGCTCGACGCCTCCCCCGCGCTCGACGAGATCGTCCGGCGCTACATCGGCAAGGCCGAGTACGCCAACCTGCCGCGCAAGTACAAGACCGCGGTGTCGGGCCTGCAGGACGTCGCCCACGAGATCAACGACATCTCCTTCATCGGCGTCAACCATCCCGAGCACGGCCCCGGCCTGGACCTGTGGGTCGGTGGCGGCCTGTCGACCAACCCGATGCTGGCCAAGCGGCTCGGCGCGTGGGTGCCGCTGGATGAGGTCCCGGACGTCTGGGAAGCCGTCACCCGGGTCTTCCGCGACTACGGCTACCGCCGGCTGCGGTCCAAGGCCCGGCTGAAGTTCCTGGTCAAGGACTGGGGTGTGGAAAAATTCCGGGAAGTTCTCGAAACCGAGTACCTGGGCCGCAAGCTGATCGACGGCCCGGCGCCCACGCAGCCCACCGCGACCATCGACCACGTCGGGGTGCAGAAGCTCCGCAACGGCCACAACGCGGTCGGGGTGGCCCCGATCTCCGGCCGGGTCAACGGCGCCACGCTGCTCAAGATCGCCGAACTGATGGAGCAGGTCGGTACCGACCGCGCCCGGTTCACCCCGTATCAGAAGCTGATCATCCTCGACGTGCCCGACGAGAAGCTCGACGGCCTGCTGGCCGAACTCGATGCGCTGGGCCTGCCAGCCGACCCGTCGCCGTGGCGGCGCAACCTGATGGCCTGCACCGGCCTGGAGTTCTGCAAGCTGTCGTTCGTCGAGACCCGGGTGCGCGCGCAGAGTCTGGTGCCCGAACTCGAGCAGCGGCTGGATGACCTCAATGCGCAGTTGGACGTCCCGGTCACCGTCAACATCAACGGTTGCCCCAACTCGTGCGCCCGCATTCAGGTGGCCGACATCGGGTTCAAGGGCCAGATGATCGACGATGGTAACGGCAACTCGGTCCCGGGTTTCCAGGTGCACCTCGGCGGCAGCCTGGGCGCCGACAGCGGTTTCGGCCGAAAACTGCGTCAGCACAAGGTGTTCAACGACGACCTCGGTGACTACATCGACCGGGTGGTGCGCAACTTCATCAAGCAGCGCAACGCCGGCGAGCGATTCGCGCAGTGGGCGGTGCGGGCCGAGGAGGACGACCTGCGATGAGGCCCCACAGCGAAGACGAGCTGCGCGAACTGGCCGCCAAGGGTGCCGCCGAACTCGACGGCGCCACCGCCACCGAGCTGCTGGAGTGGACCGAGGCGAACTTCGGCGGGGTGAACGGCCCGCGCGGCGGCGCGACGTGCAACTACGTGGTGGCCTCCAATATGGCCGACGCGGTGCTGGTGGATCTGGCGGCCAAGGTCCGCGCCGGGGTTCCGGTGCTGTTCCTCGACACCGGGTACCACTTCGCCGAGACCATCGGCACCCGCGATGCCGTCGAGGCGATGTACGACATCCAGTTGGTCAACGTGACCCCGGAGCAGACCGTCGCCGAGCAGGACGCCGGCCACGGCAAGGATCTGTTCGCGTCGAATCCGGCGCTGTGCTGCCGGCTGCGCAAGGTCGAACCGCTGGCCCGCACGCTCGGCGGCTATTCGGCGTGGGTGACCGGGCTGCGCCGGGTGGAGGCGCCGACCCGGGCCAACGCCCCGCTGGTCAGCTTCGATGAGCAGTTCGGTCTGGTGAAGATCAACCCCATCGCCGCCTGGAGCGACGCGGAGATGGACGCCTACATCGCCGAGCACAACGTGCTGGTCAACCCCCTGGTGGACGAGGGCTACCCGTCGATCGGCTGCGCGCCGTGCACCGTCAAACCGGCGGCCGGCGCCGATCCGCGCAGCGGCCGCTGGGCCGGTAGTGCCAAGACCGAATGCGGGCTCCATGCTTCGTGACGCATTCAGGACCACGCTGGTCTTGACGGCTCACGGCAGCCGGGATCCGCGCTCGGCTGCCAACACCCGGGCGATCGCCGGGCACCTGCGCCGGGTGGCGCCCGAACATGATGTGCGGGTGGCGTTCTGCGAACACAACACCCCGAATCTGCGCGACGTGCTCGCCGACGTCGGCGACGACGCCATCGTGGTGCCGTTCCTGTTGGCCAGCGCGTACCACGCCCGCATCGACATCCCGGGGATGATCGAAGAATCCGGGGCGGCCGTCCGGGTGGCTCCCACGCTGGGCGAAGACCGTCGACTGGTGCAGGTGCTCGGTGAGCGGCTGACGTCGGCCGGGGCGTCGCGGTTCGACCCGCAGCTGGGTGTGGTGGCGGTCGCGGTCGGATCATCGGATGCTGCCGCCAACGCGGGCACCGCACGCGTCGCCGACCGGTTGTCTCGCGGAACCCGTTGGGCGGGTGTAGAAATGGCTTTCGCCACCATGGCGGCCTCGGTGCCGCAGGCAGTTGAGCGGCTCCAGGCGCGCGGCGCCGAGCGGCTGATGATCGCGCCGTGGTTCCTGGCGCACGGCAAGATCACCGACGGCATCGCCGAATACGCGCGCCGCGAGGGCATTCCGATGGCCGAGCCGCTCGGCGCGCACCGCCTGGTGGCCGCGACCGTGCTGGACCGGGTGGAGACGGCGCTGGCCGATCGCCTCGCAGCCTGACCGGCCCTCGAACCACGCGCGCAACAGTGAAAACGGTCACAGCTGCTCCGCCCATGGGCGGCCTTGAGTATGGTTAGCCTAACCTACTTACGGAGGTCCGGTGGCGCCGAGGGGCGAGAACCCACTCACCGCGGGAATGGACGATCAACGGCCACTGGCACTGCATGAATCCTGCCAGCGCCTTCGTGAACTACATCCGCTGTACCCACGAACCTACGGTGTCACGGTGCTGGCCGAGGTCAACAAGCGTCGCTGGTGCCCGATGGACTCCGTCCTGACCATCGACCGGCTGGGGAGCGTCTTCGACGAGACTGCCACGGTCGCGGGCCGGCGCATGGCGGGAAATCTGCTGGCCGGCCGGCTGACCCACGAAGTGCTCGGGCGGGTGCTACCGCTGGTGCTGCTGGAGGGCAGAGCATGGGACACCGGCCTGGAGAACCTGTGGGTGCACTTCGACAGCGACAACGACATCGACTGGGCGGCCGTGGTGGATCCCACGATGCGTGTACTTCCCGACGATCCGGCCATCGGGCATGACGGCCGCCCCCTGCACCGGGACGCGGTGGTGGTGTTGCCCGACGAGTCGGCCCTGATCACCTGGGTGGCACACCGGTGCCACCGCGCCCTGGCGCCACTGTTCGTCTGGCTACACGGGGTGAGCGAACGAGCGGTTCCCGTCGCCTCGATGTGGCAGGCCGTGGGCTCGGCGGTGGTAATGGCCGCCTCCCAGCTCCGGCGCCTCCCGGGCAACAACGAGGCTGTCAGCTTCCGGCGCAGCCAGGCCATGCTCGACGTGATGGCCGGATTCGGTCTGCCGGTACGCGGGACGACCGCGCCGTCCCGACGGGTGGAATCGCTGGCATGCACGGTGGCAGCACATGAGCGCCCGCAACCGGCGGGACGGCACCTGCGGGCGCTGAGCCATGTCCCCGCGCCGGCCGCCGCGGGCCGCGGCGACCGAACCCCACGATGACGGCCGGCTACGCCGTCACCGACGCGTCAGTGATCGGCGTCTCCGCCAGCGGCGGCACCCGGGTGGCCCGCACATAGACGGTGTCCCCTTCGACCAAGGCCAGCGCCTCGGCGTCGCCGCGGGTGATCTGGGCGATGAAGGGCGCATGGGTGGCGGCGTTGATCAGCTCGACACGGACCTCGAAGCCCAGCGCCACCACCCGGTGCACTACCGCGCGCAGCACCGCGGACGCCTCGTCGGTATCGCCGACGGCGGCCACCGCCATCTCCGGGGTGCGACCGACCCGGATGTCGTGCGGGCGCACCAGGGCGCCGTTGAGCGAGGACACCGCCCCGAGGAACGACATCACGAACGCGTTCGCCGGAGCGTCATAGACCTCGGTCGGGGAGCCGAGCTGTTCAATACGGCCCTGATTGAGTACCGCGATACGGTCCGCGACATCCAGCGCCTCGGCTTGGTCGTGGGTGACGAGCACCGTGGTGACGTGGACCTCCTCGTGCAGCCGGCGCAGCCACGCCCGCAGATCCTCCCGGACCTTGGCGTCCAATGCCCCGAACGGCTCGTCGAGCAGCAACACCTGGGGGTCCACCGCCAATGCCCGCGCCAACGCCATCCGCTGCCGCTGCCCACCGGAGAGCTGGTTGGGATAGCGGGCCTGAAACCCGCTGAGCCCGACCACTTCCAGCAGGTTGTCCACCTTCTCCTTGACCTCGGACTTGGGCCGTTTGCGGATCTTGAGCCCGAACGCCACGTTGTCGCGCACCGTCATGTGCTTGAACGCCGCATAGTGCTGGAACACGAATCCGATGCCGCGCCGCTGCGGCGGGACACCGGTGACGTCGACGCCGTTGATCGTCACCGTTCCACTGTCCGGGTGGTCCAGGCCGGCGATCGCCCGCAACAATGTGGACTTGCCCGAACCGCTGGGGCCCAGCAGTGCGGTGAGGGACCCGGACGGCACCGCGAAGTCGACGTTGTCAAGTGCAACGAAGTCGCCGTAGCGTTTGTTGGCTCCGCGCACGGTGATCGCGTCGGTCATCTGCTCCCCTTCCCGGCCCGCCGCATGTCAAGCGCCACAGAGACGATCAACACCAGCGCCGAAACCGTCATCAGCAGCGTCGATAAGGCGTAGGCACCGTATTCGGCGCCGCGGTTGTAGCGGTCGGACACCAGCAGTGTCAGCGTCTGGGATGTGCCGGGCAGATTGGATGACACGATCAACACCGCGCCGTACTCGCCCAGGGTGCGCGCCACGGTCAGCACGATTCCGTAGGTCAGTCCCCACCGGATGGACGGCAGTGTGATCCGCCAGAACGTCTGCCACGAGCTCGAACCCAGCGTCGCGGCCGCTTCCTCCATGTCGGTGCCCAGTTCGTGCAGCACCGGTTCGACTTCCCGAATCACGAACGGCAGGGTGACGAAAATGCTGGCCAGCACGATGCCGGGCAGGCCGAAGATGATCTTGAGACCCCAGTTGTTCTCCACGAAACCCAGCAACCCGGCCGATCCCCACAGCACGATCAGCGCGACACCGACGATGACCGGCGACACCGCGAAAGGCAGGTCGATGATCGCCTGGAGCGCTCCCTTGCCGCGGAACCTGTTGCGGGCCAGCACCAGTGCCGTCGGGATACCGAAAGCGACGTTCAGCGGCACCACGATCGCCACCACGAGCAGCGACAGCTGCAACGCCGAAATCGCGGCCGGAGTGGAGATGTAGGCGAAGAACTGTCCGAATCCGGGCGCGAAGCTGCGCCACAGGATCAAAGACACCGGAACGATCAGCAACAGGCCGATGTAGGTCAGAGCCAGAAAGCGGATGAGGTAACGGACTTTCGGTGACGGTGTCATCAGGACCGCTCCTGTCGCTTGGCCACCCGCGCACCCAGCACCCGCAGTGCCAGCAACACCAAGAACGAAACCGTGAGCAGTACAAGGGAGATCGCCGCGGCTCCGGTGCGGTCGTCGTTCTCGATCAGGGTCCGGATCCACTGCGAGGACACCTCGGTCTTGCCAGGCACCGCCCCACCGATCAACACCACCGAGCCGAATTCGCCGATGGCCCGAGAGAACGCCAGGCCCGCTCCGGTCAGCAGCGCCGGAGTCAACGACGGCAACACCACCGAACGAAAGATCGTCGCACCGGAGGCGCCCAGCGACGCGGCGGCCTCCTCGACCTCCCGATCGATCTCCAACAGCACCGGTTGCACCGCGCGCACCACGAACGGCAGCGTGACGAAGGCCAGCGCCAAACCGACGCCCCAGGCGGTGTGCTGCAGGTGCACGTTGACCGGGCTGGCCGGGCCGTACAACGCCAGCATCACCAGGCTGGCGACGATGGTGGGCAACGCGAACGGCAGGTCGATGATGACGTCGATGAAACGCTTGCCGACGAAGTCGTCACGCACCAGCACCCAGGCGATCAGCAGCCCGAACGCGAGGTTGACAACGGTGACCCCGGTCGCGATCGTCAGCGTCACCCGGAAGGACTCCAGCGCGGCGTGCGAGGTGACCGCCAGCCGGAACGCCTGCCAGCCACCACCGGCGGCCTGCCAGCTCACCGCGGCCAGCGGCGCCAGCACGATCAGCGACAGCCACACCACCGCAGCACCCACCCGCAGCGAGACGCCTTCGCGATGCAACCCGGTGTGCACCGGCGGCTCGTCTCCGCCGGTGCGGGTCGCCTCGGTGACCACGATCTCGGTCATCCGGTGGCCCGGGTGTAGATCTTGGTGATGGCGCCGCTGTCCTTGTCGAACAGGCCGCCGTCGACGACCTCCCAGCCGCCCAGATCGGCGACCGTCCACAGCTTGTCCGGCGCCGGGAACTCCTCGCGGAACTCCGCCGCCACGCCCGGGTCGACCGGACGGAAGCCCGCCTGCGCCCACAGCCGTTGCGCGGCGGGCGTGTACTGGAAGTTCTTGAACGCGGTGACAGTGTCGAGGTGTCGGCTGGAGGTCACCACCGCCAGCGGATTCTCGATCTTGAACGTCTGCGACGGATTCACGTGCTCCACCGGTTTGCCCTTGCGCTCGACGGCGATCGCCTCATTCTCGTAGCTGATCAACACGTCGCCGCTGCCCTGCAGGAACACATCGGTGGCCTCCCGTCCCGAGCCCGGGCGCAGCTTGACATGGTCGGTGACGAGTCTGTGGACGAAGTCCAGGCCCGCCTGCGCATTCTTGCCGCCCTCACTCTTGACGGCGTACGGGGCCAGCAGATTCCACTTCGCCGATCCGGAGCTCAGCGGGCTGGGAGTGATGACCTCGATGCCGGGCGCCAGGAGGTCGTCCCAGCCCTTGATGTGCTTGGGATTGCCCTGCCGCACCATCAGGGTCACCACCGAGCCGAACGGGATGCCCTTGGTGACGTCGGCGTTCCAGTCCTCGCCGATCTTGCCGGCGTTGACCAGCCTGGTGATGTCGGGTTCCACGGAGAAGTTCACGATGTCGGCGGGCTTGCCGTTGGCAACGCCACGGGACTGGTCACCCGAGGCTCCGTAGGAGGTGACGACCTGCACGTCGGCGCCCGCCTCGGTGTCGTAGAAGGCCGGGATCACCTTGCTCCAGCCGGGTTCGGGCACCGCGTATGCCACCAGGGTCAACGTGGTGTGAGCGTCGGACCGTTCGCCGCCGCCCACGACGTCGCTGGGGCCGCCGCCGCACCCGGCGATCAGAATGGCGGCCAGACCGAGGGCAGCGCGGCGGGTGGCGGTGTGAGGCATTGGTGACCTTTCCGTGCAGACTGAGGAAATCGGTTCCCGTCGCGTGGCAAAGGTGGTGGCCCGATGAATGAGAAGCCGGGCATTGCGACCCCAGAGCGCCGACGGGCGGGAGTCAGCGACAACAGTGCACGTCGGCCACAGCGCAAGTACCCACGGCGACATACACCCGGAGGGCCGGGCCGCGGCACACTCCATCACCGGACGCTGCGAACATGCGGGGAAGCCTAACAGAACCCCGCGGTTCAGTGAGGCTCGACGGAGGAGCGCCGAAGCTGGAACCGCGGCAGGAACCCCGCGGTTCAGCGAGGCTCGACGGAGGAGCGCCGAAGCTGGAACCGCGGTATGAACCCCCGGCAGTTCAGCGGGTCAGCAGCCAGCTGACGATCACCAGCGCGATCAATCCGACCAGAATCAACGTCACCTGCGAGCGCGGCATCTACCGGGCCTCGCCGTCGTCGGGGCGGACCCGTTCCAGTACCCGAATCCCCTGCCCCAGCATCGCGTCCAGGACCACCGCCAGGATGTAGGCCAACGCCAGTACCACCGGCATCACCACTGCGGTCTGGATCACGAAGCCGAGTCCGGACAGCCACAGCTCAACGCCGTCCCACCAGCTCAGGAAGCCAACCACCCCGCCCACCTTAGCGGCGATCGCGAGCGCGGCGAAGCCGGGCGAAGCGGATCACCGCCATCAGCACCGCGGCGATCGAAGCGGATCACCGCCATCAGCACCGCGGCGATCGCCGACAAGGGGCGGGTCAGGTGGACTCGCGGCAGGGCGCCAGAGATGATGTCGGAATGGTCCTGCACACCCCGCCGGGCGATGCACCCGACAAGACCGCTCCCGAAGTCACCGGAAAAGCCTCCGATGCCCGTGTCGCGACCAAAATGACCCCGCCATTGTCGGCCACTGCGCCGGTGCCTTATACGGCGGCGCCGGGGCAGGTCCGCAACTCGTTCCCACCGATCGCCGACTATGCGTTTCTGTCGGACTGCGAAACGAACTGCCTGATCTCGGCGGCCGGCTCGGTGGAGTGGATGTGCGTGCCACGGCCCGACTCCCCCAGCGTCTTCGGGTCGATCCTGGACCGCAGCGCCGGGCACTTTCGGCTCGGACCGTACGGGGTTTCGGTGCCTGCGGCGCGGCGTTACCTTCCCGGCAGTCCCATCATGGAGACCACCTGGCAGACCCACACCGGCTGGCTGATCGTGCGCGACGCGCTGGTGATGGGCAAGTGGCACGACATCGAGGCGCGGTCGCAGACCCACCGGCGAACCCCTACCGACTGGGACGCCGAGCACATCCTGTTGCGCACGGTGCGCTGCGTCAGCGGCACCGTCGAATTGACCATGAGCTGCGAACCGGCGTTCGACTACCACCGCACCAGCGCCACCTGGGAGTACTCGTCCAACGCCTACGGCGAGGCGATCGCGCGGGCCCGGCAGAACCCGGACGCCCACCCGACACTGCGGTTGACGACGAATCTGCGGCTGGGTCTGGAAGGCCGCGAGGCGCGGGCCCGCACCCGGCTGACCGAGGGCGACGACGTGTTCGTGGCGTTGAGCTGGTCCCGACACCCGGCACCGCAGACTTACGCCGAGGCCGCCGACAAGATGTGGAACACCACCGAGTGCTGGCGGCAGTGGATCAACATCGGCAACTTCCCCGATCATCCGTGGCGGTCCTACCTGCAGCGCAGTGCGCTGACGCTGAAGGGACTGACCTATTCGCCGACCGGCGCCCTGCTGGCAGCAGCCACCACGTCGCTACCGGAAACCCCACAGGGCGAACGCAATTGGGATTACCGCTACGCCTGGGTGCGCGATTCGACTTTCGCATTGTGGGGTCTCTACACACTGGGGCTGGACCGCGAGGCCGACGATTTCTTCTCGTTCATCGCCGATGTGTCCGGCGCCAATAACGGCCAGCAGCGCCCGCTGCAAGTGATGTATGGCGTCGGCGGCGAACACGAACTCGCCGAAGAGGAACTGGAGCATCTGTCGGGCTACGACAACGCTCGCCCGGTGCGAATCGGCAACGGCGCCTACAACCAGCGGCAGCACGACATCTGGGGCACCATGCTCGACTCGGTGTATTTGCACGCCAAGTCCCGCGAACAGATCCCCGAAACGCTGTGGCCGGTGCTCAAACGTCAGGTGGAGGAAGCCATCGACCACTGGCGCGAACCGGATCGCGGAATCTGGGAGGTCCGCGGCGAACCGCAGCACTTCACCTCGTCGAAGGTGATGTGCTGGGTGGCGCTGGATCGCGGCTCGAAGCTGGCCGAGTTGCAGGGCGAGGTCTCCTACGCCCGGCAGTGGCGGGTGATCGCCGAGGAGATCAAGGCCGACGTGCTGGCCAACGGGGTGGATTCGCGCGGTGTGCTGACGCAGAGTTACGGCAGCGATGCGCTGGACGCCTCACTGCTGCTCGTGGTGCTCACCCGGTTCTTGCCGGCCGACGATCCGCGGGTGCGTGCCACCGTGATGGCGATCGCCGAGGAACTCACCGAGGACGGCCTGGTGCTGCGCTACCGGACCGAGGAGACCGACGATGGCCTGTCCGGCACCGAGGGCACCTTCACGATCTGCTCGTTCTGGCTGGTTTCGGCGCTGGTGGAGATCGGTGAGGTCAGCCAGGCCAAGCATCTGTGCGAGCGACTGCTGTCGTTCGCCAGCCCGCTGCACCTGTATGCCGAGGAGATCGAGCCGCGCACCGGTCGGCACCTGGGCAACTTCCCCCAGGCGTTCACTCACCTGGCGCTGATCAACGCCGTGGTGCACGTAATCCGCGCCGAAGAAGAGGCCGACTCCACCGGGGGCTTCCAACCCGCGAACGCACCCAACTAGGGGCGGCCCATTTGGCGCGAGCAGTCGCGAAAGCCACCAAATCGGACCGTTTGAGGGCGCTTTCGCTGGGGGCACCTCCCGCTTGCGGGGGACTGCTCGGCGTGGAGACCGCCCGGTCTGGGTCAGCCGCTCAGGTTGCGGACCTTGTCCAGCATCGCTCTGGCCAGGTCGGCCGCGGTGGTGTCCCCGGCCGGTGGGGCGTCGGCATGGTCCTCCTCGCCGACGAACCAGAACACGTCGACGTCGACGATGCAGTTCACCAGAACCGCCACGGCGCGTGACACCCGCAGGCCCACCTCGCCGTCCACGGTGGTCCGTACGGTGGCGGTCAGTACCGTGTCGCTGGTGGAGACGTCGATGATCTCACCGCTGGCCTCGCCGTCGGCCTCGTCGCCGCGGGTCACCGTGACCCCGTCGCAGCGGCCCCATTGCTGGGTGAACTTCTCGAAGAGCGCGTCGGCGTCGGCGGGGGTGGCCAAGGCGATCACGGCCTCACCGACCCCGGTCAATGCCGAGTCACCGGTGGTAGAGGTGGAGTCCCAGAACTCGTGGGCGACATCCTGCACGCCGGCAGATTTGTAGACCGCCTGCTGTCCGCCCACCGCAGCGCCGACGCAGTCTTCCGGCCCCGCGGTGTCCCAGGCATCGGGCAGACTGTCGACGCCGCCGAACCGTGGCGGCAACGAGGGGTCGCTGCGGAAGGGCTGACCGATCAGCTTCGACAACTCCGCGTCGTCGAGCAACACCTGCCGGACCGCGATTCCGGTCACCGGGGTGGGCGCCAATCCCGGTGCCGGCCTGACTGTTCCGCTGACCACCGTGGTGCACCCGCTCGCCAGCAGCGCCAGCGCCGCCGCACTGGCAGCGGTTCTGCCCGCCCGGTTGGCCACTATTTCTTGGCTCTTTCCGCGGCGGTCCCACCGCCGTCGGTGGACAGTGCCGCGACGAACGCCTCCTGCGGTACGTCGACCCGACCGATGGTCTTCATCCGCTTCTTGCCTTCCTTCTGCTTTTCCAGCAGCTTGCGCTTACGGCTGATGTCACCGCCGTAGCACTTGGACAGCACGTCCTTCCGGATGGCCCGAATATTCTCGCGGGCAATGATTTTCGAGCCGATTGCAGCCTGTACCGGCACCTCGAACTGCTGGCGCGGAATCAACTCCTTGAGCTTGGTGGTCATTTTGTTGCCATAGGCCGACGCCGAGTCCTTGTGCACGATCGCGCTGAATGCGTCCACCGCCTCGCCCTGCAGCAGGATGTCGACCTTGACCAGATCGGCCTCCTGTTCGCCGGCCTCCTCGTAGTCCAGGCTGGCGTAGCCGCGGGTGCGCGACTTCAGCGAGTCGAAGAAGTCGAAGATGATCTCGCCCAACGGCATCGTGTAACGCAGCTCGACGCGTTCCGGCGACAGATAGTCCATGCCGCCCAGTTCACCGCGCCGGGACTGGCACAGTTCCATGATGGTGCCGACGAATTCGCTCGGCGCGATGATCGTGGTCTTGACGACGGGCTCGAAAACGGTGCGGACCTTCCCTTCCGGCCAGTCCGACGGATTGGTGACGATCACCTCGGTGTTGTCTTCGCGAATCACCCGGTAGACAACGTTGGGTGAGGTGGAAATCAGATCGAGGTCGAATTCGCGCTCGAGGCGTTCCCGGGTGATCTCCATGTGCAGCAACCCCAGGAAGCCGCAGCGGAAGCCGAAACCCAGCGCCACCGAGGTCTCCGGCTCATAGGTCAGGGCGGCGTCGTTGAGCTGCAGCTTGTCCAGCGCGTCACGCAGGTTCGGGTAGTCCGAGCCGTCCACCGGGTACAACCCGGAGTAGACCATCGGCTTGGGTTCGCGGTAGCCGGTGAGCGCCTCGGCGGCGCCGCCCCGCGCGGTGGTGACGGTGTCGCCGACCTTGGATTGGCGCACGTCCTTCACGCCGGTGATCAGGTAGCCGACCTCTCCGACGCCGAGCCCCTTGGTGGCCTTGGGTTCCGGGGAGACGATGCCGACTTCCAGCAACTCGTGGGTGGCGCCGGTGGACATCATCGCGATCTTCTCGCGCGGCGTGATCTTGCCGTCGACGACGCGGACATAGGTGACCACGCCGCGGTAGATGTCGTAGACGGAGTCGAAGATCATTGCCCGGGCGGGCGCATCGGCGTCGCCGGTGGGCGGGGGCAGCTGTTTGACGACCTCGTCGAGCAGGTCGGCCACCCCTTCGCCGGTCTTGCCGGACACCTTGAGGACATCGCCCGGTTCGCAACCGATGATGTGAGCCAGTTCGGCGGCGTAGCGCTCCGGGTCGGCGGCGGGCAGGTCGATCTTGTTGAGCACCGGGATGATGGTCAGGTCACGGTCCAGCGCCAGGTACAGATTCGCCAGGGTCTGGGCCTCGATCCCCTGGGCTGCGTCGACCAACAGGATGGCGCCCTCGCAGGCCTCCAGCGCCCGGGACACCTCGTAGGTGAAGTCGACGTGGCCGGGGGTGTCGATCAGGTGCAGGACGAACTGTTCACCGTCGACCTCCCAGGGCAGCCGCACATTCTGTGCCTTGATGGTGATGCCACGTTCCCGCTCGATGTCCATCCGGTCCAGATACTGGGCGCGCATCGACCGGTCGTCGACGACGCCGGTCAGCTGCAGCATCCGATCGGCCAGCGTGGACTTGCCGTGGTCGATGTGGGCGATGATGCAGAAGTTCCGTATCTGCGCCGGCGCGGTGAAGGTCTGGTCGGCGAAGCTGCTGATGGGAATCTCCTGGTGAAGCGGGTGGTGTGGCGGTGTGTGCCTACTGTCCTGTCAGGGTAGCGAGGCGACGGCCCCAAAACGAAACCCCCGGAGGCGGCGGCACCTCCGGGGGTTTGCGTTCGCAAGCGACGATCACATGTCGAGCGCGCCCAATCCGAAGTACCCGAACAGGTCGGCCACGCCCGCCTGGAAGAAGTTGCCGAAGTCGGCGAAGAAGCCGTCACCGGCCAAGCCGTCGGCGATTCCGGCTTCGCTGCCGAACAGGTAGTCGCCGGCGTCTGCGACGTCGATCTCGCCGCCACCGGTCAGCAGCGCGTACGTCAGCACGTTGCTGGCGTCGTAGAACTGCGTCAGCGCGCCGTTGAACAGGCTGTAGGCGCCCGGGTCGGAAGACATCTCGTCTTCCCAGTTCGGGCCGAACAGCATCGCCGCGAAGGCCGGGTTGTCCGTCAAGTCGTCAGCGGAGATGGTGCTGAACGACAGCGGGTTCTCGGTCGTCGGGTCGCCGGCGGTGATGAGGTCGCTGTCGACCCCCGAGGCCGTGGCCTGAGCGCCGAAGAGCCAGTTCATCGACTGCACCTGGCCCACCAGGATGTTGCTGAAGTCGGGCGGCGCCGGGGTGTCACCCGTCTCCGCGGCCGCCAGCGGCGCCAATGCGAATGCCGCGCCCGCTGCGAAAGCCCCCACTACGCCGATTTTGCGAATGTTCATAGCCTCATTTGCCTTTCACGATGTCCAACCGGCGGGCCGTTTTGCCACCGCCGGATGCTCCCCCAGCACCGTCCGCTGCAAAGCTGGTCAAATCTAACAGATACCTGTGATTAGGCACAACTACCCGTTCACATAGCTGTGTGCCAGCGAGGTTCTTGCGAGCCTTTCCCCAGGTAGATACGCTGAACGGTCCGTGTTTGTCGCTTCTTAGCCCACCTAAGTCGGCGCGTCACATCCGGCCCGGGAACGTCGCCGAAGCCCTCGCCCGGGGCGGGGCCGCGAGGCAACCGGCACTCAGTTTTCGCCCAGTTCTTGGGGCGCTTCCACGTGCACAGCACCCGAGCGTTCCGGCACCGAACTCGGTACACCGGCGCCCGACCCCGTTTCGCCTATGCTGCGAACATGGCTTCCCCGCGGAAGACCCCATGGCAGACGGTGCAGCGATTCGCGGAGAACCTGGTGTTCAACGAAGCTCCACGGTTCATCCGCCAACTCGAGCAGGCGCCGCTGGTGCAGCAGCGCATCCAGCGGGGCATCGAGCAGGGCATCAAGCTCGGCCTGGAAGTGCTGACCGGCACGGCGTCGGACCCGTCGCCGGCGATTCCGGCCGGCCGCCCGGTAACCAATAGCAGTGTCCCCACCGCGCACCGCGCACGCCGCCTGGTGTACGCGCCCGATCTCAACGGCCGAGCCGACCCGGGCGAGATCGTCTGGACCTGGGTGGCCTATGAGGACGATCCGCGCGAAGGAAAGGACCGGCCGGTGCTGGTCGTCGGACGTGACCGCAGCGTGCTGCTGGGACTGATGTTGTCCAGCCAGCCGCGCCACGCCGAGGACACGAATTGGTTGGGCATCGGCGCGGGCAGTTGGGACGACGCCCACCGGCTCAGCTGGGTACGGCTGGACCGGGTGCTCGACGTGCCCGAGGAGTCGATCCGGCGCGAGGGCGCCATCCTGGAACGCACGGTGTTCGACGTGGTGGCCGCGCGGCTGCGCAGCGACTACGCCTGGAGCTGAGCCCTGCCGGGGGCGGGATCCGCTATCCCTGGCTGATGTAGGAGCGCAGCTGCGCGTGCTCGGCCTGCAACTCCTCCATCCGCGACTTGACGACGTCGCCGATGCTGACGATCCCGGCCAGCCGGCCGTCTTCGAGCACCGGTATGTGGCGTGCCCGGTGCTCGGTCATCAGCACGCTGACCTCGTCGGCGGTGTCGGATTTGGTGCAGGTCGCCACCAACCGGGTCATGATCGCCGACACCGGCCGGGCCAGCAGGCTGGCGCCGTGGACGTGCAGTTGCCGAACCACGTCACGCTCGGAGGCCACCCCCTGCAGGCCGTCGGTTCCGATCACGACCATGGCGCCGATGTTGTGCTCGGCCAACCCCGCCAGCAACTCCATGACGGTGGCATCCGGATGGATGGTCACCACCGCCGCGCCCTTGTTCCGCAATACATCCGCGATCCGCATAGAAGCCTCCCGCCGCAGTGATCTGCTTCACACCAGGCTAGGCCATTTTGCCCGGTCGCGGGGCGGCGATGCCGAAACTCTGTAGATCAGCCAGCGGCAGACGGAGTTCTGTGGCATATGTGACGTCATGACGATCGAGATCACCCTGCTGGGCACCGGAAGCCCGATCCCCGACCCCAACCGTGCCGGTCCGTCGACCCTGATCCGGGCCGGCGGCCAGGCGCTGCTGGTCGACTGCGGGCGCGGGGTGTTGCAGCGGCTGGCCGCCGCGGGCGCGTCGGCCAACACGCTGGCCGCGCTGCTGCTCACCCACCTGCACAGTGACCACATCGCCGACCTCGGCGACCTGTTGATCACCCGGTGGGTCACCACGTTCACCCCCGACCCCGCACCGCTGCCGATCATCGGGCCGCCGGGTACCGCCGATGTCGTGGCGGCAATGCTGCGGGCGTTCGGCCATGACATCGGCTACCGCATCGCCCACCACGACGACCTGACCGCCCCGCCCCCGGTCGACGTGCAGGAGCACACCGCCGGCCAGGTCTGGGATCGCGACGGCGTGCGGATCACCGTGGCGCCCACTGACCACCGGCCCGTGACACCGACCATCGGGTTCCGCATCGAGCACACCGACGCGTCGGGAACCGCCTCGGTGGTCATGGCCGGCGACACCGTGCCCTGCGACAGCCTCGACGAGCTGGCCGCCGGCGCCGACGCGCTGGTGCACACCGTGATCCGTAGCGACCTCATCGCTGCGCTGCCGCAACAGCGGATCCGCGACATCTGCGACTACCATTCCTCGGTCGCCCAAGCCGGCGCCACCGCCCGGCGCGCCGGAGTCGGCACGCTGGTGCTGACCCATTACGTGCCCGCCATCGCCCCCGGGCAAGAGGAACAGTGGCGGGCGTTGGCGGCCGCGGAGTTCGACGGGCCGATCGAGCTCGGCGACGACCTGCACCGGGTCGACGTGGTCGCACGAGGCTGAGCACAGCGGTCACAGTTGAGCCAAGTTGGGGAGTTGACCGGCCAGCTGGTAACCTGAACAGCCGTTGCTCCCATCTCGGGAGGCGAACCCAACCAAGCTTTTAAGAAGGAACTACTTCGTGGCCAACATCAAGTCGCAGGTCAAGCGCAACCGGACCAACGAGCGCGCCCGGCTGCGCAACCAGTCGGTGAAGTCGGCGGTGCGTACCGCGATCCGCGCCTTCCGTGAGGCAGCCGAGGCCGGCGACAAGGAGAAGGCCGGCGAGCTGTTGCTGTCGACCGGCCGGAAGCTCGACAAGGCCGCCAGCAAGGGCGTGATCCACAAGAACCAGGCCGCCAACAAGAAGTCGGCGCTGGCGCGGGCTCTCAACAAGCTCTGATCCACTCGCGAGCAGTCGCGAAAGCCCCCGTTCCGGTCGGAATTCGGGGGCTTTCGCGACTGTTCGGCACTCCTCAGCGGGCGGCCAGTTCGGCGACCTTGCGCACCGCCGCCTCCAGCGCGTAGTCGGCGTCGGCTGCGGCGCCCTTGACGTCGGCGTTGAGGCCCGCCACCAGCCGCACCGCGGCGGCGACCGATTCCTGCGACCAATGCCGGGCCTGTTTCTGTGCCCGCTGCACCCGCCAGGGCGGCATGCCCAACTCGCCGGCCAGCCGGTAGGGGTCTCCGGATTTGGGCCGCACCCGGGCGATGGTGTGGATAGCCTCGGCCAGCGCGTCGGCCAGCACCACGTGCGGCTCGCCCCGGATCATCGCCCATCGCAACGCCTCGGTGGCGCCTTCGACATCCCCGACGACCGCCCGATCGGCGACGTCGAAGCCCTTCACTTCGGCTTTGCCGCTGTGGTAACGGCGCACCGCGACGGCGTCGACATGCCCGCCGGTGTCGGCAACCAGCTGTGAGCAGGCCGCGGCGAGCTCGCGGATGTCGGAGCCGACCGCGTCGAGCAGCGCCGTGACGCAGGCGTCGTCAACCCGGACCTTGAGCCGGCGGAACTCGGCGCGGACGAAGTCGGCGCGTTCGGTGGCCTTGGTGATACGCGCGCACGGATGCACCTCGGCGCCGAGCTGCCGCAGCTGCCCGGCCAGCGCCTTGGCCCGTCCCCCGCCGGAATGCGCCACGACCAGCACGGTGCCCGGCGGGACGTCGGCGGCCGTCGCGCCGATGAGGGTCACCGCATCCTTGCCGGCCTCGCCGGCGGCTTCCAGCACCACCACACGTTCATCGGCGAACAGCGACGGGCTGAGCAGTTCGGCCAGTTCGCCGGCCTCGACCTCGCCGGCCCGCAACCGGTCAACCGGGATGTCGGCACTGCCGGCCTGGGCCCGCACCGCCGCCAGCACCTGCGCGACGGCCCGTTCGACCAGCAGTTCCTCGTCACCGAGGATCAGGTGTAGCGGCGAAACCGGTTGGCTCACCCGCCAATCGTGTCACGCAGCCCCGACAACCGCCCAGCCGGTCAACACCTCCGTGACCGACCACGCCAGCAGGCATACGACCAGGACGGTCAGCATCCGCCGGCAGCACCGCCAGCGCCAACAGCGCACGATCGCGACGGCAGCGGCGCCGACGCCGAATACCCCGGCCGCCCCTGCCGGCACGGACACGGTGGCGGCAGGGACCCCGGCGGTCCAGTGGGCAACGTGGCCCAGCCACCACAGTTCGGGGCCGGTGAACCGGATCAGCAGTTCGGCGGCCGCCGGCCACCACCCGCACAGCGCCGCCGCCGCGCTGCCCAGCACGGTGATGGGCGCGACGAGCACCGCGACCGCGAGGTTGGCGAGCGTGCTGACCAGGCTGAGCCGACCGGAGATACCGGCGATCAGCGGCGCGGTGACCAAGTTTGCCGCCCATGCCACGGCTACCGCGGCAGCCAAGGGTTCGGGCCAACCGCGCGCCACCAGCCGCGCCGTCCACACCGGCGCGATGAGCACCAATGCCGCCGTCGCCACCACCGACAGGGCGAAGCCGACGTCGACGGCCAGCTGCGGGGCCAGTGCGAGCAGCACCAGCACGCTGGCGGCCAGACTCGGAATCGCTTGCCGCCGTCGCGCCGACAGCACGCCCAGCAGCGCGATCGCCCCCATCACCGCCGCCCGCACCACGCTGGCCGTCGGTTGCACCACGATGACGAACCCCAGCAACGCGACCCCGGCCAGCACCGCCGCAGCGCGCGGCCCGACCAGCCGCGCCGAAAACAACACCGCACCACAGACGATGGTGACGTTGGCGCCGGAGACCGCCATCAGGTGCGTCAAGCCCGCGGCCCGGAACTCTCGCCCGGTCGCGGCGGTGATCGCCGAGGTGTCACCGAGCACCAGCGCGGGCAGCATCCGGGCCTGTTCGCCGGGCAGTACCCGCCCGGCGGCGGCCGCGAACCGCGCGCGCACCTGATGTGCACTCCGCGCAACAAGTCCGGGATCGCCCCACGTCGGCTCGCCGGTGGCGGTCAGCACCGCCGCCGTCAGGTCGCGCCGCGTCGGACGGGCGATTTTGGCGCGGAACGCCATAGACCGGCCCACCATTACGTCACCGAATTCGATATTGGACGCGAAAACCACTACCCGGCCCGAGGATTCTGCACCATCGAGATACTGCAGGGTGGCCCGGAACATCAGCCGACGGGCGCCGGCCGGCAGTGGACTCTCGCTGGGGGTGACCGTGACCGGGGCGGTGCGGCCGAATGCGGCGGTGATCGGGTGGTGGCTCAGCGACTCGGTGCGCAGCGCGACAGCCCAGCCGAACCCCACCCCCACCGTTGACGCCGCCGCCAGGACCGCACCGGCCAGCCGATGACCGGGCCGCCGCGTGCGCCCGCCGTGCCGCCACAGCAGCGCCGCCGAGACGCCGATCAGTGCGCACAGCGCCGCCAAGGTGCCGCCGATCTGCCACTGGATGCCGGCGGCGGTGACCGCCCAGCCGGTCAGGGCCGCCGGCACCAACCGAACGTCCAGCCGGGCCGCCGGTGGCGCCGGGGCCGGTGGCTGAGCCACGCCTCAGACACGCACCAGGGCACGCAGCTTCTCCAGCCGCGCCGGGCCGATCCCGTCGACATCGCCGAGTTGGTCCACGTCGGCGAACTTGCCGTGGGCTTCCCGCCAGGCCACGATGGCTGCCGCGGTCACCGGCCCGACGCCGGGCAGGGCATCGAGCTGTTCGACGGTCGCGGTGTTGAGGTTGACCGGTTCGCCGCCCTTCGGCTCGGGTTTGGTCGCCGTCGCCGTCGGCGCGGTACTGCTGCGGGGAGCCTCCGGTGGCGGCGATGCCGCACCGACGGAGCTGCCTAGTACCGGCGGCCCGGCCGGCGGCGCCAGGCCGACCACGATCTGTTCGCCGTCCACCACCGGGCGGGCCAGGTTCAACCCGATGGTGTCCGCACCGTCGAGCGCCCCGCCGGCTGCGGTGAGCGCATCGGCGATCCGGGAACCGGGTGACAACGTCGCCAACCCCGGCTTATGGACCAACCCCACCACGCTGACCACCACCTGATCCGCGACCGGCGCAGGATCTGCCGATGGCTCCGCGCCGCGCGTGCTGGCAGTCGAAACCATCTCCACCGGAGGCAGTTTGGCGCTGAGCACCGGCGCAGGCCGGTCGCGGACCACCGTGAACACGGTGATGAGCACTGCGACCGCCGCGATCACCGCCAAGGCGATCGCGCCGGCGCGGCCCGGATCAGCCCGCACCTTGGCGAGCCAACCGGCGTCCGTGGCGTCGGGCAGCCAGCGCGGCAGCAACGAGTTCGGGTCTGCTTCGTCGCCGGGCTCGGCGGCTTTCTCGGTGCGGTCGGGTTCGGGCAGCAGGCCGAGCCGCCGCTGCAGCCGCTCGCCGGGTGGTTCTGGTGCCATGCGCCGACCGTAGATGCCGGCGCCGGCGGCCGACCCGGTCCGGCGCCGGGCGCGGCCCGCGATTGTGGATCAACGCGCCACTGTGCAGAAAGCCGCTGCTACGGGTTCAACCACTCGCCGACATCCTGGGAGATGCCCGAGGACGGTGAGTAACGCACCTTTGTCGCGGTGACCCCCGACGGCAGCGCGAACACCACGCAACCGGTGCTCGACGAACCGGCGGCGATCAGGAACCAGCCGTAGCCGACGTCCTGGCATTCGGTCACGGTGGCGAAATCAGCCTGGTAGTCGTGGTCGTCCGAACCGACCACCGAGACATCGCTGTTGCTGTTGCCGACGATGGTCGTCGTTCCGGCGTTCTCGATCCGCAGTTTGGCCGCGACGTAGGTCTTGCCGGCCTCGCCCCAGCCGTTGGGGACGGTGGCCGGGTCGATGACCTCGGTCAACGTCACAGCGATCTTCTGCCCGCCGATCCGCATCAGGTCCAGCGTCTGGCCGATGTGCGCGGCCGGTTTGGCGGCCGGCGACTCCGACGGCCGCGGCGCCGGTTCGGCGGGCTTGGCCGGTTCCGCCGAACACGACACCGCCGACAACAGGACGCACAGCGCGAACAACGACCGCCTCATGCGGTCAAGCGTACAAAAACGCACGATACCGGCCTTGTGGACCGGCCATGGCGGGCTCGGATTAGTGTGCATACCAGTCTGCGTTTCCATCCCGACCCAGGAGTCCGCCGTGCAACTGGCACTCACCGACGAAGAATCCGCATTCCGCGACGAACTGCGTACCTTTTTCACCTCCGAGATCCCCGCCGAGATCCGGGAACGCAGCCAGCGGGGCGAGTCGATCTTTCCCGACGACATCGTCACCACCCAGCGGATTCTCAACGCCCACGGTCTGGCGGTGCCCAACTGGCCGACCGAGTGGGGCGGCAAGGACTGGACGCTGACCCAGCACCAGATCTGGCTCGACGAGATGCAATTGGCATCGGTGCCCGAGCCGCTGACCTTCAACGCCAAGATGGTCGGACCGGTGATCGCCGAATTCGGTTCCCAGGCAATAAAGGAACGCTTCCTGCCGGCTACCGCCAACCTGGACATCTGGTGGTGCCAAGGTTTTTCCGAACCCGATGCGGGCTCCGACCTGGCAAGCCTGCGCACCACGGCGGTGCGCGACGGCGACAGCTACATCGTCAACGGCCAGAAGACCTGGACCACGCTCGGCCAGTACGCAGACTGGATCTTCTGCCTGGTGCGCACCGACCCGCAAGCACCCAAGAAGCAGGCCGGTATCTCCTTCCTGCTGTTCGAGGTATCCACACCGGGTGTCACCATGCGACCGATCAAACTCATCGACGGCGGCTACGAGGTCAACGAGGTGTTCTTCTCCGACGTGCGGGTGCCCGCCGATCAGCTCGTCGGCGAGGAGAACCACGGCTGGACCTACGCGAAGTTCCTGCTCGGCAACGAGCGCACCGGAATTGCCGGGGTGACCCGCACCAAAGTCCGGCTCGCCGAGGTCAAGGCGCGCGCCAAGGAGCTCGGTGCACTCGACGACCCGCTGTTCGCGGCGCGACTCGCCGAGACCGAAAACGATTTGCTGGCATTAGAACTTACCCAGATGCGGGTATCGAGCGACTCGGTGGACGGCAAGCCCAACCCGGCGTCGTCGGTGCTCAAACTGCGCGGCAGCCAGCTGCAGCAGGCCGTCACCGAACTGTTCGTCGAGCTGGCCGGCCCCGACGCGCTGCCCTACGAGGCAGGCGAGGACATCGCGTCACCGGGGTGGGCGCAGCACGCCGCCCCGACCTACCTGAACTACCGCAAGACGTCGATCTACGGCGGCAGCAACGAGGTGCAGCGCACCATCATCGCGTCCACCATTCTCGGCCTGTAGGAGGTACCACGGTCATGGACTTTCAACTCAGCGACGAGCAGGTTCTGCTGCGCGACACCACCCGTTCGATGTTGTCGGGCTACGACACCGAGACCCGCAACGACGTCATCGAGGCCGACCCCGGCTTCAATCCACAGGTGTGGAAACAGTTGGCCGACACCGGGATTCTCGGTCTGGGCTTCGACCCGGACGAATCCGGTCCGCTGGAGATCATGGTGGTCCTCACCGAGATGGGCCGGCGGCTGGCCCCTGAGCCGGTCATCCACGGCGCGCTCGGGCCCGGCGCGCTGATCGCCGAACGTGGCACTGCCGACCAGCGGGAACTGCTCGACGCCGTCGCCGGGGGCGAGCACATCCTGGCGTTCGCCCACACCGAGCCGGGGATGCGCGGCGTGGCTGCGCAGGTCTCCACCAACGCGGTGCGGCAAGGGGATTCGTGGGTGTTAAGCGGGCGCAAGAACCCCGTACTGACCGGGGACCGCGCCGACACGCTGGTGGTCAGCGCCGCACTTCCGGACGGTGGGACCGGGCTGTTTGTGGTCGACGGCAGCGCCGACGGCCTGACCCGCCGGCCCTACCGGACCTTCGACGGCCAGCGCGGCGCCCAGATCGACCTGGACGATGCGCCGGGCAGCCCGCTCGGCGAGGCGACCGACGCCACCGGGGCCATCGAGCACGCGATGATCCGGATCTCCTCGGCGGTGTGCGCCGAGGCGGTCGGCGCGATGGAAGAGGCACTGCGGCTCACGACCGATTACCTCAAGACGCGCAAGCAGTTCGGGGTGACGCTCAACACCTTCCAGACCCTGACCCAGCGTGCCGCCGACATGTACGTGTCGCTGGAACTGGCCCGCAGCATGAGCCTCTACGCGGCCATGTCGATCGCCGACGGCAACCTCGACCCGGTGATCGCGGCACGCACTAAGCTGCAGGTCGGCCGGTCCGGGCGGCATATCGCCCAGGAGTCCATCCAGTTGCACGGCGGAATCGGGGTGACCTGGGAGTACCCGGTCGGCCACCTGGCAGCCCGACTCACCGCGATCGAGCACACCCTGGGCTCATCGCAGGACCAGCTACACGTGCTGATGGACAACCTGGGCAGCTACGACCTGGCCAAGCTGTAGGCTCCGGGCAAGGACGCGCTTTAGAAGAAGAATCCCAGCTGCGCCGGGACGTCGCTGACGAAGGCGGCGTCCAGCCGGCGCACCACGGCCTCGTCGTCGCACCGCAGCCGGCCGGCCCTGGCCATCACCGACGCCCGGTGCACGCCCAGATACAGCATGCCCAGCACATCGAGATCCAGCTCGACGTCAACCGGCGCCTCGGTGCGCTCACAGCTTGCCTGTCCGTCGCGGACCGTCAACGCGAATCGCCCACCGTCGCTACGGAATCCGTCATTCAGCTGCAGGACAACGGACAGCTCGCAGGCGTAGCGGCGAGCCTGCAACACGGCCGGGACGTCCATCGCGCGCAACCACATGTGGTCCTTGCGGCCGGTGGTGCGTGCCAGCCGGGTATCGGTCAGCAGGTACGGCAGCGGATCGTCGGGATAGGTGCCGATGGCGACCTCCTGAATCAGATCCAGCCCCAGCAGCGCGCGCCACAGTGCCGCGTGCGCCTCGGCGGTCACCGCCCGGAACTCCTCGACCCGCGCCGTCTTCGGGTGTTCACCGCGCACCCGGTACAGCGCGTAACCGTCGGGATGCAGCAGCGCGAACAGCGCGGTGCCGCCGGCCCGCTCCTCCGGCCGGTCGGCGAGGACGTCGTTCCAGAGCGGCTGTGGGCGCAGCAGTCCGCCCGGAGTGATGACGCGCCACCGGTCATAGATCGCGGCGAATTCGCCGCCACACTCGGCGGTCTCGACCAGCCGCACACCTCCGGGGTCGGGCGCGTCGGCATGCAGCACTGCGAATCGCCGATCCACGCTCAGCCCGTGATCGACGGTCGCCGGGCCGTAACCGAACCGGCCGTAGATCCCGCCCTCGCTGGCCGTCAGCGCTGCGATCGGATAGCCGGCATCGGCTATGCGGCGGTGCAACTCGTCGTACATCGCCCGCAGCACCCCACGCCGGCGGTGGGTCGGCGCCACCACCACGCCACTGATTCCAGCGGCCGGCAGAATCGCCCCACCGGGAACGGTCAAGCGCAGGTCCAGATAGAACGCCACGCCGATCACCGTGGCGCCCTCGCAGGCCACCACCGTGCCGCCGGCCGGCACCAGGTCGCGGAAGGCGGCAAGGTCATCAGGATGGTGGACCGTCCCGAAGCCGGTGTTTTCCAACAGCACGACTGCCGGCCAGTCGCCGTCGGTCGCGGTACGCACCTGCACGCCGGTCACAAGATCCGACGGTGCCACAACAGCCGTCTCGGCGCACCCGAATATGGTGGTGAGCCATGGACACACCGTTGCGCGTCATCCAATGGACCACCGGCAACATCGGGCAGCGCTCGCTGCACGCCATCATCGGCCGTCCCGACATGGAGCTGGTCGGTGTGTATGCCCACGGCAAGGACAAGGTCGGCGTGGATGCCGCCGAGCTGGCCGGCTGCGCCGCCGAGACGGGTCCCACCGGGATCACCGCCACCAACGACATCGACGCGCTGATCGCGCTCAAACCCGACGCCTGCTGCTACAACCCCCTGTGGCCGAGCATCGACGAGTTGGTCCGGCTACTCGAAGCCGGGGTCAACGTGTGCTCCACCGCGGCGTGGATCACCGGCGGCAAGCAGACCCCGCAAGACCGCAACCGCATCGAGGAAGCCTGCCGGGCGGGCAACTCGACGATGTTCGGCAGCGGCGCGCACCCGGGGTTGACCAACATGGTCGGCATGGTGCTGTCCGGGGCGTGCGAACGGGTCGACGAGATCCGGATCACCGAGTCGGTGGACTGCTCGACCTATGAGTCGGCGGCCACCATGGCGGCGATGGGTTTCGGCCAGGATCCCGGCATTCCCGGGCTCGCCGAAAGTGTCCGCGTCGAAAGCGAGGTGTTCGCCGAGTCTGCGGCCATGATGGCCGACGCGATCGGCGCGCAACTGGACAAGATGACTTTCGACGTGCAGTTCACCGCCGCGACCGGTGACAGCGACCTGGGCTTCATGAAGATCCCCGCCGGCACGGTGGGCAGTGTCTTCGGGTATCACCGCGGCTGGGCCGGCGACCGCAACGTCGTCAGTGTGGGGTTCAACTGGATCATGGGCAGCCACGTCACTCCGCCCAAGCCGGTGGCGCACGGCCACGTGATCCAGGTGTTCGGGCTGCCGAACATGCGCACCGTCATCAACTGCCTGCCACCGAAGGACTGGAGCGAGCCGAACCTCAACGGCCTGGGCTCGATCTATACGGCGATGCCGGTGACCAACGCGGTGCCGGCGGTGGTCGCCGCCCCGCCGGGCATCGTCACGCTGGCCGACCTGCCACCCGTCACCGGCCGCGCCGGCGGTTAGCGAGGCTCGACGAAGGAGAGCCGAAGCTGGACCGCCGACTCAGACCTACCGGTCGGTGGTGATCGCCCCGGACGCCGCGTCGACGGTGACGTCGCGTTCGACCAGGTCGGCGTCCCAAACGTCGGCATCCCAGACGACGGTGCCGTTCATGTCGAGCAGACTGAGCTCGGTGATCGAGGCGTTGGGAACCGCGGTCAACACCCTGTTCACCGCCGCCCGATAGTCCAGGCGGGCGCCTTCGACGTTCGCGCGGCGCTTGGCCTTGTCGGCGTCGCTGTCCTCGGTCGCAGTCGGGCCGACCAGCACCGCCACCCCGTCGGATCCGATCTTGAGTTGCCGTTCGGCGCCGTCGGAGGTGACCACTCGGGCCTTCCAGGTTCCGGCGTCACTGGACTGGCTCTCGATGAAGATCAGCACGCTCTCGGGCACCTGCGAAACGGCGAGGTCACCGGCCCGAAGCAAGGTCCGCGGGTCCGGCGGCGCGTCCGGACCCGACCAGGACGCTTCCGGCGTGGTCGACTCCACCGCTTTCGAGCCTGACCTGCCGCTGCAACCAGCCAACGCCAGCGCTACCACGATGACCACTGCGCCGAATCGGACGCCATTCACCAGACCGTGCATCAGCGGCCATGCTACTGAAGCCTGGTCGTCGGTGCCGCGCTACCGGCCACTTACGAACCGGCGAGCCTCGAAAAAGGCTTGTTGCGATCGTTAGCCAACCGAAGGTTATGCTGCCCGGGGACGATTTTGCGGCAGCCTTCGACGCTTCCGGCCGAGCCGGGGAACAAACTGTCCGCTGCCCGCGTTCGACCGCACTATCGACCAGCGGAAGGCGGTGATATGAAGACGATCCCGATCGGCGGAATACTCAGACGGTATTGGATTCCCTTGGTCTTCATCGTGGTCATCTTCGTATCCAGTGTGATCGTCACTCGACTGCACAAGGTGTTCGCCTCTCAGGAGCTCAACCCCCACGCCGGCGCCGGCATCGAGATCGTGCAGTTCAACCCCAAGTACGTCGCATACGAGGCATTCGGGCCGCCGGGCACCAGAGCCGACATCAACTACTGGGACGCCGAGGCCAACGTCCACCAGATCAACGACGTGCCGCTGCCGTGGTCCTACACCGTCGTCACGGTGCTTCCCGCCGTGCAGGCCAACATGATCGTGCAGGGCAACTCCGGTGAGATCGGCTGCCGGATCAAGATCGATGACCGGCTGCTCGATGAGCGGCGTGCCACCGGTATCAACGCCCAGACCTTCTGCCTGGTGAAGTCCGGATGATCAAACGCATCCGCAACCAGCTCGATCAGCAGCAGGACCCGCACGTCAAGCGACCGTTCTTCGCACACATGCTGCGCGTCTTCGCGGTGCCGATCATCATCGCCTGGATCGTGCTCACCGTCATCGTGAACGTTCTTGTGCCCCAGCTGGAAGTGATCTCCGAGGAGCACTCCGCACCGCTGGCGCCGATGGACGCGCCGTCGATGATCGCCAGTCAGCTGGTCGGTGAGAACTTCCAGGAGTACAAGTCCAACAGCACCGTGATGATGGTCGTCGTCGGCGAGGACGAGCTCGGCGACGATGCCCACCACTACTACGACGAGATCGTCAAGAAGCTGGTCGCCGACACCGACCACGTCGAGCACGCGCAAGACTTCTGGCGAGACCGGCTGACCGCGGCGGGCGTGCAGAGCTCCGACGCCAAAGCGGCCTACATCATGCTCAACCTGGTCGGCAACCAGGGCATGACCGAAGCCAACGATTCGGTGGTGGCGGTCCGCAAGGCCATCGACGACACACCGGCGCCACCCGGAGTGCAGGCCTACGTCGCCGGGCCGGCGGCGCTGACGGCCGACCTGCGGGAGATCGGCGACGCCAGCCTGGTGAAGATCACCCTGTTCACCATCGCCGCGATCGCGGTCATGCTGCTGATCGTCTTCCGCTCGTTCGGCGCGATGTTGACGCAGCTGTTCCTGACCCTGTTGGAATTGATCTGCGCTCGTGGTGTCGTCGCCTTCCTCGGCTTCAACAACGTCATGGGCCTGACGACGTTCGCGGTCAACATCATGGTGATGCTGGCCATCGCCGCCGGCACCGACTACGGCATCTTCTTGATCGGCCGCTACCGCGAGGCCCGGCTGGCCGGCGAGGAGCGGGTCGACGCCTACTACACCACCGTGCGCAGTGTCACCCCCGTCGTGCTCGGATCGGGGCTGACCATCGCCGGGGCGTCGGCGGTGCTGTACTTCACCCGGCTGCCCTACTTCCACACCATGGGCATTCCGGTATCGGTGGGCATGATCGTCGTGGTCGCCGCGGCGCTCACCCTGGGACCCGCCATGCTGGTCGTGGTCACCAGCTTCGGGCTGCTCGACCCCAAACCGGCCAAGCCGGGCGGGTTCTGGCGCCGTGCCGGGATCTCGGTGGTGCGCTGGCCCGCACCGATCATGGTGGCGAGCCTGGCCATCATCATGATCGGGCTCGTCGCCCTACCCGGCTTCAAACCCGGCTACGACGACCGGCAGTATCTGCCCAAGGACACACCGGTCAACGTCGCCTATGCCGCCGCCGAGAAGCACTTCTCGGCGGCCCGGATGGCGCCGGACATCACCATGGTGACCTCCGACCACGACATGCGTAACCCGGCCGACATGCTGGTCCTGGACCGGGTCGCCAAGAACATCATGCGGGTACACGGCATTGCGATGATCCAGGACATCACCCGCCCGCTGGGGATTCCGCTTCAGCACAGCTCGATTCCGTTTCAGCTGAGCGCCGCCAACCAGCTGATGATGCAGAACATGAAGACGCTCAAGGACCGGATCAAAGACATCGACACGATCTCCCAGCAGTTGGACAAGGACATCTCGCTACTCATCGAGATGTACGGCTACCTGCAGGAGGTGGACCGGACCTTCGACGACACCGCCGAAGTCACCCGGCGCACGGTGGAAGTCACCGATCGGATCCGCGATCACCTCGCCGACTTCGACGACCAGTTCCGGCCGCTGCGCAGCTACTTCTACTGGGAACCACACTGTTTCGACATCCCGATGTGCTGGGCACTGCGGAGCACATTCGACACCACCGACGGCGTCGACCAACTCTCCGAGGAGATGCACAACCTCTCCGCAGACATCACCAAGACGGCCCGACTGCTGCCGCAGGCGGTCGAGTTGCTGCCGGCCGTGGTGGACACCATGAAGATCATGCGCGGTCTGGTGTTGACCGTGCACTCGACGTTCTCGGCGTTCATCAACCAGATGGAGGATCTGAGCAACACCCAGATCATGATGGGCCAGAGTTTCGACGACTCGAAGAACGACGATTTCTTCTACCTTCCCGCAGAAGCCTTCGACAACAAGGACTTCCAGACCGGGCTGCGGTTGTTCATGTCGCCGGACGGAAAGTCGGCGCGCTTCTTCGTAACCCACCAGACCTATCCGGCCACCGCCGAGGGCATCAAGCGGGTCGAACCGGAACGGATCGCCGCGCAGGAGGCCCTCAAGCAGTCGTCGTTGTCGGACGCCAAGGTCTACGTCGGCGGGATGGCCGCCCTCTACGAGGACATGCAGAACGGCGCCAAGTATGACCTGTTGATCGCGGTGGTCGCGTCGCTGACGCTGATCTTCCTGATCATGATGATGATCACCCGTTCGCTGGTGGCCGCCGCGGTGATCCTGGGCACCGCGTCCAGTTCGATCGCCGCGTCCTTCGGTATCTCGGTGCTGATCTGGCAACACATCTTCGGTCAACATATCTACTGGGTGACCTTGGTGCTGGCGGTGATCGTGCTGCTGGCGGTCGGGTCGGACTACAACCTGCTGCTGGTCTCCCGGTTCGAAGAGGAGATCCATGCCGGGCTCAAGACCGGCTATATCCGGGCGATGGCCGGCAGCGGTGGCGTGGTGACGTCGGCGGGCATGGTGTTCGCGGCGACCATGGGCATCATGTTCTTCTCCGATCTCAAGGCGATCGGCATGTACGGCACCACCGTGGCGATCGGGTTGCTGCTCGACACCTTCGTGGTCCGCGCATTCTTCATGCCGTCGATCGCGACGCTGTTGGGCAAGTGGTTCTGGTGGCCGCAGGTGGTCCGGCCGTGGGGTCCCAATAAGAACATCCGCGGCATCGCGGCGCACCGTCCGCATTCCGAGCCCACCGCCGACACCGACAGGTTTGCCACGCAGTAGAACGTGGTCAGACCTGGCCGGGGCCCGCGGTGGGATCGACGTCGACACAGACCGCCACCGCGCCCGCCCCGACGTGAAGCGCCAACGTCGAACCCAGGCCGGTGATGAGGGCCGGTGCGCAGGCCGGTAACCGCTCGGCCAACGCGTCGGCCACCTCACGAGCCCCTTCCGGATTGGCGACGTGATGCACGGCCAATGCGGCCGGCCGATCGCCTACCACCTCACAGACGCGGTCGATCATCGAGGCGACGGCCTTGCCGACAGTGCGGATGCGCTGTGCCAACACGAGTTTTCCGTCATCGACGGCGAGCAGCGGCTTGAGCGACAACGCGGTGCCCAGCCAGGCCGCCGCGCTGCCGATCCGGCCGCTGCGGCGCAGGTTGTCCAGCCGGTGCACGATCAGATAGGCGTGGCTGCGCAGCACAGCCGCATCCGCCGCGGCCACCACGGCGTCGATGTCGGCGCCGCCGGCGGCAGCGCGCGCGGCGGCCAGCGCCGCGAACCCGGTGCCCATCGCCGCAGACCGCGAGTCGACGACCCTGACCCCGGAGAACTGGGTGGCGACGTGTTCGGCGGCGCCGAACGTGCCGGACAACGCCGCCGAGATGTGGACCGCCACCACGCCGTCGCCACCGCTGTCGGCCAGCGCGGCCCGGTAGGCGTCGGTGAGTTCCTCCGGATTGGTTCCGGCCGTGCTGACGCCGTCGCGGGCATAGATGTCCTCGGGCACCTCATCGATGCCGTCGCGCAGATCGGCGCCGTCGAGCAGAATGTGCAGCGGAACCACCCGGATACCCCATCGGTCGCGCAGCTCCACGGGCAGGCACGCCGACGAATCGGTGATGACGGTGACGGTCATGGACAGGTCATGCCGACGATCCGGGCACGCCCGCCTCAGCCAGCGCTTTGAGCATCAGTTCGGCGACGGCCCGGTGCGCTTCGAAGTTCCAGTGGATGCCATCCGGGTTGGCCCGCCCGCTCATGACCTCGTCGGCCACCGCCGCCTTCAGATCGACCAGCGTGATGTCCTGGCGCTGCGCCCACTGCGTGATCGCGTGCACCGTCGGCTCCCGCCCCTGGTGGGCCCGACCATAGGTGTCGGCGATGTGAACTGACGGCAGGCAGGCCACAATCGGGATTCCTGGCCGGTTGAAGTCGATTGCGCCCCTAGTCATCTCGAGATAGTCGGCGGTAAGCTGCGGCGGCAGTGCCGCTCGCGCCCGCGGCGAGAACCTCGGCTGCAGCCAGCCGTATCCATCGCGGACCCAGCGCCGCAGCCGGGGCGGGCGCACATACCGGATCAACTCGCGCAGCGCAGTCGGCCACACCGAGGGCAGCGAGTCCATCCCGCTGGTGGCGATGATGACGGCCCCGGCACGAGGCAGGGCGGCCCAGGCGCGCGGGTCCTGGGTGGCCGCCCACCACACGTCCCGGCTGGTCCAGCCGATCCGTCCGATCAGCTCGACGTCCCAGCCGAGTTGCGCGCCGACGATGTTCGGCCATATCCGCGGGTCGTCGGCCGGCAGCCCGCCGGTGGGTCCGTAGTACGACAGCGAGTCGGCAAAGATCAGCAACGCGGGGCGCTTCTCGGCCGGCGGCAGCGGTTCAGAGGACATCGCCGGCCACCTGCGCTGAAGCGTTCCAGACATCGAGACGCCAACGCACGTCAGCGAAGTCGTCAGCTCCGCCGGAATCGTCGGAATACCCGCTGAGCTGGGTCCAACTGGCGTTGGCCATCCCGCCCAGCGCCGGCCAGTTCTCGACCGGAAGACGCAGCAGCGCAGCGGTCAGCGCAGCGATCAGGCCGCCGTGGGCGACGAGCACCGCCGGCCGGTCCGCCTCGTCGGCGCTCCCCCAGGCCGGCTCACCGGCCACCAACTCGGCGACCAGCGGTTCGCTGCGCGCGGCCACGTCCACCCTGCTCTCCCCGCCGTGCGGAGCCCACCGGGCATCATCGCGCCACGCCAACCGCGCACCCGGTGCCGCGGCGTCGACCTCTTCGTGGGTCAGCCCCTGCCAGTCACCCAGGTGCGTTTCGCGCAACCGCGTGTCGACCCGGACCGGCAGCCCGTTGTGCTCGGCCAGCACCGTGGCGGTGTCGTAGGCGCGCCACAGATCCGACGACACGATCAGCAACGGGTGGCGCTTGCGCAACACCTCGGCCGCCGCTTCCGCCTGCGCGCGACCGAGGTCGCTCAGGACGGTGTCCAGCTGGCCTTGCATGCGGCTGCCGGCGTTGAACTCCGTCTGGCCGTGCCGTAACAGGATCAGCCGCCGGACCCTCACGACGCGTCCTCCGGGGCCGGGGCAGGACCCAGGTCGACCGGCACCACGGGGCAGTCCTTCCACAGCCGGTCGAGCGCATAGAAGTCACGCTCGTCCTGATGTTGGATGTGCACGACGATGTCGACGTAGTCCAGCAGCGTCCAGCGGCCCTCGCGGGTGCCCTCGCGGCGCGCCGGCTTGTAGCCGGCCAGCCGCATCTTCTCCTCCACCTCGTCGACGATCGCGTTGACCTGCCGTTCGTTGGACGCCGAGGCGATGACGAAGCAGTCGGTGATGACCAGCTGGTCCGAGACGTCGATGACGACGACATCGGTGGCCAGCTTGGCGGCGGCGGCCACCGCGGCCGCCCTCGCCATGTCGATCGCCTCTGAGCCGGCCGTCATGCGTTGTTCCCGGCGGCCAGGCTGGTGGATCGGCCCACCGCCTTGTTGGCGTCCGAGCCGTCGCCGCCACGGTAGAGCCGGCGTTTGGACACATACTGCACAACGCCGTCGGGCATCAGGTACCACAGCGGCCGACGCTGCTCGGCGCGCTCGCGACAGTCCGTCGACGAGATCGCCAACGCCGGAATCTCCACCAGTGTCAACGCATGCTCCTCCAGTTCGCCCAGCACACCGGTGATGTGGTCATGCCGCAGCTCGTATCCGGGCCGGCTGACCCCCACGAACCGCGCCAGGTCGAACAGCTCCTCCCAGCCCTGCCAGGACAGAATCGACGCCAACGCGTCGGCACCGGTGATGAAGTACAGCTCGGAATCGGGGTTCAGCGCATGCAGGTCTTGCAATGTGTCGCGCGTGTAGGTGGGACCGGCCCGGTCGATGTCCACCCGGCTCACCGAGAAGCGCGGATTGGACGCTGTGGCGATCACCGTCATCAGGTACCGGTCCTCGGCCGCCGAGACGTGCCGATCCTTCTGCCAGGGCTGGCCGCTGGGCACGAAGACGACCTCGTCCAGCGCGAATTTGTGGGCTACCTCGCTGGCCGCGACCAGGTGGCCGTAATGGATGGGATCGAACGTCCCGCCCATCACCCCCAGCCTGCGTAGCCCGACATGCATGGTTGGCCAGCTTACTGGACCAGCAGAAACGGCATCACCGGACGGCCGCCGGCCGGTTAGCGCCGTTGGCGCGGCAAAGCGTCCCCGGATCGTGTAGAAGAAGGCGGTGGAAGATTTCTCTCCGAGATCAGATGTGGCGCGATCGGCGAAGGACGCCATGCGGCGGCGTTTCTACACCCGGGCCCAGATCAACGGCGACATCCGGCTGCCGGCGGTGCCGAGCTTGCTCGACGAGTACGTGTCGATGTGCGACGCGGTATTCGCGGGACTGGGCAAACCCTTCAATGAGCAAGAACTTGCGCATCTTAGGAGCGTGATACAGGGCCAGCTGGCCGCCGCCTATGCGGCATCGGTGCGTTCACACATTGTCATCTCCTACAACGCTCCGGTCGGCCCATCGCTGAACTACACGGTCCGTGCGCAATGGTCCTCGGTCGCAGCGGCATACGAGAGTTGGCTGTCGACGCGGGAACCGCCGTTGTTCGGCACGGAACCGGACGCCCGGATCTGGCAGATCTCCGGCGAAGTCGACGATCCATCCGCTCATCGGATACTCGAAATCGGCGCGGGCACCGGCCGTAACGCGCTGGCGCTGGCACGTCGCGGGCATCCTGTCGACGTCGTGGAGATGACCCCGAAGTTCGCCGAGATCCTCAGGCAGGAGGCGGAACGCGACTCGTTGGACGTGCGAGTCATCGTCCGCGACGTGTTCGCCGACGCCGACGACCTGCGCGACGATTACGACCTGATCGTGCTCTCGGAGGTGTTGACCGATTTCCGGTCGACGCAACAGCTACGCAGTCTTTTCGAGCTCGCCGCTCAGCGCCTTGTTCCCGGTGGACGGCTGGTTTTCAACAGCTTCCTGGCATGCGACGGGTACCAGCCCGACGAGGCCGCTCGCGAATTTTGTCAGCAGGTGTACTCGGGCCTGTTCACCCGTGATGAGATGTCGATCGCCACGGCCGGCTTACCGCTCGCACTGCTGTCTGATGAGTCGGTCCACGATTACGAGAAAGCACATCTGCCCGACGGCGCCTGGCCACCCACCAGCTGGTACATCGACTGGGTGAGCGGACTCGACGCGTTCAGGACCTCGCGCGAGGACAGCCCGATCGAGTTGCGCTGGCTGGTGTTCGAGCGGACACGCTGACCGGCGGAGCGGGTAGCCGCCACCGCTCGGTGATCACTCGCCCTGGCAAAGCATTCCCGGGGCGCATTCGCAGCTGCCTCCCAAACGTTTTTACGCATTCGTCAACGTTTGTATTTCAAGCCGGAAACGTATGTTCCCCCCGGTACCGCAGCGTAACTTTGGCGGCACGCAGTTGTCCCGGGGGAGGTCGGAACTTTTGCGCACAACGGCTGAGACTTCGTCCGCGTGGCCGATCGTCGGTCGCGACGACGAACTGCGCGCAGCGCTGGCGACGCTCGGGCCGGATTCTGAGTACCAGGGCATCGCGTTGGTCGGGGACAGCGGCGTCGGCAAATCGACGCTCGCCCGCGCCCTCGGTGCCCGCCTCACCGCGGCCGGGCGCGCGGTCCGGTTCGTGCTGGGCACCCAGACCGGGTTTGACGTACCGCTCGGGGCATTCTCCCGGTCGGTGACGGTCGATGCAACCTGCGAACCGGCTGCGATGTTAGCGATAGCGCACCAGAACCTCGCGGCCGCAGAGCGCCCGGTGATCGTCGTCGACGACGCCCAACTGCTGGACCCATTGTCTGCCACCCTGATCTATCAGCTTGCCGCCGAGGGTACCGCGCAACTGATCGTGGTGATCCGTTCCGGCGAAACGCTCCTCGACGCGGTGACCGCGCTGCTCAAAGAACAGCTGCTGTTGAGCATGCGCATCAACCCGTTCACCCGCGAACAGACCGGTGAGCTCGCACGCCGTGTGCTCGGTGGTGTCGTCAGCGCACAAGTGGTCAACCGGTTACACGACCGAAGTGGGGGAAGCCCGCTGTATCTGCGCGGACTGCTGCGGGCCGGCCGCGACAACGGCGTGCTGGTGTTGGACGAGTACGGCTGGCAGCTCAAGGGGCCACTGCACGCCGACCAGGAACTCTCTGTCCTGCTGGGATTTCGGCTCCAAGCACTCACTCCGGACGAGCTGGAGGCACTCGAGATTCTCGCGGTCGCCGAGTTGCTGGACTGGGAAGTCTTCCGAGAACTCTGTTCTTCCGAAGCTGTTTCCGAACTGGAACGTCATCGCTTGATTCACCTGACCTCCGACGGCGGGGGAACTCTGGTCCAGGTGACCCACCCGATTTTCGGCGAGGCGGTGCTCGAACGTATCGGTGTGGTGCGCTCGCGCCGACTCAACGGGTTGCTGTTCAACGCCTTTGACAAGTACCTGCGGAGAGGCGGCCGGCGGCTGCGGTTGCCCGACGTTCGCGGCAGAATCCGGATGGCCCAGTTCATGATCTGCAGCGACCTGGAGCCTGACTTCGAGTTGATCATCGGCGCAGCGGTGCGGGCGGCGGCGATGTCCAACCTCGCCCATGCAGAAGAGCTGGCCCGCTTTGCATTTGACCGCGACGGTGGCTTACCGGCGGCACTCGTGCTCGGGGACACACTGTTGTGGCAAGGCCGAGGAGACGAAGCCGAATCGGTACTGACCGATGTCGGCCTCGACGGTGCCGACAGCGTCTCGATCGTTGACTGGGCTTGTGTTCGCGCATCGAATCTCTTCTGGAACTGCGGTGAGATCGATTCAGCACAACAGGTTCTGGCCGAGGTCAGGGGCCGCGCCCACTCGAAAGCCAGCACCGCGCTGGTCCATGCTCTCGAGACGGCTTTCGCGTTCTTCACCGGCGACCTGGCAACGGCACTCCGGGCCGGACCGTCGTTCTGCGAAGCAGATGTATCGCCGACGGCGACGGCCTTGGCCGCCCTGCCGACCGCACACGCACTCGCCAAAACAGGGCGCTTCGGCGAAGTGACCGGAATCGCTCAGATCGGATTGCACGCCGCTGCGCGCAGTCGCTCCGGGATGATTCGATTCGGTCTCGGTGTCGCCGAGGTCACCGCACTCGTCGACGCCGGTGATTACTCCGCCGCTGAACGAGCCGCGGAACGCTATGCCACCATGGCTGCCGGGGTGCCGGAATCCGATGCGATGGTCGGTGTGCTGGTCGGCCTGGTACACCTGGCACGCGGCCAATTGCCATTGGCAGCTTCGCTGTTTCAGGACTCGACGCCGGTATTGACAAACGCCGCTCCATCGCTGTGGCCGATGCTGGCGAACGCTTGGTCCGCTCAAGCCGAAGCGGCGCGGGGCAACGCCGTGTCGGCGTCGATCGCACTGCGACATTGCGAAGAGGCCTACGGACCGCAAATCGCTGCGTTCCTACCGGAAGTGGAGCTTGCCCGAGCCTGGGAGCGGGTAGCGCACGGTCAGACCTCCGATGCCCGGTCCCTCGCGCTGCGAGCGGCACAGATCGCCCGCCGATCCGGTATGGCCGCTGTCGAGATGCGCGCGCTGCACACCGCGGTCCGATTCGGCGACCGATCGCACGCCGATCGGCTGGCAGATCTCGCGGAGGTGCTGGACGCCCCGTTGCCGAATGCGATTGCCGCGCATGCTCGTGGCTTGGCCGACCGCAACGCCGATCTGTTGAGCGCCACGTCGGACCGGTTCGCGATCATGGGTGCCTTCGCATCCGCCGCCGATGCGGCGGCGCAGGCATCGAGCGAGTACGGCCGCGCCGGTCAACGCGGCAAGCAGTTGGAATTGTCAACGCGGACCCAATGGTTGGCCGGGCAGGGCGAGATCCGCACACCGGCCGTCGCGGCGGTGACTCAGCCACTGCCGATCACCGACCGTGAACGCGAGATCGCGATGCTCGTTGCAGCGGGCCTACCCAACCGTCAGATCGCCGATCGGCTTTCCGTTTCGGTACGGACCGTGGACGGTCATCTCTACCGGATGTTCGCCAAACTGGGTATCACGCGGCGCGATGAGCTGATCCGGCTGCTCGACGGGGTCCAATCGCGGGCTTGAGCCCAACACCTGGCGCTGACCATGGTCCATTCATGACCCGACCGCGGTCGCCGGATGTTCTCCGACGACCGCGGTCGTGCCGTGGCCGGTCTCAGCCGACCATCATGCGGGCGGTGCCGGCGTGCCGTCAGCGCCGGCGTTACCGTTGCCGCCGGGGGTGGTGCCGGCACTGCCGCTAGAGCCGTTTCCACCGCCGTCGGTCCCCGCACCTCCGGTTCCGCCGCCACCGACTGCACCGCCGGCCGCGCCGTCGCCCCCGTGGCCGCCGACACCGCCGAGTGCGGCATTGGTGGCGTCGCCACCGTCGCCCCCGTCTCCGCCGTCGCCACCGTCTTGGCCATTGCCACCGTTGCCGCCGGCACCGCCGCCGGTGCCGTTGACGCCCGCACCGCCGGTGCCACCGTCACCGCCACTGCCGCCAGACCCGCCGGTGGCACCGGCGCCGCCATCACCGCCGTTTCCGGTTCCGGCGGCGTTGCCACCGGCACCGCCGGTGCCACCGTTGCCCCCGGGGCCTCCGGTGCCGTACCCGGCGATTCCGCCGGCGCCACCCTCACCACCGTCGCCGGCGAAGCCGGTCCCGGCCGCGGCCGCACCACCGGTGCCGCCGTCGCCGCCGGCGCCGCCACCACCGTTCCCGCCGGCGTTACCGCCATACCCACCGTCGCCGGTCGCGGCGACGGTGGTGCCGGTGGAGTCGCCGCCCGCACCGCCAGCTCCGCCGACGACGCCGACACCGCCCTTGCCGCCGCCCCCGCCGGCGCCTGCCGCTTGGTGGTTGCCGGGGGTCCCGGCGTTGCCCTCACCACCGGTGCCGCCGTTACCGGCGTCGCCGCCAGTTGCCCCGACGCCACCATTACCACCGGTCCCGCCGTCGCCGTTGAGCGAGTTACCGCCAGCGCCGCCAGCGCCGCCCTGGCCAAAGTTGTACGGCGGGAAGGGCTGGAAGTTGTTCTGGTTGCCGTCACCACCGTCGCCGCCCGCGCCGGCGGCGTGGGTGGCAGAGGCGTTGCCGCCGTTGCCGCCCTGGCCTCCGGTGCTGTTGGTTCCGGCGTCGCCGCCGTCACCGCCGGTCCCACCGGTGCCGGATCCGGCGGCGTTACCACCGGCCCCGCCCTCCCGGCCGACGCCGCCCCAGCCGCCTTCACCGCCCTGACCGCCGGCGGTGCCGTCGTCGGTGCCAGTGGCATTGCCGCCGTTGCCGCCGGTGCCTCCGGTGGCGGTGGTGTTGCCACCGTTGCCGCCGGACCCGCCGGCCCCGCCGTTTCCGGCGGCGCCGAGTGCGTCGCCACCGGCACCGCCCCTACCGCCCCAGCCGCCTAAGCCGCCCCAACCACCGTCACCTGCGATCCCGGGTGCGTTCGCGGCGCTGCCGCCGTTGCCGGCGATCTCTCCGCCGTCGCCGCCATTGCCGCCGTTACCGCCGGCGCCGCCGTCACCACCGACCGAGTCACCGCCACGGCCGCCCTGGGCGCCGCCCAGGTGGTTCGTCCCGCCGGCATCGCCGCCGTCGCCACCGTTGCCGGTGCCGGTGGCGTTGCCGCCGTTGGCGCCGCTACCGCTCTGGCCGGCATTGCCGCCGTCGCCGCCGGTGCCACCGGCGCCGGTGCCCCAGGCCTTGCCGCCGTCGCCGCCTTGGCCACTGCCGGCACCCAACTGGGCGTCACCGCCGCTGCCACCCCTGCCACCGTTGCCACCGTTGCCGCTGGCGTTGGTGGCGTTCGAGCCGGCCCCGCCGTCGCCGCCGTCACCGCCGTCACCGGAGCGGCCGCCGGCACCGCCGTCGCCGGACCCGAGTGCGTCACCACCGCGGCCACCGCCGCCGGCGGTACCGCCGTCACCGCCGTTGCCGCCGGTTTGGCCGGCACTACCACCGTTGCCGACGATTGATACGCCGGCCGATCCGTTGCCGCCATCACCGCCGTCACCACCGCGACCACCGGCACCGCCGTTACCGGAGCCGGCTCCTTGACCGCCGCCGCCGCCAGCGCCGCCGGCCCCGCCCATCAGCCCGCCGTTGCCGCCGTTGCCGGCCAGGGCCGCCAGGCCGTTGCCGCCGTCGCCACCGTTACCGCCGATACCACCGGCACCACCTGTGCCGTCAGTGCTGACGTTGCCGCCGGTGCCACCGTTGGCGCCAGTACCCGCGGTGCCACCAGCACCGGCGTTGCCGCCGCTGCCGCCGTTACCGCCAGCACCACCGTCGCCGATGACTGCGTTTCCACCGATGCCACCTTGAGCACCATTGCCGCCGTTTCCGGCCGGGCCATTTCCGCCGCTGCCGCCGTTACCGCCCTTGCCGCCGTCACCGTGGCCAAGGGCGTTACCGCCCGCCCCGCCCAGGTTGCCGCTACCACCGTGACCGCCGGTCGGGCCGCCGTCACCACCGTTCCCGGCGTTGCCGCCGTCGCCGCCATTACCGCTGGCTCCGGCGACGTTGAAGATGGAACCACCTGCGCCGCCCTTGCCGCCATCGGCTCCGTTGCCGCCACCGCTGGTCGTGCTGCCGCCGTTGCCGCCGTTGCCACCGTCACCGGCGTCACCGACCTTTGCCCAGCCGCCCGCGCCACCGTTACCACCGTTGGTCGGGAAGGGTCCGTCACCGCCTTCACCACCGTCACCGCCGTTGCCGCCGTTGCCGGATTCCGTGCTGTCACCGCCGTTGCCGCCGAACGAACCGGAGTACACGCCGTTGCCGTCGCCACCGTCGCCGCCGTCACCGCCGTTACCGACCTTGGCGTCCCCGCCGTCGCCGCCGTAGTAGCCGGTGCCGCCGTCGCCGCCGTCGCCGCCGTTGCCCGTGACGAAGCTGTCGCCACCGGCGCCACCGTGGGCGTTGACCGCGCCGCTGCCGTCACTGCCGTTGCCGCCATCACCGCCGTCGCCGGTCTGGGCGTCGCCGCCGTCGCCACCGTAGTTGCCGGCGCCCAGCGCGGCACCGGCCAGACCCGCACCGGCTGCACCAGCGTTGCCGCCGTCCCCGCCGTTACCGACCTGGTTCAGACCCGGGCCGCCGTAGCCATTGCCACCGTTACCACCGTGGCCCGCGCCGCCGCCCTGGGCGCCGGCGCCATGACCGGATCCACCGTTGCCGCCCTGGCCGCCGTCAGCCCCCGCAGCCTGCGCGTTGCCGGCCTGGCCGGCCACGCCGCCCGCGCCGCCGGCCGCACCGCCGCCGCCACCGATAGCCGAGTTGGCCCCGCCGTTACCGCCGTTACCGCCGTTGCTGCCGTTCGCGGTGCCGGTAGTGGCATTCCAACCGTTACCACCGTTACCGCCGGCGCCGGCCACACCGGCGTCGCCACCGTTGCCGCCGTTGCCGGCCAGACCGATGGCGCCCTGGCCACCTGCGGCGCCGGCCGCACCGCCGGTGCCGCCACTACCGCCGTTGCCGCCGACCGCGCCGTTGCCGCCGTTAGTGCCGTTGACGCCGGGACCGGTGCCGTCATGGCCCGGACCACCGACGCCGCCATTGCCGCCGTCGCCGCCGTCGCCACCGACACCACCGGCGCCGCTGACACCCGAGATGGTGCCGGCCGCGCCACCGGTCCCGCCCGTGCCGCCGGTCGCGCCGTTGCCGCCGGCGATCCCGTTGCCGTCGCCGGCGGTGACGCCGTTGACACCGTCGGCGCCGTCGCCGCCGGTACCGCCGACGCCGCCGTCGCCGTAGGTGCCGCCGGTCCCACCGACACCGCCCTTGCCGCCGACGCCGTTGGAAGCGGCCACATTCCAATCGCCCTTGGCGCCGGTACCGCCGTTACCACCGTGAGCGGTTCCCGCCGCGGGAACAGTGCCTCCGGCACCGGTGTTGCCGGCGTTGCCGCCGGAACCGGTACCGGCCGCGCCGCCGGCACCGCCGTTACCGGCGACCCCGATGGCCGATCCGGCGTTGCCACCGGCACCGCCGACGCCGTTGGAAGCGGCCACATTCCAGTCGCCCGTTGCGCCGTTACCGCCGTTACCAGCGGCCCCCGCGTTACCGCCGGCACCACCGTCACCGCCGTTACCGGCCGTGCCTGCGTTGCCGTGCGCAGCCGTACCGGCATTACCGCCGTGGCCGCCGGCACCGCCGTCGTAGCCCTGGCCGCCGGCGCCACCGTCTTGTCCGGCCCCTAGACCGTTGCCGTAGTCGGTGGCCCAGTTCCCGTTGGCTCCGGTGCCGCCCTGAGCTCCGGCAGCACCGGCACCGCCGACGCCGCCGTCACCGCCGTTGCCGCCGTTGCCGGACTGCGAGCCGCCCGCACCACCGTTACCACCGGCGCCACCGTTGCTGCCGACGCCGGCCACTCCGGCCGCGCCGTCGCCGCCGGAGCCGCCGTTGCCGCCGTTGCCGGTTGCACCGCCGTCACCGCCATTACCGCCGGCACCACCGGCAATACCCGCAGTGGTCGAGTTGAGGCCATCCTGTCCATCACCGCCGTTACCACCGCCGGTTCCGCCCGCGCCGGCCGCGCCACTTGTGCCACCGCTACCAGCACCGGCCGCGCCACCGGCGCCGCCCTTACCGACGTCACCGCCGTTACCACCGTTGCCGCCGCCGAGGTGGGCAGCATTGGCGAGCGCACCGTCGCCGCCGTTACCGGCCGCGGCGCCGGAGCCGCCGTCGCCACCGTTGCCGGCATGCCCGCCGAGGAGGAAGTTCAGCCAACCCGAGGCGGCGCCACCGTTGCCGCCGGCACCACCGTTGCCGCCGTCGCTGCCGTCCTGGCCGGCGCCGTCGACGCCGCCGGCACCGGCGACGCCCCACACGCCGTTGTCGCCGTCGGTACCGGCTAGGCCGTCACCGCCGCGACCGCCGTCACCGCCGCTGCCGAAGATCGAGCCACCCGCGCCGCCGTCACCACCGTCCGCGCCCGCACCACCGGCACCGCCGGCACCGCCGTCGCCCCAGAAGTTGGCGTCGCCGCCGTTGCCGCCGGCTTCGCCGGCCACCGTGCTGTTCCAGCCATCACCGCCGTTGCCGAACAGCCAGCCGCCGTCCTGGCCGTCCGGGTCGGCGGCCGTACCCGCCACACCGTTGCAGATGAATCCGCAGCTGTCCGCGGACGCCCATGCCGCGCCCAGCGGGTTGATCAGGTTGTTGTCGACCCAGTCGCCGAACTGCGTGCCGATCCAGTTGGTGGCGACCCAGCTGTTGACGTCGCTCATGAACGAGTTGAATGCAGCATCCAGCCCGAACGGGTCGGCAGTTGCGGTTCCCACAGCGGTGGCGTCGAAGGCCGCGGCGTCGAACAACGACGACCAGGCCGCCGGGTCGACGAAAGAACCCCAGTCGATGTCGTCGTACGGCAACGCCCAGGTCGAGGGGTCGAACAGGTCGGCCAGCCCGAAATCATCAGCCTGAGCCTGCGGTGCACACGTCAATGGCGTCATCCCGAACGCCAGAAACGCACTTACCGCTGCGCCGGCACCGGCCGCTCGGCTCGCGCGACGCGCCGTGCCCTTTCGCGCAGAGTTCCGCCTCGCACTGCGGTTCCTGTCAGACATCACACAACCTCCCCGTGAAACAACCAGATGCTTAAAGCTCGCTAAGACGCCTTAGGTTATTTCGATGGTCGGCGGGGTTCATAGAGTAATGAACTACTCTAGTTTTTCGCAGAAAGGTCACTTGCTTGCTCGTTTAGGGTGCGCGGGGACCGGCGGGTTGAGGTGAGCGTGCACAGTTGCGCGGCCCGCCCGGCGTGGTGCCGGACAGACACGCACGTTCGCGATTTGGGGTCAGACCGGTAGGAGTTGGTCGATCACCGTGGCCAACTGCTTGGCGGAGCGACATTCATGCATGGGGATGACATCCTCATACCGAGGCACGGCGGAATCGCCACTGCCCCAAAGGTGCCGGGGCTCGGGGTTGAGCCAGTGCGCGTGACGGCTCGCCGTCACCAGGTGCGACAGCACGCCCACCCCGGGGTCGCGGTAGTTGGTGCGGCCGTCGCCCAAGACCAGCAGCGAACTGCGCGGTGACACCACACTCGGATACTTCTCGGCGAACGAGACGAAGGCATTGCCGTAATCGGAGTGGCCGTCACGGGTGTACACGCCCGACTCGCGGGTGATCCGCTGAATGGCCACCGCCAGGTCGGCCTCGGGCCCGAACAGGTGGGTGACCTCGTCGGTGGTGTCAATGAAGGCAAAGACGCGAACTCTTGAGAACTGTTGGCGCAGTGCATGTACCAACAGCAGGGTGAAGTGACTGAACCCGGCCACCGAGCCGGACACGTCGCACAACACCACTAGTTCGGGCCGGGCCGGACGCGGCTTGCGCAGCACCACGTCGATCGGCACACCCCCGGTGGACATCGAGCGGCGCAGCGTCTTACGCAGGTCGATGGTGCCGGCGCGGGAGCGTCGCCGTCGCGCGGCCAGTCGGGTGGCCAGGGTGCGGGCCAACGGGGCCACCACGCGGCGCATCTGGCGCAGCTGCTCACCGGAGGCGCGCAGGAATTCGACGTTCTCGCTCAGTTGCGGAATGCCGTACATCTGCACATGCTCGCGACCCAACTGTTCCGCGGTACGCCGCTTGGTTTCGGCGTCGACGAGCTTGCGCAGTTGTGCGATCCGCTGGGCTGCAACGGATTTGGCGATCTGCTCCTGGGTGGGACTGGGCTCGTCCCCGTAGGGGGCGAGCAGGCCCGCCAGCAGCCTGCCCTCCAATTCGTCGAGTTCGAGCGCCTTGAGCGCCTGGTAGGCCGAGTACGACGGACCCCGGCTGGAGCGGTATTGCCCGTAGGCGCCGACAATCGCGGCGATCATCGCCGACAATCGTGCGTCGGTCTCGGCCAGGTCGGGATTGGCGGTCAGCAGATCGACCAACATCGCGCGCATCTGCTCGGCGTCTTCGGGCACCGGGATGTCGTCGGCCGACTGCGGTTCCTCCGACACGACCACGGTCCGCCCACCCAGCGCGGCCGGAAACCACAGGTCGAACATGGCGTCGTAGGTGTCGCGGTGATCGGGTCGGCGCAGCACCGCGCACGCCAGGCCCTCACGCAACACCTCGCGATCAGTGAGCCCGAGCGCGGCCAGCACCCGCCCGGCGTCGACGGTCTCCGACGGCCCCACCGAAATCCCCTGGTCGCGCAGCGCTTCGACGAACCCCACCAGGTGACCCGGGATACCGTGCGGGGCCAGCGGCTGCGGCGGGCGGATGCGGCGAACCATCTACTGCACCATCAGTTCAGTCGCAGTTCCCCCGATGCGCGCACCTGGTCGGACTGGTGCTTGAGCACCACCCCGAGGGTGGCCGCAACGGTGGCGTCGTCGATGGTGTCCATGCCCAGCGCCAACAGCGTCCGTCCCCAGTCGATGGTCTCGGCCACCGACGGCAGCTTCTTGAGCTGCATGCCGCGCAGCACGCCGATGATGCGCACGAGTTCGGCGGCAAGGTGTTCGGGCAGCTCGGGTACGCGCGACAGCAGGATGCGCCGCTCCAGGTCCGGGTCGGGGAAGTCGATGTGCAGGAACAGGCAGCGCCGCTTGAGCGCTTCGGACAGTTCCCGGGTGGCATTGGAGGTCAACACCGTGAACGGTGTCCGGGTCGCGGTGATGGTGCCCAGTTCCGGAACGGTGACCGCGAAGTCGCTGAGCACCTCCAGCAGCAGGCCCTCGATCTCGATGTCGGCCTTGTCCGTCTCGTCGATCAGCAGCACGGTCGGTTCGGTGCGCCGGATCGCGGTCAGCAGCGGGCGCGAGAGCAGGAACTCCTCGGAGAACACGTCCATCTTGGTGGCGTCCCAGTCGCCGCCCTGATCGGCCGTGTTGCCGGACTGAATACGCAGTATCTGCTTGGCGTGATTCCACTCGTAGAGCGCCCGGGCCTCGTCGACGCCCTCATAGCACTGCAGCCGCACCAGCTCGGCGCCGGTGGCGGCAGCCACCGCGCGGGCCAGTTCGGTCTTGCCGACACCGGCCGGGCCCTCCACCAGCAGCGGTTTCCCGAGCCGGTCGGCCAGGAAGACCGCGGTGGTGGTGGCGGTGTCGGCCAAGTAGCCGGTCTCGGCCAGCCGCCGGGCCACGTCGTCGATGTCGGTGAACAACGAGGCGTGCCGGGCCGGGGTGGCGGGAATGCCGGGCTTTTCCATGCGAGGGTATGGCTCCTTTTAGACGGGACGGGTGTGACCGTCGCCCCACACGATCCATTTGGTCGATGTCAGCTCCGGCAACCCCATCGGGCCGCGGGCGTGCAGCTTCTGGGTGGAGATTCCGATCTCGGCGCCGAAACCGAACTGCTCGCCGTCGGTGAACGCCGTGGAGGCGTTGACCATGACCGCCGCGGCGTCGACCTGCTCGCTGAAGCGCTGGGCGGCGGCCATGTTGCTGGTGACGATGGCCTCGGTGTGCCCAGTGCCGTATTCGTTGATGTGGTCGATGGCGTCCTCGAGCCCGTCGACCACCGAGAGCGCGATGTCCATAGCCAGGTATTCACGGCGCAAGTCGTCCTCGGCCGCGGCGGCGGCGGCGTCCCCGTGCACCGCAACCCCGGCGGCGGTCAACGCGTCGACCAGTCGCGGCACCGCGGAGCCGGCGATGGCCCGGTCGATCAACAGCGTCTCGGCGGCGTTGCAGACGCTGGGACGCCGCGTCTTGGAGTTCAACAGCACCTCTTCGGCGATGTCGAGGTCGGCCGCCTCATGGACGTAGACGTGACAGTTGCCGACGCCCGTCTCGATGGTCGGCACCAGCGCATCGCGCACCACGGCCTCGATCAGCCCGGCCCCGCCGCGCGGAATCACCACGTCGACCAGTCCGCGGGCCTGGATCAGGTGGGTTACGGTGGCGCGGTCGGCCGCAGAGAGCAACTGGACGGCGTCGGCGGGGAGGTCCTCGTCGGTCAGGGCCTTGCGCAGCACCTCGACCAGGGCCCGGTTGGAATGCGCCGCTGACGAGCTGCCGCGCAACAGCGCGGCGTTGCCTGACTTCAGCGTCAGGCCGAACGCGTCCACGGTGACGTTGGGCCGGCCCTCATAGACCATGCCCACCACGCCGAGCGGAACCCGCTGCTGACGCAGCTGCAGCCCATTGGGCAGCGTGTAGCCGCGCAGCACCTCGCCGACCGGGTCGGGCAGCCCCGCGACCTGGCGCAGGCCCGCGGCGATCCCTTCGACACGCTGCGGGTTCAGCGCCAGCCGGTCGAGCATGGCCTCTGGAGTGCCGGCGGCCCTGGCCGCGGCCAGGTCCGCCACATTGGCGGCCAGGACGTCGTCGGCATGGGCCAGCAGCGCATCAGCCGCGGCGTTCAACGCACTGTTCTTGGCCACCGTGGACAACGACGTCAGCGCACGGGAGGCGATCCGAGCCCGGCGGGCGGCGTCGTGGACCTCTTGGCGCAGGTCGGGAAGTACGGGGACGCTCATCGTCCCAGGGTATCGGCGAACGGTGGTTGGGACGAAACGGCCCCATTTCGGCCGCGGCGCTAGGCCGGCACCGCGCGACGCTGGTCGATGATCCGGCCCAACTCCTGCAGCAACAGCGGCTTGGCCATCACCAGCTCCTCGATGTGTTCGCGGTCGATCACCACCGCGGTCACTTCCTCCAGCGCTCGGGCGTCGAACTGGCTGGCCTGCCGGGTCAGCGTGGTGACCCCGAGGAAGGCGCCGTGGCGCAGTGTTGCGGCCGGCACCGCCGGATCCTCGGTGGTGAGCCGGACACTGCCCTCGGTCAGGAAGATCATCGCGGTCGGCACGTGGCCGGCCTGCTCCAGGACTTCATCCGCGCCGTAGCGGACCACCGCGGCGTAGGGCGCCACGGCCTGCTGGTCGGCGTCGGTCAGCCGCAGCGCAGGCGCCACCACCGTGCGCAGCGCCTCGGCCACCCGCTCGGGTGTCGAGAACACATCGTCGGAGTCGTCGAGGTGCAGCCCCTCGCGGCGGGCGGCATACCACAGCCACCGCAGGAAGGTGGCCTGCGCGGGACCGTCGTCATCCGGGGAGTCGAGGGCGACGGTGGTCCGGTATTCGCCGCCGCCGAGCGCCACCGAACCGGGCGCCTCGCCGGTGGTACGCAGCGGCAGCGCGGTGGCGACCCGCGACAGCAACGCGCACACCCGGTCCGGCGGGTCGGAGACCGCGAACGTCGTCGTGATCGACACCCGATGCGCACCACCGGACCGGCTGACGTTGGTGAACGACGTGCTCGCCAGCACCGAGTTCGGGGTGACCTGCAGGCCGCCGGCGGTGCTGATGTGCACCGCCCGCCAGTTCACCTCGACGACGCGGCCGCGCGCGGTCGGGGTGGACAGCCAGTCGCCGATCCGGAACGGCTGCTCGAACAACATGAACAGCCCCGAAACGATCTGACCGACCGAATTCTGCAGCATCAGGCCGATGACCACCGAGGTCACGCCCAGCGCGGTGAACAGGCCGCCGATCTTGGCGCCCCAGACGTAGGACAGGATCAGCGCCAGACCGACACCGATCAGCAGGAAGCGGGCGACATCGACGAAGATGGTCGGGATCCGGCCTCGCCACGAGCCTTTCGGGGCACTCTGGAAAAAGGTGACGTTCAGCCCGGACAACAGCAACACCAGCAGCACAAAGCCGAACAGGGTGTAGATGACCCGCACCGTCGGGTCCTGCGCGGGTACTGCGGCCACCTGCCCGAGCAACACCAGCAACGCACCCAGCGGCAGCAGGTAATTCCGCACCAACGCCACCGGCCGGGCCAGGTAGCTGCCCCTGCGGGTCAACGCCACATGCCATTCGGTCAGCAGGATCAGAGCGGCGGGAAATCCCGCGGCCACGCCGACGGCCCAGTAGAACCACGGCCCGAGGATGTTCACGTCGGCTCCGATAAGCGCCAGGCCTGCTCTTCGGTGTCACCGATGGCCACGGTGCCGGCCGGGGTGAACTCCGCGCCGCCGCCGAGCATGTCGCGCACCGCCCCGGTGACGTAGATGCCGGATTGCGGTGTACCCCTGCGTAACTGATAGGCAAGGTTGACGGCCGATCCCCACAGGTCGTAGGTGACCCCGGATCGGCCCACCAGACCGCTGACGACTTCGCCGGTGTTGACACCGGCCCACAAGCTCAGCCGGTGACCGGATTTGACGTTGAACCGGTCGACGATGCGCCGCATCTCGCTCGCGAATTCGACGATGCGGTGCACGCCGTCCAGCCGCGGGGTGGTCAGACCGCAGCCGGCGAGGTAGCCGTTGTACATGGTGCGAATTCGTTCGACTCCAACGACTTCGGCCGCCGCATCGAATTGCCGGACCAGCTCGTCGACGATCGTCACCAATTCGTTCGCGGCGACCTCGCCGGAGAGCTGGTCGATCCCCTGCAGTTCGGCGTAGACGACGCTGACGTTGTGGTGCTCTTCGGCGATGGCCTGCTCACCGCCGCGGTAGCGCCGCACCACCGACTCCGGCATCAGCGACAGCAGCAGCTCGTCGTTCTGCTTGCGCTGCTCGTTGAGCAGTTCCTCCTTCGTCCGCAGGCTGCGGCCCATGTCGTTGAAGGCCTTGGTGAGATCGCCGATCTCGTCAGCCGTTCCGCTGGGTACCGAGGCGCTGTAGTCGCCGGCACTGATCCGCTGGGCGGCGGCCTGCAGCCGTCGGATCGGCCGCAGGAAAAGCCGTGCCAGCAGCATCGCCAGCACACAGATGGCGAAGATGACCCCGGTGGTGGCCAGCACCACCCGCTTGCTGAACGAGGTGACCCCGGCGTACGCGTCGGAGTAGTCCCTGGTCGCCAGGATCGACCACTGTAGATCCGAGTTGGGGATGGTCAGCGGCGCGTACGCGGCAAGTTCGCGGTTGCCGAGGTAGTCGTATCCGGTGTTGAGCGTGCCGGTCTGGCCGCGTTGCGCGGCACGCAGCCCCGGGGAGCCCACCGGCTGAACCAGGGTGGTGGTCCCCAGCTTCAGGGCCTTGTCCACCGTGGCGACCGGAGTACCCGCCGCCACCGCTTCGCGGCGGTACCGCTCCGGGTCCTCCAGAAACAACCGCGAATCGGAGCGCATCAGGTCGTCGGGTCCGGCCAGATAGGTCTCGGTGGTGCGCCCGACCTGGGCGGCCTTCCAGTCGCGGTTGGCGGTCATGATCCGGTTGACCTTCGCGCTGGGCAGCGGCAGGGCCAGCACTCCCTCGACCGTGCCCTTGACGCCGACCGGCGACACCAGCCAGGCGGTCGGCGTGTCCAGGTTGGGTTGATAGGGCTGGTAATCGGTGATCCAGACGAAGTTGACCGCGTTGGAGGCCAGCGCTTTACGGTAGGCGTCACGCAGCACGGACTCGCGGTAGGGGCCGGTCAGCACGTTGGTGCCCAGGTCCACTCCCTTGTTCACGGAGTAGACCACGTTGCCCCGGGTGTCCAGCAGCAGCGCATCCAGGTACTCGTTGCGCTTGACGATCTCCGCGAAAAAGCTGTTGAATTCGGCGTTTGCCGCGGACCAGGCGCTGCCGTCGCCGGCGTCCTCGGGCTTATCGGATTCCCCGGTATAGCCGGCGGTGTAGTGCGCCTGCAGGTAACGCTGCGCGGTCGACGCCGGCAGCAACGCGGCGATGTCTGCCCGCTCCCCGGTCCGCTCGGCCAGCTGCTCGATGAAGTTGTCCCGATAGTGGCCCACGATCGCGCGTTGCTGCTCGGGAGTGACTGTGGCGCGGGCAAGTTCGTCGAAACCCGCGGTGAACGCGTGGAGCGCGTTGGAGGCCATCGCTCCCCCGCTGAAGATGATCAGCGAACTCGTCATCTCCGCGAACAGGCTCGAGACCGCCCGGCGCTGCGCCTCCCGGGCCTGCACCAGCTTGCTCGTCGCCGAACGTTGCAGTTCAGCTGCGCCGTACTGGAACTCGACGAAGCCCACCACACCAACCGACACAATGCTGGTCAGCAGCAGGATGAGCATCAGTTTGGTCTGGATGCTGAGCCGAGACGGCAGCCACCGGCGCCGTCGCTCAACATTCGCGGTGTCGTCCGCGGCTGCCGACGGTGCCGAGTCCACCCGGCCGCTCCCTTCCCCGGTTACCAGACGGTTCCCCACCCTAAGGGATGCGCGACATTACGAGGTCGCGAATGCGAAGCTGGACAGCATGGTGGCGCAGCTGTGCGTGGTGGGCAGTGTGAATCTGGATACGGTGTTCACGGTGGCTGCGCTGCCCGCCCCGGGCGAAACGGTCCTCAGCTCGGCACCGAGCAGCCACCCCGGCGGCAAGGGCGCCAACCAGGCGGTGGCAGCCGCGCGTGCCGGCGCCGACGTCTCGTTCATCGGCGCGGTGGGTGACGACGACGCCGGTCTGCGGTTACGCCGGCACCTCCGGGACAACGACGTCGGCACCGACGGATTGACGACCGTCGCGGGTCCCAGCGGATCAGCGGTCGTCACGGTGGATCCGGCCGGGGAGAACACCATCGTGGTGGCGCCGGGGGCCAACGGCGCGCTGACGCTGGACTCCGCCCAGCGTGCACTGATCACCAAGGCGCACGTGGTGCTGCTGCAGCTGGAGATTCCGGTCACGACGGCCACCGCAGCGGCCCAAGCCGCCCGCCGGGCGGGGGCGACCGTGATCGTCAACGTCTCCCCGGCCGGTGAAGACCTGAGCGAGCTGGCGGGGCTGATCGATGTGGCGGTCGTCAATGAGACGGAATCAGCGCGGTTCAGCCATCCGGTACCGCATCGGGTGGTCACGCTCGGAGCGCGCGGCGCCCGCTACAGCGGGGCTGATGGCATCGTCGAGGTTCCGGCGCCGGTGGTGGCCGCTATCGACACCTCCGGTGCCGGCGATGTCTTCGCCGGCGTGCTGGCGGCCGAGTGGCCCAGCGGCAAGGCACATGCGCTGCGGCTCGCCTGTGCGGCCGGGGCGCTGGCGACGCTGGTTGCCGGCGCCGGCGATTGCGCCCCGACCGCCGCGGCGATCGAAGCGGCGCTGACGACGGGCCAACCGGGTGGCTGAACGCCGGCGGGGCTGGTTCCAGCCGCGTTGAGTCTGCGCTCAGGGCGGTAGTCGTCGGCGTGTCGCCGACCTGGACGCAGTCTCAACGCTTCTGCTCACACCCGAACGTTGAACCCCAACTCGACGTCGGATGCGGCCTGCCCGCCGCGGATCCCCCAGTTCTCCCGGTCCACCTCGTGCAGCGTGATCATCACGTGGTCGATCGGGATACCCAGCGTCGCAAGGCGTTCGACGATCTCCGCGTAGAGTTTCCGCTTGGCTTCCAGGGTGCGGCCGGTGAAGCAGTCGATCGAGACCAGAGTGCGGTACTCGGGTCGGGTGAGTTTTTCCGGGACTGCGAACCGGTGCGGCTCATGAACCACCAGCCGGACGTTCTTGTCGTCGGCGGGCGTCTGGAAAGCCGCCACCAGCGCGCCGTGAACAGCGTCGATGATGGCGACTTCCTCGGCTTGCGAGTAGCGGCGGCGAACCTCGATCAGCACGGTCGGCATGGGCTACTTCCTACCAGAACCGCAGCGCAGCGCGGTCTCATTACGGGCGCAGCTCGACGAATCTAGCATCGCTGGGCTACTGCTCCGGGATCTCCCGTTCGATCTCGTCGAGCCAGATCCGCGCCGACATGTCCGACGGTGCCCGCCATTCCCCCCGCGGCGACAGCGAACCACCGTGGGAGACCTTCGGCCCGTTCGGCAGCGCCGAGCGTTTGAATTGACTGAACGAATAGAACCGCTGCGCAAAGACTTTCAGCCAGTGCCGGATGTCTGCCAGGGAATAGGCCTGCCTTTTGTCCGACGGGTAGCCGGGCGGCCAGGACCCAGCTGCAGCGTCATGCCAGGCGTGCCAGGCCAAGAACGCGATCTTGGCCGGCGAAAACCCGTAGCGCAACGCTTGAAACAGTGCGAAGTCCTGCAACGAGTACGGCCCCACCTTGTCCTCGCTCCGCTGAATCTCCTCGCCGTCGGTCGCCGGCACCAGTTCCGGGCTGATCTCGGTGTTGAGCACCGAGGCCAGCACGGCGCACACGTCGGCGTCGAATTCGCCGGAGTTGATCACCCAGCGGATCAGGTGCTGGATCAGTGTTTTGGGCACCCCGCCGTTGACGTTGTAGTGCGACATCTGATCGCCCACGCCGTAGGTGGACCAGCCCAGCGCCAACTCCGACAGGTCACCGGTGCCCAGCACGATGCCGCCGCGCTGGTTGGCGATCCGAAACAGGTAGTCGGTGCGCAGCCCGGCCTGCACGTTCTCAAACGTCACGTCGTAGACGGCTTCGCCACGAGCGAACGGATGGCCCAGCTCGGCCAGCATCAGCCTCGCGCTGTCGCGGATATCGATCTCGGCGAAGGTCACCCCCAGCGCCCGGCTCAGCGCAGCCGCGTTGGCCTTGGTGCGCTCGCCGGTGGCGAAACCGGGCATGGTGAACGCCAGAATGTCACTGCGCGGCCGGTTCTCCCGGTCCATGGCCCGCGCAGCGACGATCAGGGCGTGGGTCGAATCGAGTCCACCCGACACCCCGAGCACCACCTTGGGATAGTCCAGGGCACGCAGCCGCTGCTCCAGGCCCGATACTTGGATGTTGTAGGCCTCGTAGCAATCCTGTTGCAAGCGCTGGGGATTCGACGGCACGAACGGGAACCGCTCGATCACCCGGCGTAGCCCGATGTCCCCGGAAGGCGGGTCCAGCGCGAACTCCACCCGCCTGAAGGACTGGACCGCATCGCGGTGATGGCGGCGGTTGTCGTCGAAGGTACCCATCCGCACGCGCTCCGCGCGCAGCAGCCCGAGGTCGACATCGGCGACCGAGCGACGGGCGCCGGTGGGAAAGCGTTCGCTGTCATCGAGCAGCGTGCCGTTCTCCCAGATCATCGTCTGGCCGTCCCAGGCGAGGTCGGTGGTCGACTCCCCCTCCCCGGCGGCGGCGTAGATGTAGGCGGCCAGGCATCGCGCCGACGCCGACCGCGCCAGCAGGCAGCGATCCTCGGCGCGCCCGACGGTGATGGGGCTGCCGGAGAGATTCGCCAGCACCGTCGCGCCGGCCAGCGCGGCCTGGGCACTCGGGGGCACCGGCACGAACATGTCCTCGCACACCTCGACGTGCAGCACGAACCCGGCCAGGTCGGTCGCTGCGAACAGCAGGTCCGGCCCGAACGGCACCTCGAGGCCGCCGAGCCGGATCATCCCGCGTTCATCGGCGCCGGCAGCCAGCTGGCGCCCCTCATAGAACTCCCGGTAGGTGGGTAGATACGACTTCGGCGCCACCCCGAGAATGCGCCCGCGGTGGATCACCACGGCGGTGTTGTAGACGCGGTGGGCATAGCGCAGCGGCGCCCCCACCACCAGCACCGACAGTAGCGGCGTCGAGGCCGCGACCACCTCTAGCAGCGCCGTCTCGACAGCGCCGAGCAGGCTGTCCTGCTGCACGATGTCCTCGATGGAGTATCCCGACAGCGTGAGCTCGGGAAAGACGGCCAGCGCGACGCCGTCGTCATGGCATTCCCTCGCCAGGCGCAGCACCGACTCGGCGTTGGCGGCCGGGTCTGCGAGCGTGGTGCGGTGCGTGCAGGCGGCAACCCGCGCGAACCCGTGCCGGTAGGCGCTATAGAAGTCCCCAGAATTCTCCATGGCCTCCCATTCTCGCCCGGATGGTGTCAACGTGCAGCTTTCGGGTATCACCAGGGCCATGAGCGATACCGCGGTGGCCGTCGTCGAGATGCTCAACGCGTACCGGCATCCAGACGCGGCGCAACTGGCCGACAATGTCGCGAAGATCATCGAACCGCTGGCCGACCTGGTCGAACGCAGTCGAGCCGACGAGCAGGTCGACCTGATCTACGTCAACGACAACCACGGCGACTTCACCGCCGGATTCACCGACATCATCGGGTCGGCCCTGGAGGGCGCACGCCCCGAGCTGGTTCGCCCCATCGTGCCGGCCTCCGGCGATCGGGCGGTGAGCAAGGTGCGACACAGCGCCTTTTATTCCACTCCGTTGGAGTACCTGCTGGGCCGGCTCGGCGCCCGGCGGCTGATCCTGACCGGGCAGGTCACCGAACAGTGCATTCTCTACACCGCCCTGGACGCCTACGTTCGGCACCTTCCAGTGGTGATACCGGTCGACGCCGTCGCCCACATCGACGCCGCACTGGGCGATGCGGCACTGGAGATGATGTGCCGCAACATGGCTGCCGAACGGTCGACCGCCGCGCAGTGCCTACGCTAGCCGGATGGGCGGAGCCGAACCGACGGTCTGCGACCTGCTGACGCTGCTGGCGGGCCGGCGGACCGCGGTGCTCACCGGCGCCGGGATCTCCACGGACTCGGGCATTCCGGACTATCGCGGCCCCGATTCCCCACCGAGCAACCCGATGACGATCGCCCAGTTCACCGGCGACCCGGTTTTCCGTCAGCGCTACTGGGCGCGCAACCATCTCGGCTGGCGACACCTGGCAGGCGCCGCGCCCAACGCCGGGCACACGGCGCTTGCCGCCCTGGAAGCGTCCGGCGTCGTCACCGGGGTGATCACCCAGAACGTCGATCTGCTGCACACCCGGGCCGGCAGCCGCCGTGTCATCGACCTGCACGGCAGTTACGCGGCGGTGGTGTGTTTGAGGTGCGGCACCACCATGAGCCGGGCTTCGCTGGCCGAGCAACTGGAGGAGCTCAACCCGGGATTCATCGGCCGAACCGGGCCGCTCGGCCCCATCGTGGTGGCCCCCGACGCGGACGCCGTCGTGACCGACACCGCATCTTTCCGCTACCTCGACTGCCGCGCCTGCGGCGGGATCCTCAAGCCGGACATCGTCTACTTCGGCGAGAGTGTTCCCAAAGACCGCGTCGTCCAGGCGTATGCCGTTGTCGATGAGGCCGAGGCGTTGCTGGTGGCGGGATCGTCGCTGACGGTGTTCTCCGGCTACCGGTTCGTCCGCCACGCCGCGGCGCGCGGTATGCCGGTCGCCATCGTCAACCGTGGCCCCACTCGCGGCGACGGGTTGGCCGACGTCAAGTTCGACGGCGGCTGCTCGGCGGCACTGACCGTGCTGGCCGCTGAGTTTGGTGCCGTTTCGGTGCGTTAGTGCCCGACGAATGGGGCAGGATGTCCCGGTGAAACAGCGCCTCACCTCCGATCAGCGCAACTCTTTCCTGGCCGCCCTGCTGGGGTGGTCGATGGACGCCTTCGACTACTTCATCGTGGTGTTCGTCTACGCCGATATCGCCAAGACCTTCGGCCACACCAAAACCGAGGTGGCGTTTCTGACCACCGCCACGTTGGCGATGCGCCCGGTCGGGGCGCTGCTGTTCGGCCTGTGGGCCGACCGGGTGGGCCGTCGGATACCACTGATGGTGAACGTGATCTTCTACTCGACGGTGGGGTTCCTGTGCGCGTTCGCGCCGACCTTCACCGTGCTGGTGGTGCTGCGCCTGCTCTACGGCATCGGCATGGGCGGCGAATGGGGCCTGGGCGCCGCGTTGGCCATGGAGAAGATCCCGCCGGAGCGACGCGGCTTCTTCTCCGGACTGCTGCAGGAGGGCTACCTGTTCGGCTACCTGGCCGCCAGCTTGGCCTCGCTGCTGGTGAACGACTGGCTCGGGTTGTCCTGGCGCTGGCTGTTCGGGCTGTCCATCCTGCCGGCCATGATCAGCCTGCTCATCCGTTATCGGGTCACCGAATCCGAGGTGTGGCAGGCTACCCAGGACCGGATGCGGTTGACGCGCACCAGGATTCGCGACGTATTCACCGACGCCAAGGTGATCCGCCGGTTCTGCTATCTGGTGTTGTTGATGACGGCGTTCAACTGGATGAGCCACGGCACCCACGACATCTACCCGACATTCCTGAGCTCGAACGATGGCGCGGGGCTGTCCCATGTCACGGCGAAGTGGATCGCGGTGATCTACAACATCGGCGGCATCATCGGCGGGCTGATCTTCGGCTCGCTGTCGCAACGGCTGGGTCGCCGCTACGCGATCATCTGGGCGGCGGTGATGGGCCTGCCGATCGTGCCGCTGTTCGCGCTGTCGCACAGCGCCGGCATGCTGTGCCTGGGATCGTTTCTGCTTCAGGTCTGTGTGCAGGGCGCCTGGGGCGTGATCCCGGCGCACCTGACCGAGATGTCGCCGGACGCGATCCGCGGCTTTTATCCGGGCGTGACCTATCAGCTGGGCAATCTGCTGGCCGCGTTCAACCTGCCGATCCAGGAGCACCTGGCGGCCGCGAACGGCTACCCGTTCGCCTTGGTTGTCACCGTGGTACCGGCGCTGATCGCCGTCGTGGTGCTGACCGCGGCCGGTAGGGACGCCACCGGCCGCAGCTTCGGGCCCACCTAGCCGCCGCCCCTGGTCGGGGCCGGGTTGTCCGGGCGGCCGCGCGGCAATGCTCGCTGTTGACAGCGCCATTTCGACCGCCCTAGCGTCTACAAAAAATCTGCCGTGTTCTAAACAAGAATAAGGGTCGGATTATGCATTGTGGTCGAATGGCCCTCTTTCTCGGAGCCAGCCTGGGAATCGCGCTGGGTGGCGCGCTTGCCGCCAGTACGGTCGCCGCTGCGGACGCTGTCGAAGACGCTTGGCCGTATCTGCAACCGGAGTCGCCGGTGTTCCCGTATTACTACGCGACGGGGCTTCCGAGCATCCCCGGCACCGATCCGTGGTACACGGTCGACCGCGATTTCACCAGTGTCCCGTATCTGTACAACTACTTTCACAACGTCGTCACCGCTACCCTCGACGGCCCGGAATACCCCCACGTCGGAACAGTTTCAGATGCCCTGATTTTGTTGCCAATCTTCCCCGCGGTCGGCGGACTCGTCGGAGCCCCGTTGTTCACGAACTACTATCTGGAGGATCCACAGCTGGGGTTCGCGGACGCTTTCAGCGTGCTGAACCTATTCACCAACACCTACCTCAGCGACACCGCGGGCGTGAAAGACGTGCTCAGCATTAATGGCCTGCCGCCGCTGACCCTGTTCGAATTCCCCACCGTCGACGCCGGCGGGCCGGCAACGGAATCGGCCGACGGATTCGCGCAACTGCTGGCAGAACTCGCAGACACCACTTCGAGCCTGTAGCGGCCGCGGCGTCGCCGTCAGAAGGTGCAGGGCATGGCGCGGATGCCGTGAATGAAGCTGCCCGCCAGATATTCCGGGTCCCCGGCTTCGATACCGGGTAGCTCCCGGAGCAGTTCGCCGAAGATGGCGCGCAACTGGGCTCGCGCCACATGGGTCCCCAGACAGTAGTGCTGCCCGCCGCCGCCGAACCCGACGTGCGGGTTGGGATCACGGCTCAGGTCGAGGCAGTCCGGCCCGGCGAACACCGTCTCGTCCCAGTTGCCGGAGGCATAGAACATGGCGACCTTCTCGCCGGCCCGGATGGTCTGCCCACCCAGCTCGCAATCGGTTGCCGCGGTGCGGCGAAAGGTCATCACCGGGGTGGCGTAACGGATGAACTCCTCCACTGCGACGCCGATGCGCCGGTCGAAATCCTCCAGTAGCCAGCCACGTTGGGCGGGGTAGTCGGTGAGCGCCTTGACCGCGTGACTGGTGGTCTGGCGGGTGGTGTCGTTGCCGGCCACGCACAGCAATACGAAGTACGCCGCGATCTCGGCGTCGGTGAGCCGGTCGCCGTCCACCTCGGCGTTGACCAGGCTGCTGAACAGGTCGTCGCCGGGTTTGTCACGCCGCGCGGCCGCCAGCGAGCCGGCCAGCTGGTGCAGGTACATGATGTTCTCGCCCATCACCGCCAGCGGGTCGCGCCCGTCGAGGAACACCGGGTCGTTGGTCGACACCAGCGCATCGGCGGCACGCGCCACGGCCTCCCGCTCGGATTCCGGGATCCCCACCATGTCCGCCAAGGTGCGCAGTGGCAGTTCCTTGGCGCAGCATTCGACGAAATCGGCCCCGCTGCCGGCGGCCTTCAGTTCGGCGACGATCGCCGTGGCGCTTGCCTTGATCGCGTCCTCGATGCGCCTGATCTGCCGGGGGGTGAACGCCGCGGTGGCCAATTTGCGCAGCTTGGTGTGCCGGGGCGGGTCCATCGCCAGGAAGGATTGCGTGGTCTCGAGCAACTCCTCGGGAAAGTTCTCGAACATGACGCCCTTGCCCGACAGGAACACCTCGTTGGTGCGACTCACCGTGACGATGTCGGCGTGCCGGGTGACCGCCCAGAAGCCGGGGTCGTCGGGATCGTTGAGCATGGCGTCCTCGACCGGAGGATGCCAGCTCACCGGCCGTTCGACGCGCAGCACCGCGAACGAGCGTTCGCGCTCGGCGGCGGTGGTGGACCAGAACGCGCGAGAAGACAGGTCAACAGCGTCGTAGCTGCGGGTGGACAGTGACGGCGCTGGCATGGATGCCCCTTCGCTATGACGACGATCACAGGCTGGTTCTGCTAACACTACGTCTAGACAGTATGTCTAGTCAATATGTCTGCCCAGCCGCTACGCTGGTCGGCATGGCATCGGTGACCCGCAAGCCCCCGACCAGCCGCCAACAACGGCGCGAGGAGATCGAGCGTCGGCTGCTCGACGCCACCGAGCGGCTGATGGGCGAAGGCACCAGTTTCACCGAACTCAGCGTGGACCGGCTCGCGACCGAGGCGGGGATGTCGCGCGCCAGCTTCTACATCTACTTCGAGGACAAGGGCCATCTGCTGCGCAGGCTCGCGGGCCAGGTGTTCGGCGATCTGGCCTCGGGGGCCGAACGCTGGTGGCAGGTGGCAGGACGTCGCGATCCTGACGATGTCCACGCCGCCATGACCGCGATCATCGCCAGCTACCGCCGACACCAGCCACTGCTGATCGCACTCAGCGAGATGGCCGGCTACGACCCGCTGGTGGCGGCCACCTACCGGGAGTTGCTGACGGGCATCTCAGGCCGGGTGGCCCGGGTCATCGAGGACGGCCAGGTCGACGGTTCCATTCGCCGCGCACTACCCGTCGCCGCCACCGCCAGTGCACTGACCTGGATGGTGGAGCGGTCCTGCCAGCAGAACCTTCCTGCGCAGGACTCCGGCTACGACGCTGAACTCGCCGCTGCGCTGACCGAAATCGTGTGGGGCGCACTCTATCTTGCTGACGCCGGGCCGCCCCAGGCCGAGCGGTCGTAGCTGCTCTCGATCCGCTGACGCCTCCTACGCCGGGTGGGACACAACACGTAGGTGATGTTGCCGCGGTGGACCCGCAGGTTATCGCGGGCCTGGATGTCGACTCGGAAGTAGTTGTTGTGGACAGTCACCAGACCCAGCAAGGCATTGCGCACGGCCAGTGAGTTGACTTGTGCAGCAGGACGATTGGGGAAGTCGGCCATGCCGTCGTACTGGCGGCACAGGTCCGTCACCGCGAAGGGCGTGTGCTGCGGCACGCCGACGCCGCCGTAGTCGGGCAGCGTCATGAACTTCACCAGCTTGGGATCGGCCCGGTAGATGCCGTGGAACGGCTGCTCGGGATTGGCCAACAGCAGAAACGACACCTTGCCGACGGGGACCGTCGAGGTTGGGCCGCGCTCGCGCAACCACTTGCAGGCAACCTGCGCCCCCATGCTCACGCCGTAGACCAGCACGTCATCGGCATCCGGGTGGCCGTCGAAGTGCGCGGTCAGCATGTCGTCGAGGGCCTGCGCACCTCGTTCCACCGCACGGACCGCCGGGACATACCGCAGGCCGTCGACGTAGGTGTTGGGGTACTTGACGTTCCGGATTCTCTTGCCCCTGGTGACAGCACCGCGGCACATGAACCGCAGCAGCCCGCTCCATCCCGCCCCGTCGATGGTGAAAACGGTGCTCATGCGGGCGGTCCTACACCGCCACCAGGTCGTCGGCGTGGACGACGGGGCGGCGCGCATCCGGCGCCAACTCCGCGGTGGAATGACCGATCATGGCCGCCAACTCCGTCGCGTCGTAACCGACGACACCGCGGGCCACCACCGAGGCGTCCGGGCCACACAGGTCGACCACGTCGCCGCCGTGGAACCTGCCCGACAGCCCGGTGATGCCGGCCGCCAACAGTGAGCGCCGCCGTTGCAACACCGCCTCGACCGCCCCGGCGTCGAGCGTCAACGTGCCCGCCGCGTCGGCGGCGTGGCGCACCCAGAACCGGCGCGCCGACAACCGTTGCGGCCGGGCCGCGAACACGGTGCCCACCGATGCGTGCGAGAGGGCCGCGGCAGCGTCGGCGGCGGCGGCCAGCAACACCGGAACGCCGGCATCGGCGGCCAGCAACGCCGCCGACAGTTTCGACACCATGCCGCCCGTGCCCAGCTGGCTGCCCTCACCGGCCACCACACCGGTGAGGTCCTGCGGGCCGGACACCTCGGGAACCAGCCGGGCCGGCCCCTTGCGGGGGTCAGCGTCGTAAAGGCCGTCGATGTCGGAGAGCAGCACCAGCGCGTCGGCGCCCACCAGGTGCGCCACCAACGCCGAGAGCCGGTCGTTGTCGCCGAACCGGATCTCGTTGGTGGCCACCGTGTCGTTCTCGTTGACGATCGCCACCGCGTGCAGTGCCCGCAGCCGGTCCAGGGTGCGCTGCGCGTTGGTGTGCGACACCCGCATCGAGACGTCCTGGGCGGTGAGCAGAACCTGCCCGACGGTGCGGCCGAACCGGCCGAAGGCCGCGCTCCAGGCGTTGACCAAAGCCACCTGACCCACGCTGGCGGCGGCCTGCTTGGTGGCCAGATCGGTGGGCCGTTTGGCTAAGCCGAGCGGTTCCAGACCGGCGGCGATCGCACCGGACGACACGATGACCACGTCCGAGCCGGCTTTCATCCGGGACTCGATCGCCTCGGCCAGCCCGGCCAGCCGGTCCGGGTCGAACATGCCGTTGTCGGCGGTCAGCGCGGTGGTGCCGATCTTGACGACGACGCTGCGTGCGGTGCGGATCGCCGCTCGGGCCGTGCTGGTCATGCCTCGTCCGACTGCTCACGCCGCTGCCTGCGCGCGATCTTGCGTTCGGCGGCCCCGACGCGTTCGGTGCGCTCCAGTCGGCTGTCGGTGCCCCGCCCGGACAGGGTGACGTCCACGCCGGCCGGCGTGGCCGGCTCCCAGTCGAAGGTCATCTCCCCGATGGTCACCGCGCAGCCCGGCGTGGCGCCCAGCCGCAACAACTCGTCCTCGACCCCGAGCCGCGCCAACCGGTCACCCAGGTAGCCGACCGCCTCGTCGTTGTCGAAGTTGGTCTGGTGCACCCAGCGTTCCGGGCGCGACCCTCGCACGACGAAACCGCCGTCGCCGTCGGGCTCCACACTGAACCCGGTCTCCCCGGCGCGTATCGGCCGGATCACCGGCCGGCGCGCAACCGGTTCCGGCTGCGCGGCGCGATACGCCGTCACCATCTCGGCCAGCGCAAATACCAACGGCCGCAGCCCCTCCCGGCTCACGGTCGACACCAGGAAAACCGGCCAGCCGCGCTCGGCCACGATGTCGTCGCGGACGAACTCGGCCATCTCCCGCGCTTCGGGCACGTCGATCTTGTTGAGCACCACCGCGCGCGGCCGATCCACCAGGTCGCCCAGCACCGAATCCCCTTGCATGGTCGGGGTGTAGGCGGCCAGTTCGGCTTCGATCGCCTCGATGTCGGAGAGCGGATCACGGCCGGGCTCGGCGGTCGCACAATCCACGATGTGCACCAACACCGCGCACCGTTCGATGTGGCGCAAGAAGTCCAAGCCCAGCCCGCGTCCCGCCGAGGCGCCCGGGATCAGGCCGGGCACATCGGCGGTGGTAAAGGTGTTGTCTCCGGCCGAGACCACGCCCAGGTTCGGTGCCAGCGTGGTGAACGGGTAGTCGGCGATCTTCGGCTTGGCCGCCGAGATCACCGACACCAGCGCGGATTTGCCGGCCGAGGGAAACCCGATCAAGCCGACGTCGGCGACGGTCTTGAGTTCCAGCGTGAGGTCGCGGGTCTCACCCTTCTCCCCGAGCAATGCGAAACCGGGAGCCTTGCGGGCCCGCGACACCAACGCGGCGTTGCCCAGCCCGCCGCGGCCGCCGCCGGCGGCCTCAAAGCGGGCGCCGGCGCCGACCAGGTCGGCCAGCAGCCGGCCGTGCTCGTCGAGCACGACGGTGCCGTCGGGCACCTTGATCTCCAGGTCCGATCCGGCAGCGCCGTCCTTGTTGCTGCCCTGGCCCTGCTTGCCGGACGCGGCCTTGATGTGCGGCCGGAAATGAAAGTCCAACAGGGTGTGCACGCCCGGGTCGACGACCAGCACGACACTGCCGCCGCGACCACCGTTACCACCGTCCGGGCCGCCCAGCGGCTTGAACTTCTCCCGGTGAATGGACGCGCAGCCGTTACCCCCGTCGCCGGCGCGCACATGAATGACGACGCGGTCGACGAACCGGGACATCGAGCTTTCCTCTCACCCAACCCACACACCGAGCGTGCAACCACTGCGAAGTTTGTCGCCCATTTTCGCAGGCAGTGCACGTTCGCGGCGCGGGGCCGGTTGGTTAGCTCTCGACGCGGGCGACAGGAACGATGTTGACGGTCTTGCGGCCGCGCTTCAGGCCGAACTCGACCGCACCGGGAGCCGTGGCGAACAGCGTGTCGTCGCCGCCGCGACCGACGTTGATGCCGGGGTGGAAGTGGGTGCCGCGCTGCCGCACCAGGATCTCGCCGGCTTTGACGACCTGGCCGCCGAACCGCTTGACGCCGAGTCGCTGCGCGTTCGAGTCGCGCCCGTTGCGTGAGCTGGAAGCGCCCTTCTTGTGTGCCATCTCGTTCGCTCCCTACTTGATTCCGGTGACCTTGAGCACGGTCAGCTGCTGACGGTGACCCTGCCGCTTGTGGTAGCCGGTCTTGTTCTTGAACTTGTGGATGCGGATCTTGGGGCCCTTGGTGTGCTCGAGCACCTCGCCGGTGACCGCGACCTTCGCCAGCTTGCCGGCGTCAGTGGTGACGGTGGTGCCGTCCACGACCAGCGCGACCGGCAGCGAGACCGACGAACCCGGCTCCGAATCGAGCTTCTCGACCTTGACCACGTCACCGACGGCAACCTTGTACTGCTTGCCGCCGGTCTTGACGATTGCGTACGTCGCCATCGTTGGTTTCTACCTCTGCTTCTCGGGCGCGCACGCCATCGGGACTTGCGCAGGTGTCTGGGGTTCTGTCCGCCGAGCTGTGGTTATCCCGCCTGGCGACAACTGGTCTAGGGTACGTGACCAGCGGCTAAGGGGTCAAACCGGCCTTGCTCAACTGGGCGGCCCCGCCGGCCGGGCAGCCGCCCGTCGCCGCCGGGGACGTTCGTAGGGCGCCGCTGCGGCCAAGGTCTCCTGGCCGGACTCGTCGTCATCGGCGTCGTCTGCCTCGTCGATGACGTCCAGATCGTCGTCGAAGTCGTCGTCATCGTCGTCGAGGTCGACTTCGACCTCTTCGTCGGTGTCCTCGGTGTCCTCGCCGTCGTCGGTGTCGTCAGCGTCGTCGCTGTCCTCGCCGTCGTAGGAGTCGTCGGCGTCGTCCGTGTAGTCGGTGTCCTCGGCGTCGTCCGCGTCGTCGGTGTCCTCGGCGAGCGCGGTACCGGGCAGTTGCGGCTCGTGCTCGACGGCCGGCCGTGGCTCCCCGGCCGCCGACGCCGCGGTGGCCTCGACCTCGGTGTCGTCGTCGGACTCGTCGTCGCCGCGGTCACTCGCCGCGGCCATCGCCTTGAACATCGGGTGGTCACCGGGGGTGTGCGCCGGCACCTTCGCCACGACCGGCTCGTCGGCCTTGGGCTTCTTCGACCGTCTGCTGCGACGGCTGCTCGGTTCGGACCTGCGCCCGGGTGCCGCCGAGTCGACCGGGTCGGCATGCAGCATGATGCCGCGCCCGGCACAGTGCTGACACGACGTCGAGAACGCCTCGATCAGCCCGGTGCCCAGCCGCTTGCGGGTCAGCTGCACCAGGCCGAGCGAGGTCACCTCCGACACCTGGTGGCGAGTGCGGTCGCGGCCCAGGGCCTCGGTCAGCCGGCGCAACACCAGGTCACGGTTGGACTCCAGCACCATGTCGATGAAGTCGATGACGATGATGCCGCCGATATCGCGCAGCCGCAGTTGCCGCACGATCTCCTCGGCGGCTTCCAAGTTGTTCTTGGTCACCGTCTCCTCGAGGTTGCCCCCGGAACCGGTGAACTTGCCGGTGTTGACGTCGACGACCGTCATGGCTTCGGTCCGGTCGATCACCAGCGTTCCACCCGAGGGTAGCCAGACCTTGCGGTCCATCGCCTTGGCCAGTTGCTCGTCGATGCGGTGCACGGCGAACACATCCGGCCCGGCCTGGCCCTCCGGACCCTCGGGCGCGGTGTAGCGGGTCAGCTTCGACACCAGTTCGGGCGCCACCGAACCCACGTAGTCGTTGATAGTGGCCCAGGCGTCGTCACCGGACACCACCAGCTCGGAGAAGTCCTCGTTGAACAGGTCCCGAATCACCTTCACCAGCACATCGGGCTCTTCGTACAGCGCCACCGCCGCGCCGGCGGCCTTGCTCTTGGTCTCGGCCGCGGTCGCCTCGATCTGGTTCCAGCGCTCCTGGAGGCGTTCCACGTCGGCGCGGATGTCTTCTTCTTTGACGCCCTCCGACGCGGTGCGGATGATCACGCCGGCGTCGGGGGGCACCACCTCGCGCAGGATCTCCTTGAGCCGTTGACGCTCGGTGTCGGGCAGTTTGCGGCTGATCCCGGTCGACGACGCGCCCGGCACGTACACCAGGTAGCGGCCGGCCAGCGACACCTGGGTGGTCAGCCGGGCACCCTTGTGCCCGATCGGGTCCTTGCTGACCTGCACGACGACATAGTCGCCGGGTTTGAGCGCCTGCTCGATCTTGCGGTTGGTCCCACCGAGGCCGGCGGCCTCCCAGTTGACCTCGCCGGCGTAGAGCACGCCGTTGCGGCCCCGGCCGATGTCGACGAAGGCGGCCTCCATCGACGGCAGCACGTTTTGCACGATGCCCAGATAGACGTTGCCCACCAGCGACGTGGAGGCGGCCGAGGTGACGAAATGTTCGACCATCACGCCGTCTTCGAGCACGGCGATCTGGGTGTAACGCGCGCCGGTGTGCGGCGGCTCGGTGCGGACGCGGTCACGGACCACCATCCGGCGTTCGACGGCCTCGCGGCGAGCCAGGAACTCGGCTTCACTCAGGATCGGCGGCCGGCGGCGCCCGGCGTCGCGACCATCGCGGCGACGCTGCCGTTTGGCCTCCAGCCGGGTCGAGCCGGTGATGCCCTGGATCTCGTCGTCCGACGAGCTCTTCTCGTTCTTGGTGCTCCTGGTGGTCTTCCGCGGGGTCCGTTCGTGTACGACGGTGTTCGGCGGGTCATCGCTTGACCCGGTGTCCTCGTCATCGCCGTTGCCGGTCTTGCGCCGACGCCGGCGGCGCCGACGTCGGCTGCCCGTCTCGTCGGCCGCATCACCGTCGTCGTCACCGGTGTCCTCGGCGTCCGAGTTCTCGCCGGACTCCGCGGCCGAATCGTCGTCGTCGCCGTCGTCGTCGGCGTCGGTGTCGGTGTCTGCCCCGTCGTCCGAGGCTGCGCCGTCGGAGCCGCGGCCCCGGCCCCGACCGCGCCGACCGCGGCGGCGACGCCGATTGGCGGGGCGGTCCCCGTTCTCGTCGTCGCTGTCGGAGCCGAGGTCGTCGTCATCGTCGGACTCGGAGTCGGACTCCCGAGGCGGCGACGGCTCGAACGTGACCGGTTGCGGCGCCACGAACAGCGGCATGTAGTCGACCCGCGCGTTGGCCGCCTCCGGGGCGGTCTCCAGCAACAGCCGGGACTCCGGCTCGTCGACGGCGTCCCCGGACTCGCCGGGCACCTCGGTGGTGGGCGGTTCGGTGGAACCCAGCAGGTCGCGAACGCGGACCGCTTCGACCCGGTCGACGCTGGAGTGGGCGCTGCGCGCCCGTCCGTCCAGCTCGGTCAGCGCGTCGAGAACCCGTTTGCTGGTGGTGCCCAGAACCCGCGCCAGGGAGTGGACCCGCAGCCGATCCGGCAGCTCCTCCTGCTCGGTCGGCACCGCTTCTACGTCGGAAAAAGGGCTCTTAAAAAGAGACGGGTCTGCCACGTATTCTCCTCAAGCCCCCGGGCGCGTCGTTACGACGCGGCCACGCGAGGGCTTCTCGTTATTCGCCCGGCTCACTTCCCCGGGCTTGTGGTGGTCTCGCTCCGAGGGGCTCGGGTGGAACCGACTCGGTGCCTGGCTGAATGAGGACCGGCGATCGGCGCCGCATCACATCTCGCGACCGTCGCACTCGCCTAAGTCTTCATTCGGGTGTCGGACACCGGTCCGGTGACGTTCACCCATTGGCCAGTATCCCACACAACCAGACCAAGCCGGACGAAAGGCATTAACTCCGACGTCAGGCCAGTGTCATCGGGGCCGTCGGCGCCGACGGCTTCAAGTCGGGAAACCACAGCGCGATCTCGCGCTCGGCCGACTCCGGCGAGTCGGAGCCGTGCACCAGGTTGAACTGGGTCTCCAGCCCGAAGTCACCGCGGATGGTGCCGGGCGTGGCCTTGGCGACCGGGTCGGTACCGCCGGCGAGCTGCCGAAACGCCTCGATGGCCCGCGGCCCCTCCACCACGGCCGCGACCACCGGGCCGGAGGTGATGAAGTCCAGCAGCGAGGCGAAGAACGCCTTGCCCTCATGTTCGCCATAGTGCTGCCGGGCCACCGCCTGCTGCACCGGCCGCAGTTCCAGCGCCGCCAGCGTCAGGCCCTTCTTCTCGATCCGACTGATGATCTCGCCCACCAGTCGGCGGTTGACGCCGTCCGGCTTGATCAGCACCAAGGTCCGCTCAGTCATGAAGCGCCGCTCCTCATCCATCGCTCCGTGTCCCTCGCCGCCGCGCGGCCGGGTACCCCACCGGTCGTCGCCAGCGGCACGGGCGACAGCGTACCGAATCGCCGCTCGGCCACGAGCGCCACCAACACGCCGTTCCTCAGCGTCGCTTCGCTCCGCCTCGTCACTGGCAGTGCCGATACGCCGTTCCTCAGCGTCGCTTCGCTCCGCCTCGTCACTGGCGGCGCAACACCTCGGCACGGAAGTGCGCGATCAATCCCCACACCACGGCGAACACCAGCCCCATGATCCCCACCGCCGGATAGACCACGAAGCCAGCGACCAGCACCAGTTGCAGACCCAGATTGGCCCAGATCGCCCAGGGCCGGCCCTGGATACCGGTGAACAGCAGCAACACCAGCGCCAGACCGAGCAGGTAGGCCAGCGACACCGGCGAGAGCCCGCCGCCGACCACGTGGACCACCGGCAGTGCCAACAGCACCACGATCGCCTCGAGGATCAGCGTCGCCGACATCACGCCGCGGAAACCGCGCCATGGATCGGGCGCCGCCGTTGGGTCGCTCATGCCGGATCCTTTCCGAACAAGGTGCGGGCGGCACCGGCGGTGACCACCGAGCCGGTGATCACGATGCCGATTCCGGTGGTGTCGCCGTCGGAGTCGAATTCGTCGACCAGTGCGGTCGCGGTGTCGATGGCGTCCTCAAGGGTGTCGGTGGTCACCACCCGGTCTTCACCGAACCACCGTACCGCGACGGCGGTCAGCGTCTCGACATCCACCGCACGCGGGGAACCGTTGTGGGTCACCACGATTCGATCAAAAACCGGCTCCAAAGCGGCAAGGATGCCGTCGGCGTCCTTGTCCCCCAACACGCTGACCACGCCGACCAGGAAGCGAAAGCCGAAATCCTCGGTCAGCGCCTGGGCCAGCACGGCGGCGCCGGCCGGATTGTGGGCGGCGTCGATGAAGACGGTGGGCGAGCTGCGCATCCGTTCGAGCCGGCCCGGACTGCGCACCGCGGCGAAGCCCGCCCGAACCGTGTCGGCGTCGAGCTGGCGCTCGGCGCCCGCCCCGAAGAACGCCTCCACCGCCGCCAGCGCGAGCACCGCGTTGTGCGCCTGGTGCTCGCCGTGCAGCGGCAGGAAGATGTCCGAGTACACCCCGCCCAGGCCCTGCAACTCCAACAGCTGACCACCGATCGCCAGTTGGCGGCTGCGTACCGCGAACTCGGAGTTCTCCCGCGCGACCGCGGCATCGGCACGCACCGACTGCGTCAGCAGCACGTCCATCACCTCGGGTGTCTGACGGGCGATCACCGCGACGGTGTCGGTCAGTTCGTCCGACGAGCGGTGGATGATGCCGGCCTTCTCCGCGGCGATCCCGGCGATGTCGTCACCGAGGTAGTCGACGTGATCGACACCGATCGGGGTGATGACCGCGACGGGTGCCTCGACGACGTTGGTGGCGTCCCAGCGGCCGCCCATCCCGACCTCCACCACGGCGACGTCGACAGGGGCGTCGGCGAACGCCGCGAAGGCCATCCCGGTGAGCACCTCGAACTTGCTCATGGCCGGCCCGTTCTCGGCTTGCGAGGACGCGTCCACCATGTGCACGAACGGTTCGATCTCAGCGTAGGTCTCCACATATTTGGCGGGACTGATCGGCACCCCGTCGATCCCGATGCGCTCGACCGCCGACTGCAGGTGCGGGCTGGTGGTGCGCCCGGTGCGGCGAGAAAACGCCGTCAGCAACGCGTCGATCATCCGTACCACCGAGGTCTTGCCGTTGGTGCCGGCGACGTGAATCGACGGATACCCTCGCTGCGGGGAGCCGAGCAGTTCCAGCAGGGCGTTGATCCGGGTCAGGCTGGGTTGGATCTTGGTTTCGCCCCAGCGCTGATCGAGCAGGTGCTCGACTTGCAGCAGCGCCGCGATCTCGTCCGGTGTCGGCTCGGCACCGACCGGGTGCTCGGTCATGCCAGGGCCGAAAGACGCGCGGTGATCCGGTCGACCTCGTCTCGGGCCAGTTGCTGGCGGCCTCGGATCTTGTCGACGACGGCTTCCGGCGCCTTGGCCAGAAACGCCTCGTTGCCGAGCTTTGCCGCGGTGGCCACCAACTCCTTCTCCGCAGCGGCGAGATCCTTCTCCAGGCGCCGGCGCTCGGCGGCGACATCGACGGTGCCGGAGGTGTCCAGTTCCACCACGACGGTGCTGGTGCTGTGGGCGGCACCCAGCCGCACCTCGACCGTGGCCGACGGTGCGAAATGCGCGCCGGGCTCGGTCAGCCAGGCCTGCGAGGTCACCGCGGCCACCTGGGTGGCCAGGTCGGCGTCGTCGATACCGGACAGCCGGGCCGGGACCTTCTGCCGGTCACGCAGTCCCTGGTCGCTGCGGAACCGGCGCACCTCCGTCACGAGCTTCTGCATGTCGGTGATCCGTTGCGCGGCAACACGGTCCAGGATGATTCCCGACGGCTCGGGCCAGTCGGCGATCACCAGTGACTCTGCGCCGGTGAGTTCCTGCCACAGGGTTTCGGTGACGAACGGGATCACCGGGTGCAACAACCGCAGCAACGTGTCGAGCACCGCGGCCAGCACAGCGGTGGTGTGGGCAAGCCCTTGACCCAGCTGTGTCTTGGCCAGCTCGACATACCAATCGCAGAACTCGTCCCACGCGAAGTGGTACAGCGCCTCGCAGGCCCGGCCGAACTCGTAGCCCTCGAAAGCCGAATCCACCTCGGCGCGAACCTCTTCCAACCGCCCCAGAATCCACCGGTCAGCATCGGTGAGCTCGTCGAGCGCCGGCAACGGGGTCGGTCGCGCGCCGTTGATCAGTGCGAATCGAGTGGCGTTGAACAGCTTGGTGACGAAGTTGCGCGACGCGCGGGCATGGTCCTCGCCGATCGACAGGTCGCCGCCGGGGCTCGCGCCGCGAGCCAGCGTGAACCGCAGGGCGTCGGCGCCGAATGCGTCCACCCAGTCCAGCGGGTCGATGCCGTTGCCGCGGGACTTGCTCATCTTGCGCCCGTGCTCGTCGCGGATCAGGCCATGCAGGAACACGTTCTCGAACGGCACCTTGCCGCCCTGCAGGGCGGGATCGTCGGCGACGAAGGTGCCGAACATCATCATCCGGGCGACCCAGAAGAACAGGATGTCGTAGCCGGTCACCAGAACCGTTGTGGGATAGAACTTCTCCAGCTCCGCAGTGGCGTCGGGCCAGCCCATCGTGGAGAACGGCCACAACGCCGAGGAGAACCAGGTGTCGAGCACGTCGGGGTCCTGCTCCCAGCCCTCCGGCGGGGTCTCGTCCGGTCCGACACAGACCTTCTCACCGTTCGGCCCGTGCCAGATCGGGATGCGGTGACCCCACCACAGCTGCCGGGAGATGCACCAGTCGTGCATGTCGTCGACCCAGGAAAACCAGCGGGGCTCCAGGCTTTTCGGGTGGATGACGGTGTCGCCGTTACGCACCGCATCCCCGGCGGCCTTGGCCAGCGAGGAGACGTTGACCCACCACTGCATCGACAGGCGCGGCTCGATGACCTCGCCGCTGCGCTCGGAATGCCCGACACTGTGCAGGTAGGGCCGCTTCTCGGCGACGATGCGTCCTTGGCCGGCCAGCGCTTCGCGCACCGCGACACGCGCCTCGAAGCGGTCCATGCCGTCGAACTGCGTGCCGGTTCCGGTGATCCGGCCCTTGGTGTCCAGGATGGTCGGCATCGCCAGCTGGTGCCGCAGCCCGATCTCGAAATCGTTGGGGTCGTGGGCGGGGGTGACCTTGACCGCGCCGGTGCCGAATTCGGGGTCTACGTGCGCGTCGGCGACCACGCCGACCTCCCGGTCCAGGAACGGGTGCGGGAGGCTGGTCCCGACCAGGTCACGGTACCGGTCGTCGTCGGGGTGCACCGCGATCGCGGTGTCGCCGAGCATGGTCTCCAGCCGGGTGGTGGCCACCACGATATGGGGTTGGGAGTCGTCGAGGGAGCCGTACCGGAACGACACCAGTTCGCCCTCGATGTCGTCGTATTTGACCTCGAGGTCGCTGATCGCGGTCTCGAGCACCGGTGACCAATTCACCAGCCGCTCGGCCTGGTAGATCAGGCCCGCATCATAGAGACGCTTGAAGATGACGCGGACCGCGCGGGACAGCCCGTCGTCCATGGTGAACCGCTCACGGCTCCAGTCCACCCCGTCGCCGATCCGGCGCATCTGGGTGCCGATGGTGCCGCCGGATTCCCGCTTCCAGTCCCAGACCTGCTCGACGAAGCCTTCGCGTCCCAATTCCTCCTTGGCCTGCCCGGCGGCGTTCAGCCGCCGCTCCACCACGCTCTGCGTGGCGATACCGGCGTGATCCATGCCCGGCAGCCACAACACCTCGTAGCCCTGCATCCGCTTGCGGCGGGTCAAGGCGTCCATCAGGGTGTGGTCGAGCGCGTGCCCCATGTGCAGGCTGCCGGTGACGTTCGGCGGCGGAAGCACGATCGAATAGCCGGGCTTGGTGCTGGCCGGGTCCGCGGTGAAGTAGCCGGCATCGACCCAACGCTGGTAGATCGCGTCCTCGACCGCACTCGGCTCCCAGGATTTGGGCAGGTGTTCGGTGTTGGCAGCGTCGGGGGTGGCGGTCACCGCTTAATTCTAGGAACGACGGCCCACCGCACGTGACAGCCCCCGGACCCGGCGATCTAGCGAGGCTCGACGAAGGAGAGCCGAAGCTGGAAACGCCGCATGAACCGGCGATTTAGCGAGGCTCGACGAAGGAGAGCCGAAGCTGGAAACGCCGCATGAACCGGGACCGGTCCGGGGGCCGGCGACGAGTGGTTACTTCTTGCCGCCGAGCAGTCCGCCGAGGATGTCGCCGATAGCGCCGCCGGTCTTGCCGCCGATCATGTTGCCCAGGATGCTGCCCATCGACTGGTTCTGGGCGCTGCCGCCGGAGCTCGCGCCGGCCAGGATGCTGCCGAGGATGTCCCCGAGGCCGCCGCCCCCGGAGGCCTGCTGCTGGGCCGGCTCGGCCTTCTGGCCCGTCAGTTGCTTGCCGATGTAGGCGAGCACGATCGGAGCGATGATCGGGAGCAGCTTTTGCAGCAGGTCGTTGTTGCCGGCGCCGGCACCCGACAGCGCCGAAGCGACCTGGCTGGTGTCGTTGCCGCCGAAGATGGTCGAGATCACCTGCTGCCCTTCGGCCTGGTTGCCGGCGAACGCGTTGCCCAGCAGCCCCTGCGCCGCGAAGCTGCTGGCCTTGCTGGCGATGTCGTCGGCCTGGCCCGGGTCCTGGGCGTTCTGGCTCAATCCGCCGACCAGCACCGGCACCAGGGTACGGATGGTGTTGTCCACCTCACCCGAATCGGCGCCGAGTTGATTGGCGATGTCTTGTACGGGGATCTGCGCGAAAAGATCGTCGAGGCCGGCCATGAAAGTTCCACCTTCGTTGCTGGGTGCTGCCGTGACAGCGGTCGAAAACGACATTAGCGGAAAGCGCCGCCAGCCCGCACCGGTCAGTTCAGCCGTGAAACGTCCAGCGTGACGCCCGCCGCGCGGAGTCGGGCCAGCAGTGCGTCACCCATCGCAGCCGCCGGGGTGAGCACCCCGAAGCGGTCGGGCAAAGCATCGCGGTTCAACGCCAGCGCCAGCCCACTTTCGGCCAGCAACACCGACGTCGCCTGGTAGCCGGGGTCGCCCTGCTGCGCCATGTCCGCCACGTAGCGGGCACCGGTGCTCGTGGTGGTGTAGGTCTCGACGCGGTAATAGCCATTCTCACGGCGGCTCTGGCTGGGGCCGGTGCCCGGCTTGGGCAGCACCCGCTCCACCAGTCGGCGCGGCAGCAGCCGGAAGAACCGGCTGCCGAGTCCGACGGTGACGGCGCTGATTCCGGTCGCCAGTCCCGACAGCGCCGGAGCCACCGCCGACGAGCCGACGCTCATGTGCTCGGCGTAGCGGAACCGCCGGCCGTAGGCCCACTCCAACAGCCCGTTGCTGCGCCGCACGATCCGGGTGTTGTAGGGCGCCATGACGAAGCCGGCGGTCCAGATGCCGGTGAGTTCGGGGGCGATGTCACGTCCGCGACGCCAGGGCAGGTCGGGCTGCGCGCCCAGGTCGGGCTCGGCGCCGCGATCGTCACTGAGGGTGTAGGGGTCGAAGAGTTGACGTCGGGCGTCGGCGTCGGTGGAGGCGGTCCGCAGCACCTCGGTCATCGAGGCGATGGTGCCGCCCGAGAGACCGCCGGAGAACCCCCGCACGACGAAATCGGTGTTGAGCAGTTCGCCGGCGCCGTCATCGCGGGCCGCCCGGTAGAGCGCATAGACGCTCAGATCCGACGGGATGGAGTCGAAGCCGCAGGCGTGCACGATGCGCGCCCGGTTGTCGACGGCCTGTTTCTGGTAGGTATCGATGCTCTCGCGCACGAACATCGCCTCGCCGGTGAGGTCGACGTAGTCGGTGCCCGCCGCCGCACACGCCGCGACCAGTGGCATTCCGTATCGGGTGTAGGGGCCGACGGTGGTGATGACCACCCGGGTGCGGGCCGCCATCGCCTCCAGCGACGCCGGTTTGTCGGCGTCGGCCACCACGATCGGCCAGTCCTGCGCTGCGCTGCCGATCTCATCGCGGACGGCGCGCAGTCGCTCCGCCGAGCGGCCGGCCAACCCGACGCGGGTCTCGCCCCCGACGCGGGCCAAGTATTGGGCGGTGAGCTTCCCGACGAAACCGGTCGCCCCGTAGACGATGACGTCGAGTTCACGTGGCGTCTCAGACATGGATCCGACGCTACCCGCCGCACCGGGTTCCGAAGACGGCGACGGCGCCGGGTTCATCGCCCGGCGCCGTCGTCTGGAAGGTCAGCCGCGGCGGCCGCAGACCGGCCACGCGCCGATGCCCTGGCTGCGCAGCACGTTCTCGGCCACCCGGATCTGCTCAGACCGACTGGCGTTGTGGGGCATGCCGCTGCCGCCGTTGGCGCGCCAGGTGCCGGCGTTGAACTGCAGACCGCCGTAGTAACCGTTGCCGGTGTTGATCGACCAGTTGCCGCCGGACTCGCAGGCCGCGATGGCGTCCCAGTTGACGCTGTCCGCCCTGGCGGTCGCGTCGGACAGTGCCACCGCACCGGTGATCAGCGCGCCGGCGATCGCGGCCAGGGTGAGGGGCTTACGGACGTTTTTCAACATCGTTCCTTTCGCGGTGCGCGCTCCGAAGTGCAGCCGGGATGGCCCTCAGGCGAGATTGATCTTCGAGACGTGCCGTCTAGGTCAGGCACGACAGCGGGGGCAAGGGCTGCCCGCCGGGATGACACCCGGCACCGCGGAAGCATTCATGGGGCCGCCCGCGGCCCCGCTCACACGCGGTTCCGTGGATTCAATTTGTTTGCCCTGCATTCGGGCGAGGGGAAACTTACGAAACGTTCATGCGAGAAGTCCAACCGCATGACGCGGGCATTTCGGAGGGATAACGAAACCATCACACCAGCGCGGGGAATGGTTTCACCAGGTCACCTATTGCTTTTAGTCTTTCTAAGCGTTTGCCGCCCGGATTGTTTTTCGTGAGTCAAATCACGGATATTTTGTGGGCTGGAGCACTGACGCCGCGTGCCCACGACGGGCCGGACTGCGCTAGCTCCCCTGCAACTTGCAGCTCAAGGCCTGAATGGGGGTACGTATCGCCCTCGCCCGCTACCCGGGACACTGCGGGCGAGACAGTCGGTGATCAGCGTGGCGAATGAGCGGCATCACCGCGCTGCTATCGGCGAAAGATCCAATTACGACCGAGAGGGACGAGACCGGCTTCCGGCCGGGTCGCCATGCCCGCCGCGGTGGAGAACAGCATGACTTCTGCTGCACCACAATAGTTTTCGCCGGATGATCAGCACCCTTTGATCGCCGGCGGCCGAAGGGCCCTCGAGTTTTGATAAAGGTCCTATTTCACAGCGATAACACGAATGTTTATTCAACGCGCCGGCAGCGGAACTGAATCCATTCCATCGCCCCCGTCACCGTATTTGCTGTCCTCATTCCCGTCCTTGCCGGCGGCAGACGTGCCGCGGGCGGGCTCAGCAGAGGCCGGCGATGTCATCCGGAGAGTTGAGGTTGGCCAGCGGCGCCGGATCCTCGAGTTCGACCCGCTGCGCCTCGACCATGTCGACCAATGCCCCCACCCGGCGCTGCCCATCGGCGACCAAGGCGTCGATGGATCCGGCCAGTGCCGTCCGGTACACCGCGGCCAGGTAGTGGTCCCGACCAGCTCGGGGCAGCACCACGTCGGCACCGGGATGTGCGTCGGCGAGCAGGCCGATCAACGCGGGCACCAGAAACGGCATGTCGACCGCGCAGACGAACGCCCGCTCCGCGCCGGCGCGCGCGGCGGCACGCAACCCCAGGCCGACCGCGGGCAGCGGCCCCAGCCCGGGAACCTCGTCGCGCAACACCTGGGCCGGCAACGCGGGAAGGGCCTGCCCTGGGGCGGCCACCACGAAGATCGGGTCGCAGCACTGGGCGACCACTGACACCAGGTGCTCGACCAGGGTCCGGCCGCCGAACCGGCCCGCCACGGTCAGGGTGGCCTTGTCACGGCCCATCCGGCGCGATGCGCCACCGGCGAGCACGACGCCGGCGAGACCGGCCCGTCGGCCGGTCATGACCTCAGGCTCGCCTCAATCCACGGTCCAGGTGTCGCGGCCACGCAACAGCGCCTGCAGAGCGGCGGTGTCGTGCGAGCTGGCCTGGCGGGCTTCGGCGACCTGCGCGCGCGCCAGGTCGTCGTAGGTGGGCTTGTTGATCTTGCGGAAGATGCCCATCGGGAAATGCGACAGATCCTGCTCGGAGAGCCGTGACAACGCGAACGCGTAAGACGAGTCGGCCAGCGTGGCGTCGTGCACCACGATCTGCTCGGCCGAGACGTTGGCGGTCTTGGCGACCTCCAGCCCGAAGCCCGACTTGATCACGCAGTACTCGTCCTCGGCGCCGAAGGTGATCTTCTCGCCCTGCCGGACGTTGATGATGCGGTTCTCCGCACCCTCCTTGCGCAGCAGGTCGAAGGAACCGTCGTTGAACACCGGGCAGTCCTGCAGGATCTCCACCAGCGCCGAGCCGCGGTGTTCCATGGCACCGCGCAGCACTTCGGTGAGGCCCTTGCGGTCGGAGTCCAGGGCGCGACCGACGAAGGTCGCCTCGGCACCGATCGCCAGCGAGACCGGGTTGAACGGGTTGTCCAGCGAACCGAACGGTGTGGACTTGGTGATCTTGCCGGTCTCCGACGTCGGTGAGTACTGGCCCTTGGTCAGCCCGTAGATCCGGTTGTTGAACAGCAGGATCGTGAGGTTGACGTTACGGCGCAGCGTGTGGATCAGGTGGTTGCCGCCGATCGACAGCGCGTCGCCGTCACCGGTGACCAGGAACACCGACAGATCCGGACGGGCGGTCGCCAGCCCGGTGGCGAACGTCGGGCCACGGCCGTGGATCGAGTGCACCCCGTAGGTGTTCATGTAGTACGGGAACCGGCTCGAGCAGCCGATGCCGCTGACGAACACCACGTTCTCGCGGCGCACCCCCAGCTCGGGCAGGAAGTTGCGGATCGAGTTGAGGATGGCGTAGTCGCCACAGCCCGGGCACCAGCGCACCTCCTGGTCGGAGGTGAAGTCCTTGGACTTCTGCGGCTCGTCGGTGGTGGGCACGCCGGTCAGGGCGGTCAGCCCCAGCTCGGTGCCTACCAGGGAGCTGGCGGGTTCGGTTGTGGTCATGAATTCGCTCCTGCTGTACTGCCCGCGATGGTCACCGCCGCGGCCGTGGCCAGCGACGCCTTCTCGTTCTCTCGCTCGGCCAGCGTCCCGGCCAGCGCGTCGTCAATGATCGCCTCGACCTCGTCGGCGAGGAATGCCTGACCGGCCACCTTGGTCACCGACTGGATGTCGACCAGGTAGCGGCCGCGCAGCAGCAGCGCCAACTGGCCCAGGTTCATCTCCGGCAGCACCACCTTCGGGTAGCGCCGCAGCACCTCGCCGAGGTTGGCCGGAAACGGGCTGAGGTGGCGCAGGTGAGCCTGCGCGACCTTGACGCCGCCGCGCCGGGCCCGCCGGCACGCCTCGGCGATCGGGCCGTACGAGCTGCCCCAGCCCAACATCAGTAGCTCGGCGTCACCGGTCGGGTCGTCGACGACCAGGTCGGGCACCTTGATGCCGTCGATCTTGGCCTGCCGCAGCCGCACCATCAGGTCGTGGTTGGCCGGCTCGTAGGAGATCGCGCCAGAGCCGTTGGCCTTCTCCAGACCGCCGATGCGGTGCTCCAGACCGGGGGTGCCGGGGATGGCGAACTGCCGCGCCAGGGTCTGCGGGTCGCGCGCGTAGGGCGCGAAGTCCTCCCCCGCCTTGGCCAGGTTGCGTTCGATGGGCTCGATCGCGCTGATGTCGGGGATGCGCCACGGCTCGGAGCCGTTGGCGATCGCGCCGTCGGAGAGCAGCACCACCGGCGTGCGGTAGGTCAGCGCGATCCGGACGGCCTCGATGGCGGCGTCGAAGCAGTCCGACGGCGTGCAGGGCGCCACCACCGCGACCGGTGACTCGCCGTTACGGCCATAGAGCGCCTGCAACAGGTCGGCCTGCTCGGTCTTGGTGGGCAGCCCGGTCGACGGACCGCCGCGCTGGACGTTGATCAGCAGCAGCGGCAGTTCGGTCATCACGGCCAAGCCCAGCGCCTCGGCCTTGAGCGCCAGGCCCGGGCCGGAGGTGCTGGTGACGCCCAGCGCACCGCCGTAGGAGGCGCCGATCGCCGCGCCGATACCGGCGATCTCGTCTTCGGCCTGGAAGGTCAGCACGTTGAAGTTCTTGTGCTTGGACAGCTCGTGCAGGATGTCCGACGCCGGGGTGATCGGGTAGGTCCCCAGCAGCACCTGCGTGTCGGCGAGCTGACCGGCGGCGATCACACCGTAGGCCAAGGCGGTGTTGCCCGAGATCTGGCGGTACTCGCCCGGCGGCAGCTTGGCCGGTGAGATCTCATAGGTGGTGCCGAACGCCTCGGTGGTCTCGCCGTAGTTCCAGCCCGCCTTGAGCGCCAGCACGTTGGCGTCGGCGACATCGGGCTTCTTGGCGAACTTCTCCCGGATGAACTGCTCACTGGTCTCGATGGGCCGGCCGTACATCCACGACAGCAGGCCGAGCGCGAACATGTTCTTGGCCCGCGCGCCGTCCTTCTTGGTGGCACCGATCGCCTCGACGGCGCCCAGGGTCAGCGAGGTCATCGCGACCGGAACCACCACGTAGTCGGAGAGCGCCTCGGTCTCGAGCGGATTGGCCTCGTAGCCGATCTTGGCCAGGTTGCGCTTGGTGAACTCGTCGGAGTTGACGATCACCATCCCGCCGCGCGGCAGGTCGCCGATGTTGGCCTTCAGCGCCGCGGGGTTCATCGCCACCAGCACGTCGGGGCGGTCACCGGCGGTGAGGATGTCGAAGTCGGCGATCTGGATCTGGAACGACGACACGCCCGGCAGGGTGCCCTGCGGGGCGCGGATCTCGGCCGGGTAGTTGGGCTGGGTCGCCAGGTCATTGCCGAACAACGCCGCTTCGGAGGTGAAGCGGTCGCCGGTGAGCTGCATGCCGTCGCCGGAGTCGCCAGCGAAGCGGATTACTACTTTTTCGAGTTTTTGACGCCCGGGCGCCGACCCGGCTCCGTTACCGCTCGGACCCACGGCCCCCGCCTTCCATCACTTCTGACCGGGCCCGCACAGCGCGGCTGGCGCAACCCACACGTTTTTCTGTCACTGGCAGTACCGATTATTGCACCGTTCTTAGAGACGGTTCGACGCCACACCGTATCGGGACCCCACCGACTTACCGACAAACGCCGACGTCACAGTACGGTTCTCGGTCGACTTCCGGCAAAAATGTGGTTTTGGTCACGTTTGATGACAGTCGAACTTTAAGAAAAGTTCGCTACCGGTGAGTAACCCGTCGCGACGCGCGCGCCGTCGCTCGGATCAGGCGGTCTTGTCGCGACGCTCGGCACGCGAGGTCTTGCGCGGCACGATGGTCGGCAACACGTTGTCCTGCACCGTTTCCTTGGTGACCACGACCTTGGCGACGTCGTTGCGGCTGGGGATGTCGTACATCACCGGCAGCAGCACTTCTTCCATGATCGCCCGCAGGCCACGTGCCCCGGTGCCACGGTGGATGGCCTGGTCGGCGATCGCCTCCAGCGCGTCCTGGCTGAACTCCAGCTCCACCCCGTCCATCTCGAACAGTCGGGTGTACTGCTTGACCAGAGCGTTCTTCGGCTCCGAAAGGATCTTGACCAACGACTCCATGTCCAGGTTCGTCACCGAGGCCACCACCGGCAGCCGGCCGATGAACTCGGGGATCAGACCGAACTTGATCAGGTCTTCGGGCATCACCTCGGCGAAGTGGTCGACGGTGTCGACCTCCGCCTTGGACCGGACCTCGGCGCCGAAACCCAAGCCGCGCTTGCCAACCCGGTCGGAGACGATCTTCTCCAGCCCGGCGAACGCGCCGGCCACGATGAACAGCACGTTGGTGGTGTCGATCTGGATGAACTCCTGGTGCGGGTGCTTGCGGCCGCCCTGCGGCGGAACCGACGCCTGGGTGCCTTCCAGGATTTTCAGCAGCGCCTGCTGCACACCCTCACCGGAGACGTCACGGGTTATCGACGGGTTCTCGCTCTTGCGGGCGATCTTGTCGACCTCGTCGATGTAGACGATGCCGGTCTCGGCGCGCTTGACGTCGTAGTCGGCGGCCTGAATCAGCTTGAGCAGAATGTTCTCCACGTCTTCGCCGACGTAGCCCGCCTCGGTGAGTGCCGTCGCATCCGCTATCGCAAACGGGACATTGAGCATCTTGGCCAGCGTCTGGGCCAGGTAGGTCTTGCCGCAACCGGTGGGGCCCAGCATCAAGATGTTGGACTTGGTCAGCTCAACGGGCTCACCGGAGCGGGAGTCCCGGCTCTTCTCGCCGGCCTGGATGCGCTTGTAGTGGTTGTAGACGGCCACCGCCAAGGTGCGCTTGGCGGTGTCCTGGCCGATGACGTAGCCCTCCAGGAAGTCCCGGATCTCAGCGGGCTTGGGCAGCTCGTCGAGCTTGACGTCGTCGGCGTCGGCCAGCTCCTCTTCGATGATCTCGTTGCACAGGTCGATGCATTCATCGCAGATGTAGACGCCGGGACCCGCAATGAGCTTCTTGACCTGCTTCTGGCTCTTCCCGCAGAACGAACATTTCAGCAAGTCACCGCCGTCTCCGATGCGCGCCATGGTGCGTGAGGACCTACTTCCTGTTCGCCGTCCGTCGTCGAGGTACCGGTGTCTGGCCCCGACGCTACCCGCTTGTTCCGGTGCGAGGCGACCGATAAGGCCGAATCGCGTCGTTGGTATTCGTTGCTGTCCGTGTGCTCCAAGAAGATATCGCCCCAACTGCCCCACCCGGCGCGTGACGCGCTGGCGTGGCGTGAGCGAATCGCCGGCGTTACCCCGCTGTGAGGCGGGCGGCACCGCGGAGCCCTACAGTGGCGAACGTGCGGTTCGCCGTGCCCGACGATACCGTGATCGTCGCCGATGGCGGGTTGGCCACCGAACTGGAGGCCCGCGGCTTTGACCTTTCCGGGGACCTCTCCGACCCACTGTGGTCGGCCCGCCTGCTGCTCGATGCCCCCGACGACATCGCCGCGGTGCACGCCGCCTTCTTCGCCGCCGGGGCGATGATCGCGACCACCGCCGGCTACCAGGCCAGCTTCGAGGGCTTCGCCGCCCGAGGGATCGATCGCCGAGCCGCCGAAAGGCTGCTGCGCCGCAGCGTCGACCTGGCCCGCCTGGCCGGCGGCGGCGCGCGTGGGCACTGGGTGGCGGCGTCGGTCGGCCCGTACGGCGCCGCGCGCGCCGACGGCTCGGAATACGTTGGCCGCTATGGGCTTTCGGTCTCGGAGTTGACGGCCTGGCACCGCCCCCGGCTGGAGGTCCTGGCCGATGCCGGGGCCGATGTACTCGCGCTGGAGACCATCCCGGACGTCGACGAGGCCGAGGCACTGCTGCGCCTGGTGAGCGAGGCCGACGTTCCGGCCTGGCTCAGCTACACCATCGAGGGCACCTCAACCCGCGCCGGCCAACCGCTGACCGACGCGTTCGCCGTCGCCGCCGGGGTGCCACAGATCGCCGCGGTGGGAGTGAATTGCTGCGTCCCGGACGATGTCCTGCCGGCGATCGAGATCGCCCGCGAGATCACCGGAAAGCCGGTGATCGTCTACCCCAACAGCGGGGAGAGCTGGAGGTCGGGGCGCTGGGCCGGTCCGGCGCGCTTCTCCCCCGCGCTGGTGCCGCTGTGGGTGGCGGCCGGGGCACGCATCATCGGCGGCTGCTGCCGGGTCGGACCGGCCGATATCGCTGCCGCCGCAGCCGCATTACGCCGAACGTGCACTCAGCGCGAAAATCCAGCCGGAGATTCGCAGTGAGCGCACACTCGGCGGGGAGGTACCCCTAGGCCGTTTGCGCCGAAAGCTTGCGGTACTCCAGCACCGTGTCGATGATCCCGTACTCCTTGGCGTCTTCGGCGGTCAGGATCTTGTCCCGGTCGGTGTCCTTGCGGATCACCTCGGGGTCCTTGCCGGTGTGACGGGCCAAGGTGGACTCCATCAGCGTCCGCATCCGCTCGATCTCGGCGGCCTGGATCTCCAGGTCGGAGAACTGCCCCTGGATCACCCCGGACAGCGACGGCTGGTGGATCAGCACCCGGGCGTTGGGCAGCGCCATCCGCTTACCCGGCGTACCGGCCGCCAGCAACACCGCGGCCGCCGAGGCGGCCTGCCCCAGGCAGACGGTCTGGATATCGGCCCGCACGTACTGCATGGTGTCGTAGATCGCCATCAGCGACGTGAACGAGCCGCCCGGCGAGTTGATGTACATGGTGATGTCACGGTCCGGGTCCAGCGACTCCAGCACCAGCAACTGCGCCATGATGTCGTTGGCCGACGCGTCGTCGACCTGCACGCCGAGGAAGATGATGCGCTCCTCGAACAGCTTGTTGTAGGGGTTGGACTCCTTGACGCCCCAACTGGAGTGCTCGACGAACGACGGCAGGATGTAGCGGGCCTGCGGTGCGATGGCTCGCAAGGTCTCGGGGTTCATGAGGCATCTCCGTTGACGTGGGCGCGGGTGATGATGTGGTCGACGAAGCCGTATTCCAGGGCTTCCTGGGCGGTGAACCAGCGGTCACGGTCGGAGTCCGCCTCGATGCGCTCGATCGGCTGACCGGTGAATTCGGCGTTGAGCCGGAACATCTCTTTCTTGATGACCGCGAACTGCTCGGCCTGAATCGCGATGTCGGCGGCGCTGCCGGTCACCCCGCCCAGCGGCTGGTGCATCAGGATCCGGGCGTGCGGCAGGGCGTAACGCTTGCCCTTGGTGCCCGCGGCGAGCAGGAACTCGCCCATCGAGGCGGCCATCCCCATCGCGTAGGTGGCGACATCGCACGGCGCGAGCACCATGGTGTCGTAGATCGCCATTCCGGCGCTGATCGAACCGCCCGGGGAGTTGATGTAGAGCGAGATGTCCTTGGTGGGGTCCTCGGCGGCCAACAACAGGATCTGCGCGCACAGCCGGTTGGCGATGTCGTCGTCCACCTGCGACCCCAGGAAGATGATGCGTTCTCGCAGCAGACGCTCGTATACGGAGTCGACGAGGTTCAGACCGGGCTGGCTCACAGTTGGATACCTGCTTTCTCGAGATTCATATGCCGAGACATGCTTACGACCCTAACGAACCGGCGCGGCTGTAGGCGGCCCGAACCGGCTTCGTTCGCTTACAGCGTCACTCGTCGGATGCCGCCCCGGCTTCGACCGCGCCGTCCGCGGTCCCGGCCGGCTCGTCGACGACGGCCGCTTCGGCTTCATCGGCCTGAGCATCATCGGCCTGAGCGTCATCGGCCTGGGCGTCGGCGCCGCCACCGAAGAACTCGGCGGTGTCGATCTCGTTACCGTCGGTGTCGCTGACGGAGGCGGCGCGCACCGCCGCTGCCAGCGCCATACCCCGGCGCACGTCGGCGAAGACCGCGGGCAGTTGGTTGTTCTGCTGCAGGAACTGCATCAGCTGCTGCGGTGCGACGCCGTACTGCCGCGACATCAGCACCAGGTGCTGGGTGAGGTCGTTCTGGCCCACCTGGATCTCCAGCTCGTCGCCGAGCGCGTCGAGCAGCAGCTGCGTCTTGACGGACTTCTCGGCCTCGCTGCGGGTGTTGGCGTCGAACTCGGCGCGCGAGGAGCCCTGCTCGGCCAGCGACTCGGCGAACTTGTTCTCGTCGTGGTCCACCGCGTGCAGCGCGTTGTGCAGCGCATTGTCGACGTGGGCCTGCACCACCGCCTCGGGCAGCGGCATCTCGACCTGCTCGACCAGGGCCTCCAGCGTCGCCTCGCGTACCTTCTCGGCCTGCTGGATGCGCTTGGTCCGGCTGACCTGCTCGGTGAGGTTCTCCCGCAGCTCGCCCATGGTGTCGAATTCGCTGGCCAGCTGCGCGAACTCATCGTCGGCCTCCGGCAACTCACGTTCCTTGACCGACTGCACCGTCACGGTGACCTCGGCGTCCTTGCCGGCATGCGGGCCGGCCGCCAGCTTGGTGGTGAAGCTCTTGTTCTCACCGGCCGACATGCCCACGATCGCGTCGTCGAGCCCCTCGATGAGCTGGCCCGATCCGACCTCGTGCGACAACCCCTCGGTGGCGGCGCCTTCAACCACCTCGCCGTCGACCGTCGCGTCCAGATCGATCGAGACGAAGTCGCCCTCGGCGGCGGGCCGGTCGACACCGGTCAGCGTGCCGAATCGGGCACGCAGCGCGTCCAGCTCGGCGTCCACCTCGTCGTCACCGACCTCGATCGGGTCCACGCTGATCTTGAGCTGCTCCAGGTCGGGCAGCGTGATCTCCGGTCGCACGTCGACCTCGGCGGTGAAGGTGATCTGGTCGCCGTCGTCGAGCTTGGTCACCTCGATGTCGGGCTGACCGAGCGGCTTGAGTTCCGAACTGGTGACCGCCTCGCTGTACCGACTCGGCAGCGCGTCGTTGACCACCTGCTGCAGCACCGCGGCACGGCCGAAACGGGCCTCGATGAGCTTGGCGGGTGCCTTGCCCGGCCGGAAGCCGGGCATCCGCACCTGCTGGGCCAGCTGCTTGTAAGTCCGCTGGAAGTCCGGCTCCAACTCGGTGAACGGCACCTCCACGTTGATGCGAACCCGGGTGGGGGTCAGCTGCTCGACGGTGCTCTTCACGGGCGTACTCCTCGATATCGTTGACGGTCTGTCGTGCCGGTGCGGCGCGCGCTGCTGGTCGGGGTGACAGGATTTGAACCTGCGGCCTTCCGCTCCCAAAGCGGATGCGCTACCAAGCTGCGCTACACCCCGCACTGACCAGGCGATCCTACGGCCCTGCGACAACGGCAACACAGCCGCCCGCACCTGACGGCCGCAGCGGGGAGTGCCAATTGGATTTGAGGTCGGCAACGCCGGTACAGTCTGGCCTGGATATTGCGGGCGTAGCTCAATGGTAGAGCCCTAGTCTTCCAAACTAGCTACGCGGGTTCGATTCCCGTCGCCCGCTCGAAACGGGGATTTTCCCTGGCAGGAAGGCACGCCTATGGGCGGCACCCAGCACGTCCGGATTCACGGGTCGTGCTCGCCGCGCTTCGAACGGGTGCGGTACGAGTTCGAGCGCAATTTCACGCTGCGCGACGAGCTCGGCGCTGCCGTCGCGGCATATGTCGACGGGGAACTCGTCGTCAACCTGTGGGCGGGCTCGGCCGATGTCGACGGTCAGCGCCCCTGGCAGGAAGACACGCTGAGCACCGTGCTGTCCGGCACCAAGGGGCTGACCAGCACCTGCGTGCACCGGCTCGCCGAGGGCGGCGAACTGGACCTCCGGCGACCGGTGGCCCACTACTGGCCGGAGTTCGGCCAGGCCGGCAAGGGCGACATCTCACTGGCGATGGTGCTGGCGCACCGCTCCGGGGCGATCGGGCCGCGCGAACCGATGCACTGGCGCGACGTCACCGACTGGGACCTGGTCTGCCAGCGGTTGGCGGCCGCCGAACCGTGGTGGCGACCCGGCACCGCGCAGGGCTACCACATGACCACCTACGGCTTCATCATCGGCGAGGTCGTCCGCCGCGTGACCGGTATGACGGTGGGCCAGTATCTGCACAGTGAAGTCGCCGGCCCGCTCGGCGCCGAGGTCCACATCGGCGTGCCGGCCGACCAGCAGCCTTACCGCTGCGCCGACCCGGTGGGCAAGCCGACGATCCGCGAGATGCTGGCCTCGGCCGGCGCGCCCAAGCGCCCCACCTCGCTGGACCACCATTCCAAGGCGGGGCTGGCGGTGGCGATGGGGTTCGCCCCCGACGACGAGATCGCCACCAACGACCTGACGCTGTGGCGGCAACTGGAGTTCCCCGGCACCAACGCCCAGGTCTCCGCGCTGGGCATGGCCACGTTCTACAACGCACTGGTGCAGGAGAAGCTGCTCAGCCGTCCCACCATGGACCGGCTGCGGGTGCTGCAGGGCGGCACCGAAACCGATCTGGTGCTCGGTCCCCGCGTCGCCGAACACGGGTGGGGCATGGGCTACATGCTCAACGCCCAAGGCGTCAACGGACCCAACCGGCGGATCTTCGGGCACGGCGGACTGGGCGGGTCGTTCGCGTTCGTCGATCTGGAGCACCGCATCGGCTACGGCTACGTGATGAACCGGTTCGACCACACCCAGGCCAATGCCGACCCGCGCAGCGTGGTGCTGTCCAACGAGATCTACCGGGCACTAGGGATACCGATTCGCCCTCGGCGTGAAACGGTCTACGACGACTGACGCGCTGCCCTCGGTGACGCGCGCACTCGCCTAGCTCTGGCAGGACGGGCACCAGAACACGTTGCGGGCCTCCAATTCCGCGGTGCGCACGGTGTTCCCGCACAGCCGGCACGGGTCGCCGGCTCGGCGATACACATAGGTGCGCGGCTTGCCGGGCGCGTACGCCGGTGCACCGTGATCATCTTCGGGCCGGACCACCACGATGTTGCCGCGCCGCAGCCCCACTTTCATCAACGCCACCAGATCGGTCCAGACCGCGTTGAATTCCGCTTCGCCGATGGCGGTGCCGGGCCGGAACGGGTCGATCCGATGCCGGAACAGCACCTCGCTGCGGTAGACGTTGCCGACGCCGGCGAGCACCGACTGGTCCATCAACAGCGCGCCGATAGTTCTGCGGGACTTGCCGATTCGCTTGAAGGCCAGCGCCGGGTCGGCATCGCCGCGCAGCGGATCCGGCCCGAGCCGCGCGATCACATCAGCGGCGAATGCCTCGTCGACCACCTCACAGGCCGCCGGACCGCGCAGATCGGTTCCATAGTCGACGCCGATCATGCGCATCCGCACCTGGCCCACCGGGTCGGGTATACCACCGTCCGACAGGTGGAACTCGGTGAAGTGCCCGTAGATGCCCAAGTGGACGCGCACGATCGGTCCGCCGGCGTAGTGGTGGAACAGGTGCTTTCCCCAGGCTTCCGCACCGGTGAGCACTCGTCCGTCGATCGCGGCGGCACCGGCTTCGAACCTGCCCTGCGGACTGAACACCGCCACCGGGGCGCCGCCGAAACGCCGTTGATGCAACCGAGCCAGCCGGTGCAGGATGTGCCCCTCCGGCATGGCGGCAGTCTCGTCAGGCCGGGGCGCCGGGCACCGGGGGCGCCTCGTGGCTGCGTTCGTAGGCCGTCAGAATGTCGATGCGCCGCTGATGGCGTTCGGCTTCCGACCACGGTGTGCTCAGGAACGCATCCACGATGGCGAGCGCCTCGGCGGTGGAGTGCATACGGCCGCCAATACCGATCAACTGCGCATTGTTGTGCTCGCGGGCCAACTTTGCCGTCTCGGTGCTCCACGCCAGCGCACAACGCGCCCCGGGCACTTTGTTGGCCGCGATCTGCTCGCCGTTGCCGGAACCGCCGATCACGATTCCGAGGCTGCCCGGGTCGGCGACCGTGCCGGCGGCCGCGGCGATGCAGAACGCCGGATAGTCGTCCTCGGCGTCGTAGGCGAAGGCCCCGCAGTCGACCGGCTCGTGCCCGGCCTGCTTCAGGTGCTCGAGGATCTGCTCTTTGAGCTCGTAGCCGGCGTGGTCGCAGCCGAGGTAGACGCGCATGGCGGTCATTGTGTCAGTCGAATTCGGGCGCCTCGCCGCGGGTGCGCTTGAGCTCCCAGAAGTGTGGGTAGGACGCGAAGGTCACCGACGCATCCCACAGTTGCCCGGCCTGCTCGCCGCGCGGGATCCGGGACAGCACCGGACCGAAGAAGGCCACCCCGTTGACGTGGATGGTCGGGGTGCCGACGTCCTTGCCGACGGCGTCCATCCCGGCGTGGTGGCTCTTGCGCAGCGCCTCGTCGTAAGTGTCGGTGGTGGCCGCGTCGGCCAACTCGGCCGGCAGGCCCACCTCCGCCAGCGCACCGGCGATGACGTCGGGGAGGTCCTTGTTGTTCTGGTTGTGGATCCGGGTGCCCATCGCGGTGTACAGCGGGCGCAGGATCTCGTTGCCGCGCTGCTGTTCGGCGGCGATTGCCACCCGCACCGGGCCCAAGGCGTTCTTCAGCCCCTCGCGGTACTCCTCGGAGATGTCATCGCGATCCTCGTTGAGCACGGCCAGGCTCATCACGTGGAAGGTCACCTCGATATCGCGGACCTTCTCCACCTCGAGGATCCACCGCGAGGTGATCCAGCACCAGGGGCACAGCGGGTCGAACCAGAACTCGGCTGTCGACTTGTCGGACATCAGCAAGGTCCTCTCGGGAGCGGGGAGCATCTGTGCAACACAACTATGCCCGTCCGCGCGGTGTTCCCGACCGGGTCAGCGGCTACTGTTGGCGGGCGTGGCACTTCCTAACCTCACCCGCGACCAGGCCGCCGAGCGGGCCGCGTCGATCACCGTCGACAACTATCGGATCGCCCTCGACCTGACCGACGGCAGCGGCAACCCGGGCGAGCGCACGTTCCGCTCCACGACGACCGTCACCTTCGAGGCGCTGCCCGGCGCCAACACCGTGATCGATATCGCCGCCCGGACGATCCGCGCTGCCACCCTCAACGGCCGCGCACTCGACGTGTCGGCCTACGACGAGTCGATCGGTGTCGAGCTGACCGGTCTGGCCGAGCGCAACGTGGTCGAGGTCGACGCCGACTGCTACTACTCCAACACCGGCGAGGGCCTGCACCGCTTCGTCGACCCGGTCGACGACGAGGTGTATCTGTACTCGCAGTTCGAAACCGCGGACGCCAAGCGGATGTTCGCCTGTTTCGACCAGCCCGACCTCAAAGCGACCTTCGACCTCACCGTCACCGCGCCGCGGCACTGGCAGGTGGTCTCCAACGGCGCCACCACCGCTGTGGACGACGGCGTGCACACCTTTGCCACCACCCCGAAGCTGAGCACGTATCTGGTGGCGCTGATCGCCGGGCCGTATGCCCGGTGGGACGACGTCTACCGCGATGAGCACGGCGAGATCCCGCTTGGCCTGTTCTGCCGGGCATCGCTGGCCGAGCATATGGACGCCGAGCGGCTGTTCACCGAGACCAAGCAGGGATTCGGCTTCTACCACCGCAATTTCGGTGTGCCGTATGCGTTCGGCAAGTACGACCAACTGTTCGTACCGGAGTTCAACGCCGGGGCGATGGAGAATGCCGGCGCGGTGACGTTCCTGGAGGACTACGTCTTTCGCAGCAAGGTGACGCGGGCGTCCTATGAGCGGCGCGCCGAGACCGTGCTGCACGAGATGGCGCACATGTGGTTCGGCGACCTGGTCACCATGCGCTGGTGGGATGACCTGTGGCTCAACGAGTCGTTCGCGACGTTCGCCTCGGTGTTGTGCCAGAGCGAGGCGACCGAGTACACCAGCGCCTGGACGACGTTCGCCAACGCGGAGAAGTCGTGGGCCTACCGCCAAGACCAGCTGCCCTCGACGCATCCGATCGCCGCCGACATCGCTGACCTGGCCGCCGTCGAGGTCAATTTCGACGGGATCACCTACGCCAAGGGCGCATCCGTGCTCAAGCAGTTGGTGGCCTACGTCGGCCTGGACCACTTCCTGGCCGGGCTGCGCGACTACTTCGCCGCGCACGCCTTCGGCAACGCGACCTTCGACGACCTGCTGGCCGCCCTGGAGAAGGCATCGGGTCGCGACCTGTCCGACTGGGGTCGGCAGTGGCTCAAGACCACCGGCCTGAACACCCTGCGCGCGAACTTCGATCTCGACGACGCCGGGAAGTTCACCCGGTTCGCCGTCACCCAGGACGGTGCCGCCCCGGGCGAAGGCGAGACCCGGGTGCACCGGCTGGCCATCGGCATCTACGACGACGACGGCGCCGGACGCTTGGTGCGCATCCACCGCGAAGAACTCGACGTCGAGGGGCCGGCAACGGCCGTCCCGGCGCTGGAGGGGGTTTCGCGAGGAAAGCTGATCCTGGTCAACGACGACGACCTGACCTACTGCGCACTGCGGCTGGATGAGGAGTCGCTGGCGACCGCGATGGAACGCATCGCCGATATCGCCGAGCCGTTGCCGCGCACGCTGGTCTGGTCGGCGGCCTGGGAGATGACCCGCGAGGCCGAGCTGCGCGCCCGGGATTTCCTGGCACTGGTGCAAGGCGGTATTCAGGCCGAAACCGAGGTCGGGGTCGCCTCGCGGCTGCTGCTGCAGGCGCAGACCGCGCTGGGGTTTTACGCCGAACCCGGCTGGGCCGCCGAGCACGGTTGGCCGGCGTTCGCCGACCGGCTGCTGGAGTTGGCCCGCGCAGCCGAACCCGGCTCCGATCACCAGCTGGCCTACGTCAACGCGCTGTGCACGTCGGTGCTGTCCGAACGGCACACCGTGGTGCTGGCGGCGCTGCTGGACGCCGACCCCGCGGATCAGGGGTTGGCCGGATTAGCGGTCGACACCGATCTGCGCTGGCGGATCGCGGTGGCCTTGGCGCGGGGCGGCGTGCTCGACTCCGAGGCGATCGACGCCGAGATTCGGCGTGATCCCACCGCGGCGGGCAAGCGCCAGGGCGCGCAGGCCTCGGCGGCGCGGCCGCTACCGGAGGTCAAACAGGCGGCCTGGCAGCAGGTGAACGAGGACGACACGCTGGCCAACATCACCGGCCGGGCGATCATCGCCGGGATCGTGCAACCCGGGCAGGGCGAGCTGTTGGCGCCGTTCACCGAAAAGTACTTCGCAGCGATCCGCGGTGTCTGGGAGCGGCGCTCCAGCGAGGTGGCGCAGACGGTGGTGGTGGGGCTGTATCCGGGGTGGGACGTCAGTCAGGCCGGGTTGGACGCCGCCGAGGCGTTCCTGGCCGATCCCGCGGTGCCGCCGGCCCTTCGGCGGCTGGTGCTGGAGGGTCGGGCCGGGGTGGAACGATCGCTGCGGGCGCGTACCTTCGACGCCGCTTGCACAGACACCGCCGGAACGGACAGCGCCTGACCCGCCCAGCCCCGGGGCCGGCTCACTGATAACCCCCGTCGCACAATCCCGCGTCGCTTTCAAAGCTGTTGGTGCCGCCGAAGATCCGCACTCTTGCCTCCTCGGCGAGATAGCGCGCGGGAAACTGTATCGACCCCAGCGCGGCCCACTGCTGGGCGTGAATCTCCTCGTGATGCAACACCCGGTCCAGCTCGGGACCACCGGGCGAGATCCGTCCGGCTTCGACGATCTCGCGCAGCCTGCGCATCGGGTCGGAACCGCGATCGACGTTGACCATGAACAGGTCACCCCACATGGTCCCGGCACGGCGGGTGAGCTGGGCGTGAAACCGATTGCCGCCCAGCCCCATCAGCAACCCGTTGGGCGTGGTGACCAGACAACCGCCGGTGTTGCAGATGGCCCGGACCGCGTCGTAGCTCCAGCGGTTCGCTCGCTGCCGCTGAACGATCCGCTCAAATTCGGCCACCCCGTAGGGCGTCTCGGGGAAATCGTTCCGGGTGCTGGTCCGGCCGTAGCCGGTACCCGCGTTGAGCAGGTATGTCAGCCGCACCGCGTGACGGGCCTCCTTCCCGCCGGCACCGCGGGGAATCACGAAGAAGCTCTGACCGTGCGGGTCGGTGATCTGCTCCATCGCGTCCAGAGCCCGGAAGCTGTCACGGGAGAGGCGCTGCCGGCGGACGATATCGGCTACCGCTTGCGGGGCGACCCCGCGCCGGTCGAGGTTCGCCAGCCAACTGTGGTGCGCCGGCGACGCCGATACGACGGCAGCGCGAGTGTGTCGACCGGGGCTCCCGCGCCAGCGCGAGGCACCCCCAGCCACGTCCGCGACCGAAAGACGGCGGCTAGGCCGGGGTGATGCCGGCGCTGAGCACCTGCACCGCGCTGACCAGGCCGTCGATCAGGTTGCCGTCGCTGAATGCCGCGGCCGCCGCGGCCACACCCTGCGGTGCCGCCACCGGGGCGATGCGGTCGGCCACACCGGCGCCGTAGACCACCTCGATGGCCCGCTGGTCCGGTGAGACCGCGATGAGCACCGCGTCGTTGGGGGTGGGCACCTTCGCCAGGATCTCGCGGGCCTGCGCGGCGGTGTCCGAGCCCAGGTCCCCGATGTAGACGGCGAACCGGGCGTTGGTCTGCCGTGACCCGTAGGTCAGGGCGTCATCGAGCGCCACCAGCTCCTTGATCGGGAACGGGTAGTGCAGCGACGCCTCGCCCGGCTCCGTGACCCCGGAAATCCGACCGCTGTAGGTGATCGCCGACCCGTACGGCAGGTCCGCCGGATCGATCGTCGCGACCTCACCAGTTGCCACTGGCTCCACCCCCCACGCTGAACTCGGAATTGCCGTGACCATGGCCGCGACCGACGGCCTCGTCGGTGGCCGCCCACAGGATCGGTGGATGTGTCCAACGGTCGGCCATCTGGTAAACGGCCGCGCGCGGCCCCTTCTGCGACCAGATCCGGGCTGACAGCAGCGCGACCAGCACAATCGGAATGCCGACGAAGTAGCCGAGGAATGACAACACGCTCACGCCGTAGACGGTATCCCACCGGGAATCGACCGGTGGCGGGAACCCGGGCTGAGGCCATATCTTCGCACTGGTAACCAGTGCGGCAGGGCTGCGCCGTCGTTGCAGAAGGGCGATGATCATGGTTCTTGCGGCAGCTGTCCAGTTGGAGGCCGTGCTCGGCGATGTGTCGGCCAATCTGGCCGCCTGTGAGCGCCTTGCCGATGAGGCGGGCCGGGCCGGTGCCGAAATCATCGCGCTGCCGGAGTTCTTCACCACCGGGATCGGGTTCGACGAGTCGCTGGCCACCGCCGCGCTGCCGCCCGATGGTGCGGCGACCGAGCTGCTCACCGCCCTGGCCCGCCGGCATCGCGCACTGGTGGGCGGGTCATTCCTGTGCCGCGATCCCGACGGGCATGTCCGCAACGCCTACCTGCTCGCCGGTCCCCCCGGCGGCGTGGTGGGCCGGCACGACAAGGATCTGCCCACGATGTGGGAGAACGCCTTCTACACCACCGGCGACGACGACGGGGCGCTCGCTACGGCCGACCACACGGTGGGAGCCGCGGTGTGCTGGGAGCTGATGCGCACCCAGACCGTGCGCCGGCTGCGCGGCCGGGTGGACCTGATGATGACGGGCTCGGGCTGGTGGTCGATCCCGCGCTGGGTGCCCCACCGGCTGTTCGACCGGCTCGAACGCAACAACGCCGGCACCGCTCGGCGGGCGGCGGCGTCGTTCGCCCAGTACGTCGGCGCCCCGATGGTGCACGCCGCCCATGCCGGCACCCTGACCTGCGCCATGCCGTGGCTGCCCCTGACGTATCGGGGCCACTTCGAAGGCGCCACCCTGATCGCCGGCGCCGACGGCACCGTCGTCGCCGAACGGCGCGCCGACGAGGGCGAGGGCATCGTCCTCGGTGAGATCACGCTGGGGCGGCAACCGCCCCGACTCGACCCGCCCGCCGGGTTCTGGCTGCATCGGCGAGGGACACTGCCGACCGCGGTGTGGCACTACCAACGCTGGCATGGCCGTCGCTGGTACCGGCACCACGTAGTTCAAGCAACCTAGTTCAGGCAGCGCCTTCGCCTAGGTAGCGCATCCACACCGGATCGAGGTCGTGGATCACGGCCAGCAGCCGCCAGTGCTGGCCCTTCGGCGACGTCGGCACCAGCCGCAACGTCCAGCCGAGTTCGGCCAGCAACCGGTCGGCCTTGCGGTGGTTGCAGGCCGAGCAGGCGGCCACGCAGTTCTCCCAGGAGTGGTCGCCGCCCCGGCTGCGGGGCACCACGTGGTCGACGGTGTCGGCCTTGCCGCCGCAGTAGGCGCAGCTGTGCCGGTCCCGGTGCATCAGCGCGGCGCGGGTCAACGGGATCCGGGCGCGGTAGGGCACCCGGACATAGGACCGCAGCCGGATCACCGAGGGCACCACCACCGACCGGGTCGCCGAATGGATGACCGGGCCGGCCGGGTCGTCGTGCACCACGTCGGCCTTGCCGCAGATCAGCATGACGATGGCACGCCGCAGTGGAAGCGCCGTCAACGGCTCGAAGGTGGAGTTCAGCAGCAGCACCCGCCGCCGGGTCCAGATCGAGGCGGAGTCGTTGCCGGTCCCCGAAGCGGAGACCGAGTGCAGGCAGGGGGTGGTGGCAAGCCCGGTCAGGCTCGCCACCGGGGCACCGGGTCTGCGGTGGCCCCGACGCTTCATATCGGCCTTCGGGAGTCGTTTTCGTGCTGCACCATAAATCCTCCGCGGAACAGTTCACCATGATTCCACGCTGGTCGCACGCCTATTTGCTGTGTGTTCATTGGCAGGAACCGGCGATAGCCCACAATGGTGGCGATGCAGCCGATAGAAGAGCCTTCGTTTTATGACGCCGTCGGCGGGGCGGAAACCTTCCACGCCATCGTGTCGCGGTTTTATCAACTGGTCGCCCAGGACGCGATCCTGCGCCCGATGTACCCCGCCGACGACATGGACGGCGCCGAGGAGCGACTACGGATGTTCCTCGAGCAGTACTGGGGCGGCCCGCGCACCTACTCCGAACGCCGCGGCCACCCGCGGCTGCGGATGCGCCACATCCCCTACCGCATCGGCCCGCTGCAGCGCGACGCCTGGCTGCGCTGCATGGTCACGGCGATCAACGAGATCGACGGCGACACCCTCGATGACGCACGCCGCGCCGAGCTGCTGGACTACCTGCACTCGGCGGCCGATTTCCTGGTCAACGCACCGCTCTGATGGGCGACAGCAGCAGCCCCGACGACCACGCATGGTGGGCCGACAGTGTGTTCTACCAGGCCTATCCGCGCTCGTTCGCCGACAGCAACGGTGACGGTGTCGGCGATCTGCCCGGGGTGATCGCCCGCCTGGACTATCTGCACCGGCTGGGGATCGACGCGATCTGGCTCAACCCGGTGACGGTGTCGCCCATGGCCGACCACGGCTACGACGTGGCGGATCCCCGCGATATCGATCCGCTGTTCGGCGATCTGGCGGCGCTGGACCGGTTGGTGGCGGCCGCGCACGAACGCGGGATCAAGCTGACCATGGACCTGGTGCCCAACCACACCAGTTCGGCGCATCCGTGGTTCGTCGCGGCCCTGGCGTCCGGGCCGGGCAGCCCCGAACGGGAGCGCTACGTCTTCCGCGACGGGCGCGGGCCCGGCGGCAAGCTGCCGCCCAACAACTGGGTGTCGGTGTTCGGCGGTCCGGCCTGGACCCGGGTCACCGGACCCGATGGCCCCGGCCAGTGGTATCTGCACCTGTTCGACCCGACGCAGCCCGATCTGAACTGGGACAACCCGGAGGTCATGGCGGATTTCGAGCGGACGCTGCGGTTCTGGATGGACCGCGGTGTCGACGGCTTCCGGATCGACGTCTCGCACGGCATGGCCAAACCGCAGGGACTGCCCGACATGCCGGTCACCGACGCGAAACTACTGGCGCACCGCGACGACGATCCGCGGTTCAACCAGCCGGGCGTTCATCGGATCCACCGTGCGATTCGCGCGGTCTTCGACGACTACCCCGGCGCGGTCTCCGTCGGCGAAGTCTGGGTGCACGACAACGCCCTGTTCGCCGAGTACGTCCGGCCCGATGAACTGCACCTGGCCTTCAACTTCCGGTTGCTCCAGGCCGACTTCGACGCCGCCGCGGTCCGCGACGCGATCGACAATTCGCTGGCCGCGGTCGCCGCGGTGAACGGAATCGCGACGTGGGCGCTGGAGAACCACGACGTCGAGCGATCGCTGACCCGCTACGGTGGCGGCATCGTCGGGCTGGCCCGGGCGCGGGCAATGGCGTTGGTGCTGCTCGCGCTGCCGGGGGCGGTATTCGTCTACAACGGCCAGGAATTGGGTCTGCCCAATGTCGAGCTACCCGATTCAGCGTTGCAGGATCCGGTGTGGGAGCGCTCCGGGCACACCAAGCGCGGCCGCGACGGCTGCCGGGTGCCGATGCCGTGGTCGGGTACCGAGCCGGCGTTCGGGTTCTCCGACAATCCCGACACCTGGCTGCCGATGCCGCCGGACTGGGCGCCGTTGACCGTCGAGAAGCAGCTCGCCGATGGCGACTCGACGCTGCAGCTCTACCGCCAGGCAATCGAGTTGCGCGGCAGCCGAGCCGAATTCAGCGGACGGGACGTGAACTGGCTGGATTCACCGCCGGGAACTCTGGCGTTTCGGCGCGGCGGCCTGGTGTGCGTGCTCAACGCCGGTGAGCGTCCGGTGGTGCTGCCCGAGGGCCGGCTGATCCTGGCCAGCGCACCACTCGGCGACGGCATGTTGCCGCCCGACGCCGCCGCGTGGCTGGTCTGACGGCCGGATAGCTCACCGGCAGCCACCAGCAGACCTGGCCGGCTCAGCGCGTCCAGCGCTGCAGGTACTCGCGGTGCTGCGGCGAGAGCCGCACCAGCTTCTGCTCGTCGATGCTGAAAGCGGCCAACTGGCTTTCGGCGACCACCGCCGGTTTCGAATCCGGTGCGGCACTCACCGAGCGCACCTCGTAGCCGATGGTGAAGTCGACGGTCCGCAGCCGCGAGATCCACATCGTCACCTGCAGCGGCGAGTCCGTCAGCCGCAGCTGTCCTTTGTAGGTGACCTTCACCTCGGCGATCAGCAGGCCCACGCTGGTGATGTCGACCGCGAAGGCCGGTGACAGGAACGGCACCCGCGCCTCTTCGAGGATGGTGACCATGGTCGCGTGGTTGACGTGCTGGTACATGTCGATGTCCGACCAGCGCACCGGAACCGCTGCGACGAACCCGGTGGCGGCCGTTGAACCGGTCATGACGCCGATCCCCGGCCGCTGGCCCGGGTCATGCTGCGGAGCTGCCGCGCGGCCACCGACAATGCGGCCAGATCCCGCTGGTCGGATTGGTCGATCTGGGTCAACGTGCGCCGCGCCCGTTCCACCCGTGACCCGTTGGTCGATTCCCATTCGGTGATTTTCTGCATCCCGTCCTCGTCCGGTTCGCCGACCGCCAGCACGTCCAAGCACAGCGACCGCACCGAATTGTAGATGTCGTCACGGATCGCCAACCGCGCCAAGGCATGCCAGCGGTCAGTCCGCGGTAACTGCGCCACCGCGGTCAGCAGTCCGTCGGTGCCGAGCCGGTCCATCAGCGCGAAGTAGGTGTCGGCGACCTCGGCGGGGTCGCGCTCGGTGATGTCGGCGACATCGATGACGTCGAGCAGGCTGTAGCGGTACAGACCCATGGCGACGAGGGCGGCAAGATCCTCGGGCACGCCCAGATCACGGAACTCACCGGTGTGCTTGGCGACGATGGCGGCGTCGGCGCCGCGCAGCCATTCCGACATCCGCGGCGTCAACTGCCCGACCTGCTCGGCGAACCGGTTGATCTCGGCCCCCACCGCCAGCGGTTGCGGACGGTAGTTGAGCAGCCAGCGCCCGGCGCGGTCGATGAGCCGACGCAGATCCAGCGTCATCCGGTCGCAGACCGCCACCGGAAGTCCGTCCTGCTCGCCGGCCGCCCGGATCCGGCGCCACAGCTCGCCCACCCCGAAGATCGCGTCGGTCGCCACGTAGGCACGTACCGCGTCGGTCAGCTCGACACCCACGTCCTCGGTGATCCGGAAGGCGTAAGTGATGCCGGCGGTGTCCACCACGTCGTTGATCAGCATGGTGGTCACGATCTCGCGGCGCAGCTGATGCGAGCGGATCTCGGGTGCGAACCGCTGCTGCAGCACGAGCGGGAAGTACTGCGGCAACCGCGCCGCGAACACGTCCTGGTCCGGCATGTCGGTTGCCAGCACCGCCGCCTTGAGGGTCAACTTGACGTGCGCCATCAGCGTGGCCAGCTCCGGTGACGCCAGGCCCAGCCCGGCTTCGGAGCGCCGGGCGATCTCCTTCTCCGACGGCAGCGCCTCCAGCTCGCGGTTCAGACCGCGGTCGGCCACCAGATGCCGGATCTGGTCGGCATGCACCGGCAGCAGGCTGGCCGCATTGGCCCGGCTGGTGCCCATCAGGTCGTTCTGTGCGGTGTTGTCGGCCAGCACCAGCGCACTGACTTCCTCGGTCATCGACGCCAGCAGCTGCGGCCTGTCGACGGGGTCGAGCTTGCCGAGCGTGACCAGCGAGTCGATCAGAATCTTGATGTTGACCTCGTGGTCGGAGCAGTCGACACCGGCCGAGTTGTCCAGCGCGTCGGTGTTGATCCGGCCGCCGGCCAGGTCGAACTCGACGCGGCCCAGCGGTGTGACACCGAGGTTCCCGCCTTCGCCGATCACCTTGGCGCGCACCTGGTTTCCGTTCACGCGGACCAGATCGTTGGCGCGATCGCCGACGTCGCTGTCGGATTCGGCCTCGGCCTTGATGTAGGTTCCGATGCCGCCGTTGAACAACAGGTCCACCGGCGCGCACAAGATCGCCCGGATCAGCGCGGGCGGGTTCAGTTCGGTGACTCCCTCGTCCAGGCCCAGCACCGCTCGCACCTGCGGGCTGATCGGCACCGATTTCAGCTCGCGCGGATAGACGCCGCCGCCGGCACTGATCAGCGCCTTGTCGTAGTCGTCCCAACTGGATCGGGGCAAGTCGAACAGCCGCTGCCGCTCGGCGAAGGACCGGGCCGCATCCGGGTCCGGGTCCAAGAAGATGTGCCGGTGGTCGAACGCGGCCAGCAACCGGATGTGTTCGCTGCGCAGCATTCCGTTGCCGAACACGTCGCCGCTCATGTCCCCGATGCCGACGACGGTGAAGTCCTGGGTCTGGGTGTCGACCCCCATCTCGCGGAAGTGCCGCTTGACCGATTCCCAGGCGCCCTTGGCGGTGATGCCCATTTCCTTGTGGTCGTAGCCGACCGATCCACCGGAGGCGAACGCATCGCCGAGCCAGTAGCCGTAGGACTGCGCGACCTCGTTGGCGATGTCGGAGAAACTGGCGGTGCCCTTGTCGGCGGCGACCACCAGGTAAGCGTCGTCGCCGTCGCGACGCACCACCTCCGGGGGCGCGCTGACGGCGTGGGTGACGTGGTCGACGTTGTCGGTGACGTCGAGCATGCCCGAGATCAGCAGCCTGTAGCAGGCAATGCCCTCCTGGCGGGTGGCATCACGGTCGGCGCCGGGGTCGCCGGTGGGCATCGGGGGGCGTTTGACCACGAATCCGCCCTTGGCGCCGACCGGGACGATGACGGCGTTCTTGACCTCTTGGGCCTTGACCAGTCCGAGGATCTCGGTGCGATAGTCCTCACGGCGGTCCGACCAGCGCAGCCCACCGCGAGAGACGAACCCGAATCGCAGGTGCACCCCTTCGACGCGGGGAGAGTAGACAAAGATCTCGAATTTGGGCCGCGGTAGCGGCAATTCGTCGATCAATTGGGCGTCCAGTTTGAGCGCCAAGACATTTTGGGCGCGAGCCGAGTCGGCGCGTGTCACGAAGTAGTTGGTGCGCAAGGTGGCCTGGATCAGCGAAGCGAACGCGCGCAGCACCCGGTCGGTGTCCAGGCTGACCACGGCGTCGATATCGGCTGCCACCTCGGCGGCCGCCGCCTGCGCATCGCGGCTGCGAGACGATCGGGACGGGTCGAACAACGCCTCGAACAACGCCACCAACGCCCGCGCGGTGCCGGGGCGCTCATTGAGCACCGAGGCGATGTGGCTCTCGCTATAGGGAAAACGCGCCTGGCGCAGGTATTTGGCGTAGCCGCGCAGCACCACCACCTGCTGCCAGGCCAGGCCGGCCCGTAGCACCAACTCGTTGAACCGGTCGACCTCGACACGGCCCTCCCAGATCGCGGTGACCCCGTCGGCGAAGCGTCGCTGGGCGGCGTCGCGTTCGGCGCCGGTTGCCGGAATCTCAATGCTGGGGTGCGGCGACAGCTTGAACTTGTAGATCCACACGGTCAGACCGTCGGTGCGGGTGACGGTGAACGGCCGCTCCTCGAGCACCACCACACCCATGGACTGCAGCATCGGCAGCAGCTGACTCAACGAGGCACCACGCCCGCCGAGGAACCACGTCAACGGGACCGCGTCGCCCGTGCCGTAATCGGAGACCACCAATCGGACCGAGCCGTCGGCCACCGCCTCGATGATCGCGATGTCCGCGACGGCTTCGGCCGGTGTCACGGCCTGCTTGTAAGTCTCGGTGAACGCCGCCGCGTAGTGCTGCGCCTGCTGCTCCACCGGGGTTCCGCCCGCCGCGCCGACCATCCGGTCCGCCCAGGTGCGGCTGGCCTCGGTCAACCGCGCCTGGATCCGTACTCGGTTGGCCTCGGAGGTGTCGACGGTGCGCGCCTTCGGGTCATCGGGCAGCCGGACCATGAAATGGATCAGCGCCCAGGGGGCTTCGCTAACCCGGGCGCTGTACTCCACGCCGACGCCACCGAACTCGGCGGCCAGGATCTCCTCCATCTGCAGCCGAACCGGGGTGGTATAGCGGTCACGCGGCAGGTACACCAGGCACGACACGAAGCGCCCGGTCCGGTCGCCCCGCAGGAACAGCAACGCGCCGCGCCGCGAGCCCAGATTGGCAACGGCCATCGCCATATTCAGCAGCTGCTCGGAGCTGATCGCGAAAAGCTCTGAGCGCGGGACGGTTTGGATGATGTCGAGCAGCAACTGGCCCGGGTGACCCGGCTCGCTCTCCGAGAGCGCCAGTGCGTGGCGCACGGTCCGGGAGATGACCGGGATCTTGAAGACATCAGCGTTCATGGCGCCGGCGGTGAACAGCCCGACGAAACGGTGCGCGACGATGTCCGCACCGGTGTTCTCCCGGATCACCACCACGTAGGTGTGTGAGCCGAAACGCATGTAGCTGGGCACGGTGGCCTGTGCCAGGGTCAGCAGATCATCACCGGTGAGCATGGGCCGCACCGACTTCCGCGTCTGCAGCACGCCCAGCCGGTCGGCGTCGTCCACCAGCACCTGCCCGTCACGGACGACGCCGCGTTGGTAGCCGAGCAGCACGAAGTGCCCGTCGGCCAGCCAGCGCAGCAGCGCGGCGACATCGTCGCGGTCCGGCGCGGTGTAGTGCCCCTGCGCGTTGGTTTCGACGTCCCCGGCCAGGGTGTAGAGCGCATCGTGCATCGCCTGCGAGTCCGCGGCGACCTGGCGGACGTCGGCCATCACGTGGGGCAGCAGCTGTTCGGCCTCGGCCAGCGCTTCGCGGCTGACCGACGGTGAGAGCTGAACATGAATCCAGGTCTCGCCGGCCGAACCGTCTGCCGACTTGTCGCCGTCCGAGGGTTTCGGTGCGACCCAGCGCAGTTCACCGTCGGCGTCGCGGCCCACGGTGAACACCGGCGTCATGATGCCGGTGTAGGCCACCCCCAGCCGGTGAAGCAGCACCGCTACGGAATCCACCAACATGCCGGCATGCCCGGTGACCGCTTGCAGGGCCGGGCCGAAACCGGCCGCGTCGTCGGCGGCGTAGACGCCGACCCGGGTTTCACCGGCAGGCCGGTGTTGCGCCAGCCGGGCGTGGGCCGCCAGCAACGACGGTGTCACGACAGCCGCTGCCCGGCCGGCCGAATCCTCACCGGACCGGTCGTCGCCGGTCAGCGCATCGCTGTGTGGGCCCCGGTAGGTGGCGACATAGGCGCCCACGACCCAGTCGGGGATGTCGTGTGGCTGAGCGGGATCGGGAAACGTCGTCCATGCGGCTGTCCGCCGCTCGGTGGATTCCGTCATCCCCACCCCTCCTGAGCACGTGTCAGCTCCGGCAGCGCCGCTACCGGCCTCACACTAGTCGCGGGTGAGTCTGCGGTGGGTCACTCGATGCGGACGCGCCGCCTCGGCTCCGAGGCGTTCGATCTTGTTCTCCTCGTAGGCGCCGAAGTTGCCTTCGAACCAGAACCACTTGGCCTCATCATCCGCATCGCCTTCCCAGGCCAGGATGTGGGTGCAGGTGCGGTCGAGGAACCAACGGTCGTGGGAGATCACCACCGCACAGCCCGGGAAGTTCACCAGCGCATTCTCCAGCGAACCCAGGGTTTCGACGTCCAGGTCGTTGGTCGGCTCGTCGAGCAGGATCAGGTTGCCGCCCTCTTTGAGGGTCAGCGCCAGGTTCAGCCGGTTGCGTTCGCCGCCGGAGAGCACCCCGGCCGGCTTCTGCTGGTCGGGGCCTTTGAAGCCGAACGCCGACACGTAGGCGCGCGACGGGATCTCGTTCTGCCCGACCTGGATGTGGTCGAGCCCATCGGAGACCACCTCCCAGACCGTCTTCTTCGGGTCGATGCCCGCCCGGGATTGGTCGACGTAGCTCAGCTTGACGGTCTCGCCGACCTTGACCGTGCCGCTGTCGGGTTCCTCGAGGCCGACGATGGTCTTGAACAGCGTGGTTTTGCCGACACCGTTGGGGCCGATCACGCCGACGATGCCGTTGCGGGGCAGCGTGAACGACAGGTCCTTGATCAACATCCGGCCGCCGAACCCCTTGTCGAGGTGTTCGACCTCCACCACCTGGCTGCCCAGCCGCGGCCCGGTCGGGATCTGGATCTCCTCGAAGTCGAGTTTGCGGGTCTTCTCGGCCTCGGCCACCATCTCCTCGTAGCGCTGCAGGCGGGCCTTGTTCTTGGCCTGGCGGGCCTTGGCGCCCGACCGCACCCAGGCCAGCTCCTCTTGCAGCCGCTTCTGCAGCTTGGCGTCCTTGCGGCCGGCCACCGCGATGCGCTCGGCCTTCTTCTCCAGATAGGTCGAGTAGTTGCCCTCGTAGGGGTAGGCCCGGCCGCGGTCGAGCTCGAGAATCCATTCCGCCACGTTGTCGAGGAAGTAGCGGTCGTGGGTCACCGCCAGGATCGCGCCCGGGTAGCTGGCCAGGTGCGATTCCAGCCACTGCACACTCTCGGCGTCGAGGTGGTTGGTGGGCTCGTCGAGCAGCAGCAGATCGGGCTTGGACAGCAACAGCTTGCACAGCGCGACGCGGCGCCGCTCACCACCGGAGAGGTTGGTCACCGGCTCGTCGGGCGGCGGGCAGCGCAGCGCGTCCATGGCCTGCTCGAGCTGAGAGTCGATGTCCCACGCGTTGGCGTGGTCGAGTTCCTCCTGCAGCCGGCCCATCTCCTCCATCAGTTCGTCGGAGTAGTCGGTGGCCATCAGTTCGGCGACTTCGTTGAACCGGTCCAGCTTGACCTTGATGTCGCCGAGGCCCTCCTCGACGTTGCCGCGGACCGTCTTCTCCTCGTTCAGCGGCGGCTCCTGTTGGAGGATGCCGACGCTGGCTCCCGGAGACAGGAACGCGTCGCCATTGTTGGGGGTGTCCAGACCCGCCATGATCCGCAAGACGCTCGACTTGCCGGCCCCGTTCGGGCCGACCACACCGATCTTGGCGCCCGGCAGGAAACTCAACGTGACGTCGTCGAGGATGACCTTGTCGCCGTGCGCCTTGCGGACCTTCCTCATCGTGTAGATGAACTCAGCCATACCGCGGTGTCGCCTCCTGGTCTCGCGAATTTGCTCGCGGCCCATCCTAGGGGGTCGAGCCAGCGCGGCCGTCGGGCGCTGGTCAGGCGGTCAGCGCCATCCCATCGTCGGCGTCGGCTTCGTCGGCGCCGGCGTCGGGACCCCCGGCTTCCTCGGGTGCGGCGGCAGCCGGCGGATTGTCGGGCCCGGCGGCGATGATCTTCTCCACGCGGGCCGCGCATCGCGCCAGATTCGGGCCGACCGCGGTCGCGCGCAGCTCCACCGATGAGCGGCGGTTGCCGTCCTTGTCGTCGTATTCGCTGGTGAAGACGTCTCCGACCACGATCACCGGCAATCCCTTGCTCAGCGAGGCACCCACCCCGGTGACCAGCCGGTCCCAGCAGGTGACCGTCATGAACAGCGAGTTTCCGGGCTCCCAGTTGCCGTCGGCGGTGCGTTTGCGCGAGTTGCTGGCCACCCGGAACTTGATCAGCTCGTGCTCCCCCACCCGTCGGCGGATCGGGTCGGTCACGACGTTGCCGATGATGGTCAGAGGTGTTTCGTACATGGCAGGTTTTCCTTCCTGGTTGCGGCGGACGTGATCAGCCCGCCGGGTGCTGCACCCATTGAGCCCGCAGCACCCGACAACCAGGGCGGGCCGACCGTGGCTGTCACGGCCGGCTGTGGAAGGGATACGAACTGGGGATAAGCCCGACAGCGGTGCTACACCCGCGGCTTGCCGACGTTCACCGGCGCATTCCAATTCGAGAAGGTGATCACAACGGACTCATCGGCACCGGACGCCAGCTTGAGCGCAACCAGGTGATGATCACCGGTCTCCTGGATCCAGACCGTGCACGACGTCCGTTTGGTGGCCTGCAACTGCGGCACGATCTTCTTCGCCGCGCGGGCCGACACCTGGCCGCTGATCCGCACGGTGTGCACTTCGTCAGTGCCGAGATCGATCGTCTCGCGGCCCTCGACCTCCGGGTCGATGAACTCGGTCAGCATCTCGGCGAGTCCGGTATCCGGGCTCAGGATCGACGCCACGTCGTAGAAGTTCGCGGCAGGCCCGTAGTCGATCCACCGGCCATCATCTTGCGACACGTAGAGGTCGCCCCCGAACACCACGAACTCCACGTAAGCCGGAGCCCCCCGGTACCTGATCTTGGCGTAGCCCTTCGCCGCCTCGGCGGGCTGCCGGGTCACGTCGCCGTCGAGCGCGGTGATCGCCATGTTCTCGATACTGCTGCTCGCCGACAGACTCAGGTGCGCGCTGTCGACTGCTGCGGTGGTGACGCTGGACTCCTTGAGAATCGCCGCGGCGGTCGGCAGTGGCTCGCTGGCCTTTTTCGAGGACGTGGGCGACGGCTTCGAGGACGTGGCCGATTCCGTGGGCGATTCCGCAGCCGACGGTTCGGGGGCCGACGAGGTCGTCGGCGCGGAGGTCGGCGCGGTGGTCGACGGGACTGTCGAGGTGACAGCAGACGACGAAACCGACGGCGCGGTTGGAGGGGTGGACGAGCAACCGGCGACCAGGGCAGCGGCGGCACTCGCAACAGTCAGTACGGCGGGAAGCCTGCGCATGCCCGCCATGCTAGGTGCCCGCGAACCGGCGGACCCGGCAGGGGGCACCGTGCGGCGATGAAACCGTTGGTATACCTTGCTTGCGGTGGATACCAAAGGCCAGTCCGGCAGCGGTGCACACACCGACCGCAGCACATGGGCACGCGACGAAATCCGGGTCTCGGACCCGAAAGCCATGCAACGCTCGATTGCCGGCACTGCTGTCGGCAACTTCATGGAGTGGTACGACTTCGGCATCTACGGCTTCCTCGCCACCACACTCGCGCAGGTCTTCTACCCCGGCGACAGCTCCAGCGCGGTAGGCCTGATCGCCACATTCGGCACCTTGGCGGCGGCTTTCGCGGTGCGGCCGTTCGGCGGGATATTCTTCGGCGCACTCGGTGACCGCATCGGCCGCAAGAAGGTCCTGATCATGACCGTCTCGCTGATGGCGATCGGCACCACGATCACGGGACTGCTGCCGTCCTACGAGGCGATCGGGATCTGGGCTCCGATCCTGCTGATCATCACCAAGCTGATGCAGGGCTTCTCCACCGGCGGCGAGTACGTCGGCGCGATGACTTATGTCAGCGAACACGCCCCGGACCGCAGCCGCGGTGCGCTGACCGGATATCTGCCGTTGGGCACCCTGGGCGGCTACATCACCGGTGCCGGCGTGGTCACGCTGATCCAATCCCAGCTGCCGGTGTCCGACATGCTGCACTGGGGCTGGCGAGTCCCCTTCCTGCTGGGGGTGCCGCTGGCCATCGTCACGCTGTACATGCGGCTGCGCATCGATGAATCACCGGCCTTTGAAGAGCTGGGGCAGGCCGGTGAGGACAACTCGGCGGCCGGCGAAACCGGGTGGCAGCAGTTCCGGCAGACCGTCGTGGGACAGCGCCGAGGACTGCTGATCTGCATGGGCCTGGTGCTGGCGGAGAACGTCACCAACTACATGCTCACCGGATACCTGCCGACGTACTTCAAACAGGTCGGCGGTATCAGCGGCAGCCGCGGGCTGACGATGATCGTGGTGGCCTTGGTGATGATGTTGATCGTCGTGATGCCACTGGCCAGATTGTCCGACCGCATCGGCCGCAAGCCGCTGCTGTGGACCGGCAGCAGCCTACTGATCTTCGGCTCCGTGCCGGCGTTCCTGCTGATCCGCCACGGCGGAAACTATCCGACGCGGCTGCTCGGTGTGTTGCTCATCGGGCTGATGCTGGTGTGCTTCAACAGCACCACACCGTCGACGCTGCCCGCGTTGTTCCCCACCCAGGTGCGCTTTTTCGCGGTGGCCATCGGATTCAACATCTCGGTCTCGTTGTTCGGTGGTACCACTCCGCTGGTCGCCGAGACGCTGGTCTCGGGAACCGGCAACGTGATGTTGCCGGCCTTCATCCTGATGGCCGCGGGCGTCGTGGGCGCGATCACGCTGTGGTTCACGCCCGAGACGGCCGGGAAGGTACTGCCGGGCTCGGGCCCGTCGGTGGCAACCGAGCAGGAAGCCGACGCCATCGCCCGGACCGGATTGCGCGAATAGCGTCAGTGCCGCCCGAGGGCGTCGCGGCGAGCCACCTCGGCCAGCATCGCGTTGTAGGCGGCCAGCTCGGCGTCGTCGTCCCGGTCGGCGGACCGGTCCGTCCGTTTCGCGGTCCGGCTATCACTGCGATGCCACTGCACCAAGAGCGCGATCATCACCATCACCAGCGGCAATTCACCTGCAGCCCAAGTGATTCCCCCACCCAGGTGCTGATCTCCGGCCAGGTCGGTGTGCCAGGGTAACCCCAGGCTGGCGTAGAACCACTCACCCAACACCTTGTGCATGCCCATCAGCAGCACCCCGAAGAAGCCGTGCATCGGCAGCGAAGCGAACACCACCGCCAGTCTGGCCAGCGGTGAAATCGGCCGCGGTGTGGGATCCACCCCGATCACGACCCAGTAGAAGAGGTAGCCGCTGAGCATGAAGTGCACGTTCATCGCGACGTGCCCCGCGTGGCTGCCGACGATCGAGTCGAAGATGGTGGAAAAGTACAGCCCGTAGAAGCCGGCGACGAAGATCACCGCCGCGATGATCGGGTTGGTGAGGAATCGCGAGACCCGGCTGTGCAGTGCCGCCAACAACCATTCCCGCATCCCGGGCGGTTCGCCGCGCCCGGCAGCCGGCAACGCCCGCAGCGCCAACGTGGTCGGCCCGCCCAGCACCAGCAGGATCGGCACCAGCATCGACAACAGCATGTGCACGACCATGTGCATGCTGAACATCGCCGGCATGTAGCGCCCGGTTCCCGACGAGGTGGCGACGAGCAGCGTCGCACAGCCCAGCAGCCAAGCCGTGGTGCGGCCCGCCGGCCAGGCGTCGCCGCGGCGTCGCAGGCGCAGCACCCCGGCCAGGTAGACGGCCGCCAGCACCACCGCGGCGGTGCCGAAGATCACGTCGAACCGCCAGTCGAACAGGATCCGCGCCACGGTGGGCGGGCCGGCGAAGTCGTAGCCGATCTTCACCATCGGCACCGACGGATTCAGTACCGGCGGTGGCGGCGGTGGGGTGCGCCCCAGTCCGACCGCGATCCCGAAGGTCGCCGCGAGGATGCCGGCCTCGACCAGGGCCAGCCGGATCAGCGCAGCGCTCGACGGTGGGTCCGTCTGCAGCGCCGCGACCCCACTGCGCCGCTGCTGCCAGCCCAGCACACCGAGCAGGCACAGCGCGACGAATTTGGCCAGCACCAGTCGGCCGTACTCGCTGGTCAGTAAATCCGACGGGGCGACGCGCACCAGGGCATTGAGCACCCCGGACAATCCCATGGCCACAAAGCACCACAGCGCCACCGCGGAGAACCGCCGAGCCGCCAGACCGGCGTGTTCACCGCCGCGCAGCGCGTGTACCAACAGCGCGAACAGGCCGCCGGCCCACAACCCAGCGGCGACCAGGTGGATCAGCAGGCTGTTGGTGGCCAGGTCGTGGGAGCCGCCGGCCGCCGAGTGCCCGGTCAGACCCAGCGGGACGAGGGTGAACAGCGAACCCGCCAGCAGCACCGGCGTCCAGGACCAGCGCAGCACCGACAGGCTGACCAAGGTCACCGCCGCGGCGAGGGCTGCCGTCCATCGCCACGCGGACGCGGTGTTGATCATCCCGGTCAGCGACCAGGTGGTGGCCGGATTCAGGAACTCCGACAGCGGGTGTCCGGAGACATCGGAGATGGTCAGCGGGACCAGCAGCGCCGCGCACACCGCCCAGATCCCCGACGCCACGGCGCCCAGCCGCAGGGCGCGGTAGCCGGCGACGTCGAGCACACCGCTGGATTGTGGCGGCACCAGGAACGCGGCGAGCAGAAACGAGCCGACCGCCAAGACCGCGGCGATCTCGCCGACCGCCCGCACGAACGGCAGGCCCAGGGTGGTCACCGGACCCGGATCGGGCAGGCCGGTCACGGTCAGGGCATCGGCCAAGGACAGCGCGGCGATCGCGGCGGCGGTACCGCCGGCCAGGATCGCCACCCCGGCCAGCACCGGCACGAACTTGGCCGAGCGGGCGCGGGCCGCAGCAGAGGTCATGGTCCCAGCGTATGGTGCGCTCCCGAAACTCCGCGTAGCGAGGCGCCGCGGCGCTATTGGCCGGCCACTCCGCGCCGATGCCGGCGCATCTCGGTGTCTCTGGCGGCGAATGCCTGCCGGGCGATCCGGGCGATGTGGTCGGAGTCCTTCAGGATGCTGCGCAATTCGGCCCGGAACGCCCGGCGGCGCTCGGCCAGGTCCGGGGTGTTCTCCAACAGCTTCTGGTCGGCGACGACTTGGCATGCCGTGGCGAACAGCAAGGTGGACACCGACTCACTGCTGCGGACCCGCCCCTGCGCCACATACTGCCGGCCGACTCCCAGGGCCGACTGGGTCAGTTCCTGCTCGCCGATGTCGGGCGGCGCATCGCAGAGCACGTCGGCGACGATCTCGTAGGCCTCGAAGAAAACCCGCAGCATGACATCGGAGGTCACCGGGGTCTTCTCCGACAGAATCCCGTCGACCTCGGCGCCACCGGCGGCGACCCGCGACTCCCAGTCGGAGAACCAGGACATCTCCTCGGCGATGTTGTCGCGGAACGTGGCCGAGTCGGCGAAGTAGAAATCGAACTTCAGCAAGTCCCGCAACCGCATCGCCTGCGTCCAGAACGCGTCGAGCCGGTCACCTCCGCCGCGACGGGCGTGGGCCAGTGCCAGCTCGACGATCGAGGTCTCCAGGAAGGCGTGGATGACCGAGTTGCGGTAGAACGAGGCGGCGTGCTCGTCCTCGGGGGCGATCCGCCACACCGACTCGCGGCCCCCGTCGACGCGAGTCACCGGATGCCCGTTGGACATCGCGTCGACCGCCGCGCGCACCCCGTCGCGGCTGCGCAGCCGCAGCGCACTGGTGGAGATCGGGGTCTGCTTGCGTTCCAGGAAGTCCAGGCCGTCTTGCAGCGAATGGTGGATCTGGTCCAGCGTCAACGCCAGCCCGTGAGTGGTCAACAGCAGCGCCGACACCAGGCCGGTGGCACTGATCGGGGTGACGCGCTGAATGCGCCAGGCCACCTCGATGGCCATCTTCTGCATGGCCAGCCGCTTGGCATCCGGGTCGGTCGCCGCGGGGCCGTCGGGGGCACCGAGGTACTGGCGCATCGACACCGCCTCGGGGAAACGCACGTAGATCTTGCCGTAGTTGCGTTCGCCCTGCGCCTTGATGAACCGGTAGAGCCAGCGAGCCCCCTCCGGGGTCTTCTCCCCGCCGCGGGCGTAGGCGGCATATTCGTCAGTCTCGTGCAACTGGTCGAAGCTGATCGAAACACCTTGCAGCAGAACATCCTCGGTGCGGTCATCCAGGTAGGCGTCGGCGACGTAGGTCATCAACCCGAGCTTGGGCGGCAGCATCTTGCCGGTGCGCGACCGGGTTCCCTCGATGGACCAGCTCAGGTTGAACCGTTTCTCCATCACGTAGCCGACGTACTCCTTGAGCACGTACTTGTAGAGCGGGTTGTTGCCGATGCTGCGCCGGATGAAGATCACCCCGGACCGGCGCAGTAGCGGTCCCATCAATCCGAAAGACAGGTTGATTCCGGCGAATACGTGGACCGGCGGCAGCCGGTTCTCGGCCATCGCGACCGGCATGACCGCGCCGTCGATGTAGGAGCGGTGGGAGAACAGCAGCACCGCGGGGTGACTTTCCAGCGCGGTGCGCAGCGCGGCCACCTGATACTCGTCGTAGTCGATCTCGGGGTCGAACCCGCGGCTGAGCATCCGGGTCAGCACACCGACCAGGTCGACGGAGACGCGACTCCACCCGGTGGACAGCTCGTCGAGCATTTTGCCCGCCTCTTCGAGCGTGGCGCCGGGAATTGCCTTGAGTCCCTCGCGAAATCGGGTGGACGCCAAGATCTCCGGCTTCACCAGCCGAGGTGACTTGTACTGTGGTCCCAGGATCCGGTACTCGGCACGTTCCAGCGCCAGCACCGCCCGCCGGGTGACGAAGTGCGCGAAGTCGCGCGGGTTGTCGCCGACGGTGTTCTCGCTCCACTGCTCACGCAGGTGGGCGACGCTGGCCGGCTCGCCGGCGACCACCCGGGCCAGCGTCGAGTCGGTGCGCACGATCTGGCGTTGCTGACGCTCACCGGGCCGGTATGGGTTGCGGCCGGGCAGCAGCGCGGCCACCCGGGACAGCGCTGACGCTCCGGCACGCGGCATCCAGAACACCCGCACCGGCAGGATCGAGCGCTGTTCGTCGCGTTCGAGCTGTCCCACCAGCCGAGCCATCGTCGATGGCGGTCTGTCCGGTTCGAGCGGAAACAGCTCGGCGTGTACTTCGGGATTCGCCTGCCGATACCGATCCAACCAATCCCGGACCAGGCCCGCCTCCACCTCCGATGACACGAACGCCAGCACCAGCGTGTCGCCGGTCATGATGGACCCGGAGTGGTCAGCGGGGTCGGTGGCCGGTGATGTCGTCACTGCACCTCTTTCGGGCCGGCGGTCTTCTTCGCCTTCGGCGCCGCCGTCTTCTTGGCGGCAGCCTTCTTGGCCGGCGCCTTCTTGGCCGGCGTCTTCTTGGCCGGCGCGTTCTTGGCGGCGGCCTTCTCGGCCGCGGCCTTCTTGGCCGGCTTGGGCGACCACTGCGGCAACTCGTCGACCGGCCAGTCGGCCAGCGTGTCCAGATAGAGCTGCCGGATCTCCGCGATCCGGTCGGCCAGGTTGTCGACTGTCCAGTCCTCGACCGAGATCGCCGGGAACACCGCGACATCGACGGTGCCGGGGTTGGCGGTCATCGAGTCTCGGGCGGCGACCACCTCGGCGTTGCGGATCACGATCGGCACGATCGGAATCCCCGCCGCCATCGCGATACGGAACGGCCCCTTTTTGAACGGCCCTACCCCGGTGGTGTCGACGCGGGTGCCCTCGGGGGCGATCACCACCGACAGTCCCCGCTTGGCGCGTTCCTCGACCTCGTGTAGTGATTCCACCGCGGACGCCGCGTCGTCCCGGTCGATGAACACCATCTCGGTCAGCTTTCCCAGCGGGCCGGCGATCGGGTCACGCTCGAGCTCGCGTTTGCCGACGCTGACCCAGTTGTCGCGCACCAGCGACGCGGTGATGACGGGATCGACCTGGTTGCGGTGATTGAAGATGAACACGGCCGGCCGGTTCGCGGTGAGGTTCTCCTTGCCGATCACGTTGAGCCGCACGCCGTTAAGGCTCAGCAGCAGATTCGGGAAGAAGGCCGTGAAAAAGTTGACGCCGCGGCGCCGGCTGCCGCTCAACAGGCCCAGCCCGATCGCGCCGGCGCCCACCGGCACCATCGATCCCAACGCGGCAAGATTGCGCAGTTGACCGACGACGCCACTGCCGCGGCTGCTGAACCGCAAGATCGGCCAGCCCCGCTTGTGCGCGACCGAGGCCATCTTGCCTTCGGGGTTGGTCGGCCTGGGGTTTCCGACCAGATGCATCAACGCGACGTCCTCGTCGCCGTCGGCGTAGAAGTAACTGTCCTGCAGATCGATGTCGTGTTCGGCGGCGAACTTCTGCACCGCGGCGGCTTTTCCCGGCCCCCAGAGGATCGGTTCGGCCACATCCCCGGTGAGCACACCGTTCTCGTCGGTGACGAAGGCATTGGTGAGCGTGTTGGTGATACCGAGGAAGCGGGCGACCGGTTCGACCTGGATGGTCAGCGCGGAGGAACTCAACACCACGGTGTGCCCGCGGGCCTGATGGGCGCGCACCACTTCGCGCATCTCCGGGTAGATCCGACCGGCGATCTTCTGCACGAACAACCGCTCACCGATCTCGTCGAGATCACTGATCGAGCGGCCCCGCAATGCCGACGAGGCTTTGGTGATGAGTTGCTCGAATTCGATGCGGCCGAGTTGGTGGTTGAGCCCGGCCTGGATCATGCCGAACAGCTCCCCGATCCCCATGTCACGGCTGCGGACTCGTTCCCGGGTGAGGATGACAGCGGTAAACCCGGCCACCAGGGTGCCGTCGAGATCGAAGAAGGCGCCGATCTTGGGACCGGGCGCGCTGGCGGCGATCTCGGCCACCGAGCCGGGCAGCCGCATGTCACGGGGTGGCTGCGGTGTCTGGGCGTCGGTCATGATTCGGCACCCGGATCAAACGACGCTGCCACGCAGCGCGGCGCAGGCTCACCGGCAAGCGCCAACACCTCGTCGAACCCCTGGACCAGGCATGCGCCGAACAGCTTCTCGTCGCGCACCGCCGCGCGGTCGTAGCGGACCGTGATGGTGCACTCACCGCCACGCGAGATCAGCACCACCATCATCGCCACGCCGGGAAGCGGGCCGATTCCATAGTGCCGCAGCACTTTCGCTCCGGCGATGTAGGTGTCACCGGGATAGAACGCCACATTGCTGGCCTGTACATCGGCACCGACGACGGACTCGGTCATCTTCTCCAGGACCGGCGTCGGGATAACACTCAACAGCGGCGCGACGGAGCCGATCACGTCCATTGCGGGCTCTTCACGCCGTCGCGTCATCTGGGACCGGATCCGCTTCATCCGCTCCACCGGGTCGGCGACCCCGATCGGAGCGGCCAGATTCACCCCGGTGAACCGATTGCCGCCGGCAGGATCGGCCTCGGCGCGCAGGTTCACCGGAATGGCCATGGGCAACGTGGCGATCGGGACACCCAGTGCCCGGTGGTAGCGTCCCAGCGCACCGGAGAGCGCGGCCAGGTAGGCATCGTTGATCGACCCGCCGCCCGCCTTGGCGGCGCGGTGCAGATCCGACAGCCGGATGTCGATCGCCTGGGTGCGGCTGGTGAGGCTGCGCCGCCGCAGCAGCGGTGAGGGTTCTGCCGCCTGACTCATCACCCGCGCACTCGACCGGGCGTAGCCGATGGCGCCGGCCACCGCCGACAACGGGTCACGCACCGTGCGGGTCGCCATCGACAGCGCACCGAACAGCACGTCGCGGGTACCGCCGAGCACCGTCGCGGGCAGCTGGTTGATGCCGTCACGCATCAGGTCGTTGGCCGACAGGTCCTGCGGTACCGGTTGCGGCGGCATCGCGCGGGCGGGCGGATCGCGTTCCAGGTCGTAGATCTGTCCGAACATCGCAGCGCCGCCGACGCCGTCGGTGACGGCGTGACTCAGGTGCAGCAACGTGGCGGCCCGCCCGCCGTCCAGCCCCTCCACCAGGGTGGCCGACCACAGCGGCCGCTGAATGTCCAGCGGCGATTGCAGGCTCACCTCGGCCAGGTCGAGCACTTCGCGCAGCCCACCGGGTTCGGGCACCCGCAGCCGGCGCACGTGAAAATCGAGGTTGAAGTCGGGGTCCACCACCCAGCGCGGCGCCGCGGTAGGCAGCGTCGGCACCACCACCTTCTGGCGCAACCGCAGCACCCGCCGGGAAACGTTCTCGAACAGGCCCCGGAAACGATTCCAGTCCGGGGTGGTGTCGAGCAGCTCCAAGCCCATGATTCCTGAACGGGTGCGCGGGTTGGCCTCGCCGCGGTGCAACAGATAGTCGACGGCCCCGAGTTCGGTGGGCAGGCCCGCGGCATCGACGAGGTCACCCACGGGGCGCTCCCGACACCGGTTCACCGCCCGGACCTGCCCGGCGTACCGACGCTACGACCACCACGTGCCCCTCCTGATTCCCACTGTTCACGAGCACCATTCAACGCTAATCGTTTGGCTATGGCGACGGGTGTCGATTGTCCAGATCAGGCCTTCGGTGGGCAAAACGAAATACTCTGCTGGCCGGGTGAATTGGAAACGCCGCCCCACGACACCGCAGGTGGTCGTGCCGAATGAGCGCACTCATCGACCGTGGCAACCGGCCGAACACCGGGTGCGAACCGGACCGGCATTGCACGACCATCCCCGATCCGCTGCGATCAGCCGATAAACTGGGTTGCATTGCCTCCGTAGCTCAGGTGGATAGAGCACATGACTTCTAATCTTGTGGTCGCAGGTTCGAGTCCTGCCGGGGGCGCCATCCGACCAGGCAAAGCGCTCCGCCGCTTGGTCGCGTGACATTCCGCCGGAGAACGGCGAAGATACCGGTAAAACCGGGAAAGGTAGGCTCATGAGCCACGAACGTACGATCATCCTCTACACCGTCTTCATGATCGCGCTGGTGGTGGCGTCCGCGGTGATCATCGCCTGGGTCGCCTGACCGGTTCGCACCGGATACCGTCATCGTCGATGACACAATCCGATCTCGTCTTGTTCAGCGTCACTGAGCGGGTGGCGTTGATCACCGTCAATGATCCCGGCCGCCGCAACGCGGTCACCGGCGTGATGTCGGCGCAGTTGCGGGCTGCGGTGCAGCGGGCCGAAGCCGATCCGAACGTGCACGCGGTGGTGGTCACCGGCGCGGGGCGGGCGTTCTGCGCCGGCGCTGACCTGTCGGCCCTCGGGGCCGCCACCGAGGACGGCCTGCTGGCGCTCTACGACGGCTTCATGGCGGTCGCACAGTGCACGCTGCCCACCGTCGCCGCGGTCAACGGCGCCGCCGTGGGCGCCGGGCTGAATCTGGCACTGGCGGCCGACGTGCGGATCGCCGGCCCGGCAGCCGTGTTCGACGCCCGGTTCCAGCAATTGGGTCTGCATCCCGGAGGCGGCGCCACCTGGATGCTGCATCGGGCGGTGGGACCGCAGGTCGCCCGGGCGGCACTGTTGTTCGGTATGCGTTTCGACGCCCAGGCCGCCGTGCAGCACGGGTTGGCCCTGCACGTCGCCGACGACCCGGTCGACGCGGCGATCACGTTGGCCGCCGGGCCGGCGTCGGCTCCGCGGGAGGTGGTGTTGGCGACCAAAGCCACGATGCGCGCCACGGCGAGTCCCGGCGCGGTCGAGGGCGAGCAGCACGAGTTCGCCAAGCGCACCGAGCTGGGTCCGCAGGCGGCGACCGTGGAGTCACCGGAGTTCGCGTCTCGGCTGGCCGCCGCGCGACGTCGCTGATCGGCTACAGGTCCAGCAGCGCGGTATCGGGATGTTCGATCAGATCGCGTAGCGCACACAGGAATTCGGCGACCTGCGCACCGTCGGCGATTCGGTGGTCGAACGCACAGGTCAACGTCATCTGCGGGCGGACCACGACGGCGTCGTCGATGGCCACCGGCCGCGGTTTCAGCGAACCCATGCCCAGGATCGCCGCCTCGGGGTAGTTGATCACCGGCACCCCGTCGTCGATGCCGAGGGCGCCGAAGTTGGAGACGGTGAACGTCGATCCCTGCAGTTCGGCCGGTTGAAGGCTACCGGCACGAGCGCCGGCGATGAGCCGCGTCACGCAGTCGGCGAGTTCCCGGGTGGTCTTGCGGTGCGCGTCGAACACCACCGGGACCAGCAGGCCACGCGGGGTGGCCACCCCGAATCCGAGGTGGATGGCGCGGTGGGCGCGCACCTGGGGGCCTCCCGGCGAGTCGACCCAGGTCGCATTGAGCACCGGATGACGGGTCAGGGCGAGGATCAGCAGTCGCAGCGTCAGTGTGAACGGCGTGATCGATGTGCCGTCGGCGTCGTCGGCGAGACGGTCGCGCAGCTGCAGCAAGTTGGCACAGTCCACCTGTACGGCGGCATGGGCATCCGGGATCCTGCTGCGGGCCATGGCCATTCGTTGTGCCATCGCAGCCTGCACCGGACTCACCGGGCGCAACTCGTCGGCCGGCCGATCGCCGGTCGCCGCGGCCAGCACGCCGTCGGTGGTGATCACGCCGCGCGGTCCCGGTGGCACGCCGCCCAGGTCCACGCCCAGCTCGGCGGCGAGCTTGCGGGCGCCCGGCTTGGCTTTGGGCCGGGGGGAGCTCGCGCAGGCTCGGCGGCTGGTGTCGACGGTGTCGTCGGCGCCGTAGCCGACCAGCACCGGCGTGCGCACCGGCGGAGCCGCTTCAACGGGCTGGGTCGAAGACTCAGCCGCCGTACCGGTGTCGATTCGCACCAGCGGCGCCCCGACCGCGAGCACGTCACCCTCGGCACCGCCGAGTTCGACGATCCGGCCGGCGTACGGGCTGGGAATCTCCACTTCGGCTTTGGCCGTCTCCACCGAGCACAGCGTCTGGTTGAGTTCCACCTCGTCGCCGACGGCCACCTCCCAGCGGGTCACCGTGAGCTCTTCGAGTCCCTCACCCAGGTCGGGAACCGCGAACGTCTGGATCTGTGCTGGGCTCACGGCGCCTCCAGGACGCGCTGCACGCAGTCCAGCAGCCGGTCGGGTCCCGGAAGCCACAGCCGCTCCAGCCGGGCCGGCGGGTACGGGGTGTCGAATCCGGTGGCGCGCAACACCGGCGCCTCCAGTTCGTAGAACAGTTCCTCCTGAATACGGGCCGCCAGCTCGGCACCGTAGCCGAGGTTGCGCGGGCCCTCGTGCAGCACCACGCATCGGCCGGTGCGCCGTACCGATGCCGCGACGGTGTCGAAGTCGAGCGGGACCAGCGACCGCAGGTCGACCACTTCCAGGCTCCACCCGTGTTGCCGCGCACCGATTTCGGCCGCCGCCAGCGCGGTGGCCACTCCGCCACCGTAGGTCAGCACGGTGACGTCGGTACCGGTCCGGCGCACCGCGGCGCGACCGATGCCCGGCTGCGGGCGAGCGGTGTCGACGGTGCCGCGGGCCCAGTACCGCCGCTTCGGCTCCAGGAAGATCACCGGGTCGGGCGCGGAGATGGCATGCCGCAGCAGCCAGTAGGCGTCCGACGGGTCGGCGGGAACCACGACTTTCAGCCCCGCGGTGTGAGCCCAGTAGGTTTCGGTGGACTCCGAATGGTGTTCGGCCGCACCGATTCCGCCGAATGACGGGATTCGCACGGTGACCGGCATCGGTATCTCGCCGCGGGTCCGGGTCCGGTACTTAGCCAGGTGGCTGACCATTTGATCCAGCGCCGGGTAACTGAATCCGTCGAACTGGATCTCGGGAACGGGCACGAAGCCGCGCACCGCCAGTCCGACGGCGATCCCGATCATCGCGGACTCGGCCAGCGGAGTATCGAAACAGCGTTGCTCGCCGAAGGTTTCGGCCAGGCCTTCGGTCACCCGGAACACGCCGCCCTGCACCCCGACGTCGGTGCCGAACACCAACACCTTCGGATCGGCGTCCATCGCGTCCCGCAGCGCCCGGTTGAGCGCCTGCACCATCGTCAGCTGCTCGGCGCCGGGGTTCGACCCGGCGGTAGGGGCCGTAGCCGGCGAGCGGGTGGGCGGTTCGAGGATCTGGGTCATCAGCGCTCCCTGGCCAGCTCGGCACGCAGCGCGCGGCGCTGCTGCTGCAGCTCCGGGGTGAGGTCGGCGAAGACCGAGGTGAACACCTCGTCGACGTCGAAATCGGCCGCGCCGACCGTCGCGTCCCGCAACTCGGTGCGCAGCCGCTGCGCCCGGGCCGCGACCCGGTCCTCGAGCCGCTGTGTCCATACGCCGGCGTTGCGCAAATAGCTGCGGTAACGCGGGATCGGGTCGAGCGCCGTCCAGCGCTCGTGTTCGGCGCTGCTGCGGTAACGCGTTGGATCGTCGGAGGTGGTGTGCGGACCGATCCGGTAGGTGACGGCCTCGACCAGGGTGGGGCCGCCGCCGGTGCGGGCCCGCTCGGCCGCTTCGGCCATCACCGCATAACAGGCCAACGGATCGTTGCCGTCCACCCGGATTCCGGGCATCCCGTAGCCGATTGCCTTGTGCGCCAGCGACGGAGCAGCGGTCTGACGATGCAGCGGCACCGAGATCGCCCACTGGTTGTTCTGCACGAAGAACACGCACGGAGCCGCGAACACCGCGGCGAAGTTCAGCGCCTCATGGACGTCTCCCTCGCTGGTGGCACCGTCGCCGACGAACGCGACGGTGACCGAGTCCTCGCCGAGGCGTTGCGCGCCCATCGCCGCGCCCACGGCGTGCAGCGCCTGGGTGCCGATCGGAACCGAGATCGGCGCACAGCATTTCGCGGTGAATTCCAGTCCGCCGTTCCATGTTCCGCGCCAGGCGGCCGCCAGGTTCCACGCCGGGATACCCCGGGCGACGAACACTCCCAGCTCGCGATACTGCGGGAACAGCCAGTCGGTCTTGCGCAGGCATGCGGTGGCGCCGATCTGAGCCGCCTCTTGTCCGCGACAGGATGCGTAGAGCGCCAGTTCCCCTTGGCGCTGCAGGTTGACCAGTTCAGTGTCGAGCTCGCGGGTGAGCGCCATCAGTTCGTAGAGCCAGCACAGCGTTTCGTCGGGCAGGTCACGGCTGTAGCGATTCTCGGCGGTCGGTGCGCCGTCCGGCCCGATCACCTGCACAGGCTCGAGGGCGACCTGGGGACCGGTGATGCCTGGCAGCTGGCCCATGCGAGCCTCCTTGTGACGCTGCTCTCATTATGCCAGCGAACCCGCGATTGCCCGGTGAGCGTGACCGGTGACGTCGACGTGTCCGCGGGCCGGTCCGTCACACGCTCACGGTTCCGGTGCCGCTCAGCGAATCCGCTACCGCATCGGCCAGCGGTCCGATCTCGGCGGCGGCCAGATCCGAGATGGTGATGCGGATTCCTGGCGGGCTACCGATCCGGTACCGGCTGCCCGGGGCGGCGGCCCAGCCCGCGGCGAACAACCGCGTGATTGCCGCCGACTCGTCGGGTACCGGAATCCAGACGTTGAGCCCCGAGCGACCGTGGCAGGCCAGGCCGCGCTCCGCCAGCGCCGCGCACAGCCGGGTGCGCCGGTCGGTGTAGACGGCTTCGGCGTCGGCCACCAGCCGTGTCGCGGCCCTATCCCGCCACATACCGACAACAACGTCCTGCAACAGCCGGCTGACCCAGCCCGGCCCCAGCCGCTGGCGCCCCTGCACTCGTTCGATCGTGCGACGGTCCCCGGCCACCAGCGCCAACCGCAGGTCCGGGCCGTAGGCCTTGGCCACGGACCGCACGAACGCCCAGTCCCGCACCACCCCGGCCAGCGGGTGCAACGCCATCCCCGCCACCCCGGCGCAGTGGTCGTCTTCGATCAGCAGCACGTCGGTGGCGGTTTCGGCCAGCACGGCACGCAACGCAGCGGCACGCTCCGCCGACATCGCGCCGCCGGTCGGGTTCTGGGCGCGGCTGGTCACCACCACCGCTCGTACTCCGCGGCGCAACGCCCGAGCCAGGTCTGTGACCAATGGCCCGTCGTCGTCGCCACCCACCGGCTCCACAGCCAGCCCCAGCGCTCCGAGCAGGTCGAGCAGATTGGCCCACCCGGGGTCTTCGACGGCCACCCGGTCGCCGGGACGCAGGTGAGCCGCCAGTACCCGCTCGATCGCATCCAGTGCGCCCGATGCCACCGCCAGGTGCTCGGCCGCCACCCCGTCGGCTTCCAGGGCGGCCCGGGCGTGGTCGGCCAACTCCGGCGAGACGGGTGGCTGCCCGTACAGCACCGGGGTGGCCGGCGGCGACAGCCGGGCGCCGGCGATCGGCAGCAACGCGGGGTTCGGGTTCCCGGTAGACAGATCACGGACACCGGCCGGGACCGTGAGGCCGCGCAGCGAACGCGGTGTGGTCGCCGGCCGATCCCGTACCCGGGTTCCCCGCCGACCGGCTGTTTCGACCGCCCCGCGGTCGCGCAGCAACCGGTAGGCGGCAGCAACGGTGTTCGGGTTGACCGCGAGCCGGCCGGCCAGGTCGCGGATGGGCGGGAGCGCAGACCCCGGCGCCAGCTGGCCATCGGAGATGCCGTCTTCGATGCTGGCGGCTATCGACTCAGCGCCGGCACCGGTAATAGAATATTGTACCGTCACATATCTAATTATGTACTAGTTCAATATGAAAGGCAACGGTGATGGCCCGGACTTATGCGCGCACAGACCGCACCACGCCCACCAGGTACCGGGAGCGGGCACGCTATGACCACGAGACCGTCCATCGCATCCTCGACGAGGCACTGATCTGTCACCTCGGTTATCTCGACGAGGGGTCCCCGGTGGTGCTGCCCACCACTCACGCGCGCCACCGCGAGGTGCTCTACCTGCATGGCTCCACCGGAAGCGGCCCGATGCTGGCAGCCGCGAAAGCCCCCGCGGGCCTGCCGGTCTGCGTCACCGTCAGCCTGATCGACGGCCTGGTGCTGGCCCGCTCGGCGCTGCACCACTCGCTGGCGTATCGCTCGGTGATCATCCGCGGCGCGGCGCGGGTGGTCGTTGATCCCGGCGAAAAGCGCGAGGCACTGGCGGCGCTTGTCGACCATGTGGTCTCCGGCCGCGCCGCCGACAGCAGGCCCCCCAACGAACGTGAGCTGGCCATGACCGCCGTGCTGGCACTCGACTTGGTGGAAGTCTCCGCCAAGGTGCGCACCGGCGGCCCGGTCGACGATCCCGAAGACCTCGCCCTGCCCTACTGGGCCGGGGTGGTGCCGTTGACGGTGGCCGCCGGATCTCCCGAACCAGCCGGCGACCTCGACCCGGCCATCCCGCTGCCGTCCTACCTGACGCCGTACCGGCGAACCGCTCCCGCCGGCAATTAGCCGGCGACCTCGAAGATGCCGTGGGCGCCGTTTTCGGCGTGCCGCATGTCGTGGTCCATGAACGGGTAGTGGCCCGGCTCGGGGAAGGTCAGCTCGACGAAACCGCCCTGGGCCGGCGCCAGATCCAACACCTGGGAGCCGCCCGGGCCCCCGGGCTGGTGCGGCGGCCGCAACAGCCAGGCGCCCTCTTTGTAGACGGTGTCGAACTGTGTGCCGACGATGTGGAAGGCGATCGTGTCGCCGGGCCCGGCGTTGACCACCCAGACCCGCACCCGTTCGCCGGCGCGCGCCGGCAGCGGGGCGTGCATGTACTGTGCCGCGGTGCCGTTGAACATCCAGCCGTCGGGCTGTCCGGCGCGGATCGCGGTCGTCTTGGCGTCGGCATCGGGCGCTCCGGCATAGAGTTGCGCGCCGACCAGGGCGTATTCCCGGTCCACGGCCGGCAGTCCGGGCGGGTCGATGATCACCGCGCCATACATGCCGTTGGCGATGTGCAGCGTCATCGGCGGCGTGCTGCAGTGATACAGCCAGGCGCCGGCCCGTCGGGCGGTGAACCGGTAGACCAGCCGCTCCCCCGGCTCCAGCGTGCGCATCGGCTGGTCCGGTGCAAGCGCCCCGGCGTGAAAGTCGATGCCGTGTCCCATGGTGGAGTCGTTGATCAGGGTGATCTCGAAGGTGTCCCCGACCCGGCCGTGCAATGTGGGGGCCGGCTCGCTACCGCCGAAGGTCCAGCGGATCTCGCGGCGGCCGGGTGCCACCTCAAGCTCCCGGTCCACGGCCCGCAGTTCCACCCGGTGCACGCCGGGTGTTGCCGGCGCCAGCACCGCATCGTACGGCCGCCATCCCGGCGACGGGTCCGCGGCCAGGTTCAGCGTGGCCGGCACGGGAACTCCCCCACCGTGGTCACCGCCGGTGTGCTCGTGGCGCGGCACGCCGCCGACGGCATGGATCGTCATCGTCATCCCGGCGGCCCGGTGGCCCGGTACGTCGCACCAGACGTCGCGGTCCTGCCGGATCACCCCGAGATCGAGCACCGCGGTCTGGCCGCGGCTCAGCCGCGGCGTGTGCTCGCCGGTGTCGACGTGCAGGTCGTGCGGCAGGCCGTCGATGTTGGTGACCCGCAGCACCAGCCGGGTTCCGGCCGCCACCTCGAGCACGTCCGGGGAGAACCGCATGTTGTTCAGCGTCACCTCGACCGTGTGTGCCTCGCCGGCGACGTCGGCCACTTCCGAGGACGCCGGCGCCCCCAGTATCAGCGCCGACGCGACCGCGGCCACCGCGGCCACCGCGACCGCCCCGGTCACCGCAGCGGAGTGCGGTTTGATCGCCTCGACGTCGATCGGTCCGCGCAGCGCCACCGGCAGCGCCAGCCGCAGCGCCAGCAGCACGAAACTGGCCACCGCGACGGCGGCCAACACCCAGCCGACGATGGGCAACGGCCCCCGCCACGGCCCGGCCACCAGCGGCACGGCGACGTTGATCGCAGCCACCCGCACCTGCCAGCCCTGATCCAGGTAGGCGATGACGGCCTTACGAATCGGCGGGCCGTGGGCCACCAGGATCGGCAGCAGCTGACTGAGCGCACCGAGCAGGATCTGAGCGACGAAACCCACCGCCAGCAGCGGCAGCAGGGTGTGCTCGACGAATGCGGGCAGCACATCGACGGAGCGGCCCGCGATCAGCGCGACCACCTCCGTCACGACGGCCACCCCGAGCCAGCCGGTCGCACCGACCAGCATCCAGGCCGCCGGGCCGGTGAAGCTTCGTCCCGGCCACAGGCCGACGATCGCCAGACCGACGCCGATCGCATAACCCGCCAGACCTGCCGCCGCCAGCCACCAGCTGTCGGCGAGCAGGCCCGCGGTGGCGATCGCCAAACCAACGGTCAGGGTCGGCAGCGCACGACGGGCCATCGCGAAGCTGCGCGGGGTGATCTTCTCCCGGATCGTGGTGGGCCACAGGGTGAACAGCGTGCCCACCACGGTCAGTCCGATCCAGCCGTAGAGCATCACGTGCACGTGGGTCGTCCACAATCGCGCATACCACCGCGCAACGCCGAAGGCCATGGTGGCGCCGGCCGCCGATCCGATCAGCAGGGCGACGAGGGCAGCCAGATAGAAGCCGACGAGATAGTCGAAGCGCGCCGAGAGCGCCGACTTCTTCATCGCGATCAACTCCGCGCCGTGAGCGACGCCGACCACGGCCACGACCGCACCGCCGATACCGGTCAGCGCCTCGGTGTTCCAGGTGACACCCGCCAGGGCGGCGATCACGCCCGTGTTGAGCACGGCGAGTTTGGCCACCAGGTGCCAGTGCGGCGGGTCGGGGACCCTGCACAGCGTCGTGGTGAAGTGTCCCGACCAGATCACGATCGCGTTGGTGGCCGCGCCGAGCAGCAGCGCATGCACCGGCAGCCAGATCGGGTGCGCGATGGCGTTGTGTCCGATCAGCAACGCCACCGAGACGGCCAGCCAGACCAGCACCACGATGTTGGCGCCCAGGAACACCGGCCCGCGCGGCCCGCCCCGGCGGCGCTTCGCGGGTGGTGCCGTGGACGGCGGCGACCCCAACTGAATCATGATCGCCAGGCTACGGTGATGGCGCTACCAGGAGAAAGTGCCGTTAGACATCGGTAGCCATCGATACGGTCGGTTCGCCCTCCGATCAGCCGGCGACGAACCGGTTCCGGTAGTCACGCAGGCGTGCGGCGATCTCGTCGGTGTTCAGCCCCACGTCGGCCGGCTGGTAGTCCACCGTGCCGTAGCGGCCGCGGGGGTGGTCGGCGCGGAACTGGGTCATCGCTTCTTTGGCCCGGGTATCAAGCGGCTGGCCCGCGAGCTCGTAGATGGCGGCGACGGTGCCGTCCTCGTCGGCCATGAAGTCATCGAAGCGCACATCGATGGACTGCGCCGCCGGCAGCACGTCGCGATCGGCCAGACACCCGCTGAGTAGGTCGTCGGCTCGATCGAACCAGTACGCCGAGATCTTGACCGGGTCCGGACGGTCGCATCCCATTCGCGCCGCATAGCTGATCATCGTCGTCATCGACTGTGTTACCTCGACCGGATCCCGGTGAGTGACAACGAAGGTGGCGTCGGGGAATGTGGCGTACAGCGCCGGGAACTGTTCCAGATGCTGCGGCGATTTGAGCACCCAGCGGGTGCCGCCGCGCAGCCATTGCAGGGCCTGCAGGCTGCGTTTCAGGTAGGCGTATGACGCGGTTTGGTCGTGGGCCTTGTACTGCTGCGCGAAGGTCGGCAGAAAGTAGCTGCATTCGAAGAGCATTCCGGAGATGTCGTTGCCCAGCAGCTGGATCTCCTCGTGCGCGTGGTCGACGGTCATGTCGTGCATGCGCTTGAACTCGGGCATCGAGGTGTTGATCAGGTCCAGCCCGACCGCGCAGCGGTCACGCCGGGCCTGCGGATCGGGCTCGCCGGGTGTGGCTATCGGCTCCAGGCTTTCCCAGTAGGGCAGGTACCGCAGCGCGGGGTCGGCGGCGATCAGGTTGTGCAGATGGGTGGTCCCGGTACGGGGCAGCCCGCAGATGATGATCGGGCGTTCGATCGCGACGTCTTCGATCTCGGGGTTCGTCGCGATCAGGTCTTCCAGCCGTAGCCGGTTGACCAGGTGACCGGCCAGCTGCTCGAACGCCATCGCTCGCCCCACGCCGGACAGCTCGGCTTCGTCGACCAGCGATCCGCACAGTACGTCGAGACGTTCCCGGAATGCGTTGTCGCCCCAATTGTCCAGTCCCGTTCGTTCGGTCGCAGCCCGCAACAGCGCCTCGGGTGTCAGCTGCAGCGCGGCGCCGTAGCCGGCCAGTCCTTCGCGCATCGGGCGCGCGGCCTCGGGAAAGACCGGGTTGGCCAGGTCCTCGAGCCGGATGGCACCCGGACGGGTGGCGGCGCTCACCAGACCAGCTCTGCGACGTCGACGACCCGGCAGTTCAGCGAATCGGGGGTGGCCTCGGGCAGGAACCAGCGCAGCCAGATCAGGCCTTTGGACCGGCCGGCGGTGGACACCCAATTCGGATGCCCGGGGTCGGTTTCGCTGATCACGATCTGCCAGGACCCGTCGGGTGCGTAGGTGACGTGCGCACCGTTGATCGTGACGCGTTCGCGGGTGTAGTCGTAGGTGTGCAGGAACGGATTCCACAGGCACAGGTTCCAGAACACACACTCCGGCGAGGTACCTTCAATGACCAGCGCCTGGCCGGGTTGCAGTTCGTAGGCTCCCATGGCGTACGCGGCGTCACCGGCGGCCCAGCCCACCGTGCGACTCGGCACGGGGTACGGGTCCTGCAGTGCGTTGGCCGGCAACCGTACCGGCGCCATCGCAGCCTGCTCACGGATCCAGGTCCGTGCCGCGCGCATCCGCCGGCTCAGGTCGGCGCGGCTATCGGGGCGACGCGGCGTGTCCTCGAGCGCCTCGATCATCCATTGGGCTCGCCGGTCCGTGCCCGGCTCGGTGCAGTAGTCGCGGGTCAGGATGAAGACCGCGTCAGGTTCGAGCTTGAGCCAATTGCCCTGTTGCTCAGTGGCGCTGATGACGAACTCGAAGTCGCGGTCGGTGTCGCAGCCCAGGTCACGGTCGTTGATCGTGTCGATGATGCGGTCGCTGTAGCGGCCGTCGTCGGGGCCGCCGTAGACGGTCATGGACAGGTAGACCGCGTCGCCGCGGTTGCCGGTGACCCGGTAGCTGCGGCCGGGGTCGATCGGTGCCAGCTGGTAGAAGGCGTCGGAGTTGTCGCCGCCCCACTTCAGGTACGGGCCGATCACGTCGACCAGGATCGGCTTGTCGGCGTCCCCCCAGATGTAGGCGTCGGCGGCGACCCGCAGCAGGCTCAGCGCCCACCGGTAGCCGTCGAGGATGTCGGCCTCCTCCAGTGGCGGATCGGCGCCCAACAGCCGCTGCTCGACGGCGCGAACCTCCTCGAGCAGGTCCCCGAATGCCTGAGACAGCTCCGACGACTCGTCACCCATCACGGTTCTCCTTCTTTCTCATTCCTTGCAGCACCAGGGAGCAGAGTCGGTCGACAGCGTCGACGGTGTCGGCGGCCAGCACCTGGGCGATGTAGAAGCTGGTGCCCACCAGCAGGTCGTAGGCGATCTCGACGTCGACGTCGGCGCCGAGCACGCCTTGGTCGATGCCGGTGCTGATCAGTTCCCCGAACGCGGTGCGGGTCTGCTCGTCGAGCAGCTGCTGGGTGCGGATGAACAGCTCCGGGTCGCGGTGGCGGTCGGCCAGGATGCCCAGCGCCGCGGCGGCCACCTCCGGTGAGCGCCAGAACGCGAAGACTCCGGCCACGAACCGGCGCAGGTCCGCCTCGAAGTCGCCCGAGCTGGTCAGCAGGTCCCCGACGGTCGAGCCGAAGACCGCGTCGAACACCAGGTGGGTCTTCGACGGCCAGCGCCGGTAGACGGTGGGGCGGCTGACGTCCGCCTCTCGTGCGATCGCCTCGATGGAGACCTGGTCGTAACCGTCACGGGCGAGCAGCCGGCGGGCTGCCTCGGCGATGGCCTGCTCGGTGCGCGGATTGCGCGGCCGACCGCGGGCGGTGGGGGCGGATTGCGGTGCCGTCACCCGATCGTCGTTGCCCACGAACCAAATATTTACATTACGTAACGTAATTCGTCAATGGCGTGCCGGTCAGAAGGCGTAGCGGTGGTACCGCGCCAGGTTCGCCATCGCCGGAACCAGCGACATCGCCTTGCCCAGCGCCCGGTAACGGCGGGGAAGCATCTGGTAGGTGTCTGACTCGAACCAGCGCAGGCACTCCACCAACCGCGTGCCCGGAACGGCGGCGAGGATCTCGCGGGGCTCGTCGATCCCCCACTGCAGCTTTGCCCCGGAGCGGCGGACCACGGCATTGGCCCACTGGGTCTTGATACCCAACCGGCTGAAGGCGTCGAACTGTAATTCCCCGCGCGCGCAGTGCTCGACGACCCGGCGCAGCAATGCGACGCCGGCTTGTTCGGTGAGGTACATGGCCAGCCCCTCACCGAGCATCAATGTCGGTCGGTCGGTGGGGATTTCGGCCAGCCACGCCGGGTCGGTGACCGATGCCGCGACCACGTGGTTGTGTTCGCGCGCGGGGAGTAGCCGACGGCGCAGGTCGGCGACGCACCTATAGTCGATGTCATACCAGTCGACTCCGTCGCCGGGTTGCAGCCGGAAGTATCGCGCGTCGAGCCCACAGCCCACATGCAGCACCACCGCGTCGGGGTTGATCGCCAGGAATTGGCCGGCCCAGGTATCGAAGTGCGCCGAACGGGTGGTCACCGACGGTGACCGGGCGGCGGTGATGGTGGTCTTGCTCCAGTCGTAGTCGATGCGTTCGACCGCGTCCTTGGCGTAGCGATCACCCAGAATCGGCTCGGGCAGATCCGCGTCCAGCGCCTTGGCGTACAACGTCGCGAGCATGGTCTGCGGCGCTCCGCGCAGGTCCACCCGCGCCTTGTCATCGGTCATGGATTCGAGGCTAGCTCCGCCCGGGAGCGCTCGCGCCGAACTGAACGCCTCGCGGCGCGGTGTTCAGTCCTCGGGCGTCATCCACTGCCGTTCAACGGCTTTGACCAGCGCCGTCAGCGTCATGTTGACCGGAGCCTGCTGCTCGACCTGCGCTGCCTGGCGCACCACCGCGCCGTTGATCACGTCGATCTCGCTGACCCGGCGGGCCAGGTGGTCCAGCAGCGCCGACGGTTTGGCGTCGGGCAGCTGCGCCCCGAAGGCCCGGACGTGCGCAACCGGGTCCGCCACGGCGATGTCGATCCCGGCGGCGCGGGCCACCGCCCAGGCCTCGGTGGCGGCGGCGCGGCTGACCGGTCCCATATCTGCGTCGTCCATGACCTGCCCCACCGTCATGCCCGTCAGTGCGCACGGCGCGCTGTAGGCGACATTGCAGATCAACTTCTCCCACTGCATCGCGGCGATGTCGGCGACTGCAGCCGCGTCGAATCCGGCGTCGGTCCACACTCGCGCGATCTCCTCGACCGCCGAAAACGGCAGCGCCGCATAAGCTCCGAACCGGACCGCCCGCATCGCGTTGTGGTGCGCGTGTCCGGGCGCGGGACGTGACGCGCCGAAACCACTGGCGATGCCCACCGCCACCCGCTCGGCTCCCACGATGTCGGCGACGGTGTCGGCCGATCCCAGTCCGTTCTGGATGGTCAGCACCGGTGTGTCCTCGCCGAGCAGCGGCAGTGCCTGGGTGGCCCCGGCGGCGACGTCGGCGGCTTTGACCGCGAGCACCACCAGGCCCATCGGCTCTGCCGGCGCCACGGCGGCCGCCCGCATCGCCACCACCTGATCGGATTGCGGCCCGCTGATGCGCAGGCCGTCCCGGTTGATCGCTTCGACGTGCGCGGGTGAGCGGTCCAGGGCCAGTACGTCGTTGCCGGCGGCGGCCAGTCGCCCGGCGTAGATCGATCCCATGGCGCCGCATCCGATGACCGCGATCTTCATCTGCTCATGCCTCCCATGAGGGCGATCGCGGCGAGCAGGTCGGGCTTTTCCTCGAGCCCGAATCCCGGGGCGTCGGTGGGCGCGATGGTGCCACCGGCCAGCCGGCATCCGGGCGAGTAGCCGCCGAAGGGTGCGAACACCCCGGGATAGGACTCGCAGCCTCCCAAGCCCAACCCCACCGCGATGTGCAGGTTGATCAGGTGGCCGCCGTGCGGGAAGGCACAACCGCGGTCGAAGCCGTGCGACTCGAGTACCTCGATCATGCGGGCGTATTCGGTCAACCCGTAGCTGAGTCCCGCGTCCATCTGGAAGACGTCGCGGCCCGGGCGCATGCCGCCGTAGCGCACCAGGTTGGTCACGTCACGCGCGGAGAACAGGTTCTCGCCGGTGGCGACCGCTCCCGGGTAACCGGCGATCAGTTGGGCGTTCAGCACGAAGTCCAGCGGATCGCCGGGCTCCTCGTACCAGCGCAGGCCGTAGGGGCTCAGCGCCTGCGCCCACTGCCCAGCGGCTGTGGCGTCGAATCGACCGTTGGCGTCGACGGCCACCCGTGCGCCGCTGCCCACCACGTCGATGACCGCCTCGATGCGGTCCAGGTCCTCGCGCATCGGCGCGCCGCCGATCTTTATCTTGACCGCGTCATAGCCCAGGTCGAGATAGCCGCGCATCTCGGTCCGGAGCCGGTCCAAGCCGTCTGCCTGATAGTAGTACCCGCCCGCGGCATACACCGGAACCGCTGCCACGGCTTCATTCCAGCCCAAGTTCCGGCCGAAGTGTCGCGCGATGGTGCGGTAGGCGGGTTCGTCGGCGAGTTTCGCTTTGAGATCCCAGCACGCCAGTTCCAGGGCCGCCGCCGCGCCGGCGCGGTCGCCGTGGCCGCCGGGCTTCTCGTCGACGAGCGCCTGGTACAGCACCCGGGCGGGGTCGATGTGGCCGTCATCGTCGAGTAGCGACTCCGGGTCGGCGCGCAGCACCCGCGGGATCATCCGATTGGCCAGGATGCCTCCCTGGGCGAATCGGCCGATTGAGTTGAACGCGATGCCGGTCACCGGTTTCCCGTTCCGTATCCGGTCGGTGACGATGGCGACCAGTGACACGGTATGCCGGGAGAAGTCCACCAGTGCGTTGGCGATCTCGCCGCTCAATGGCACCGATCTTTCGACGATCCGGGTGATGCGCACGCGCCGTCGCTCCTGTCGGTAGGCGTTACTCCGCTCGCCGCAGGATAGCCTCAGCGTGCCGCAGCACCGGCGAGTCCACCATTTGTCCCTCGAAGGCGAACACGCCCCGCTCGTGCTGTGCCGCGGCGAGCACCCTTCGCGCCCAGTCGATCTTGTCCTCCGCCGGTCGGTAGGCGTCGCGCACCACCGGTACCTGGGTGGGATGGATGCACACCGTGGCGGCGAACCCGACCGCGGCGCCGTCGAGCGCCTCGGCCCGCAACCCGTCGAGGTCACCGATATTGAGGTAGACGGCGTCGAGCGCGGCACGCTCAAACACCGACGCCGCCAGCAGCACCGTCGAACGCGCGTGCCGGGCGAAGTCCCGATAGCGGCCGTCCGCGTGACGGCTGGAGCCCCCTCCCATGGCGGCGACCAGGTCCTCGGCGCCCCACATCATCGCCGCACAGGCCCGCGTAGCGGCGATCTCGGTCGCGAACACGACGCCGCGCGGGGTTTCGGCCAGCGCGACGACCTGCCGCGGCGCCAGCGCATCGACCTGGGCGGCTGACTCGGTCTTGGCCAGCATCACCGTCGTGTAGGCGGTGTCGGCCAGCGCCGCCAGATCGCGCGACTGATCCTCGGTACCGGCCGGGTTGATCCGCACCACGGTCCGCTCCGGGTCGAGCGGGTTGTCCCGCAACGCTTCCCGGGCAGCGGGCCGGTCGGCGGCGGCCACCCCGTCCTCCAGATCCAGGATGACCACGTCGGCCACCGCGGCGGCCTTTGCGTAGCGCTCCGGGCGATCGGCCGGGCAGAACAGCCAGGCCGGCCCGGTGGAGAGCAGGTTCATGCCGACTCTCCTGCCGGCCGCTTGCGCACCAACGTAGTCCGCACCGCGCGGGCCACCACGTCGCCGTGCTGGTTGCGCCCGACATGCTCGAGCGTCACGATGCCCTCCCCGGGACGGCTCTTGGACTCGCGCTTGTCGGTGCAGACCGTCTCGGCGTAGAGGGTGTCGCCGTGGAAGACCGGCTTGGGAAACGACACCTCCGAGAATCCGAGGTTGGCCACGATGGTGCCGAGCGTCAACTGAGCGACCGACAGCCCGACGAGCGTGGACAGGGTGAACATGGAGTTCACCAGCCGCTCACCGCGGAAGCCGGGCTGCTCGGCAGCCCAGGCCGCATCCAGGTGCAGCGACTGGGTGTTCATGGTCAGCGTGGTGAACAGCACGTTGTCGGCCTCGGTGACGGTGCGCCCGGGGCGGTGGGCATACGTGGTGCCGATCTCGTACTCCTCGAACCACAGTCCGCGCTGCTCGACCGTCTTACCCACGCTGCTTCCCTTCTCCTTCGCCGACTCGGAATTCTGCGACGCAACACGCCGCTGCTGTGTCGCGAGATGCCCGCTCGCGGCCGCTGCCGGTGCTCATCACAGCCCCAGCGATCGTGCGATCAGCATCAGCTGGACTTCGGTGGTCCCCTCGCCGATCTCCAGGATCTTGCTGTCCCGGTAATGGCGGGCTACCGGGTATTCGTTGATGAAGCCGTACCCGCCGTGAATCTGGGTGGCGTCGCGGGCGTTGTCCATCGCCGCCTCCGAGGAGATCATCTTGGCGATCGCCGCCTCCTTCTTGAACGGCTTGCCCGCCAGCATCTTCGCCGCGGCGTCGTAGTAGGCGGTGCGTGCTACGTGGGCGCGGGCCTCCATCCGCGCGATCTTGAAGCTGATCGCCTGGTAGGAGCCGATCGGCTGGCCGAATGCCTCGCGCTCACCGGCGTACTTGACGCTCTCGTCGACGCAACCCTGTGCGACCCCGGTGGCCACCGCGGCGATCGCGATGCGGCCCTCATCGAGGATCGACAGGAAGTTCGCGTAGCCCCTGCCCTGTTCGCCGAGCAGATTGGCTTGCGGGACACGGGCGTCAGCGAAGGTGAGCGGATGGGTGTCCGAGGCGTTCCAGCCCACCTTGTTGTAGGCCGGTTCGACGGTGAAACCCGGCGTGCCGGACGGGACGATGATCGTGGAGATCTCCTTGCGGCCGTCGGGTGCGGTTCCGGTGACGGCGGTGACGGTCACCAGCGAGGTGATGTCGGTGCCGGAGTTGGTGATGAACTGCTTGGCGCCGTTGATGACCCACTCGTCGCCGTCCAGTCGCGCGGTGGTGCGGGTGCCGCCGGCATCCGAACCGGCACCCGGCTCGGTGAGGCCGAAGCCGGCAAGCGCACGACCGGCAACCAGGTCGGGCAGCCAGGTCTGCTTCTGTTCCTCGGTGCCGAACCGGTAGATCGGCATCGCTCCGAGGCCCACCCCCGCCTCCAGGGTCATCGCAACGGACTGGTCGACCTTGCCGAGTTCCTCCAGGGCGAGCGTCAGCGCGAAAAAGTCGCCGCCCATACCGCCGTACTCTTCGGGGAACGGCAGGCCGAACAGCCCCATCTCGCCCATCTTGGCGATCACTTCGTAGGGGAAGCTGTGCTCTTCGTCGTGTTTGGCGGAGACCGGAGCGACGACGGTGCGCGCGAACTCGGCGACCGTGTGCTGCAGATCCTGGTACTCCTTGGGCAGCTCGCCTGCCATGATCGTCGTCATCGCTGATCGTCCTCACTTGATTCGGGCACCAGCCGGGCCAATACCTGGTCCACCGTCACCTGATCGCCCACCGATACCAATACCTCCACCCGGCCGCTGATCGGCGCGGTCAAGGTGTGCTCCATCTTCATCGCCTCGACCACCACGACCGGATCGCCCTCGTCGACCGGCGTTTCGGACGCGACGTTCACCGCGATCACGCTGCCGGGCATCGGGCTGACGATCTCGGCGCTGCGCGGACCGACGGCAGACCGCACCACGGTGCTTTCCTCGGCTTCACGCAGGTGCCAGATGCCGCGCTCATCGGAGATCCACAGCTGCCCGTCGTGCTCGGCGAACCTGTAGCAGCGTCGTCGGCCCGCCAGTGTCACCGTCAGCCGGTCGCCCTCGACTTCGGCGCTGCCGCTGTGGATCTCGCCGTCACCGACCTGCACCCGCGCGGTCGCCGGAAGCCCCCACACCGACACCGTCTCCGACCGAAGCGGCGTGCGCATCTCGGTGCGCACCGGTGCCGACGCGCCGATCCGCCATCCGCTGGGGTTGGCCCACGGTGATTTCCGCCCGGACAGCGCCCATTGGCGGTAGAGGCCGCCGGCGGCCAGCACGTCGTCAGGCGCGGGCGCCGGCGCGAAGTCGGCCGACCTGGTATCGAGCAGTTCGGTGTCGAGATCCCCGGTGACCACCCGGTCGTCGGCGAGCAGGAACCGCAGAAACTCGACGTTGGTCTGTACGCCGAACACGGCGGTGCCGGCCAGCGCCGCATCGAGCCGCGCCAGGGCCTGCGCCCGGTCGGCCCCGTGCGCGATCACCTTGGACAGCATCGGGTCGTAGTCGCTGCCGACCACGGTGCCGTCCTGCAACGACGAGTCCACCCGCACCCCGGGCCCGGCCGGCTCGTGCACCGCCAGCACCTGTCCGCCGGTGGGCAGGAAACCGCGGGCCGGATCTTCGGCGTACACCCGGGCCTCGATCGCGTGCCCGTCCAACGTGATCTCATGCTGCGCGAACGGCAGTTTCTCGCCGGCGGCTACCCGCAGCTGCCACTCGACGAGGTCGAGGCCGGTGACCGCTTCGGTGACCGGGTGCTCGACCTGCAGCCGGGTGTTCATCTCCATGAAGAAGAACTCATCCGGGCGGTCCGCGGAGACGATGAACTCCACGGTGCCGGCGCCGACGTAGTCGACGCTGCGGGCGGTGTTGCACGCCGCCGTCCCGATCCGGTCCCGGGTCGCGGCGTCCAGCAGCGGCGACGGCGCCTCCTCGATCACCTTCTGATGACGTCGCTGCAGGCTGCACTCCCGCTCGCCGAGGTGCACCACGTTGCCCTGGGTGTCGGCGAGCACCTGAACCTCGATGTGGCGGGGCCGCAACACGAATCGCTCCAGGAACAGTGTGTCGTCGCCGAACGCGGACGCCGCCTCACGCCGTGCGGTGGCCAGCGAAGCCCGCAGCTGCGCGGGGTCGTCGACCAGGTGCATGCCTTTGCCGCCACCGCCCGCCGACGGTTTGATCAGCACCGGGTACCCGATCTCGCCCGCGGCGGCCACCAGTTCGTCATCGGACAGACCGGGTTTAGCGATACCCGGAACGACCGGGACGTCGAACGCCGTGACGGTGTTCTTCGCCGAGATCTTGTCGCCCATCACCTCGATGGCGCGCGCCGGCGGTCCGATGAACACCACCCCGGCCGCCTCGCAGGCGGCGGCGAAGCCGGCGTTCTCGGAAAGGAACCCGTAGCCGGGATGAATCGCGCTCGCGCCGGTGGCGGCAGCGGCCTCGAGCACCACGGGGATCGACAGGTAGCTGTCGGCCACCGGCGCGGGGCCGAGCCGCACCGCGGTGTCGGCTTCACGCACATGCCGCGCTCCGGCGTCGGCGTCGCTGTAGACCGCCACCGACCGGATGCCCATCCGGCGCAGGGTGCGGATCACCCGCACCGCGATCTCACCGCGGTTGGCTACCAGGACGGTTTCAAACATGGGCACTCACATCCGGAAAACGCCGTAGGAGACCGGGTCCAGCGGCGCGTTCGCACAGGCCGAAAGCGCCAGCCCCAGCACTGTTCTGGTGTCGGCCGGGTCGATGATCCCATCGTCCCACAGCCGTGCGGTCGAGTAGTAGGGGTTGCCCTGGGCCTCGTATTGGTCCCGGATCGGGGCCTTGAACGCCTCCTCATCCTCGGCGGACCACGGCTTGCCGGCCGCGTCGAGTTGGTCACCGCGCACCGTGGCCAGCACCGACGCGGCCTGCTCGCCACCCATCACCGAGATCCGGGCGTTGGGCCACATCCACAGGAACCGCGGCGAATACGCCCGGCCGCACATGGAGTAGTTGCCCGCCCCGTAGGACCCGCCGATCACCACCGTCAGCTTGGGCACCCGCGCGCAGGCCACCGCGGTGACCATTTTGGCGCCGTGTTTGGCGATGCCGCCGGCCTCGTAGTCGCGGCCGACCATGAAACCGGCGATGTTCTGCAAGAACACCAAGGGGATGGAGCGCTTGTCGCACAGTTCGATGAAATGCGCGCCCTTGAGCGCCGACTCACCGAACAGCACCCCGTTGTTGGCGATGATGCCCACCGGATGGCCGTGGATGCGAGCGAACGCGGTCACCAGGGTCTTGCCGTATTCGGCCTTGAACTCGCTGAACTCGCTGCCGTCGACAATGCGGGTGATGACCTGCCGCACGTCGTAGGGAACCCGCGGATCCGGTGGGACCACGTCGTAGAGCTCCGCGGGGTCATGGTGCGGATCCACGGAACGCTTGATCTCCCATGGGCTTTCGGGTCTCGGCCCGAAGGTCTGCGCGATCTGGCGGACGATGCGCAGCGCGTGTTCATCGTCGTCGGCCAAATAGTCGGTGACCCCGGAGACCTTGGAGTGCAGGTCTCCCCCACCGAGTTCTTCGGCGGTCACCACCTCTCCGGTGGCGGCCTTCACCAGCGGCGGGCCGCCCAGGAAGATGGTGCCCTGTTCGCGGACGATGACGGCCTCGTCGCTCATCGCGGGAACGTAGGCGCCGCCGGCGGTGCAGGAGCCGAGCACCGCGGCGATCTGCGGGATGCCCGCCGCGCTCATGGTCGCCTGGTTGTAGAAGATCCGGCCGAAGTGCTCGCGGTCGGGGAACACCTCGTCCTGACGGGGCAGAAACGCGCCGCCGGAGTCCACCAGGTAAATGCAGGGCAGCCGGTTGCCCAGCGCGACTTCCTGGGCCCGCAGGTGCTTTTTGACGGTGACCGGGTAGTAGGTGCCGCCCTTGACGGTGGCGTCGTTGGCGACGATCACGCATTCCCGCCCGGACACCCGCCCGATCCCGGTGATGATCCCGGCGCCGGGGCATTCGTCGTCGTACATGCCGTCGGCGGCCAGCGGCGCCAACTCCAGAAACGGGCTGCCCGGATCCAGCAACCGGTCGACCCGGTCGCGCGGCAACAGCTTGCCCCGCGACACGTGCCGCTGCCGGGACTGCTCGCTGCCACCGAGCGCCGCGGTCGCCAGCTTGGTGTTGAGCTCGGCGACCAGCCGCCGGTGCTCGTCGGCGAATGCTGGGGCCGTCATGACACCTTCGAAAGATTCAACGGGGCACCGGTTTTCGCAACCACCTCATCGACCGATACACCGGGCGCGGTCTCCACCAACTCCAGGCCCGCTTCGGTGACGTCGATGACGGCCAAGTCGGTGATGATGCGGTCGACGCAGCGGGCGCCGGTGAGCGGCAACGTGCACTGCTCGACGATCTTCGCGCTGCCGTCCTTGGCGGCATGTTCCATCATCACGATGACCCGGCGCGCCCCGTGCACCAGGTCCATCGCCCCGCCCATGCCCTTGATCATCTTGCCGGGGATCATCCAGTTGGCCAGGTCGCCGACCGCTGATACCTGCATGGCGCCGAGCACCGCCACGTCGAGGTGGCCGCCGCGGATCACCCCGAACGACGTGGACGAGGAGAAGAATGACGCCCCGGGCAGCACCGTCACGGTTTCTTTGCCGGCGTTGATCAAATCGGCGTCGAGGTCCTCGCGGCGCGGGTACGGCCCCACGCCGAGGATCCCGTTCTCCGAATGCAGCACGACGCTGACACCGTCGGGGATGTGGTTGGGAATCAAGGTCGGCAACCCGATACCGAGGTTGACGTATTGCCCGTCTTCCAACTCCGCGGCGACCCGTGCGGCCAGTTCGTCACGCGTGAGTGCCATTAAGCGCCACTCCTCTTCATCGCTTCGTCCCCCTCGCCGCTGCGCGGCTGGGGGTACCCCCACTGCATCGTCGCTGGCGCAGCCATCAGCGCACCGTCTCCCGTTCGATTCGTTTCTCCGGATTCGGTACGTGCACCACCCGATGCACGTGAATACCTGGGGTGTGCACCTCGGCGGGACAGATCTCGCCGGGCTCGACCAGGTGCTCGACCTGGGCGATGGTGATCCGGCCCGCTGCGGCGCAGTCCGGGTTGAAGTTGGCCGCGGCCTCCCGGTAGACGAGGTTGCCGTGCCGATCGCCCTTCCAGGCGTGCACCAACGCGAAATCGGTGCGGATCGCCCGCTCCAGCACGTAGGTGCGCCCGTCGAAGTCCCGGGTCTCCTTGCGCGGTGAGGCCACCGCCACCCCGCCGGCTCCGTCGTAGCGCCACGGCAGGCCGCCGTCGGCGACCTGGGTGCCCACCCCGGTCGGTGTGTAGAACGCCGGGATCCCGGCACCGCCGGCGCGCAGCCGCTCGGCCAGCGTGCCCTGCGGTGTCAGCTCCACCTCGAGCTCTCCGGACAGGAACTGCCGGGCGAATTCCTTGTTCTCGCCCACATAGGAGCTCACGGTGCGTCGGATCCGCTTGTGCTCCAACAGCACTCCCAGCCCGATGCCGTCGACGCCGCAGTTGTTCGAGACGGTTTCCAGATCCGTGACACCGAGTTGCAGGACGGCGTTGATCAACGCCTCCGGAATGCCGCAGAGGCCGAACCCGCCCACCGCCAGTGACGCGCCGTCGGTCACGTCGGCCACGGCTGCCGCCGCCGTCGCCACGACCTTGTCCATCGCCACCCGCGCCTCCTCATTTTCAGTTAATGTTGATTAACTGACAGCAGAGAATACCATTCTCGCGCTGTCCTGTCAGCCGCCACCCAGCTGCTCGATCACCTGTCGACGCACCTCGTCCTTACGGACCTTGCCGGTGGCCGTCATCGGGAACTCCGCGACCACGCGCAGGTACCGCGGCACCTTGAAGTGCGCCAGTCGGCCGGCGCAGAACTCGCGCAGCCGCTCAACGGTCAGCGGCCCCGCCCCGTCGCGCAGCATGACCACCGCCATCAGTTCCTCACCGTAGATTTCGTCGGGCACACCGATGACCTGGGCGTCGAGGATGTCGGGGTGGGTGTGCAGGAACTCCTCGATCTCGCGCGGGTAGATGTTCTCCCCGCCGCGGATCACCATGTCCTTGATCCGCCCGGTGATCCGCACGTATCCGTCGTCGTCCATGACGGCCAGATCGCCGCTGTGCATCCAGCCTTCGGCATCGATGGCCGCCTCGGACTTGGCCGGGTCGTTCCAGTAACCGGTCATCACCGAATAGCCGCGGGTGCACAGTTCGCCGACCTGACCTCGCGGCACCGGGTGGCCGGTGGCCGGGTCGATCATCTTGATCTCCAGATGAGGTCCCACGCGCCCGACGGTCTCCACCCGCTGGGTCAGCGAGTCCCCGCTGCGGGTTTGGGTCGACACCGGCGACGTCTCGGTCATGCCGTAGCAGATCGCGATCTCGGTCATGTGCATGTCGTCGATCACCCGCCGCATCACCTGCGCCGGGCACGGCGACCCCGCCATGATCCCGGTGCGCAGGCTGGTCAGGTCGTAGTCGGCGAAGTCGGGCAGCCCGAGTTCGGCGATGAACATGGTGGGCACCCCGTAGAGGCTGGTGCAGGCCTCCTCCTGCACGGCACGCAGCGTGGCCGCCGGATCGAAGCCGGGACCCGGCAAGATGATGGCCGCGCCGTGGCTGGTGGCCGCCAGGTTCCCCATCACAAGGCCGAAGCAATGGTAGAGGGGAACCGGCAGGCAGATCCGGTCCCGATGCGTGTAGCCCAGCAAGTCACCGACCAGGTAGCCGTTGTTGAGGATGTTGCGGTGACTGAGCGTCACGCCCTTCGGGTAACCGGTTGTGCCCGAAGTGTATTGGATATTGATCGGATCTGTGGCGCGCAGCGGTCTGGCCGCGTGCGCCAGTGCCACCGTGTCGACGGGTGTGCCGGCCAGCTCACGCCAACGCGCGCTGTCGATGAACACCGCCTCGCGCAGGCCCGGACACGCTGGCGCCACCTCGCGCAGTAGCGCGACGTAGTCGGAGGTCTTGAAACGCGATGCCGAGATCACCATCGCCAGCCCGGACTGGTTGAGCGCATAGGCCAATTCGTGGGAGCGGTAGGCGGGGTTGATGGTGACCAGAACCGCGCCGATCTCGGCGGTGGCGTACTGGGTCAGCACCCACTCGGCGCAGTTGGGCGCCCAGATGCCGACCCGGTCCCCGGCGCTGATACCCGCCTGCAGCAGACCGGTGGCGAGCCGGCGCACATCGCGCCACAGCTCCGCGTAGTTCCATCGCCGTCGGGCCGGAAGGTCAATCAGCGCATCGCGATCCGGGTGCGCGCTCACCGTTGCGGCGAGACAGGCTCCGATGGTCGTCTCCAACAAGGCCGGTCGGGCCTCGCCGCGAGCGTAGGACAAATCACCGCGAGTTGCGGGCCATCCCGCCGTTGCCATCAGGCCTCCACCGCTGCCGCCCGGAGCCGGGTTCGACCCCAAGGGATGGGTGCTACGTTAGTGACCATTAACTCAGCTGTCCATGACGAGCGGAGGCGAGATGGCAGCATCCGCTTCGGCGGGCCCGGCGGGAAACGACGAGCCGGCCAACCGGCGCAGTCGGCTGAAATCCGATCGGCGTTCCCAATTGCTGACGGCCGCCGAACGGCTCTTCGCCCAGCGCGGCTTCCTCGCCGTACGCCTGGAGGACATCGGCGCGGCCGCCGGCGTCAGCGGCCCGGCGATCTATCGGCACTTCGCCAACAAGGAAGCACTGTTGGTCGAACTGCTCGTCGGCATCAGCACCCGGTTGCTCGCCGGAGCGCGCGCCGTGGAATCCGGCGGGCGCAGCCCGGACGCGGTGCTGGACGGCCTGATCGAGTTCCATCTCGACTTCGCGCTCGGGGAGCCGGATCTGATCCGGATCCAGGACCGCGACCTGGCTCATCTGCCGGCCGGCGCGCAGCGTCAGGTACGCAGCGCCCAGCGGCAGTACGTCGAGGTCTGGGTGGATGTGCTGTGCGCCCGGCACGCCGGGCTCGCCGAAGCAGACGCCCGGTTGATGGCCCACGCGGTGTTCGGTCTGTTGAACTCGACCCCTTACAGCGTCAAGCCGGCCGGTGCCAAGTCGGCCGCGCCGGAGCGCTCCCGAGCGGTGTTACGGGCGATGACCATCAGTGCGCTGGGTGCCGCCGGGATTTCAATGGGCTGACCGACGATACGGTCGTGGGCAGCCCTGCGCAGGTACCCTGCAATCCATGAGGTGGGTATGACCGATCCCTATCGGCCGGAGGATTCCGATCGACCCTGGCAGCGCAGCGGGGCGACCGAGCAGTCGCCCTTCGGCTTTCCGCCACACGTCGATCCGGCCTACGCGGGCCAACTTCCGTCATACCCGGCCGGCTATCCGCCGCAGGCCACCGACCCGACCGCCCAACTGCCGCGGCAGCACTGGGAACCGGCGCAGCCGGGCGGCGGACCGGGAGGCGGCGTCCCGCCGGGCGGCGAGGGCGGCCCGCCCGAACCGCCACGGTTCCCGAACTGGCTGTGGCTGGTCGCCGGTGCGGCGGTGCTGCTGGTGGTCGGCATGGTGATCGCCCTGGTGATCGCCAACGGCTCGGGCCGCAATTCGGCTACGGTCACACCGGTTTCGCCGTTGCCGACGGCGCCGAGCACACCGATTCCCAAGCGCACCCCGACCACCACGCCGCCACCGCGGTCCTCGGCGCCCAGCACCACGCCGAGCACGCCGCCACCGACCACGTCGACTACCGCCGGGGTTCCCGAGACGATCGTCTACAGCGTCACTGGGACCGGCCGGGCGCTCAGTATCGCCTACATCGACGACGACGGTGTGCTGAAGACCGAGTTCAACGTGGCGTTGCCGTGGAGCAAGCAGGTCACCCTGACGCCGCCGGCTACAAAAGCGGCGGCGGTGACGGTGGTGAACTTCGGCGAGCAGATCACCTGCTCGCTGTCGGTGGACGGCGCCCAGGTGCGCCAGCGCACCGGCTCGATCCTCACCGTCTGCGCCGCGGCCGGTTGAGCCGTTAGGCCGCTCGCCGCGGCGCGCGCACCCCCAGCATCGCCAGCAATCCGAGCACCAGCACGGTGCACAGCCCGCCCATGCCGGCCCGGTCGCTGTGGAAGACGTCGACGAAGACCGAGAACAGCCACGGCGCCATGAACGATACGGCGCGACCGGTCATGGTGTAGAGCCCGAACGCCACCCCTTCGAATCCCTCGCGGCCTTCCTGCGCCATCCGCAGCAACAACGTGCGCGCCGAGGACTGGGTGGGGCCGATGAACAGGCAGAGCAGCAGGCCGCAGGCCCAGAACGCCCCCGGACCCGACAGTGTCATCAGCGTGGTCCCGGCGGCGACCATGGCCGCCAGCGACCCGACGATCACCGTCTTGGAGCCGATCCGGTCGTCGAGCAGGCCGCCGGCGACCGCGCCGACCGCGGCCACCACGCTGGCGGCTACCCCGAAGATCAGCACATCACCGGCCGAAATCCCGTAGACGTTGACGCCGAGCACCGCACCGAAGGCGAACACCCCGGCCAGCCCATCACGGAAGATCGCGCTGGCCACCAGGTAGAAAACCAGGTTGCGGTCGCGGCGCCATTCGCCGGTGATGTCGCGCCACAACTGGCGGTAGCCACCGAACAAACCGAGCCGGGGCGGCCGCGGACCTTCGGCACCGGCGAACCGATGCGCGGTGAACAGCAGCGGCAACGCGAAGACCGCCAGCCATGCCGCGGTGAGCCACATCGCCGCCCGCACGTTCTGTCCGTCCTCGACGGGCACGCCCAGCAAGCCGCGTTCCGGGCCGCTGCCGGAGATGAAGCCCACGTAGACCACCAACAGCAACACCACGCTGCCGGCATAACCTGCCGCCCAGCCGAATCCGGAGATGCGGCCGGAGTTCTGCGGCGTCGACAGCTGCCGCAGCATCGCGTTGTAGGGAACGCTGGCCAGGTCACCGCAGGCCGCGGTCAGCGCCAGCAGCAGCAGCCCCGGAGCCAGGTAGGCCGGTGAATCGCGAATCATGCTCATCGACGCGATCAGCACCACCGCGGTGCCGGTCAGAACCGTCAGCGTCACCCGGCGACGGTGCGGTGCGGCGACCCACACCCCGACCACCGGCGCCACGACGGCCACCGTCAAACCAGAGATGGCCAGGGTGCGGCCCAGCCAGCTGGCCGGCGACACCGAACCGGGCAGGTCCCGGCCGACGCTGCTGGTCAGATAGACCGAGAACACGAACGTCACCGCGATCGCGCTGACGGCAGCGGCACCGGTATCCCACAACGCCCAGGCCACAATCCGGGATCGCCCGGATCTGACCACCCCCGGGTTACCCATGCCTGGCACTCTACGATTGCCCCATGCCAGTGCCTGCTCCCAGCCCGGATGCCCGCGCCGTCGTCACCGGAGCCTCCCAGGGGATCGGCGAAGCGCTGGCCACCGAGCTGGCCGCCCGCGGTCACTCACTGATCATCACCGCGCGCCGAGAAGATGTGCTCAACGACGTGGCGGCGCGGCTGCGCGACACCTACCGAGTCACCGTGGAGGTGCGAGCGGTGGACCTGGCCGATCCGCCGGCCCGCGACCAGCTCTGCGCCGAACTGGCCGAGCGGGAGATCTCGGTGTTGTGCGCCAACGCCGGCACCGCCACGTTCGGGCCGATCGCCAAGCTGGACCCGGCCGCGGAGAAGGCCCAAGTGCAACTGAATGCGATCGCGGTGCACGATCTGGTGTTGGCGGTGTTGCCGGGCATGCTGGCACGCCGCGCCGGCGGGATCCTCATCTCGGGTTCGGCGGCCGGCAACTCCCCGATCCCCAACAACGCCACCTACGCCGCTACCAAGGCCTTCGCCAACACCTTCAGCGAGTCACTGCGCGGCGAACTGCTCAAATCCGGGGTGCACGTGACACTGCTGGCGCCGGGGCCGGTGCGTGCCGAGATGCCCGACGCCGCCGAAGCCTCGTTGGTCGACAAGCTGATCCCGGACTTTCTGTGGATCTCCACCCAGCACACCGCCAAGCTTTCGCTGGATGCGTTGGCGCGCAACAAGATGCGCGTCGTGCCCGGAATCACGTCGAAGGCCATGTCGATGGCCAGCGGGTACGCTCCCCGCGCGATCGTCACCCCGATCGTGGGCGCGGTCTACAAGAAGCTCGGCGGCGGCTAGTGTCCTGAGTCATTAATTCGTACGCTCTTGTTAGCATGGGTGATGCCATCGCCGCATGCCGCCAAGATCGTCCTGA
>NZ_MVHC01000020.1 GCF_002086455.1 Mycolicibacter algericus DSM 45454
CGTAACCCAGGTGATGGGTCAACTCCGAATTCAGGGCACGCTCGAGCACGGCCTTGGTCAGCTCGTTGAGCAAACCGTCCGCGCCGTCGATCGGGGTCCCCGATTTCACTGCATCGGCGATCAGCGAATCCAGTGTGTCGGCGCTGAACGCCTCCGCCAACCGTCGGGCCGCCGTCTTGTCCTGAGCCGGCGCCTTCGTGGACTTGGTCACAAAACACTCCTTCTGTCCGCCCCAACGGCGGTCCGATGATGGACCACCTCGGACTTACACAGATGGAATGACACGCCCACGTCACGACGTCCAGCACGACTGCAACGCTAGCCGATCGGATTTTTGAGCCAGCGCAGCCGAACACCCCAGCGTTCTACCGGACAATCCGTTCGCCGGGCGCCCCTTCGCTAATAAGAACCAAGCTTCGCGGCCAGTCTCCGGTTCACCGGCTCGGGCAGCAGGTCGGAAACGTCTCCACCCATCGACGCCACCTCTTTGGCCAGCGACGACGACACGAACGAATACCGCGGTGTGGTCGCCACGAAAAACGTGTCGACACCGGCGATGTGCTTGTTCATCTGCGCCATCTGCAGCTCGTACTCGAAGTCGGTGCCGGTGCGCAGGCCCTTGATGATCGCGGTCAGTTTCCGTTCCCGGACGAAGTCGACCACCAGGCCCTGACCGGATTCAGCGCGCACATTGGGCAGGTGCGCGGTGGCCTCGGCGATCATCTCCAGGCGCTCTTCCAGGCTGAACATGCCCTTTTTGGCCGGGTTGATCAGCACCGCAGCCACCACTTCGTCGAACTGGGCGGCAGCGCGCTCCAGGATGTCGACGTGTCCGAGGGTCACCGGGTCGAAGGAACCCGGGCATACCGCGCCACTCATGGTCCATGACGCTAGCAGCACGGGTTAGACCAACTCGGCCAGCTCCAACCGGGTGTCGCCGTAGCGGCGATCCGGCCAGACATTCCAGCCCTCCGGCCATGCCACCGCCGGGCTCATGGCGGCGCGTTCGATCACCACCACGGTGCCCGGGCCGGCCCAGCCGCCGGCGACCAGCAGCCCCGGAAGCGAGTCGATGTCGGCGGCGGAAACCTCGTAGGGCGGGTCGGCCAGCACCAGATCCACCGCGGCGTCAGTACCACCGGCCAGTACCGCGGCCACCGTGCCGCGGCGCAGCGTCGCGCCGGGCAGGCCCAGCGCGGCGATGTTGCCGGCCAGCACATCGGCGGCGCGGCGGTCCGACTCGACGAACAGCACCGTGGCCGCGCCGCGGGACAGCGCCTCCAATCCCAGCGCCCCCGAGCCGGCGTAGAGGTCCAGCACCGCCATCCCGTCCAGGTCCAGCCGGGCGGCCAACACGTTGAACAGTGCCTCCCGCACCCGGTCGGTGGTCGGCCGGGTGCCGCGCGGTGGCACAGCAATGCGCCGCCCGCCCGCGACGCCGCCGACGATGCGAGTCAGCTCAGCACCACCAGCAAATCGCCGCCCTCGACCTGCGCGGTCTCGGCGACCGCCACCCGCTCCACGGTGCCGTCGGCCGGGGCGGTGATGGCGGCCTCCATCTTCATCGCCTCGATGGTGGCCACGGTCTGCCCCGCGGTGACCCGCTCCCCCTCCGAGACCCCGATGGTGACCACGCCGGCGAACGGCGCGGCGACGTGACCGGGCTGGGAGCGGTCGGCCTTCTCGGCCACCGGCGCCTCGCTGGCCACACTGCGATCGCGTACCTCCACCGGCCGCAGCTGGCCGTTGATGATGCACATCACGGTGCGCATCCCGCGTTCGTCCGGTTCGGCGATGGCTTCGAGCCCGATGAGCAGTTCCACGCCGCGCTCGAGGCGGACCCGGTGTTCCTCGCCTTGCCGCAGCCCGTAGAAGAACTGGTTGGCCGACAGTTGCGAGGTGTCGCCGTAGAGATCGCGGTGTTCCTCGAATTCCTTGGTGGGGCCGGGGAACAGCAACCGGTTCAGGGTCGCCTGCCGCTTCGTCCCGGGCACCGCCAACGCAGCCTCGTCCTCGGCGGACAGCTGCTCCACCTCCCGCGCCGCGCCCCGGCCCGCCAACGCCTTGGTGCGCAACGGTTCGGGCCAGCCGCCGGCCGGCTCGCCGAGTTCCCCGCGCAGAAAGCCGATCACCGAGTCGGGGATATCCACGCGTGCGGGGTCGGCCGCGAACTCCTCGGCGGTGATCCCGGCGCCGACCAGGGCCAGTGCCAGATCACCGACCACCTTCGAGCTCGGGGTGACCTTGATCAGCCGGCCCAGCACCGCATCGGCCCCGGCGTAGTTGGCTTCGATCTCCTCAAACCGGTCGGCCAGCCCCAGCGCCTTGGCCTGCTGGTGCAGGTTGGACAGCTGGCCCCCGGGAATCTCGTGCCGGTACACCCGGCCAGTCGGTCCTGCCAGACCGGATTCAAACGGCGCGTAGACCTTTCGCACACCTTCCCAATAGGGTTCCAGGTCGCACACCGCGGCAAGCGACAGGCCGGTGTCGTACTCGGTGTGGGCCGCCGCAGCCACGATCGAGCTGAGCGCAGGCTGACTGGTGGTGCCGGCCAGCGGCGCGGCCGCCCCGTCGACGGCGTCGGCACCGGCCTGCCAGGCCGCCTCGTAGGTGGCCAGCTGCCCACCCGGGGTGTCGTGAGTGTGCACGTGGATCGGCAGGTCGAAGCGGCTGCGCAGCGCACCGACCAGGGTGGTGGCCGCCGCGGGCCGCAGCAGCCCGGCCATGTCCTTGATCGCCAGCACGTGCGCGCCCGCCTCGACGATCTGCTCGGCGAGCTTGAGGTAATAGTCCAGGGTGTAGAGGTTCTCGGCCGGGTTGGTCAGGTCACCGGTGTAGCACATGGCGACTTCGGCTACCGCGCTGCCGGTTTCGCGCACCGCGTCGATCGCCGGGCGCATCGAGTCGACATTGTTGAGCGCATCGAAGATCCGGAAGATATCAATGCCGGTTGCGGTGGCCTCTGCCACGAACGCCGAGGTGACCAACTCCGGGTAGGGGGTGTAGCCGACGGTGTTGCGGCCCCGAAGGAGCATCTGCAGGCAGATGTTGGGCAGCGACTCGCGCAGCACCGCCAGCCGCTCCCACGGATCCTCTTTCAAAAAGCGCAGCGCCACATCGTAGGTCGCCCCACCCCAGCACTCCATCGACAACAGTTGCGGAGTGGTCCGGGCAATGTAAGGCGCCACATTGAGCAGGCCTTTGGTGCGCAACCGGGTGGCCAGCAGCGACTGGTGCGCGTCCCGGAACGTCGTCTCGGTGACGGCAACGGCCGGCGACTCCCGCAACCAGCGGGCGAACCCGTCGGGCCCCAGCTTCATCAGCCGCTGCTTGGATCCCGGCGGCGGGGTGCTCGACAGGTCGATCTCTGGCAGCTTGTCGCGCGGGTAGACCGCCGATGGTCGCGCACCGTGGGGCTGGTTGACCGTGACGTCGGCCAGGTAGGTCAAGATCTTGGTGCCGCGGTCAGCCGAGGCGTGTGAGGTCAACAATTGCGGGCGCTCATCGATGAACGACGTGGTGATCTTGCCGGCCCGGAAGTCGGGATCGTCGAGCACCGCCTGCAGGAACGGGATGTTCGTCGACACTCCCCGGATCCGGAACTCGGCGATCGCCCGGCGTGCCCGGTTCACCGCAGTCGGAAAATCCCGGCCCCGGCAGGTCAGCTTGACCAGCATCGAGTCGAAGTGCGGGCTGATCTCCGCACCCAGGTGGGTGCCGCCGTCGAGTCGGATGCCGGCACCGCCCGGGCTGCGGTAGGCGGTGATCCTCCCGGTGTCGGGCCGGAATCCGTTCGCCGGGTCCTCGGTGGTGATCCGGCACTGCAGCGCCGCGCCGTGCGAAACAATGTCATCCTGACCCAGCCCCAGGTCCTGCAGGGATTCCCCGGCGGCGACCCGCAACTGTGCGGAGACCAGGTCCACGTCGGTGATCTCCTCGGTGACCGTGTGCTCCACCTGGATTCGCGGATTCATCTCGATGAACACGTAGTGGCCGCGCTCGTCGAGCAGGAACTCCACCGTGCCCGCGCAGCTGTAGCCGATGTGACGGGCGAAGGCGACCGCATCGGCGCAGATGCTGTCCCGCAGTACCGGATCCAGGTTCGGCGCCGGCGCCAACTCGACGACCTTCTGATGGCGGCGCTGCACGCTGCAGTCCCGCTCAAACAGGTGCACAACGTTGCCGTGGGTATCGGCCAAGATCTGCACCTCGATATGGCGCGGGTTGATCACCGCCTGCTCGAGATACACCGTGGCATCCCCGAACGCCGATTCGGCTTCCCGGCTGGCCGCCTCGACCGCCTCGGCCAGCCCGTCGAGGTCGGCGACCCGGCGCATCCCGCGACCGCCCCCGCCGGCGACCGCCTTGACGAACAGCGGAAACGACATGTCGGCTGCCGCCGAAACCAACTCCTCGACCGAGCGTGACGGCTCCGACGACGCCAGCACCGGCAGCCCCGCCTCGCGCGCCGCGGCCACCGCGTGGGATTTGTTGCCGGCCAGCGCCAGCACCGCCGCGCTCGGCCCGACGAAGGCGATACCGGCGTCTGCGCAGGCCTGCGCCAGCCGCGGGTTCTCCGACAGGAAGCCGTAGCCGGGGTAGACCGCGTCGGCGCCGCACCGCTCGGCGGTGGCGACGATGGCCTCCACCGACAGGTAGCCGCGCACCGGATGGCCCGGTTCACCGATCTGATAGGACTCGTCAGCCTTGAGCCGGTGCACCGAATTACGGTCCTCGTAGGCATAGACCGCGACCGTGTCGATCCCGAGCTCATAGGCGGCGCGAAACGCGCGGATCGCGACCTCTCCGCGGTTGGCGACCAGCACTTTGGAGATCACACCGCACCCCTTAAATCAACGTCAACCAGTAGTCCTGAAATCTGATGAATACCAACAGGAATAACCCGATAAACCATAATGCAATCAGCGTCCACCGCCACCGGTGCAAAAGCTGCAAACTTTTGTGTATGCGACCGGGCCGCAATGCCAAGGCTGTGAAGGTCACCAGCAGCAGCATGGTGACCGCCCAGACCACCATGCAGTAGGGGCACAGCGCGCCGATTCGATACAGACTCTGGAAGATCAGCCAGTGCACGAAGCCGGCCCCGCCCAGCGTCCCGATCGCCAGGCCGACCCAATACCAGTGCGGCAGAGGCACTTTCGCCACCGCCAGCACACCGGTGACCACCACGACAGTGAACGCCACGATGCCCATCAGCGGGTTGGGGAAGCCCGCCACCGATGCCTGCGGGGTGGCCATCACCGGTCCGCAGGACAGCACCGGGTTGAGATTGCACGAGGGCACATAGGCGGCATCGCTGAGCAGCCGGATCTTCTCCACGGTCAACGTGACCGAGGCGGCCAACCCGATGACCCCGGCGATCAGCGTCAACCAGGCCGTGGACGCCGCCGGCTGCGTCCCCGGTGCCGGCGGCGCGGGTGATTCCGTCGGCGCGGCGATGCTCACGACTCCTGGGCCGGCACGTCCATACCCGGCAGGTCGCCGACGATCTCGCGGATCTTCGAGACCAGGGCTTCCGGGGTCGACGGGCGGTAATCCTCGCCGTTGATGCGTAGCGTCGGGGTGGCGTGGATGCCGGCGGACTGGGCCATGCCGCCCACCATCTTGAGGTATTTGCCGCTGTTGATGCAGGCCGGAACGCTGCCGGCGGCGCCGGCTTGGCGGGCCAGCTCGATCAGCCGCTTGTCGTCGGGGAATTCCGTGCCGATCTCGGAGGGCTGCAGTTCGGCGGTGAAGAGCGCGGTGTGGAACCGGCGGAACGCGTCGATGCTCTCGTCGGCGACGCAATAGGCCGCCGCGCCCGCCCGTGATGAGTAATCGTCGTTCTGTGACCGGTCCAGGATCGCGACCATGTGGTAGTCGGCCGCGATCGCCCCGCTGTCGATCAGCCGGGACACCGTCGGGCCGAGCACCCGTTCGAGGTTGCCGCAGGCCGGGCAGAGGAAGTCCTCGTAGAACGTCAGCACCGCCTTGGGCTCGTCGGTGCCGTCCTTGGTGACCAGCTTGCTCGAGGTCACCCGGACCGCTTCACCGGCCCCGGCGCCCTTCTTGTGGCTGTTGGACACCACGATGTAGCCGATCAGTCCCACCGCGAACACCACCACGATGGCGATGAGCCCGATCTGCATGGCAAGGTTGCGTTTGTGATCGCCGGCCTTCAAGCCGGAGGCGCCGGGGCGTTTGGGTTTGCTGGCCACAGTCGGTTGATCCTCGTGTTCGGTGGTCGGTTTTGCGGTTCAGCGTACCGGCGCGGGTTCGGCGGCTCAGCTGCGGCTGAGGTGGGCGCGCAGCGCCGAGATCAACGCGGCCGTCGCAGTGGCGCTGCCGCCGCCCAGGCCGAACAGATTGATGAATCCGTGCGTCAACGACCGCATCCGTCGCAGATCGACCACGACCCCGGCGTCGCGCAGGGCCGCGGCGAACAGTTCGCCCTCGTCGCGCAGCGGGTCGAAGCCGGCGACCGTGATCAGCGCGGGCGGTAACCCGGACAGGTCGCCGGCCAGCAGCGGTGACACCCGCGGGTCGGTCGGTTCCAGCTGCGAGCGGCCCACGTACTGGGCGGTGAACCAGTCGATGTCGTGCTTGGTGAGCAGGTAACCATCGCCGTAGAGCGTGCGCGAGCGGGTCACCGCCGCGGAGTCTGTCACCGGGTAGAGCAGCCACTGCAGGATCGGCGCCGGACCGGAGTCGTCGCGAGCCAGCAGCGCCACCCCGGCAGCCAGGTTGCCACCGGCACTGTCGCCGCCGACGGCGACCCGGCCCGGGATCGCGCCCAGATCCGCGGCATGCTCGCAGGCCCACCGGAACGCCGCATAGGCGTCGTCGAGAGCGGCCGGCGCCGGATGTTCGGGGGCCAGCCGGTAATCGATCGACAGCACCGCGACATCGGCGTCGCGGCAGGTCAGTCGGCATACCGCGTCGTGGGTATCCAAGTCCCCCACCACGAATCCGCCGCCGTGATAGAAGACCAGCAGCGGGTGGGCGGTGCCATCGGGGCCGTCCGGCCCACCGACCGGGCGGTAGTGCCGGGCGGCGATCTCGCCGGCCGGGCCGGGCAGCGCGATGTCACGAACCTCGCAGCCGTGGATGTCGGCCCCGCCGAGCCCCGCGGTCAGCTCCCGCAGCTGGGCCCGGGAGGCTGCCGCGTCGTCGTCGACGACGATGCCGTTGATGCCCACCGCACGCTGCCCGGCCAACGCCAGCCGCAACGTCGGGTCCAGGGTGTTGCCGTCGATGGTCACCGACCGCCCACCGGTCATCAGCCGCTGTAACCCGATCGGCAGCATCGGCGTCACCTTCATACCGACGTTGAAGACGGTGCTCTGCAGCTGTTCGGCCCATCGCGTGGCCGCGCCGGGGCCGGTCCCGGCTGGCAGACTGCGTGGCATGACTGTTCGAAGTAACTTGCGCTCGGTCACGCTCAACGACGGTAATTCGATCCCCCGCCTCGGTTTCGGGGTTTACAAGATTTCGCCCGCCGATACCGAACGGGCCGTGAGCACCGCACTTGCGGCCGGATACCGTCACATCGACACCGCGGCGCTGTACGGCAACGAGCGTGAGGTCGGCCGTGCGGTCGCGGCGTCGGGGCTGCCACGCAACGAGGTGTACCTCGTCACCAAGCTGTGGAACGCCGATCAGGGATACGATTCGACGCTGACGGCGTTCGACAAAAGCATGGACCGGCTCGGTCTGGACGTCCTGGACCTCTACCTGATCCATTGGCCGCTTCCAGCACGTGGCAAATTCGTCGACACCTTCCGGGCGCTGGCCCACCTACGCGATCAGGGCCGGATCCGCTCGATCGGGGTGAGCAACTTCGAGCGCGAACACCTCGAGTTGCTCATCGACGGGACCGGCATCGTGCCGGTGGTGAACCAGGTCGAACTACACCCGCGGTTCAGCCAGCCCGAACTGCGTGAAGTGCACGCCCGACTGGGTATCGCCACCGAGGCGTGGGCGCCGCTGGGCCGCGGCTCGCTGCTGGCGCATCCGGCGGTCACCGAGGTCGCGCAGCGTTGCGGTCGGACCCCGGCGCAGGTGCTCATCCGGTGGCATCTTCAGCTCGGTAATATCGTGATTCCGAAATCGGTGAACCCTGAGCGCATCATCAGCAACGTCGAAGTCTTCGACTTCGAACTCGGCGCGGCCGAGATGGCCGCGATATCCTCGCTCGACGACCGCGCCCGACTGGGACCCGATCCACGCACATTCGATTACACAGGTAGGTGAGATGACGCCGGGAACTGCGATCCCCACCGTTGCGCTCAACGACGGCCATTCCATGCCGACGCTGGGCCTCGGGGTGGCCGAACTGTCGGACGCCGAGACCGAGCGCGCGGTCGCGGCCGCGCTCGAGTCGGGCTGCCGGTTGATCGACACCGCCAAGGTGTACGGCAACGAGGCCGCGGTGGGCCGGGCGATCGCCGCGTCGGGCGTCCCGCGCGAGGAACTGTTCGTCACCACCAAGCTGGCCAACGCCGACCAGGGGCTGACCGCCGCCATCCAGGCCTGCCAAGCCAGCCTGGAGCGGCTCCTACTGGACTATGTGGACCTGTACCTGATCCACTGGCCGGCCCCCGCGCTGGGCATGTACGTCGACAGCTTCGGCGGCCTGATCCAGGCCAGGGAGCAGGGCCTGACCCGTTCGATCGGGGTGTGCAACTTCACCCCCGCGCACCTCGACGACGTCATCGACTTGGCGTTCGAGACGCCGTCGGTCAACCAGATCGAGCTGCACCCGCTGCTCAACCAGGCCGAACTGCGGGCCCTCCACGCCGAGCGCGGCATCGTCACGGAGGCCTACAGCCCGCTGGGCGTGGCCCGATTGCTCGACCATCCGGCGGTGACCGCGATCGCCGGCGAGTACTCCAAGACCCCGGCTCAGGTGCTGATCCGGTGGAGCCTGCAGCTGGGCAACGTGGTCATCCCGCGGTCGTCCCAGCCCGAACGCATCGCCGCCAACCTCGACGTGTTCGGCTTCGAGTTGGCCGACGAACACATGGCCAGCCTCAACGGGCTCGACGACGGCACCCGCTTCCGCGAAGACCCGCTCACCTACACCGGGGTCTGATCCCATCCCGCCCCACCGGCGAGCGGCGTCGCAGTTGCAGCCCTATCCGGCCGGACACGTCGCAGCGGCTTCGCGCAGCGCGTCGGCCGACGGCTGGTCGAGGCGCAACGCGTAGCCGCGCAGCACGGCGATATAAGCGACGGCGTACTGGCAGGCAAACGATTTGTTCGGCGGCATCCACTGCCCCGGCCCGGCGTCGCCCTTGTCCTGGTTGGCCTGCCCGGCGACCGCCAGCAGGTTGGCCGGGTCGTTGGCGAAACGCAGCCGCTGCCGGTACGGCCATGCGGCAGCGCCCATGTCCCAGGCGTAGGCCAGTGGCACGATGTGGTCGATCTGCACCGCCTCACCGATCTTGGCGCCGCGGGTGAAGGCGACCGTGGCGTTGGTGTAGGGGTCGTGCAGGGTCCCGGTCGCCACCGCGGCCGCGCAGCGTTTCGTCGAGACATGGGTGATGTCGACCAGGTCGCGGTTGAGGACGTCGTTGCGGGTGTCGCAGCCGTTGCGCCCACCGGGGGCGTCGTTGTCGTCGTCCCAGGCGTCGCCGAACAGCGACCGGCGGTAGTCATAGCGGTGGGTGCGGGCCGGCACCACCGTGATCCCGGCCAACACGTCGGCGCCGGGCGCCACGGTGGGCATGCCGGCCTGCGCGGCGATGGCACGACTGCGATGATTCGCCGCGGACACGGTCTGCAAGGCGACGACGACGGCCAGCAGGGCCGCCACGGCCAGCCACAGCAGGGTCTTGCGGCTGGGATTCATGCCTTGTCCAGATATTCGATGTCGGCGAAAGGCTCGGCCAGCAGTGCCAATCCGGGGTCGGACGGGTCGGCAGCCCATGCCCGCACGCAGAAGTCGCGGGCGGCTTCGATCAGCTCACCGTGATCGGCCAGCGATAGCAGTTTCAGGCCGCCGCGCCAACCGGACTGGTTGCGGCCCAAAACATCTCCCTCGCCGCGCTCGCGTAGGTCCAGATCGGCCAGCGCGAATCCGTCCAGTGTTCCGGCGACGGCCTCCAAACGTTTCCCGGCTTTGGATTTCGGGCTGCTGGAGGTCACCAACAGGCAGAGGCTGGCGTGCTCACCGCGGCCGATCCGGCCGCGCAGCTGGTGCAGTTGGCTGATGCCGAACCAGTCGGCATCGGCGATCAGCATGACGGTCGCGTTGGGCACGTCGACGCCGACCTCGATCACGGTGGTGCACACCAGCACATCCACCGCCCCGGAGCGGAACGCGGCCATCACCGCGTCCTTCTCGTCGCCGTTGAGCCGTCCGTGCATCAAGCCCAACCGCAACCCGGACAGTGGCCCGGCCCGCAGCTGATCGAACAGGCCCACCGCGGTGGCCGAGGTCCGGCCGTTCTCCTCGGCCGCGCCGGACTTGGCGCCGTCGTCGGACTCGTCGATGCGGGGCGCCACCACGTAGGCCTGCCGGCCGGCGGCGACCTCCTCGCGTATCCGCGCAAAGGCCCGCTCCAGCCAGGCCGGCTTCTCTTTTTCGAAGATCACCGAGCTGACGATCGGCTGGCGGCCGCGCGGGAGCTCACGCAACGTGGAGGTCTCCAGGTCACCGTAGACGGTGAGCGCGACGGTCCGCGGAATCGGTGTCGCGGTCATCACCAACAGGTGCGGGGTGATGCCGTCGGGGGCTTTGGCGCGCAACCGGTCTCGCTGCTCGACGCCGAACCGGTGCTGTTCGTCGACGACCACCATACCCAGGTTGGCGAACTCGACCGCGTCGACCAGCAGGGCATGGGTTCCGACGACGATGCCAGCCCGGCCGTCCGCGATCTCTGCGCGAGCCTGCTTCTTGGCAGCCGCCGCCATCGAACCGGTGAGCAGCGTCACCGCGGTGGCATTGTCCGACCCGCCCAGCTGACCGCCGAGCGCCAGCGGTCCGAGCATGTCGCGGATCGATCGGACATGTTGGGCGGCAAGCACTTCGGTGGGAGCCAGCAAAGCGCACTGATAGCCGGCATCAACCAGCTGCAGCATCGCCAGCAGCGCCACGATCGTCTTTCCCGACCCGACTTCGCCCTGCAGCAGCCGGTTCATCGGGCGCGTCTCACCCAGCTCGGCCTTCAATACGTCGAGCACATCACGCTGCCCGGCCGTCAGCTCGAACGGCAACCGCCGCAGCAGTTCTGCAACCAACCCGTCCGCACGGCGTGGCGCAGGCAAGCCGGATTCGGACAGTTCACTGTGCCGGCGCATCGCCAGCGCCCATTGCAAACCGAAGGCTTCGTCGACGGCCAGCCGATCGCGGGCACGGTCCCGTTCGACTGCCTTTTCCGACAGGTGGATCGCCCGGAGCGCCTCGTCTTCGCTGAGCAGACCACGTTCGGTACGCACCGCGGCCGGCAGCGGGTCGGGAACCGGATCGAGCACCGCGAGAACCTGCCGGACACAGGCGAAGATGTCCCAGCTCTGCAGTTTCGCGGTGGCCGGATAGATCGGATAGCAGCTGCGCTCGAAGTCCGCCTGGCTGATCTGCCCGCTGACCTTTTGCGATGCGTCGGCGATGTTGCGCAGCGAGCTGCTGCCGAAGTTGTGTTGCTGCGCTGCGCCGTCGGCTTCCTTGAGTACCAGGAAGTCCGGATGGGTGAGCTGGATCGCACCCCGGTACAGTTTGACCTCGCCGGACAGCATCACCCGGGTGCCGGGCGTCAGCCGCCAACGCAGGCCTTTGGGGTTGAAGAAGGTCGCACTGACCTTGTTGCGTCCACTACCGACCGTGACGGCGAGGTATTTGCCCTTGCGGCGCTGCATGTCTTTGAGCACCGCGGAGCCGATGGTGTCGACGACGGTGATGTGGTCGCCTTCTTCGGGGCGGCTGTCCGCTGCGCCGCGGACCCCGGTGCCTTCGACGTAGCTGCGCGGATAGTGCCGCAGCAGGTCGCCGACGGTACGGATGCCGAATGCATCGTCGAGCTTTCCGGCGGCATCGGAGCCGACAATGAAATCCAGCCGATCAGCCAGCGTGACCATCGCTACTCAACCCCGATCAGCAACACGTCGCCCCGGTGCCCGGTGACATAGGCCGCCAATTCGATGCCCGGATGCCGATCATGCACATGCTTGGCCAGCACATCGACGACATCGCCCGCCACGCCGTCGCTCTCAGCCCCGATCAGCACCGTGACCAGTTCACCGCCGGCCGCCAGCAGCAGGTCGATCAGGCCGATCGCGGCGGTACCGACGTCGCCGGCCACGATCAACACCTCGTCGCCGGCGATGCCGAGCCCATCGCCGGGACGGCAGGTGCCGGCCCAGGTCAGCGCCTGCTCGGTAGCGACACGCACCGAGCCGTGCCGGGTGGTACCGGCCACCCGGGCCATGGTGTAGCCGTCGTCGACAACCGGCCGGCCCGGATCGTGGACCGCCAGTGCGGACAACCCCTGCACCATCGACCCGGTCGGAACCGGGACCACATCGATGCCCCAGCCGATGGCCGCCGTGCACCCGGCCACCAACTCCTCGGCGGCGACGTAGCCGTTGGGCAGCAGCATCACCTGGGCCGCACCGGTGTCGACCACCGCCCGCAGCAACTGCTGGGCGGTGACCATCATGGTCGGGTCGGCGCTGTGCGCGTCGGGCCGCAGCACGCAGGCACCCTCGGAATCGAACAACTCCTGGGCGCCCTCGCCGTCGACCACCGCCAGTACCGCGCGCTCGCGGGCCCAGCTGCCCGGCGGCAGGCCGGTGGCCCCAGCCAGCGCCGAGATCTGGATGCGCCGCGGCCGGCCGAATGCGAGGCCCGCCTCGACGGCGGCACCGGCGTCGTCGGTGTGAACGTGGACCGAATAACCGCCGACCACCCCCGACGTCGCGATCGCCACCGATTCGCCGAGCTGCGTCAGCCGTTCGCGCAGCGCTTCGGTGTCTTCGGGCGCGCATTCGCCGAGCAGGTACATCACCTCGAACTGCGGTGCGGGTTGCTCGGTGACGGCTTCCGCCGAACGCGGCCGCGGCGACGGCTGGTAAACCGGCCGCACGGGTGCCTGGCCGGTGATCGTCGAGCGCAGCGCGTCGAGCAACACCAGCAGGCCGCGGCCACCGGCGTCGACGACGCCGGCCTGGGCCAGCACGTCGAGTTGCTCGGTGGTCTTCTCCAGCGCGGCAGCGGCGGCATCGGTGGCGGCGGTCACCGCCACGGCCAACGCCGCCCCCCGGGCGGCGCACTGTTCGACGGCGGCCGCCGCGGCCTGCAGCACCGAGACGATGGTTCCGGGCACCTCGCGACCGCCCATCGAGGTGATCACCAACTCGACCCCGTGCCGCAGGCCGGCGCCGAGCAGCGCGGCATCAACGACGGTGGGGTCGGCGGTGCCCTCTTCGGCGGCGGTCACATCGGCCAGGCCGCGCAGGATCTGCGACAGGATCACCCCGGAGTTACCGCGGGCCCCGTGCAGCGCCCCGGACGACAGCGCGGCGGCGACCCGGGCCACCTCGCCGGAGGCGGCCTCGGTGTTGGCCTCGGCCAACGCCGAACGCATGGTGAACAGCATGTTGGTGCCGGTGTCGGAATCGGCGACCGGGAAGACGTTGAGCTGGTTGATCTCGTCGGTGTGGGTGATCAGATCGCCGACCGCGGTGTGCGCCCAGTCCCGCAGGGTGGCCGCATCCAGCCGACGATCCGGGTTGCCCACCTGCACGCACCTTCCTGCCGCCATCTCCGGTGGCTGCAAGCCTAATCATTCCGGGCGACACCACAGCTCACACCGCGTCGAGAGCCGGGGCGGGGCGTTTTGGTGTTGTCCGGCCCGGCGGGTATCCTGATCAGGTTGTCGGGCCACCCGCTCTGAGGTTGTTGGCCCTCAAGCAGACGTTTTGAGGAGTGTCACATATGGCTGCGGTGTGCGATATCTGCGGAAAGGGACCGGGCTTCGGCAAGTCGGTGTCCCACTCGCATCGTCGGACCAGCCGTCGCTGGGACCCGAACATCCAGGTGGTCCACGCTGCCCGTCCCGGCGGCAACAAGCAGCGCCTCAACGCCTGCACCTCCTGCATCAAAGCCGGCAAGGTCCTCCGCGGCTGAGCCCGCTCCCTGCCCCTTCCTGCGCGAGCGTGCTCGTCCCCGGCCGCCACGCCGTGGTCGGCACCGTTTCCACGCACCCTCGCTGACGACTGATCGGCGCTACTCCAGACGCCAGTCGATCGGCTCGGCTCCCAGCTGTCCCAACAGTTCGTTGGCGCGACTGAACGGCCGGGATCCGAAGAATCCCCGCGACGCCGACAGCGGCGACGGGTGCGGTGACTCGATCGCGACGCAGTTGTCGGCCAGTATCGGTTTCAGCGTCCCCGCGTCGCGGCCCCACAGGATCGCCACCATCGGCTGACTGCGGGCCACCAGCGCGCGGATCGCGCATTCGGTGACCGCCTCCCACCCCTTGCCCCGGTGCGACGCGGGATTGCCCGGCCGCACCGTGAGCACCCTGTTGAGCAGCAGCACCCCGCGTTGCGCCCACACCGACAGGTCACCGTTGGCCGGCCGGGGATAACCCAGGTCGGCGGTGTATTCGGTGAAGATGTTCTCCAGGCTGCGCGGCAGCGGCCGCACATCGGGGGCGACCGAGAAGCTGAGGCCCACCGCGTGCCCGGGAGTCGGATACGGGTCCTGGCCGACGATCAGCACCCGCACCGCGTCGAATGGAAAGGTGAACGCCCGCAAGATGTTCTGCCCGGCGGGCAGGTAGTGATGTCCGGCTGCCGTCTCCTCCCGCAGGAACCGCCCCATCGCGGCGACGTACTCGGTCACCGGCGCCAGTGCGGCAGCCCAACCGGACTCGACGAGTTCAGCAAGTGGGCGCGGGGTCACGCCAGCCCCTTCACCAGCAGGACCACCGTATCGGCGCCGGCTTGCCGGTCTTGCGAAATGCGCTGGTATTCCGGCGATTCGGCCCACTGGCGGAATGCGTCCTCGTCGGGAAACGACATCAGCACCACCTTCTCCCGGTCCCAGTGCCCCTCCACGACCTCCGGTGACTCGTCGGCGGCCAGCAGCGTTCCCGAATGACTACGGAAGACGCCGGCGAACTCCGCCTGATACCGGTCGTAAGCGGCGCGGTCGGTGAATCGGAGCTGGGCGATCACGTAGACGCTCACCGCGCCACCCTAGCTCTGGTAGGACTGCCAGCCCGCATCCCCATCCCATGGCGCCCCGTCGACCAGCACCCGGGCCGGCCCGTCGGCGACCCGTCCGATCGCCCGCCAGCCGGCCGGAACCGCGCCGGGAAATGTGGCGACCAGCGCATGGTCCTCGCCCCCGCCCAGCACCCATGTCCAGGCGTCCGCGCCGAGTGCCGTGGCGGCCGCGGCCAACGCCTGCTGATCGGCCGCCAACGCGGCGGTGGACACCTCGACGGTCACCTTCGACGCGGCGGCCAGGTGGCCCAGATCGGCGATCAAGCCGTCGGAGACGTCGGTCATCGCCTGTGCCCCGGCGTCCGCGGCCGCCGCCCCTTGCCCATAGGGCGGCTCCGGGACGAGGTGGCGGCGACGCAGCTCATCGAAGTTCTCCGAGCCGGCCACACCACGCTCCCAGAGCCGATAACCGGCCGCTGAGCGACCCAGCCCGCCGGCCACCGCCACCACCGCGCCGGGCCGCGCCCCGGAGCGCAGCACCGGCGTCCGGCCGGCCAGCTCACCGAGCACCGTCACCGAGACCACCCAGGAGTCGGCCTGCACCAGATCGCCGCCGACCACACCGGCACCCAATCGCGCGGCTTCGTCCCACATCCCGTCGGCCAGCGCCGCGGCATCGGCGGCCGCGGTATCCGCCGGGGCGCCGAAGCCGACGACGAACGCGGTGGGCCGCGCGCCCATCGCCTCGATGTCGGTGGCGTTCTGCGCGATCGCCTTGCGGCCGACGTCGTGCGGGCTGGACCAGTCCAGCCGGAAATGCCGGCCTTGCACCAGCATGTCGGTGGAGATCACGGTGCGACCGTCGGGGCAGCGCACCACCGCCGCGTCGTCGCCGGGCCCCAGCTCGGTGCTGCCGGGCTGACGCCGACCGGCCACCAGCCGGTCGATCATGGGAAACTCTCCAAGCTGACCCAGCGTGGGCTCGTTACCGCGCACAGCCTGGAGTGTAAGTGCGAACAGATTAGGTAGGCGGGTTTGATCGATCCCGGGGACGACACCGACGGGCCGCCGCGTGTTGCGCTGATCGCTGCGTTGGTGGTCGCCGTCGCCGCGGTGGTGGCCGCGTTGGCGGTCGCGGCCGCGCACCGGCCGGAAAGCCAACCGGACGAGCCGCTGCGCATCGCCACGGTGCCTGCCCCGCATGCCGGCGGCGCGGCCTGCCGTGCCGTGCTCGACGGGCTGCCCCAGCAGCTGGGCGATTATTACCGAGCCGAGATCGCGGACCCGGCACCCGACGGCGCGGCGGCCTGGACGGCCGGCGCGAACGGGACGGTGGTGCTGCGCTGCGGGCTGGACCGACCGGCCGACTTCGTGGTGGGCTCGCCCATCCAGGTGGTCGATCAGGTGCAGTGGTTCGAAGTCCGCGAAGGCGAGCGCGCCACCTGGTATGCCGTCGACCGGAAGGTCTATCTGGCGCTGACGCTGCCCCGGGGTTCGGGGCCGACGCCGATCCAGGAGTTGTCCGATCTGATCGCCGACAGGCTGGATGCCGTGCCGATCAGGCCGGGTCCGCCTGGCTAGCCAACGTGCGCAAAAACGTTTGAGCTCCCGGCGTGTCGGGCGGGGACGCGCACATTCGCGAGGGAAGACGCGCTAGCGCAGGCCCACGCCGCGGGCCTGCGCGGTGTCAACCATCGTCGCCAGCAACGTCGGGTAGTCCACCCCGCTGGCCTCCCACATCCGCGGGTACATCGAGATCGTGGTGAACCCGGGCATGGTGTTGATCTCGTTGATCACCGGACCGGCGTCGGTGTGAAAGAAGTCCACCCGCGCCAGCCCCTGGCAATCCAGCGCGGCGAACGCACGAATCGCCAACTGCCGCACCGTGTCCGCGACCTCATCGTCGATCTTTGCGGGGACGTCGAGTTCTGCGGCGTCATCGAGGTATTTGGTGGCGAAGTCATAGAAGGAGTCGTCATGCTCGGCGCAGCCGCGCACCACCCGGATCTCCCCCACCGTGCTGGCCGCCACGGTGCCGTCGGGGAATTCGAGCACCCCGCACTCGAGTTCGCGGCCGACGATGGCCGCCTCGACGATGACCTTCGGGTCGTGCCGGCGGGCCTCGGCGATGGCGGCGGGAAGCTCGTCATGCGACGCCACCCGGGTGACCCCGATCGACGATCCGCCGCGCGCCGGTTTGACGAACAACGGCAGCCCCAGGCGCTCGCGGTCCTCGATCGACAGCGTCGCCTGGTTGGCCCGCAACACCGCGTACGGACCGATCGGCAGCCCTTCGGCCGCCAGCAGCTTCTTGGTGAACTCCTTGTCCATCCCGGCGGCGCTGGCCAGCACTCCGGCACCGACATAGGGCACCCCGGCCAGCTCCAGCAGCCCCTGCACGGTGCCGTCCTCGCCGTAGGGACCGTGCAGCACCGGGAACACCACGTCGACCGATGCCAGCAGCTCCGCGGGCGCCCCGCCGGACAACGCCACCAGCTGGCCGCTGCGCTGCGGGTCAGCGGGCAGCGTCAGTTCGGCGCCGGACGCCTTGCTCACCGCGGGCAGTTGCCGGCCGCTGATCGCCCAGGCGTCCGGGTCGCCGCTGGTGAGCACCCACGACCCTTCCGGCGTGATCCCCACGGCGATGACCTCGAAACGCTGCGGATCCAGGTTGCGCAGGATGCTGCCCGCCGACACGCAGGAGATGGCGTGCTCGCTACTGCGGCCGCCAAAGACGACGGCCACCCGGGTGCGTGCGTGGGAATTCACACGCCAGAGGGTACGGCAACGCCGGACTCACTCCGGTTTGGTGCGTCGTCCCAGCAGCAGCGCCACCGCCTCGTTGACCGACAGACCGGTGTGACAAACGCGGTGAACGGCCTCGGTCAGTGGCATCTCCACGTCGTAGCTCGATGCCAGCGCCAGCACCGACTGGCACGACGTCACGCCTTCGACGACATGACCGTCGGTGGTGCCCGCCAGACCCGCCGACTCCGGTAGCGGCGGCATGGCCTCGCCCTGGCCGAGCCGCTCACCGAACGACCGGTTGCGTGACCGCGGCGATGTGCAGGTGGCCACCAGGTCGCCGACCCCGGCCAGGCCGGCCAGCGTGGCGCCTTTGGCGCCCAGCGCCACACCCAAGCGGATGATCTCGGCCAGCCCGCGGGTGATGATCGCCGCGGCGGTGTTCTCGCCCAGACCCACCCCGGCCGCCATCCCACAGGCCAGGGCGATGACATTCTTGCAGGCGCCGCCGATCTCGGTGCCGATCACATCGGCGTTGGTGTACGGGCGAAAGTAGCCGGTGTTGAGCATTCGCTGCAGCGCCACGGCGCGCCCCGAGTCGGTGCAGGCGACCACCGTCGCGGCCGGCTGCTCGGCGGCGATCTCGGCGGCCAGGTTGGGGCCCGACACCACGGCGACCTGTCCGGGGTCTACCCCGGTCACCGCGGCGACCACCTGGCTCATCCGCATCAGGGTGCCCAGTTCGATGCCCTTGGCGACGCTGACCAGGGTCGCACCGTCGGTCAGCTGCGGCGTCCACGCCTCGAGGTTGGCCCGCATGGTCTGCGCCGGCACGGCAAGCACCACCGTGGTCAGGCCGTCCAGCGCCTCGGCGGCGTCGGTCGTGGCGCGGACCGCCTCCGGCACGGTGAAGCCCGGCAGATAGTCGGGGTTGCGTCGGGTCTCGTTGATCTGGGCGGCGATGTCGGACCGACGCGCCCATAGCCTGACCTGGCTACCCGCGTCGGCGAGCACCTTGGCCAGTGCCGTGCCCCACGCCCCGGCTCCCATCACTGCGACAGTGTCCTCAGCGCCCTCGGTGCCCAATGCACACCACCTCCCTATAGGGGCTTCACCCTAGCGGGACGGAGCCGGGCAAACCGGTCCACCGCCGGCGGCCGGCGAGGACGATGCGTCGGTCGCCGAACCCGGCGCTGGCAGGATGTCGGTTGTGAACGCCATGGCCGAGGAATCCGGGATCGGCCTGATCATCGCTGTCAAGCGGCTCAGCGTGGCCAAGACCAGGCTGGCGCCGGCGTTCCCGGCACCGCTGCGAGAGGCCGTGGTGCTGGCGATGCTGGTCGACACCATCACCGCGGCGTCGGCGGTCCAAGGCGTGCAGCACATCACCGTGGTCACCCCCGACGCGGCCGCGGCCGCGGCCGCGGCCGAGCTGGGCGCAGCGGTGCTGGCAGATCCGACCCCGGACGGGCACGGGGACCCGCTGAACAACGCGCTGGCCGCTGCCGAACGTGCGGTGGCCGACTCGGTGCGCAATATCGTTGCGTTGCAAGGCGATCTGCCGGCATTGCAGTCCTACGAGCTCGACGAGGCGATCGCCGCAGCCCGCGCCCACCCGCGCAGCTTCGTCGCCGACCGGCACGGCATGGGCACCGCTGCGCTGTTCGCGTTCGGAACCGCCCTGGACCCGCGGTTCGGCCGGGATTCGTCGACGCGGCATCGGCGATCCGGCGCATTGGAGCTGACCGGAGTCTGGCCGGGATTGCGCTGCGACATCGACACCCCCGAGGACCTGGCGGTGGCGCGGCGTCTGGGGGTCGGTCCGGCGACGGCGCGCGCACTCGCGCAAGCCAAGACCGGTGGCAGTGCCACCCGCGATGAGTAATGATCTCGGAGTGGATGAAATCGAGGTCGGCCAACGTACCGAGCCGCGCACCGACGAAACGGACTGGCGCCCCAATGACGCCACGCCGAGCGCCCCGCCGGCCGCCACCGCGGTCCCGCCGACCGAACCCGGCGACGAGCTGCCCGCCCACCGCTACCTGAACCGGGAGCTGAGCTGGCTGGACTTCAACGCGCGGGTGCTGGCACTGGCCGCCGACACCTCGCTGCCGTTGCTGGAGCGGGCCAAGTTCCTGGCGATCTTCGCCTCCAACCTCGACGAGTTCTACATGGTCCGGGTCGCGGGGCTCAAACGCCGCGACGAGATGGGACTGTCGGTGCGTTCGGCCGACGGGCTGACACCACGTGAGCAACTGCGCCGGATCGGCGAGCAGACCCAGCAGATCGCCACCCGTCACGCCCGGGTGTTCCTCGAGTCGGTGCGACCGGCGCTCGCCGACGAAGGCATCCACATCGTCACCTGGGCCGACCTGCAACCGGACGAACGCGAGCAGTTGTCGGAGTACTTCCAAGAGCAGGTGTTCCCGGTTCTGACGCCGTTGGCGGTCGACCCGGCGCACCCGTTCCCGTTCGTCAGTGGTCTCAGTCTGAACCTGGCGGTCACGGTCAAGCGCCCCGAGGACGGCGGGAGCCATTTCGCCCGGGTGAAGGTGCCCGACAACGTCGACCGGTTCGTTGAACTCGACGCCGGCGCCAAGGGCGGCGAGGGCCGCGGTGAGATCCGTTTCCTGCCGATGGAGGAGTTGATCGCGGCGTTCCTGCCGGCGCTGTTCCCCGGCATGGAGATCGTCGAGCATCACGCCTTCCGCATCACCCGCAACGCCGATTTCGAAGTCGAAGAGGACCGCGACGAGGACCTGCTGCAGGCGTTGGAACGGGAGTTGGCGCGTCGCCGATTCGGATCACCGGTGCGCCTCGAGGTCGCCGACGACATGACCGAGAACATGCTGGAGCTGCTGCTGCGGGAGCTCGACGTGAATCCCGGCGACGTCATCGAGGTGCCCGGGCTGCTGGATCTGTCGTCGTTGTGGCAGGTGTACCGGCAGGACCGTCCGGACCTCAAGGACCGTACCTTCGTCCCGGCGACCCACCCGGCATTCGCCGAACGTGAAACTCCCAAAAGCATTTTCGCCACCCTGCGTGAGGGTGATGTCTTGGTGCACCACCCCTACGACTCATTCGCCACCAGCGTCCAGCGGTTCGTCGAACAAGCCGCCGCCGACCCGGGCGTGCTGGCGATCAAACAGACGCTGTACCGCACCTCGGGTGATTCGCCGATCGTCACCGCGTTGATCGACGCCGCCGAGGCCGGAAAACAGGTGGTGGCACTGGTCGAGATCAAAGCCCGGTTCGACGAGCAGGCCAACATCAAATGGGCCCGCAAGCTGGAACAGGCCGGCGTGCACGTGGTGTACGGCCTGATCGGGCTGAAGACGCACTGCAAGGTCTCCTTGGTGGTGCGCCGTGAGGGTTCGGCGATCCGGCGGTACTGCCATGTCGGCACCGGCAACTACAACAGCAAGACCGCACGGCTTTACGAGGACATCGGGTTGTTGACCGCCGACCCGGATATCGGCGCCGACCTCACCGACCTGTTCAACTCGCTGACCGGTTATTCGCGCAAGGACACCTACCGCAACCTATTGGTGGCCCCGCACGGCGTGCGGGCCGGCATCGTCGAACGCATCGAACGCGAGGTCGCCGCGCACCGTGACAGCGGCGGCCAGGGCCGGATCCGGCTGAAGCTCAACTCCTTGGTCGACGAGCAGGTGATCGATGCGCTCTACCGCGCCTCGCGCGCCGGTGTGCAGGTCGAGCTGGTGGTGCGCGGAATCTGCGCACTGCGTCCGGGTGTCGAAGGCTTCTCCGAAAACATCGTCGTTCGGTCGATTCTCGGCCGTTTCCTGGAGCACTCGCGCGTCATCGAATGCAGTGCCATCAACGAATTCTGGATCGGCAGCGCCGACATGATGCACCGCAACCTGGACCGGCGGGTCGAGGTGATGGTGCAGGTGAAAGACCCGCGATTGAGTGCGCAACTGAGCGACATGTTCGATTCGGCGATGGACCCGGCCACCCGCTGCTGGGAACTCGGGCCCGACGGCCAATGGACTGCGGCACCGCGCGAGGGCGCGACGGTGCGCGACCACCAGGTGTCCCTGATGGAACGACACCGCAATCCCTGAACCGAGACCGCCGGCAACCGCCGTCGACCTTCGTCGATGAGGCCCGAATCCAGCTGCAGGAGTGAACGTGCACACAAAGTCCTCGTCGAACGGCTCGGTGCCGCCGGACAGAACCGTCCACGCCGCAGGCGCGGTGCTGTGGCGCACTCGGCGTAAGACCGTCGAGGTGGCGCTCATTCACCGGCCCCGCTATGACGACTGGTCGCTGCCCAAAGGCAAGGTCGATCCCGGGGAGACCGAACCGGTGACAGCGGTGCGGGAGATTTTCGAGGAGACCGGCCAGCATGCCGAACTCGGGCGTCGGCTGGGCTCGGTGAGCTACCCGGTCACCCAAGGCGTCAAGAAGGTGCGCTATTGGAGCGCGCGGGCGCTGGGCGGTGACTTCGTGCCCAACCACGAGGTCGACGATCTGGTCTGGCTACCGGTCGGCGCGGCACTCAAGGAACTGCACTATCCCTACGATCGGAAGATATTGCGGCGGTTCGCCAAGGCTCCCGCCGATACCCGCACGGTGTTGATCGTGCGGCACGGCACCGCCGGGCGCCGGTCCCGGTTCTCCGGCGATGACACCCTGCGGCCGTTGGACAAGAACGGCCGCGCGCAGGCCGAGGCGCTGACGGAGCTGTTGCTGGCCTTCGGCGCCACCGACGTATACGCGGCCGACCGGGTCCGCTGTCATCAGACCGTTGAACCGCTGGCAGCCGAACTGGGCGTGGTCGTGCACAACGAGCCGACGCTGACCGAAGAGGCCTACTCCGATACGCCGAAGAAAGCCCGCCGCAGGGTGCTGGAGATCGCCCGACTGGGCGGCACACCGGTTATCTGTACGCAGGGCAAGGTGATTCCGGACCTGATCGCCTGGTGGTGTGCCCGCGACGGCGTGAGCCCCGACAAGTCGCGCAACCGCAAGGGCAGTACCTGGGTGCTGTCGCTGTCGGGCGGGCGGCTGATCGCCGCGGACCACATGGGCAGCCCGCTGGCGAAACAAGTGCTGGTGTGAACAGCCGAGCGCCGCGGGACTGACCCGCGGCGCTCGGCTATTCGTAGTTACTTACGGCCTTTTCGTGCTGTGGCCTTGGTCGCCTTGCGGGCCGGGGCCTTCTTGGCCGCGGTCTTCTTGGCGGTCACCTTCTTGGCCGGAGCCTTCTTGGCCGCGGTCTTCTTGGCGGTCACCTTCTTGGCCGGAGCCTTGGTTGCCGCCTTCTTGGCCGGAGCCTTCTTGGCTGCGGTCTTCTTGGCGGTCACCTTCTTTGCCGGAGCCTTCTTGGCTGCGGTCTTCTTGGCGGTCACCTTCTTGGCCGCGGTCTTCTTCGCGGCCGCCGGGGTGGCCTTCTTCGCCGCGGTCTTCTTGGCCGCGGCCTTGGTGGCCTTCTTGGCCGGCGACTTCTTCGCAGCCTTCTTCGCCGCCGTGGTGCTGGCGCCGGCGCCACGCTTGACCGCGAGCCCCTCGGACGGGACACGCTGCGCGCCAGAAACAATCGCCTTGAACTGCGCGCCCGGGCGGAATGCGGGGACCGAAGTCGGCTTTACCTTGACCGTCTCACCCGTGCGGGGATTGCGGGCCACGCGCGCGGCGCGCCGACGGCGCTCGAACACGCCGAACCCGGTGATGGTGACGCTCTCGCCCTTGTGGACGGCGCGCACAATGGCATTGACGAAGTGCTCGACGGCTTCGGTCGCCGACCGGCGGTCGGTGTCCAATTCCTTTGTGAGCACCTCGATGAGCTCTGCTTTGTTCATCCAATCCCTCCGAGACCAGTGGCCCTACTTGAGCCGACTAGAGCACACGGTAAACCCTGATACCACTGATATCCAAGAGCCACGCGCAATTTCAGATGAGATTATCGGCGAATTCCGCAATCCGGTTACTGCCCTTGGGTGCTGACCAGACCGCTCGATCGACCGGAATTAGGCTCCGGGGCGTGCCGTCAAGAAGCCGGAACGGTGCGCGGTTTCCAACCTGGGCGGTCCGCCTCGAAGGTGGCGATCTCGTCCAGTTTCCGCAGCGTAAGGCCTATATCGTCAAGCCCTTCGGACAGTCGCCAAGCGGTGTAGTCATCAATAGTGAACGCCACCACCGCCGTTCCAGCGGTGATATTCCGATCTTGAAGATTGACAGTGATTTCCAGCCCCGGGCTTGCCTCGATGAGTTTCCAGAGCAGTTCCACGTCGTCTTGGGCCACCTGTGCCGCCAGCAACCCCGCCTTGCCGGCATTGCCACGGAAGATGTCGGCGAAGCGTGAAGAGATCACCACCCGGAACCCGTAGTCGAGTAGTGCCCACACCGCATGTTCTCGCGACGATCCGGTGCCGAAATCCGGCCCCGCCACCAGCACCGAACCCTGGTCGAACGGCTTGAGATTCAAGATGAACGACGGATCGGTGCGCCAGGTGGCGAACAGGCCGTCCTCGAATCCGGTCCGGGTGATGCGCTTCAAATAGACCGCGGGAATGATCTGGTCGGTGTCGACATTGGAGCGCCGCAGCGGGACGCCGATTCCAGTGTGGGTGTGAAAAGCTTCCATGAGTAAACTCCTTTAAATACCGTGGCGGTCAGTTCAAGTCAGCGGGCGCCGACAACGTCCCGCGCACGGCAGTAGCGGCGGCGACGACCGGCGAGACCAGGTGGGTCCGTCCGCCCTTGCCCTGCCGGCCCTCGAAATTGCGGTTGGAGGTCGAGGCGCACCGCTGGCCCGGCGAAAGCTGGTCGGGGTTCATTCCCAGACACATCGAGCACCCGGGTTGGCGCCATTCCGCACCGGCGGCGGTGAAAACCTCGGCGAGGCCTTCGGCTTCGGCCTGGTTTCGCACCCGCATCGATCCCGGCACCACGAGCATCCGCACGCCCTCGGAGACCCGCCGGCCGCGCAGCACGTCGGCCACCGCGCGCAGATCCTCGATGCGACCGTTGGTGCACGACCCGACGAACACCGTGTCGACCGCGATGTCACGCATCAGCGTCCCCGGGCGAAGGTCCATGTAGGCCAACGCCTTCTCCGCGGCCCGCCGCTGGGCCTCGTCGCTGATCGTCTCCGGGTCGGGCACCGCCGCGCCCAGCGGCACACCCTGGCCGGGGTTGGTCCCCCAGGTGACGAACGGGGTCAGCGCGGCCGCATCCAGGAACACCTCGGCGTCGAATTTCGCACCCGGATCGGTGCGCAGGCTGTCCCAGTGGGCGACGGCGGCATCCCAGTCGGCACCAAACGGTGCGTGCGGCCGCCCCCGCAGATAGTCGTACGTGGTGTCATCGGGAGCTACCATGCCAGCCCGGGCACCGGCCTCAATGCTCATGTTGCAGATCGTCATCCGAGCCTCCATCGACAACGCCTCGATGGCGCTGCCCCGGTATTCGATGACGTAGCCCTGGCCACCGCCGGTGCCGATCTGGGCGATCACCGCCAGGATGATGTCCTTGGCCGTCACCCCTTCGGCCAGCGCCCCCTCGACGTTGACCGCCATCGTCTTGAAGGGCCGCAACGGCAACGTCTGGGTGGCCAGCACATGCTCGACCTCCGAAGTGCCGATACCCATCGCCAGCGCACCGAATGCGCCGTGGGTGGAGGTGTGACTGTCGCCGCAGACCACAGTCGTGCCCGGCTGGGTGAGACCCAATTGCGGTCCGATGATGTGCACGATTCCCTGTTCGATGTCGCCCATCGGGTGCAACCGGATGCCGAACTCGGCGCAGTTGTGCCGCAGCGTCTCGACCTGGGTGCGCGATACGGGATCGGCGATCGGTTTGTCGATGTCGACTGTCGGCACGTTGTGGTCCTCGGTGGCGATGGTCAGATCTGGGCGCCGGACGCCACGGCCTGCCAGCCGCAGGCCTTCGAACGCCTGCGGACTGGTGACCTCGTGCACGAGGTGCAGGTCGATGTAGATCAGGTCGGGTTCGGACCCGCCTCCGGAGACCACGACATGGTCGTCCCAGACCTTTTCGGCCAGGGTGCGAGGCTGCTGCGTCTTGGACATCACTGCCATTCCCCAAATCTGCGGTGTCTCACAATATGAGACGCTAGTATCTGTATATGGGACAGCATAGCGGCATCGGCGTTCTGGACAAAGCCCTGGCCGTGCTCCACACGGTCGCCGAATCACCCTGTGGCCTGGCCGAACTGTGTGAGCGCACCGGGTTGCCCCGCGCGACGGCGCACCGGCTGGCCGCCGGACTGGAGGCCCACCGGCTGCTCGGCCGCGACGACGACGGGCGCTGGCAGATCGGTCCGGCGGTCAGCGAGCTGGCGTCCCGCGCCGACGATCCGCTGCGGGCGGCCGGTGCGGCGGTGCTGCCACGGCTGCGCGAGATCACCGGCGAGAGTGCGCAGCTGTATCGCCGCGAGGGGGCCTCGCGAATCTGCGTGGCGGCACTGGAACCCCCTGCGGGGCTGCGTGACACGGTTCCGGTCGGCGCCCGGCTGCCGATGACGGCCGGTTCGGGCGCCAAGGTGCTGCTGGCCTTCGCCGATCCGGCGCTGCAGCAGGAAGTGCTGGCGCAGGCGAAGTTCACCAGCCGCACCCTGTCAGAGGTGCGCCGACGAGGCTGGGCGCAGAGCATCGCCGAGCGCGAACCGGGTGTGGCCAGTGTCTCGGCGCCGGTACGCGACCGGCGCGGCGCGGTGGTGGCGGCCATCTCGGTGTCCGGCCCCATCGACCGGATGGGACGACGCCCCGGGGCGCGCTGGGCCACCGACCTGCTCGCGGCCGCCGACGCGCTCACCGCCCGGCTATAATCGGTCTTGGTGACCACCTGCCAGACTGCTGACATGGGAACCAAGCAACGCGCACAGATCGTCATGACCGATGCCGAGGTCGCCGACTTCGTGACCAGCCACCGCACCGGAACGCTGGCCACCATCGGCCCCGACGGGCAACCGCACCTGACGGCGATGTGGTACGCGGTGCTCGACGGCGAGATCTGGCTGGAGACCAAGGCCAAGTCGCAGAAGGCGGTCAACCTGCGGCGTGATCCGCGCGTCAGCTTCCTGCTCGAGGCCGGCCAGACCTACGACACGCTGCGCGGGGTGTCCTTCGAGGGTGTCGCGGAGATCGTCGACGACCCCGACACACTCTTCCGGGTGGGTGTCAGCGTCTGGGAGCGCTACACCGGCCCCTACACCGACGAGATGAAGCCGGGCGTCGACGCCATGATGAACAACCGGGTGGCTGTGCGCATCGTCACACGCCGCACCCGGTCCTGGGACCACCGCAAGCTGGGCCTGCCGGCGATGCCGCTGGCCGGGTCGACCGCACCGACGGGTGACTGAGTCCCCACCGAAAGCACGACGGCCCGCGTCTTGGGAAAGACGCGGGCCTTGTGACGAGTACCCCCGATGGGATTCGAACCCACGCTACCGCCGTGAGAGGGCGGCGTCCTAGGCCGCTAGACGACGGGGGCTAGAACTAGTCCGGGTTGTCAGCATAGCCCAACCCACACGGCCCGCCTAATCGCTTGGGGCGGACCGGTTTTGCTGGGGTACCAGGACTCGAACCTAGAATGGCTGAACCAGAATCAGCTGTGTTGCCAATTACACCATACCCCAATGGCCACCGAGGGCCTGGCCATAACCGCTGGTCAGCGTGCCGGTTGGGCACTACCGGCCAGCTGCTGTGGGCCGACGTGCAGACTACCAAACTTCTACCGCGAAGTACTCATCGCGCTCACTCGATGCCGTCCCGGACGGCCCGCAACCGCGCCAGGGTGCGAGCCGAACCCAGCAGCTCCAGTGACTCGAACAGCGGCGGGCTGACCAACCCGCCGGTGACAGCGACCCGCACCGGGCCGAACGCCTTGCGCGGTTTGAGCTCCAGCCCGTCGAGCAGCGCGGCCTTCAGTGCGGCCTCGATCCCGGCGGTGGTCCAGTCCGCCGGCCCCTCCAGGCCCGCCAAGGCGGCGATGGTGGCGTCCAGGACGGGCGCCGCGCCGGCGCCCAACTCCTTGGCCACCGCACGCGGGTCGAGTGCGTATTCGTCATCGTTGAAGAACTTGAGCAATCCCCAGGCGTCGCCCAGCACGACCACCCGGGTCTGCACCAGCGCCGCGGCCGCCGCGAATCCCGCGTCGTCAAGTCCGGTGCGGTAACCGTGGGTGTCGAAATAGCCGCGCAGTCGCGTGGTGAAGTCGTCGACGTCCAGGAGTCGGATGTGCTCGGCGTTGAGCGCGTCGGCCTTCTTCTGGTCGAATCGGGCCGGGTTGGAGTTGACGTCGACTACGTCGAACGCGGCAACCATCTCGTCGAGACCGAACACGTCGCGGTCATCGGCGATCGACCAGCCCAGCAGCGCCAGGTAGTTCAGCAGGCCCTCCGGGATGAAACCCCGATCGCGGTGCGCGAACAGGTTCGACTGCGGGTCGCGCTTGGACAGCTTCTTGGTGCCCTCACCCAGAACGGTTGGAAGATGGGCGAATTCCGGAATCCTGTCGGCCACCCCGATGCGGATCAACGCCTGATACAGCGCTATCTGGCGTGGCGTGGAGGGCAGTAGGTCCTCGCCCCGCAGCACATGGGTGATCTTCATCATCGCGTCGTCGACCGGGTTGACCAACGTGTACAGCGGGTCACCGTTGGCGCGGGTGAGTGCGAAGTCGGGGACGGTGCCCGCCGGAAAGCTCGTCGGCCCGCGCACCAGGTCCTGCCAGCCGAGTTCGCCATCGGGCATGCGCAACCGCAGGACGGGCTTGCGGCCATCGGCGAGGTAGCCGGCACGCTGCTCGTCGGTCAGGTCGCGGTCGAAGTTGTCATAGCCCAGCTTGGGGTTTCGGCCGGCGGCCAAGTGGCGGGCCTCGACCTCCTGCGGTGTGGAGAAGGCCTCGTAGGCCTCGCCGGCCGCTACCAGGCGCGCCACCACGTCGCGATAGATGTCCGCGCGTTGCGATTGACGGTACGGGCCGTACGGTCCGCCCACTTCGGGCCCCTCGTCCCAGTCCAGCCGAAGCCAGCGCAGCGCCTCCAGCAGCGCCTGATAACTCTCCTCGCTGTCGCGCTCGGCATCGGTGTCCTCCACCCGGAACACCAACGTGCCGCCCGTGTGTCGGGCATAGGCCCAGTTGAACAGTGCGGTGCGGATCAGCCCGACGTGCGGCGTCCCGGTCGGTGACGGGCAGAACCGGACCCGCACCGCTGAATCAGCCTGGAAACCTTGAGTCACGACATTCCTTTGCGAATAACCGGGTTGGTGAGCGTGCCGATGCCCTCGACGGAAACCGACACAGTGTCACCGTGTTCGATCGGGCCGACACCGTCGGGGGTTCCGGTGAGGATGAGGTCACCGGGCAACAGGGTCATCACCGCAGAGATCCACTCCACGATCACGCCGATGTCGTGGAGCATCAGCGACGTCCGGCCGTCCTGTTTGACCTGGCCGTTGACCTCGGTGCGGATCGCCAGGTCGGCGGGGTCGAGGTCGGTGACGATCCAGGGCCCGACCGGGCAGAACGTGTCGTGCCCCTTGGCGCGGGTCCACTGACCGTCGGATTTCTGCTGGTCACGGGCTGACACGTCGTTGCCGATGGTGTAACCCAGGATGTTGTCCTTGGCCCGGGCGGCCGAAACGTCCTTGCAGGGCCGTGAGATCACCACCGCCAACTCGCCTTCGTAGTGAACCGGGGAAGCGTTGGCGGGCAGCTGAATCGGAACGTTCGGCCCGATGATCGCGGTATTGGGCTTGAGGAACATCGTCGGGTTGGCCGGTGGCGCACCACCCATCTCGGCGATGTGGGCGGCGTAGTTCTTCCCGATGCAGACCACCTTGCTGGCCAGAATCGGGGCCAGCAGCCGCACGTCGGCCAGTGGCCAGGATCGACCGGTGAACTCCGGTGTGCCGAAGGGATGCTCGGCGATCTCCCGAGCTGTCATCGCGGTCATGTCATCGGGCCGGTCCGGATCGCCCTCCAGGCTGACGAAGGCGACGCCGTCCGGGCTGGCAATTCGGCCTAGGCGCATTCGAGCAAGCCTAATGGCGATCGCAACCGCGGCGGAGCCGGGCGCTGGGGACACCATCAGACGGCACAGTGGTCGTTGCCTGGCGGATGCGGACCTGTACGACGTAAACCTGTGGAACCATTATCGGGGTGACCACGGAGTCGATGAGCAGCGCCGCGCGCTGGTCAGTGGTCATCGTGGCGTTGGTGGCGACGCTGTGCTCGTTCGTGTTCATCAACGGGATCGCCTTCGTCATCCCAATGCTGGAGACCAAGCGGGAGACCAACCTGGCGATGGCGGGTCTGCTGGCGTCGATGCCCAGTTTCGGCATGGTGCTGACGCTGTTCGCATGGGGCGCGCTGTTGGACCGCATCGGCGAGCGGATCGTGCTGACCGTCGGCTCCGCGCTGACGGCGCTGGCCACCTTCGGGGCGGCCTCGATGAGCTCCCTGGTCGGGGTGGGCGCCTTCCTTTTCCTGGGCGGCATGGCCGCCGCCAGCGCCAACACCGCCAGTGGCCGGCTGGTGACCGGCTGGTTCCCGCCGCACCAGCGCGGCCTGGTGATGGGAATCCGGCAGACAGCACAGCCGCTGGGAATCGCGTTGGGAGCCGAGGTGATTCCCGAACTGGCCGAGCACGGCCTGGCCCGGGCGCTGATGTTCCCGGCGACGCTGTGCGCGGTGGCGGCGGTGGCCTGCGCCGTCGGGGTGGTCGACCCGCCCCGCCGACCGCGGTCGGCGGCGACCGGGACGGAGCTGGCCAACCCCTACGCCGGCTCGAAGGTGCTGTGGCGCATCCACTTGTCGTCGGCGCTGCTGATGGTTCACCAGTCGGTGTTGGCCACCTTCATGCTGGTGTGGCTGATCGTCGATACCGACTGGTCGATCGCCGCCGCCGGCAGCCTGGTCACCGTGTCGCAGTTGCTCGGTGCTGCCGGCCGCGTGCTGGCCGGTCGGTGGTCAGATCGGGTGCAGTCACGGCTACGACCCATCCGCAGCCTCGCCGTCGCCGGCGCGGTGGCGATGATGGTGCTCGGCGTGACCGACCATCTCCACTCTCCGCTGGCCGAGGCGGCGATGGTCGTTGCGGCGGTCATCAGCGTGCTGGACAACGGCTTGTCGTCCACCGCGGTCGCCGAGATCGCCGGACCGTACTGGAGCGGGCGTGCACTGGGTACGCAGAACACCACCCAGCGACTCACCGCCGGGATCGCTCCCCCGGTGTTCGGCGCGCTGATCGGCGCCGCCGGCTATCCGCTGGCGTTCGCGCTGTCCGGGCTGTTCCCGCTGGCCGCCGTGCGGTTGGTGCCGGTCAGCGCCGAGCCGGAGGGCCGCTCGGTGCTCCAGGCGCTGCGCACGCTGCGGGTCCCGCCGCAGCCGTTGCCGCCGGTACAACCCCCTCCCGACGGCTGACCCCTGCCGCAACCGGGCGGATCCGCGGCCGACGCCGAGATCGGCTGCCGGTAGCGTCGGCGAGATGACCGAACCGGCTCACATCGCGCTCCGGACACCGACGGTGGCCGACGGCCCGGCCCTGTGGAAAATGGCCCTCGACAGCGTCACGCTCGACGTCAACGCCCCTTACGCCTATCTGTTGTGGTGCCGCGATTTCGCGGCCAGCTCGGTAATCGCCGAGGTCAGCGGCGCTCCGGCCGGTTTCATCACCGGCTACCGCCGCCCGGATCAGCCGCAGACCCTGATGGTCTGGCAGGTCGCGGTCAACGACGCTCATCGCGGGATGGGTCTGGCCGGCCGGATGCTCGACCATCTGGCGACCGCCTTGGTCGCCGACGGCGGCACGCATCTTGAGACGTCAATCACACCGGACAACGAGGCCAGTCGACGGCTATTCGGGGCATTCGCCCGGCGATGGGCCGCCGATCTGGAGTGCTCCGAGCTGTTCGAGGCCAGCTTGTTTCCCGAATCCCATCTAGCCGAAGAACTGTTTCGAATCGGACCACTGCGGGTAAACATTGGCCGTTGAGGACAGCATGGCAAGGTTGAGATCACAAAACGGTCTCGGTAAGGTCACGTCCGCGCAAACGTGAGCCCCGGCAGACCTAGCCGGGGGCATCCGAGCGGGGTGGTGGGTCGAGCCGAGATCACCCACGGCACGAGTTTTGAAATCGACCTGTCGTTCCGTTCCGTTGTATGTGACCGACGGACGGAGGAAATCATGACTATTTTTGAAACCCTTGAATCCGAGGTGCGGAGTTATTGCCGATCCTGGCCGGTGACATTTGACCGGGCCCTCGGCTCCCGCATGTGGGATGTCGACGGCAACGAATACGTCGACTTCTTCGCCGGCGCCGGCGCGCTGAACTACGGACACAACCATCCAGACCTGAAGGCACCGCTGGTGGAATACCTAAGTGCGGATCGGGTGGTGCACAGCCTGGACATGAACACCGTCGCCAAGGCGGCGTTCCTGGAACGGTTCGAAGAGGTGATCCTCAAGCCGCGCGGGCTGGACTACAAGGTCCAGTTCCCCGGCCCCACCGGTACCAACGCGGTCGAGTCGGCGCTGAAACTGGCCCGCAAGGTCACCGGCAAGGAAAGCATCATCAGCTTCACCAATGCCTTCCATGGCATGACACTGGGCTCGCTGAGCGTCACCGGCAACTCGATGAAGCGCGGCGGCGCCGGGATCCCGCTGGTGCACGCCACCCCGATGCCCTACGACAACTACCTCGACGGCGTCACCCCGGACTTCATCTGGTTCGAGCGCCTGTTGCAGGACAGCGGCAGCGGCCTCAATGAACCGGCCGCGGTCATCGTCGAGACGGTGCAGGGCGAAGGCGGGATCAATGTGGCCCGGCTGGAATGGCTGCACGGGCTGGCCGAACTGTGCAAGCGGCACGGGTTGCTGCTGATCGTCGACGACGTGCAGATGGGCTGCGGACGCACCGGGCCGTTCTTCAGCTTCGAGGCGGCCGGCATCGTGCCGGACATCGTCTGCATGTCCAAGTCGATCAGCGGTTACGGGCTGCCGATGGCGCTGACGCTGTTCAAGCCCGAACTGGATGTGTGGGAGCCCGGCGAACACAATGGCACGTTCCGCGGCCAGAACCCGTCCTTCGTCACCGCCACCGCGGCGCTGAACTTCTGGACCGACAATCTGCTGGAAAAGCAGGTGCTCCGCAAGGGTGAGCAGATCGATCAGGCGCTGCACGAGGTGATAGAGCCCTTCGACGGGATCGAGACTCGCGGCCGCGGCCTGATCCGCGGTGTGGCCTTCGAGCGACCCGAGTTGGCCGGCGCCGTGCAGAAGGAGGCGTTCGCCCGCGGCCTGCTGCTGGAGACCTCGGGACCGGAGGGCGAGGTGGTGAAGCTGATGCCACCGCTGGTCATCGATGACGAGGACCTGGCCGAAGGCCTGACACTGGCGGCCCAATCCATCGAGGCCGTCGCCGCTAAAGAACTCACAACCTCAGGAGCCAAGGCATGATCGTTCGTACCCTCGCCGAGATCAAGGGCACCGACCGCGATGTCCAGGCCAAGACCTGGAACAGCCAGCGACTGCTGCTGGCCCGTGACGGCCAGCGCTTCTCGCTGCACGAGACGATCCTGTACGCCGGCACCGAAACCGCGATGTGGTACGCCAACCACGTCGAGGCGGTGTATTGCGTCGGCGGCGAGGGTGAGCTGGTCAATGAAGAAACAGGTGAGACCTTTCCGCTTGCCGACGGCACCCTCTACCTGCTCGACGGGCATGAGCACCACCGTGTTTCGGCCCACACCGACCTGCGCATGGTGTGCGTGTTCGACCCGCCGGTCACCGGGCGGGAGGTGCACGACGAGACCGGCGCCTACCCCCTGCTCACCGAGGAACCTCAAGAGGCGGCGCCGTGACCCCTCCCATCACCAAGGCCGTCACCGATCACTACCCCACCCGCAACAACGTCACGCTCGGCATCGAGCCGCGACGCGACCCGGTGGTGTGGGCGCCCGCGGGCAGCGGCGGCCCACTGACCCCCGATAGGGTGGCGGCGTTCGATGCCGACGGGTTCTTGGCCGTTGACGCGCTGGTGGACGCCGATGTCGTCGCCGACCTGCGTAACGAGCTGGATAACCTGCGCGCCGACCCGGTGCTGGCCGCCGACGAGCGCTCGATCTGCGAGCGGGACAGCGGCCAGATCCGGTCGATCTTCGAGGTACACCGGATCAGCCCGGCGTTCGCCGCGCTGATCGCCGACCCGCGGCTGGTCGGCCCGGTCCGTCAACTGCTCGGCTCGGAGGTGTATGTGCATCAGAGCCGCGTCAACTTCAAGCCGGGTTTCAACGGCCGGGAGTTCTACTGGCACTCCGACTTTGAGACCTGGCACGCCGAGGACGGGATGCCCACCCCGCGCGCGATCAGCGTCTCGGTGGCGCTCACCGAAAACCTGGACAGCAACGGCTCATTGATGATCATGCCCGGATCGCACCGCTGGTTCGTGTCGTGCCCAGACGAGACGCCGCCTGATCACTACCGCTCGTCGCTGAAGCAGCAGGAGATCGGCACCCCCGACGACGACAGCCTGACCTGGATGGCCGACCAGCACGGTATCCGTCAGATCACCGGCCCGGCCGGGTCAGCGGTGTTCTTCGACAGCAACTGCATGCACGGGTCGAGCAGCAACATCACCCCCTATCCGCGCTCGAACGTCTTCATCGTCTACAACAGCGTGGAAAACGCCCTGGTGGAGCCGTTCGGCGCTGCCGCGCCGCGGCCGACGTTCGTCGCCAGCCGAACCTTCGATCCGGTCTAGGCACTCGGCCGGCGGAAGAGGTTGACCGTGGCACGTTTTCTGTCCATCACGTTGACCAGCCGCGGCGTGTCTTGCCGAGCGCGGCTGCTCGAGGACGCGGCTCCCCGGACCTGCGCCGTGGTATGGAATGCGTTGCCGGTGGCCGGCCAGGCCTACCACGGCAAGTACGCACGCAACGAGGTCTACACGCTGTTGCCGCCGATGGGTGCGCCGGGCCGGGAGAACACCACCGTGACGCCGATCCCCGGCGACGTCTGCTTCTTCAGCTTCGAGCCGGGCGATATCGGCAATCCGGCCTACGGCTACGACGAGGGCGCGCAAGGGAATTCACCGGTCGGCGCGACCGACCTGGCGATCTTCTACGGCCGCAACAATTTGTTGCTCAACGGCGACGTCGGCTGGGTTCCCGGCAATGTGTTCGCCACGATCGAAGACGGGTTGGCCGAGATGGCGGCCGCCTGCAACGACCTGTGGATGGCCGGCGCGGTCGGCGAACAGTTGGCCTTCTCCCGCGCCTAAGTCCCGAGCAGACGCGAAAGCCCCCCATCCAGGCGTATTTTGGGGACGTTTATGTCTGCTCGCCGTCAGAGGCCCAGCACCCGCTCGGCGAACAAGCCGGCCGCCAGCACCAGATCGTCACTGTGCCGCGGTCCGATGATCTGCATGCCGATCGGCAGACCCTCCGACGTCGTGCCGATCGGGATGCTCAACGCCGGCTGTTGAGTCATGTTGAACGGGTAGGTGAACGGCGTCCACTGGGCCCACCAACGCATGCCGGAGTCGGCCGGTACGTCGTGGCCGGCGGCGAACGCCGGGATCGGTGTGGTCGGGGTGATCAGCAGGTTGTGGCGCTCGTGGAAGCGCCCCATGACCAGACCCAGCTCGACACTGACCTGACGTGCGGCCAGGTAGTCGACCGCCGAGGCCGCCTGGCCGCGTTCCCACATCTCGGCCAGGCCCGGGTCGACGAGCCCACGGTCCGCCTCGTGACCACGCAGGCTGCCCGCGGCCCCCGTGGCCCACAGCACTTCGAACGCGTCGATCGGATCGGCGAAGCCGGGGTCGGCCTCGGTGACGTTGAGACCGGCGTCGGCCAGTGCCCGGACCGCAGCGCCGACCGCGGCTTCGATCTGCGGATCGACGTCGGCATAGCCCAGGTTCGGCGAGTAGGCGACTCCCAGGCCGACCACGTCGCGCCGGACTTCGCCGCGATAGGTGGTCAGTGTCGGCGCCAACGATGTCGGGTCGCGGTGATCGGGCAGCGCAATGATGTCCAGCAGCATGGCGGCGTCCTCGACGGTCCGGGTGATCGGGCCGGCATGTGCCAGTGGCCCGAACGGGCTGATCGGGTACATCGGCACCCGCCCGTGGGTGGGCTTGAAGCCGACGACGCCGCAGAAGGCGGCCGGGATGCGGATGCTCCCCCCACCGTCGGTGCCGATCGCCAACGGCGCCATCCCGGCGCCGACCGCGGCGGCGCTGCCACCCGACGAACCACCCGCGGTGCGGGTGATGTCGACAGGGTTGCGGGTGATACCGGTCCGCGGGCTGTCAGTGACGCCCTTCCACGCCAGTTCCGGGGTGGTCGTCTTGCCCAACAGCACCATGCCGTCGTCGCGCATCTTGCCGACCGCCGGGCTGTCGTCGGGCCATGGGCCCGCGGCGTCGGAGAGCAGCGATCCCCGCAGCGTGGGCCAACCGGCGGTGCGGAACACGTCTTTGACGGCGACCGGGACCCCGTCGAGCAGGCCCTTGGTGTAGTTGCCGCTCCAACGGGCTTCGGACTTACGCGCCGCGGATAACGCGGCCTCCTCGTCGACGAGGCAGAACGCGTTGACCTCGCCGTCGCGTTCGTTGATCACCGAGAGGGCGGCCGCGGTTGCTTCAACCGGCGAAAGTTCACCGGAGGTGTAGGCGGCCACCAGTTGCAAGGCCGTCAGTTCGGTGGGATGAGTCATGTGACACGCCTCCTCAACCTGTGCCGCTCGGCGCGTATCCGTGGCCCTTGTCGACGACGTTATGGAGCGGTTGACCGGCCACGTACCGTTGAAAGTTGGTGATAAACTGCTGCTGCAACATATTTCGCCAGCCTTTGATATCGCCGCTGTTATGCGGCGTCAGGCGGACGTTGGGCGCACTCCACAGCGGATGGTTCGGCGGCAGCGGTTCGGGATCGACGACGTCGAGGGCGGCACCGGCGATCGCGCCGTCCCGCAACGCCATCACCAGCGCGTCGGTGTCCACCAGTTCGCCGCGTCCGACGTTGATCAGTCGCGCGGTGGGGCGCATCGACGCCAGCACGGCGGCATCGACCATGCCCCGGGTCTCGGGCGTCAGCGGGGCGGCGAGCACGACATAGTCCGCGTCGGCGACCGCGTCGACCACATCGGTGGTGATGACGCCGAAGTCGGGGTCGTCGCGTGCTGAGCGCCCGACGCCGCGCACCGACATGCCGACCGCGTGCAGCAACCGCGCCACGGCCCGCCCGACCGGGCCGGGGCCGACGATGGTGACCGACGAGCCGGCGATCGGCTCGGTGTCGAAGTGCTGCCAGCGCTTTGCAGCCTGCGCGTCCCAGGACCGCCGGAAATCCTTGGCGAAGGCCAGGATCTGCCCCAGCACGTACTCGGCCATCGGTTCCTCGAAGATGCCGCGGGAATTGGTGACGACGACGTCACTGTCGATCAGGCCGGCGAACAACACCGCATCGACCCCGATGGCGGCCACCTGAACCCAGCGCAGCGCGTCGGCGTCGGACCACACCGACGCCAGGGCCGGAGAGGAGAAGTCGTACACGAACAGCACATCGGTCCCGGCGATCGCTTCACCCAGCCGCGACGACGGAACCATCCGCAGTTCCGCGGCTGCGCTGATCGAATCGAGTTGGGCGGGAACCGACTCACCGTGCTGGACGGTCACCACCGGACGCGCGTCCACATTGACACGGTAAAAAGCGATCGTATGATTGTCAACAATCCAGGGGCGGCCTGGGGTTGCGACGTCAGTACGGGGACACGCATGGATCTGTCCCAATTGCCGGACTTCGACGGGCCGGCCGATCAGCGCGGTGTCGGCATCATCGCGCCCTTCGACCTGGCGATCGAGCGCGAACTGTGGCGCTGGATCCCCGCCGAAGTGACGTTGCACCTTGCGCGCACGCACTACGAACCCGTCCCGGTGAGCCGGGCGATGGCCGAACTGGTCTCCGATACCCACCATCTGCAGGCCGCCACCCGCGACGTGCTGCACGTCGAGCCGGAGGTGGTCGCCTACCTGTGCGCGTCGGGCAGCTTCATCCACGGCGTCGAGTACGAGAAAACGCTGGTCGCCGCGATCGAAGCGGCAGGCGCCAAAGCCGCGGTCACGACGTCCGGGGCGCTGGCCGAGGCCATCGTCGCGTTGGACATCTCCCGGATCTGCGTGCTGACCCCCTACGACGAGGAGCTGACCGACCTACTACGGGTGTTTCTGAATCAACTGGGTGTGACGGTGCTGCACTCGGATTACCTCGGCCTGGGCGGCGGCATCTGGAAGGTCAATTACCGGACCGTGGCCGAGCGGATCCTCGCCGCCAACCGCCCGGAAGCCCAGGCGATCTTCGTCAGCTGCACCAACCTGCGCACCTACGACATCATCGCCCCGCTGGAGCAGATGCTCGGCAAACCGATCCTGACGGCCAACCAGCTGACGATGTGGGCGTGCCTGGGCCGGATGAATCTGCCGATGATGGGGCCGGGCCAGTGGCTTCGCGATGTCTTCACCGGAGCCCCGCAGTGAGCAGCACCGGCCGCGTCGGAATCATCTATCCCGACCATGCCGCCGAGTCCGACTACCCGCGCGCCGCCCGGCTGCTGGGCGTGGACCTGCCCGTCGTCCACATCTACGGCACCGACCTGCACGCCGTACCGGAGCTGCTGGATCTCGGCAGCCCGGCCAGGCTCGCCGAGGGGGCCGCACTGCTGGCCCCGCAGCGACCGGCCGCTGTGGTGTGGGCCTGCACGTCGGGCAGCTTCGTATTCGGTCCCGACGGTGCTGCCGAACAGGTCGACCGGCTGGCCGCCCAAGCCGGTGTGCCCGCGTCGAGCACGTCGTTCGCGTTCGTGCACGCCCTGGCTGCGCTGGGCTGCCGCCGCGTTGCGGTCGCCGCCAGCTATCCGCGCGACATCGCCGCGCTGTTTGCGGATTTCGTTGCGGCCCACGGTGTCTCAGTCGAGGCGATGGGAGATGCCGGCATCCCCACGGCTGCGCAGGTCGGCCGCCTGACCCGCAGTCAGGTCCGGGACCTGGCGCTGGGCAACGATTCGCCCGGGGCGGAGGCATTGTTGATCCCCGACACCGCCATGCACACCGTGGACCAGGTCGACGAGCTCGAGCGACTGCTGGGCAAGCCGGTACTGACCGCCAATGCCGTGACAGTCTGGGAAGGCCTGCGCATCGCCGGGATAACCCGGCGCACAGCCGGACTCGGCATATTGTTCGAGGACAACCGATGACGCTCTCGCACGAGGCCGGGTTCGAGCCGTTGAGCAGGCCATCGACGCCCGAGCTGATCGCCGAGCGGCTCCGGGAGGCGATCACCCGCGGCCGGCTGACGCCCGGACAGCAGCTCGGTGAAGCCAGTCTCGCCGCGCAGTTCGAGGTGTCTCGCGGCCCACTGCGCGAGGCCATGCAGCGGCTGGTGGCCGAAGGCCTGCTGCGCAGCGAGCGCAACCGGGGCATCTTCGTTGTGGAACTCAGCGACGACGACGTCCGCGACGTGTATCAAGCACGCAAGGCCATCGAGCGTGCCGCCGTGATCGAGGTGCTGGGCGGCGACCCGGCGGCGGCCGCCGCCCGGTTGCGCGACCCGGTCGAGGCGCTGCGCGCCGCGGCCGCCGCGGGCGACGGCTCCGCGGTGGCCGACGCCGACCAGGCGTTCCATGAGGTCCTGGTCGACTGCGCGGGCAGTCCCCGCTTGCACCGGGCCATGCGGACCCTGCTCTCGGAGACCCGGATCCTGCTCGGCGAGCTCGAAGAGGCCTATCCCGATCTGCGCGAGCAGGTCACCGAACATGTCGTGCTGCGCAAGGCGATCGCGGCCGGTGACGAGGCAGCCGCGGTCCGGCTGATCGACGAGCACATGGACGATGCGGTCCGCCGGTTGCTGGCGCGCAGAGCGCAGCTGGCGTTGTAGCCGCCGGTTATCCGATCCGGTCGCCGATCTCTTTGGCGGCCTCGACCAGCAGAGCTGCCACCGCTCGGTGCCGCGACGGGCTCAGGCGGTGAACCGGCGCGGCGGCATTGAGCGCCAGCAGCACACCGGACGCCCGCGTTGGAATGGGAACCGCGACGGAGGCGACACCGTCCTCGCTCCCCTCCCGGTTCACCGCGTACCCCTGTTGTCGTATCCGGCTGAGCTCCCGTTGCAGTTCGGTTCTGGTGCCGACCGAATGCGCCGTGACACGCTCGAGTTCCTCGTCCGGGTAGAGGCGGGCGACCTCAGCCTCGGACAGGCGTGCCAGCAGCGCCTTTCCGGTCGAGGTGCAGTGCGCGGGCATCGTGCGTCCGAGCCGTGATGCGACCCGAACCGCCGTCGGCCCCTCGGCGGCTGCGATGAACCGGACGTGGGCGCCCTCGATCATCCCGATATGAACCGATTCCCTGAGGTGCTCGCTGAGCCGGCGCAGCACCGGGGTCGCCGCGTCTTCGATGTCGAGGCGGTTGAACACCGACGACGCCACGCTCATCAACGCGGGCCCGGGGTAGTACGCCTTGGACACCGGGTCCTGGCGAACGAAGCCGCGGTATTGCAGCATCGCCAACAGCCGATGGGCCGTCGATGACGCGACGGCCAGATGTTCGGCCGCATCCGTCAAGCGGAGCCGCGGTTGTTCTCCCAGCAACAGGATGAGCTTCAGCGCCCTGTCCACCGATCCGATCGGATACTGCGGCACCCCGTGGTTCGGAGCCGCGGGGCCGACGGCCGCGGACCGGGCACGCCGTTGTCTCTGCATAGCAGAGAGATTACCTGGCCAATTGACCTTCAAAGCGCATCCCTGGCAGAATTTCCATTATGTACCAGGAGCTTTTTCTGCCTAGCAGATATCCTGGCGGGCTCAGAGACTGGAGTCGCATTAGTGAGTGATCACCGGCAAGTCCTCGACGAGGTCCGACGGGGGATGGTCCCCGCGCACATCTACAACGACGCCGAGATCTTCGAACTCGAACGCGAGCGACTCTTCCGCCGGGCCTGGATGTTCGTGGCGCACGAGTCGGAGATCCCGCAAGACGGCGACTACGTCGTACGGCGACTCCTCAACGACTCGTTCATCATCGCCCGCGACTCGAAGGGCGACGTGCGGGCCATGTTCAACATGTGCCTGCATCGCGGCATGCAGGTGTGCCGCGCCGAGATGGGCAATGCCTCGAATTTCCGGTGCCCGTACCACGGCTGGTCGTACCGCAACGACGGGCGACTCACCGGCCTGCCCTTTCACCAGGAGGCCTACGGCGGCGAGGCAGGCTTCCAGAAACGGGGCCAGACGCTGTTGCCGGCACCGAACCTGGCCAGCTACAACGGCATGATCTTCATCAGTCTCGACGCGCAAGCCCCGCCACTGGAGGAGTTTCTCGGCGACTTCAGGTTCTACCTCGACTTCTACACCAGGCAAAGCCGAAGCGGTTTGGAGGTGCGCGGCCCGCAGCGGTGGCGCATCAAGGCGAACTGGAAGATCGGCGTCGAGAACTTCGCCGGCGACATGTATCACACGCCCCATACCCACGCCTCGGTCGTCGACATCGGGTTGTTCCGCGAACCCAAGGCGCAGAAACGCAAAGACGGCGCCACGTATTGGGCCAGCTGTGGCGGTGGCACGACGTACAAGCTGCCGCCGGGCACGTTCGAGGAGCGGATGCGCTACGTCGGCTACCCCGACGACATGGTGGGGCGAATCAAACAAGTGTGGTCCGAGGACCATCAGCGCGTCGTCGGCGACGACGGCTTCATGATCTCGGCGGCATCCTGCTTTCCGAACCTGAGCCTGGTGCACAATTGGCCGAAGATCCAAGACAGCGACGATGTGTTGCCGTTCATATCGATTCGCACCTGGCAGCCGATCAGCGAGAACGAAACCGAGGTGTATTCGTGGTTCGCGGTCGACGCAGCGGCGCCCGAGCAGTTCAAAAAGGACTCCTACAAGGCCTACCTGATGTGCTTCGGTTCCACCGGCATGTTCGAACAGGACGATGTGGAGAACTGGGTCTCGCTGACCAATACCGCTGCCGGCGCCATGGCCCGCCAACTACTGCTCAACGGCCGGATGGGGTTGCTCGCTGACGGAACACCGGTGGTGAATGCGTTGCCGCCGGAACAGTTCCATGGACCGGGTGTCGCCCAGGTCGGCTACAACGAGAACAACCAGCGCGCCATCCTGCGGATGTGGGCAGATCACCTGCAGCTGCCTCCGGTGCCGCTGGAGCCGGCGGTTATCGGCGGACAGCCCGATGGGATCACCCCGCTGGTGCAGACCAACGGCACGTCGGCATGCCGGACCGCCTACCAGGAGGCCCGGGCATGACGGCGACCGAACGAGACGAGCGCGCCGGATTCCCCCGGCCGAGCGACGCCGCGCGACCGTGGGAGCTCGCCGTGCTGGGCGGTGATGCGCCCCGGCAGGTCCGCACCGGCAAGCCGTTGCCGTTCAACGACATCCGGCATCTGCAAGCGCATCAGTTCCTGGTCGATGAGGCCTATCTGCTGGATGCACAGCGCTACAGCGAATGGCTCGACACCCTCACCGAGGACATCCACTACTTCGCCCCGGTCCGGGTGACCACGGCCTCGGGCGCCGGATTCGACACCTCGCCCGGCATGGCCCACTTCGACGAGAACAAGTACTCGCTGAACCGACGCGTCGCGCGCTTTGCGACCGAACACGCCTGGACCGAGGATCCGCCGTCACGGCTGCGCCATCACATCACCAACGTGCGCACCTTCGCCTGCGACGATGACGCGCATCTGATCGTGGAGTCGGCCGAGTTGCTCTTCCGCAGCCGTGGTGATGTGAACGAGGCCGCGCTGATCTCCTGCGGTCGAGAGGATCTGCTGCGTCTCACCGATCAGGGCTGGAAGCTGGCGCGCCGCACGATCTATCTCGACGAGTCGGTCCTTCGCATGCAGAATCTGGCGGTGTTCCTGTGAGTGAACTCGAAGACCTCATCGACTGCTCGGTGGGCGAAACCATCACCATCGCCAATGAATTCACCGAGGTGACCTTGCGCCGAGTCGACACCCGCAACGGTTCGCGGCTGCTCGTCACCTCACCGAAGTCGGGACAGTGGATCAGTCTCGACGCCTTGGAGATCGAAGCACTGACGTGGCAGAACGCCTACACCCTGGCGGCGATGGTCGGAAAGATGCACGAATCGCTGCTGTGCGACGAAGCCGAACTGCCATGACGCGATGGCTCGAGGGCAAACGGGCACTGGTCGTCGGCGCTGGGTCCGGTATCGGTCGAGCGGTCGTGGACGCATATCTCGAAGAGGGAGCGCAGGTCGCCGTCCTGGAGCGCGATACCGCCAAATGCGCTGCCCTGCAGGAGCAGTTGCCGGGGCTGCCGGTGACACGGGGAGATGCGACAATGGCCGAGGCCAACGCGCGTGCCGTCGCCGCCGCCGTCGCGTCCTTCGGCGGACTGGACACGCTGGTCAACTGCGTCGGGATCTTCGACTTCTACCAGGGCATCAGTGACATATCGACCGATGAGCTTGCGCCGGCCTTCGACGAGATGTTCACGACCAACGTGTTGAGCCATCTGCAGTCGGTGAAGGCGGCCCTTCCGGCGCTGCGAGCCCAGGAGCGGTCCTCGATCGTTCTCACCGAGTCCACGTCCTCGTTCCATCCGGGCCGCGGCGGCGTGCTCTACGTCGCCTCGAAGTTCGCGGTTCGCGGCCTGGTCACCACACTCGCCCACGAACTCGCCCCGCACATCCGCGTCAACGGCGTTGCACCGGGCGGAACGCTGCACACCGACCTGCGCGGCCTGCGCAACCTGTCGCTGGACCATATCCGGCTGGACGACACCCCCGACCGTGCCCGCGATCTGGCAGCACGCACCCCACTCAATGTCGCCCTCACACCGCAGGATCACGCCTGGAGTTTTGTGTTCCTGGCATCGGACCGCTCCCGCGGCATCACCGCCGGAAGCATCCACCCCGACGGCGGGTTCGGGATGGGTAAAGCCGCAGCGCCCACCGGGGACAACGCGTGACGGCAGCCGACCTGACGGTGCTACGGGCCGAGATCGCACAAGCGTGCCGAGTGGCTGCATCACGCGGCCTCGTCGACGGCATTCTCGGACACATCAGTGCCCGAATCGACGAAGATCACCTGCTCATCCGGTGCCGCAGCCACTCCGACGACGGTGTGGCATTCACCCGACCCGACGACATCCGCCTCATCCGCTTCGACGGAACACCCGGGGCGACAGGCGAACTGGACGGCTACCGGGTACCCAACGAGTTGCCGATCCACGTCGAGACGCTGCTGGCACATCCCGAGCACCGCGCGGTGGCCCACCTGCATCCGCCGACCGTCGTGGCGGCTGATCTGGCCGGTATCACAATCGAACCCATCTACGGCGCCTTCGATATCCCGGGCGCACGGCTGGCCCGTGACGGTGTTCCGGTCTATCCGAGGGCCGTGCTGATCCGCAGCGCGGAACTGGGCAAGGAGATGGTCGCCGCCATGCGGGGAAAGCCGGTGGTGATCTGTCGTGGCCACGGCATCACCAGTGCCGCCGCCACGGTCCCCCAGGCCGTCCTGCAAGCGATCAGCCTCGACCAGTTGGCGGCCATGTCGCTGCGCATCCGCGCCGCGGGCGGCACGTTGACACCGATCGACGAGTCGGATTGGGCAGATCTGCCCGATTTGGGCCCGTCGTTCACCGCAGACGCGGCCTGGCGCCATGAGATCGCCCGAGTGGAAACCGGCTGAACCGATGGCGCCTACCGATACCGTGACGCTATGACCGGCCAGGCGGAGATCAGCGCAGAGATCGCGGCGATCCAGGCCGAGTACCCGACCGCAGGTACCCAGGAGAGCCAACCGAGGCTGGACTATCCGCCGTATCGCAGCAGCAGGCTTCGCCATCCCAAAAGGCCTCTACACCTCACCGATCCGGAGACCGTCGAGTTGCGGGGGCCCTGCTTCGGCGACTCCGATGTCGATGCAGCCGACGCCGATCTGACGGCCCAGCACCCCGGCGAACCGATCGGCGAGCGCATCGTGGTGACCGGGCGCATCCTTGACGGTGACGGCAGGCCGGTGCGTCGGCAACTCGTCGAGATCTGGCAGGCCAACGCCAGCGGCCGCTACATCCACCAGTGGGATCAGCACCCGGCGCCGTTGGACCCCAATTTCACCGGCGCGGGACGTTGCCTCACCGACGACGACGGCTCCTACCGGTTCACGACGATCAAACCGGGCCCCTACCCGTGGCGTAACCACCACAACGCTTGGCGCCCCGCGCATATCCATTTCTCGGTGTTCGGCAGTGATTTCACGCAGCGGATGATCACTCAGATGTACTTCCCGGGCGACCCGCTGTTCGCGTTGGACCCGATCTACCAGTCAATCACCGATCAGCAGGCCCGCGACCGGCTCGTCGCGAGCTACGACCACGACATCACCAGCCACGAATGGGCCACGGGCTACCGATGGGACGTGGTGCTCACCGGTCCGGCAGCAACGCCGTGCGAGGAGCCGCGATGACCAGGTTGACCGCCACCCCGGGGCAGACCGTCGGCCCGTTCTTCGGGTTCGCGTTGCCGTTCGACCGTGGCAACGAACTCGTCTCCCCCGGCTCACCCGATGCCATCCGCCTGCACGGCACCGTCACCGACGGCGCCGGAGCGCCGGTTCCCGATGCGTTGCTGGAGATCTGGCAGCCCGATACCGACGGCTCGGTGTCAACGGCCACCGGGTCCTTTCGCCGGGACGGCCGGGCGTTCACCGGCTGGGGACGCGCTGAGACCGACGCGCACGGTCATTACAGCTTCACGACGATCAAACCCGGTGCGCGGCAACGGTTGACACCATTCATCGCGGTCACCGTGTTCGCACGCGGTCTGCTGAACCGGTTGTTCACCCGCGCCTACCTGCCCGACGAGCGACTCCAGGCCGACCGACTGCTCAGCTCGCTGCCCGACGATCGGCGCCATACCCTCATCGCGGTGCCCGACGAGCAAGGTTTCCGTTTCGACATCAGGCTGCAGGGCCTCGAGGAGACGGTGTTCCTACGTTATCGGGGGCAACCGTGACGGACTTGTTGTGGCCCGGCGACCACCGGGCGGGGCACATCTTCAGCGACGCGGCGTTTCTGACCGCAATGGCACGGGTCGAAAACGCTTGGCTCAGTGTGCTCGTCGACGCCGGTATCGCGCCGGACTCGGCGCGAGCCGATCTGACCGCGACGATCGCGGCAACCGACGTCGAGGAGGTGGCCGTAGCGGCCGAGACCACCGGCAACCCGGTGCCCGGGCTGGTGACCCTGCTTCGTGATCGCACCGGCGGTGAACCGGCACGCTGGCTGCACCGAGGCCTGACCAGCCAGGACGTCGTCGATACCGCGCTGATGCTCTGTCTTCGCGATGCCCTGGAGCGGATCCACGGCGAAACCGTCGCGCAGGTGCGCAGGTTGGCCGAGCTGGCCGAAACCTACCGCGACAACCCCATGCTCGCCCGCACCCTGACCCAGCCCGCGCTGCCCACGACGATCGGCATGAAGGTCGCACATTGGCTTGGCGGGGTTCTCGACGCGGCCGACTCGTTAGCCGCACTGCCGGCACTTCCGGTTCAGGCCGGTGGCGCCGCGGGGACGCTGGCGGCTGCCACCGAGCTAGCCGGCTCACCCGGTGACGCCGTCACACTGTCAGGGCGACTGGCCGCCGCGCTTGATCTCACCGACAGCCCACCATGGCACACCACCCGGTCCGTTTTGACCCGTGTGGGCGACGCGTTGGCGACGTGTTGCGACGCCTGGGGCCACATCGCCGGCGATGTTGCGATCGGCAGCAGGGCCGAGGTCGGCGAACTGGCGGAGGGCCGAGGTGGCGGTTCATCTACCATGCCGCACAAGAGCAATCCGGTGTTGTCCATCCTGATCCGGCGCGCCGCGTTGGTTGCGCCGTCGCTGAGTGCCGCCGTGCACGTCGCGTCGGCAGCCAGCGTCGATGAGCGCTCCGACGGCGGCTGGCATGCCGAATGGGCCACTCTCCGAACATTGAGCCGTCACACCGTCGTGGCCGCGGCCCAGACCGCCGAACTGCTCGCCGGCCTGGTGATCGACACCGACCGTGCCGCGGCGAATCTGGCCGCCGCCGGTGATCTGCTCGCAGAGCAGCGGTCCATGACCGAGTTGACCAGTCGTACGGCTCGGCGCGACTACACCGGCGCGGCAGGCCATCTCATCGATGTCGTGCTGCAACGCGCGCGCCACACGACGGGAGTGACATGAGCGTGCCAGGGCTGGTCGGGACCGACTTCGGCGGACCGCCGGACGCGGATCTGCTGCTGCTGGGGCCATCACTGGGCACATCGGCAAGCGCGCTGTGGGGCGCGGCCGCTGAACGACTCGCCGAGCACGTGCGCGTCGTCGCGTGGGATCTTCCCGGCCACGGCCATAGCCCGGCAGGGCGATTCGGGATACCGGATCTGGCAACCGGCGTGCTTGCGTTGGCCGACGAGATCGGCCCGCACACTGCGTTCCACTACGCCGGTGTCTCCATCGCGGGTGCGGTCGGCCTGCAATTGCTGCTCGATGCCCCCGAGCGGTTGTCGAGCGCCACGCTGCTGTGCACCGGCGCCAGCATCGGACGGGCCGAGGATTGGGCCAACCGCGCCGCCACCGTGCGCACATCGGGCACCGGCGCGGTCATCGAGTCTTCCCTGCAACGCTGGTTCGCCCCTGGTTTCGCCGCCGGCCGGCCCGATGCGGTCGCGGCGCTGTCGGAGGCGCTGAGCCTCACCGACACTGAATCGTATGCGCAAGCGTGCGAGGCCCTGGCCAATTTCGATGTCACCGCGCGACTTGCTCAGATCACGGTGCCCGTGTTGGCCGTTGCGGGCTCGGAAGATGTCGCCACTCCCCCGGAATCGCTGCGGCGTATCGCTTCCGGCGCCCGGCACGGCCGGCTGGTGACACTCGACGGCGTTGGTCACCTAGCACCACTCGAGGCGCCCGAGGCCACCGCCAACCTGATTCTCGACCAGCTGATGGTGCGCGACCCGGTCTACACCTCGGGCATGGCCGTGCGACGACAGGTTCTCGGCGATGCCCACGTCGATCGGGCGATCGCGCGCACCACCGACTTCACCGCCGACTTTCAGGACCTGATCACCCGCTACGCGTGGGGCAGCATCTGGACCCGGGACGGCCTCGACCGACGCAGCCGGTCGATCGTCACGCTGACCGCGCTGGTGGCCCGCGGCCACCATGAGGAGTTGGCAATGCATCTGCGCGCAGCGCGCCGCAACGGTCTCAGTGACGACGAGATCAAGGAGGTGCTATTGCAGACCGCCGTCTATTGCGGTGTGCCCGATGCCAATGCGGCGTTCCGCATCGCAGCGCGGGTGCTCGCCGACCACGAGAGTTCGGACGGCGACGCACCCTGATCCGATGAGCGGCGGTCCCATCGCGGCTGGGCCGCTGCCGCAGCCTCAGAGCAGGCCCAGGATCCGATCGCCGGTCGCGGCCGTGGACAACTTCGCCTCACCTCGGGTGGCCAGGTGCTCGGCGACGGCCTGGTCGACCCGCTCGGCTGCGGTGTCCTCGCCGACGTGTGCCAGCAGCAACGCCACCGACATGATCGCCGCGGTCGGATCGGCGATGCCCTGACCGGCGATGTCCGGCGCGCTGCCATGCACCGGTTCGAACATCGACGGGTTGGTGCGGGTGGCGTCGATGTTGCCGCTGGCCGCCAGTCCGATACCGCCGCACACCGCGGCCGCCAGGTCGGTGACGATGTCACCGAACAGGTTGTCGGTGACGATCACATCGAACCGGCCGGGATCGGTGACCAGATAGATGGTCGCGGCGTCGGTGTGGCAGTAGGCGATCTCGACATCGGGATATTCAGCAGCGATCTCCTGCACCGTGCGCCACCACAGGTCCCCGGCGAAGTTGAGCACGTTGGTCTTGTGCAACAACGTCAGGTGCTTGCGTCGGCGCTGGGCCCGGCCGAACGCATCGTGCACCACGCGGCGCACGCCATATGCGGTGTTGACGCTGACCTCGGAAGCGATCTCGTGCTCGGTGCCGCGCCGCAGGAAACCACCGGTGCCGGCGTAGGGCCCCTCGGTGCCCTCGCGCACCACCACCAGGTCGATCTCCGGATTGCCGACGAGCGGGCCGCTGACCCCGGGATAGAGCCGGGCCGGACGCAGATTGACGTGGTGATCCAGCGCGAAACGTGCTTTGAGCAGCAGGCCGCGCTCCAGCACCCCGGAGGGCACCGAGGGGTCGCCGATCGCGCCGAGCAGGATCACATCGTGTGCGCCGAGCTCCTCGAGCACCGAGTCGGGCAAGACCTCACCGGTGGCGTGATAGCGCTTGGCCCCGAGATCGTAGGTCGTCTTCTCGGTGCCGGGCAGCACCGCGTCGAGCACCTTGACGGCTTCGGCGATGACCTCCGGGCCGATGCCGTCGCCCGGGATGACCGCGAGTTTGACACTCATGCCAGGTCGACCTCCTCGAACTTGTTGGCGCCCACCGCGGCGGTGATCGCCGACTGCACGTCCGCCGGCACCGGGCGGTCCACCCGCAGCAGGATCGTCGCCGCCGGCCCTTCGGCGTCTTCGGACAGTTGCGCGGCGTGGATGTTGATGTCGGCGGAGCCCAGCAGGGTGCCGATCTTGCCGAGCGCGCCGGGCTGGTCGGAGTAGTTGATGATCAGGTTGACACCCTCGGCGCGCAGGTCGAAGTGCCGTCCGTTGATCTGGACGATCTTCTCCACCAGCTGCGGGCCGGAGAGGGTGCCGGCCACCGTCACGGCCGCACCGTCGGCGGTGACTGCCTTGAGCTCGACGACGCTGCGGTGGTTGGGACTTTCGGTGGCCGTGCCGATCTCGGCGTCGACTCCGCGCTCGGCGGCCAGCGCCGGCGCGTTGACGAACGTCACCGGATCTTCGATGATCGCCGAGAACAGCCCGCGTAGCGCCGAAAGTTTAAGTATTCCAACGTCTTCGGATGCCAGCTCGCCGCGCACCTGCACACTCAGCGAGACCGGGAGGCCGTCGGAGAGCGCACCCGCCAGCAGCCCGAGCTTGCGCACCAGGTCCAGCCAGGGCGCGACCTCCTCGTTGACAGCGCCGCCTCCCACATTGACCGCGTCGGGCACGAATTCGCCGGCCAGCGCCAGCTTCACACTCTTGGCGACATCGGTGCCAGCCCGGTCTTGCGCCTGGGATGTGGAGGCGCCCAGGTGCGGTGTCACCACCACCTGCGGCAGGTCGAATAGCGGGGAGTCGGTGCACGGTTCGGTGGCGAACACGTCCAGCCCGGCGGCCCGCACATGACCACTGGTGATCGCATCGGCCAACGCCGCCTCATCGATCAGCCCACCGCGGGCGGCGTTGACGATGATCACCCCCGGCTTGGTCTTGGCCAGCGCCTCCTTGCCGATCAGGCCCGCGGTCTCGGGGGTCTTGGGCAGGTGGACCGAGATGAAATCGGCGCGACCGAGCAACTCGTCCAGGGACAGCAACTCGATGCCCAACTGGGCGGCGCGCGCGGCCGACACATAGGGGTCGTAGGCGACGATGTGGGCGCCGAACGCGGCGAGGCGCGCAGCGACCAGCTGGCCGATCCGGCCCAGGCCGACCACGCCGACGGTGTGGTCGAAGATCTCAGTGCCAGAGAACGACGAGCGCTTCCATTCCCTGCCGTGCAGCGAGGCGTCGGCGGCCGGGATCTGCCGCGCGGCGGCGAGCATCAGCGCAATGGCATGCTCGGCGGCGCTGTGGATATTCGAGGTCGGGGCGTTGACGACCAGCACACCGCGTGCGGTGGCGGCGTCGACGTCGACATTGTCCAGGCCGACCCCGGCGCGGGCCACGATCTTGAGCTTGGTGCCGGCCGCGAGCACCTCGGCGTCGACTGTGGTCGCCGAGCGCACCAGCAGTGCGTCCGCCTCCGGTACAGCGGCCAGCAGCTTCTCCCGGTCGGGGCCATCGACCCAGCGAACCTCGACCTGATCCCCGAGTGCGGCGACGGTGGATTGGGCGAGCTTGTCAGCGATCAGTACCACGGGCAGAGTCACCCGAACAGCCTAACGATGGCCGCCGGAGCGGCGTAGCCGGGCGCTGGCGGGCACCTCCCGCTTTGTGGGGAAGGGCTGTTGCCGTCGATCCCCGGGATTGCACCGAGGCCGGCGCCACGCCGTATCGACCGCGGCTGCACCGCACCTGGACCGGAGCGACTTCGTCGGCGACCGAATTCCGTGCTGGCGGACGTATCGGGCATCGAACGTGCGACACCGCTAATTTTCAATTAAGTATGGACTTGTTTGCACTTTAATGTAATCTCAGTTCCTCTGTGGTGAACATAACAAACAGTCCTAGCCATGATGCAGGTCACAGTCCCGAGGAGCAGCCATGAACGCCACCCTTCGTCCGTTTGCCCTGGCGGGCGCCGCGATCATCGGCGCCACCGCAATCGCCGCCACACCCGTGGTGGTCGTACCCGTGAGCGTGCCGACACCGGTCATCGAGCTCACTGCCGACGCCGGCGGCGCGTTCGAGGGTGCGCTCGGCTCGCTCGGCGACAGTTTGGGCAACCTGCTGAGCAGCCTGGATCTGTCGGAGATCCTGGGCGACCTCTTCAGCAACCTGAATCTGTCGGAGATCTTCGGCGACTTCTTCGCCAACCTGAATCTGTCCGAAATGTTCGGCGACTTCTTCGCCAACTTCGACCTGTCGGGCATCTTCACCGGCATCACCGACTTCTTCGCCAACTTCGACCTGTCGGGCATCTTCACCGGCATCACCGACTTCTTCGCCGACTTCGACCTGTCGGGCATCTTCACCGGCCTCGGCGACTTCTTCGCCGACTTCGACCTGTCCGGCATCTTCACCGGCATCACCGACTTCTTCGCCAACTTCGACCTGTCCGGCATCTTCACCGGCCTCGGCGACTTCTTCGCCGACTTCGACCTGTCGGAGCTCCTGGGCGGCCTGGATCTGTCCGGCTTGCTCGACGACCTGTTCGGCGGCCTGTAAAGGGCGGCGCCGGCAGACCGGACCCGGGCGGGCCGGAGGTCCAGTCGAGCCCGTGACGATAAGCGAGTGGCCCCTGCCATGGCAGGGGCCGCTCGTTTGTGGGGACAGTGTCCGGCACGGTAGCCGTTGGAGACCAACGGCTATCGGGCCGATATCAGCTCGTCAGGCCGTCTCGGTGATGGGCCGGTCCACCCAGCTCATCAGGTCGCGCAGCTTCTTGCCGGTGACCTCGATCGGGTGCTCGGCGTTGGCCTTGCGCAGCCCCTCGAGTTCCTTGTTGCCGCCTTCGACGTTGGCGACCAGGCGCTTGACGAAGGTGCCGTCCTGGATGTCGGAGAGGATGTCGCGCATCCGCTGCTTGGTGTCGGCGTCGATCACCCGCGGCCCGGACAGGTAGCCGCCGTACTCCGCGGTGTCGGACACCGAGTAGTTCATCCGGGCGATACCGCCCTCGTACATCAGGTCCACGATCAGCTTGAGCTCGTGCAGCACCTCGAAGTAGGCCATCTCCGGGGCGTAACCGGCCTCGACCATGACCTCGAAGCCGGCCTTGACCAGTTCCTCGGTGCCGCCGCACAGCACGGCCTGCTCACCGAACAGGTCGGTCTCGGTCTCCTCCTTGAAGGTGGTCTTGATGACGCCGGCCCGGGTGCCGCCGATGCCCTTGGCATACGACAGTGCCAGCGCCTCGCCGTCGCCGCGCGGGTCCTGGGCGACCGCGATCAGTGACGGCACACCCTTGCCGTCGACGAACTGGCGGCGCACCAGGTGGCCCGGCCCCTTGGGCGCGACCATCCCGACGACGATGTCGGCGGCCGGCTTGATCAGACCGAAGTGGATGTTCAGGCCGTGGCCGAAGAACAGCGCGTCGCCAGCCACCAAGTTGGGCTCGATGTCGGTTGTGAAGATCTCGGCCTGCGCGGTGTCGGGCGCCAACAGCATGATCACGTCGGCCCACTTGGCGACCTCGGCGGGGGTGTCGACCTCGAGGCCCTGCTCGGCGACCTTGGGGCGCGACTTCGAGCCCTCTTTGAGGCCCACCTTCACCTGCACGCCGGAGTCGCGCAGGCTCAGCGAGTGCGCGTGGCCCTGGCTGCCGTAGCCGATCACGCCGACCTTGCGGCCCTGGATGATCGACAGGTCGGCGTCGTCGTCATAGAACATCTCAACTGCCACTTTGTGTCACTTCTTTCTGTTCGTTCTTCGATGAAGTATTGGCGGGACTATTTGGCCGTGCCGATGCCGCGCGGACCGCGCGACAACGATACGAGACCCGATTGGACGATCTCGCGGATGCCATAGGGTTCCAACACCCGCAGCAGCGCCTCGAACTTGGCCGGGGTGCCGGTGGCCTCGATGATCAGCGACTCCGGCGAGACGTCGATCACCCTGGCGCGGAACAGGTTCACCGCCTCGATGATCTGCCCTCGGGTGCCGGCGTCGGCACGGACTTTGATCAGCGCGATCTCGCGCGACACCGAGTTGTCGTCCTCCTGCTCGACGATCTTGATGACGTTGATCAGTTTGTTGAGCTGCTTGGTGATCTGCTCCAGGGGAGTGTCCTCCACCGAGACCACGATCGTCATCCGCGACATGTTCTTGGTCTCGGTGGCACCGACCGCCAGCGACTCGATGTTGAAGCCGCGCCGAGAGAACAGCGCCGCCACCCGGGCGAGCACGCCGGGCTTGTCCTCGACCAGCACCGACAGCGTGTGGGTCTTCCAGGCGGTGGTCATCAGGCGTGTCCCTCGTTGTCGTCGTCGTCGAACAGCGGACGGATACCGCGGGCGGCCTGGATCTCGTCGTTGCTGGTGCCGGCGGCCACCATCGGCCACACTTGTGCGTCGGCGCCGACGATGAAGTCGATCACCACCGGGCGATCGGTGATCGCCCGCGCCTGATTGATGACGTCTTCGACGTCTTCTTCACGCTCACAACGCAATCCGACGCAACCGAACGCCTCGGCCAGCATCACGAAGTCGGGAATCCGGTGCGAGTGGGTGGCCAGGTCGGTCTGGCTGTACCGCTCTCCGTAGAACAGGGTCTGCCATTGCCGCACCATGCCCAGGTTGCCGTTGTTGATCAGCGCCACCTTGATCGGGATGCCCTCGATCGCACAGGTCGCCAACTCCTGGTTGGTCATCTGGAAGCAGCCGTCGCCGTCGACCGCCCACACCTCGGCGTCCGGGCGGCCCATCTTGGCCCCCATCGCCGCCGGGATCGCAAAGCCCATGGTGCCCAGTCCCCCGGAGTTCAGCCAGGTGCGCGGCTTCTCGTATTTGATGAACTGCGCCGCCCACATCTGGTGCTGACCCACGCCGGCGACGTACAGCGCCTCGGGCCCGGCGATCTGACCCAACTTCTCGATCACGAACTCCGGACCGAGGCTGCCGTCGCTCTGCGGACCGTAACTCAGCGGATAAGTGGAGCGCACGTCGTCGAGGTAGGCCCACCACTCATCCAGGTCCAGCTCGGCCTTCTCCTGGCGCAGCGCGGCGGTCAGTTCGGTGATGACGGCCTTGACGTCGCCCACGATCGGCACGTCGGCATGCCGGTTCTTGCCGATCTCGGCCGGGTCGATGTCGGCGTGGATAACCTTGGCGTCCGGTGCGAACGAGTCCAGCTGGCCCGTGACCCGGTCGTCGAACCGGGCGCCGAGGGTGATCAGCAGATCCGAGCGCTGCAGGCCGGCCACCGCCGACACGGTGCCGTGCATACCCGGCATGCCCAGGTGCTGGCGGTGACTGTCGGGGAAGGCGCCGCGCGCCATCAAGGTGGTGACCACCGGGATGTTGGTCAGCTCGGCCAGTTCACGCAGCTCCGCGCAGGCGTCGCCGCGGATCACCCCGCCGCCGGTGTAGAGCACCGGCCGGCGCGCCGCGGCGATCAGCTTGGCCGCCTCACGGATCTGTCGGTTGTGCGGTTTGGTGTTGGGTTTGTAGCCCGGCAAGTCCAGCTTCGGCGGCCAGGCGAAGGTGCACTGGCCCTGCAGCACGTCCTTGGGGATATCAACGAGAACTGCCCCGGGCCGTCCGCTTGCCGCGATGTGGAACGCCTCGGCGATCACCCGGGGGATGTCGTCGCCGTTGCGAACCAGAAAGTTGTGTTTGGTGATCGGCATGGTGATCCCGGAGATGTCGGCCTCCTGGAAGGCGTCGGTGCCGATCAACTGCCGACCCACCTGCCCCGTGATGGCGACCACCGGGATGGAGTCCATCTGCGCGTCGGCCAGCGGCGTGACCAGGTTGGTAGCGCCGGGCCCGGAGGTGGCCATGCACACTCCGACCCGGCCGGTGGCGTGCGCGTAACCGCTGGCGGCGTGTCCGGCGCCCTGCTCATGGCGGACCAGCACGTGGCGTAGCTTCTTCGAGTCGAACAGCGGATCGTAGACCGGCAGCACCGCGCCGCCGGGGATACCGAAGATGACGTCGACGTCGAGTTCTTCCAGGGAGCGGATCACCGACTGGGCACCGGTCATCTGCTCGGGGGGGACACTCTTGGCCGACGGTTTGGCTTGGCCGGCGGCGGTCCCGTTGGCCGGCTGCGGCCTGTCAGTTGCGGCCGGCCGCTCCGGCGGTCGCGTGGTGGGTGCGCTCACGGTTTCCTCTTTGTCTCTGGTGCTCTGGACTGGTGGCAACAAAAAACCCCCGCCAGCTCAGCTGCTGCACGAGGGTTGCGCGTTGGTGGTTGAAAGCTCAGGCAACAACCAACGCGCAGGGGGCTACTACGAGCATGCCGTTGTCCATAGCGGATGACGGTAGTCGCTGGACCGACCAGGGTCAAATGGCCGGTCCACGGTTCAGTGCAGGTGACCGACCAGCGATCCGCGTTCGCCGAACAACTCCGCCTCCCAGCGCTGCAGCAGCACGGTGTTGTCGTGGTCATCGGGGTGGAATCCCGGCCGGAGGTAGTCGCCGAGCCGCCGAAAAACCGCGCGGGTCAAAAACGGTGAGTGCCGCAGCGCGGCAAAGCTGCGGACCAGACGCACCGGGTGGTAGGCCGCCCGGTCGGAGAACAGCGAGATGATGGTGTTCATCGTGACGGCGATGGGGAAGCTGAATCGGATGACCCGCATCGTCCGGATCCGCCGGGTCTCATCACCGCCGACCGCGCGGTAGACATCGAACGCCACCGAGCGGTGCTCGGATTCCTCGACGGCATGCCACAGCAGCATGGACCGCACCTCCGTCGTGCCGAGCAACTCCTGGGCCTGCTCGTCGGCGAGCAGGGTCTCGGCGAACACCGCGGTGAAGTGTTCGAGTGCGGCGGTGATGGAAAGGCAGGTCAGCGGCGAGAAACGTCGCTCGGCCGCCTTCAGGCGGCGGTGCACGAGTCGGTCGATCCTGCGGGTGGGGTAGCCCATCTGCTGCAGCCGCTCATTGAGTGCTCGGTGCTCGCGGCCGTGGGTGACCTCCTGGCCGATGAACCCCTTGACCTGATCCTTCAATACCGGATCGGTGATCTGGCCGGCATAGTGACGCACCGAACGAATGAAGAAGTCCTCGCCCTCGGGGAACACCGCCGACAGGTGCGCGATCATGTGGCTCATCACCAGGTCGCCCTGCACGAAGTGACGCTGCAACGCCGCCACCGGATAGTTGAACCGGATGCGGCGCGGCTGCACCGCTGGATGCGCGACTCGGCCGTTCTCCCCGTTCTCTCTGGTGGTCATCGCGTCTCCTCTGATTGTGGGTCCACCAGCGGCCGGGCCAGCGCCTTGAAAGTGTCAAGGATGTCGTTGGTCGCCAACGGTTCGTAGCCGTCGATCGACCGTGACATCGCCAGGCCGTTCATCAACGCGAACGCCATCTGCAGGCCGATTCGCGAGTGCGAGGTGGCGACATCGGCGGTGCCGCCCGGGTCGAGCAGTTGAGCGGAGACCCGATCAACCGCCTCGGCGAACTGCCGATCGGTTTCGATGACCGCCGGCGCCAGGTCCGGATCGGTGCGAGCCGCCACCCACAGTTCGTGCGTTGCGGCGAATGTCGGGCCCGAATACATCGACCACAACAGGTCAAAGGCCTCGTCCAGCTTGTCCGCAGCGGGATCCAGGCCCGCCATCAACACCTCGAACTCCTCGATACGGCGGTTCAGGGAAAACTCGATGGCGGCGGTCAGCAGGCCGACCTTGGTGGGGAAATGTCCCTGCAGCGCCCCTACCGACACCCCGGCACGACGAGCCACCTCGGTGGTGGTGGTCCCTTTGAAACCCACTTCCACCAGCGCGTCCAGTGTCGCGTCCAGCAGTGCACGCCGGGTCCCGGCGGTGCGCTCCGCCTGCGTCCGGCGGGGTCTGGTCGATGGCATGCAGCCATCATGACCCACTTAAAATAAGTAGTCAATATTTTTTTAACGGCTTGGGCGTCTCCCCTCGTCCGCCCGTCCGCACCCGAGCGGAACGACGGTGACATCATGCGGGGGTGCCCTCCGCATCACACGATCCCGCACCGCTGGTGATCCGCATCTCCCCGATGGCCCACTTCGCGGTCGGCTTCTTGACCCTGGGCCTGCTGATCCCGGTGATGACCTGGCCGCTGACCGCGCCGCTTCTGCTGCTACCGGTGCTGTTCTCGGCGCTGATCGTGCGGTGGCGGACCGTTGCCGACGCCCAACAAGTCACGGTGCGAACCCTGCGGGGAAGCCGTTCGGTGAGCTGGGATGACATCGCCGGCCTCGGGTTCAGCCGGGGCTCGTGGGCGCGGGCTCACCTGCGCAACGGCGAGCGACTGCGCCTGCCAGCGGTCAGCTTCGCGACGCTGCCACTGCTCACCGAGGCCAGCGGCGGGCGGGTGCCCAACCCGTATCGGTGAGGCCGGCCCGCCCGGGGCTTACTGCCGGCAAAGCTAGGCGAGCGGGTTCGCCCCGTTGAGGAACACCCACATCGCCACGCCGCCGGCGATCCCGAGCAGCAATGCCGCAACCGACCCGATGAAGGGCCGCCGGGCCCAGCCGCGGTCACCGTCGAGCCCGTAGCGGCCCGGTCCGACCAGCACGATCGCCACCGCCACCACGATCAGCATGATGTGGTACTCGTGGCCGTCCGGCAGGAAGTAGTCGAAGCGCCCCTGGCTCTGCGACGAGACACCGGCGAGCACACCGTTGATCAGGTAGGCCAGTGCGCCGGCAGCGGCCAGCGGGGTGAACAATCCGAGCACCAGCAGTAGGCCGGCGGCGATCTGGCCGCCCCCGGCGGCGTAGGTCAAGATATCGGCGTGCTGGTAGCCGGCCTCGGCGATCGAGCTCTTCAATCCGGTCAGACCCTGGCCGCCCCACCAGCCGAACAGCTGACGCAGCCCGTGGGCGACCAACGACACACCCAGGCCCAGCCGCAGGAACAGCAGGCCCAGATCCTGGGTCCCGCGCCGGTCCACCACCCGGAACGGGTCGTCGGTGTCCGCGTCAGCGCCGCCGGAACCCACCACTCGCCCGGCGGTAGCCTGCGGCTCGGCGTACGGCAGCGGGTTGTAGTCACCACCGAGCGGGCGCGAACCGGTCGGGTCGTAGGGCGGGATCGCAGCAGTCTCGAAATCACCGGTATAGGTCGGCGATGGCATGTCGTCCTCCGGATCTACCAGACGCGCCGACTTGGGACGTCCTTTGCCTGCGTCGCCAGCATCACCCGGCCGACGCCAGTGTGAGCCCTCACCTTGACTCTTCACCCTGCAAGGGTAAGGGCAACCCCGGCGCGATTGGGGATTTGAACGGCTTCGTTAGCGAATCGATTCCGGCCCGGTGCAGCCGGGGCGAGACGCCGCTGCGGCGGGCATCGTGGCGAAACGGGACCCGGTGTCCGTACCCTGTCGGCATGCGGATACGCAGGACGGTTCTCCGGGTGTCTGTCGTGCTGGGCGTGGCATTGCTGGTGCTGACCGGTTGCGCGCACTTCGATGACGCTCAATCGCAGCCGTTCACCACGGTGCCGCGCCGCGGCATGGCACCCACCACGACGCCTCCGCCGCCCCCGCCGCTGCCCGCCAACCCGTTTCCCAAGCAGTGCCCGGCCCCCGGGGTGATGCAGGGCTGCCTGGAGAGCACCAGCGGCCTGATCATGCACGCCGACAGCAAGTCGGCGCTGGTCGCCGAGCGGACGACCGGCGCGGTCAAGGAGGTCTCGCTGACCGCCGAGCCCAAGGTGAAGACCGTCATCGACGTCGACCCGGCCGGTGACGGCGGACTGATGGACATCGTGCTGTCGCCGACCTACCGGCAGGACCGGCTGATGTACGCCTACATCAGTACCCCCACCGACAACCGGGTGATCCGGATCGCCGACGGTGACGTGCCGAAGGACCTCCTCACCGGAATCCCCAAAGGCGCGACCGGCAACACCGGCGCGCTGATCTTCACCAGCCCCACCACGCTGGTGGTGCTGACCGGGGATGCGGGGAACCCGGCGGCGGCCGCCGACCCGGGCTCGACGGCGGGCAAGGTGCTGCGCATCGAGCAGCCGACCACGATCGGGCAGGCCGCCCCCACCACCGCGCTGAGCGGGCTGGGCGCCGGCGGCGGGCTGTGCATCGACCATGTCGACGGCTCGCTCTACGTCACCGACCGCAGCCCCAGCGGCGACCGCCTGCAGCGCATCACCAAGGACTCCCATGTCTCGACGGTGTGGACGTGGCCGGACAAACCCGGCGTCGCCGGCTGCGCCGCGATGGACGGGATCGTGCTGGTCAACCTCATCAACACCAAGCAGACCGTCGCAGTACGCCTGGCCTCCGGTACCGGTTCGGTCACCAGCGAACCCGAGGTCATGCGCCAAGACACCCACGGCCACGTCTGGGCCGTCGAGATGTCGCCCGACGGCAACGTCTGGGGCGCAACGGTGAACAAGACCGCCGGCGACGCGGAGAAACTCGACGATGTGGTGTTCCCGCTGTTCCCGTCGGGCGGCGGCTTCCCGCGCGCCAACGACGACAAAGACTGAGCAACGATTCGTTGACCTGAACGGCCATCAGTGTCGTCGACGCCGCCGGACCGGTTCTCACAAAAGCTTTACCGACCCCGCCCGACCGCCTTAAATATCCGGCTTACCTTGGGAGTCATCTAGGGAAAAGGATGACGACACAATGTTGATCGACGTTCGGTGGCTGCAGTTCATCTTCGAGCACTGGAACCACCCGCCGGCCCGCCGGCCGCAGCAGATCAACGGCGGCGCCTCCGGCTGAGACCTGGCGTTTACCCGCAGGCCGCCAGCACCAGTTCCCGGACCCGGGCGGCGTCGGCCTGACCCTTGGTGGCTTTCATCACCGCGCCCACGATCGCACCGGCCGCCTGCACCTTCCCGCCCCGAATCTTGTCGGCCACATCGGGATTGGCAGCCAGCGCCTCGTCGATCGCCGCTTGGATCACCGAATCGTCGCGCACCACGACCAGGCCACGGTCGGTCATCACCTGCTCGGGTTCGCCCTCACCGGCCAGCACCCCGTCGACCACCTGGCGGGCCAGCTTGTTGGACAGCTTGCCCGAATCCACCAGCGCCACCACCTCGGCGACCTGCTTCGGGCTGATCGCCAGCGCGTCGAGTTCGACGCCGGCCTCGTTGGCCTTCTGCACCAGGAAGTTTCCCCACCAGGCCCGAGCCGCCTCGCTGGATGCCCCGGCTGCCACGGTGGCGGCAACCAGTTCGACCGCGCCGGCGTTGACCAGATCGCGCATCACCTCATCGGAGATGCCCCATTCGTCTTGAATCTTCTTGCGAGCCAGCCACGGCAGCTCAGGAATGGTGCTGCGCAGCCGTTCAACCCAGTCGGCGCTCGGCGCCACCGGTTCCAGGTCGGGCTCGGGGAAATAGCGGTAGTCCTCGGCGGTCTCCTTGGTCCGTCCGGGGCTGGTGTAGCCGGCCTCATGGAAGTGCCGGGTCTCCTGGATGACGGTGCCGCCACCGGTGAGCACCGCACCCTGGCGGCGCATCTCGTAGCTGACGGCCACCTCGACGCTCTTCAGTGAGTTGACGTTCTTGGTCTCGGTGCGCGTTCCGAATTCGGTTGCGCCGCGCGGCATCAACGAGACGTTGGCGTCGCAGCGCATCGACCCCTGATCCATCCGCACATCGGAGACATCCAGCGAGCGCAGCAGATCCCGCAGCGCGGTCACGTATGCCCTGGCGATCTGCGGGGCACGCTCGCCGGCTCCGGTGATCGGCTTGGTGACGATCTCGATCAGTGGGACACCGGCCCGGTTGTAGTCGACCAGGGATTCGCTGGCACCCTCGATGCGGCCGGTGTCACTGCCCACGTGGGTGAGCTTGCCGGTGTCCTCCTCCATGTGGGCGCGCTCGATGTCCACCCGCCAGGTCGTGCCGTCGTCGAGCGGCACATCCAGGTAGCCGTTGAACGCGATCGGCTCGTCGTACTGTGAGATCTGGTAGTTCTTCGGCTGGTCGGGATAGAAGTAGTTCTTGCGGGCGAAGCGGCACCAGGAGGCGATCTCGCAGCCCAGTGCCAGCCCGATCCGGATGGCCGACTCCACACCGGCGGCGTTGAGCACCGGCAGCGATCCGGGCAGCCCGAGGCAGACCGGACACACCTGGGTGTTGGGTTCGGCGCCGAACGCGGTCGAGCAGCCGCAGAACATCTTGGTGGCCGTGGACAACTCGACGTGCACCTCCAGACCCAGCACCGGGTCGAAGCGGGCGATGACGTCGTCGTAGTCGAGCAGGTCGGCGACAGCAGCGGTCATGGGAGGAAAGTCTAGGTGACCGGGTCACACCGGCCAGTCCTCCGTCCGGTAGGCGGCGTCGAAGAACATCCACTCGTAGCGCGCGCTGGTGTGGAAATGCCGCCGCATCAGTTCCCCGGTGGCCGGCGACGCCTGCGCGCCGATACCGTCGGTGACGGCGAGCACCGCGTCGACCACGGCCTGGAAATCCTCGCCGGCATAGGTGTCGATCCAGCGCTGGAACAGTGGCACCGGTGATCCGTGCCGCTGCAGATGTTCGCCGACCCGGGCGTAGATCCAGTAGCAGGGCAGCACTGCGGCGACGGCTTCGGCGTAGCAACCCGACGCGGTGACGGCAACGAGGTGGCTCGCGTAGGCCTGCGTCGTCGGGGTGATCGGCAGTGCGGCGGCCTGGGCGGTGTCCATCCCCAGTTCGGCGAGCAGCCCGGTGTGCAGCTCACGCTCGGCGCCGAGCGCGATACCGGCATGTTCGGCGAACATCGTCAGCTCCGCTTCGACCGGTGCCTTGGCCGCGCAACCGGCGAGTGCCCGGGCGTAGGCCCGCAGGTAGTGGGCGTCCTGGGCGATGTAATAGCGGAATCGGTCGTGGCCCAGCGACCCGTCGGTCAGCCCGGTGATGAAGGGGTGTTCGCAGATTCGCCGGTAGATCCCGGCGATATCGGCCCAGAGCACGTGAGCCTGTCACGAATTCTGTGTAAGTCAGAGATGATTTGACTACGAGTTGTAGTCTAGCACAACGGGATTCGACCGG
>NZ_MVHC01000021.1 GCF_002086455.1 Mycolicibacter algericus DSM 45454
ACTACGATCACAGGCACACCCCACCGAAGGCGGGGTGATTCAAGGAAATCAGTCCCCGGACTTACCGGGACGGCTCACAACGACGTGTCCCTGGACCCCGAAATCAGGTTGGAGAGGTTCACCTGGATAGACACGCTCTGGGCTGCATCGGCCAAGGGTCCCAACCTCGCGGCCATCGCGGATATTGCACAACTCGCGTTCGGTTCACTACCCGACATGAACTGGCCCGGCGACCCCGCGTTTCACGGGCCCGACGGCACCGATTGGCATGCGCTGATCGGCAGCCTCCGATATGAGTGGAACCTGCTGTTGAGCAGAATCTATGGCCCCGAGCATCTGCCGAGGTGATGATCGTGTCAACGAACCCACTGGAATGGTCGATGCGACTGATCGTCGACGCCATCCAAGCCGTTGCGCGCCGCCGTAACGCCGCGGCCGTGGGCGGTCTTGTCCTCACCTTGGTGGCATCGTTGACCTACATAGTGGTGGGGTCGCTAGGCATCAACCCGGCACGCTCAACGATCGTCGTGCGGGTGCTCCTGCCAGAGTCGGGTGGACTCCTACCGAACCAGGACGTCACGTTGCGCGGAGTGCCGATCGGCCGCGTGAAATCGGTCAACTTCACCGACACCGGCGTGGAGGCCGTGGCCTCGATCGACGCCGGCGTGCGGGTGCCTGACGATGGGATCGTCCGTGTCTCCGCCCTGTCTCCGGCCGGTGAACAGTATCTGGATTTCCGGCCGGTCGACGACCATGCCCCAGCCGTGACCGACGGCGCCGTGATCGACGAGAACCGGACAACAGTCCCGGTGTCGTTGGCGCGACTGCTCGCTGGCGCTGACGGGATGCTAGCTCAGCTCAACCCCGAACAGCTCGCGGCCATCACCGATGAATTGCGGGTGGGACATCAGGGTCCGCAGAAGCTGGCGGCCCTGTTGGACGGCGGCGCCTTCCTCATCTCGACCCTCGATTCGGTACTGCCGCACACCGTTAGCGTGCTCCGTACCAGCCGCACCGTGTTCACGACGCTGGCCGACGTGAACACGGGTCTGCGCCATACCGCACAGAACCTGCAGCAGACTCTGCGCGGCGTCAACACCATGGAGGGCGGCTTTCGCACCCTCGTCGATCGCGGTGATGCGCCTTTGACCGCCGTAGATCACATTGTGGCCGACAATTCCGAGACCATGGTCCAACTGCTGGGCAACCTCACTACCACCGCCCAGCTGTTATATATGCGTATTCCTGCGCTGCGAGAGATGTTCACCGCCCCCCACGGATCCGCATTTGAAGCCATAACAAGCATCTTCCATGACGGCGCTGTCTGGGCGATCGTGGACCCATACCCGCGTTACGGCTGCGACTACAACCTTCCGCGGCTGCCGCCCTCCGTGCCTGACTATCCCGAACCGTACCTTTACACCTACTGCGACAACCCGGACCCTTCCGTGCTGGTCCGCGGCGCCCGCAATGCGCCACGGCCACCTGGCGACGACACCGCTGGGCCTCCGCCCGGCTACGACCCCCTCGCCCGATCCGATCCAACGCCAGTGGGCCCCAACACAATACCGCTTCCATACGGCGGCCCTCCACTGCCCCTCAAACCCCCCAGCTAGAAGAGGCCACCATGACGACGAAAATCTCCAAGCGGGCAAGCGCGGACACCGTTTTCGACCAGGTCACCGAACAAGACGCTCCGGCAGAAGCCGAGACGCCGTCTACCGAAGTCGAACCCCCGGAAAACGCAACAGACCTCGACCCCGCCGAGCCGATCGAATCGCTTGACCGCGATGCCGACCAGGCCGAAACCGAGCAGCATGTTTCGGCGCTCTCTCGCCGCTGGCGTCGGCTTCGCCGCATCCTCCTCCGTGCCGCCGGCGTGGTTGTCGTTGCCGCGCTGGCATTGTCGACATTGTTGGCCTGGCAACTCAAACAGCAAAACGATACCGCCGCAGCCGGTCGCGCCGCGCTGGCGGCAGCGCAAAGCTATGCCAGCGTACTGACCAGCATCGATACGAGTAACGTCGACCAGAACTTCGACCAGGTACTCGACGGGGCGACCGGTGAGTTCAAAGACATGTACAGTCAGTCGGCTAGCCAACTGCGCCAAGTGCTTATCGACAACAAGGCCATGAGCAAGGGTATGGTCATTGACTCGGCCATAAAATCGGCGACCAAGACCAAGGTCGAAGTCTTGCTCTTCGTCGACCAATCGATCAGCAACGTCATCAATCCCGAACCGCGTATCGACCGCAGCAGAGTTGCGGTCACCATGGAACTCATCAACAACCGTTGGCTAGCAAGCAAAGTCGAGCTCAAATAGCCGAACCGACTATCGCCGCGGGCCGCGAGGCAGATAGCCCGACAGCGAACGTAACGAGCATGAGTTACCGCAGTGTCATCTCCTGGACGTGAAGGAAGTGCCGCAATGAAGAGGTTTCGGCGCTCAGTGTTGATATCAGCAGCGGCAGCGATGATCGCGTTGTCCGGAGTGCACACGGCCCGGGGCGAACCGGTCGCCGGTGGTGGCGGCTTCGTGGCCGTGCCCGGTGTGATCACCGGGAGCAGTCCAGATGGGTTGGGCTCCTGGGGCGTCCATTATCAACGGATCGATGGCGGCAACCCGGATATCACCGCCGCGATCAACGACGGCATCGATGCGACGGCGATGCGCGAGGTCGAAAAGAACACCTGGAACGGATCGACGAAGCGTCCCTGGATATTCGACGCAACGGGAACGGCGCACTTCGGCCCGATCACGGTCGCCGAACTCATCGTCGGCAAGTACAACACCGATGAGCCGCACATGCCGATTGACACGGTGGCCACCATCGTGTTCGACAGCCGCAGCGGGATAGTCATTACCTGGGACAATCTGTTCACGGATAAGAGCGCCGGTCTGACTCGATTATCCGAACAGACCGCAGCGATCCTGCCAACCGTGTATGCGCCCCCGCACCCCGGCGATTGGCAACGCAGTGGCGCGCTCGCCCCCATCGAGATCAACTTCAAGTACTGGATTCCCACCAGAGATGGCATCGAACTGCACTTTCCGGATAACCAATTCGGGCGAGGGCTAAAAGTCATCACCGTGCCGTGGGCCAAGGTTGGCGACCTGATCGCGCCGGAGTTTCTGCCCACGACGTCGTGGGCGTGAGCGTCGATGTAACTGACTTTTATCCCCAACTGGAGGTTCGTGACCCTGAAGTTTCCTGAAGCCGTCGACCGGAACGGCGGGCGATTCTTACGACAGTGCGTTGGCGGAGAGGGCAATTGGACTAGATCAGACCGAAGCGATCCGGAAAGACGCCCAGCATCCGGCACGACTCGCTGATCACCGCGCGTGACCCACGCCAATCCGAAGTCCACCACCCAAATGGCACGATCGCCGAGCGTTCCGGTGCCGCCGGGGATCGATTTCACGAGAGGGTGGAAATCTCGCCATGGCGATGATGACCATCCTCAGGAACCTTTCCTACTCCCCCGAAGCAGCGGCCCTAGCTGGTCGGGGGCGCTGCCGTGCAACACCAGTTCGTCAACTCCAGCCTCGCGGTACCGGTCGAAGGTGTCGTGACAGCAGCGTGCCGTCCCGATCGCCGCGGCTCCCCTGGTCCATGCCGCCGGCAGCACCGAGGCCGGCTCGGCGAGTTCTTCGCGGGTGAGCACCGCGTCCGCCGAACCCCGGACGCCCACTAGCCGCGGATGAGCGCGTAACCGCGCCAATGGCTTGGGATCCCAGCCGTTGACGGCGGCCAGTCGTTCACCGAAGCCGGGAATTTGGTAATAGGTCACCGCCCGCGCGCCCACTACGGCAAGCTCCCGTTCGGGAGGCATATCGCAGGCCACCACCACCGTGGCGTACACCCGCACGCTGCCGGGCGGCCGGCCGGCTTGTCGTTCGGCCTCGCGAACGCTTGCTACCGAGCGCCGTACCGCATCCGGCGTGAGAAAGGGGTGCAGCAGCACACCGTCGAAGTGGCCTCCGGCCAACGCCAGGGTTTTCGGGCCGATCCCCGCAAGGACCAGCGCGGGTACCGGCTGATCGGGAACATCGTTGAGCCGCAGCGACGGGAAGGTGCCCGCAGGCCCGTCATAACGCACCTTCTCGCCGCGGCACAACCGCCGGAAGATGTCGGCATGGTCAACAATCGACGCGCCGGTCGATTTCGGTAGTCCCACCGCGGCCCACATGGCATCGACCGAGCGACCCACCCCGATGATCATGCGGCCGCCCGACAGCGCCTGGGCGGTCATCGCCAGCGAGGCCAGGATGGCCGGGTGCCGGGCCTGGAAGTGGGTGATGCCGGAAGCGATCCGAATCGTCGAGGTCACCTGACTGATGGCACCGGCGAGCACGCCCAGGTCCTTGGTGCCCCACCGTTCGCTCAGCCACAGCGTCTGCAGCCCGAGTTCTTGCGCCGCCTGCGCTTGCCCGACTATCGCGCGAGGATCGGCGACGCGCCCGGGCAAGGCGTAGGCGCCAAGGGGGATCCGACCGGCCATGCTGTCCACCACCACCCTATTCTGACACTAATGTTCAGTTAGGCGGCGGAAAGGGGGTGCTGTTCGGCAAGCACGGGGCCGACGAGGGCAGATGACCGCGGCCCGGTCCGGGAAGACGCCCACGACGTCGGTCCTGCGTCCTATCGCCCGATTGAAGGCGCTCCCCGGAGGAGCGAAGGCGTGTGGGTGTCCGTTCGCCAGGGAATCACGTGCTCTTGAAGGCCTGCCGTACGGTGGCGCTGCGCTCGGCTTGGGCTTCCTGAAGCTCCTGGTAGGTGGCCGCATCGCCCTGCACGCCCGTCTGACGGCGCAGGAAATCGGTGAGCACGTCCTGTTCCGGCAGGTCGTTGACGTCGACGAACCCTGCAAGCACATCGGTGTGGGTGGTGGTGAACAAGTCGTACAGGTGGCCCATCTCCTCGAACATGTCGACGTCCGCGGCCACGGTGGAGATGGCGCCGTTCAGGTAGACCATCCCCTTCATGTAAAGGAACATCTCCTTCGGCAATTTGGCGCCGTGCAAGACCAGCCGGTGCATCGTCTCCCGCATCTGGAGCCCGAGCGCCTCCGGTGAGAGATCGTTGGGGTCCATGGACAAAAGCTCGTCGAGTTGCAATTCCTCCGCCAGCGCGGCCACGTCGGCGCCGGGCGGCAATCCGCCGAGGTCGCGGAGGTGGCCCAGCATCGCTACCCCGTCCTGGATGGTCATGGTGATCATCAGCCCGAGCAGCGCCAGTCGCTTCGTATCGGTGAACCGTCCGGTAATGCCGAAGTCGAAGATCGCCGGCCGTCCGCCCGGGCTCACCATCATGTTGCCGCCGTGCAGATCGCCGTGGAACACACCGTGGATCATGGCCCCCTCGAGGAAGGACACCATGAGGGCCCGAAACACCGGAGCGGGATCGATGCCCGCCGCGAGGAGAGCGGCTTCGTCGTCGGTGCGGTGCCCGTGCAGCCGCTCCATCACCAGCACGCGTCGGCTCACCAGTTCCGGATGTGGGCGGGGCACCACGACGGACCTCGGCTCCGTCATCGCGAGAACGGCGGCGACATCGAGCATGTTCTGCGCCTCGAGCCGGAAGTCAAGCTCCTCGACGATCGTCTCGGTGAACAGCTCGATGTAGGCGCCGAGGTTGGCCAATACGGCGAAGCGTGCACGCTTCTCGATGTGCGGGGCGAGCCACGCCATGGTGGCGATGTCGCGGGGCACGATCCGATCGATCTTCGGTCGCTGGACCTTGACCACGACCTCTTCGCCGGTGTGGAGGCGAGCTGCATGAACCTGTGCGATCGATGCGGCGGCCAACGGCGTGGGGTCGAACTCGGCGAACAGCTCGGCGATCGGGCGGCCGAAATCCGCTTCGATCACTTTGCGCACGTGGCTGAAAGGCTCGGGCGGTACCCTGTCGCGGCACTGCTTGAACTCGGAGACGAGCGCCTCGGGCAGCATGCCGTCTGCTGACCCGATCAGCTGCCCGAGCTTGATGAAGGTGGTCCCCAGGCGTTCGAAGGCCGGTCGCAGGCGGCCGGCGAGCCCGGCAAGCTCTTGCTTGGCGGCGGCTCCTCTGCGGCGGCGGAGGGCCCATGGCGCAACGCTCGCGGCCAACCGGAGCGCGACGCGCGCGCTGCGCACCGGCGGCATACGCCGTCCCCGCACCAGATCCGGTACGCGGGCGCTCGCGGCGTCACGTAGCGCGTCGACGTCCTTGCGCCAGGCCATCGACGCCGGGTCGACGTCCCACGGGCCCTCGTCGGTGAAAGCGCCGATGTGCAGATCCGATCGTGCCGAGATGACCAACGGGGAACTCCTTTTTCGGGGGAACAGGAACGCGCCGAGGCTATTGATGCAGGGAGCGCGAGCGCGATGGCTTGGGCTTCGACCGGCCGCCGATGGTGTCGAGGCGAGCCAGGATGTCGAAGGCTTGGCCGAAGGACCGCACGAGGTCGTCGCCACGGCCGGAGGACCACTGGTCCAACGTGGCGATGAGTGCGTTGCGCACGGCCCCTGCGACGATGATCGGGCGCAGATCGGTCGCCGGATCGACGCCGAGCCGCTCGGCGTTGGTCCGCACGAATCGCTCGGTGAGCTCAGCATCGCCGTTGATGGTTTCGACGAGGTCGGGATTGTCACGGACCAGCGTCTTGAGCTGCTCGATCAGAGCGAGGTCCACCTCGTTGCCGCCGCCGAGCGCGATGGCGGCTTCTCGCCAGGAGGTGAGCAGGTCCTCGTCCGCGGGTCGCCGCTCAACGGCGTCGCAGAGCAACGCGAGGCTGCGACGGGGGACGGCCAGGAGCAGGTCGCGCTTTGCGGCGAAGTACCGGAAGAGTGTCCGTACGGAGATGTTGCAGGCTTGGGCGATGTCGTCGGTCGTGACATTGTCGTAGCCCTGTTGAGCGAACAGTCGCAGCGCGACCTGCTCGATCTCGGCGGCGACCAGGCGGCGGCGACGATCCCAGACCCCTTCTCGGGCGAGCGCGGCCGGAGCGGCGGGTTTGGGCGTCACGGACACGACTCTAGACAAATATGGCAGAGGGTGTAAAGGTTGGCAGACACCCGCAAGTTTTGCTTCCGCGGGGAGTTTTGACGTGGCGACACGACTTTTGGGGAGGCACCGATGAGTGAAACCGATCAGCGTTCGGAGATCGGGAACGGCACGATCGACGTTGCGGATTACGTGTCGACGGACAGGTTCTTCGGAACTCCGTACGTGGACGTCGACGAGCAGCGGTCGGAACCGATTGCGCACCGCTACGTCCACGGTGGGTTTGCGGACACCGCTACTCGCTGGGCGTTCTCGTTCCCCGCCGACGGGCAATACCGCGGGCGGATCCTGCAGCCACTCGAAGGCGCGCACGGGGGCCACGAGAACGCTTTCGGTAACCACCTCATGGGGGACTTCCTGGGCGGACTGGCGATGTGCGCCCGCCTCGGTGGTTGCATGGTGGAGTCCAATCAGGGCCACATCGGTGACGACCTTGACCCCCGCGGGGGCGACGACCCGACGCTCTACGGACACCGGGCCAGCGCTGAGACGGCCCGACTAGCCAAGTTCGTCGCCGCCCAGGTCTACGGCGAGGCACCCCACCACGCCTATGTCTGGGGAGGATCGGGCGGAGGGCGGCGGTCGCCGCTGTGCCTCGAGAACGCGCCCGACGCGTGGGACGGCGCGCTGCCGTTCATGGGCGGCGGACCGATCGTGGAGCACGGCAGCACCGAGAAGATCGAGGGCGCGCAGGTGATGTCGTTCGCCACGATGTTCAACTGCCAGCGCCTGCTCGGCGAGAAGACCGATGAGATCGCCGACGCCATGGCGCCCGGCGGGCATGGCGACCCCTTCGTCGGACTGACCAGCCACCAGCGCGAGGAGCTGGCCAGCCTGTACCGGCAGGGTTTCCCGCGCGGCGACGAGTACATGATCGGCAAGCCCCTCGGCCAGATGTGGCTCTGGACCTCGATGGCCACGTCGCTGCTCGAGCAGGACCCCACCTACTTCGAGGACTTCTGGACCAAGCCCGGCTACGTCGGCTTCGACCAGCCGGACCTCGTCGAGCGCGACATCCTGAACACACGGGCCACCGTGGCCAAGGTGCTCACCGGCGCCGATGTTCTGGCGGATCCGCGCTTCCTCGAGCCTGGGCACCAGAACTTCCGGCTATTGATCATGGTGTTCTCCAGCCTCGGAGCAGACCCGTCATTGCCGATGGTGGTCGAGCTCGAGGGCCTCGGGGAGGCGGGCTACCGGCTCGGCTCCAGCGTCACGATGCTCACAGGCGCGGCGGCCGGGCGGCGGCTCTATTGCGGAGCCCATGCCGACGACGTCTTCTACTGCGACGGTGTGGGCGACGCCAATCTGCTCCGGTTCAGCGATGTGCGGCCCGGTGACGAGGTGCAGGTCGACAACCGCGACTTCCTGGCCTTCCATTACTTCGCCCGGCACCACCTGATGAGTGATCCACAGTTCGATTCTCTCCGCGTGGACGATCGACCCGTCTACCCGCAGCACCCTGTGCCGCGGCAGTCGGCCCTCATGGGCGTCGGTTACTCCGGGCTCTACCGCGGCAAGCTCATCTGGGTCCACCACACCAAGGACTCGTCGCTGTGGCCCTCGCAGGGGCTCATCTACCGCCAAGCCGTGCTGCGAGCCCAAGGGGAGGAGGGCGCCAAGGCGCGGTTCCGGCTCCGCTGGGTCGAGAACGCTGAGCACGGCCCTTCGATGATGGTTCCCTCGCTGCCCAACCGGGCCAGCAACACCTGGCTGATCGACTACCTCCCCTACATCGAGCAATCGCTCGCCGATCTGATCTCGTGGGTGGAAGACGGCATCGAGCCCGTCGATACGGCCTTCGACTACGTCGAGAACCAGGTGATCCTGCCTGCTGACGCCGCCGAACGCCGCGGGATTCAACCGGTCATCGCCGTGACCGTCAACGGCGGCGAGCGAGCGGAGGTGCGGGTGGGCGAAGCGGTCGACCTTCAGCTCCAGGCGACCGTCCCGCCCGGTGCCGGCACGATCGTCGCCGCCGACTGGGACTTCGACGGCACCGGCTCCTTCCCGTTCAGCCACGACGGCATCGACGGCTCGGCGACCTCCGTCACGCTCTCCACGAAGCACGCGTTCGACCGACCCGGCGAGTACTTCGTGACCGGCCGGGTCCACTCGCACCGCAACGGCGACCCGGCCGCGACCTCGTGCCGGATCGCCAACCTCGCGCAGGGCCGGGTAGTTGTCACGTGAGTCTTATCGACCTCAGCCGGTACACCTGCACCGCACAGTGTTTGGGCTTCATACACCAATCATCGGCGAGGGCTCTGCCCTGAACTTCGACTCCAGTGGTGTGATCGGCTCGGGAAACAGCAGGCACCGATGAGCATCCGTCCGCGCCGACAGCGCCGAGGCGGTCATCGCCAGCGAGGCCAGGATGGCCGGGTGCCGGGCCTGGAAGTGGGTGCTGCCGGAAGCGATCCGAATCGTCGAGGTCACCTAGCCGATGGCACCGGCGAGCACGCAAGGTCCTTGGTGCCCACCGTTCGCTCAGCCACAGCGTCTGCAGCCCGAGGTGCTACGCCGCCTGCGCTTGCCCGACTATCGGGCCAGAATCGGCGACGCGTCCAGGCAGGGTGTAGGCGCCGAGCGGGATCTGACTGGCCATGCTGTCCACCGTCACCCTATTCTGACACTAGCGTTCAGTTGTGTCGCGAGAAGGGGCGCCGATGGCTTACATGTCGTCACGTGGCGACGTCGGAGCGAACGTCGGCGAGATCATGCGCGGCTGGCTGCCGTCGCGGATCGCGCCGGGTGGCCTGACGTCCTTCGACATCTCCGGGTTTAGCGCTCCGGACGCCGGTTACTCCGGTAAGACCGCCTTCTTCACGGCATCGTGGACCGATCCGGACGGGCAGCACCACAACGACGATCTAGTGTTACGAATGCAGGCCAGCGACCATCAGTTGTTCACCAGACCCGATGCCCCGCGACAAGCGGAGGTGATGAAAAGAGTAGGTCGGCACCAGATTCCGGTGCCGCACATCGTTGCGGTCGAAACCGACGCCGCGGTGCTGGGAGCGCCGTTCTACCTGATGCGTCGTGTCCACGGCCGCACCCCGTCCGACGTCCCGAGCTGGCACAAGCGCGGCTGGACGGCAGACTTGTCAGGAGCCGAGCGAGAGCTACTGTGTGATAACGGTTTGCGCGCTCTGGTCAGGGTCCACTGCATCGACGATGAGAATGATCTCGCGTTCCTTCGCGCTGATCGCCCCGCCGGGGCCACCGCACTACAACGCTACCTGGACATGCTCGTTGGCTGGTACGACTGGTGCCGCGACGACCTGGAGGTGGGCGGTGACACGCTCGCGCGTGCGCTACAGATGATCCACGATTGCGCTCCGGACGACACAGCCGAGACCATTGTCTGGGGCGACGCGCGCGTCGGGAATATCTGCTTTGCCGACGATCTGTCGGTGGTGTCACTGTTCGACTGGGAAGCTGCCACCACCGGGCCGCCCGACATCGACCTGGGCTGGTGGCTGATGTTCGAGCGGTTCCTCTGTGAGTCCCTCGGCTTCACCCGGCCGCCGGGCATCCCCGACGACGACGAATTCGTCCGCCGCTACCAGGAATTCGGCGGGACTCTGGGCGGCGACATCGTCTATTACCAGCTGCTGGCGGCGTTCGTGCTGTCGCTGATCAACAACCGGCTCGCACTGTTGCTGGTCCGCAACGGTCTCGACCCGGGCACGGCCCGACGCTACCCGCAGACCGCGGTTGACCTGGTCGAGCGCTATCTGCGGCAGCTGTAAGCCCCGTTCAGGCCAGCGCCACCGTGGTCAAGACCTCCGGTGTGTACGCCGCTGCGGGAGCGGCCCACGGCCTGCCATATACGAAGTCCAGGGCCCCGCCCAGCTCGGGACGCCGTCAGCGCAAGCGCAGCATCCGTGATCGCTGCGTGATCGTCATCCTCGAAGACGTCCCGACCGGCCATATCGCGCGAGGCGCCACCGAAGCCCGCACCTTCGTGCAGAGCGCCCTGCGCCTTGCACCGGGTGCCAGCTATGAGGTCCTTGCGGCACTGGTCAATGGTGAGCAGTTCGCGGTGGAGTGGGTGATGCGGCCAGCCGGTCTGCACGGTGCGTCCGTCGGGACGGCGCGCACCGGCAATGTGACAACAAGCCGGGACTTCTAGGATGCCTCGCCGACGAGGAAGTGAGCCGAAAAACCTCAGTACTGCGCCATGCCCTGGTCGACCGACAGGCGGGTGGCTGTCACATAGCGCGACTCGTCGGACGCCAGCCAGCACACGGCGGCGGCTACGTCTTCCGGCTCAGCGGCCCACTGCGGTAGGAACGGCGTCCCCATCGCGTTGAGCGTCGGATTGGTCTCGATCGCGGCGAACAGCGCCGCGATCATCTCGCCGCCGCCCATCGGAGTATTGACCGGCCCAGGATGCACACTGTTGACCCTGATGTCGTGCTTGCCCAGCTCCGCGGCGAAGGCCCGGGCCATGCCCGTCACCGCATGCTTACTGGCGGTGTAATGCACCATGTACGGCTGCACCTTGACCCCGGCATAGGAGCTGATCAGGATGATCGACCCGCCCCGCCCGCCGTCGATGATCCGCTGCGCGCCGGCCATCACCGTGTTCCAGGTGCCCATCACGTTGACCTCGATGATGTCGCGGAACGACTCCGGGGTGATCTCGTTCCACGCCGCCGGTATGCAGATGCCGGCGTTGGCGACAATGACGTCCAGCCGTCCGTACGCCTGCACCCCCTCATCGACGGCCGCTCGCAGTGCTTCCAGATCACGGATGTCCGCGACAGCAGCGGTGATTCGGCCCCCTGCGGCCTGCACGGCACGCACGGTCTCCGCGAGGTCCTCGGCGGTGGCGGACGGGTAGCGCACCGAGTCGGGCAACGGGCCGGCCAGGTCGACGGCGATGACATCGGCGCCTTCCTCGGCCATCCGCACCGCGTGGGCACGGCCCTGTCCCCGGGCGGCTCCGGTGACGAACACCACCTTCCCCACCAGCCGACCTGTCATCGCGAGCTCCCTCCGCTTGCCGAATCGCCGTCGTCGAGGGCAAGCGGGCCTGTACGCGCCACCGTGCCCAGCAGGCCCAGGTCCACGGCGGCCTCGGCGGCCGCCTGCCTGCAAGCAGCGATGTCCTTGCGCAGGAACGGTCCCCCTAGCTCCGCGAACCGGTCTATCCCACCGATGCGGTCGGCATGCGAGGCGGCACCGCTTCGGGCGCTGCACACCTGAAGCGCCGACAACAGCGCGCCGGGTTCGACGCCCAGGTCATCACCTAATTGCGTTGCCGCAGCGAGAAGCTGGGCGTTGGCGGCGAACAGCAGATTGTTGATGAGCTTGATGGCCAACGCGCTGCCCAGGTCGCCGGTGGCGACCACCGGATCCGCGTAAGCGGCCAGCACGGGCGTCACCGCAGCGACGGCATCGTCCGGGCCACCGACTAGCACCGTCAACGTGCCCGCGGCGATGTTCTCCGCAGTGCCGCTGACCGGTGCATCCAGGATGACCGGTGCCGCGGCCGAACTGTCCCGCAACGCCTCCAGGGTGGATATGGTGCCGGTGGTGTGCGAGACGAAGACCGAACCGGATTTCGCATTGGCGATGAAACCGTCGCGGCCCAGGCCGGTTTCTCGCAGCTGTGTGTCGGAGAACAAACACGAGATCAGAATGTCGCTCTCCGCTGCCAACTCGGCCACCGATCCGACCGATGCGGCACCGCCGGCCGTCAGCCGGTCCCGAACTTCGTTGCGGCGGCTGTACACCAGCACGTGGTGTCCGGCTCCCACCAATCGCATGACCATCGGCTCCCCGAGCTGGCCCGCACCGATGAATCCGACCGACTTGGTCACCGTGTCCTCCTAAACATGGACAGCTGGGACTCTCACTACCGTCGGCACCCATCGTGAGACCCGGTCCCACAGGTGCGCTCGGTAGCTAGCGAAGTTGTGGCCGTGAGCTGAGTTCGCGACAACGTGCACACCACGAGTGTCGGCGGGCAGCTCGGGCGGGAAACACCTAGGCATGCGGAGCGCACTTCTGTGAGCAGGCAACGGCGACGGCAGCGACATCGGCACAACCGGCGATGTCACCCCGCTGAGCACCCGCTGCGGCAAATCATCGGAATTACCATCAGGCACAACCATTTCCACCCGGCCGGCCAAGACACCAACCGGCACAGGGTGACAACACCGGCCAAACCCGCCGTAGCGTCGCCGAAGGCGAACCAGCCGCGCAGATTTCGTTGCCGCCGGCACCATGGATATCGCCCTTACCCCTGCCGCACCGCGAAGCCGGCATCGAGCGGCCAGGCGGTGCCAGTGATGAATTTCGCCTCGTCGGAGACCAGGAAGGCCACCGCGCCGGCGATGTCTTCGGGCATCAAAACCTCTATCGGCAGCGCGTTTTTCATAGCCGCCACGGCCACATCGCCTGCCTCGAGCAGCGCTGCCATGGCTTCGTTCATCACCATACCGGTCGCGACGCCGGTCGGGTGAATAGTATTGACGCGAATGGAATACTGCGCCAGTTCATTTGCCCATACCTGCATCAGTCCGACCAGGCCACGCTTGGCTGCGGTGTAGGCCTGTCCCCCGGCCCGGTCGGTGCCAGTGCCCTTGAGGCCGGCACTCGAACTGGTGAGGACAATCGAACCACCGCGGCCTCCGTCGATCAACGCAGGGGTGGCTGCTTCGACGGTGTTCCACACGCCGATCAGGTTGACATCGATGATGTCGCGGAAGATCTGACGACGATCACCGTCACCGGTGAGCCGGATGATACCGGCGTTGGCGATCACAATATCGAGGCGGCCGAATTCACGTACACCCTCGTCGACGGTCTGCTGCAACGCGTCCGCGTCGCGAACGTCGGCTTGCCGAGCAACGATCCGCCTGCCCTCGTTCTCGACGAGCTTGATCGTTTCCTCGAGGTCGTCGGGCGTCGCATTCGGGTAGTCCATCGAATCGATGTCGCGGCAGACGTCCAGCGCGATGATGTCCGCCCCGTCTGCGGCCAGTCTGACCGCGTGTGCGCGACCCTGACCGCGTGCGGCACCGGTGATGAACGCAACTTTGCCTTCGAGATTAGTCATTACTGTCAGCTCCCTATCGTGTCACCGGTCAGGCTGCCGGTGTGAATTGTGGCCTGGCCGTCGCACGTTCCGCTCGTGTTGGCCTTGGCGGTGAGGAACCACCAAACATCTCCGGTTGGTGGCAGCCCAGAACGGCTTCGGCATCCTTGTCCACCGCGATCTGGATGTGCTGGCCGGCAGAGGTGGTCGCCAGCGTGACGGTCGGAGCGTTCACCCCACCCTCTCCAGGATCAGTCCGCTGACCGAAATGCTGGCGGTGATGCCGGTGACGAGCGCCAGCTCGGCGTCGATGATCTGGGTGGTCGCGGTACCGCGCATGTGTTCGACGCCTTTCAATATGTGGGCCATGCCGATGATGTAGGCCTCCGAAAGTTGACCGCCGACTCCATAAAGGGGGAGTCATCCGAGTTCGTCAGATCACGCTCGTTGCTCCCCCTGCGCTGGTCCTACTCCCTCAGAATCATGATGCCAGCCACGGGATCCGAAGTCCAGCATTTCTAATGGCTTGTCATTAGCATGTCGGCGAAGGGATCATGTCGACGAAGGATTCAGAGCAAGCCGTGCAGGCCAAGAGGAGGGCCGATGACCGGGCAGGGAACCGATGTACCCGCCGCCGGCCGGCGCCGCAATGCCTCGGGCGAGTCCACGCGGATAATGTTGATGGAGGTCGCTGAGCGACTGTTCGCCACCCGCGGGATCGAGGCCGTGACCCTGCGCGAGATCCAGGAGGCGGCCGGTCAGTCCAACACCTCGGTGATCCGCTACCACTTCGGTTCCCGCGATGGCCTGATCTGCGCGCTCATCGCGCACCGTCAGCGCGCGCTTGGAACGGACCGCCAGCAGATGCTGAAATCCATGCACGAGGAGGGGCGGGAAGCGGATCCGCGCGCGGTGGTGTGGCTGCTTGTGCGGCCGCTGGCGAACAGCATAAGGGCAGGCGAGATGTTCGTGCCGTTCCTGGCCCGAATCAGTGAGGATCCCCAAGCACACAGCGACTATTGGCCGCAGCATCTCGAGGACGAGTGGACCCAGGAGAGGCTGGAGGAGCTCGTCGACGCCGCCCTGCAGGATTTGCCCGAGCGGATCCGGCGCGGCCGGACGTTCCAGCTGTACACCAGCCTGATCAATGTGCTGGCCGCGGCGGCACGCTCCGGGCACGGGCTGGGCGAGGCGCAGTTACACAACTACGTCGACACCTGGGTCGGCATGCTGACCGCGCCGGTATCTTACGAAACCCGTGCGCTTTTCGCCAGCCGCAACGACGGCTGAGCTACTCAACCGCCGCTGATTACGTCACCCGCCGGCAGGGCCCCTTGCCACGTCGCATCGGCCAGTTCGCCCAGCAGGCCGAGCTCATATCGAGACTCAGATCGAGGCGATCGGCAGTGACGTGTCTCCAACGGCTGTGACTCAAGGCGTCTCCGCGCGATGCTCTCGTGCGCGCAGTCCGGTTACCGCCGCAATTAATGCGTATGCATTACTCCTGCTATCTGACACTTCGGAACGGCGGTGGCGCCGTGCAGGGCGGTGCGATCCCGCTGCTGTTCGATGAAGTCTTGCGCCGGTTGACCAGACCTCGTGGTGCGCAGCTGGTTCGTCAGCGGACGGGGGCGCAAACGCTGCGGGCTGAATCACCCACGGCAACGCGGTGTGCGCCGAAGCCGAGGGTGCCTGTACACGCGCTGCGACCGGGGCAATCCCTGAACCAAGGCTATCGCTGCTATCCAGTCGTTCGGCGACGCTGAATATCTTTGTCGTGCAGCGTGATCAACTCGCGCAGCGCGACGCGGTCAGGTTTGAGCATCGCTGTCAACGGCAGCTCATCGACGATGAGCAGTTCATCAGGGGCCTTGTAGTCGGCCAGCTCACGCGCCACATGCGTGCGTAGTTCGGCCAGTGTCGGCGGGCTGGTCGGGTCGGCCGCAACCACACATGCAACGCCGATCTCTCCGATCACCGGCGTCGGGCGCCCCACCACTGCGGCCTGGTTCACACCGGCGTGGCTCACCAACACCCGTTCCACCTCGACCGGATGCACGTTGTAGCCACCGCGGATATACATGTCGCCGCTGCGACCGACGATCGACAGGTTGCCATCCTCGCGCAGCACCCCCATATCACCGGTCCGCAGCCACCCATCCCGCAGCACTGACGCGGTCAACTCGGGGTCACGCCAGTAGCCGCGCATCAGGCAGGGGCCACTGACCTCGATGACACCGTCGCCGGCCACCCGCACCGTCATACCGTCGGCCGGGCGTCCGACCGTTTGAGATTGGACGTCGGGGGGATCGTCGGGGGCGGTGCCGCAGATCGTCGGGCATTCGGTCATCGCGTACCGCACGACCAGCGGAACCCCGATCCGCTGCGCCACCCGGCGCACCAGATCAGGCGACGCCGGCGCGGTCGCCGCTACCCCAATCCGCAGGTGCGGCAACGCTTCCGGGCAGACCCCGTCGACCTCGAGCAGCTTCGCCCACTGGGTCGGCACCGCCCCGGCCACCGTGACCCGCTCGGTACGGAGGATCTCGAACATTCCCGCTGCCGACCACGGCGACGGAGGCACTACCAGTGTGGTGCCCCAAACCAGCTGGTCCCAGAGCTTGAACATGTAGCCCGCGTGGGCGAACGGTGTGGACGTGAGCCGCCGGTCATACGGCGCGCTCATCACGCCTGCCGATAGCGCGCCTGCTTGCAGGCCGGAGGCGTCGAACACGGCACCTTTGGGCGCGCCGGTGGTCCCACTGGTGAAGATGAGGGCGACGGGGTCACGACGATCCAGCGTGACGGCGGGCGGCTCGCTTCGGCCCGAGGCGATCGACAGTGACCCGCGCGACAGCACCGGCTGCCCACCCGTCGGAATCCGCCCAAGTTGATCGTCAGCAACAATTAACGCCGGATCACTGTGATCCACAATGAATTCGATCTCCCGCGGCCCGAGCCGCGGGTTCAGCCCGGTGGTGATCGCACCGATCATCACCGCCGCGGCGTAGCAGATCGCGTAGTCGATTCCCGACGGCAGCCAGAGCGCCACCACGTCCCCTTTGCCGACCCCGAGGTCGGCGAACTGGACCGCGACGGCACGGGCCCGGTCGATCCATTGGGCGAAGGTCATTCGTCCATCCGGTTCAACATAGGCTTCCCGGTTGCCATGGGTGTCGGCGGCGGCCTCCAGCACTGACCGGGCGTCGAGAAAGACTTTGCCCAGCGGCGGAGCCACTAGGGCTCCTCGGCGCCGAGGATCATAGTGCCGCTGGAACAGAACCAGCCGCCGGTGCCGCTGACGCAGGCGATCCTCGCATCGGGGACCTGACGCGGTCCGCATTCACCGCGCAGCTGACGGACCGCCTCGACCAGCAGGAAAAGGCCGCGCTGCCCGGGGTGACAAGCCGACAGACCACCGCCGTCGGTGTTGGTGGGCAGTTCCCCTCCGAGACGCAACGTTCCCTTCTCGACGAAGTGGCCGCCTTCCCCTTTCGGGCAGAAGCCGAGATCCTCCAGCGTCAATAGCAGCATGTAGGTGAACGCGTCGTAGAGTTCGGCGACGTCGACGTCGGCGGGCCGCACCCCGGCCCGCGCGAACGCCAGCGGACCGCTGACGGATGCCGGGCCGACGGTCATGTCGTCCCACTGCGAGGTCAACATGTGCGAGGTGGTTTCGGCGGCCCCCAGCACCCACACCGGGCGCGATCGCAGATCTTTGACCCGATCGGCATTGACCAGTACGACGGCGGCGCCACCGTCGCTGCGTATACAGCAGTGCAGCTTGGTGAAGGGGTCGGCGATCATCGGACCGGCCAGCACATCGTCGATCGCGATGGGGTCGCGATAGTGCGCCTCGGGGTTGTCGGCGGCGTTGAACCGGGCCGAGACCGCGACCTCAGCGAGCTGCTCGATGGTGGTTCCGTACTGGTGCATGTGCCGCCGGGCCGCCATGGCGTATTTGGAGATCAACGTGTGACCGTAGGGGGCCTCCCATTGCAGCGGCCCACGCGCGCCCCAGTTGATGCTCGCCCCGCGCAGTCCTTTCCGGAGATCCGACCGCGCGGTGGAACCATAGGTGAGCAGGACGACGTCGGCGTGGCCGGCGGTGATGGCGTCCACGGCGTGCGCGGCCATCACCTCCCAGGCTGCGCCGCCGACGGCTGTAGAGTCCACCCAGCGTGGCCGCAGCCCCAGGTACTCGCCGACGTCGACCGGGGGCAACGTACCCTGTCCGGTCGACGCCAGTCCGTCGACGTCGGCGGGCGACAGACCCGCGTCCGCCAACGCCCGCCGGCTGGCCTGGGCGATCAGCTCGTACGGGCCCTTGTCGTCGACGCGCCCCACGTCGGACAGTGCGACGCCGGCGACCGCGACTGCCCCGCTCACTGCGCGCGTTCCTGGGCCAGCAGTTCGGCCAATACGTCGGTGGGCTCGGCAATCAGGTGGCGGAGCACGTGCGCGCGTTTGAGATACAGATGCATGTCGCTTTCGAAGGTGTATCCCATCCCGCCGAAAACCTGGATTCCGGCGGCCGCGTTATCCACCGCCGCCGATCCCGCCACCGCGACCGCCGACAGCACCTGAAGCAAGGCATCGGCGCGTTGGCTGTCCAGTGCTATTGCCGCGAACAGGGTTTGCGCGTGAGCGGCCTCGGCGGCTAGTTCCATGTTCACGCAGGCGTGTTTGACCGCCTGGTGGACGCCGATCGGCTTGCCGAACTGCTCTCGCGTTTTGGCATGCTCGGTCGCCAGAGCGGTCGCCGCTGCGGCGAGACCGGTGAGGAACGCCGCCGACAGCACCATGGCGCGGCCCCAGATCCAGTCCTCGTCGGTCGCCAGCCAATGCAGCGGTTCGGCGGACTGCACTGTCGCCGACGCTATCCGGGTGCCCGGATCAGCGGATTCCACGACAACGGGTTGGCCGAACTCGGCGATGTCGACCAGCGCGGCACCGCTGCGTGCCAGCACCAGACCGTAGCCGGCCCCGGCGGGATCGAACAGATCGAACGTGCCTTTGACCGGACGGGCCTCGCCGTCGCCGCGCAGGACCGCCAGCGCGACTAGGGCGTTGCCGGTGCCGATCCGGTGTGCCAATTCCAGATCACCGCATTTGGCCGCCACTCGCGCGGCGAGTGTGCCGGCCAGGAACGGCCCCGGGGCAAGCCGTCTGCCCAGTTCCACGTGCAGCAGCACCTCGTCGTCGATGTTGCGGCCCGACCCGCCGAGCTCTTCCGGTAGTGCAAGCGTCAGCAGTCCGAGCTCGGCGCCTTCCCGCCAGGTACTGTGCGGTACCGCTGATTCCGCGTCACGGCTGCAGCGGATATGGTCCACCGGCATCCGCTCGGTAAGAAAGTCGCTTGCGGCCGCGATGATTTCGAGCTGTTCGGCGTCAGGCAGCAAATTCACGAAGTACTCCCGGCTTTGGTCATCGAGGTAGTCCCAACACGCGCTCGCCGATGATGTTGCGTTGGATTTCTGATGTGCCCCCACCAACGGACTGCGAGAACGCGTAGTAGTAGTAGCCCACCCAACCGTCGGGATCCCATCGCGACGAGCCCCGGATCGCGGCGGGCCCGAGGATGTCCATAGCCAGCTTGCCGATCTCTTTGGCCAACTCGGCGTACATCAGTTTCACAATCGAGCCGCGCGGGCCAGGGGTTTCGGTCTCCATCGCCTCACAGATATTGGTGTAGGTCAGTGCCCGCAGCGACGCGACCGATGCCCGGGCTCGGGCCAACCGTCGCGCGATCTCGTCGTCGGCGATGGCCGGGCGGCGACCATCCGGGCCGACGTGATCGCGGGCATAGTCGATGAGGTCTTCGATGATCTTGGCGAGCCGCACCTGGTGGGCGGTGAAGGCGGTGCCCCGCTCGAATGACAGTGTCGCCATCGCGACCGACCAACCGTTGCCGATGTCGCCGACGACATTCTCCAGTGGGATGCGCACGTTGTCGTAGAACACCTCGCAGAACTCAGAGCCGCCCTCGATGGTCTCGATCGGCCGGATATCAATCCCCGGTGTCGACATATCACAGATGACCCAGGTGATCCCGGAGTGTTTGCTGCCGGTGTTGTCGGTGCGCACCAGTAACTCCTGGTAGTCGGCGAGGGTGGCGAAACTCGTCCACACCTTCTGCCCCGACACGACAAGTTCGTCACCATCGATGACCGCCTTGGTTCGTAGCGCAGCCAGGTCGGACCCGGCGTCCGGCTCAGAGAAGCCCTGGCACCAGATCACCTGACCTCGCAGGATCTTCGGCAGATGAAACGATTTCTGCGCGTCGGTGGCGCGGGTGATCAGGGTCGGTCCGGCGTGCGAGAGACCGACGAAGCACGCATCAATACCCGGGAAGCCGCGAGCGGCGTACTCCTCATACCAGATCAACTGCTGCAACAGGGTCAGTCCCCTGCCGCCATACTCAGTCGGCCAGGCGATGCCGGCCCAGCCACCTTCCCACTGGGTGCGTTGCCAGGCCAGGTCGTATTCCCGGATGCCGGCATCATCGCGCGGCCGCGGTTCGGTTGGCTTGTTCTCGTCCAGCCAGGTACGGACCTGATCACGGAAGTCGATCTGGTCAGGAGTGAAGTCCAGGTCCATAACCGTCGAGTATAGGTGACAGGATAGTCAGAAATAAAGCATCTTCGCGGCTTCCCGCCCCCGACCACAACGAACCGTCTCGCCCTCAACAAGCATGGACCATCGCGAATACCTCGTACAACACCATGGGAATGGGCCTTCCCTCACGCTGGTGACGTAACAGTCAGAACTGCCGCGTTCATGGCTGGGTTCAGCGCCGGTACCTCTCGGCTAACTGCTCAGCACCTCGGGCCAGCAGTGCTACGTCGGCACCAACGACCACAAAACTCGCCCCCGCAGCCACATATCGTCGCGCGATGGTCTCGTTGAATGCGTTCACCCCGGCGCACTTGCCGTGCGCCACGATCGTCGCCAGCGCATTCTCGATGGCGCTTACCACATCCGGGTGTTCGGGCTGCCCCAGCTTGCCCAGCGAGGCGGCCAGGTCGGCGGGGCCGATGAACACCGCGTCCACTCCGTCGACGTCGGCGATGTCATCCAGCCGAGCCAGACCCGCCGCCGTCTCCACCTGAACGGTCAGCGACACCGAGTCATCGGCGGTGCTGAGATAGTCGGTTATTCGATTCCACCGGGACGCGCGCGCCAACGCACTGCCGACCCCCCGGATTCCCGCCGGCGGGTAACGGGTGGCCGCGACCGCCGCGGCGGCCTCCTCGGCGCTGCCGATCATCGGGACGATGATGTTTTGCGCCCCGATGTCGAGCACTTGCTTGATGAGCACCGGGTCGGCCGCCGGCGGACGCACCACCACCCCGACGTCGGGATAGCCGGCCAGCACCTGCAATTGGTACAGGGTGGTGCGCAGATCGTTGGGTGCATGCTCCTGGTCCAGCAGCACCCAGTCGATGCCTGATCCGGCGCAGATCTCGGTGACGTAGCCGCTGCCCGAGGCGACCCACATGCCGAACTGAGGACGGCCACCGGAAATCCGTTGCGCCCACGGGGTACTCATGGCGCCACCTGACGTTCGAACATCACCGACACCGTGCCGAGCGGACCGTAGTCGCCGACAAAGGTGTCCCCCGGTTCGGCGAACACCGGCTTGGTGAACGATCCGGACAGGATCACCTCACCGCGTTGCAGTGAAACCCCATGCGGAGCAAGGCGATTTGCCAGCCATGCCACGCCGTTTCCCGGATGGTTGAGCACTGCTGCGGCCACCCCGGACTCCTCGATGGTGCCGTTGCGTGACAACAGTGCGGCTACCCAGCGCAAGTCGACGTCGAGCGGCCGGAACACCCGCCCGCCGAGCACCAGGCCCGCGTCAGCGGCGTTATCGGCAATGGTGTCAACGATCGTGCGCAGATGACCCGTGTCAGGGTCGGACATTTGTACGCGGGCATCGAGGATCTCCAATGCGGGGGTAACGAACTCGGTGGCCCGCAGTACGTCGAACAGCGTCACGTCCGGTCCGCGCAAAGTCTCCCCGAGCACGAACGCCAACTCCACCTCGATGCGGGGGCGAATGAAGCGGCCGGCCGGCACCCGCCCGCCGTCTTCGACGAACATGTCGTCGAACAGTGCGCCGTAGTCCGGCTCGTCGATGGAGACCGCACGTTGCATCACCTTCGAAGTCAGACCGATCTTGCGGCCCTTGACCACCCGCCCGTCGGCGACCTTGAGGTCCACCAACGCACGCTGCACCGCGTAGGCGTCGTCGATGGTCATCTCCGGGTAGTCCAGGGACAACTGGCGGATCGGCGTGCGGGTCTGCTCGGCGACGTAAAGGCGTCGCGCGATGTCGTCGATTTCAGCGGGGCCGGGCCGGCTCATCGGCACAGTCTCACTTGCTGAGGAACGCGACGGCGGCCGGATTGAACAATTCGGGATCCTCGAAATGCGGCCAGTGCCGCACATTCGGCATCTCGAAGACCTCCGCCTGGGGGATCAGTTTGGCGATCGAAGTAGCCGTCTCCTGATAGACACCGTGGTCGCGGCCCGAAGCAACGACCATCACCGGCGCGGCGATCGCCTTCCAGTCCTGTTCGGGAATGAGGTTGCGATCGCGGGCGGCGGCGTCTTGCAGGATCAGCAGATGGTCGATGGTTTCTCTGGTGTCGTCGCGCCGGTAGATCGCCTGGCGTAGCCCGATGAGGTCGGGCAACCGGTTGGCCTCATCGGCGATCAAGTGGGCAAACACCGCATGCAGCGACTCCCAGGTGGGTTCGTTGACAGCCTTCGTGCGTTCGGCGCGAATCCGCGCCATATTCGCCGCCGCCGCCTCCTTGCCCGCCGGCGACATCAGGATCACCTTCGACACCCGGTCGGGTTGGGACACCGCGATCGTCGCCGCGACCCAAGCGCCGAGCGACATCCCAACAAAGTTCGCTCGCTGGATGCCGAAGTGGTCCATCACCCCGAGCACATGCTCGACGTAGACGGGGATCTCGTAGTCGTAGTCGGGCTTAGCGGAAAAGCCGTTGCCGACCATGTCGATCGCCACGCAGTGGAAGTGTTCGGAGAGCGCCGCCAGGTTCGGTGCGAACGTCTCCCAATGTCCACCGGTTCCGTGCAGCAGCATCGCATGCGGCTTATCGGGCGATCCTGCCTCCGCGTAGCGGGTGCGCACGCGAGCACCGTTGACCTCGATATCGACAAATCCCTGCCGGACGGCAACCTCCTTGAGATACATCCAGATGCTGCGGTAGTCCTCGGTGTCGATCACCGACGCCTGCAGCGCTGCCCCTTCGCTCATCCCGCCCTCCCTCGCAACGTTGATTTCTGACATTAGTGTCAACTGATATGGCTGGCCGTCGATGACCGTCTCCAAGTCCTACTAGTCTGCATGTTCCCATGTAGAGAAAGCAACGTCGGCCCCCCAGTGCCCGCAGTTCGCCGTCGGCAACGACGTTCGATTTATTGATTCTGACAGTCGTATGCGGTATTACTGAGGGGGTGAACAGCCCCGCAGCGGGACGCCGCGTACTCGTCGACTTGATCAACGAGTTCGCGGCCGTGCGGTTGTCGCTGGACGTCAGCGGCAACGGCCCCCGACTGCTGGTCGAGGACCTCGAAAGTGGCGACCAGATCTTCTTGTGCCCGCTGGAGCTGTCGAGCTTCACCCTGGCCACCGCGCAGGACCGGGAAGACTGGCTGAAAGTGGGCAGCTACCGGGGCGATCGGCGGCCCAGAGGTGGTCAGCAATCGTGACGGCGCCACAGGTGACCCTCGTCGGGCTGGGCATGACGGCGATGTCACTACGACCCGGCGCCACAGCACTTGAGCTGGCCTGCCAGGCGACGGCCGCTGCGCTTGCCGATGTCGGCCTCGAACCTGCCGACGTCGACGGGCTGCTGGTGGGTTCATCTCAGGGCATCCGGCCGGACCGGTTGGGCGTCGGCTTTGCCGCCCAGGGCGGCTTCGCCGACTTGCGTTTGCTGGAGCACGTCGAGATCAAAGGCGCGACCACGATCGCGATGATCCAGCGCGCCCGGCACGCAATCGCGACCGGTGAAGCATCGACGGTGGTGTGCGTGTTCGCCGACGCACCGCTTGCCGAAGGCAAAGGGTCGGGTTCGCTGTACGCGCACAGTGGTGGCAATACCGGGGTGCGCGGACTGGAACGTGCCTCCGGCTTGCTCGGGTCGGTGCCGACCTACGCGTTGCTGGCCCAGCGCTGGCTGCATATCACCGGCACCAGCACCGACGCGCTCTGCGCGGTGGCCACCACAGCGCGACGCTGGGCGGCGGGGAATCCCGACGCGGTCAACCGCGAACCACTCGACGAGGACGGTTACCTCGCCAGCACGATGATCGCCGAGCCGCTGCGCTTGCTGGACTGTGCGCGACCGGTCAACGGCGCGGTCGCCGTCGTGCTCACCGGACAAGAATCGATCGGCACTACGCGGCTGAAGATCCGCGGCGCCGGCCGCGACCATCCGGTGCGACGCCGCCGCGCCGGAGCGGAATCGTGGTTCGGTGGCGGGCGTCGCGCCGTCGATAACGCACTGGCCGAGGCCGGTATCGCGCGAGCCGATCTGGACATCGCCGAACTCTACGATCCGTTCTCCATCGTCACCCTGGTGTTGCTCGATGAATACCGGCTCACCGGGGATACCCCGGTGGGGACCTTCGTCCGCGACGGTCACACCGGCCCCGGTGGAACGCTGCCGACCAATACGGGCGGCGGCCAGCTGTCCGGCTTCTACCTGCAGGGCATGACGCCGCTGGCCGAGGCCGTGATCCAGCTGCGGGGCGCCGGCGGCGGCCGTCAGGTGCCTGACGCGGCCATCGCCCTGGTCGGCGGCATCGGTGGCCGGATGGACCACCATGCCGCGCTGGTGCTGGAGCGGGCGGCATGACGACCGTTACCGATGTCGCCGACCAAGACTGGCTGCTGGAGTCGGTGCTGGCCCCGGCGATTGGGGGGGACGCGATTCGCCCGCTATACGACGCAGCCGCGCGTGGTGAGCTGGCACTGCCATTCTGCGGATCCTGCGCCCTGGCGCTCGAGCTTGAACAGCTGGTCTGTGACGGCTGCGGCCACACCGGACGGCAGTGGAGGGCGGTCGAACCACGCGGCACGGTGCACGCCGCGACGGTGATGCACCGCCGCGAGCCGGGGCTGGTCCGCTCCGCGGATCCCTACCCGATCGTCGACGTCGAACTGGACAGCGGGCATCGGATCGTGATGACCCTCATCGCACCCGGTTCCGCCCCGGACATCGGCACACGCGTTCGCGTCGGATTCCGCCACCTCGGCGACGCTGAGCTTCCCGCCATCGAGATCCTGGAGGTCCCTGAATGACGACTGCGGCAAACCCCGTTACCTTCAATCAATTCGACGATTTCGACGTCACCACGGTGGTGCGGAACGACCGTGTGCACGGCTCGGTGTACACCTCGCCGGAGATCTTCCGTCGTGAAATGAACACCATCTTCAAGACCGGCTGGGTCTACGTCGCCCACGAGAGCGAAGTCAGCGAGCGCGGCGATTACCTAACCCGGATGATCGGTTACAACCCGGTCGTAGTGGTGCGTAGTAAAGACGGTGTCGTGCGGGTGCTGCTGAACCGCTGCTCGCACCGCGCCAACAAGCTGTGCAATGCCGAGAAGGGTAACGCCAACGCGTTCCGCTGCCCCTATCACGGGTGGACATTCGGCAACAACGGCGCGCTGCAAGGCGTTCCGATGAGAGAGTGCTACGGCGACAACTTCAACGAGGTGCGTTCCGAGCTCGGGCTGGCACAGGCGCCGCGGGTGGACAGTTATGGCGGTTTCATCTTCGCGTCGCTGACACCAGACGGTGTGACACTGCGCGAACATCTCGGCGGAGCCACCCGCGCCATCGACCGGCTACTCAACCTGTCGCCCTCCCGCTCGATCGATCTACGAGCGAACTGGATGAAGCACCTGCACCATGCGAACTGGAAGATGGTGGTGGAGAACAACGTCGACGGTTATCACGCGCTGTTCACCCACGCATCGGTCTACGACGCGATCCGGCCGGCCAAGGTCTCGCACGTACCAACCAAGGTCGACGTGCTGGTCCGTGACATAGGCAATGGGCACTCCGAGATCGACTACAGCAACGAATACCGCAACCTCGACGAGGAATTCGTCTGGTACGGCCGGATCCCCCGAGCTAAGTTGCCACGCTACGTCGATGCGCTGGAACAGGAGTATGGCCCGGATCAAGCCCACGATGCGCTGGTGGTCGGCCCGCCGCACACACTGATATGGCCCAACCTGTTTCTGGCGGAGATGAACGTAATGTTCGTTGAACCGCAGTTGCCCAACCGCACGATCGCCTACACCACCGCCGTGCTGATTCCCGGGCAGGACGAGCTGAACGAGCGAACACTGCGTCGATCAGAGGGCGCCATGGGGCCGGCGGGCTTCCTGATCGCCGATGACGGCGAGATCGGCATGCGAAACCAAGCGGGGCTGGCGGCCGAGCAGCCGGAGTGGCTGGTGTTGTCGCGCGGGATGGGAAATGACGTGACGGACGAGACCGGAATCATCAACAGGGACAAGAGCGCCGAGACGCCACAACGCGGCTTCTATGCGCGCTGGGCCGAAGTTGTCGGCGGGAAGGCGTGAGGCGATGACTGTTGAATCTCAACCGGTGACCCGCCCCGCAACACGGCCGATGCCGGATGCCGACATTCTGGCATTTCTCTACCTTGAAGCCCGGCTGGCCGACGAGGGTCGCTACTCGGAGTGGGAATCGCTGTGGGCCGACGATGATGACGCGGTCGTATACCGGGTGCCGATGCACCCGGATGACGACCCACGCACCACCCTTGCCTACATCAATGACAACCGAAGGCGGATCAAAAGCCGGGTGGCCCAACTGAACACCGGCAATCGACATTCCCAGACCCCGCCATCGGTGATGCGCCGGCTGATCTCAAACAGCGAGATCATCGATCAGACACCCGACTCGGTGACCGTCGAGTCCAACTTCGCGCTGTTCGAATACCGTTTGCGTCAACGGTTCTGGGCTGGCCGAGTGATTCACACCGTTCGTCGATCGGGAGAGGAGCTGCGCCTGGTACGCAAGGTGGTACACCTGATCGACGCCGGCGGAGCGCTCGACACGCTGGCATTCTTGATATGACGGCCATGCTGATCGGAGATATCGCCACCAACAACGCCCGGCGCTATCCGAGCAAGCGTGCCCTGGTCGACACCGACCGGGAACACACCTGGTCAGAGGTCGACGAGCGGGCCCGGCGGCTGGCGTCTTTGCTGGCCGACCGGGGGCTGGCGCCTGGGGATCGGGTGCTGGTGATCGCCCGTAACTGCATCGAGTGGCCGGAGATCTCGTTCGGGCTGGCCAAGGCGGGGCTGATCGCGGTCCCCGTGAACATCCGGCTCGCGCCTGACGAACTCGCCCACGTCCGCGACGATTCCGGGGCGCGTGCCGTGATTATTCATGCCGACCACCTCGAGCGGTTCATCGACGAACTGGCGGGTTTGGCTGTGCTGTTGGGCATCGGTGCGCGCCAAGCGATCGGCGATAATGCGTTGATCACCGACTACGAGACCGCGTTGGCACACGCCCGGCCCGCCGCGCCGCAGCTGCGCCCCTGCCCCGATGACGTCGCGGTCATCCTGTATACCAGTGGCACCACCGGACGGGCCAAGGGCGTGATGCACACCCATCGCGGACTGCTCTACCAGGCTGCCGACACAAACCTGGTCACTGAGGCCAACCGATCCGATGTGATGCTGGCCACGACGCCGTTCTTCACCGCGGGTGGGATGGTGCGCACCGTATCGTGGCTCTACCTCGGTCAAACCATGGTGATCCACCAGCGGTTCGACCCACAGGCCGTGATCGACGAAATCGAGCGTAGCAGAATCACTTTCACGACGTTCATTCCGACCATGTTGCACCGGACGCTGTCCATCCTCGAGGAGGGTCCACGCCGCGATATGTCCAGTCTGCGCCGGATCTCCTATGGCTCGGCACCGGTTCCGCCGGGACTGGCGCGCAAGGCGATGGACCTTCTCGGCTGCGATCTCCAACAGCGCTATGGCTTGACCGAGTGTGGCGGCCAGGCGACGATCTTGACTCCGCGGGACCATCGCGACATCGTCGCCGGCAAGACCTCGATCGCCACGTCGTGCGGTCAGGAGACACCGATGTGCTCGATACGCATCATCGATTCCGAGGGAAATGAGGCTCCCGCCGGAGACGTTGGCGAGATCGTCATCGTCAGCCCGGCCAACGCGATCGGGTACTGGAACCGGCCGGAACAGACCGCCGAGGCATTCCGCCCCGACGGGTTGCACACCGGCGACCTGGGTTACCTCGATACCGAGAACTACTTGCATATCACGGGCCGCATGACCGACATGATCATTTCTGGAGGCTTCAACGTCTACCCCGCGGAGATCGAACGGGTTATCGCACAGCATTCCGGCGTTGACCTGGTCGCGGTGGTCGGCGTACCCGACCCGGAGTGGGGGGAGACGCCCGTCGCGGCGGTGATCCCTAAGCCACACGTCACCGACCTGGGCGAACTCACCGCTGAACTGACCGTGCTGTGCCGAGCAGAGCTGGCCGGCTACAAGCAGCCCCGCCGGTTCGAGTTCTGCGAGGAGTTCCCGCTAGGGCCAGCCGGCAAGATCCTCAAACGGGAGATAGTTAGTCAGGTCATCGAGGGCAACAGCGCGGCTGCGAGAATGTCGGTGCTATCCGGGCCCAACAAGGAGCGGCCGTGACCGACTTGGACAAGCTCACCACGATCGAGTTCGACGTCGCCGACCACGTCGCCACGGTGACACTGAATCGGCCCGACAAACTAAACAGCTTCAATAAAGCGATGGCCGGTGAACTCTGCGCGGCATGGGCCCGGGTCCGTGGCGACGACGACATCCGCGTCGTAGTGCTGCGCGCCAACGGCGACCGGGCGTTCTGCACCGGGATCGACGTCTCCGAGGGCACCTGGTGGACGCACCAGCCGATCTTCAACCAGGAAGATCCCGGAGCCGTCCTGGGGCCGAAGGCACACAAGGTGTGGAAGCCGGTGATCGCCGCCCTGCACGGGATCGTCGCCGGTGGTGCGATGTACTTCGTCAACGAATGTGATTTCTCGATCTGCGCGGAGACCGCGACCTTTTTCGACCCGCACGCCAACGTAGGCATCGTCTCGGCCCTGGAGCCGATGGGCATGCTGGGACTCGGGGTTCCCTACGGCGAGGTGATGCGGTGGGCGCTGCTCGGCAGCGAGGAGCGGTTGACCGCCCAGACCGCGTTGCGCATCGGACTGGTTACCGAGATCGTGCCCGACGAGCGGTTGCGCGACCGGGCCGCCGAACTGGCCGCCGAGATCGCCGCCCGCCGCCCTCAAGGTGTTCAGGGCACGGTGCGAGCAATGTGGGAGGCCCGGGATCTCTCGCCGAGCCTGCGGCAGCGCCATGGCATGGCTTACACCCACCTCGGAAACGCCGGTGACGGCCGCAGCGACTCGCGTACCAACAAGAAACCGCCACGGACGCGCTGAGGACGATGATGACCGAGACAGCGACTCAACAACTGGCTGCGTTCGAGCTACTAATCGGCGGTGAGCAGACCCCCGCCGTCTCCGGTGCGACCTACGACAGCGTCGATCCGTTCACCGGCCGTACGTGGGCCAGGGTCCCCGATGCGAGCGCCGCCGACGTCGACCGTGCGGTGGCTGCCGCACGAGCCGCGCTGAACGGGCCGTGGGGCGAGCTCACTGCGACCGCCCGCGGCAAACTTCTGTGGAGGCTCGGCGAAATCGTCGCACGCGAGGCCGAGAGCCTGGCCGATCTTGAGGTCCGCGACGGCGGAAAGCTGGTGCGCGAGATGGTCGGACAGATGCGCTCACTGCCGGACTACTACTTCTACTACGCCGGACTCGCTGACAAGCTTCAGGGCGAGGTGATCCCGACCGACAAGCGAAACTACTTGGTCTATACCCGTCATGAACCGGTCGGGGTGGTCGGCGCGATCACGCCGTGGAACTCACCGCTATTACTGCTGACCTGGAAGCTGGCTGCAGGCCTGGCAGCGGGATGCACGTTTGTGATCAAACCCAGTGACCACACACCGACTTCGACGCTGGCATTCGCGAAGTTGTTCGCCGAGGCGGGTTTCCCGCCCGGGGTGGTCAACGTCGTCACCGGATGGGGGCCCGAGACGGGTGCCGCGTTAGCGGCACATCCGGACGTGGACAAAATTGCCTTCACCGGCTCGACGGCGACCGGCATTCAGGTCGGCAAGACCGCGATCGAGAATATGACCCGGTTCAGCCTCGAGTTGGGCGGCAAATCGGCTCAAGTGGTTTTCGATGACGCCGACCTCGATGCGGCCGCTAACGGTGTCATCGCGGGCGTGTTCGCCGCCACCGGCCAGACGTGCCTGGCCGGGTCACGGCTACTGGTGCACGAAAACGTCGCCGAGGAGTTGGTGCACAAGGTCATCGCGCGGGCATCGACGATCAAGCTCGGCGACCCGAAAGATCCCGGCACCGAAATGGGCCCAGTGGCCAATCGGCCCCAGTACGAAAAGGTGTTATCGCATTTCGCTTCCGCACGCGAACAGGGTGCAACGATTGCCTATGGCGGCGAACCCGCTGGCGACCTCGGGGGTTTCTTCGTCAAGCCGACAGTCCTGACCGGGGTGAACCCGTCGATGCGGGCGGTGGCCGAAGAGATTTTCGGCCCGGTTTTGGCGGTGATGCCGTTCAGCGACGAAGACGAAGCAATCGCAGCGGCCAACGCCACCGAATTCGGCCTGGCCGCTGCGGTGTGGACCAAGGACGTCCACCGGGCGCACCGGGTCGCGGCCAGGCTCCGAGCGGGGACGGTGTGGGTCAACACATATCGGGTTGTCGCACCCCACGTGCCATTCGGCGGCGTCGGGCACAGCGGCATCGGCCGCGAAAACGGCATCGCGGCCATCAAGGATTTCACCGAGACCAAAGCGGTGTGGGTGGAACTGTCCGGGGCAACCCGTGATCCATTCACGCTCGGATGAGCGTCGAACCAACAAGGAGACCACATGACTATCGACTTCGATGCGGCCAACAGCGTTCTGGCCGGCTTGCGGCCGTTTCCGGTTGCCGTCACCACAATCGACGACGACGTCGCCAACGGACTGATGTCGCTGTCGGCCGGCTCGGCGGGCATTGTGCCGGAGCTGCCGCGGGCCACCGTCAGCCTGACCAAGTACAACAAGACCCACGACATGCTGGTGAACTCCGGAGTTTTCGCGATGCACATGCTGTCCGCAGGTGCTGACGAGATCGACAAATCGCTGGAGATCCTGATGACGCTCGGCGGCAGTTCGGGGCGCGACGGAGACAAGATCTCGAAGCTGCGGACCAGGGCAGGCGTCACCGGCTCCCCGATCCTGCTGGACGCGCACAGTTATGTGGAATGCCGGGTCACCGGCGCGCTGGATAATGACGAAAACACCATTTTCGTCGGTGACGTGGTAGCCGCGGAGCTGTTCAGCTCGGCGCAACGGCTGCGGATCGGCGAGGCCTGGAGCAAGCTGCCGCAGGAGTGGATCGAGCAGTACGAGGCCAACCACGTTCCGCAGCTGGAAAATGCGCGTCAGCACCGGCTCGCCGCGGCGCAGCGAGCATAGATGCCCGGTCTGGACGCGGCAACGGCCGGAGCCTGGGAGCTGCCGGAGGAGCTGATCATGCTCCGCGGCACGGTACGGCGGTTCATGGCGGCTTACGTTCATCCCCTTGAGGCGAAGCTGGAACACGACACCGTCGGCCTACCGCGCGAAGAGCTCGTCGAATTGCAGGCTAAGGCACGGGAGCTCGGCCTGTGGGCACTACAGACACCAGAGGAGTTCGGCGGCGCCGGACTCAGCGTTCTCGGTCAAGTCGTCGTCGCCGAGGAGGCGTCCAAATGCCGGATGGGGGCATTCTTCCCGGCCCTCGGTGCGTTCGGCGGAAACCCCCCCAACGTCATGTTCAAGGCGTCACCCGAGCAATTCGCCAAGTACGCCCGGCCCATTATCGACGGCGCGATGACCAAGGCGTATACCGCTATCACCGAGGCGGCGGGCGGATCCGATCCGGCCCGGGCGATTCAGCTCAAGGCTGTGCGCGACGGGGATGCTTATGTGCTCAATGGCTCGAAGATGTGGATTTCGCACGCACCAAGTGCCGACTGGGGGGTGGTGTACGCCCGTACCGGTGAGGGACGCAACGGGATCTCCTGCTTCATCGTCGAAAAGGACACGCCTGGACTCACTTTCCACCGGATCGGGGTGATGGCGTCGTTCGCGCCCTACGAGCTGCATTTCGACAATGTCCGCATTCCTGACGACCAACTGATCGGCGAGGAGGGGCAGGGCTTCGCCCTAGCCAGTGACTTCCTCGTGCACGGCAGGATCATCTACCCGGCCGGCCCCATCGGCATCGCGCAGTCAGCCCTCGAAGAGGCCTGTCAATGGGCCCGCGACCGAGATGTGTTCGGAGGCAAGCTTGCCGACAAGCAGGGCATCCAATGGATGCTCGTCGACAGCGAGGTGGAGTTGCGCGCCGCACGACTGCTGATGTATCAAGCGGCGTGGAACATCGACCTACGCTACGCTGATGTGCGAACAGACGCGTCCATCGCCAAGCTGTACGGTACCGAGGCTGCCTACCGGGTGCTCGATCGCTGCATCCAGATCCACGGCGCCTTGGGACTGTCCAAGGAACTACCGCTCGAGCGCTGGTTCCGCGACCTGCGGGTCAAACGTCTAGGCGAAGGTTCCAGCGAGGTTCAGCGGGAAATCATCGCCCGCTCACTGTTGCGATAGGAGCGCTGTGCGGTACAACCTGATGTTCCCGATGCGAGCGGTCAAGCACTGGGCCCAATGGAGCCAGGGCGCGAGCCTCGGCGACGTGGCCAAGCTGGTGGAACAGGCTGGTTTCGACGGTTTTTCGATGTCGGAGCACCCATACCCCGACCGCGAGTGGCTGGCCCGCGGCGGTCATCACGCGTTCGACCCGTTCGTGTCGCTGAGTTTCGCTGCGGCCGCCACCACCCGTATCCGAGTGATGACTTACATCCTGGTGTCGGGCTACCGCAGTCCCTACTTGACCGCCAAATCGGCCGCCAGCTTGGACCTGCTGTCCGGCGGCCGCTTTACGCTGGGAACCGGCGCCGGCTACCTCAAGTCGGAGTTTGACGCCTTGGGCGCTGACTTCGGCCGGCGGGGCGCGTTGCTAGATGAGGCGATCCAAGCCTGGAAGGCCACTTGGGCTGGTGATGAGCACGGCGGTCCGGAGTTCGGGGTGAGCGACCATGTCGCCCTTCCGCTGCCGGTGACGCCGGGTGGTCCGCCGATCTGGATAGGCGGCAACAGCGCTGCTGCCCGGCGCCGCGTCGTCGAGGTCGCCGACGGCTGGATGCCGATGGCGGCATCCGGTGAGATGGCGGCGATCACCCGCGCCCAGCCCTTGGAAGACATTGCCACCCTGGCTGAATGGATCGCCGTCGTCAACAAGCGCCGCGCCGAACTGGGTCGCGGCCAGGCCGACGTGTCCTTCGTCCCGTTCGAAGCGGACCTGCTGGTCAGCGGCGACTGCGAGGCGTTCTGCTCGGCGGTGCGGCCCCAACGCGCCGCGTACGGCGACGCCGGTGTCACCTGGATCACCGTCGAACCGGCCAGCCGCAGCTTCAGTGACTTTCGCACCGACATCGACGCCCTGGCGTCACAACTGATCCACCGCTGACCATTGAAGGACCCGCTGCCATGCCACTGCCGGATTTGGTGCTCGTCCACGGCGGCGAACACGCAGGCGATTGCTGGGATCTGACCGTCGCCGAGCTACGTCGGCAGGCACCGGAATTGCGCACGCTCGCGGTGAACCTGCCCGGCCACGGCGGCAAGCCGGGAAACCTGGCGACGGACACCATCGGCGACTGGGTGAATTCGGTGGTCGCCGACGTCGAGGAAGCCGGGCTCGGTGACATCGTGATCGTTGGTCATTCGATGGCTGGAGTGACGGTGCCCGGCGTCGTCACCAAACTGGGTTCACCGCGCGTTCGGGAGATGATCCTGGCCACCGCCTTCGTACCACCGCAGGGTTCGGCCATCGTGGACACCCTCGACGGACCGCTGGCCTGGTTCGCCCGACGTGCTGCGAGGATCGGCAGACCGATGATGGCTCCGAAGCCTGCGGCCCGGTACGCGTTCTGCAACGGTATGACGCGGGAACAGCGCAGATTCACACTGTCCCGGCTGTACCCGGAGTCGACGCGCATTATCGCCGAGCCCGTCGACCGCAGCGGCCTGCCCCAGGACGTGCCGCGGACGTGGATCCTGACCACCAGCGACCGGGCGCTTTCCGTCCAGTCCCAGCACGCCAGCATCGAGGCGCTCGGCGGCGTGCAAACGGTGATCGCCCTCGACGCCTGTCATGACGTGATGGTCAGCCATCCAGAGCTGCTGGCGCGCACGCTGATCGAACGGTGCAGAGTGTATTGCTGACGAAACCATGACGTGGCTGCAGCAGGTAGTGGCGATGCACGCGGACAATGACCGGCCCGCCGTGATTGACGACTCGTCGGCCGTCAGCGGTCGGGAGCTCATTCAAAAGGCCTCGCGCGCCGTTGATCTCATTGCCGAACTGGCGGTCCCGCCCAATCATGCGGTCCCGGCTTTGCTGACAACCAATTCCGACTCGCTGGCACTGCTGTTGGGCGGGGCGGTAGCCGGCTCGCCGCTAGCTCCGCTGGGACCGCTCCTGTCAGCGGATGAGTTGGCACCGGCGGTACGCGACACCGGTTCACCGGTTTTGCTCACCGAATCAGCGTTCCTCGCGACGGCACATGCGGTCGCGGAGATCACCGGTGTGCGGGTCGTCGTGGTGACCGCCCTATCCGTAACAGCGTCAGCTACACCGCTGGCATCGACTCCGCCGGGGCCCGCCTTCTATCTGCACACGTCGGGAACGACGGGTACGCCCAAAGCCGTGGCATTCACCCAAACAGTCCTTGAGGCCCGTGCCGCGCTATTGCGCGAACTCATCGCCATCGGCCCAGGCCACTGCTACGCCACGGGCTCGCCGATCCACCATATCGGCGGACTGGGCAATACGCTCGTCGCATTACACGCGGGCGCTACCATCGTTGCTACTCAACGATTTTCGATTGAGTGGTGGCGGAGCCTGCCCCCACTGGGCGTGACACACTGCCTGCTGGTTCCCTCGATGATCGAGATGTTACTGGCAGAAAATCTGCTCGATACGGTGCCCTTGCAAACGCTGATCTACGGTGCGTCCCCGATCTCCCCCGCCACTTTGCGCCGACTGCTCGACGCGCTGCCCGAGGTCAGCCTGGTCAATCTCTTCGGCCAGACGGAAGGCAGTCCGATCACCTGTCTTTCGCCGCAGGACCATCGCCGGGCGGCGGAGGGGCGAACCGACTTGCTGCGTACCGTCGGTCATCCGGTTCCCGGCTTGCGTCTGCGCATCGACAACCCCGACGAGTCTGGCACCGGCGAATTGCTGGCCGCAGCACCGCATCTGTCGTTCCACGGAACCGACGGGTGGCTACACACCGGAGACCTGGGGGCGGTCGACGCCGAGGGGTATGTGCACCTGCGAGGTCGCCGCCACGACATGGTCATCCGCGGCGGTGAGAACGTGTACCCGCTCGAGGTCGAGAACGTGCTTGCCAGCCATCCGGGGGTCGCCGCAGCAGCCGTGGTCGGTGTCCCGGATTCGCGGCTCGGAGAGGACTTGGCCGCCTTCATCGTGAGCGCCGACCCCATGCGTCCGCCCGATCATGGGGACCTGCGGACCTTCACTCGCTCCCGGCTTGCTGGTTTCAAGGTGCCAGCCTACTGGTATGACGTTTTTAGCTTGCCGCTGAACCACGCGGGAAAGGTCAACCGCGTCGCGCTACGCGGCCGGCACGAAACTTAGTAGGCAACTCACCGGGGCAGCCTGGCCGGGGCGATCATCGGGTGACGTTGGCGAAAGAAAATGTAACCGTACGAGCGAGCGCAACCGCGACGGTCGGCCGGGGCGACCCACTGCGCGGAGTGGACGCAATTGAACCTTGCGCGATGACTCCGCGGATGGACTCGTACGAAGAGAAGCGATCGGCAACAACGCACGCGGCCGTCCCGGGCGCAGGCAGCATGTCCAGTCCACTGATCTCGACCTTCAAGAGATCATCTTGGTGAGAAAGCACACGCGCGGGTACTGCTAGCAGCGCACCATCGACGTCGGTCAAACAGATCGCCCCCGTCGGTTCCTCGCCCAGAAACGATGTCAATTCGTCGGCTGACATACGGACGGGACCGCCTCTTCGCTCACCTGGCACGATCACTCGGTCCCGCATCGGCACTCGAGAATCGCGCTGCGCATACCTCATCGACCGCAATACGGATAATGCAGCGCTTGCCGCTGATCAACCGGTCCCGAACCTTGGCCACGACTGACTCGCCGATACGGTGGTCCGGCGGCCTGGCACCAATCATCGCATCGACCTCCGCAGCCGATGGCTGATAGATCTCGGCGGTACCGCGCACCGAGACCCACGGCCCATCGTGACCATCGTGTTGACCGACCACGACGCACGCCACTGCGGGGTCGGCAATGAGATGCTTCACTTTCGGACTCTTGACGTAGGTCGTGAAGTACAGGTGTCCGGGCTGGCATCCCACGGAGTGCATCGCATAGCCGATCGGCCGCCCCGACTCGTCCCGACAGAAGAGAAACGCTCGGGGATTGCGCCGCATAAATTCGACCACCGCAGGTGAGCCGACAGCGGGTAGCGTCGCGTCCATCAAGCCACCATCAGCTGGCTTTGCTCCCAGAGGCTGGCGCTGAGTGCCACCTCGTCAACTGCACGGTTTGCTTTTGCGGGTCGCCGCTTCTTGTAGTGCAAGCCGGGAGACCAGTCGGGTCCCGGCGTTGTGTCGGCCAACCACACCAAGGTGTCCGCGCCTCGTTCAGGCGCCAGCATAAGACGGTTCGCAACGGAGTGGTACAGCAGGCGCATCAGCAGCGTCGAATCGGCGCCGAAATTCGACGCCACGGGACCAGGCTCGAATGACACGGCGGCAACCCCGGCTTCGGCATATCGTCGGTGAAGCTCTCTGGTGAACAGGATGTTCGCCAACTTGGCGGCCGAATATGCGCTGGTGGCCGAGTATTTTCGGTGCGCATCAAAATCATCTGGTCGGATCCGGCCGCTGCGGTTGACACTGCTCGACGTCGCGATCACCGTTGCTTTATTCGCGACGAGCCGCGGCAGGACCAATGTGGTCAGCAGGAACGGCGCCAAGTGATTAACTTGAAGGGTCGTTTCGTATCCGTCCACCGTGATTTGACGCTTGCCCATGATGCCGCCGGCATTGTTGCATAAGACGTCGATAACCGGGTATTGCTCCAGTAACTCCGCTGCCAGTTGCCGAACATCGTCGAGACGGGCGAAATCACACAGGTGGTACGGCCCGCCAACTTCGTCGGCCACCGCCTTCGTCTTATCGATCGTACGTCCCACCACGACGACCGTGTGTCCGGCTCGGTGAAGAGCACGTGCCGCCGCGCGTCCGATCCCGTCACTGGCGCCGGTAATGATGATCGTCTTCGCCATCGGCTACCTCATTCAGTTTTGTCCGTGGTACCGACCACTCAGCCCATCTTCGGGGGGAATGGCAGGTGTTCTTCCAAGTGCTTCAAGGCGTTGTTGGCTCGGCATTGCTCGATGAAGCCAGCCATCCCCACCACCGGCCCGGGTGTGCCGTCCTCGTTGAACTCCTGTGTGTTGCCGTAGTTGATGACCAGCATGATCAGGTCCTCGTCTTGGGACGCCACCGGTTCATGCACAGCGAACGGATATTCGAATCCGTACCCGTTGGCGCCCACAACGCCCGCCTCGTAACCAAAACTTCCCTGCAGCACGAAGAACTCCGTCGCACCTAAATGGGTGTGTACCGGCACGGTCCCGCCCGCCGCCAGCTTGTACAGGACGGTGTACTTGCCGCTCGCCGGATCGAAGTTCAAAAGTTTTCCCCATTCGCCGGGGCGCACGGGTGTCCACGGAACGTCATCGCAGTTGACGATGTAGGTGCCCTTGGAGTCCCAAAGGTCCACATTCGGGTTTGTCTTTGCTTTTCCGCGGTAAACCAGGTGATCGTCCATCGGCTGTCCTTCCTGGATTCTGTTGAGTGCGAATGCGCAGCGCCCTATCTGGCGAGCTCCGGGTCGGAGTGGCTGGGCGTTTCACATGCTGCACCGGGGATGCTACCCGAACAGGCACAATTGTAGAACTATTTCACTATTTCCATCTCGTGTAGGTTTTCGACCGGCGTTATTTCCGAGTTCCGGCGCCGCCAGCGAAGTACCCGAGCAGATGGCTGCGCACCCGAATCGTCAACCCGGGCAGCCCGCACCATCCAGGTTTCCATCGGTTGCCACAAGCGTTCACGCACCCGAGCTATCGCGCCCGCGAGTCGGAGCGGTCCGCGGCCGCTCGGCTGCGATAGAAATGGACTGCTTTTCGAATCGAGTCGTGGATCGGTTCGGGATGCCAGCCCAGTTCCCGCTCTGCTTTACTGTGATCCATCGGCGACATGATGTGCATTAGCCGCACGGCCAGCGTCGAGAGCAACATGTCGCGGCGAAGCACGGTTGCGGCCACGTCTCCGCAAAATCCCAAGGCGTACATGGCTTTGAGCGGGATTCCGAACCGTGGCCGCTTGACGCCGGCGGCGTCAGCGGCCGTTGCATACAGTTCGCGGGCACTGATGAACCGTTCGGAAATAATGTAGCGCTCTCCGACACGGCCTTTGTCGGCAGCGAGGATCAGCGCGCGTGCGGCATCTTCGATACCGACCACTTCCATCGCCATGTCCTTGACATAGACCGGCATCTTTCCCGCGGCAGCCATGGCTACCAACGATCCGTGCGGGGTCGGTTGCCAGTCGCCGGGGCCATAGGTGTTGGAAACACACAGCGCAACCGCCGGCACACCGCGGTGGCGCGCATAGTCCAGCACCAGATTCTCGGCCTCGACGCGCGAGCGGATGTAGTCACCGCCCCGGTCGAGCCAGTTGAACGGCTCGTCCTCGGTAGCGGGCCCGTCGTCCGAAAGCGCGATGGTGCCGATCGTGCTGGTGAACACGAAACGACGAAGTTCGGCGTTGGTTGCGACATCCAGCACCTGACGCAGCCCTTCGACGTTGGTGCGAAACAGGTCGGTGGGGTCACGCAGCCAGGCCCGGGCATCCACGACGCAGTAGTAGACATCGTCGCAACCATCCATGGCCTCCCGCACCGCGGTGCAATCGAATATGTCGCCGTACCTACGTTCGACTTCGAGGTCGTCGATAGCCTTGGTGGAACTGGTGCGACGGAGCAGAACTCGTACCGCCTCGCCCCGCTCGACCAGTTGGCGTACGACATGCGACCCCAAGAACCCGCTGGCACCAATCACCAGCTTCTTGCGACCCGCCACCGTCCACCCTCCTTTGTCAGTCAACTGCCACAGTGAGCTTAGTGGTTGGACCGCCTCGATAGTACGAAATGCAACTGGCCCGAAGAAACACACCCGGGGGCCGGACGAACGCGCCAAGGCCCATCGCGCCGCTAAAGCCTCCGAAATCTGGCGTAATGCTCGCTGATCTTCGAAGAAAACGCGCGGCTGGATGCCAACTATCCGCGAGCCCAGGTGGGCTCACCGGCAGGGCAAGCCAGAGCACGGCGGCGACGAGCGGCCAGTCGCTCGTCGCCGCCGAACTCACCCAAACGCGCCGCCGAGTTGCTCGCTGAGGTGCCCGACGACGATCGACCGGATCATGTGCTGGAGGTCGACTTCCCGCACAGCGACTCCAACTGGCCTAGGCCTCCCGCTGACCGCGGTTACCAACGATGCCACACCGTAACGATGATTGTCTTCGCCATCAGTCGTCTTGTTCAGTTGCCGATGCGGCGGCTCGACACAACACCCACCACGGCATCAAGGATGCGTACCGACCGCCCGGCTATCTGACAGTACACTGACACGCGGTTGGCGCGTGGCTCCGTGTTGGTAGGACCCAGGGTGCAGTGCCCGAGAGCGCGACCCGCGCGGCCATACCGACGAAGATGCAGAATGTGCCGGTGTCGGAAGTATCGAGCGCCCCGGGATGGCAGCGACGGCGGCGTGTGTTGTTTGACGAGTACGAGCGGATCGCACTCACGCTGTTTGCCGCGCACGGTTTTCGCAGTGTCACGGTCGACGAGATCGCCGAAGAAGCGGGCGTTTCGGCGCGCACACTCTTCCGGTATTTCCCGACTAAAGAGGACTTCCTGCTCGCCTATGCACGACGCGAGTTAGCGGCCACCGTCGACACAATCGCATCGCTCGAGCCCAGCCCGACGCCACTGACCACAGCATGGGAGGCGATCCGTTCGCGTTTCGGCGCGGAAAGAGCTGACCTCGATGCCGTGAACTTATGGCGTGCGGCCGCCGCGGAAGCGCCGGATGTCCTAGCCCGCACCCGGGGTGAACGCCAGGAAGGCTTACTCGACGCCTTGGCGGCATACTGCTCGGTGTCCCTGGGGGTCGACGGCGCCCGCGACGCCCGCCCGCGACTCTATGCGGGGGTCATCGCCGGCGCCGACATGGCCGTGATCGAACTCTGGAGCCGCTCGACTCTCACGCCCGCTCAAGTCGGCCAAGCCGCGGAGAGTTTCTTCGCATCGCTGAGCGCATCGCTGAGGTAAGTCCGGCACGTCACTTGCCGTGGCGACTTGTGTCCGGCGCCACCGACGGCTACTTTGTCATTAACTGACAGAATGACGAGGTGGGATTTCAATGAGCAGCCGTCTTGCAGGAAAAGTCGCGTTCATCACCGGCGCGGCCCGCGGTCAAGGACGCGCGCACGCCGTCCGGATGGCCGAGGAAGGCGCTGACATCATCGCGGTCGACATCTGCGAACAGATCAAATCCAATAAATACCCGCTGGCCACCCAGCAGGACCTCGATGAGACGACCAAGTTGGTCACCGAGCTGGGCGCTGGCATCGTCGCGGTGAAAGCCGATGTCCGCGAGCGTGACCAGTTGCGGGAGGCCGTGGAGGCGGGCATCGCACAGTTCGGCCGACTCGACATTGTCGTCGCCAACGCCGGCATCCTGCCGATGGCGCTCGGCGACCCGCACGCATCGGATTTCGTCGACTCGACCGATGTGGACCTTGTCGGCGTCATGAACGCCGTCGCGGTCGCGATCGCGCACCTGGGCGACGGCGGGTCGATCATCGTGACCGGTTCTACCGCAGGGATGATGCCGGGCACCACGTCGAACCCGGTCATGGGCCCCGGCGGGGCCGGATACTCCTGGTCGAAGAAGACGCTGATCGGTTATGTCGAAGAGATGTCGGTGCATCTGGCGCCACGGTTCATTCGGGTCAACGCCATCCATCCGACCAACGTCAACACCCACCTGATGCACAACGATGGCATGTACGGCATCTTCCGGCCTGACCTCGAGCACCCGACCCGCGAGGACGTCGAGCCGGCGTTCACCCACTTCCAGGCGATGCCGATTCCGTACATCGAACCGGTAGATGTCGCCAATCTGGCGGTCTTTCTCGCCAGCGACGAGGCTCGCTACATCACCGGGCAGCAGATCCGCGTCGACGCGGGTGCACTAGTCAAGTTCCCCAACGGGCCAACGTCGCTGTAATACCGATGCGAGTCATTGTCACCGGCGCCAACAGCGGGGTCGGGAAAGCGACCGCGACCGCACTGGCAGCAGCGGGTCATCAAGTGGTGATCGCGTGCCGGACCGTCACCAAAGGCAAACAGGCCGCCGCCGAAATGACGGGAGACGTCGAGGTACGCCACCTCGACCTCGCCGACTTGTCCAGCGTGCGAACGTTCGCCGATTCGGTGGATTCCGTAGACGTTCTGGTGAACAACGCCGGCGTACTGGGTTTGCCGCTGACCCGAACGGTGGACGGCTTTGAAGCGCACATCGGAACCAACCATCTCGGCCACTTTGCACTGACGTGTCTGCTGGGCGACCGGATCCGTGATCGCATCGTGGTAGTTGCCAGCAGTAACTACGCCCTAGCGCGCCTGCACCTCGAAGACCTGAACTGGCAACACCGACGCTACAATCCCTGGTCGGCTTACGGCGAGTCCAAACTCGCCAATCTACTGTTTGTCCGGGAGCTGGTTCGGCGTGGCCGCACCGCGTATGCGGCCGATCCGGGAATGGTCGCCAGTAATATCACGCGCGACGGCAGCCGCCTGGTGCGCTGGGCAGGCAGAGTGATCGCGCCGTACGTCGGACAGAGCACCAGCGATGGAGCGCGGTCAACCATCCAGGCAATCAGTACTGACCTGCCCAACGGTACCTACCTCGCGCCACGAGGACTCGCCCACCAGTGGGGTAAGCCCAGGCCGGCGCGGCTGCGGGCACACGCTCTTGATCCCACTGATGCGCAACGTCTTTGGAAACGGTCCGCCGAACTCACCGGTTGCGATCTTGTCGCCGACTAGCACCGGCGTCGAGATATCTTCGAGGCCGGATATGACCGGTAAATGTCACCCATTTGTCTGCCCCTACAGGAGAGTCGATGTCTGAAACCACCGAAATGACCCACACTGCGCCCCGCCCGCCCGAAGGCGACTGGCTCGGCACGCCCTACCTGAGCTTCGAGCGCCAAGGGCCGTTCGCTATCTGCACGCTCGACCGCCCGCAGGCCCGCAACGCGATGACCCCGGCGATGTACTTCGGCATCCGGTACGCGACCACCCGCGTCGAGAACGACAAGGACCTCGCAGGCCTGATGATTACCGGCACCGGCGACGTATTCGCTCCGGGCGGGGATCTCGGACAGAACGGTGTCGACGACTGGATGGACTTCGCCGCCACGTTGTCGATGGATGTGACACCGTTCGATACCCTCCGCCAGTCCTCCAAGCCGGTGGTGGCAGCGGTCAACGGGCTCTGCCAGGGCGGCGGCCTGATGATTGCGATGTGCAGCGACATCGCCGTCGTCAGCGATCGCGCCACCTTCCGGGTGCCCGAACTGTTTCGGGGCATCGCCGATACCTACTACAGCCACCTGCTGGCCCGGCTGATCGGGCCCGTCCGCACCCGTGACCTGATGTTGACCGGCCGGACCCTGACGGCGCAGGAAGCCCTCGACTGGGGCATGGTTGCCCGGGTGGTGCCCCATGGCGACTTGATGGACTCCGCCCGCGAGATCCTCGCTCAATGCTGCCGTACCGCCCCCGGCGCCCGCCGGGTGGTCAAAGGGAGCCTCGACAGCTACCTGGGCCTCTACGACCGAGTGGGTATGCGTACCAGCCTCGAAGGCAAAGAGGCAATCGAGGGGTTCCTGGCCTTCAAAGACCGCCGTTCCCCGGCGTGGGTCCATCCCGACCTACAGATCGACGGCCGGTTGTGACGCGGGGCCGCGGATACCGCTGACTCCCTTCTCCTTTGCGGTCGCTATGCCGTGGCGCTCGCTCATCGCCGCCAACGCTTGACTGTGGTGCGGGCAGCCACAACAACGGCAGCACCTGGGCTACCGTGCCCGCGAAGCACGATGCTCGGCGACTGCTTGGCTGCGATAGAAATGGACGACTTTGCGAATCCACTGTGGATCGGTTCGGGATGCCACGGCCACGTCTCCGCAAAATCCCAAGGCGTACATGGCTTTGAGCGGGATTCCGAACCGTGGCCGCTTGACGCCGGCGGCGTCAGCGGCCGTTGCATACAGTTCGCGGGCGCTGATGAACCGTTCAGAAATAATGTAGCGCTCTCCGACACGGCCTTTGTCGGCAGCGAGGATCAGCGCGCGTGCGGCATCTTCGATACCGACCACTTCCATCGCCATGTCCTTGACATAGACCGGCATCTTTCCCGCGGCAGCCATGGCTACCAACGATCCGTGCGGGGTCGGTTGCCAGTCGCCGGGGCCATAGGTGTTGGAAACACACAGCGCAACCGCCGGCACACCGCGGTGGCGCGCATAGTCCAGCACCAGATTCTCGGCCTCGACGCGCGAGCGGATGTAGTCACCGCCCCGGTCGAGCCAGTTGAACGGCTCGCCCTCGGTAGCGGCGCTCGGGTGTCCACGACGCAGTGGTAGCCGTCGTCGCTGCCGTCCATGGCGTCACGGACCGACCCTAAAAATCCACTGGCGCCCATGACCAGCTAGACGCGACCAGTCACCGTCTGCCCTCGTCTGCCAGTCCGCTGTGATCCCGGGCTCCCAACTCAGGCCTATCGCTGACGATCGTCCGGCAGGATGAGGGATCTCGTTCGATATCAGCCGATACGGGTTCCGGGGGTGAATTTTATGGGCAGCTCCCGCACCGCGTAGACCTCGCCGGCATCCTCGAAGAATCTTGGCTCGCCCGCGAGTTCGAAGTCGGGTAGCCGTTCCAGTATCTGACTTAGCATGACCTCGAACATCATCTTGGCGTAGTGCGAGCCCAGGCAGCGGTGCATCCCCACCCCGAATGCCATCTGCTTCTTGGCATTCGTGCGCGATAGGTCCAGTGTCTCGGGGTCTTCGAACATGGCAGGATCGCGGTTGGCGGCCGCCCACATCAGGATCGCCCGGTCCCCCTTGCACAGCGACTGTCCGTGGAATTCCGTGTCACGGGAGACGGTGCGGGCCAATCCGAGGGTGGGAGTGTAGAGCCGAAGCAGTTCGTCCGTGCCCTTCTTGATCAGGCTCGGGTCGGCGATGAAGCGTTGACGCAGTTCGGTGTCCTGGCACAAGCGCAACAGCACATTGCCGGTAAACCCGCTGGTGGTATCCATGCCGCCCAGCATCATCAACACCGTGTACATGGTGATCTGGCCGTCGTCGAGCGGTTCGCCGTTCAGTGTGCCCCGCAGGATGTCACTGAACAATTCGTCGCCGAGGCCTTCGGCGCGCCGCTGTTCCATGTGTTTGACGATCTCACCGAACATCTCCATCCCGGCCACACCGGCTTTTTCCGGGTCGTGGGAACGGTCGTGCACGGTGGTGTGCACCCAGTTCACCCATTCCATGGCCCGGCCTTCATCGAAGTCCAGCAACCGCAGGATCAATCGCGCTGGCAGCGGTGTAGTCAGCTCCCCCACTACGTCGCACTGACCGCGTTCGATGAAGGCGTCGATCGCCTCGGTGGTCATCTCGATGGCGGCAGCCCGGAACCGCTCCGCCGACCCCGGGGAGAACCGCCGCAACGTCGCCTCACGCAACTCCTGGGTCTCCGGCGGGTCGGATTCGATCGGGAGAATCGGCAACGGCAGCTCACTAGCCGGCACACCCACCGAAGGATACGAGTTGAACAGGGCATCGTCGCGGGCTGCTTCGAAGACCGACGCATAGTCCGTCAATGCCCAAAAGCCGCCATAGTGGGGCGAATACGCGACCGGACAACCTGATTCCCGCATCTGACGAAATGCTCCGTGCGGATCCTCCCGGAATTCGGCCGAATGATGGTCGAGGTCGACCTCGGCACGCCGCTGCGGTTCGGTACGGGTGTCGGTCATTGACTACTCCTTAAGTTGTTCTCCGTGAAGCCAGCGGCGCCACTGTCCTTGTGACACGCAGCGGCCAAGGTCGATATCGATTCGGGCACACCACTATCAACGCAGAGACATAGGCGATGCTCAATAGTCACACGCAAAATCCTCTCACCGCGTCACCACCACAGCGAACGCCTCACACCGCGCCGTAGGCGACAGCGATCGATTAGATGTAGTGTACACAACAGATTATGGACGAATGTCGTGTCGGTCAAGACGGTTGTCCTGAACAGCCGGCAGCTGATGGGATATCCCTTATGACCATGCACAGCGGCACCGCGCGGGCGGCGCGCTGGGGCGCCGATCTGCCCGTCGACGAGGAGCAGGCACGTGAACGGCTGCTCCAGGCCGCCGAGACCTGTTACGGCAGACACGGTCCCAGCCGCACAAAGATGACGCATATTGCTCAGGAGGCTGGAGTACACCGCACCACGGTCTACAGCTACTTCCCAAACCGCGATGCCGTCCTCGCCGCATGCTTTGTGCGTGCGGTCGCCGGCGTCATCGCCGCGGCGGACCCGTGCTTCGACTCCGACGAGCCATTCTCCGAGCGGTTAGTCAAGGCCTTGCTGGTAGGACTGGAGGCAGCGCGCAACTCTCCGGCTATGAAGATGCTCATCGCTGGGGATGAATTGGCGCGGACCCATCGCGCCGCCGAGGCCTCGGAAATTTGGCGTGAAGATTTACGCGCAAGCCTCGGCCAACGTTTTGCCGAAGCTGCCGCAAAAGGCGAAGTCCGCGATGACGTCCCGCCAGAAACGCTGGCGCACTGGGCGACCCGCATCTGCTTTAGCCTCATCGCCGATCCGGGCAAACCGGAGCACGGCGGCGACGAAGGGCTGCTTCGCGCTTTTCTGCCCGCCGCCCTGGCCCCACCTGCACGCTGACGGACTCCTCCCCGGCCTTCGTACCGGGCGATCGCGCGCGTCGCCGTGTTCTGAAGAGGGGCGACGCGGCCTCTCAGCCGCGTCGCCCGCAGTCGCGGTTAGTGAGAGGTCAAAGCTGGTGAGTCCGCCTGCACGCGCGGATAGTTCAGCATCCGTCGGGCGTTGCCTTCCACGATCAACGCGCATTCGCCGTCTGGCACGTCGGCGAGCACCTCGGCAGCGCGTTTGCGTGAGTTCGGCCAGTTGGAATCGCTGTGCGGGAAGTCGATCTCAAGCGTGATCCGGTCGATGCCGATGCTGTGGCGGTTCGCCAGACCATGCTCGTCGTCGATGAAGCAGCCCCAGAAGTGCTTGCGAAACAAGTCCGAAGGGCGGGTGTCGAAGTCGATGTTCTGGTAGTAGCGGTGCCGCTCCCACACGTAGTCGGCGCGTTCAAGAATGTAGGGCACCCAGCCGATCCCACCCTCGGCCAGCGAGATCTGCAGATCCGGGTACTGCTGTAGCTTCCCGGAGAACAGCAGATCGACCGTGGTCCACATCAGGTTTGTCGAGAACAGCGTGGTAGCGACCGCGAACGGCGCGTCAATGACGGGCGTCTGCCCAGGAACTGGCTTCATCGAGGAGAACGAGAATCCCGGCACGTAGGAACCGGAGCCGAAGTGCAGTGACACGGGCATCTTCGTCTCCGAGCACACCCGCCACAGGCCGTCCCAGTGATCGGAGTGGAACGACGGCAGGCCCAGCGGCACCGGGCTATCGGGGAACGAAACCGTGCGCGCCCCCTTGGCAGCCGCCCGCTCGGCTTCAGCGATCGTCGCGTCGATATCCCACACCGGCAGAATTGCCAGCGGCACATACCGCTCGGGGGCGGTCGCACACCATTCGTCAATGTAGAAGTCGTTCCAGGCCTTAACGCACAGCAGTGCCAATTCCTTGTCGTCGGCGCGGATGAATGTGCCGCCGGCGAAGCCGGGAAACGATGGGAAACACAACGCGGCCTGCACCCCGTCGAGGTCCATATCCGCCACTCGGGCGACTGGGTCATAGCAGCCGGGGATCATGTCCTCGTAACGGACCGGATCCATTCCCCACTCCTCCGGCGGTTTGCCCGCCACCGCGTTCAGGCCGATAGTCGGGAAAATCTGGCCATCATAAGACCACAGATGTTTGCCGTCCTGCTCGACGATCCGTGGGCCGGCCTCACGGAACTTCTCCGGTAGTCGGTCCTGCCAAACGCGTGGGTGCTCCACAAGGTGGTCATCCACCGACACGATCTGGTGGTCATCTCGAAGTGGCATGGTGTCTCCCTCAATCAATGCTTCCAAATCTGACGCTCCGTCTCATTTTCTGACGGTCTATCTCACTGAAGATATATGATGGTGGTCACAAAGGTCCAGCCCTCGAAGGGAGGGGCGCGCCTGCAACGGCTGCCGGATCGGCGAACGACCATGCCCCGGGAAAGCCGACCAAGACGACCACGACCTGCTCACCTCCGGCGAGGCCGGCGAGCGGCAGCGTCTCGGGATCGCAGCCGCCGCTGCCAATCGCAAACGGCTGCAGATTTCGGGTACGCCTGCCGATGTCGAGGCGGCTCGCGCGCGGCTGGCGGCGCTGCGTACCGCGGCCGAGCGCAACGCGGCCCAGCCATCAACGACGCGAACTCCGAGAAATTCGTCGGCTATGCCGGGAAAGCGAAGCGCAATCTGCCCGGCCCTGCGGGAAACTGACCCGTGGATGACCCGTTACGCCCGGCTGTGTTGCCGATCCCGACGCCGACTCCCTTCAGTCTCACCAACATTGGCGTCTAAAACAGCCGCGCCAGAATGTCGTGACGAGGTGTGAGTCGGCTAGTGCATCAGCTGGGTCAAGATCTCGGCGTTGCTGCGAATTGCGGCTTCAGCTGAGATCGGCACATCGGCAGTGTTGACTAGGAGCCAGCTGCGTTCGAGCATCGCCATCACCGTCATACCCAGCGAGACCGGCGAACTCAAGTCAGCGCTGCTGCGCGCCACAATGTATTCGCCGAGGGTTCGGGCAGCACGCTTATGCAGCCGTGACACCGTCGCCGCGAACTCAGTGTCGTCCGGTAGGTCGCCGATCGAGCGCGCGACGAACGCGCCGTTACGCTCCAGGTAGTCGAAGTAGCCGCGGACCCATTGCAAGACGTCCGTGATCGCGGGGGATCCGTCCAACTTGTCGAAAGCCTCGATAACGATCAGCGATTCACGGTAGGTTTCGGTGCCGAGTTCGATGAACAGCTGCTGTTTGTCACGAAAATAGTAGTAGAAATTGGCACGGGTCACGTGCAAGCCCGCTGCGATGTCCTTCACGCTGGTGCCGCTGTAGCCTTTGCGAGCGAACGCTGCCCGCGCCGCCTCCAAGATCGCCCGGCGTGTCACCGCTGACTTGGCGGTCGTCATGGCGCCGGCCGCTGCACACACAGCCCCGTCACGCCTGGGCCGCGGCCTGTTGTGGATAGAAGCTGCGCGCCCAACGGCGTAACTGCTTGAAGCCGGCCGCCTCCGACGGCGCCAGCGCCGGCTGGTCCATGTACTTTTGGTGGTCCCAAATCTTGATGTCGTCAGGCAGTGCCGCCTTCGCCGCCCGCAGCCGTTCGTCATAGTCGGCACCCTCGGAGATCCAATAGGTCGCGAAGATGTCCGAGGTGGTCTCGTCGACCGGCGTGGCGCAGATCGCGATGATCCGCACCCCGTCTTTGGTTTGCTCGCCGTTGAAGCTGACCCCCAGCCCCGACCAATGGATTTCGATGGTGTTGACGCTGTCGCCGGGACGGTCCACACCGTCGGCCCACCGCTTGCCGAAGCCGACCTTGGCGTGCCAGGTCGACGCATCAGTGTGCTCGGACAGCACCACCGGGCTGATAGGGGTGCGGTGCACGAACCGAAAATGATGCGGATCAACGGCATTCTCGGCAATCACCTGCGGATGCACATGAATACCGCGGTAGACCTCCTGCTCGTCGACTCCAAGCCTGCTGTAGCGCTGACTGCGGATGTGCTCACCAAGCACATCGAGAGCCGCCGGTATCTGCCACAGGGGATCGCGGCGTTCGACGTCATGCCAGACGTAGATGCATTCGTTTAGTTCGGCCACCGGATAGGAACGCATTCGGCGGCCCCGGTTGGGCCGGTCTTCGTACGGGATACGAACGTTGCGACCCTGCCCACTCCACACCCAGCCGTGGAACGGGCACTGGATACCGCCCTCGACGACGCAGCCGCCGACGGACAGGTTCGCCCCCAGGTGCTGACAATGTGCGTCGAGAACGTTAACCGTCCCATCGAGGTCGCGAAACGCGACCATCTCCGTGCCGAAGTAGTTCAGCGGCTTGACATCGCCGACGGTGAGATCCGTGCTCCAGGCAACCTGGAACCAACCGGTCGGCTGCATGCTGGGAAGTCCCGTCATCACCGTGCTTTTCCCTTTCCCGGAGCGGATGCCCCGATACTTACATCTTTTGACACGGTTGTCAAAAACTGGAGTAGCGAGTGCCCCCCCGGCCCGCGCAGGCGTCTTAGACCCGTCACGCCGAAGCCGAGGTCCGGCCCGGTCGCCCGTGTTCCCCCAATCCGGTATTTTCTGATTCTGTTGAGCCAACTACGCAGTGCGCGTGCTGTAGTAACCTGCGGCCAAGCCCGCGGAAACCCCGTTCGACCGACGGGAGAGAGCTGGTGAACAAGATGGTCGACCGCTCGTTGACCGAGCCGGCACCGACGTTCGTCGAGCGCGGCTTCCCCCATGAGGCCTTCCCGAGCCGCTGGTTTCAGGTGGGATGGTCGCACGAATTCGCGCCGGGCGACGTCACCGCCGCGCGCCACTTCGGCGCAGACCTGGCGCTGTATCGAGCCGCGGCCAGCGGTGACGTCCCCGATCGCATAGCGGCTTTCGGCGCGTACTGCCCGCACATGGGAGCCCTCCTCGGCTCTGGAGAAGTGGCCGCTGCCGAACCGGACGCCCTGGCCAAGTCGATCACCGCGGCCAACCCGGCCGAGGTGTGCAGCCGGACCGCCGACCGTCGCAGCTGGGAGAACCAACGTTGTAGGCCGGATCCGATCTCGGTGGGTTACGAAGCCACCTACACTCACCAGTTCCGTAAGCGGTCGCAACAGTTCGATCCCGCGACATCACCGACAGCGGGGCCGAAGACACGAGATGTCGGGGTTCTCGGCGGACAGTCAGCTTTGCGGAGCTGACCATATGGAAGAGATCTGCAGCGAATGCGACTTTGACGAATCGGCGGCGTTGCCGGGAGAGGTCGCCGCTGCCTTGCCGCCACTGGCGAAGGCCGTCGCCGCCAGTATCCGCTCCATCCCTGACGATATGGTCCGGCACCGCCCCGCGCCCGACATATGGTCACCGGTGGAGTACCTCGGGCATCTGCGGGAATCGATGGCATTTCACCGCTGGCTCATCGAAAGGGCACTTGCTGAGGACAATCCGCTGATACCAACGGTGGATCCCGACGAATCGGTCACCCAAGCCGGCTACCGCTCGGTCGACACCGACGAGTTGATCGGTCAGTTCGATCGGCGAATACGGCGACTCTGCACACTGCTGACGACGCTGGACGACAAGCTAATTCATCGAACGCTCAAACTGGACGGACGACAAATCCCCGCAGCTCTCGTCGCCCGCAGTGCGTGGCATGAATGTCACCACCACCACGTTGACATCCGCCGGCTCCGCGACCTCTAACCCGCCAACCCGGCCCAACACCACCAGTCCCCCAGGATGCGCAGCCAACGCTGATCGTCGATCTGATGCGTACCATCGCGGACAACGGTCCGGCCCACGTCGAGCCCCCGAAGACGGCGGAGACGAACGAGTGCTACCGGCCTTCCTCATCACTTCCATCGGCCAGGACCGCCGTCGTTGATCGACCAACTCCTTCTTGGGCGTGTGGCAACAGACGCTGCGTGGGCGCCGCGTCAACTTGGTTATGTTCCTGAAGCAGACTGACGCACAACGGGACTGGGCGTTGGCCAGCTGGTGCGGTCAGCCTTCTTCGAGAGTCAGGGCGCCCTCCGGGCAGGCCGCTACGCCGTCCTGAGTCAACTGCGCGTCCTCCGGCTTCACCTCACGCTCTTCGAGGATCGAGTAACCGCAGTCATCGATCGGGAACAACATCGGATCGACGGCGTAACACTGGGCATGCCCCACACACTTGGACCTATCGAGACGAACCTTCATGCAACCTCCTCGCTTTCAAACGCCCCAGCGCATGCTGGACCACCGGCGGGCTATGATCACATTAGACTAAATGATTAACTATTTCGGTAGCTACGCTGGGTGACCGGTTAACCAAGTTCGGTACGCGACTCTGCTAGGACTGTGACAGACGCCATGGATGACAACATTTCGACCGATGTCCGCCGATCCCCGGTGGTGGCCCTCGACGGCAACTGTGAGCTAGGCCGCGCGGCACTGGGCAACAAGGCCTACGGCATCAATCTGATGCGCGGGCTCCGACTGCCCGTGCCACCCGCCTTCTGCCTTACCACCGATGTGTGCGCACAATTCTTGGCCGGCGAGAGCCAGGCATTGGATCAGGTGTGGCCCGAGGCGCTGGCCAAGCTGCGTTGGCTGGAACGCGAAACGTCGCGTACCTACGGCCGAGGCCCGCGACCACTGCTGGTCAGCGTCCGGTCCGGGGCGGCACAGTCCATGCCGGGGATGCTCGACACCGTGCTGGACCTGGGCATCGACGACACGGTGCACCATGCGCTTGCCCACGAGGCAACACCGAAGTTCGCCGACGACACGCGCGCCAGATTCCACGACATGTACCAGCGCATTGTGCTTGCCGGTACCGGGTCCGTCGTCGTCCCCGACGATCCATACGCCCAATTACGCGCGGCGATCGAGGCGGTGTTTCGCTCGTGGAACAGCCCGCGGGCCGTGACCTATCGCGACCACCACCGACTCGGGGACAGCGGCGGCACGGCGGTGATCGTGCAAGCGATGGTTTTCGGCAACCTGGGCCGCACGTCGGGCACCGGCGTACTGTTCACTCGCAATCCGACGACCGGCGCCGATGAGCCATTCGGCGAATGGCTGGCTGGAGGACAGGGTGAGGACGTGGTGTCCGGCACTTTCGACTGCGCACCGATCAGCGCCTTACGGGAGGAGCAGCCCGCCCTCTTCGCGGAGCTGATGGCCCATGCGGAAAGCCTCGAACGGCTCGCTGGTGACGTGCAGGATATCGAATTCACAGTCGAAGAAGGTCGGCTGTGGCTGTTACAGACCCGGATCGCCAAGCGGTCCGCCCAGGCCGCGGTGCGACTGGCCCTGCGGATGCGTGATCAGGGCCTGATCGACGACACGGAGGTGCTGCGCCGCGTCGGTCCGGAGCAGATACGAATGCTGCTGAAGCCGGCACTGCAGCCCGAGATACGCTTGGCCGCGACACTTTTGGCCAAGGGGCTGCCGGCAAGTCCCGGCGTTGTCTCGGGCAAGGCGTACAGCGACGTCGACGCCGCGATCGACGCCGCCGACGACGGCGAGGATGTGATCCTGGTACGGCCATTTACCAGCCCCGATGACGTGCAGGCTATGCTGTCTGCCCGCGGAGTCGTCACCGAGGTCGGCGGCGCTACCTCACACGCTGCGGTGGTCAGCCGCGAGATCGGCCGGCCCGCGGTTGTGGGCTGCGGTGCCGGGGTGGCAGCGGCCATCGAGGGCAAGTCAATCACGGTCGACGGCGCCGAAGGCGAAGTGCGCGAGGGCGTGCTGCCGTTGGTCGTGTGGTCGGAGGAAGACAGCCCGGATCTTCGGGAACTGGCCGACATCGCACGCCGGGTCAGCCCGCTGCGCGCCCACCATGCCGGCGATTACCCCGTGCTGCCCAACGATTCCGACGTCGCGGTGCGCGACGCATTGACGGCTGGGCACACCGACGTGGTGTCCGCCAGCCCGCTCATCACCATGCTGACAGCACAACGGATGGCCAAGACGGCGCCAAAGGCGTTCACGTCATGAAGTATTGAGGATCAATCATGGATAGCTTGGACATATTGCAGGCAATTCGGCTCAAAGGCCGGGCCGCCCCCGCGGACATCGCCGCCACTCTCAACCGAGACGAAGCATCAGTAGCAGCGGCGATCAGCGAGTTCGTCGACGCGGGGATACTCGTTGGGGGCAAAGCCGTGCGACTCGCCCCGGCTGGTCGGGATCGGCTCGGCCAACTTCTCGCCGACGAACGCGGCGGCGTCGACACCGCCGCAATGTCTCACATCTACAAAGGCTTCGGCAACGTGAACGCCGAATTCAAGTCCTTGGTGTCTGACTGGCAGCTCAAAGACGGAGAGCCCAACAACCACGAGGACGCCGAGTACGACACAGCCGTGCTGGCGCGTCTTGATCACGTGCACGAGTCGGTGCTGCCGATCATCGCCTCGGCGGCCGCGCAGATCCCCCGGCTGGCCCGCTACGCCGACAAGCTATCGGCCGCCCTGCAGAAGATCAGAGCGGGCGACACCACGTGGTTGACCCGACCGATCATCGACTCGTACCACACGGTGTGGTTCGAACTGCACGAGGAATTGATCTTGGCCGCCGGTTTGACCCGGGAGGCCGAGGCCAAAGCCGGCACTGCGGAATAGCTCCGGTCACCGGACCAGTTCTGTTCGCCGTCCAGACCCAGTCGACCACAACTGTCTGTCCGGTGATGAATGTGTCGCATCGCTAGCCAACAACAAACAGTGGCGGTATGGCCTCCCAGCGCGGGCAGCCACGCAAGGTTGTGCGAACACCGCGATCGGTGTGGTCGAAGAACACTCTGATCGCAGCGTGGTGGTCGCAGCGTACGGCCAACCCGCGGCGCCCTGACCGCCGTCGACTGGTCTAGGCACTCCCAAGTTCGGTACGCAACCGCTTCTTGTCGATCTTCCCGCTAGCCAGCACCGGCAACTCGTCGACGGTCACCAGTCGGCGCGGCACCTTGTATCCGGCCAGCTTCTGTCGCACGTGGTTCTGAACCGCGTTGAGCGTGATGATGGCCCCGGGACGCGGTACCACGACGGCACAAACGGCTTCGCCCCAGCGATCGTCGGCGACGCCGATCACGGTGCAGGCCGCCACGCCCTCGAGCTCGCAAACCACCTCCTCGACCTCCGGCGAGTACACGTTCTCTCCCCCGGTGATGATGACGTCTTTCTTGCGGTCGACCAAGTACAGGAGACCCCGCCCGTCGAATCGGCCGATGTCTCCGGTGTGGCACCATCCGTCGCGCAGCGTCGCCAGGGTGGCGGCATAATCATCCCAGTAGCCGCGGAACATCAACTCCGAGCGGATGATGATTTCGCCGGGCTCCCCCGCCGCGACATCACGGCCGTCGTCACCAACGATGCGGACCCGCACCCCGGGGAGCGGGAAGCCGACCGACCGCAACCGGTCGGGCGCGTCGGGATGTTCGCGGGCGTGTAGTTCCCGCGGCAACCCCGACACGATGGCTTCGGTCTGCCCGTACAGGTTGAGGAAGCCGGCACCGGGTAGTACGGCCAGCGCCCGTTCCAACGTGGTCACGCTCATCGGCGCGGCCGAATACACGACTGTGCGTACGCTGGCGGCGGCACGGGCGTCACCGAGTTCCTCGATCAGGGCCCGCAGCATCACCGGCGCGAGATGCAGCACGGTGATCTGTTCGTCTGCGAGCAATCGGATGGCTTCGGCCGCGTCGAATTGCTGCTGCAACACTACTGTTCCGCCGCGAGCGTGCAGCCCGCCGATGATGCCGATCGCACCGAAGTGAAACATCGGCATGTTGATCAGGCCCCGATCCTCGCTGCCCGAACGTAATTCGGTGTTCATCGTCAACGCCACGCGCCGCAGTTCTCGCTGACCGAGCACACAGCACTTCGACGCACCGGTGGTTCCGCTGGTGAACAGCAGGCAGGCGATGTCCTCGGGTTGCGCGACGAATGCCGGCTCGCCGGCATCCCCGCCGGCGACGAATCCTTCATAGTCGACCATGTCGGGGCGCCCGACTTCGCCGATGGACACCAGCAGCGGTGGCGACGGTAAGCACTGCACGAGTTCTGCGATCATCAGAGCGAATTCATCGGCGCAGAACACGACGGACGGCGACACCCGGCGCAACACGTCAAGCACTTCCGGCGGCGACAACCGGAAGTTGACGGTCGCCATGATAATTCCGCTCAGCTGAGTTGACGCCATCAACTCGCCGAACTCCACGCTGTTGCGGCTTAACACGGCGATGCGGTCCTGCCGTCGCACACCGGCCTTCGCCATCGCCGACACCAAACGCACCGCGCGCTCGCGCAGCGCCCCGTGAGTCACCGAGCGCTGCCCCAGCCGGTATGCGGGCACATCGGGATACCGCAGCGCGTTGTCGGTGACGATATCGCTCAGCATCTGAGCGGGCGCTACCGACTACTCAGCAACATCGATCCGGCAACCGGCCCGCCGCCGACGCCGACGGCCACCACCTCAGGCGTCTTCGACGCCTGCCGGTCACCGCCCTCCCCCCACATCTGGACACATGCTTCGTGAAGAAACCCCATACCGTGCAATCGACCACCCGACAGTTGCCCGCCGCTGGTGTTGATCGGCAGCGAACCATCGAGTGCGATGCGTTCACCGCCCTCGATGAAGTTGCCCACCCCGCCGCGCTCACAGAACCCCATGGCCTCCAGCCACATCACCGTCAGGAAGCTGAAGCCGTCGTAGAGCTGAGCCATGTCGACATCGGCCGGCCTCAGCGCGGTGTTCTCCCACAGTGTCGCGGCCGAGTCATGGGCTGCCATCGTTGTGACGTCCGACCGTTGTTCCCAGGTGGCGCGTTCGAACATGCCCGGCCCGACCGACTCCACTGTCAGCGGGTGCCGGGGCAGGCCGTTGGCAGCATCGCGGCGCGACACGATGACCGCGGTCGCGCCATCGCAGGGGACGTCACAGTCGTAGAGGCACAGCGGCTCGGAGATCATCCGGGCGCCCAAATAGTCATCCATCGTCATCGGCTCGCGATAGATGGCGTCTGGATTAAGCCCCGCGTTACGACGCGCGTTGATGGCGATGTAGCCGAGATGCTCGCGCGTCAACCCGAAATCGTGCATATACCGCTGGGCCGGCATGGCCAGCCAGTTCGCCGCCGAGAGCGCACCGAAGGGCGCGACCCACTCCAGGTGAGGCGGCAACTTGCCGCCGGTGAACAGCACCGACGCCCGGCCACCGCCCGCCTGCTGTGCGGCCGTGGACTCCCAGACCGACCGGTAGACCACGACGTGGTTGGCCAGCCCGAGCGCGACGGCCATGCACGCCTCGATCGCGGGGCCGATCTGCCCTGCGGTCTCCATCGCCGAGACATACCAGCGACTGCGCAACCCCAGCGCATTGCGCACCTCGGTGATGGTCGCCCCGGAAAAGCCCGGGTCCGGAACCCCCGGCCCTGGATAGCTGGCGATACCGTCGATGTCGTCCACGCTCAAGCCCGCATCGGAGATCGCGCGCAGGACTGCCTCCAGCGTCAGCTCCAAGCCGGTTCGGCCCAGCCGGCGACCGACCTGCGACTTGCCGGCCCCGGTCAGGACCGCCTTCCCGTCAAACGGACCGCCCGTCATGACGCGGCCACCGGTGATACAACAGCTGAGACGTTGAGAATCATCGGACCTTCCAAGGGGTTACGAGCTCAAGCCGACCGCGACCGCAGTGTAGCGCCCACGACCGGTATCCCGAAAAATATTTAACGGGTTCCGTCAGAGGTAGTCAGAACACGAAGCGCGCAATGAGGTCGGCCACCGCGGCCGGTTTGTCGGATCCATCGAGCTCGACAGTGTGACGAACGGTCAGGTTCACGGTGCTGTCGTCGACCTTCGCGGCGTCGACCAACAGGGAGCGCACTCGGATCCGGCTGCCGGCGGTAACAGGCGCCAGGAACCGGACCTTGTTCAGCCCGTAGTTGATGCCCATCTTGGCGTTCTCGACGCGGTAGTTTTCCTTACTGACCCCCGGTATCAGCGACAAGGTGAGGAAGCCGTGCGCAATCGTTGCGCCATAAGGGCTTTCGGTCTTCGCGCGCTCGGTATCCACGTGGATCCACTGGTGGTCCACGGTGACGTCGGCGAATGCGTCGATACGGTTCTGGTCCACCTCCAGCCAATTCGTCACACCGAGTTCTTCTCCGATCGCCTGAACCGCTTCGTCAACGGATCCGATCACTTTCATGGCCACTCCTGTCCAACACGCCGGTTATACCGATATCTATTTAACGGTATAGACTGATCGCACCCCGCCGGGCCCCCGCCCGGCACCCGTCCGACGACCTTGGGAGACACGTGGCCGCAATGACATCCCGTGCCGCGATCGTGGGCGCTGCCCGCACCGCGATCGGCACAGCACGCAAAGGCACTCTGGCCAACCTGCCGGCTACTGAGTTGGCCAAACCGGCGGTAGCGGCTGCGGTAGCTCGCTCCGGGCTCGACGCCGCCGAGTTCGACGACTTCATTTTGGCCGAGAGCCTGCAGGGTGGTGGCGACAGCGCTCGCTATGTTGCGGTGGATCTGGGTCTTACCGAAATCCCGGGCATGGCCGTCAACCGGCAGTGCGCTTCCAGCCTCTCGGCGATCGCGGTCGGCGCCGGACAGATCGCGGCGGGCATGAGTCAGGCCATCCTGGCCGGCGGGATGGAGTCGTGCTCGACCGCGCCGCTGCTGCGTAAACGCAAGCCGTTCACCTCCGGTAAGGCTCCGGAGGATTACCAGGACCCCTGGTATCCGTTCTCGCACCCGCCCACCGACGACGCCCCCCCGCTGGACATGTCGATCACCGTGGCTCACAACTGTGCCGTCCAGTACGGGATCTCACGACAGGCCCAGGACGAATGGGCGCTACGCAGTCACCAGCGTGCGGTGAAAGCGATCGACGCCGGATCCTTCGTCGAGGAGATCGTGCCGGTCGAGGTGCCCCAGCCCGACGGCAGCTCCAAGACGTTCGCCCAGGACGAGCACCCGCGTCGCGATACGACGGCGGACACACTCGCCGCCCTGCGGGTGTTGCATCCCGAAATCGAGGGGTTCACCGTGACGGCCGGCAACTCCTCGGGCATCAACGATGCCGCCGCCGTAGTGGCCCTAGCGAGCCCGTCCAGCCGCGCCGACGTATTGGCGCATGTGCTGTCCTGGAGTTCGGTCGGTGTTCCGCCGAGTCGCACCGGCAGCGCTCCTATATCGGCGATTCCGAAGGCGCTGGAGTTGGCCGGGCGCAAACTCGAGGACGTAGCGCTGTTCGAGATCAACGAGGCGTTCGCCGCGCAGGCAGTCGCCTGCGCGCGGGAACTGGGCCTCGACGAGGAGATCGTCAACGTCTACGGCTCGGGCATCAGCCTCGGCCATCCGATTGCCGCTACCGGCGCACGCATGGTGACGTCGGCAATCTATGAACTACGGCGCCGCGGCGGCGGCATCGGCGTGCTGTCGATGTGCGCCGGCGGAGGGATGGGGTCGGCCATGGTTATCGAGGTCATGTGAGATGAGCACATTAATCACCGAGGGATTGTTCAGAGTTGACGGCGACCGTGCGGTGCTCTTCGGCTCCCGCCGACGTTCGACAGGCGTGGTGAAGTTCCCCGCCGAGCGGCCCGAGCTGTTCGACGGCGCGCCAGATATCCAAGCTGATATCGAGCCCCTCGAATTGTCCACCGAGGGGTCGCTTTACACCTACACCACACAGGAGTTCGCGCCGCCGCTGCCCTACAAAGGCGATCGGTCGCCCGAGGTATTCCAGCCGTATGTAGTGGGTTTCGTCGAGTTGGCCGAGGGTGTGCTGGTGGAGACACTGATCGTTGACGTGAACCCGGCTGACCTGCGCATCGGGCAGCCACTGGTTTCGACCACCACGACGCTGCAGACCGCCGACGGTCAATCGCTGCTGACCTTCGGATTCCGGCCAGCCGACTAAGGGTTAAGGCCGACCGGCAGTAACCATCGGTGCGATCATCTCGGCAACCACTGAGATCATCTCGCTGCGGCCGACGGCCACCGTCTGCCTATGCACCGTGTGCCATGCCCGGTCCAGCAGCCCCATCACCGCGACACCGATGACGTCCGGCGAATGCTTGCCATCGCCGGCGATAGCCTGCCCCAACTTCCACGACGCCCTGGTCACCATGCGATTACGGGAGTTGTGGAATGCGTTGTCGTCGGGGGCGGAGTGCGCCGAGGCCAGCACGAACGCACCATGGTGGTCCATATAGTCGAAGTAGCGACCGACCCAGGCCTGAATCTCCGTTGGACCGAAGGGTTCTTGGGCGTCGGCCCACTCGGCGATGACCGCGAGGACCTCGTGATACGCGGTCTTGCCGAGGACGTTGAAAATCTCCCGCTTGTCCTTGAAGTAGGTGTAGAAGCCGGCCCGCGAAATGCCACACGCCTCGGTGATCGCGTTGATCGGCGTGCCGGTGTAACCGCGTTCCAGGAACAGTCGGCGGCTGGCATCCAGAATCGCCAACCGAGTTCGCTCGCCGCGGGTGGCGTCCGGGTGTGATTCCGGGCGAGCGCTCGATGTCGCCGTCATGCGGCGACTGTATATGACGCTACCGTCAAGTTCAATATGCGCAGCTCATACGCCTTTACCCGTGACTGTACGCCGTGACTTGACACAAGCGTCAAGTTAGGAGAAGCTCTAGACAACCCACCTTGGAGTAAGGGAGAAAACGATGACGCAGTCCCCTAACCAGTTCACCGATGCACCGATTTTCGATGCCGACCAGCACATGTACGAAAATCCCGATGCACTGACCCGGCACCTGCCCGACCGGTATAAGCCAAAGGTGCAGTTCGTCCAGATGGGCAGGCACACGCGGATTGCGATCCTGAACAAGATCACCGACTACATGCCCAATCCCACGTTCGAACGGGTTGCGGCCCCCGGTGCGCACGAGAAGTTCTACTCCGGCCAGAACCCCGAGGGCCTGACGATGCGGGAAATGTCCGGCCGGGGCATCGACGCGCCGGCTGCGTCGCGCAATCCCGAAGACCGGATCGCCGAGCTCGACCGCCAGGGAGTCGACGCGTGCTTGAACTACCCCACGCTGGCCAACCTGGTCGAGCATTCCGCCGCCGAGGATCCCGAACTGACCGTGGCGATCATCCACGCGCTCAATCAGTGGATGCTCGAGCACTGGGGCTACACCCACGCCAACCGGATCTACACGACTCCGGTACTGACCCTGGGGCTGGTCGACGAGGCACGTCGAGAGCTGGAGTACATCCTGGAAAACGGCGCCAAGGTCGCCCTGATCAAGCCAGCACCGGTTAATGGTTACAAGGGCTGGCGGTCACCGGCGCTGCCCGAATTCGATCCGTTCTGGCGCGACGTCGAGGATGCCGGCCTGCCGATCGTCCTGCATGCCAGCCAGCCACCGCTCCAGGAATACATCGAGAAGTGGGAGCCGGCGGATACCAGCAACGCATTCGAGATGTCGGCGTTCAAGTGGACGGCGCTGGGCCACCGCGAAATCGCCGACATGCTGACCAGCCTGATCTGCCACGGCACCCTGACTCGGTTCCCGAAACTGCGAATCGCCAGCGTGGAAAACGGCAGCTCATGGATTAAACCACTCTTCGACGACCTCGCACTGACCCACAGCAAAATGCCCCAGAACTTCCCCGAACATCCGCACGACGTGTTCCGCCGCAACATCTGGGTCAGCCCGTTCTGGGAGGGCTCAGTCGCCGACGTCGTAGAGACCGTGGGGTGGGATAAGGTGCTGTTCGGTTCGGACTGGCCACACCCCGAGGGTCTGGCCGAGCCGAAGGGATACTGGAAGTACGCCGAAGGCATGGACGAGCGGCGCACCTACGATTTCATGGGCGACAATGCGCGACGCTTCATGGGTCTGCCGATCGCCAACCCCGACCCCAGCGCCGTCAACCCGCCGCAACTCGCGAACGCCTGATATAGAGGGAAGTCTGTCAAGCGGCAGGCAGCAGCGGCGGCCGACAACCGTCGCTGCTGCCGCCGTTTCATTGACCGGGTGAGTCCGTGGGGCTGTCGCGCGTGTCTTGTCGACGCGGGTCAGTCTGATATGCGCGGGCCGGATACCGCAGGACGGGACTTTCGAATCGCCGTGCACCGCTTGTCTAGCTCGAGCGTAATGTGTTGTGGTGCAACGTAGTTGGCTAATCGTTTTGAGGCGGGTCACTGCCAGGCGCTTGCCGACACCGACGGGTTGGCATCCAGACGTTTGTAGGGTGTTCGGTCGTCGTCGAGCACGGCCAGTGACCAGCACCAACCGGCGAGTTCGCGGGCGACGGCGTTGGTCACCACGGGGCGTTTCTTGCGCTTATCGAAGCCGGCCACCGGTCGTTGTGCCATCGGTTGGCGGCTTGGCCGCGCGCCCGAGCCGACGGGTCCGCGGCATCCCAGCGGCGTCACAATTCACGGCTGGGCCGATGCGGTGCGCGCTGATTCCAAGCCGCCTCGGCCAACAACCGGCGGGCATGACCACTGCCGGTCTTGCTGACCCCGCGTTGGCTTCGGGGGAACCCGTGGAGCACTCACCCGGCACCAACCCCAGATACCGGGCTGAGGTGAGCCCCTCGTAGTGGTCCAGTTGTTGTGCGACTCTGATGCCCGGTGTTCGGGCAGGAAGAATCAGCAAC
>NZ_MVHC01000022.1 GCF_002086455.1 Mycolicibacter algericus DSM 45454
CCTCAACGACACACCAAGAGCCCAACCGCCCCGGTCAGCCGCAGGCCCGAAACCCCACCATCCCAGGGGACTTAGCCTCGGCCCAGAGCACCGACGAGCTCCCTCGCGGTAGCGGCCGGCTGTCCCTGTCGGAGCAATAGGCGAACCAGGCTGCCCTGAGTGATGGGGCACGTCGCAAAGCCGGAACCGTTCGCCGACAGCCACCGCCCCGCCGGTCGATGGTGAACGTGGTCGCCGACCAGCAGCGCTACCAATACGTTGGCGTCGAGCAACGTGGTCAACCCTCGTCCTCCAAGGACCGGACATCCTCAGAAGTCACCACGGTGCCGAGATGTACCACCGGCAACCCGGTCAGCTGACTTTCCTGTACTCGAGTCACAGCGCCCTGCCCCAGGCCGCGCCGCATCAGATCGGCGACCGTCTCACCGAGAGTGCGGCGGGTATCCCGCGCAATCGCCTGCACCTGTCGGTGCAGGTCATCGGGCAGGTCCACCGTGGTTCGCATCTGCCCATCATATCATCAACACATCATGATGACCCTAGGCGACCGCTGGGTCGGGCACGCGACAATAGAGCGCCACTAAGCAGTGCGCCGCGGTCGAGGCCCGCGGTAGCGGATACCGGCCAGCTGCGGAACCCGATAGGGGCTGCGCAGCCGGCGGGTCCGGTGCCCGTGGCCACGCAGCTGATAGCGGCCGAGTTCCCGGCGCACCGAGGGCGCCAGCAACGGGCCCAACACCGCGCCGGCACCAAGTGCCAACGCCAGCCCGATCGCCAGGCCCACCGTGCCCCCGGCATTGGGGTGCCCGTTGACGAACTGCACGAAGCCGCGGAACACGGTCAGCCCGGGGACCAGCGGAATGATGCCCGCCATGATGATCACCAGCGGCGTCACCCGCAGCCGGGGCGCCAGCAGGGTGCCGACCAGACCGGTCGCCGCGGCCGCTATGAAGGAGCCCGCAATGGGGTCGGCGTCCACCAGTCGCAGCCCGAATACCAGCAACGTGGCGGTCGCCCCCGCAAGACCTGCCGCCAATGCCGCCTTGAGCTGCGCGTAACCGGCTATCGCCGCGGCCGCGGCGCCCATGGCGCCCGCCAGCACGTACACCGGCATGCTCAGCACTGCGACCGGTATCTCGGCGCTCACCCGGACTTGGGCGCCGAACCAGCCACCGATGCGCACCGCGATGGACACGCCGACCAGGATGCCCGCCGACGAGAGCAGGATGTCCATGCCCCGCGAGACCGCGGTGAGCTGGTAGCCGGTGATGGCGTCCTGCACCGAGCCGACGGTGGCCAGCCCCGACAACAACACCACGATGTTGGCGGCCACCACCGGTGACACCGACGCGCCGGCGGGCAGCCAGCCGACGGCGTGCGGAACGATGGCCACGCCGGTGGCCACCGCTGCGGCGACCACCTGCTGAAACAGCAGCGGTAGCCGCCAGCCGTTGAGCACCCGGCCGACCCGGTCGATCAGTGCGGTGGTGGCCGCCGAGATCACGGCAATCACCGGCCCGGCACCGATCAGCACCGAGAAGCAACCGGCCATGACCGCCCAGCCGGCGGTGGCCACCCATCGCGGATAGGGATGGTCGGCCCGGCTGACGATGTCCAGTTGCTGCTGCACCCATTCGGGATCGGGCGTGGTTGTGACGACATGCTCGGCGAGGTCGGTGGCCAGCTGCAGCCGGGTGTAGTCCAGTGAGCGCGACTGCACCAGATACATCGCCGTGACCGGGGCGCCCGGCACCCCGCGAGGCACCGACACCCTGATCGAGTTCGCCATGATGTCCACCTGGGTCTGCGGCAGCCCGTAAGCGGTCGCGATCGCGAGCATGCTCGAGGCGACATCGGCGGTTCCGGCCTGCGATCCCAACAGCAGCTGCCCGAAACGCAGGGCGATATCGAGCACCCGGCGAACATCGGTTTCATCCATACTCATCGTCTCCGATGACACCATGCCCGTCGGCTACCCGCGCAGGGGCCCCAGGTCACCCCCCCGTTGCCGGATGCGGCTGTCAGAGCAGAAAGCGATACGCCGGCGAGCCTGGCTCCAGCGGCTCGACGTGGATCTGCGAGGAGCGCATCCTGGCCAGCAGTCCACCGAGGTCCGCCGCCGAGCCCAGTTGAATTCCGACCAACGCCTCGCCGGTTTCCCGGTTGTTGCGCTTGACGTATTCGAACAGCGTGACGTCGTCCCCGGGCCCGAGAACCTCGTCGAGGAACCGCCGCAGTGCGCCCGGCTCCTGGGGGAAATCGACCAGGAAATAGTGCTTGAGGCCGAGGTGGACCAGCGAGCGTTCCAGGATCTCGCCGTAGCGCGACACGTCGTTGTTCCCGCCGGAGATCAGGCAGACCACGGTGGCGCCGGGCGTGATGTCGGCCTCGAGCAGCCCGGCCACCGACAGCGCACCCGCCGGCTCGGCGATGATGCCCTCGTTCTGGTAGAGGTCGAGCATCGCGGTGCACACCGCGCCCTCGTCGACGGTGGTGACCGACACCATGTCGCCGGCGGCGGCCAGCGCGGCGTAGGGCAGGGCGCCGGCACGCTTGACGGCGGCGCCGTCGACGAACTGGTCGACGTGATCGAGGGTCACCAGTTCGCCGGCGGCCAGGGCGGCCATCATCGAGGCCGCCCCCGCCGGTTCGATCCCCAGCACCGCACTTTCGGCGGTCCGCTCCGCGAGGTAACTGGTGATCCCCGCGATACAGCCGCCGCCGCCGACCGGAACGACGACCAGGTCCGGCGCCGTGTCGAGCTGGTTGAGGAGCTCCACGGCGATGGTGCCCTGACCAGCCATCGTCCGCAGGTCATCGTAGGGCGGCACCAGTGTGGCCCCGGTGCGCGCCACGTCGGCCAGCGCCGCCTCCGCAGCCATGTCATATGTCGCCCCGCCGACGATCAGCTCGATGAACTCCCCGCCGTGGTAGCGGATCCGGTCGCGCTTCTGCTTGGGTGTCTTGGCCGGCACGTACACCCGGCCGCGAATGCCCAGCGACCGGCAGGCGTAAGCGAAGCCCTGTGCGTGGTTGCCGGCCGATGAGCACACCACACCTGCGGCGATCTCGTCGGCGGTCAACTGCACCAGCAGGTTGTAGGCACCGCGCAGCTTGTAGGACCGCACCGACTGCAGGTCTTCGCGCTTGAGGTACACCGTGGCACCGGTGATCTCCGAGAGCCGGTCGCTGAGCTGCAGCGGAGTTGGCGCCACCACGCCCGCGATTCGCTGGGCCGCCGCGTCGATATCGGCCGCGTTCAGCGGGCAGGCGTTGGAGCCACGGTTCTGGCGCAGTTCGGCGGACACCGCAATATGGTGCCACCCAGCAGCGGGTTCAGCCTACCGGGGTCAGCACGAACACCGGGATTTCGCGGTCGGTCTTCTGCTGGTAGTCGGCGTAGTCCGGCCAGGCGGCCACCGCGCGTTCCCACCACTGCGCCTTCTCGTCGCCGAACACCTCGCGGGCGTCGTAGTCGCCGGTGACGGTGCCGTCCTGCAGTTCGACCCGCGGATTCTTGACGACGTTGTGGTACCAGACCGGGTGCTTGGGCGCGCCGCCCAGCGAGGCAACGATCGCGTACTGCCCGTTGTGCTCCACCCGCATCAGCGGGGTCTTGCGCAGCTTGCCGGTCTTGGCTCCCACGGTGGTGAGCAGCACCACCGGCTTGCCCTTCATCTCGGTGCCCTCGGTGCCGCCGGAAGACATGTACTGTTCGGCGTTCTCCCGGGACCAATCCCACGGGCTGGGTGCGTATTCTCCGCTCAGAGGCATGCCGCCCAGACTAGACCGGTACCGCAACACGGCCAGCCGTCTGTGGAGTTTCGGGTGGTCGAACAATTGGTTATCGCGTACCGTTAACGGCATGACGACCGCCGAGCGCCCACGGCACCAGGTGCCGATCGCCGGGGTGCCGTGGCCGGCCTACAAGCTGGTCGCGTTGGCGGTCGGATTGGCCACCCTGCTGATCGTCGGCGCGGCCACGGCCAGTGCCGCGGCCGCGGTGCTGAGCGCCGCCGGAGTCTGCACCGCGCTATGGCTGGTGCTGGGCTTGAAGCAGGGCTAGTCCGACGGACCGTCGTACACCAGGACATCACCGTCGATCCGCGCCTCCGCCATCGGGCGGTGCTCCCGCAGCTTTCCGTCGTGCATCAGGTGACACACCTGCACGCCGTGGACCAGCGTGAGGTAGTCCGCGATCAGCTTCCGATGGCATCGCCACCACACGGTCTCCGCACACATCACCGCGACCTGCCGGTCGGCCGCTTCGGCCAGCAGGTCGGCGATGCCGTCCCGAAAGTCATCGGTGCGCATATAGCCTGCATAGGAGCGGAATGAATCATTGCGCAGTCCGACATCCGGGCTGTCGCCGCTGCGCCGCCGCCAACCGCCCAACCGCGGCTCCCACCGATATCCGACGCCGGCTTCGGGCAGCCACTGCTGCATCGCCTCGCGTGCGCTGTCGGGATTGCGGCGGCTGCCCGGTGCGCTGCGCACGTCGACCAGACCGCGTACCCCGGCGCCGGTCAGCAGCTTGGTGATCTCCGCTGCGTCCGCGGTGCCGTGCCCGAAGGTGAAGATCGCCGTGGTAGGCCCCTTTCAGACGGCCGTTGCCGGGCGGGCATCCTCGGCGCCCGCCGGCTGATGGATGTGCGGTGCGGGTTCGGGCGCGTAGAGCGCCTCGATCTCGTCGGCGTACTTCGCGGCTATCGGCCCGCGTTTGAGCTTCATGGTGAGTGTGACCTCCTCACCGCCGGGCTCCCACAGCGTGGGCAACACCCGGAAGCGCTTGATCTGTTCGACTCGCGAGAGCTTGGCGTTGCCGGCCGCCACCCCGGCGGCGATCTGTGCGATCACCGCCGGGTCGGCGGCCAGCGCCGCAGGTGTCGCCTCCGGCAATCCGTGCGCGGCCGCATACGGGCCGACCGAGTCGGCGTCGAACACCAGCAGGGCGGTGTTGTAGGGCCGGGACTCCCCGATGGTGACCATCGCCCCGATCATCGGGCACGACGCCAGGATGGCGTTCTCGATGTTCGCCGGGGACATGTTCTTGCCTGCGGCGTTGATGATCAGTTCCTTCTTGCGGTCGACCACGCGCAGATAGCCTTCGGCGTCTGCTTCGAGGATGTCGCCGGTGTGCAGCCAGCCGTCGGCGTCGATCGCCTCGGCGGTCTTGGCCGGCTCTTTGCGGTAGCCCCGCATCACCAGTGGTCCCCGCACCAGGAACTCGCCGTCGTCAGCGATGCGACCTTCGAGCCCGGGCAACAACTTTCCGACGGTGCCGAGCCGGGCGTCGCGAGGATGGGTGGTCGAGGCGACGCAGCTGAGCTCCGACATACCCCACACCTCGCTGATCGGAATGCCGATTCCGGCGAAGAATCCCAGCGTCTCCCTGGGAATCGGCGCCGCGCCCGACACCGCCCACCGCAGTTCGCCGAAGCCCAGCTTGGCGCGAAGTTTCGACAGCACCAGCTCGTCGGCCTGCGACCACTCGGCGGCCACGGCGTCGGAAACCGGCTCACCGCCGATCAGCGCCGCAGCGCGTTTGGCGCCTACCGACAGCGCCCATTGCAGTGCTGCGCGACGGTCCCCGTCCGGCTCGGCATCGACCGCGAACTCGATGGCCGCCTTGAGCTTCTCCCAGACCCGCGGTACCGCTCCCCAGATGGTGGGACGCACGTCGGGCAGTGCGGCCCCGATGGCCCGGACATCGGGAACGACGGTGATCTGGACACCGAAGATCTCCTGGTTGTAGAGCCCCATCGCCCGGTCGGCGATGTGCGCCGACGGCAGGTAGGAGGTGATCCGGTCACCGAAGCGCACCCCGAGGACCGTATCGAGCGCCGCCGCCTCGAACAGCAGGTTGGTATGGGTCATCTCCACCCCCTTGGGGGCACCGGTGGTGCCCGAGGTGTAGATCAAGGTGATGACGTCGTCGGGTTGCACTGCCCGCCAACTGGATTCGAAGTCGAAATCGGGGCGCCCGGCGGCCAGCAGATCCGCGAGCGACAAGGTGCCGTCCGGATGGCCGTCGATGCACACGATGTGTTCCACGGGGGCACCGCTGGACCGGATCGTCTCGACATAGGCCTGCTCGCAGATCACCACCTTGGTGTCGGCGTTGCCGAACTGGTGGCCGAGCTGCTCGGCGGGCAGCGTGTTGTACACCGAGAACGACGTGGCGCCGGCGTGCTGAGCGCCGACCTCGAGCGGATAGAACTCGATCCGGTTGGCCATCATCAGCGACACCGTGTCCCCGCGGCACACCCCAAGCCCGGCCAGTCCGGCCGCGACCTGCCGCACCTGTGTCGCGTAGTCGCGCCAGGTCAGCGTCTGCCCGCCGCCGACCGTGCGCACCGCGACGGCGTCCGGATCGATGGCGGCCGTGCGCTGAAACGCCTCGCACAGGGTCGTCGCCGGCGGTGTTCCTGTCATCTACTCCTCCTGTCGTCGGCGGGCTCAGCGGCGATGGACCCGTTCCAGATACGCCATCGCCGAGGCCTGCGATTCGGTGTCGTGCACCGCGGTGACCAGCGCGTCGGCATCGTTCCAGCTGCGGGCGGTGCCCACCATGCCCTCGGTGACCGCGTTGACCTGGCGCTTGGTGCCGCCCAGGGTCAGCGCGGACTTGCCGGCCAACCGGCCGACCAGCGCCTCGACCTCGGCGTCCAAGTCCGCCTCGGCAACCACCCGGTTGATGAAGCCGGCCGCCTTCGCCTCGTCGGCGCCGAACGGCCGGCAGGTCATCACCAGCTCCTTGGTCAACGCGGGCCCGATCTCGCGAACCAACCGCGGGATGCCGCCCCATGCCAGCGGGATACCCAGATCGACCTCGGGTATCGAGAACCGGGTGTCGGCAGCGGCCACCCGCAGATCACAGGCGGCGGCCAGCACGACGCCACCACCGACGCAGTGACCGTGCAGCCGCGCCACCGTCACCGCCCGCATCGCTTCGATCGCATCGGCCATCCGCCGTCCGGCGTCGGCGGCCTCCCGCAGGGCTGCAGCGCCGTCGGTGGCGGCGGCAGACGCGGCCAGGTCCGCCCCGGCGGAGAACGCCCGGCCGCTGCCGGAGATCACCACGACCTTCACCGCGGGCCGGGCGTCGAACCAGCGGGCCGCCGCCACCAACTCCTCGAGGGTGAGCGTGCTCAACGGATTGAGTTTGTCCGGGCGATTCAACGTGATCGAGCCGAGCACACCGTCCGCCGTCACCGCGACGGTGGCGGCCTGCTGCGATTCCATGGTGTCGACGGTAGCGGCGCCGCCACCGCGACGACGCGGCTTTGCCCGCGCCCGCCCGGGCGCCGCCGGATCGCTTACGGTGGCCTCATGCCGATTGCCGTCACCGAATTCAGCCAGGTCGAGCAGACAGCATTTCTCACCGCCTACGCGCGCGCCCTCGACCACCGCGCCGAGACGCCGATCCTCGGCGACGCGTTCTCCGACCGGGTCGTCGGCCTGATCGACTACGACTTCGCCGGGTTGCGGATTCCGGCCAGCGTGGTGCGCCAAACCGCACTGCGCGCCAAGCTGCTCGACAATCGGGTCCGCCGGTATACCGCCGCGAACCCCGACGCCGTTGTCGTGGATCTGGGGGCCGGCCTCAACGAGCCGCTGGCCCGGGTGCAGCCGCCGTCGGGTGTCGACTGGTACAGCATCGATCTCCCGCGTGTGGTTGCGTTGCGCGACAAACTGCTGCCGGCCCAGCCCTCTGAGCGCGTCATCGCCGCCGATCTGACCGGCCCCGATTGGACGGCCGGCATCCCGGCCGGCCGGCCCACCATGGTGATGGCCGACGGTCTGTTCGCGTTTCTCACCAAAGCGCAGGTCACCGCGGTGTTGGGGCAGCTCATCGACCACTTCGGCAGCGGTGAGCTGGCGTTCAACGACTACGGCCGGGTGGGGCCGCTCAGCTCGCTGTCGATGAAGCTCGCGCCGCGCGGCATGTTCAGTCTGCTGCGCCACGTGTGGGCCAACCCCGGCTTCACCGATCCGCACACCCCGGAGCGGTGGGAGCCGCGCCTGCGCCTGGTGGAGCAGGCCTGCCTCGCGCATGCCGCCGAGGTCGACTCATTCCCGCCGGCCGCCCGGCGCATGACCCGGCTTGCCGGCCGGTTCAAGTCGGTGGCCGGCAAGGCCCGGGTGCTGCGCTACAAGTTCTGAGCCGAACGGTTAACCGACGAGGTCGCAGAGACCAAGGAAGTCACACGGATCGAAGTCCAGCGCGGCGAATGGGTCGTTCGGGATGAGGTAGTCCGGAATCTCCGGGGTCCAGGAGTGGAACAGGCTGTTCCACAGTTGCATTGGCGCGTCGTCGCCGAATTGGATCAAGGCTGCCGAGACACCCTTGAGGGGGTCGGTGACCACCGAGTAGGTCAGATCGTTGGCCGACATCACCCAGTAGTTCAGATCGTGCGGCCCCACGCCGTTCATGGTGAGATTGGTGAACGCGCCGTCGAAGAGGTTGATCTGGTAGATCGAGGCTCCGGACAGGTAGCCGAAGTTGCCTAGCGCACTCAAGTCGTCGGGGGTGTCAGCGTTAGGCATGAAGTCACCGAACTGGTACGCCGAGGTCGAGTAGAACGAGTTCCAGAAGTCCTCGATCTTGATGTTGTAGCCACCGACCTCTTCGCCGTTCAACTCGACGTTGTAGAGCTGGTCGCCCTTCCAGTCGGTGATCCACGGGCGGATGCCTTCGTAAGACCAGTCGCGGCCCACGCTCTCCCGAGTAAGGGGCTCCATCACTAGGCAGACCACCCCCTCGCAGGTCTCGTAGGGGCCGTCCCAACCGGGCACCGGGCTGGTGCTACCGGACTCGCCCGCAGCGTTAGCGACCGACATAGGCAGTACCAGCGCGGCGAACCCAGCAGCGACGCCTACCCCGAGCAGGGTAAGAAGACGGCGCGATTCCCACATGACTGCCTCCGTTAAGCTTGTTGCAAATGTGTACCTGTGAAGCTCAGGTGACCAAACGTTACACTTGTGTTACCCGATTCACATCCGAATCTGACGTATTTTTTTGTTAACACTGAGCGAGCGGTTTGTTCCCGTCGACACCCTATGTGGTGCTACCCAGTTGCGCCACTGCTACGTACTCGCCGACTTGAAGCCCTACCGGCCCCCGGGTCGTCGGGCGCCGGGTAGCCGGCCGCCGCGACATAACTCGAGTTATCGAGACTATTCCACACGAAAGCCGAGGCCGCACCATCGGCGTACCGGATGTGGCGGCCGGCATCACGACGCCACCGGGCAGAGCGGGCTGCCGTTCCCCCGAGCGGCGATGAAACCAGTCGTCGCACAGGCATCACAAATGATTCCCTTCCTCCCGGGCCACACGAGTTGTGCGTGGAGTTTCAGACGTTACACCGGTGATGCAGTGTTGTTATCGAAAACGAATCTAAACGTTACGTTGAGGTTCAGCTGTGTGCCGAGCCGGCCAGCCGCTTAGCTCGCGCCGGGGCGGGGCGGTGGGTGAACACCGCAGCTACAGGCGTCGATGGACGGGCAGGTGCAGCGCATGCCCCACTCGATGACCTCGCGGGCGCGAGCCAACGACTCCAGCTGGGCGTCGATCTCGGCGAGCTTGGCCTGCGCCAGCGCGCGGCTTGCCGGACGCCCGGGCGCGTCGTCGCCGAACAGCAGCTGGATCTCGGCCAAAGCGAAACCCGCGGATTTGCACAGCCCGATGATCTCGAGCCGGGCCAGCATCGCCTCGTCGTAGCGACGTTGGCCGCCGACCCGCCGCGGCGCGGCCAGCAGACCGACCTGCTCGTAGTAGCGCAAGGTGGTGGCGGCAACACCGCTGCGGCGGGCGACCTCGCCGATCGTCAGCGAGTCGGACATGCGGCCTCCTCGACGCCTTGACTTAGAGCCAACTCTAGGTTGTTCACTGGTGTCATGCCCGGACAACGACTCGAAGAGCTGCACGAAGCCCGCTACGCGCTGCTGCGCTCCTTCCGCCGCGACGGCTCGGCGGTCGACACGCCGATATGGTTCGCACTGGACGGCGACACCGTGGTGTTCCGCACCAAGGTCGGCCCGAAGACCCGGCGACTGGCGCTACGCCCCGATGTCGAGGTGGTCCCCTGCGATTACCGCGGCCGGTGCCGCCCCGGCGCCATCACTGTTGCCGGCCGGGCCACGATTCTCGCCGGCGACGAGGCCGAGGCCGCCAATCGCAGGTTGCACCGGCGCTACGGCTGGCAGTGGAACGTCATTCCGATGATCCAGGTCCCGGGCGTGACCAATGTGTATCGGGAGTTGCCGCTGCGCCAAAAACTGCGTCGGGCGCGCAGCCGCGCCCTCTGGCCCGACAGTGCCATCGTGGCGGTGACACTGAATGCCCGCTGAGCGCCGCTACTCCTCGACGGCGTGTAACCACAGGACACCACCGGCCGCGGTGGAACATCTCGTCGAGAAGCAGCCTCGGCGTCACTGGCCGAGCAGTTCCTGCTCACGTACCCAGCGGTCGTGGGCTTCGGCTGCTTCGACCTCGGCGCGGCCAATCCAGCCGTCGACCTCAGCCGGGAACGCCGCCTGGTAGGCGATCGCGGCGCGGATCAGCATCGGGTCGACCCCGCGGGTGTCACTGACCAACTCCACCAACGCCGCCGGGCCCAGGTCGGGCTCGCTGAGGCGCGCGCTACGCAGCGCACGGGCGACCTCCCAGACATCCGGCCCGCCGATCAGTCGAGCCCGGCGGCCGGCCGGGGGGCCAGCCGGGCGGCGACGTCGGCGTCGAACCGGACGGAGGTCGGAGCAGCCATGACTACATTGTCGTCAGATGTATCAGCCGCCCAGACACCCCGGCCCCAGCAACGCCTTCAAGTCCCCCATCAGCGCCGACGATGGCGTGACCCGCAGCGACGGGTCCAGTTCCAGCACGGTGATCCGCTCCCCGCTGATCAGCCGCAGCTGCACCTGTGCCGTTCCGGGATGGCGGGTCAGCACCTGTTTGAGTGCGCTGACCTTGTCCATGGTGCATTGCCGGGTCGGCAGACTGACCGCCAGCGGGCGATCCGCGGCGTTGGCGGAGAAGTCCGGCACCACCAGCTCGTTGGCGATCAGCGAGATCCGGTCGTCGCGGATGTTCACCTTGGCGCTGACCAGCACCACGGCGTCGTCGACGACCTCGGCGCCGTAGGCGGAGTAGGTCTGCGGGAAGAACATCACCTCGATGCCGCCGGTGAGATCCTCCAATTGCGCTGACGCCCAGGGCAGACCGTTCTTGTTCACCCGGCGGTTTACCGATGCCAGGATCCCGCCGACCCGCACCTGGGTGTCGGAGGCGATGTCACCCTCCAAGATGGCGGGGATCGGGGTGTCGACCTGGGCGGCCAGCAGATGGGCGATGCCGTTGAGTGGGTGCCCGGAGACGTAGAGTCCGAGCATCTCCCGTTCCAGGGCCAGTTTGTGCTTGTCGGCCCATTCTTCGTCGGGTACCCGGATGCCGAAAACCGCGTCGGCTCCGGCGCTTTCGCCATCGCCGCCACCGAACAGATCGAACTGGCCCATCGCCTGGGCCTTCTTGGTGCCCAGCACCGAGTCCACGGCATCGGTGTGCACCAGGAACAGGCCCTTGCGCGGATGGCCCAGCGAGTCGAAGGCGCCAGCCTTGATCAACGACTCGGTGACCTTCTTGTTGCAGGCTGCGATGTCGATCTTGTTGAGGTAGTCGGAGAAATCGGTGAAGCGGCCCTTGTGTGTTCGGGTGGCGATCAGTGACCCGACGACGTTGGCGCCGACGTTTCGCACCGCGCCCAGCCCGTAACGGATGTCGGAACCCACCGAGGCGAAATTCAATTCGGATTCGTTGACGTCCGGGGGCAACACGGTGATCCCCAGCCGGCGGCAGTCGGCGAGGTAGATGGCGGCCTTGTCCTTGTCGTCGCCGACCGACGTCAACAAGCCGGCCATGTATTCGGCCGGGTAGTTGGCCTTCAGATACGCCGTCCAGTACGACACCAGACCGTAGCCGGCCGCGTGCGACTTGTTGAACGCGTAGCCGGCGAACGGAAGAATGGTGTCCCACAACGCTTTCACGGCTTTTTCGGAGAACCCGTTGGCCGTCATCCCCTCGTAGAAGCCCTTGTACTCAGCTTCCAGTACCTCGAGCTTCTTCTTACCCATGGCCTTGCGCAGCGCATCGGCCTTGCCCATGGTGTAGGACGCCACCTTCTGGGCGATGAACATGATCTGCTCTTGGTAGACGATCAGGCCGTAGGTCTCCGACAGGATCTCGCGCAGCGGCTCTTCGAGCTCGGGATGGATGGGCTTGATCGCCTGGCGGTTGTTCTTGCGGTCGGCGTAATCGTTGTGGGCGTTCATGCCCATCGGGCCGGGCCGGTACAGCGCCAGCACCGCGACGATGTCGTTGAACTCGGTGGGCTGCATGCGGCGCAACAGGTCACGCATCGGGCCGCCGTCGAGCTGGAACACCCCCAGGGTGTCGCCGCGGCCCAGCAGCTCATAGGTGGCCGGGTCGTCCATCGGCACCGATTCGAGATCCAGATCGATGCCCCGATTGGCCTTGATGTTCTCCAGGCAGTCCCCGATGATCGTCAGGTTGCGCAGGCCCAGGAAGTCCATTTTCAGCAGGCCGATCTCTTCACACGACGGGTAGTCCCAGCCGGTGATGATGGCGCCGTCCTGCGGCCGTTTCCACAACGGGATCACGTCGATGAGCGGCTCGGAGCTCATGATCACCGCGCAGGCGTGCACACCGGCGTTGCGGACCAGGCCCTCGAGGCCCCGCGCGGTCTCGTAAATGGTGCGTACGTCGGGATCGGTGTCGATCAGCGTGCGAACCTCGGCGGCCTCCTTGTACCGCTCGTGGTTGGGGTCGGTGATACCCGACAGCGGGATGTCCTTGGCCATGATCGGCGGCGGCAGCGCCTTGGTGATCCGGTCGGCGATCGCGTAACCGGGCTGGCCGTAATGGACACGGGCCGAGTCCTTCAGCGCCGCTTTCGTTTTGATGGTGCCGAAGGTGATCACCTGGGCGACCCGGTCGCTACCCCACCGCTCGGCGGCATAGCGCACCATCTCGCCGCGCCGGCGGTCGTCGAAGTCGATGTCGATGTCGGGAGCCGACGGTCGTTCCGGGTTGAGGAAGCGTTCGAACAGCAGCCCGTGTGGGAGCGGGTCGATGTTGGTGATGCCCAGCGCATAGGCCACCAGCGATCCGGCGGCCGAGCCGCGGCCCGGGCCCACCCGGATGTTGATCGAACGCGCGTAGTTGATCAGGTCCGCGACGATCAGGAAGTAGGACGGGAATCCCTTGCCGCAGATGACATCGATCTCATAGGCGGCCCGATCGGTGTATTCGGCGGGCACCCCGGCCGGAAAGCGCCGTTGCAGCCCGGCCGCCACCTCGTGGCGAAGCCAGGAGCCCTGGTCGTGGCCGTCGGGAACCGGGAACACCGGCATCCGGTCGCGCGGCGCCCAGACGTCGGCGTAGGACTGCACCCGCTCGGCGATCAGCAGGGTCGAGTCGCACGCCTGCGGCAGCTGGTCGTCCCAGAGCGCACGCATCTCGGCGGCCGACTTCAGGTAGTAGCCGTCGCCGTCGAACTTGAACCGGGTGGGATCCGACAGCGTCTTGCCGGTCTGAATGCACAGCAGCGCCTCGTGGTTCTGGGATGCGTCGCGGGTGACGTAGTGGCAGTCGTTGGTGGCCAGCGCCGGGATGGCGAGCTTGCGGCCGACGGCCAGCAGCCCGTCGCGAACCCGGCGTTCGATGGCCAGGCCGTGGTCCATCACCTCCAGGAAGTAGTTCTGCGGCCCGAAGATCTCCCGCCATTTGGCGGCCGACTCCAGCGCCTCGCGGTCCTGGCCCAGCCGCAACCGGGTCTGCACCTCCCCCGAGGGGCAGCCGGTGGTGGCGATGATCCCCTCGGCGTGCTCGGCGATGATCTCGGCGTCCATCCGTGACCATTTGCCGAGCTGGCCCTCGAAGGAGGCCAGCGAGGACAGCTTGAACAGGTTGCGCAGGCCGGTGGCGTTCTCGGCCACCATCGTCAGGTGGGTGTAGGAGCCGCTGCCGGAGACGTCATCGCTCTTCTGGCCGGGATCCCCCCAGTGGACCCGGCGGGTGTCGAACCGGGAACCGGGAGCGATGTAGGCCTCCACCCCGATGATCGGTTTGATACCGGCTGCGGTGGCGGCGTTGTAGAACTCGCTGGCGCCGAACATGTTTCCGTGGTCGGTCATTCCGATCGCCGGCATCTCCAGACGCTGCGCCTCGGCCAGCATCGGGGCGATCTTCGCCGCGCCATCGAGCATCGAGTACTCGGTGTGGTTGTGCAGGTGTACAAACGAAGATCCCATAGGTCCGCCAGTCTATGGCCGGGCACCGACCGAGCCGGGCGTGTCGCCGGGTGTGTCTTCCCGGCGGGCGTTTCGCGCGACAGCGGCCACCGCCGTGCACTACGTTGAAGTTCGTCTGAAGCGGAGGAGACACATACATGAGCGTGTACCGGGTGATCGACATCATCGGGACCAGCCCGTCGTCTTGGGAGAACGCCGCGGCCGAAGCGGTGCACCGCGCCAAGCAAACCATCGATGACATCCGCGTCGCCCAGGTCGTCGAGCAGGATCTCACCCTCGACGACAAGGGCGGGATCATCTACCGCACCAAACTGCGGATCTCGTTCAAGATCCGGCCGCCGAAATCGCCGCGCGACTCCGGCTGACCGCCCCGATGTCACGAAGCTTCGACGACCTGGTTACCGAGGCCGCCGCCGCTCCGGTCGACGGCTGGGAATTCTCCTGGCTCGACGGCCGCGCCACCGAGCAGCGGCCGTCCTGGGGCTACCAGCGTCAGCTGGCACGTCGGCTGTCGGGGGTAGCGGCCGCCGTCGACCTGCACACCGGTGGCGGCGAAGTGCTGGCCGGTATCGAGCGGTTCGGCACGTTCCCCCCGACCATGGCGGCCACCGAATCCTGGCCGCCGAATGCCAAACGCGCCACCGAGCTGCTGCATCCGCGCGGGGTCGTGGTGGTGACGGTGCCCGACCGGCCGCCGCTGCCGTTCGGCGACGAAGCCTTCGACCTGGTCAGCAGCCGGCACTCGCTGGAGACATGGTGGTCCGAGATCGCCCGGGTACTGCGGCCCGGCGGCCGCTACTTCGCCCAACAGATCGGGCCGGCGACGATGCTGGAACTCAGCGAGTTCTTTCTCGGACCGATGCCCGGCAAGGGCGCCCAATACGAGCCCGAGGCGGTGCGGGCCGGCGCGACGGCCGCCGGCATGGAAATTCTCGATCTGCGCCTCGAGCGGCTCCGCGCCGAGTTCTTCGACGTCGGCGCGGTGATCTACTTCCTGCGCAAAGTGATCTGGACGGTGCCCGACTTCGCCGTCGACGACCACCGTGACCGGCTGCGTGAGATGCATGAGCTCATCGAGTCCCGGGGCCCGTTCGTCGCGCACGCCACCCGGGTGCTGGTGGAGGCCAGGAAGAGCTGAGTCAGCGCCGCAGCACGTCCAGGGCGTGCTGCAGATCGGCCGGATACTCGCTGGTGATCTCGATGCGCCGGCCGTCGCCAGGGTGGGCGAAGGCCAGCGAGTGGGCATGCAGCCACTGGCGTTCCAGCCCGAGTTTTTTCGCCAGCGTGGGATCAGCGCCGTAGGTGAGGTCGCCGCAGCAGGGATGGCGCAGCGCGGCGAAATGCACCCGGATCTGGTGGGTGCGGCCGGTCTCCAGATGCACGTCGAGCAGGCTGGCCGCGACGAATGCCTCCAGCGTGTCGTAGTGGGTGATGCTGTGCCGGCCGTCGGCGGTGACGGTGAACTTCCAGTCGCGGCCATGGTGCCGGCCGATGGGTGCGTCGATGGTGCCGCTGGACGGATCCGGATGGCCCTGCACCAGTGCGTGATAGCGCTTTTCGACGGTGCGCGCCTTGAAGGCGCGTTTCAGCACGGTGTAGGCCCGCTCGGAGATCGCCACCACCATGACCCCGGAGGTGCCGACGTCCAGCCGGTGCACGATGCCCTGGCGTTCGGGGACCCCGGAGGTGGTGATCCGGTAGCCGGCCGCCGCCAGCCCGCCCAGCACGGTGGGTCCGGTCCAGCCCACGGAGGCGTGGGCGGCCACCCCGGCGGGCTTGTCGACGGCGACGATGTCGGCGTCGGAGTACAGGATCGCCATGCCCTCGACCTCGGCCGGGGTGTTCTCCAACGGAGCCGGCGCCTCGGGCAGCCGCACGTGTAACCACGCCCCGGCGGCCAACCGGTCGGACTTTCCGGCGGGCGTCCCGTCCAGTTCGACGTCGCCGTTCTCGGCCAGCGTCGCGGCAACGGTCCGGGACAGCCCCAGCAGGCGGGCCAGCCCGGCGTCGACGCGCATGCCGGCCAGCCCCTCGGGCACCGGCATGGAGCGTTCAGTCACGACCGCAGCAAGCCTGGTCGCTGCCGGCAGTGCTCACGCGCGCTGCTCCTCGGCGTCGTCCCGGCGGCCGTCGTCGCCGCCGCGGCGGCGGCCCACCGTGTCGAAGTCGAAACCGAACACCGAGAGGGTGACCAGCAAGATCGCACCGCCGACCACCGCGGGATCGGCGACGTTGAACACCGGCCACCAACCGATCGACAGGAAGTCGACGACGTGGCCCTGCAAGTGCCCGGGCGCCCGGAAGAACCGGTCCACCAGGTTGCCCAGTGCCCCGCCGAGGATCATGCCCAATCCGACCGCCCACCACGGCGACACCAGCCGGCGCGACATCCAGATGATGCCGAGCACCACCGAACTGGCGATCAGCGTCAGCACCCAGGTGTAGCTGGTGGCCATCGAGAACGCCGCCCCCGAGTTGCGCACCAGGGTCCAGGTGACGGTGTCGCCGATGATCGGCACCGGCTGGCCAGGGGTCAGCAGCCTCACCGCGAGCACCTTGGTGACGACGTCGACCAGCAGCACGACCGCGGCCACCGACAGCAGCAGGCCCAGCCGTCGGCGGGGCGCAGCCGGCGCCGGCGCCGGCGCCGCATCGGTGGCCGGCTCGGTCGAGTCGGTTGTCTCCTCAGTCACGCCCCCATCATTCCTTAACGCGGGTACGGCATGATCGCGGCATGGTGTCCAAGCGCCTGACCGTCATCACCACCGGCGGAACCATCGCCGCCAGCACCGACGACGACGGGGTGCGCCGGCCCACCGTCCACGGTGCGGACCTGGTCGCCGGGGTCGGCGCCGGCTCCGCCGAGGTCACCGTGGTGGACCTGATGGCGCGCGACAGCTCGGAGCTGACCCCGGTCGACTGGGGCCGGATGCTGGCCGCGGTGCGGGCCGGCGTCGACGGTGGTGCCGACGGGGTGGTCGTCACGCACGGCACCGACACCTGCGAGGAGACCGCGCTGTGGTTGGAGCTGGGCTACACCGGCGACGCCCCGGTCGTACTGACCGGGGCGCAACGCAGCGCCGATGCCCCCGACGCCGACGGGCCGGGCAACCTGCGTGACGCGCTGCGGCTGGCCGCGGACCCCGCGGCCCGCGGTCTGGGTGTGCTGGTGTGCTTCGCCGGGCAGGTGCTGGCCCCGCTCGGGCTGCACAAGACCACCACCTCCGACCTGACCGGCTTCAGTGGCGCACGGGCGGGCACGGTGGCCGGCGATCGGGTGTCCCTGGACGGCGAAAAGGTGCGGCCGCAACTGCCGGTGACCGCCCCGCCCCGAGTCGACATCGTCGCGCTCTACGCCGGCGCGGACGCGGCAGCGCTGGACGCCTGCGTGGCCGCGGGCGCGCGCGGAATTGTCCTGGAGGCGCTGGGGTCGGGCAACGCCGGAACAGCGGTGATCGACGGGGTGCGCCGGCACTGCCGCGACGGGGTGGCCGTCGCGGTGTCCAGCCGGGTGCCCGGCGCGCGGGTCGGGGCGGCCTACGGACCGGGCCGGGCACTGGTCGACGCCGGTGCGGTCATGGTGCCTCGGCTTCGCCCGCCGCAGGCGCGGGTGCTGCTGATGGCGGCGCTATCCGCTGGCTTGCCGGTGGCCGACGCCGTGGACCGGTGGGGCTGACCGGTGAGAAAAGTTCTGCCGCTGGGCTGCGCCGCGGTTCTCGCGGTCGGGATCGCTCCGGCAACCCGGGCCGAGCCCCCGCCCGGGATCGGCGCCGTCGACAGCTACCCGATCGCCACCGGCCGCTACTCCTCACCCGGCGACTTCTACTGGGTTTTCTTCAAGACCCCGGACGGCCGGTCCTGCGGAATCGGCCCCAACGGTGGGCCGATCGGTTGCGACGCGGTGCCGATGGACGCGCCGGCCGGCGCCAACCAGACCGTGATCGAAGTGGGCGGCGTGCCCGCGTCCTACCGCCGCGCCGAGACCGCATCGTTCACCAGGGACGTCGATGTGTTGCCGCAGGGCTACCGGCTGGAGAACTGGGGTTCGCGCTGCGCGGTCGGCTACCAGGGCACCGTGACCTGCCAGGGCTATGGGTCCCATGGTTTCACCATCTCCGCTGTCTACGGTGTGTTGTGGTGATGCTGTTTTACCCGGGCTCGTCCGGGACGGCCGGGTAGTCGGGCCAGTCCAGGCTGGCGACCGGATCGGCGCGGGTGATCCCCGGTTCGGCGACGGCGAAGGTCCGCACCGGGCCCGGGCCGGAGCTGCGGGTCTCGAACCGCACCGTTACCACTCCGTGGCCGGAGCCCTGCACCCAGCCGTGCCCGAGCTCGACGTGGGTGACGTCATCGCCGACCCGCCATGACGCCGCGCTCGACGGTGAAACCGGTTGCAGCGCTGGTGTTTCGGGTGAATCAGCGGTGGCCTCCGAGAACTCCAGCTCCGGGAACAGCGATTCCTGACGGACGTCGGTCAGCCCGGAGAATCCCACCCCGAGCAGCCGGATCGGGCCGATCTGCGCCGGGTCGAGCAGCAGCCGGCCGGCGGCGGCCGTCAGCGCGGCGGCGTCGGTGGTGGCATAGGGCAGCGTCGCCGAGCGGGTCAGCACGCTCATGTCGGCCTTCTTGAGTTTCACCGTCACCGTACGGGCGCCCCGCCCGTCGCGCAGCAGCCTGCGGTAGGCGTGTTCGCCGATCGGGCCGACCTCGGCCCGCAGCTGCTCCAGCGTGGTCAGATCGGTGGCGAAGGTGGATTCGGCGCTGATCTGTTTGGCCTCGGCGCGTTCGGCGACCGGACGGTCGTCGATCCCGCGGGCCAGCCGGTGCAGCGCGGGCCCGATCGTGGCGCCCAGGATGTCGGCGACCTCGCTGTCGGTCAGCGCGGCGAACGCGCCGATGGTGGTGATGCCCAGCCGGTGCAGCTTCTCCTCGGCCACCGGACCGATACCCCACAGCCGGCGCACCGGCAGCCCGTCCAGCAGCAGTCGTTCCTCGGCGCGGCTGACGACCCGCACCCCGTCGGGTTTGGCCAGATCGGAGGCGATCTTGGCGATCTGTTTGCCCGAGCCCGCCCCCACCGACGCCACCAGGCCGGTCTCGTCGCGCACCCGGCGGCGCAACCGCTCACAGAACCGGTGCACGTCTTCGCTGCCGGCGCCGGACAACTCGGCCGGTTCGCCGAACGCCTCGTCGAAGGACAGTTGCTCGACGACCGGGATCACCGCGCGCACGGTCTCGAACACCCGGCGGCTGGCCACCCCGTACACCGCCCCGCGCGGCGGCAGCACCACCGCCGGGGCGCCCACCAGTCGGCGCGCCTGGTGCATCGGCATCGCCGAACGCGCCCCGAAGACCCGCGCCTCGTAGCTGGCGCCGGCCACCACACCGCGGCCCCCCAGCCCGCCGACCAGCACCGGGCGACCGCGCAGCGTCGGGCGGGTCAGTTGCTCGACGGAGGCGAAGAATGCGTCCATGTCCAGGTGCAGGACCCACCGGGCGTCCACACCGATGAATGTTATTGCGCCGCCGCCTAGGGTGGTCGACATGGCGATGAACCTGCTGCACCGTCGCTGCTGCAGCTCACGGCGGTGGGCCCGGCAAGTCGAAGACCAGCTGGTCCCCTGGGCGCTGGCCGGCGTCGACCTCGGGGACGACGTCCTCGAGATCGGCCCGGGCTACGGCGCCAATATCAAGGTGTTGATCGACCGGGCTGCGCGTTACACCGCGGTGGAGATCGATCCGGTGCTCGCCGAGCGGTTGCAGGGCGAGTACGGCTCGCGCGCACGCATCATCAACGGCGACGGCACCGCCACCGGGCTGCCCGCGGCCGCGTTCAGCGCGGTGGTGTGCTTCACGATGCTGCATCACGTGCCGACACCGGAGCTGCAGGACCGGCTGTTCGCCGAGGCGTTCCGGGTGCTGCGGTCCGGCGGGGTGTTCGCCGGCAGCGACGGGGTGCCGTCCTGGCACTTTCGGCTGCTCCACTACCGGGATACCTACAACCCGATGCCACCTGAGTCGCTGCCGGACCGGTTGCGGCACAGCGGATTCACCGACATCGCTGTCGCGACCGCAGCCGGCCGGCAACGCTGGCGCGCCGTCAAACGCTGAGCTGCCGGCCGTTCGGCGGCGTCGCTCAGGCCTTGGTGATCGTCACCCGCACCCCGTCGCCGATCTCGGCGGCATCGGCGCCCGGTTCGCCGAATTCGAAGCCGGTGGCCAGGATCTCACCGGCGATGAGCTCAGCGTGGGCCTGTGCCCAGCCCAGCCGCGAGTCGGGCACCGACATCACCACGCTGATCCGGTCGGAAACCTGCAGGCCGGTGTTCTTACGTAGGTCCTGTAGTTCGCGGATGCGGTCCTTGGCCCAGCCCTCGGCTTCGAGTTCCTCGGTCACCGTGCCGTCGAGCACCACCAGCCCGGCGCCGTCGGGCAGCGCCACGGTGAATTCGGGGTCGGCGGCCACCAGTTTCGCCGTGTACTCGCCGTCGAGCAGCACCACCGGCCCGGCGCCCAGCGTGCCGTCCGGGTTGACCACGCCCTCCCCCGCCTTGACGGCCTTGATCGCGGCCTGCACGTCCTTGCCCAGCCGCGGACCGGCCACCTTGGCGTTGACCGCCAGCTCGAAGCGGCCGTAGCGGTCGATGTCCTCGGTCAGCTCGACGGCCTTGACGTTGAGCTCGTCGGCGATCAGCCCGGAGAACGGGGCCAGCCGCTGTGGGTCCTCAACGGCAACGGTGAGTTTGGGCAGCGGCAGCCGGACCCGCAGTTGGTGCGACTTGCGCAGCGAGGACGCGGCCGAACACACGTCGCGCACCTGATCCATCGCCTCGACCAGCTGCGGGTCGTGCGGTAGATCGTCGGCCTCGGGCCAGTCGGTCAGGTGCACCGACCGTTGCCCGGTCAGCGAGCGCCAGATCTTCTCGGTGGTCAGCGGCAGCAATGGTGCGGCCAGCCGGCAGGTCACCTCGAGCACGGTGTGCAGGGTGTCGATGGCGTTCGGGTCCTCGTCCCAGAACCGTTGCCGGGAGCGTCGCACATACCAGTTGGTCAGCGCCTCGGTGAACTGGCGCAGTTCCTCGCACGCCCCGGAGATGTCGCAGCCCTCCAGCGCGGCGGTCAGATCGTCGCGCAGCGCCGCCAGCTTCGCCAGGATGTAGCGGTCGAGCACGTGCGGTGAATCGGTGCGCCACACACCGGATTCGGGCGCATAGAGGGCCAGGAAACTGTAGGCGTTGGACAGCGGCAGCATCACCTGGCGCACCCCCTCGCGGATGCCCGGTTCGGTGACGACCAGGTTGCCGCCCCGCAGGATCGGCGAGGCCATCAGGAACCAGCGCATGGCGTCGGAACCGTCGCGGTCGAACACCTCGTTGACGTCGGGATAGTTGCGCAGCGACTTGCTCATCTTTTGCCCGTCGGAGCCCAAGACGATGCCGTGTGCCACACAGGTTTTGAACGCCGGACGGTCGAACAGCGCGGTGGCCAGCACGTGCATCATGTAGAACCAGCCGCGGGTCTGGCCGATGTACTCGACGATGAAGTCGCCCGGGTAGTGCGCGGGCTCGGCCGCCGAACCGTCGAACCAGTCGCGGTTCTCGAACGGATAGTGCACCTGGGCATAGGGCATCGACCCGGAGTCGAACCACACGTCGAGCACATCGGGGATGCGTCGCATCGTCGAGGCGCCGGTCGGGTCGTCGGGGTTGGGCCGGGTCAACTCGTCGATGTAGGGCCGGTGCAGGTTGTCGGGTCGCACCCCGAAATCGCGTTCCAGCTCATCGAGGCTGCCGTAGACATCGATTCGGGGGTACGCCGGATCGTCGGATTTCCACACCGGGATCGGAGTGCCCCAGTAGCGGTTTCGCGAAATCGACCAGTCGCGCGCACCGCGGAGCCAGTTGCCGAAGATCCCGTCCTTGACGTGCTCGGGATACCAGGTGATCTGCTCGTTGAGTTCGACCATGCGGTCCCGGAATTCCGTGACACGCACGAACCACGACGACACCGCCTTGTAGATCAGCGGATTGCGGCACCGCCAGCAGTGCGGGTAGGAGTGCTCGTAGGTTTCGTGGCGGACCAGCACCGCGCCATTGGGGGCAGCAGGGCCAGCGGCCGCTTTCAGATCGGCGATGATCGCCTTGTTCGCGTCGAAGACGTGCTGTCCGGCGTAGTCGGCGACGCTGGAATCGAAGCGGCCCTTGGTGTCGACCGGGGTGACCGGGGTGATCCCGGCGGCGTCGGTGGTGTTCTTGTCGTCCTCGCCGTAGGCCGGCGCGAGATGCACGATGCCGGTGCCGTCGTCGGTCGACACGAAGTCGGCGGCCAGCACCCGAAATGCGCCTGCCGCCGCCATGAAATACGGGAACGGCGGCAGGTAGCGCATCCCGATCAGCTCCGAACCGCGGTAGCTGCCCAACAGCTGTGGCTCTTCCCCGAATTCGCGCGCGTAGGCGCCGAGCCGTGCCTCGGCGAGCAGGTACCGGCGGTCCCCGACCGCTACCTGCACATAGGTCACCTCCGGGTTGACCGCCACCGCCAGGTTGGCCGGCAGTGTCCAGGGTGTGGTGGTCCACACCAGCAGGTGCGCGCCGGCCAGCTCAGCGGCGGGTCCCCCGTCGGCCACCCGGAACCCGACGGTCAGCGCCGGGTCCTGCCGACTCTGGTAGACGTCGTCGTCCATCCGCAGTTCGTGGTTGGACAGCGGCGTCTCGTCGCGCCAGCAGTACGGCAGTACGCGATAGCCCTCGTAGGCCAGGCCGGAGTCCCACAGCTGTTTGAACGCCCACAGCACCGATTCCATGAACGGCAGGTCGAGGGTTTTGTAGTCGTTGTCGAAGTCGACCCAGCGGGCCTGCCGGGTGACGTAGTCCTGCCATTCGGCGGTGTAGCGCAGCACCGATTCCCGGCAGGCCTGGTTGAACGCGGCGACGCCCATCGCATCGATCTGCGACTTGTCGGTGATGCCGAGCTGGCGTTCGACCTCGAGTTCGGCGGGCAGCCCGTGGGTGTCCCAGCCGAACCGGCGTTCCACCTTGTAGCCGCGCATGGTGCGATACCGCGGCACGATGTCCTTGACGTAGCCGGTGAGCAGGTGCCCGTAGTGCGGTAGCCCGTTGGCGAACGGCGGGCCGTCGTAGAACACGTATTCTTCGGCGCCGTCGCGGCGGGCGATGCTGGCCCGGAAGGTGTCGTCGGCCGCCCAGTAGTCGAGGACCTCGATTTCAGCCGCCGGGAAGTCGGGGGCACCGGCGGCCGGCTTCGGATAGCTGCGTTTGCTCATGCTGTGTCGCCTCCCAAGCGCCCGGCCCGGGGACGACGCCGCGCGGGTTGCGCGAGCACCGCGGTACCACCCCGCTTGCCGCGCTGCCGGCGCGACCGCTCCACAAGGCTGTGACGGGCCAACCCGTTCGGTTCTAGTGAGGCCCGGCTGTCAAGCGCTGGGCCCGTTCCTCCGAAGGCTCCCCGGTGATGGCCGGATCATTGCCGATGAGCCGATTGTACGGAGCGCCGCCGATTCCCCGGACGCGGCCCGGCCCTCATGTCCGGGTGCTGCGCCGGCCCTGCCGCCCGGATTCGTTCAAACCGTTAGCCTGCCTCCAGGCACTCCCAGCTGTCGGGCAGCAAGCCGGTCTCGATGAACTCGGTCACCGCTGCCGCCTGGTCGGGTTCCAGCCCGTTGTCGGCGGCCCGGTAGATGACCTGCTCCTCCTTGGAGTTGTGCACCGCAAGCTGATCGAGCAGCAGCCGGGAGACCGCCATCAGCGCCGCGGTGTCGCCGTCGGGCAGCAGTCCGACCAGCGCGTCCATCGTGCGCCAGATCTCGCCGTGCTCGGCCATCATGACCGCAACCGGCATCGCCATGCCGGCCTGCCGGATCGGCGGGAACAGGATCCGCTCCTCGAGGTAGATGTGCTTGCGGAGCCCTTCCAGAGCCGCGCTCAGGCCGGCGGCGTCCACCCGGCCGTCGCGAAGGTCGATCAGGAAGGCTTCGAGACCGGCGTCGATCTGCTGGTGCTCGCGCTCCAGGGCGGCCGACACGGCCACGCGGGCTTTCTCTGGGGGCATTGCGATCTCCTTACCACCTCTACGCAGCGGCCTTCGCACAAACCCAGCCGTCGGGCATCCGGCCGGATTCGAGGAAGTCGGCGACCTCGGCGGCCTGCTCCGGGGCCAGGCCGGTGTCGGCGGCCGGATAGATCACCGGTTCCTCCACCTTGTTGTGGTCGGCAAGTAGAGTCAACAGCCGTTGGCAGGCTTCCCGCAACTCATTGTGGTCGGCGGCATCGCCCGGTCCGGCCGCCAGGTCCTCGAGTGCGTCCATGGTGCGCCAGATCTCACCGTGGCCGCGGATCATCCCGAACACCGACATCATCTGCGCACCCTTGCTGATCGGTGGGAACAGCAGCTGTTCCTCCAGGTAGATGTGGCGTCGCAGCACGGCCAGTGTGTCGCGCAGCGCGTCGGCGGCCACGCTGCCGGCAGCCAGCTTCGCCAGGAAGTCCGCGAGCCCGGCGTCGACTTCCTGGTGTTCACGTTCGAGTGCGACCGAAAGCGTTGCGGTGGACATGATTTCACCCACTCCCCTCAGGCAAGCTGCGCGTCGACGCTGACCTCGGCGCCGGCGAACAGCCGCGACACCGGGCACAGCGCGGCGGCGGCGTCGACGATCTGGGCGAAGCCGGCGGCGTCCAGGCCGGCGACCTCGCCGCGAACGGTCAGCTTCGACGTGGTGATGGTGGGCAGCCCGTCGACCTCGGCGAGGGTGACCGTCGAGGTGACGTCGAGTCGCTGCGGCGGTGTGTCGTTCTCACCGAGCTTCAGCGACAACGCCATGGCGAAACACGAGGAATGGGCGGCGGCGGCCAATTCCTCCGGGCTGGTCTTTCCGCCCGGTTGCTCGGTGCGGGCGGCCCAGGTCACCGGCAGCCCGTCGAGCGCACCGCTGCTGCCGCTGCCCAGGGCGCCCGCCCCGGTTGCCAGCGGCCCTTCCCAGCTGGTCTGCACAGTCCGATCCGCAATGCTCATCCGCCGCCTCCTCTGCCGGTGCGGACACCGCCCGAACCGAGCCGGAACCCGCCTTATTTTTTACAATCAGGACTTGTCTAAATCTAGTCCATTGGCGGGGTGCTGGCCAGGGCGGATCAGCGGCGTTCTAGTGCTCGGTTTCGTCCTCCGGCGGTGGGGTGGCGGCCAGCACCTCGGTGGGCCGGTCCTCGGCCGGTTGTGCCGGTGGTGCCGACAGTTCCGGGAACGCGGTGGCCACCATGTCCTCGAACGTCCACTCGTGGGCGTCGGACGGGCCGGTCGTCGCCGCGGTGGCTTCCGCGGCCGGCGCGGCATGCGCTGCGACCGAGGCGGAATCGCCGGCCGCCGTTGCGGCCGCCCCGGCCATGACCGGCGCCACCGCACGCGGTGCGCGCGGCGGATGCTCCCGCACGTTCAGCGGCCACCAGAACCACCGGCCGAGCAGCGCCGCCATCGACGGCATCATGAACGAGCGGACGATCAGGGTGTCGAACAGCAGGCCGAGCCCGATCGTGGTGCCCACCTGGCCCACTACCCGCAGGTCACTGACGAGCATGGAGGCCATGGTGAACGCGAATACCAGTCCGGCGGCCGTGACCACCTTTCCGGTACCCCCCATCGCCCGGATGATGCCGGTCTTGATCCCGGCGCCGAGCTCCTCTTTGAATCGGGCGACCAGCAACAGGTTGTAGTCACAACCCACCGCCAGCAGGATGATCACCGACATCACCATCACCAGCCAGTGCAGGTGGATGCCGAAGATGTACTGCCAGACCAATACCGACAGTCCGACCGACGCTCCCAGCGACGCCAGCACCGTCCCGACGATCACCAGCGAGGCGATGAAGCTCCGCGTGATCAACAACATAATGATGAAAATGATTGCCAGCGCAGTGATCCCGGCTATCAACAGGTCATAGTCGGCGAGCCCCTGCAGGTCGTTGAAGAGCGCGGCGGTACCGGCGACATAGACCTGGGCGGTCGACAACGGCGTCCCCTTGAGGGACTCGGTGGCGGCCTTCTTGATCAGGTTCACCCGGGCCATGCCTTCCGGCGTCGCCGGGTAGCCGTCGTGGGTGATGAAGAACCGCGCGGCGTGGCCGTCCGGCGACAGGAAGAGCTGGATCACCCGCTTGAAGTCGGGGTTGTCGAACGCCTCCCGAGGCAGATAAAAGGAGTCGTCGCTCTTCGCCGCGTCGAAGTCCTGGCCCATCGCGGCCGAATCCCCGCCGACCTCCTCGACCTGCGCCAGGATCCCCGACATGGTGCTGTGCAGCGTCAGCATCATGGTTTGCAGGCTGCGCAGCGCCGCGATCTGCGCCGGCATCATCTCCAGCAACTGCGGCGTCACCACGTCGACATTGCTCATCACCGGCGCCAGCTCGTTGAGTTTGTCGGTGAGCTGGGTCGCGCCGTCCATCGACGCGTAGGCCGACCGCAGCGACAGGCAGGTCGCGTCGCCACGACAATCCTGGGTGTCAACGGAGTTGCGCAGCAATTTGGAATTCTCGTTGAAATCGGCCATGTGGCTGCGCATCTGCTGAGCCAGATCCATCGCCTCGTGCGAGACGCCGGTCGCTTCATGGGTGTTGGCACTCAACTGCTGCATCAGCACATACATCCGTTGCAGCGAGGCGACGGTGCCCTCCAGATCGTCGGCCTGCTTACGCATGTCGGCGACGCGGTTCTTCATGAAGTCCAGGTTCTGCATCTGGCCGGCGCTTTGCATGCTGAGCAGGAACGGGATCGAGGTATGCCCCAGCGGGGTCCCCTCCGGCCGGGTCACCCCCTGCACCAGCGCGACGCCCTCGACCGCGAAGACGCTCTTGGCCAGCTTGTTGAGCACCAGGAAGTCCGCCGAGTTGCGCATGTCGTGGTCGGACTCGACCAGCAGCACCTCCGGCAGCAGGCGCGATTCCGGGAAGTGCCGTGACGCGGCGGCCCAGCCGAGGTTGGCGGGGGTGTCCTTGGGAATGAACGACGGGTCCTTATAGCTCACCTGGTAACCGGGCAGCGCCAGCAGTCCGATGAGTGCGACCGCGCTGGCGGCCACGAAGATCGGTCCGGGCCAGCGCACGATCGCCGTACCCACCTTGCGCCAGCCGCGATCCGACATCTTGCGCCGGGGTTCCAGCAAGCCGTAGCGACTGGCGACCGCGAGCACCGCGGGGACCAGGGTCAGCGCGATCGCCACCGCGACCAGCATGCCGACCGCGCACGGGATGCCCATCGTCTGAAAGACCGGTAACCGGGTGAAGCTCAGACAGAACGTGGCGCCCGCGATCGTCAAACCCGATGCCAGCACCACATGGGCGACCCCGCGATACGTGGTGAAATACGCCGTCTCGGGATCCTCGCCGGCATGCCGGGCCTCGTGATAGCGGCCGATGAAGAAGATGCCGTAGTCGGTGCCGGCGGCGATCGCCAGCGTCACCAGGATGTTGATCGCGAACGTCGACAGCCCGATCAGCCCGACATGGCCGAGGAATGCCACTATGCCGCGCGCGGCCGCCAGTTCGATCCCGACCACGGCCAGCAACAGCGCGACGGTGCTGAACGAGCGATACAGCAGCAACAGCATCAGCGAGATCACCGACACGGTGGCTATCAGGATCTTCAGTACCGCGCGGTCGCCGCTGGTGTTCATGTCGGTGACCATCGGCGCCGGGCCGGTGACGTAGGCGCGCACCCCCGCCGGGGCGGGTGTGCGGTTCACGATGTCGCGGACCGCCTCGACGGAGTCGTTCGCCAGCGCCTCGCCCTGGTTGCCGGCGAGGTTCAGCTGCACCAGCGCGGCCTTACCGTCGGCGCTTTGGGCGCCGCCCGCGGTGAGCGGGTCGCCCCAGAAGTCCTGGATGTGCTGGACGTGCGTGGTGTCCGCGTTGAGCTGGGCGATCAGCTCGTTGTAGTAGTGATGGGCGGCATCGCCGAGCGGTTCCTCGCCTTCGAGGACGATCATCGCCGCGCTGTCGGTGTTCGATTCGGCGAACACCTGTCCCAGCCGCGCCATCGCCTGGATCGACGGCGCGTCCTTGGCGCTCAACGACACCGGATGGTCCTTGGCGACCTGCTCCAACTGCGGGACCGCGACGCTCACCAGCGCCGTGATGGCCACCCAGCCCAGGATTATCGGCCACGCGAACCTGCGGACGAACCCTGCCGCGGACGACCGGCCAAGGCCCAGGTGGTGTGTCTTCGTCACTTTCCAGGGCCCTCCCCAGACGATTTACCCCAAGCGATCACTTTAACCCCCAGTTCAGGACCGCGGCGAAGGAAACTACCCGATCAGGTAGTCCGACAGCGGGAAGTGGTCCTGCTCCTTCACCGCGCTGCGCACCGAGGTCGGCCGGAACAGCGGGGCCTCGCCGGTGTTGTGGTTGAACCAATAGGAGTTCGACGTCGCGCAGTTACCGCGATGGAACACCGAACTGTCGAGCAGCCCCATCATCCGCTCGTAGAACGCGGTGTTGGCCTCTTCAGTGACCTCGAAGGTACGCGCCTGGCGCCGCTGCAGCTCGCCGAACAACCGGTTCATGTGCCGCATCTGGTACTCGACGGTGTTGAACCAGGACAATCCCACCCAGGCGAACGGACTGGCCATGTGGATGAAGTTGGGGAACTGCGGCGCCGTCATGCCCTGGTAGGCCTGAAAACGCGTCTCCCGCCACCACTTGCCCAGGTTGCGCCCGCCGCGACCGACCACCTCGATGGCGGGCAGGTTGCCCTCCCACACGTCGTAACCGGTCGCCAGCACCAGGGTGTCGACGTCGCGCTTGGTGCCGTCGGCCGAAACGATGCCGCCCGGCTCGATCCGCTCGATACCGGCTGTCTCCAGGTGCACGTTCGGCTTGGTGAACGTCGGGTAGTAGTCGTTGGAGATCGACGGACGCTTGCAGCCGAAGTCGAAGTCGGGGCTCATCTTGCGGGCCAGCTCGCGGTCGCGCACCGACATCAGCCGATGCAGGGCGGACTGGGCCGCCATCGCCTTGTTGAGAAACTTGAAGCGCCGGTAGCGCCACATGGTCAAGACCATCATGAAGTCCGTGACGTTGTCGGTGATCCACCGCACGATGCGCTGGGTGAACGGCACCCGCGCGAACATCCGCTGGACGACCGGGGGGAACACCACGTCGGACTTGGGGGTCACCAGGATCGGGGTCCGTTGGTACACGGTCAGCTCGGCGACTTCTTTGGCCAGTTCGGGGATGACCTGGATCCCGGTGGAGCCGGTTCCGATGACCGCAGCACGACGTCCCGCCATCGGGTAGTCGTGATCCCAGGCGGCGGTGTGGATGATCTTCCCGGCGAACGTGTCGATGCCGGGGATGTCGGGGATCTTCGGCTGGCACAGAAAACCGGTGGCGACGATGAGGAACTGTGCCGTCAGGGTCTCGCCGCCGGCCAGCGCCACCCGCCACGTCTGGCTCTCCTCGTCCCACTGCGCGCCGTCGACGCACGCGTTGAAACGCATGTAGCGGCGGACGTCGTATTTGTCCGCGACATGCTCGGCGTAGGCCCGGACCTCGTTGCCCGGCGCGAAAAGCCGTGACCAGTACGGGTTGGGCTCGAACCAATAGGAGTAGGTGGTCGACGGCTGGTCGACGGACAGACCCGGGTAGTGGTTGACCCGCCACGTCCCGCCCAGGCCGTCCTCGCGGTCGAGGATCAGGATGTTGTCGTAACCCAGCCGGTTCAGTTGGATCGCCGCGCCGATGCCACCGAAGCCCGCACCCACGATGACGGCCTGGTAGTGCTGGTACTGCTGGGTCCCCATAAGGAGAACACGCTACCGCAACAGCATGACGCGGCGCTGTGCACGCAGGTCGCCTTGGCCTGCGGGCGATGCCGGTCGAAGGTAAAGTAACGGCCGCTGCGCGATCGCGAGATGGCGGCAATCACACCACAACACCGTGACTTGTCTTAGTAATTTGCCAGACTCGGCGGTAAGCTTCGGCCCAGCCGCGCAGTTTCAGCGCACGTCGCCAACGACGGGAGAATGTTCGCTCATGCCGATCTGGCTTGACATCGTCGGACTGGTGGGTGGTCTGTTGATCGCCGGGTTGGCATTCGTCCTCGGCGTGCGCGCCATGGCCCGCTACCGCCGCAACATGGACGTCACCGACGACACCCAGTACATGGCGACCCTGGCGAACCTCTCCGAAAGCTCGGTACGTCGCCGCTTCGATCCGTTCACCGACATCGAGTGGGACGCGCCGGAGTACGCGATCACGCCCGATGACCCGCGCTGGGTGCTGAAAGACGATCCGCTGGCACGTACCAGCTGGTATCGCAGCCAGCCACTGAGCAAGCAGATCGAGATCGGGATGTGGCGGCAAGCCAACATCGCCAAGGTCACCCTGCAGTTCGAGAGCATGCTGATCCGCGGCCTGGTGCAGTACGCGTCGCGGGTGCCCAACGGCTCTCCGGAACACCGCTACTGCCTGCACGAGTCGGTCGAAGAGTGCAACCACGTGCTGATGTTCCAGGAGCTGGTGAACCGCATCGGGTTCGACGTGCCCGGGATGCAGTGGTGGATGCGCTGGCTGTCTCCGCTGATGCCGCTGTACGCCGGACCGTTCCCGAATGTGTTCTTCTTCGGTGTGCTGGCAGGCGAGGTGCCGGTCGACGTGCTGCAGACCAACGCGCTTCGCGAGGCCGGCTCCGGGCATCCGGTCGTGGAGAAGGTGATGGCCATCCACATCGCCGAGGAGGCCCGGCATATCTCATTCGCCGACGCGTATCTGCGCAAACGCGTCCCGAAGGTGTGGCGGATCAACCGGCTGTGGATGTCGGTGTACGTGCCGTTCGTCATGCGATTGCTGGCCAAGCCGATGGTGCAGCCGCCGCGACGCTTCTTCCGGCAGTTCGAGGTGCCGCGTTCGGTGCGCAAGCAGCTGCAGGTCGGCTCGCCCGAGTCGCGCCAGACGCTGCGGGACACCTTCGCCGACATCCGGATGCTCTGCGGCGACATCGGGTTGATGACTCCCGCCGGACGGCTGATGTGGCGGCTGTGCAAGATCGACGGTGCCCCGTCGCGTTACCGTGGCGAACCGCAGCGCACCCAGCTGGCTGCGCAAGTCACCGCGGTCTAAAGCACCCGCTGAGCTGTGACATACTTCCGGTATGGTTCGTTCTCCGTCTGAGACCCTGGAAAAAGTCGGCGCCGATCTGGTCTACCGGATCTCGGCGATGCCGATGTACAAGAAGGCCTTCAAGTACTGGTACCCGTTCATGACCAAGCGGATGGGGCACGACGACGTCGTCTTCCTCAACTGGGGCTACGAACAGGATCCGCCGCTGGGCCTGAAACTCGACGAGTCCGACGAGGAGAACCGGTACTCGATCCAGCTCTACCACCAGACCGCCACCCAGATCGACCTGGCCGGCAAGAAGGTGCTGGAAGTCAGCTCCGGCCACGGCGGCGGCGCATCCTTCCTGGCTCGCACGCTCAAGCCGGCCTCCTACACCGGCCTGGACTTCAACCCCGACGGCGTGGCCTTCTGCCAGCAGCGCCACCAGGTGCCGGGACTGGAGTTCGTGCAGGGTGACGCGCTGAACCTGCCGTTCCCGGACAATTCCTTCGATGCGGTGGTCAACGTCGAGGCCTCCCACATCTACCCCGACTTCGCGCAGTTCGTTCGCGAGGTGGGGCGGGTGCTGCGTCCCGGTGGGCACTTCCTGCACACCGACTTCCGCGCCAAGGAGGACATCGAGTCCTGGCAGCAGACGCTGGCCACGCCGCCGCTGCGACTGGTCAATGAGCGCGATATCAGCCGCGAGGTCGTCCGTGGCCTGGCGGCGAACTCGCCGCGCTCCAACGAGCTGATCAACGAGCGGATGCCGTTCTTCCTGCGCCGCTTCGCCCGGGAATTCGCGGTGGTCGAGGGTTCGCTGTTCTATCGCGACCTGGACCGCGGCGAGATCACCTACCGCATCTTCGACCTCGTCAAGGACTGAGAACCACCGAGGGCATTCGGATCGCCGGAGCGGGCCGGGACGCTGTCCCCCGCTCCGGTGCTTCTTTTCTGCGACCGGCGTCGCTTCGGCCGCCGGAAGCCGGGTTAGGGTGACGGCTGTGCCCGATCGCGGGCCAATCGCGCTGAAAAATCTGACGATCGAGGGGCTTGCCAGATGGACCAGAGGGAACTGACGCGTCGGCTTCGCTTTCGCGCCAGCCTGCTCAGGATCGGCATCGACGGGCTGGTCGGGGTGGCCCGTGACCGGGCGACCGCCTATCGGTACGCGCTGACCGGCCGCGAGACCGCACCGCTGACTGATTTCGACCCGTTCGCTCCCGCGACGATGCGCGACCCCTACCCGGGATACCGCACGCTGCTGAGCGGTCCGGAGGTCTGGTACAGCCGCAAACGGGGCATCTGGATCATCCCGGGGTACGACGCGGTGCGCCAGGCATTGCGCGACGATGAGGCGTTGTCGTCGGCGCAGAGCCAGGCCCGCTTCCGGGTCCGGCTGCAGACAATGAACGCCCAAGACCCGCCGGTGCACACTCGGCTGCGGCGGTCGGTGTCGCGGGCGTTCACCCCGCGTGCGATGAAGGCGTGGGAGATCAACATCAATCGCGTCGCCGACGAACTCGTCGCCGCGATGATCGAACGCGGCCGCGTCGAGATCGTCGACGACCTGGCCAAGCCGCTGCCGAACCGGCTGATCACGATGATGCTGGCGATCCCGCAGGAAGACCGCCACCAGTTCCTGGAATGGGCCGACACCATCAACGAAGCGGCGTTCGCACCGCTGACCGCGCGCGGGATGGCGCTGAACATGCGCTCGAGCCAGGCCGTCATCGCGATGCACCGCAGCCTGGACCCGATGATCAAAGCGCGTCGCGCCGCACCCGGCGACGACCTGATCTCGATGCTGGCCGCGCCAAGCGGCGAGGACACCCTCTCCGACGACGAGGTGTTCTGGAGCGCATCGATGCTCGTCGGTGCCGGCAGCGAGACCACGACGAACCTGATCTCGGGCCTGTTTCTGACGCTGGCGCAGCGCCCGGACGTCTACACCCGGCTGCGCGAACACCCGGAGTTGATCCCCGCCGCGATCGAGGAGCAGCTGCGGTTGGTCTCCCCCGTGCAAGGGTTCTACCGGACCGCGACCCGCGACTACCGGGTCGGCGACCACACCATCCCGGCGGGTGCGCGGGTGCTGGTGCTGTACGCGGCCGGCAACCGCGATCCACGCCACTACCCCCACCCCGACACCTTCGACTTGGACCGCAATCCGACCGACCATCTCGCGTTCGGCGGCGGGGCGCACTACTGCCTGGGCACCCACCTGACCCGCATCGAGGTGAGCCGGGTGCTGACGCAGCTGATCCCCCACGTCAAGGAGATCCGGCTGGCCGGCGAGTACCGCTACCTGGTGAACGCGACAATGCGCGGCCTCGAGCACCTGCCCGTCGAGCTGGTGCCCGCCGAGGCCGGCGCCGCCGGGACCGCGACCGACCTGCGGTCCACCGGCAGCCGATGACGGCCCAGCAGGTTGCGCTGGTCACCGGGGCGACGAGCGGGATCGGCGAGGCGACCGCCGACCGGCTGCGGGCCGCCGGCTACCGCGTCATCGCCGTCGGCCGCAATCCCGAAGCGCTGCAACGCCTTGCGGCGAGGGGACTGGATGCCCGCACCCTCGATGTCACCGACGAGGCAGCGGCGCGGCGGCTCGTCGCGGAGATCGACGCCGACCATGGCGCGGTGAACGTCTTGGTCAACTGCGCGGGATTCCCGCTGACCAGTCCGCTTGAGCAACTGCCGTTGTCGGATCTGCGCAAGCTGTTTGAGACCAATGTCATTGCGGCACTCAACTTGTCACAAGCGGTACTGCCGGCCATGCGTGAGCGTGGGACCGGGGTCATCGTCAACATCGGCAGCACCGGTGGACGTTTCGCCAGTCCGGGTGCCGGCGGGTACCACGTGGTGAAGTACGCCATGGAGGCGTTGTCGCTGTCGCTGCGGGCCGAACTGGCGCCGTTCGGGGTGCGGGTGGTCCTGCTCGACCCGACGGTGGTGCATACCCCATTCGTCACCTCACAGCAGGAGGCGCAGCCTTCCTACGCCGCTGACGACCCCTACGGCGACTTCAAACGACGCTACGCCGAGAACACTCGCCAGCTGTCGGCGAAGCGCGGCGTGATGATCGGACCCGATGTCGTCGCCCGAGCCGTGGAGCGGGTGGTCCGGGCGAACAACCCGCGGCCCCGCTATATCGTCGGGCTCTCCGGCAAACTCACCGTGCTCGCCCGGGCGCTGCTGACCGACCGGATGTGGGATCGAATCCTGATGCGCGGACTGCGGGACTGAGCCATCGCGGGCCGCTGACCCCATCACTGGCCGCAAACCTCTTCCGTGACATACTCCCTCGGTGGCCACGATGAACCGCCTGATATTCAACCCGGTAACCCACCGCGTCATGACGAACCCGTTCGTCTACCACCTGCTGTTCACCTCGTTCGTGACCAAGCGGTTCGCCACCCAGACCAAGCTGCTCAGCGGTGACGACTGGCTGTTCCTGAACTACGGCTACGAGGAAGACCCGCCGATGGCGGTGCCACTGGAGGCGTCCGACGAACCCAACCGGTTCTTCATCCAGCAGTACCACCGCACCGCCGCGCAGGTGGACCTGGCCGACAAGAAGGTGCTCGAGGTCAGTTGCGGCCACGGCGGCGGCGCGTCGTATGTGGCGCGCACCTTCAAACCCGCCTCCTACACCGGCCTGGACCTCAACGAGACCGCCATCGAGTTCTGCCGGCAGCGCCACCGGCTGCCCGGGTTGGACTTCGTGCAGGGCGACGCCCAGAACCTGCCCTTCGACGACGGCTCGTTCGACGTGGTGTTCCAGGTCGAGGCGTCGCACCTGTACCCGCATCCGGCACGGTTCTTCGACGGCGCCGCACGGGTGCTGGCACCCGGCGGGCACTTCCTCTACACCGACTTCCGCCGGCGCAGCGAGCTGGCCCAGTGGGACGCCGAGCTGGCCAACACCGGACTGCGGCTGGTGACCCAGGAGGACATCAGCATGGCGGTGCTGCGCGGTAACGAACAGAACCTCGCCCGCAAGCAGGACATGATCGCCCACCACGGCAGCATGGCCCGCTTCGCCAGCGCCGCAACGGACTGGACGTTCAACGGCGCCCTGCGCAACGGCGAATTCGTCTACCGGCTGTACTGCTTCGCCAAGGACTGACCGTTCGGGACGGCGGCTACAGGCCGCGACCGCCGAGCCAGTCGTGGATGCGTTCGGCCACCGATTCCCAGCCCGGCTCGAGCATCATGTTGTGGCCCATGCCGGGAAAGAATTCCGCCTCGGTGCCGTAAGCGCGCGCCGTCGCCTGCACTTCTTTGCGGGTGTGCGCACCGTCCTGTTCGGCTCCGAGCACCAGCAGCGGCGCGGTGATCCGGGCCGGGCGGGGCAGATTGAGCATCAGGCAGTCGATGCTCACGCGGGCGCTGTCCTCCTGCAGTCGCGCCGCGCACTCGAGCACCTGATCTTCGGGGGTCTGATCGGAGAAGAACTTCTGCCGGGCCAGTTCCGGCGTATTGATGTAGCGCAGTGACTTGCCGGTGACGGCCATCTTGATCGCCTGCCAGGGGTGGCTCCGCAGCCAGCGCAGGCTGGACCCGTAGTTGCCCTGCGGGGGAATCGACGCCATCAGCACCCCGGCCGGTGCGCGACGGCCCTCGAGGTACTTCTGCACGATCAGCCCGCCCATCGAGTGGCCGATCACCACGGGCTCCGCCGGCAAACTGTCGGCCACCGACCTGACGTCCTCGACGTAGTCCTCGACGCTGCAGCGGCGCAGCGGCTTGTCGATCGCGCTGCCGCCGTGGCCACGAAAACTGACCGCCACCGCGCGATAACCCAGGTCGGCGAAGTATCCGAGGAAATTCTCGTCCCAGCACCAGGCCGCGTGCCAGGCGCCGTGGACGAACAGCAGCGGAGCAGGATGGGCTTCACTCACGCAGCCCTTGTCGATCACCTCAAGCATCACACTGCTCCCCCTGTCCGGTGATCGACCGTCCCGTGACGTCGATGAGATCCCGGTGTGCCCCTCACCCGCGCTGCGAGTCGACAGCGGAGTGCGCCGCGCCAGCAACGGTAGCAGCGGGCCGTGCGGCACGATCCGGTAGGCGGCCACCAGCAGCCGGTTCGCCCATCCGGGTGTCACCCGGCCCCTCCCCGCGGCCATGCCGTCGACCGCTGCGCGAGCGACGGTATCCACCGACTTCCACATGACCGCGGGCAAGACCTGCTTGCGTTCGCCCTCACGGAACCCCGCGTCGATGTCCAATCGGGTGTCGACCGGCCCCGGGCACAGGGCGGTGGCGCTGACACCGGTACCTCGCAGCTCGCTGCGCAGACTCTCGGTGTAGGAGGCGACGAACGCTTTCGCGGCGCCGTAGCTCGCCTGACCGGGCAGCGGGCCGAAGCCGGCCACCGACGACACGTTCAGCACGGCCCCTCGGCCGCGCGCCACCATGCCCGGCACGAACCGGCAACACAGGTCGACGACGGCCGCCACGTCGACCTCGACCAGATTCAGTTGGCTCGCCGGCTCGGTGTTGGCGGCCAGTGCCACCACCGACAGGCCAGCGTTGTTGATCAGGATGTCCGCGACCAGGCCCAGGTCGGCGATCCGGCCCGCCAAGGCCGCGCGTTCGGTGCGGCAGGACAGGTCCGCCGGCAGCACATGCACGGGGTGTGGGCTCAGTTCGGCGGCGAGCGCGTGCAGCCGGTCGGCGCTACGCGCCACCACGATCAGCTGATGGCCACGCCGGGCCAGTTCGCGCGCCATCGCCGCACCGATCCCCGACGACGCGCCGGTGACGATGGCCGCGCGGTCGGGACCCGGTGCTGGTAGAGCCACCTGGCCACCCTATCGCCCGGCTTGTCGGCGGACTCCCCCGCCAAATCATTTGACGCTTGCGAAACTTTCTCCTACCTCGGCGGGCGCTGGGACGAGTTCCTGTGTACGCTGACGCGGACATGTGTGTGATGTAAATGGGGGACGTTGATGACACGCTCGAGAAATCGCTGGATGACGGTCGGATTGTTGGCGGGGGGCTGCGCCGGCCTATTGGGAATGACGTCGGCGGTCGGGGCCGGGGTGGCCCTCGGTGACGACACCGCGCTGATCATGGGCTCGGCATTTCAGCCGACGCCGAAGGATTCCTATATCGACCAGGTCATGGACTATTTCCTCAACCCGCAGAACCCATTTCCGGGACAGCCCACATTTCCTGGCTACAGCCCCGTCGGCGTGACCACACCGCAGACCGACTATGGCCCGGGCCTGACCCAGGGCGTCGCCGACATCGACAAGGCGATCTTGGAGCACCTGGCCAACGGCGACAATGTCACCGTCTGGGGATACTCGATGAGTGCCGCGGTGGCGACTCAGGAATTGGTGAATCTGCTGGCACTGCCCCCCGGAGAGCAGCCGGATCCAGATCACTTGAGCTTCGTGTTGCTGGAAAACCTCGGCACCCCCAACGGCGGGTTCTTCACTCGCTTCGAGGGCTCAGGCATGCCGATGACCCCTCCGGACGGGATCTACCACACCGACAGCTACACCATCGAGTACAGCGGGGCGACCGACTTCCCGAAGTACCCGCTGAACTTCCTCGCCCTGGCAAACGCGATGGCCGGTTACGTCTCCCTGCACCCGGCGCTGCTACCCGGGTGGCCGACGACGTTCGACCCGAGCTCGGTCGCCGACGCGGTGCAGCTGCCGACCTCGGAAGACGTCAACACCGACTACTTCCTCATCCCGACGCAGAACCTGCCGCTGCTCGACGGGATCCGTTGGGTTCCTTTCTTCGGGCCGGCGATGGCCGACCTGGTGCAGCCCGCCCTGCGGGTGCTGATCGACCTGGGATACGACCGCAGCGATCCCGCCGACGTCCTCACGCCGGTGTCGTGGAGCCTGCCCACGATCGACTGGGACACCGTGGCGCAGAACCTCGAGCTGGGCTTCGAGCAGGGGTGGACAGCCGCCCAGGTCCAGCTGGGGATGCTGCCGGAGAGCGAGCTGCCCGACCTGTACCCCTACCTGCCCGACCTGTCAGGGCTCATCGGCGTTTAGCGCGTCCGGCCGGTCGGGTCAGCCCGGCCGGCCGGTGATCAAGCCGCGGTGACGTCGAACACCGCATCCCAGAGCCCCTGGATATCGAAGGGCCCGATGATCCCGATGTTGTCGGCGATATTGAACAGATAGTCGCCGAGGAAATCCCGGACCTGATCGACGGTGGGCAGGAAGTCGGTGGTGTCGATCGCCGGGTCGTCCGGCAGCGGATTCTTGAGGTCGAGCAGCACGGTGCCCAGTCGCCACAGCCATGCCTCATGCTCGATGATCTCCGGCGTGGAGACATTGGCGGTGCCGCCGTCATAGGCGGCCAGCCATTCGTCGATCACGGGGTTGCCCGGCCACAGGTCCCCGATCAGTTTCGCCAGCAGGTAGTAACTGGGCGTGTTCCAGTCCTCGGGGTTGAAGATGTCGCCGCCGGGTTCGGGCAGCAGGCACGGCCCGGGGCAGAACGGGCTGCCCGGGATGAAGGGGTTGAAGGCCACCAGGAACGAGGCGATCACGGCCTGCAGCGCCCTGCCGAACTCCACCAAGTCGGGAAGCTGGAACTTGTCGACGTCGAAGGGCTGCATCAGGCTGTCGAAGAAGTTGATGAACGGCTGGTCGAAGTCCATCTCGTAGTAGCTGCCCGCCCACGGCTGCAGCGGGGCGTCCGGGTCGATATCGGGGTAGTCCTCCGGGTTCAGCCCCAACTCCTCCAGCGTGCGGGTGCCCTCCCAGTAGAACCCGTCATGAGCGAACCCGACATTGACCATGCCGGGACCATTGGGGTCGAAGTAATAGGCATTTCCGTTCATCATGGCCGAGAACGGGATTTGGAACCAATTCTGAATCAACGGGAACTTCTGCACACCGGTGGCGATCAGCAAACTCCAGATGGCCTGGTCGATCCAGGTGAAGCCGGTGATCGGACTGGTCGGCATCACCGGCAGGCAGTCCAGCCCCGCGCAGCTCAGATCTACCGGGATCTCCACGTTGGCCAGCATGGACAGCTGCTGGCCCAGACCCGGGTGGAAGAAGTCTCCTTCGTGGCCGGCTCCGGACAGCTCCGGGAACGGAACCAGCAGTTGAGCGACGAACTCGAAGTGTCCCAAGTCGCCGGGGTCCTCGCCCCAGGCGTTGGTCGGACTGCCGACGAACCACGGGCCGCTGTAGAACAGTGACTTTGCCATCGTGTCCAGCGCGTGGATGTAGTTCGCCGGAACGTTGACCAGGTCCTGGAAAAGGTTCAGCGGGACGTTCAGCAGCGATTCATCAGCGGTCAAGCGGGGCGCAGGGTGCGCAATGGTGGTGGCGTCGGGAACCGGCACGGGCGGCTCCATCGGGGTGACGGCGACGAGGCCCGCGGCGGTGATCGCCAGCCCAGCACTGAAGTAGGAGCGCAGGGCAGAAACCATCCTGGCGGACCTCCGAAGCCGAGGGGGAAGGCACGCCAGAACGGCATGACCTAAGAGCGCTTATGCAATCTACCAAAGAATTACATAAGTGCAACCGATAGCACTCCTCCCGGAAACGCCGTTGCCGGGCTACTTTGCGTGCGGGTCTAGAAGGTGAACCAGCTCGCGATCTCGGCCCACAGGTCTTCGAGCGTGGTGTTGAGCCCGCCGCTCGGGTCGAGGAACATGATGAAGTCGTTCCAGAGCAGCAGCGAGTTCTTGCCGCCGTATTCGCCGATCTCCTGCATGTCCAGCGGCAGGTCGGGGTTATAGGTCGGCGGCGTGTAGTAGCCGGTCTCCGGGTTGATCGACCACGGCCCCAGCAAGCCCGGGTCGGTCATCAGGCCGCCGTTCACCACCAGGTTCGGCAACCAGGGGTTGATGTCAGCCAGGAAATCGATGATTCCGTTGTGAGTGTCCGCGTCGAAGGTGAATATCCCGGTCTGCAGCGCCGAGATACCGGCCATGATCTGCTCGTCGGTGCCGCCGTTGGCGTTGCCGACGGCGTTGGCGGCTTCCTGCTCGGTCAGGTCGATCCACTGCTGGATCAGCGGGTTGGGCGCGCCGATGGTCTGGATCGACTTGACCAGATCCAGCGTGGTCACCCCCCACGGCGGGGAGACCGGTGGCATATTGCACAGACCGGGGCACATCGGGCTACCGGGGACGTACGGGTTGAAGTCGACGACCAGCCCGGCGATCAGGGCCTTCATCGTCTGGAAGATTTCCTCCGGGCCGGAGAAGTGGAAGCCGGTGAGCGGGTCGTCGCCGTTGACGCTCCAGTCGACCGGCTGCATCAGGCTGTCGAACCACCGCTGGAACGGGCCGAACGGGTCCAGCTTGAAGGTCAGGCCCGCCCACGGCATCAGGTTGACCTGGTTGCCGTACTCGTCGAGGATCAGGTTGCCGTCCGCGTCGGTCAGCGGAACGGTGCCCGGGAAGCCGAAGCCGGGCTGGGCGTGGCTGCCCGGGACCGCGTCGAAGTCTGAGCCCGGCACCGCGCCGCCCTCACCCACACCGGCGTCCGGGTTGGCGATGCCGGCAGAGGTCGGGTTGTCGGGGTCACTCCACGGGCTGTCCGGGAACGTGTACCCGTTCAGCATGTCCTGGATGGGCACCTTGAGCCAGTACTTGAACAGGTCCAGCTGGTTGTCGTCGTTGGGGAAGTTGCTGAACTTGATGAAGAAGTTCAGCATGGCGTCTATGGCGGTCACCCCGGTGATCGGCTCCACCGGCGACATCGGAAAACACTGGATCGAGTCACACGATGCGCTGACCGGCAACAGGGCGGCGGCGAACATGGCGAACTGCTGACCCAGACCCGCGGTGCCGTTCTCCAGCGCCTCCGGGTCGATCGTCGGGTCGAAGGCACCGGAGACGTGGGGGGAGAATGAGAACAGGTAGTCCATCACCGCCATGAAGTGGCCCGGGTCGCCCGGGTCCTCACCCCAGATGTTGGTTGCGCTGGGGGTGAACCAGTTCCCGGTGAAGAAGAACGAGTTGGCCAGCACATTGGTCGCCTGGACGTTGTTGAACGGGATGTTGACGAAGTCCTGGAACAGGTTGAACGGAATGTTCAGGATGGAGGCCTCGGCGGCCAGCGCCACCGCCCGCTCCGCGGCGCTCAGGCCGGCTTCCCACGGCGCGACCGGGGCGACGGGCGCCATGGCGACAACGCCCGCGGCGGCGACGGCGGCACCGGCGGTCACGTGGCGGCGCTGCGGGACCAGGCGATGAGTACCTGTGATCGGATTCCGACGCGCAGGAACCGCTCGGTGTCGACCCGCGTTCGTATACCGACGCTTCCGCGTCACACCATTCTTCACATGTCCCCCTTGAGTCCCCACCGAACCGTGCCAGCATAACGGCGGCGCGGTCCGGTGTCTAAGCGAGTGTCGATTAATTTACATGGGGCGCGGACAAGCGTCTGCTAAGTGGTACATCATGATCGTCTTTGGCGGGTCTTCTACTCCGTTTCACCGGTTCGGTCACCGTTGGTCACCACCGGATGTACTTCGCGCCGCCGATTCAGCCGGACCATACCGCACGACGTGGCCGGCCGCACCCGGTGACGGCACCGGGCCCGGGGCCACAGCACCAGGGCGACCCCGCTCTAGAGCAGCGCTGCCAGATCTGCCAGCCCGACGGCGTCGAGCAGGCCGGCGAACCCGTCCGCGGTGCCGGCTGCCGCGCCACCGATGTCGCCGGGATCGGGGCCGGCCCCCAGGACCGGGGTGAAGTCGTCGAAGTCCACCGGCTGGTAGCCGGCCAGATTGGCCCAGTCGGCGAAGAACTGCTGGACCCCCGACTGCTCCATGAAGTCGATGAGCTGCTGCATCATCGGCGACGGCGAGAATGCGATCGGGGTGTCGACGTTGGCCGGCGGGTCATCCGGCGAGGCGTTGCCGACATCGAACCACTGCTGTAGCGACTGCGACACCGCGTCATTGACGTCGACCTGGTGCGGTGTCGGCCCGTTGGCCATGCCGTAGAACGCATTGAGCGGGCTGTCCGCGTTGGCCAGCGCGAGCCAGTTCTCCAGATAGGGGTTGCCCGGCCACATCTTGTCGAGGCCGGCCACCAGCGCCAGCGGGGTGGCCCACGGATACGCCAGACAGGTGCTACCGCAGAAGGGGTCGCCCGGAGACGACGGGTCGAAGGCGATGACCATGCCCGCGGCCAGCGTCTGCAGCGCCCGGCCGACCTCGTCGAATGTCGGGATCTGGAACCCACTGACGTAGGTGTTGAGCTCCACCGGGGCCTGCAGGCTGTCGTAGAAGTTCTGGAACGGATACAGCAGGTCCAGCTTGAAGGTCTCGTTGGACCACGGCATCAGGTGCACCGGGTTGCCGTTGCCGTTGACGACCTCGTCGGTGCCGGGCACGACGTGGATGCCCTGCGACTGGGTCGCGGTGTCCTGCGGCAGGTTCGCGATGTCGTCCGGGGTGGCCGGGTGGGTGCCCGCAAAACCCAGGACCGGATCACCGGGTACGGAGCCGTCGGGGTTTCCCTCGCTGTCGACACCGATCCCCATCGAGGGGTTGATCACCGTCGGAAAGGTATAGCCGGCCATCAGATCCGACAGCGGCACGCCGAACCAGTTGTCGAACAGCGGGTAGGGTTGCATACCGGACAGCGCTGCGAAGAACCAGGCGTTGTGGTCGAGAAACGACGAGCCGGTGATCTCGCTCGACGGCAGCAGCGGTGCGCTGTAGTCGGCATCGCTGGACGCGCTCGTCGGGATCTCGGCATCGGCGAGCAGGGTGAACTGCTGGCCCAGCCCCAGGTGGCCGGCGGCCGCCTCATCCCAGTCGAAACCGGGAGCCCCCGGCGCCGGGCTGCCCTGCCCGGAGACCTGGGTGAACGGGAACGCCATATCGATGGTGCCCATGAAATGCCCCGGATCACCCGGGTCCTCACCCCAGATGTTGGTGGCGCTCGGCGACCACCAGTTCCCGCTGTAGATCAGCGAGTTACCCAGGACGGTCATCGCGCCGAGCTCGGTGCTGGGAATGTTGACAATGGCCTGGAACAGGTTCAGCGGAATATTGAGCAGCGAATCTCCGGCGCTGGCCAATACCAGGTCCCGGCCCACGACGAGGGGGCCCGCCGGCACGGCCGCCACCGGTGTGACCAGCGCGGCGGCGAGCATTCCCGCCGCGAGCGCAGCCTTCGAATCAGATGTGCATTTGGCCGTGTCCATGAGCCCCCGACCGATGTGTTACACAGGATCGGCTGAATCTACATCACCCGGTTTGCGATAACCAATAAAAACAAGGCTTCATAATCTTCTACGACGGATAGGATGCCTTTTCGGCTACCAGACCGGACTATTTCATCCGAAAACGGCTCATTCTTCCAGCCAAGCTCGGTTACCGTAACCGTCGAGATGGGCGACCTCGCCGACCGGCCTACGGGTGGTCGGACCGTAGCGTCCGCGCGGCCAGCCCAGCGGCACGATGCAGCACGGCGTGACGTCGCGCGGCAAGCCCAGGATGCGCCGCGACGCCCGTTGACTCCACAGCGGCAGCGTGATCAGCGAGGCGCCCAGCCCCATCGCACGGGCCGCCAGCAGCAGGTTCTGGACACTGGGATAGATCGACCCCCAGTAGGCCGACTCGGCGATATGCGGCATCCGCACCACCGGCAGTCGTCCTTCCCGGGCTCCCAACCGCAGGCAGGCCACCACCAGCACCGGGATCTCGGCGAAGTGGTCGATCTGCCACTCCATCGCCCGTGCGATCCCGGCGATCGACTCGTCGGTCTTGAGCCTGCGCCGCAATACCACGTCGCGCTGGATCTTCCACGCCTGCCGGTAACGCTTGGCCAGCTCCTCCTTGACCCGGCGATCGCGAACGACGATGAACTCCCAGTTCTGCCCGTCATTGCCGGTGGGGGCCCGCAGCGCCAGCTCGATGCACTTGAGCACCACCGCGTCGTCGACCGGTTCGGAGTAGACCCGGCGCACCGCGCGTTGGGTCATCATGGCCTCGCCCAGCGGCATGTCGAGCCGGGCCAGCGCCTCGGCGGTAGCGGGCACGTTGGCGGGGATGAACCGCACGGTGTCAGCCATGGTCGGCCAACCAGCCGGCGGTGAACCGCTGAATATTAGGAATGCCCTCGGCGAACTCCTTGGCCAGGAACCGCTCGATCGGCCCACCCACCAGCGGGATCTTGAACTCGATGGTGCCGGTGAGGTTCATCCGCGAACCACTGCCGGCAGGCTGCAGCAGGGCGGTCCCGCCGCCGCGGCCGGGCGCCCCGACCACCGCGACGTCGATGTCGCCGTTGACCCGACCGTCGCCGGTGGGCGTCCAGACCTCGGTGGTCACGATGTTGAGGTCACCGCGGTAGACCTTGGTCAGCATCCCCGGCAGCGCGCCGTGACGCAGATCCTCGGTGACCACCACCCGGACCGCGCCTTGCTCATCGACGGTCAGCGAGTCCAGCGTTTTCTCGCCGCCGTCGAACTCGGCGTTGCGGGCCAGCCAGTAATCACGCGAGCCGAACGCGGATTGAATCTGCTCGACGCTCGCCGGCGACTCGAACACGATGTCGAAGGAACGGGGCATGCCTGCGGATCCCCTACTTGCCGAACAGCCGGCTCGCCAGGCCCGCCGCGAACGCGCGCACCCGGTCGAGTTGCTCGGGCTGGACGTTGGTGGGCGGAAGGCGCAGCCCCAGGTAGCGGTTGCGGTAGCGCCCGCTGCCCAGGTAGCTGGTCAGCGACAGCATCGAGCGCAGCGGGTCGCCGGGATAGGTGAAGTGGATCTCGTCGGTGTAACGGCCACCGCACTCCTCGCCGAGTCGGCAGACCTCGGCGTAGTTCTCCTGCCAGTACTCCCGGCACACGGTGAAGACCGCGAACGGCTTGCCGTCCAGCAGCTTTCGCGCCTCGTCGGTTTGCAGGAACGACCGGATCGGCATGGCCGGCGCCTTCCACCAGGTCGGTGAGCCGATGCAGATCAGGTCGTAGTCACCGTCGCGCACCGCGTCGGGTGTGCGGATCTGGCCCGTCTCGCCTTGCTGCTGGGCTTTGAGCACGCTGAGCATGTCCGGCCACACCCGTCGCATCGGGAACCGCGAGAACCGCTGCGCGTAGCGCGGATCGGTGAACTCGATACCGGCCTTGGTGACCTCGCAGCCCCGCTCGGCGAACACCTCGCCGGCCGCCTCGAGGACCTTGAGCGCCTGCCCGGTGTAGCTGTAGTACAGCAGCAGTACCCGCGGCGCCCGCCCACCGTCGTTGGCCTCATCCGCCATATCCGCCTCCTGGTTCGACCGTGCGGTGCATCCGGTTCCCGTCAAGGGTATTAGGCTCGCCGACGTGGCAGACAAGATCCCCGTCGACCTGCACGGCGCCGCACAGACCATGTTGACGACGCTGTACCTCAAGGCCCTCGACGCCGATTTCGACTCCCCGGTGTTGGGCGATCGGTACGCCAAGGAGGCGGTCGAGCGCATTGACTTCGACTGGGACGCACTCAACGCCCCGGGCCGGTGGGCGCCGCTGGTGACGGTGCGCACCGCCCAGTACGACATCTGGGCGCGCCAGTTCCTGGCCGCTCACCCGCGGGCGACCGTCATCCACCTGGGCTGCGGCCTGGACGCCCGGGTCTTCCGGATCGATCCGGGGCCGGAGGTCACCTGGTACGACGTCGACCAGCCGCCGGTGATCGCGTTGCGCGAGCAGATCTATCCCGACCGCCCCGGTTACCACCTGATGGCGACCTCGGCGACCGATCCGTCCTGGTTGGACGAGATTCCCGCTGAGCGCCCGGTGCTGTTGCTGGCCGAGGGCATCAGCATGTACCTGACCGAATCCGACGGGGTGGCGCTGCTGCAGAGTGTCGTCGACAGGTTCCCCGCCGGCGAACTGCAGATCGACTTCTACAACTGGCTCGGGATCAAGTCGCAGAAGACCCACCGGCTGCAACGTCAGTCCGGTGCCACGCTGCACTGGGCGGTCAACAGCGCAGGCGACATTCTGGACTCGGTCGACGGGCTTCGGTTGCTGGCCGCGGCGAATCTCTTCGACGCGGAGACCTTCGGCCGGGTGCCGGCCGGTTTCCGGCGCTCCGCCCGGGTTGCCCGTGCGCTGCCGCCGCTGCGAACCATGCTGCAGTATCACCGCTACGCTTTCGGCCCGGTCAGCTGACGCCTGCGGCGGCATGCTGCTCGGCGATGCCGCACAGCAGTGAACGGATCGCCTCCACCGAGCGCTCCGGCTCGGGCCCGTGCGAGTGGTATTCGATGTTGAGCTGGCCGGCGAAGATCTGGGTGAAGTAGATGTCGATCCCGGCGCTCACCGCGAAATACAGTTCGCCGTGGGTGGTGGTCACCTCCACACCCGGTGGTGTCCGCACCGGCGGAACCAGACCGTTGTTGCTCAGCACCACGACGTCGGGCAGGCCGGGCGGGTTTCCGACGTACTGCGGGCTGAAGTGCAGCCGCGACTGCTGGATGACGCCCTCATCGAGGTCTTTCTGGAAGTTCTCGGCGATGTCGCGGGCGATCGCGACCAGGTCGGTCTTGGCGTCGATCTCAGCCAGATAGGTGGCCAGACCGATCGGGTTGGTGCATCCGGTAGCCGAAACCGGCGGTGACAGAAAATATCTCAGGTCGACGGTGTAGACGTAGGGCACCGGAATGCTCAGTTTGCCCCGCAACTGCCATTCGGCCATCAGCACGGCCGCCGACAGCACCGCATGCAGGCTCAGGTCGTGGGCCCGCCCGAATGCGACCACGTCGTTGGTCTGGCTTTCGGTCAGCCGGCACGACGCCATCGGAACCCGCACCGGCGACGACGGCGTCTCCCCCGCGACGGCCCGCCGGGTGGGAGGAAGGTCGTAGGCGAACAATGCCGGCATGAACCGCTCGATGCCGGAGCGCTGCTGCTTCTCGATCCCCCGGTCTGCCAGCACCGCCTCGATCGACTGCGGCGCGGGCTCGACGTTGATCGCGCCGATCCTTCCGGTGGTCACCAGATCGGTGTAATAGGAGAGCATCTCCTCGATCAGCGCGTACATGTGGTGACCGTCGGCGACGGCGTGGTGCACATACAGCGTCGGCTGCGCCTGACCGTCGGCGATGATCACCCGCAACGCAACCAGCGACTCCGTCTGATCGAAATGCGGGGCCGGCGGCTCGGCGTCGGGGCGAGCGAGTTCGATGACCTCGATGCCGTCGGGCATCAGGTCATCAGTGACGAACTGGTGCCGGCCGTCGGGCAGTCGCTCCAGGCGACCGGTGAGGATCGGATGCGCCTCCAGCAGCGCCTCGTAGGCCTCCGAGAGCAGGTCGATGTCGACCGGACCGGTGACGTGCGCGGCCAGGCCCACGAAGTTGTGGGTCTCGGCAAGCATCTCCTCACTGATCGCGAGCTTCCGAATGACCGACGTGGCAAACACTTTCGGTTCTCTCCTAAATCCTGAAAACTACGACAGCTCGACCAGGGTCATTTCCCCGTCTGCAGCGTCGGCCGAGTCCAGCTCGTCTTCGGCGATGGCCTCGCGGACCAGATCCATCACGGCTCTTGTGAACCCGTCGGCGATCGCGTGCACCACCGGCTCCTCGATGCGTCGGCTGTCATACCACCAGTCCAGGTGCAGCACACCGGCGGAGCGGTAGGCCCGCAGCTCCAGCGCGTGTCCCAGACCCGGGATCGCCTCGCGCACCGGCATCGCGGTGTCGGGGTCGAACTGCACGGGTGCGTCGCCCGCGGCCGGCAGCTCGGGGATCGCCCCGACGTAGGCGAAGTGGATCTCGGCCGGTGGCACCGAGCCGAATAACCGCGCGGTCGGTGCGTAGAGGTAGCGCAGCAGCCCGTAGCCGATCCCGTAGTGCGGTACCGCCCCCAGGGTCTCGTGGATCTCGTCGAGCAACCGGCGTGCGCCTGCCGGTGCGGCGGTGGCGCAGTGCAACGCGACCGGGTAGATCGTGGTGAAGGATCCGACCGTGCGCCGCAGGTCGATATCGGGTTTGAGCACCGAGCGGCCCGTTCCCGCCATGTCGACGGCGACGGTGCCCTCACCGACTGCCGCCGCCACCGCGCGGCTCAGTCCGGCCAGCAGGATCTCGTTGATCGGCAACCGCAGCCGGCGCCGGGCGTCGTCGATCTCGCTGACGTCGGCCGCCGCCAGCACCGAGGTGAGCTTTGCCACATCGGCTGCCGCCGGCGGCTCGGCGACGTCGGCACCCAGCCGCAGGGTCGCGGCTTGTGTTGTCCGCAACCAGAATTCGCGGCTCTCCAGCACCGCCGGGTGGGTGGCCAGTCCGGCGCAACGCTGCGACCATTCGGCCCAACCGACGCCGACCGGGGCCAGCTCGATGTCGTTGCCCGCCAGCTGCTGGCCGAACGCGGTGAAGATGTCGGTCAGCAGGATGTCGCGGGACGCCTCATCGCCGACGATCGCGTGCAGGCTCAACGCCAGATAGCACACGTCGCCTGCGGCACCCCGGATGTACAGGGCGGTCAACGGCGGGCAGGACAGCTCTTGTTCCCCGATGTGCTCGGCCAGCATGGTGCGCACCGCATCGTGCTCGGCGGTGAGGCCCTCCGGCAGCGAATGCGTGCTGATCTCACCGAACTCGCCGGGTTCGGCGATGCGCTGTTCCCAGGTCCCGGCCCGCTCGGTGATGCGGAGCCGCAGCGCGTCGTGGTGATTGACCACCGCGGTCAGCACCGCACGGACGTCGTCGACGGAGACGTCGGGACGCAGCCGAAGAATCAGCGGGATGCGCCAGCGGCCGTGCTCGCGAACACCGTTCTCCAGGAAGTAGGTGATGTTCGGCGGGACGGGCGGATGCTCGACGTCGCCGGGCGACTGGCGGGCCAGCCCGCCCGCGGCGTAGCGAGCGGTCAGTGCCTTGGCCAGCGCCGACACCGTCGGGTTGTCGTAGAGGTCCTGCGGGGTCAGGTCGAGCCCCTCATGGGAGGCGGCCATCGCGACGCTGATCGCCACCAGCGAGTCGCCGCCGATGTCGAAGAAGTTGGCGTTGCGGTCCACGGAGCTGACCCCCAGGCAGACCGCCCAGATGCGTTGCAGCGTCGCGTCCATGGAAGCCCCGGCGGCGCCGTCGGCTCCGGACGTGCCGTTCACCGCGGTGCCGTTGGTCGCGGCGCCGGACACCCAGGTGGCGCCGGCATTGTGCTCCAGCCAATGCCGTTGCCGCTCGAACGGATAACCCGGAACCGTGACCCGCTTGGGCTGGTAGTCGCCGCGCAGGCCAGCCCAGTCCACCTCGACGCCGGCGGCCCACAGTTGGCCGAGCGCCAGCAGGAAGGCGTCGCGGTCGTCGCGGTTCTGGGCGTGGTGGCGCATCAACCGGACGGCACGGTGACCGCCGGCGAACTTGGGATTCCTCGCCGCCGAGGCGGTCAGGGTGGCGCCGGGGCCGACTTCGACCAGCACCCGGTGCGGGTCGTCGAGCAGCGTGTCGATCTCGTCGGCGAAGCGCACCGTGGCACGGACGCTGCGCGCCCAGGTCGCCGGGTTGGTCGCCTCGCTGGGCGCCAGCCAGGTCCCGGTCAGGTTGGACAGCACCGGGATCCGCGGTTCGTTCAGGGTCTGCCGGGACAGGAACGCGGTGAACTCCGAGATCATCGAGTCCATCAGCCGGGAGTGGAACGCGTGCGAGGTGCGTACCCGGCGCGCGTTGATGCCGGCCTGCTTGAGGGTCTCCGAAAATTCGCGGATGGCGTCTTCGGCGCCGGCCACCACGCAGCCGTCCGGGTCGTTGACCGCGGCGAGGTCGACCTCACCGGTCAGGTAGGCGCCGACCGCGTCGGCGCTGATCGGTACCGCCACCATGACGCCGCGGGGCGCGGCGTGCATCAGCCGCGCCCGCATCGCCACCACCTTGATCGCGGTGTCGAGGTCGAAGACACCGGCGATGGTGGCCGCGGCGTATTCGCCGATGCTGTGGCCGACCACCGCGGCCGGCCGCACACCGTAGCTTTCGATCAGTTTCGCCAGCGCGTACTCCACGGTGAACAGTGCCGGCTGGGTGCGGTCGGTGCGCTCGAGGTCACGTGAGGTGCCGTCGAAGATCACCGCCCGCAGATCGAATCCCAGTTCGGCGTCGAAGCCGGCGACGCAGCGGTCGAAGTACTCGGCGAACACCGGCTCGGTGTCATACAGGCCGCGCGCCATCCCGATGTGCTGTGCGCCCTGGCCCGGGAACAGGAACACCACCCGGTCGGCGGTGGCGGCCGCGTCATCGCTCACGCCCTCACCGATGAAGACGTTCTCGCTCTCCTCGGCGGTCAGCACGGCGGCGGCATCGGCGCGGTCGGCGACGACCGCCGCCAGGCGCAGGTTGTACGCATGCCGGACGGCCAGGCTGTGGGCGACGTCGGGTAGTGCCGGCGCCTCGCTGTCGTCGGCGGTCAGTGCCGACGCCAGTTCCTTGCGTCCCTGTTGCAGCGCCTCGGACGTGCGCGCCGACAGCAGCAGCACCTCGGGTCCGGGGCGCGGGGCGGCGCCGGCCGGTTCGTCTGCCGGCCATTCCTCCACGATGACATGGGCGTTGGTGCCGCCCACGCCGAACGAGCTGACCCCGGCACGGCGAATGCCGTCGGCTTCCCAGGGTCCGTATTCGCTGCGGATCTCAAACGGGCCGTCGTCGAGGTGCAGTTCGGGGTTCGGGCTGGTGTAGTGCAGGGTGGCCGGGATCGCCCGGTGCTGCAGGCACAGGATGGTCTTGATCAGGCTGGCGATGCCCGCCGCCGATTCCAGGTGCCCGATGTTGGACTTGACCGATCCCACGTAGCACGGCCCCGAGCGCGGCTCCTCGGACACCGCGAAGGCTTGTCGCAGGCCCTCGATCTCGATCGGGTCGCCCAACGGGGTGCCGGTGCCGTGCGATTCGACGTAGCTGATGGTGGCGGCGTCCACATCGGCCACCGCGTGCGCCTCGGCGATCACATCGGCCTGCCCGGCGGCGGTGGGCGCCGCGTAGGTCATCTTGGTGGCGCCGTCGTTGTTGAGCGCCGAGCCCCGGATCACCGCGTGGATGTGGTCACCGTCGTCGACGGCGGCCTCCAGCGCCTTGAGCACCACCACACCGACGCCGCTGGCGAAGATCGTGCCGTCGGCCCGCACGTCGAACGGCCGGCAGTGCCCGGTCCCCGACACCATCGAGCCGGGCTCGTGCCAGTACCCGACGTGGTGCGGAACCCGCAGCGACGAGCCGCCGGCCAGCGCCATGTCGCATTCGCCGCCCAGGATGCTCTGGCAGGCCAGGTGCACCGCGACCAGCGCCGAGGAGCACGCCGTCTGCACTGACAGCGCCGGCCCGCGCAGGTTGAGCTGGTGGGCCACCCGGGTGGCCAGATAGTCCTTGTCGTTCTGCAACGACAGGTTGACCATCTCGAAGCTGACGCCCTGACCGATGATGAGGTTCGGGTCGTAATGCGACATCAGGTTGTGCAACAGATAGCCGCTGGTGGTGCTGGTCCCGTAGACGCCGACCGACCCCTCGAGCTCCCCCGGCCGGTAGCCGGCGTCTTCCAGGGCATGCCACGCGGTCTGCAGGAAGAGCCGGTGCTGCGGGTCCATGGTGCGTGCGGCCAGCGGCGTGAAACCGAAGAAGCCGGCATCGAACTCCTCGATGCCGTCCAGCAACGCGGCTCGCCGCACGTAGTTGTGGTTCGCCAGCGCCTTGTCGCTCACGCCGTTGGCGCGCAGCTCGTCCTCGGACAGCGTGACGATGGATTCGGTGCCGTTGCGCAGGTTGTCCCAGAACTCCGTCAGGCTGCGGGCGCCGGGAAACCTCCCGGCCATGCCGACGACCGCGATAGCGTTGGGCGGCAGTTCGTTGTTGGTGCTCACGTTCGGTCTCCTACTTTTCGCCGCGACGCCGCCCGCTGCCGTGCCGCGGCACGCTGCTGGGCGCGGCTACGTACTTCGCTGGCGCCGTCGCCGGCACTGTCCTGCGGGGCGAGGCCCAGTTGACGGGTCAGGTCGGCGGCCAGGTCGGTCAGTGAGGCGCCCTGCAACAGCAGCGCAACCGGCGGCTCCGCCCCGAAGTCGCCGCGGACGGTGTTGCGGATGCGCACCGCCATCAGCGAATCCATGCCGAGCTCGGTCAGCGGCCGGCCGGGGTCGATCGCACTGCCTTTGGGGTAGCCCATGATGGCCATGATCCGCGAACCCAGCCTGGCCACGACCGCCTTGGCGGCCGCGGCGGGCTCGAGCTGCTTGAGGCCTTCCGGGCCGGGCCAGTCGTCGTCCTCGCTGTCGAGGTCGAGTTCGGCGGCCAGCGTCGCGAAGTAGCCGAGTTGCTGCAGTTCCGGGAACGCCGCGGCGACCCGGTCCAGGCGCAACCGCGCCACCCCGACCCGGGCGAGGTCGCCGCCCAGAATCGCCTCCAGCGCCTCCATGCCCTCGGCCGGGTCGATCGGATCCAGCGCACTGAACTTGAGCTCCTGGGCGACTCCGACGCCGGACCACTGGCCCCAGTTGATCGTGATCGCCGGCAGCCCGGCGGCCCGCCGCCATGCCACCAGGCCGTCGAGCCAGGCGCTGGCCGCCGCGTAGGAGGCCTGTCCGGGTGCCCCGAGCAACGACGACGTCGAGGAGAACCCGACCCACCAGTCCAGCTCTTTGCCGGAGTCGCCCAGCGTGGCCTCGTGCAGGCGCAGCGCTCCGGTCGCCTTGGGCGCCCAGACCCGCTCCAGGGTGTCGTGATCGATGCCGACCACGATCTGGTCGTCGATGACCGCGGCGCCGTGGACGACACCACGCAGGCTCAGCCCTGTCTCCTGTGCGGCGGCGACCAGGCTCTCGGCCACACCCGGTGCTGCCAGGTCACCGGAGACGACCGCGATCTGGGCCCGCTCGGCGAGTTCGTCGAGAACCGCGCGCTGCTGGTCGGAGGGCTGCGAGCGGCTGTTGAGCACGATGCGCGCGGCGCCGTGGTCGATCAGCCATCGGGCCACGACCAGGCCGATGCCGCCCAGGCCGCCGGTCAGGACGTAGGCGCCGTCGGACCGCACGGCCGGGGCGCCGCTCGACCCCAGGGTGGCCCGCTTGAGACGCTCCGCGTAACGCGTCTGCCCGCGCCAGGCCACCACGTCGTCGGTGCCCGTCAGGCCCAGTTCGGCGATCAGCGTCGCCGCCGGGTCCGCCCCCGCATCGAGGTCGACGACACCGGTCCGCAGGTCCGGGTGCTCGTAAGCCAGCACCCGCACCAGCCCCTTGAGGGCACAGATCGACGGGTCGCCGTGCTCAAGGCTGCCGGGCTCGCCGGCGTTCACACTCAAGCCGTTGCGTGCGACCAGCCACAACCGGGGTGCGGCGCCGTGCCAGCCGGAGACGATGGTGCGCACCGTGGCGGCAACCGACCAGGCCAGCTCGCGGCCGCGGTCAGAGGCAGCGGTCGGATCGAAGGAACCGTTGTCGGCGAAAACCAGCACGCCGGCCGGTGGCCGGTCCGGGTCGTCGGCGGTCTGGGCGAAGGCCTCCCGCACGGCCGGCTCGCTGGTCAGGTCCGCGGTGATCACCCGGCGGCTGTCCGAGGCGAACCGGTCGGCGAAATCGGCTGCGAACGCCCGGCTTTCGTCGCCCTCGGTCAGCACCAGCCAGCTGCCGTCCGCGGCCGCCGGGGCTTGCGGGGGCACGCCGGCGTCGATCCACTCGGTGTCGAAGATCTTCTGGCTCAGTGGCAGCGGCACCGTGCGGCGCTGCACGCGCTGCAGATAGATCCCGGACAGCTCGGCGGTGACCGTCCCGGTGTCGTCGGTCAAGGTGACCCGGCCCAGGATGCCGCCGTCGTCGTGGCTCACCAGCTCGGCGTGGCCGCGGGCCCGCCGGCCCACCTCGCCGAACACCCGAATGGTCTCCACCGCGATCGGCAGGTAGGTGGCTTCGTCGGCCCCGGGGCCTGATCCGCTCAGCGACTCATCGGGCAGCGCGGCCGCCAGGCACTGCAGCGCCGCGTCGAGCATCACCGGATGGATTCGGTAGCCCCGGTGCGCGGTCGCCTCGTCGGGCAGCACGATCTCGGCCTCCGAGCCGCCGCCGGGCTTGCGGACGATGCGGGTCAGCGCGGCGAATGCCGGCCCGTGCTGCAGGCCGGTACGGCGCAACGCCGTGTAGAAGTCCGCCGGTGACAACGTGGTGCCACCCCCGCCGGATGCCGGGCGCTGCGCGGCGGCCGATTCCGGGGCGGCCGCGCCGACCCGGGCGACGGCGTGGCGCGACCAGGCGCCGCCGGGCGCACGGGAGTGGATCTCGATCCGCAGGTCGTCGGTGCCCTCGCCGTCGGTCAACAGTCGGGTGGTCACCTCGGTCCGGGTGTCGACTCGCAGCATCTGCTCGACCTCGACCCGGTCCACGGCGACCGCCGAGGCGGGCAGGCTCAGCGCCTCGCCGGCCGCGGCGAGCGCCATCTCGGCGAAGCCGGTGGCCGGCATGACGACCTGGCCGTGGACCTTGTGGTGGGCCATCCATGCCACGACGTCGGTGCCCACGTCGGCCTGCCAGACGTGGCCGTGGCCCGACGGCAGCTCCACGTGCACACCCAGCAGCGGATGCGCGTCGGCCGAGTGCCGGTTCGCCGCGGTCGCACCGGCCCAGTAGCGCACGTGCTGCCAGGGGCGCGGCGGCAGGTCGGCGCGGCCGATCCCGCCGTCCGGCTGCGGTGCCTCCGCCGACGGCGGCGCGACGGTCGCCAGGTTGGTGTGGAAGCTCAGCGCCTCGGGCTGCTCACGCAGCAGGGTGCCGGTCACGGTGGTGTCACCGGCGGGCCGCGCCGCCGCCAGGTTGCCGTTGATGGCGTGGGACAGCAACGGGTGCGGGCTGACCTCGACGAACGTGGCGTGCGCCGCCGCGGCCGCGGTCACGGCCTGGCTGAACCGCACCGGGTTGCGCAGGTTGTGCACCCAGTAGTCGGCATCGAATACCGGCATGCCGGTTCCGTTTTCGGTTTGACCGACGGTGCTGATCAGCGGGATCGTCGGCGCCGACGGCTTCAAGTCGGCCAGCGCGGTGGCCAACTCGCCCAGGATCGGGTCCACGGTGGGATGATGCGATGCGACGTCCACCTCGACGCGGCGGGCCAGTTTGCCCTGGGCGTCGACCACCGCGATGACCGCGTCGACCTGGTCGGGCGGGCCGGCGATGACCGTCTGCTGCGGGGCGGCGTACACCGCCACGGTGATGTCGGAGTGCTCGGCGACCAGCTTCTCGGCTGAATCGGCATCAAGCTCGAGCAGCGCCATCGCGCCCTGGCCGCTCAACCGGGCCATCAGCTTCGAGCGGGTCGCGATGACCTTCAGGCCGTCGGCCGGGCTCAGCGCACCGGCCACCACGGCGGCGGCCACCTCTCCCATCGAATGCCCGATCACCGCGTCCGGCTCGACCCCGTGGGAGCGCCACAACGCCGTCAACGCCAGCTGCATGCCCACCAGGACCGGCTGGATGCGGTCGATGCCGACCACCGGCTCACCGGACTCCAGCACGTCGCGCAGTGAGAACCCGACCTGCGCGACGAAGTCCGGTTCCAGCTCGTCCACGGCGGCGGCGAACGCCGGCTCGTCGCTCAGCAGTTGCCGGCCCATGCCGGCCCACTGCGAACCCTGACCGGAGTAGAGGAACACGGTGCCTTTGCCGGCCTGGGCGGCGCGGGTGCCGACCACGCCGGGGGCCGGGTAGCCGCCGGCGACCGCGCGCAGCCCGGCCAGCGCCTGCTCGGTGTCGCGCGCGCAGACCGTGGCGAACCTGGCGTACCGGCTGCGGTGGTGGTTGAGGGTGTTGGCCACGTCGGCCAGTGGCACCTCGGCGCCGGGGCCGGCCAGCCAGTCGGCCAGCGTCGCCGCCCAGGCCGCCACCCGCTGATCGGTCTTGCCCGAGACCACCAGCGTGGCCACCGGGTCGGCCGGTGCCGGCGCGGGCACCGGGTCCGGGCCCTGTTCGAGTACCACGTGCGCGTTCGTGCCGCCCAGCCCGAACGAGGAGACCGCGGCACGCCGCGGGCCCTCGGCCGCCGGCCAGGGGGTCATCTCGGTGGGAACGAACAGCCGCGTCGGGGACGGGTCGATCGCCGGGTTCCACTTGGTGAAGTGCAGGTTCGGTGGGATCTGCCCCCGCTGCACCGCCAGCGCGGCCTTGATGAAACCGGCGATCCCGGCGGCGGCCTCCAGGTGACCGATGTTGGTCTTCACCGCGCCCAGCGCGCACTTCTCGGCGCCACGTCCGTAGACCTCGGCGAGCGCCTCGAATTCGATCGGGTCGCCCAAACCGGTTCCGGTGCCGTGGGTTTCGATCAGATTGACTGATCCTGCCGCGACGTCGGCGCTGCGCAGCGCGCGGGTGATCGCGTCACTTTGGGCGATGGTGTTCGGTGCGGTCAGGCCGTTGGACCTGCCGTCGGAGTTCACCGCCGAGCCCCGCACCACCGCCACGATCCGGTCGCCGTCGCGGATCGCGTCGGTGAGCCGCTTGAGCACCACGATCCCGGCGCCCTCGCCGCGGACGAATCCGTCGGCGCCGGCGTCGAAGGTGTGGCAGCGGCCGCGCGGCGACAGCATCCCCCACTTGGCCATGGCGATCTGGGTTTCGGGCCGCAGGATGAGGCTGACCCCGCCGGCCAGCGCCAGGTCGCTCTCCCGCATCCGCAGGCTCTGGCAGGCCATGTGGACGGTGACCAGTGATGACGAGCACGCCGAGTCCATCGCGACCGCGGGCCCACGCAGACCCAGCAGGTAGGCGATGCGCCCGACGGCGACGGCGTGCGCGTTGCCGGTGGCCGAGTAGCCGTCGATCGCGTTCGGGTTGGAGGCTGAAATCCCTTGGTATTCGGTGTAATACACGCCCATCATCACCGCGGAGCGGATGCCCGACAGCTGTTCGGGCGACACGCCGGCGTGCTCGAGCGCCTCCCAGGCGACCTCGAGCATCAGCCGCTGCTGCGGATCCATCGCCTCGGCTTCACGCGGGGAGATGCCGAAGAAGTCGGCGTCGAAACCGGCGACATCGGAGATGAAGCCGCCCCACTTTGACGACATGCGCCCCGGCGCCAGCGGGTCCGGGTCGTAGTATTCGTCGGCATCCCAGCGGTCCGGGGGGATCTCGGTGATGGCGTCGCGGCCGCCTGCCAACAGGTCCCAGTAAGCGTCCGGGCCGGACGCCTCACCGGGGAACCGGCAGCCGATCCCGACAACCGCGATCGGCTCGGCGGCGGCGATCCGGGACGCCTTCTCGAACTGCTCGGTCAGCGCCCCCCGCTTGTCGGCGCCCATGGCCGACATCCTGTTGACGATCGACGTCTTGGAGGTTCCCGTCATCAAAAACTACCGCTCTCGCTCCCGGTCGATGCCGACTCGACCTGATCGAACAACTCGTCCAGCACACCGCCGGAGGAGTCGAACGTCAGATGACCGTCATCTCGTGCTGCTTCGTCCTGCGGGGCGTACCGGGATGCCAGCAATCCCACCAGATGCGTCGCCAAAGCTGAAATGCTGGGGTGATTCCATAGCATCGACGCCGACAAATCCACCCCCACCAGTTGCTGCGTCTCTTTCAGCACCGTCATCGCGATCATCGAGTCGAGACCCATCTCCGGGAATGGCTGGTCCACGTCGACCGCTGCCGTCGAGGTCCGAAGCTCGCGGGCAAGGATAGCCTGCAGCCGGACCACCAACTCGTCGCGTCGCTGGTCGGCGGGTATCTGCGACCAGTCCGGCGCCCCCGCCTCGCCCCCGCCCGCCGCGGTGCCGCTGTCCTGCTCGCCGGCACCCACCGCCGAGGCTTCCCCGACCAGGTCCTCGAAGAAGGTCAGATCCCGGAACTCCGGTGAGGTGGCGACGGCCCGGTCGATGCGCAGCCGGCCCACCCCGACCCGGGGCCCCAGGGATGCGGCGCCGAGCACCGCATCCAGTGCCTCGACGCCTTCCTCGGGGCTGATCGGATCGAGCACGCTCAGGGTCATCGAGCGCCCGATCCCCACGTCGGACCACTGACCCCAGTCGATGGCGGTCCCCGGCAGGCCGGATGCGCGCCGCCACGTCATGAGGGCGTCCAGCCACGCGTTGGAGGTGGCATAGCCGAGCTGACCCGGCAGGCCCAGCAGGGCGGCCATCGAGGAGAAACCCACCCACCAGTCGAGCGGACGGTCCGCGGTGGCAGTATGCAGCAGCGCACCGCCGAGTGCCTTGGCCGACCAGGTGCCCGCCAGGCTCTCGGGGCTCACCGCCGTCACGAGCCCATCTCCGAGCACACCGGCGGCGTGTACGACGCCGCGCAGCGGCCTGCCGGTCTCCTCGGCGGCGGCGACCAGACGCTGCGCCACTCCCGGTGAACTGATGTCGCCGGCGACGTAGGCGACCTCGGCTCCGGCCGCCAGTTCGTCGAGCACCGCCCGCTGCTGCTCGGAGGGCTCGCTTCGGCCGTTGAGGACGATCCGCCCGGCGCCGCGCGACACCAGCCAGCGCGCCACGACCGTCCCCAGCCCGCCGAGACCCCCGGTGAGCAGGTAGGAGCCGTCGGCGCGGACCTTGGCATGGCCGTCGCCACAGCCTTGCGGCGTCTCGCCGAGCGAGGCCCGGGTGAGGCGTTCGGTGTAGCGCTGACCGGCGCGCCAGCCGATGATGTCGTCGCGGACCGGGGCCTGCAGTTCGGCCAGCAGCACGCCCACCAGGGCGTCGACGTCATCGGCTGCGTCCAGGTCGACCAGCGTGGCGCCCAGGTCCGGTTCGTCGGCGAGCACCCGGGCCAGTTCGCCGGGGAACCGCCAGGTGCGGACCACGCCCTTGAGCGCGCCGACAGCGGGGTCGCCCGGCTCGTCGGCGCCCACCGCCAGCCCGCCGCGGCTGACCAGCCACAGCCGCGCGCCGTTGGTCCCCGACCAGTCCTGCACGGCCGCCCGGGCCGCCGTAGACGCGGTCCAGATGAGGTCGCGGGCACGGGCCAGCGCTTGCGGGTCGGCCGGGCTTGTTCCGTCGGAGCCGAGCTGTCCGAGGAACACCACGATGCCGGCGGGCGGGTGCGCGGGATCGGCGCCGGCTTGCGCGACCGCCTCGGCCAGCGCCGGCTGGTCGGCGAACGGTCCGGCGATGACCTTGCGGTCCGGACCGGCCAGCCGTGCCGCGAATGCCGCCGCCAGGCGCTCGGTTGCGCCGTCGCCGGCGGCGTCGGGCTCGGTGAGCAGCAGCCAGCTGCCGGCCGCCGCGCCGGTGGGTTCCGGAGCCCGGGCTTCGATCCACTCGGTGGTGAAGAGCTTCTGCTCCAGCGGCACCCGCAGTGAACCCGGGTCGATCGGGTGCAGTTCGACGCCGGTGAGTTCGGCCAGCACGGCTCCCGAGTCGTCGGTCAGGACGATCCGGCCCACTGCCGCCGTGTCGTCGCGGCTGGTCAGCTCGGTGCGGCACCGGACCTGGTGGCCGGTTCGGCCGAGCACCCGCACCGCGGCCACCGCCGTCGGCGCGTAACCGAGACCTTCGGAGTCCCCGTCGGAGATCGCCGCCGCCAGCTGCCGCAGCGCCGCGTCGAGCAGCACCGGGTGCAGTTGGTAGCCGGGGTGGGTGGCGACATCCTCGGGCAGCGTGAGCACGCTGTCGCCGGTGACCGCGTCGTCGCCGGCCTGCTGCGCGGCGGTGATGTCGGCCAGCGCATACCGCGTCCAGGACTGGCCGACGGCCCGGGCGTGGATCTCGACCCGGGTCTGCGCATCCGCGCCGCTGAGCTGGGTGGTGACCTGCATGCCCCCATCGAGCACCAGCGGTTGCTCGATCTGCAGGCCGGTCACGCTGATCGCCTCGACGGGTCTGCCGAGCGCTTGGCTGCCCGCCGCCAGCGCCATCTCGATCAGGGCCGCTGCCGGCAGCACGGTTTGCCCTTGGACCTGCGCGGCCGGCCACGGCAGCAGTTCGGCGCTGAGCTCGGTCTGCCAGATGTGGTCGCGGCCGGTGAGCATCTCGACGTGCGGCCCGAGCAGCGGGTGGACATCCGGCGCCTGCCCGATCCGCGCGGGCGCGGAGATCCAGTGGTGGGCGTGTTGCCAGGGGGTGGGCGGCAGTTCGGCGAAGCCGCCGGCCGTGACGCCGGAAGCCCCGACGCCGAGTTCGGCGAGTTGGAGGTGGAAGCTCACGGTTTCGTCGTCGCCCCGGCGCAGCGTCGAGATCACCGTCGCCGGCTCGGCTGCGGTGGCCTCGACCGTCTCGCTGATCGAGTGTGTCAGTAGCGGGTGGGGGCTGATCTCGATGAAGATGCCGTGCTCGCGTGCCGCGGCGGTGATGGCCTGGGCGACCAA
>NZ_MVHC01000023.1 GCF_002086455.1 Mycolicibacter algericus DSM 45454
CCGGTCGAATCCCGTTGTGCTAGACTACAACTCGTAGTCAAATCATCTCTGACTTACACAGAATTCGTGACAGGCTCGCACCCCGCCGAGGCGATCGAATCCGTAGACATGGCCTTCCAAAAACGCCTCCTGCCCCTGGGTCAAAAACGCTCGATGCGCCGACCGCGCCGAGTACGACAGCCGCATGGTGAACAGCGCGGTCTTGATCTTGACCCCGCCCATCACGACCCATAGGTCATGAAAGTCAACCTCGGCCTCGGCGGCCGGCGGATGGGTCTGCGGCACATAGCCCAGCTCCAACGGCTTGCCGGCCTCGGCAAGGATCTGCGGGCGACGCTTGGCGACGTAGTCACGCACCGTCGAATACGACAGATCACCAGCGCCGTGCTCATCGACCAGCCGGGCCAAAACCCTTCTGGCCGTGTGCCGCTGCTTTCTCGGGGCCTCCAGATCCAAGACCAACATCGCATCGATGGCGGCCTTGAACGGCTCCAGCCGCGGCGCAACCCGCTGCGGGACCTTCCGCTCCGGCGGGATCGCCGAGCCCAACGCCTGGCGTACCGTTCGACGGTGCACCCGGTGCTTATCAGCCAGCGCCCGAATCGACAGGCCCTCAACCCGATCATCGTGACGAATCGCAGCGAACAGCTCCACCCGTGACCTCACCATCTAGTCCCACCTCCACCGTCCAGCAGTCCGGAACATCCGGACACTGACCACGGTCAGGTGGGGCCAAATCAAGCCGTCATAACCGCCCCGGCGTGTCGAGCAGGTGGGGCCAAATCAGACCGTCACAACGACAGCCCGCCGCCACACCAAGTGGGGCCACTTCGAACCGTCCCACTGGGGCCAAATCAGGCTGTCATAGCCATACTTCGACGTCGGCATCTCCAACGGCCCCGTCGAAGCCATCAACGGCCGCCTGGAACACCTACGCGGCATCGCCCTGGGATTTCGCAACCTCAACCACTACATCCTGCGATCCCTGATCCACTCCGGCCAACTTCAAGACCGGATCAACGCACTCTGAAACCGGAAGAGCCATGAAATCGCAGCTGGCTGTTGCCGCGCTGCGTAACGCGCTAGCCCGTCGCGATGATGTCGCTGGATGTGTGCTTCACACCGCCCGCGGGTCGCAATTTCGAAGCAGGAAATTCGTTGCCGCACTCCACCACCACGGCATGATCGCCTCCATGGGCCGCGCTGGGGCCTCCGGGGACAACGCCGCAATGGAGATGCTCTTCAGCCCGCTGCAGAAAAACGTCCTCAACCGCCACCGCAGGGCCATCCGCGAAGACCTGCGGATCGCCCTCGTCACCTGGATCGAACGCACCTAACCACCGCCGCCGGCGGCACCAGATCGCTCTGGGCCGGTTGACCCCAATCGAATACGAAGCCCGTCGCCAATTCATGCAGCAGATCCGTCCGAAGTTGCCGCGTTACGAAAATTCTCGCGTCGACAGTCAGGTCAGGACTTAAACGGTGTGCTCCCGTAGCATGCGGCATTCCCCACATCGAGGGTGCTTTCGCAGATCACCTTCCCGCGAAGGAGGATCCGGACCGTTACCCAATTGTTGGGCCTGGCTTCTGGGCACCACGCTCGTCCATCGCACGCACGGGGGCGCCAATCGGCGCGAACCTCCGCGCCATCTGTGGAGGCGGCGTGAGCGTCAACTACCGTCACGGTGGCTCGCCATGGAAGCGCCGCATTCTCCACTACTTTTCGCTCAGAGAAGTCGAAATACTCAATAGTTGCCGAGGGGACAACATTCGAGAGGACCTCGTACGTGACGTTATCCTCGGCCCGCGCAGCCGGAGCCAAGGCCACGGCAGAAATACCGGTAATCAGAGTTAGCATTAGGAGCTGGATACGAGTCATCGACACTTCCTATAAGTAGCACTATCGAACTCAAGCGTGAACGGCCCGAGGGCCGCAATCCGCAACGCCGACGAGGAAACCGCTGACGCCATACCCACTGCAAACATGGAAACTACGACCCCGCCAATACAACCGCAATCAAGCTATACCCAGTCGTTTCGTTTCGTCGCACGTCTACGCCAAAATCTGTGTAGGAACAATCAGGGATCGCGGCGTACCCTTGCAGTAACATGCCCTTGATCGCGTCAGCTTCGTTCGGGCGAGCGCCTTGCAGCAGAATAGCTTTATCCCCGCTGTAGCCGAGATCTCTTAGCCCAGGAAGTGGGTCAGCGATCGGGACATGTCTCGCCGTATGTTCAACATAGTCATCGGTCGACTTGTTAATAATTTCGGCTGCGTGGGTGACTATCGGGTTATCGGTTAACGGCGCGCAGGAAGTACCGCCACGGGCCGACGCCAATACGGCTTTCACGTCCGCTGCATCCGCAAGAGCCGACGGCGCCAGCACGACACCCCCAGAAAAAACCAGCGCCATCACGAGGACGGACCGGATCGAACCGGTCCGGCGAAAATCCTCCGGCGCCCTCCCCCAACCGCCGAGTAGAACAAGTGATTGCCCTAGCACCCAGCACTCCTTTCTCAACGAATGAATCTACGATGACGCCATGCGGGAAAGTCAAGTAACAGCTTCACGCCATGCGACCGAGGATATGCAGCCTCACTGAGCGAACGCAGAACTCTCCCATCAACACGACCCGTAGCTTAGGCAGACTCGCGTTGCGGTCTCGTCGTAGCCTTTGAACCAAGTCCCTGCCTGCGTCATGATGAATTTGAATTCGCCATGCCCGCAATATGCGCTACTGTCCGGCTTGATCGCACACATCGTTGAATTGTAGGTCACGTAGCTCCGCGGCGGCAGGGTCTGATTGGCCTGCCCGGCGGGAAACTGGATGCCCGCAGTCCAGCCGTAGTGGACCGAACGGTTTCCGTTGAACCAGGCAATGTGGTTGGTTCCAGGGGGCGCACCCGGAATGTCGCCGGCGCACCCAAAGCTTCCCTTATCCCATATGCCGCAGTTGAGTCCAGAGGGCGTCAAGAACCAGATGCCTGGACGGCCCGGAACGACAAACCGATCTGGCTCGAGCTCGTCGTACCACGACGTCATGTGCGACACGTCTGGAAATGGGTCGGCCGGGGCATCGCCAAGCGGTTCCGCACTTCCGGGGGCCACCGTACTGAACACCAATACGAAGGCAGACGCAACGGCCACCCACCACCGCCGACCGCTGATACGGTACCGCATTCTTTGATCCTCCTCTGCTGAGCGGACGCGTTCGGGGCCGGCACCAAATACCGCCGGACAGCCAGAAGAATCGCACGCTCGCCATCTCGGACCGCTTACCGGACTAGCTTCTACCGGCATACGTGCGAACGCTTGATTCTCGTGCCCCAACGTAATACTCGCTTTACCGATGGGCCTGTAAACCAGTCGGGTTGATGACTTTTGATCCCGGCATTCACGTTGGACAGGTGCTGCCACAGCAAGTAGAATTCTTTGGCTTGATAGAGCGGGAAGTAGACGTCGCCGGCGTGGTTAGTGGACTGAGTAAGCGCTTGGGCGCGCGGGGCCAGGAACTCCACGGACTGGTCGATGTTCGCGGTGACTATGTCAGCCTGCTGCTGAAGATCGCCGATGCTATAGTCCCAGTCGGAACCCGCGCCCGAGATTACCCCCGGCCCATTCGGCGTGATCCGGTTGAACTGGAACCTGTCGATCTGGCGCATTAACTCGTCATATTGGCTATTGAACCACTGGCACATCTCCCGTTCGGCGTTGATGTCCGCATCGGTAACGCTTCCCCTCGTTTCGTCATAAGGAAAAGGAAACTTCGGCTCCCAGTTCGACGGCGTCGGAATGACCATCGGCAATGGCTCCGGAGGCCGGGCATAATCGGACGGATCGGCTTGAGCAAAAGGCCCGGTAACGACCACGGCACCGGATAACGCCGTCGTCGCGCATGCCAAGGCGACGATCCAGCGGACAAGGCTTTTTCGCGTCACCATCATGATTTCTCCTTCCCGGAGGGAGCCTATTTCGGCTCGAGCGCGTCGCCGACCCCGCCTACTTCGGTAATTTGCCAATCTCTACTGCTGTCGATCGTCACGCTATACGTTGCCGTCGACTGCAGCGGTTCCGGAGCCTGCGCGGTCTTCGTAAGAACGCTCACAAAAGAGTCGACAATATAGATTTCGCCGGTCACAGTACGAACCTTGGCCGCAAGCGGCCGCGCCGTTGACTCCCAGCGGAGGGGCACCAAGATCTGTTCCATCGAGGTGGCGGCTTTGGCCAGCTTCTCGTTAAGCTCCGGACTCGTCCCTGCCACAAGCTTGACTTTCCACGCATCAAGATCTCGGTAATTCATCGCCGCCGCTTCTACCGCATAATTCAGCGCCACGTTTTCGGCGTGCGTCTTGTTTTCGGATAGCCGGACCTGTTCATCGACCTTGCGTTGCGCTCCAACGTATAGCCAGCCCAACACGCCGACACCGAGGACAAGGGCGGTAATCACCAGAGCAACTGTCAAGCCACGAAGCGAAACCGAGAGCTGCAGCCGTCGGGATCGCTTGCCCTCGGGCTTGTCCGCGGTCGCCGACGGAGCCGCGGTGGGCGTTTCGTCCGCCGGCGCCGAACCAGATGAATCGATCTCGGCGGCGTCAGGTTCGGGGGTGCCCGGTTCGGGATCAACCATCATGCAACTTCCTCAATTCTTGGTGGCGCACAGTCATACTTGGCTCGTCAGTTCTCGGGGATCGTCACGTGCAACGTAATTGCGCCGTCCTCCGGCAGGGCACCTACAATGTTGGCCAGGATCTGGCTAGGGTCGAAGGTCAATAGGGCCCCGGCGATGCCTTTCATTTTCGGCAGAATAGCTTCGCCAATCACTTTCAAATCACCGCCATTATCGTCCAATAGCTTCTGGAACCGGCGCAACAGGTCGCCCATTGTGACCATCCCCTCCGGACCTAATTCCAGACCGCCCGAGGAAAATTCTTGCATGAGCTTCTGAGCAGCTACGGCACTATCATGAATTCCGGGTACCATGTTCGCCAGTGTGGGCCCGACCCACCCGGCATTCTGTAACAGCGTCTGGAAGTTGCTCAGGAGCATTCGCCCGTGGCCGTGCATATCCGCAGCCGTATTTCTCAGCAGCTCGCTAGCATGAGTCAGATTAGGTAGGACCAGGTTCGGATCTGGCAATGCGGCGTCACCTTCAATTAGGATGCGTTCAACCGCCTCGGGGTCTGCCTGGCTGAGCACCCGTCCAACGCTTACTGCGAGCTCGGTTATCGACGGAGGTTGTACTACCGATTCCGTTGCGATGTGCTGGCCGTCGCGCAACATCGGGCCATCCTCACGCCGCGGAACCAGCCCGATGTACGTTTCACCGAGCGCAGACAAGTTTTCGAGCCGCACTTCGGTGTCGGCAGGAACCTGAAAACGGCCGTCAACGTAGAAGTCGACAGTGGCTCCGTCGACGGATGACGCGATATGCCTGACTTTGCCGACTGGCACGCCACGCAGCAGAATATTCGAATCGACAACGAGGCCATTGATATCTGCCACGGTCATGGAGAGATTGATGCGATCAGAAGGTGGCCCAACCCGAACCCCAAGCGCTCCGATATAGCCCACCGCAAACGCGATCATCAAGCCAAACACAACGAATGATAGGAAATCGCGGCCCCTCATGGTGTCGCACCTAAGATCCGTAGCACTTCTTGTACATTCCCGGACAATTCCCGACCGTCAGGCCCGACTATCGACGTAATATTGATCGCCGGATATTTATCTTGAGGGAGGAAGAAATCGGTAAATACTCTGCGCCACGCAGGCCACTCCTCCTCGAATGCCCATTTAGTTTGCTGCATGGCACCAGCCGTTTCGGTGAGGGATCGCAGTAACGGCATCAGCCAGAAACCGCCACTGTAGATACTTCCCGTGGCCGGAAGGAGCGTTCCGACATATGAAAATATCTCCATGAACCGCTGAAAAGCCGTCATGCCTTTCTCGGAGAACATATCCTGGATTACCAGGATCCTGCGGTGCATAACGTCGACCGTTCCGGACACGCCGTCGAGCCATTGGTCGACCAAATTCATGTTGTCCGACAGGTCATCGAGGTCCGCTGCCACTTGAGAAGCCATTTTGCGGATCGCCGCCCGCCCACCCGGCGGCTGGACCCTGTTGATATGGACGATCGTGTTCTGTATGCGCTGAATGGACCCGCTCGACACGAAGTTCGCCATGTTCGCGATGGTGTCCTCCAGTTGCGGAGGAGACGAGGTCTGCGCCAGCGGAATACGGTCGCCCGAACGCAACGCGGGTGCTCCCGGTTGGTCTCGCGGGCGATCGAGGGCGACGTAAATGTCGCCCAAGACCGTGTCTTGCTGCAGCACGGCTTCGATGTTCGACGGCACGGCGACAGCGGGATCGATCCTCGACGTGACGTCGGCGGCGCGGCTTGAGAGTGTCACGCCGGTGACGACGCCCACCGTGGTTCCGTCCATCACCACCTTCGCGCGCTCTGGCAAGTTGAGCGCATTGTCAAATTCGATGGTTATGTCATATCCCCCACGATAGCTATTGCCCGGCTGCGGCAGTGAGCTCACATTGAGCGAGGTACACGAGGAAAGTGCAAGGACACCGGCAACGACCCCGGCCAACCACCACATCGGGGGCTTCATCGGCTCGCCTCACTCAGCACGTACTGCAGTAACGCAACGTCAACCGCGTACGGCTGCCCGGCCACGTCGGCACAGCTGCCAGGCATAGCAGCGTTCATGAAACCGCACTGCGCAAGCCCATCAGGAGTGCGGATGCGGTACAACGGCGGCCGGTACGTAATGTGGAACTCACGGTTGTTGTAGTGATTGGCTATCGTGTTAATCCACCAAGGCACCGGGTTCATGAGATTCGCCAGCCATGGCGCATGTGCACTCAGCTTTCGCACCGCAACCGAGGTTGCATCAAGCATGAACTGGATCTCCTCACCGAGGTTTTGTTCCACGTCGATCGCAGCTAGGAGCATCCCGATAAAACCTCCGATCATGCGGTGCCCACCATCCAACGTTAAAGCGACATCCGACATGTTCTGCTCCGCGTTGAGCAAAATTTCCTTCAACGGCCCTCTGATATCGGTCAGCGCTGAAGTCAGTTGAGCGAGGTTGCTGATAATCGATCCGATGTCGCTGATCGCTTGATCCGGGCTGTCGACCACGGCCGATGACGTGGTCAACAGCTGACTCACGCCGGCCCCGTTGTTGTGGACCGCCTGATCGATCTGGCGGACGACATCGGCCACGTTCGTCGACCCGTCGGGGTTGATCCCGTTGACGAAGGTGGTCGCCGAGCCGATCACTTCGGACAAGCTCTTCGGAGTCCATGACCGGCTAAGCGGAATACACTCACCGGCGACCAAGGACGGTCCGGATTCAACGTTGCCGACAAGCTCCAACGATCGGTCAGCAAGGATCGACGTTGACCTAACGACGGCCTTGACATCGCCCGGCAACGGACGCGGCTCAGTCACATTGAAATCGACACGCACTTCGGTGGAACTGGGACTGATGCGCGTGACTTTACCGACCTCATAGCCCATCCGCGTGACCGGGTTACCAACGTAGAGCCCGACGCTGTCAGGCATGATCGCGCAGTATTCCGAAGCGGACTTTTTTTCCTGCGGCCGACCGCAGGAGGCGCCAGCAGTCATCACTGTCACCGCTGTGAGCATTACCGCGCCGACATCGCAGAGGCGACGCAATCTTGACCGGGCCATTAGCACCCACTCCCCGGTATCGGCATACATAGGTCGGTGGCCAAGAGTTCCGGTGTCGCCTGCTGTGCATCCAGAATCCGTTCGATCTTTCTGCGCCCCAAGCGAATCCCCCGTACGATCACACCATTGCGCTCCGCCCACATTGTCGCTTTCTCGACCCAATCGCGCAGCCTGGTGAGAACCTTATCCCGGTGATTTTGGTAGAAAATAAAGATCGGCGACAGGCTGTCCAAGACATTACCCATGCCCTGAAGCGCCGCAGCGAGACCCTCGCTGTAGAGCGTAATGGTCTGTTCTATAATCGCTACCCTGCGAACGATGTCTTGGAGTTTGTCACTATAATCGTTTAGATCCCGGACATACTCATTAGACAGATCCAGGATGGCACTCACTTGCCCCCGTTGTCTTTCAATCGTCGACATAATCGTATTGCCCGCATCGATAACCGCGGCCACGGAGTCAACGTTGGTGCCGGCCAGTCCCTGCTGCACCTCGTCGAGGGACGCCTTCACGGGCTTCGGGTCGACGTTGTCAGTGATCTTCGTCGCATCGGTCAGGGTCCGTATCAAGCTGTACGGCATTGTTACGCGTTCTACCGGAATAGGCTTAGAGTTTAAGGCGCTACTGCCCAGTGACACGATGTTCACGTAATAGCCCCCGACCACGGTGAGCATGCGGACCTGCACCTGTGACTGATCACCGACGAATGCACTGCCGTCGACCCCTGCTCGAACCCGCACCTGGTTCGCCTCCAATGCCAGATCCTTTACCTTTCCGACGTTGATCCCGGCGATGCGTACCGGATCACCTGGACGGACCGCCGCCGCGTCGTCGGTATAGAAGGTGACGATCTTCTCCCCGGGAGGGTTGACATAGACCATGCCCGTCACGAGCGCCACAATGGTCGCAAGAACAAGAGCACCAGCACCCCACGCAGTTGGGTTACGTAATATTTTCATCGGTTGCACAGCACTACTCTTCGTCCATTGAGGAGCACATCCATTTGCTCCGGCAACTGGGCCCGCCCCCGAGAGCAGGGCAGGGGCGCACCGGCCTCCGGCGGTGGTGGGATATTTTCCCACATGACCGGAACGAGTTTGAAGGCATCTATAAAGTCCTCAAGGTTCGTGAAGGCAACGTCCAGTGCCTCGTCCATGTCGGTACCATTCGGCTCGGAGGCATCTGGGCCGTAGGTGAAATAATCACCACTGTTAATGGCGGACGGGAATCCCAAGTTGGTCAGCAATTGGTCGACCTGACCAGTAAACGACCCGTAGAGATCAGCTTTACGAAACTCGTCCAACGCTTTAGTCAGAATGCCATCCACGGGCCCTTCATTAAGCCAATCCAAAATCTGGGTCAGGTCTTTGCCATGCCCACCCATGGACTCCGAAATATCTTTCAAGTTCTGCATCAACGTCGCAATAACGTGCTCGCGGTCCGATACGAACCGCGTGAGCTTGCGGATGCTGTCCAGCATCGGCGCCAGCCCGCCGCCATCACCCGAGAGATAAGTCGCCGCATTCGTCGTAAAAGTATTTAGCTCCTCAGGGTTGAGTGTCGCAAGCACGGGTTGGAGCCCGTTGAAAAGTGTGGTGACGTCGAAAGAGGGTTGCGTCATCGCGGTGGTCACATGACTGACGAGCTCGGCGCTTGAATAATTCTCCGTGGGGCCCACGACATCCACATATCGCAGACCGGTCAAAGCCTGGTATTTGATCGCAAGTTGAGTGCTGCCGACCACGCCATACCGTTTGTCAAGTGTAAATCCGACCACGGCGAGGCTTTGACCGCCCTTTCGCTCGAGCTCAACCGAGTGGACCTTCCCGACGCGGACTCCTCGGACCCGCACGTCAGCGTCCAGATGCAATCCCGATGCGTCCGTGAAGTCGGCGCTATACGACCGCGTATCCGCCGCTACGGGCTGCCTAATGACATTGGCAATCAAGATCAACAGGACGATAGCGACCGCCCCGCTGATAGCGAGTCGCCAAAATGCGGCTCTGGGCTTCATCAGGGCGCACCGACGGCTGCTAGCGGCGCCGCAATACCTGGAAGGCTGTCAAGGACAATACGAACCTGCATGGCCCGCTGCTCAGGACCGCCTTCGTACATCTTTTCAATCCGGGAACGCAGTTCCACGAGCATCTCCGAAATCCCCACGGGCCTAATCAACGATGGCACGACATCGGTCAGAGCAGTGATACTGTCCACCACGGGCAACAAATCCTCCGTATGCGAGTACTCTAGCTTGCCTATAGCTCCAAAAAGGTTGTCCGCTACGAAGCTCATGAATGGCTCGATAATATCTGAGTATTCGTGCTCAGTGGCGTTCCATACACCCCTACCTAATTTATTAGTACCGTGCGTCACCGCGTAGCTGGCATCGAGCAGCGCATCGGTAAACGATGGGAACGCCACGCTCACCCCCGTCGTATTTCTCAAAAGTTGCTCGGTACTCACCGTTTGCGTGTCGGCAAGCGCATTCGCCGAGATGATCATGGTCTCGATCAGCGGATTCAACGCATCGGTGTACCGAGTGGCCTTGTCGACCACCTGGATCAGCCGCGTGGTTAACGTACCTGTGGCAAGTCTTCCAAGGCGGGACAGCAGCGCTTGAAGCGCAAAGTTCCCCTTCGGCGCGATCTGCAGGTGGATGCCATCGTGGAGTGGGCTGCCACCCTCCCGTGCGATCAGATTGATACCAGTCACGCCGAAATAGTTAATGGGCCGGAAATCTATATCCAACGCGTCAGTTAATCCCGCTATCGGCGCTTTCTGCAGATCAGCATTGAGGCGGACGCCTCCGCCGGGCAAATTGGCAACGGCCGTGACGGCCCCGACCTTTACGCCGTGCAGGACCAGTTCCGTACCCTTGGCGACCCCCGGCCCGATGTACGGCGTCTGGATGCTGACAGAAATTTCGTCAGCCGATCGACCTCCGAAGGGTTTGAACACCATCACCAGGCCGGCGACGAACGCAGCACAGAGCACGAGCACTGCGCCGACGGTGGTCAGCGCTCGCTTCTCAGCTTCTTCCGAGCCGTGCAGTAGCATGCCCGCTCACCTAACCTTTGAATACGAAGACTGGATGAAGGCCCCACAGCGCCACGGTCATTATCAAGTCCAAGACGATGATGGCGATCAAGCTCGTCCGCACAGCACGACCTGATGCTTGACCTACACCAACCGGACCACCTGAAGCAAAGTATCCGTAATAGCAGTGGATCAAGGTGACCGCTGCACAGAAGACAGCTATTTTCAGCACTGAGTACGACAGATCTCTCGGCGTCAAGAATTCGACAAAATAGTGATTATATGTACCGCCTGGCTGATTGTGGAAGACCCGGATAACGAGGTCCATCACGACGAAGTTAGCGATCAGCGCCACGAGGAACCCCGGCACCACGCAGGTCATGGCCCCGACCAGTCGAGTGCCAACCACAAACGGTATCGACCTGAGGCCCAACGCTTCCAAGGCGTCGATCTCTTCGGCGATACGCATCGCACCTATCTCGGCTGTCATCCGGCACCCCGCTTGCCCGGCGAAAGCGACAGCGGCCACGATAGGCCCGATCTCTCGAACCCCTCCGATCCCACCAACAATCCCCGACAGGCCACCAAATCCAATGATGTTCAAGACGGAAAACGCTTCAACGGCTAGCGAAGCGCCGACCGCGATGCCGAGGAGCAGCAGTACGCTTACCGCCCCACCATCCACGATGAGCGAACCCCTGCCCCATGCCAGGCTATTCATCTGCTGCAATGTTTGCCGGCGATATTTAATAACCGCCACCGGCACGGCACTGAAGACCTTGGCAATAAACACCACCCAGTGGCCGACGTTATGGAATAGCCCGCCGATCGGCTGCACTGCCGCGGTTGCCAATCGAGTGCTGAAATAAGCGCTCGGTGCTGCTACATGGCGTCCGTCAGTCACTACGCCACCGCCATGGGAGCAAACATCGACTGCAACTGTGTTATCGCGAGGTTCGCGAAGACTATCCAAACAACATTGACCACGACCGATGAATTAACGGCGTCCGCTACACCGCGCGGGCCACCCTTCGCCTCCATCCCACGTAGCGATGAAACGATCCCCACGATTACCGCAAAAACGAGCGTCTTGCCGATGGCGAACCATATGTCCACCAGCTTCGCGAACGTGCCAAACGACATCCAGAAACTTCCAGGGGCCACGTCGGATGCCCCCACTGCCATCAAAAATGACGACGCAGTTCCGGACACGATAATTAATATGCAGAGAATAGGCGCGATCAATAGCAGTGCGAGAAAACGCGGCACGACTAACTGCCGGACCGGGTCGACACCCATGACCCGCATGGCGTCGAGTTCCTCGCGGATGGCGCGCGCGCCAAAGTCCGAGGCGATCGCCGCTGCCGCAGCCCCCCCCAACAGCAGCCCCGCGGTCATCGGCGCTCCCTGCCGAACGACACCTACCCCGGCGGCTGCACCAAGCAGCGAAGTTGCCCCCAGTTGATTGACAAGCCCCGACGTCACCACGGTGACGATTGCACCGATCGGAATGGCCATCAGCAGCGCGGGCGTCGCCGTTACTTTAAATAAGATCCACGCCTGCACAACCACGTCGCCGACCGCCAGCCTCAAGGAAACGACATCGGCGACGATGTAGCGCAGCACGTCGACAAAAAGCTGCAGACCGCGGCCGGTCGTGGCTGCCGTCCGCCGCGGAATCATGCCCACATGCCGCGCAGCGCGGCGCGGGTGGGTATCAAGGCCTCGGAGCAATGCGCGCACGTTGCTCCGACCCACCTCGCTCGAGCCCGTCGTGCTGGATTCCAAAGTCAGGCCATCCTGCAGTTGGTCGTTGTCGACGCTGGTGGTCATAAGGCACCGCCAGGATGGTCGTGGGAACGGGCGTACCCCGGTGGGCCAACGGGGATCGGCATTAGCAGCAGCGGGCTAGCCTGCATGCCAATAGCCTTGCTGGAAGGGTCGATCCCCGTACTGCCCGGCGCGGCCGAACCGCCTTCGCGAGATGTCGTTGGCACCATCCATTTGAGTCCGGGCCATGGGCCCGTGCTCGCCCAGCGTTGACGGGCCCCCGCCGCCGGCGCCCACCATCCGGGGGTAGGCGTAGCTCGCCCGGCGTGGCGGTTTCGGTGTCGGATCCGATCCAACGGCGGATCTGGTCTGGAGCCACGATCGCATGAAACGTCCCCCTGCTGCTGGCACGCCCGCGGGCGCACTGTGATGGCCGTCACGCTACTCGTGACGATGTGACCTAAATCAGTTATTTGGTTGGACGATTACACTAGATGAGGGGCCTGCGGTTGACAAGCCGAGATTGCTCGAACTTCAGACGATCCCTGTTATGCCCCATCGGCGCTGGTCACCGGGACGGCCAGGCTCGATCCCCCGGTCTGCGCGAGGACGCAGGCACGAGCCTCCTTCCCTGGTCGAGACGGCGCTCGTCTGCGGGCTCGCCTCGATTCGCGGGGCCGTCCCGCTCGGTTTGCAGGCCACAATAAGGTATATAGTTATAGCATTTACCAGAAGATGACGGCGAGGGAGATGGCTTTGGCAAGAAACCCAGCGGCTCGTACCTTGAAAGATCGAGTGGTCGTCGTCACCGGCGCCAGCCGCGGCATCGGCCGCGACATCGCGGTCCGGGTCGCGTCCGACGGCGCGAGCGTGGCGTTGTTGGCCAAGACCCAAACACCTAATCCCAAGATCGCGGGCACTCTGGCTGAGACCGCCGATGCGGTGCGGGCTGCGGGTGGCCGTGCCCTACCCCTGGTGTGCGACGTGCGTGACGCCGCCGGGGTGCAGCAGGCGGTGACTGCTGCGGCCGAAGAGTTCGGTGGCATCGACATCGTGATCAACAACGCGGGCGCGCTGGACCTGCGACGCACCCCCCAGTTGCCTGCCAAGAACTTCGCCCGGCTGCTGGAGATAAACGTGCAGGGCCCGTTCGCGGTCGTTCAGGCCGCATACCCACACCTACGCCGGTCCACCAACGCCCACATCGTGAACGTGTCACCACCGTTGAACCTGGATCCCGCCTGGCTCGGTGCCCACGCCGGGCACACGGTCGGCAAATACGCCGAGAGTCTGTTGACGTTGGGTTGGGCCGCGGAGTTCGCTTCGGTGCCCATCGCTGTCAACTCGTTGTGGCCGGCCACCACGGTGGCCAGCACCGGGATGATGGTCGCGATGGGCGAGGACACGGTGCGGGCGCAGGCGCGTAGCCCGCGAATCATGGCCGACGCGGTGCACGCCCTGGTCACCCGCCCCGCCGAGGACTGCAGCGGCCATTTCTACACCGATGAACAGGTATTGCGTGACGAGGGCATCGATGACCTGGCGCAGTACCGGCTCGCCGCCCGCGAAGAAGACCTGACCGGAAACTTCTATCTAGCGTCCACCCCGCTACCGACGGTGTAGGCCGGCTACTGAGATGACCACCTTGACGACTTCCTTCGAGGCGCTGTGCGTGAACGAACCCGAACTGGCTAAGTTGCGGGAATCGGTCCGTGAATTTTTGCGCGCTGACCGCGACGAGTTCGGCTGGTCACCGGCCGTGGACTCATGGCTGGGCGGCTGGGATCCCGAATTCAGCGCCCGGTTGGGTGACGCCGGATTTGTCGGCCTGACCATTCCGCAGTCATACGGCGGCCACGGGCTGGGACACCTGCACCGCTACGTGGTGACCGAGGAGCTACTGGTGCAGGGAGCTCCGGTAGCCGCGCACTGGACCGCCGATCGCCAGGTCGCACCCGGGCTGTTGACATACGGCAGCGAGGAACAGCGACAACGACTGCTGCCGCGCATCGCCGCGGGTCGGTTCTACTCGTCGATCGGGATGAGCGAGCACGGCGCCGGCTCTGATCTAGCGGCCGTAGAGAGTAGGGCCACCCAGACCGAAGGCGGCTGGCTGCTCAGCGGCACGAAGGTGTGGACCAGCGGCGCACACCTGGCCCATCAGGTCGTCGTGCTGGCCCGCACCAGCCCGGCCGATCCGGAACGTCGCCACGCCGGGTTCAGTCAGTTCCTGGTGCCCTGCGAGGCCGACGGCGTTCGGATCGAGCCGGTCGTGCTGATGTCGGGCGAGCATCACTTCAACGAGGTCACGTTTGACGAGGTGTTTGTGTCCGATGCCGATGTATTCGGCAAGATCGGAGACGGCTGGCATCAGGTGACATCCGAATTGTCGTTCGAACGCAGTGGGTCCGAACGGATCCTGTCCACCGCGCCGCTGATCATCGCCGCAATCCGGGTACTGGGCTGCGGTCGGGCTCCCGACGACCGCACCGCCGCCGACATCGGCGACCTGGTGGCCCGGCTGATCTCATTGCGCCAGCTGTCTATTTCGGTCGCCCGCACGCTGGCCGACGGCGGGGACGCCGCCAACCAGGCCGCCTTGGTCAAAGACCTCGGCACCCGGTTCGAGGAGGAATCGGTCGGCGTGGTCGCCGACCTCCTCGACCAGACAGCTCACAACCCGGAGCTGGCGCGGATGCTCGCCGCCGGGTTTCTACACAAGCCGATGTTCACCCTGCGCGGCGGCACCAACGAAGTGCTGCGCGGCGTGGTGGCCCGGGGAATGGGGTTGAGGTGAGCGCACTTAGCGGCGGGATTTTCGACTCGAGCCGTCCGGACGATGACACCGCCGAGTTACGTGAGCTGGTCGACAACATTGGCCGACGGTCCTTCGAGGCACGGCAGGGCCAACGCGGCGTGCCGGACCAATTCGACGGCGACCTGTGGCAAGCCCTGGAAGACACCGGGCTGGCGCGACTGACAAGTACCCCGGACCTGGACGCCGGGCCGGTCGAGTCCGCGGTGGTGCTCTACGGCCTGGCCCGCTACGCGGGTGCCGTCCCCATCGCCGAGACGGACCTGCTGGCGGCGTGGCTCGCACAGCGGGCCGGCATCGAGCTTCCGCGTGGGCCATTGACCGTTGCGATCGCCGACGCCCATCATGCCGGCGGCCGGGTGAGCGGCGTGGCACGGGATGCACCGTGGACGCGAACGTGTGCGGCACTGCTGTTGGCCGCCCGCATCGGCGACGAAGTGCGAGTCGGCATCCTCGACGCCAATGATCCGGAGACACGCATCGAACTGCACGCAAGTCACAACCTCGCCGGCGAACCACGCGATCGCGTCACCTTCGACGTCCCTGCCGATCGACTGGCAGCTGTCGACCCGGCTGTTGCCGACGAGTTGGTGCGGCGCGGCGCCTGGGCCCGCTGTGCGCAGATCGTCGGCGCGCTCGATGCGGCAGCCGCGCTGTCGGTGGACCACACCCGCGAGCGGGTCCAGTTCGGTCGCCCGCTCTGCAGGTTTCAGGCGGTACAGCACGCGCTGGCCTCAATGGCCGGTGACATCGAACGCGCCCGCGCGGCGACCACCCTGGCGGTTGCCGCGGCCGCCGATTACGGCTTCGACGCCACACAAACGGATTTCGCGGTTACGGTCGCCAAGGTCACAGTTGGCCGGGTAACCGGCGCGGTCACTACGACTGCCCACCAATTACATGGTGCGATCGGCGTCACCGTGGAACATCCCCTCTGGCTGGCGACCATGCGGGCACAAAGCTGGGTTGCCGACTACGGCAGTACCGCACATTATGCACAGCAGCTGGGACGGGCGGCTTTAGCGGCACACAACCCATGGGACGTAGTTATCGGCAAAAACGCCTAGTGAGAAATGTTATCAAAAGGAGGATTCGTGGCAGAAAAGAAATTCGAAGGTGCGTCGGCCATCATCAGTGGCGGCGCGGGCGGCTTGGGTGAGGCGACGGTTCGGCGCCTGCATGCCGAAGGCCTTGGCGTCGTTATCGCCGATCTGGCCGAAGACAAGGGCAAGGCGCTGGCCGACGAGCTGGGCAGCCGAGCCGCCTTCGTGCGCACCGACGTCACCAGCGATGACAGCGTGCTGGGCGCGATCGAGCAGGCCAGCCGACTGGGAGTGCTGCGCTACGCGGTGGTCGCGCAGGGCGGCTTCGGCGTAGCACAGCGCATCGTCGGAAGAGATGGCAGCCCAGCAGATTTCGGCGGATTCGCCAAGACGATTGATCTGTACCTCAACGGGACGTACAACATGGCCCGCTTGGTGGCGGCGGCGGTGACCAAGGCCGAGCCGGGCGAGGATGGCGAGCGCGGAGCGCTGGTACTCACCGCTTCCATCGCCGGCTACGAGGGACAGATCGGGCAAACCGCCTACGCCGCAGCCAAAGCCGGCGTCATCGGGCTCACCATCGCCGCGGCCCGCGATCTGAGTTCGGCGGGCATCCGCGTGAACACCATTGCGCCCGGGACCATGAAGACCCCGATCATGGAGTCCGTCGGCGAGGAGGCGATTGCCAAGTTCGCAGCCAATGTGCCGTTTCCTCGTCGACTCGGCACACCCGCCGAGTTCGCAGACGCCGCAGCATTCCTGCTGAGCAATGGCTACGTCAATGGTGAGGTGATGCGCCTCGACGGCGCGCAGCGCTTCACCCCGAAGTAAGAAGCGCTCCTGGATGTCTCGGGCTGGCGGCGCCCTGCCGCCGCCAGCCCGGGTCTCGACGCACCTTCTACTGAGAAACCGACTATATGGTTCTCGGATTGAAAAATGTCCATGTCGTCGTCACCGGCGGCACGAGGCGGAATGGATCCCGACGCCGCGGTCGACGACGCCGCGGTCCGGCAGGAGATGTTCGGCGACGCGTTGGGCCAGTTGGGCCGGGCCGTCTGCCAAACGAGATCGCGCCGATGATCACCGTGCTGGGTTCGCGCCGCAACACCTAATCCCACCCGGGCCGACCTCCACGTGGACGGCGGCTCGGACCCTCGATCGGCCACAATGGCGGCCGTCTGCCTGCAGGTCCGGGTGCTTCCAGGTCGCGATCGCCGCTCCTTCCCGATAAACCACTCAACGGTAGCCGCAGACCAGTTCACGGGGGCCGCGCAGGAGCGGAATTCGATGTGTCGGACTTGTAGGACTTCCTTTCACCAACTGTCAACGATCCAGACGGTCGAATTATCAAAATAGTTGTATGATTCGAAACTGTTGGCGTAGCATCCTTCCGTAGGTCATACCGGCTAACCGGACTCGATCAGCCTCCACGGGGACCCTCCACCTCAATCAGCGGGAACGAGAGGAACAGGTCATCATGGCTCTACTCGATGGTCGGGTCGTTTTCATTACCGGCGCCGCACGCGGCCAGGGCCGGTCGCACGCGATCATGTGTGCCGAACAAGGCGCCAATATCGTGGGCGTCGACATCTGCGAAGATCTCGACGTGGTGCCCTACAAGCTGGGCACTGCCGAGCAGCTGGAGGAAACCGCGCGTTTCGTGGAGAAGACGGGGCAGGAAATGCTCTTCCACCAGGCTGACGTGCGTGACAAGGCTGCCCTGCAGAAGGCGTTCGACGCCGGGGTGGAGCAGTTCGGTCATATTGACACGGTGATCGCCAACGCCGGTGTGATCCTGTCGAACGCCGACGAGCGCGACGCCTCCGAAGCCCTGCGGTTAGGTATCGACGTTATGCTGGTCGGTGTCTGGAACGCCTTCCAGGTCGCTATTCCCCACCTCAAAGAACGAGGGGCCGGCGGAAACCTGATTGCGACCAGTTCCATGGCGGCGCTGCTGGACCTCACCGACGGGCGTGGTGGCAGCGATGCCTACCTGATGTCCAAGCTCGCGATCACCGGTCTGGTCCGGGCATATGCGAACTTTCTTGCACCCGAACGCATCCGGGTCAATGCCGTAGCCCCGACCAACTGCGCGACACCGATGGTCACCGAGAATCCGGCACTGTTCAAGGTGATCGAGGAGAACCCGCACCTGGTCAATGCGATGCAGACTGCGTTGCCCGACTATCCGATGATCGAGCCGAAAGACGTCAGCAACGCCATCCTGTTCCTGATCTCCGACCTGGGTCGATCATTTACCGGAAGCGTGCTCAAGATCGACGCCGGTATGGACGTCCGGCGATGACGATAGATTACGGAATTGCCGGCAAATCGGCGCTGATCGTCGGAGGCAGCAAAGGCATCGGCTTCGAGGTGGCCAAACTATTGGCCGCTGAAGGATGCCGGGTGGCGGTGGTGGCACGAACCAAGGCAGACGTCGACGCCGCGGTGGAAACGATTCGCACCGCGGGAGGCACAGCAATCGGCGTCTGTGCTGACATCAGCCAGTCGCAGGAGGTGGACGAGGCCGTCCGCCAAATTGCCATCGAGTTGAGCCCACCCCTGATCGTCGTGGGTCAGACCAAATATCAACGGCCCGGCGACTTCGCCGACATCACTGACGCCGACATCTATCGTGAGTCGTTCGAGCTGCACACGATGAGCCAGATCTTTTTGTTGCGGGCCGTGCTGCCAGGTATGCGGGAAGCGGGTTGGGGCCGGTTCGTCCACGTCGGGTCGGCCACCGCGAAGGAGCCGGCGGGGAACATCCATCACGCGGTCGCCAACACCAGTCGGCCATCGACAGTCGGCCTGCTCAAAACGGTCTCCGACGAATACGCTCGGTTCGGTATCACCGTGAACACCGTTGCGCCCGGCTGGATTGAAACCGACAACGCCATCGCCTACCTCGAGCAGAATTTCGGGGCCGGAACCCAGGAACAACGGCGCGAATTCATGCTGACTCAGGCACGGGTGCCGGCAGGTCGGATGGGTAAACCGTCCGAGATCGCCTCTCTAATCGCCTATCTGTGTTCCGAACCAGCCGGTTATATCACCGGCAACTGGATCGAGGTCGACGGCGGGCTGCACCGGTCCGCTTTCTGACCGCCGCGAAGCGGTGCCCCGGAAAAACCAAGATGGAGAAGAGATTTGATAAGCACCCAGCAGGAAGGCCGGCCCGACAGCCACGGCGCCCCCGTACTCACCTATGCCACTTTGCCAATGGCTGCCGATCGCGGTGCCGGGTGGAAAGCCGTGCGCGATGCAGGCCCCGTAGTGTTCATGGACGGCTGGTATTACCTGACGCGCCGCGATGACGTTCTCGCCGCGCTCCGCAATCCCGAGTTGTTCTCGTCGAAGAAGGCATTCGACGTACTGGGCAGTCCGCTTCCGCTGGTACCCATTGCGTTTGACCCACCCGAACACACCCGGTTCCGCAGGATTCTGCAGCCTTTCTTCAGCCCGAGCACGCTGAGTGAGACCCTGCCGGCGCTGCAGCAACAGGCGGTCGACATCATCACTGAGGTAGCCGGCAAGGGTGGCTGTGACGTGATGGCCGACATCGCGATTCCCTATCCTTCGCAGGTGTTCCTGACGCTGTTCGGCCTCCCACTGGCCGATCGCGAGCGCCTGATCGGATGGAAAGATGCCGTGATCGCCCTGGCCGACCGGCCCACTCTCGACGGCGTCGACCTCACCCCGGCGCTGGAGTTGTTCACCTACTTGACCGAAGCCATCAACGAACGCCGGCAGAACCCCCAGCGCGATATCTTGTCGCAGGTGCTCACCGGCGAGGACGCGCTCGACGATGCCGAGGCTATCGGCCTCAGCTATCTGTTCGTCCTGGCAGGATTGGACACCGTCACCTCCGCGATGGGGTCAGCATTGCTGGAACTCGCGCGTAACCCCCAATTGCGCGCTGTGCTACGTGACGATCCCGCACAAATCAAGGTCTTCGTCGAGGAGATCGTCCGACTTGAAGCTCCGGCACCGATCGTGCCTCGAGTGACCACCGACACCGTCACCGTGGCCGGCGTGACGCTGCCCCCGGAATCGCAGGTACGGCTATGCCTGGCCGCGATCAACCGCGACGACAGCGACGCGATATCCGCCAACGAGATCGTTATGGACGGCAAAGTACACCGCCACTGGGGATTCGGCGGCGGTCCGCACCGCTGCCTAGGCTCCCATCTGGCGCGTATGGAGTTGACGCTGATCGTCGAGGAATGGCTGCGGCAGGTCCCCGAGTTCGAACTGGCGCCCGGCTATGTTCCGGAGATCATCTTCCCGGCGCAGACCTTCGCACTCGCTACGTTGCCCCTGCGCTATGGCTGATCATTGGAGTACTTCGTAATCAGGTCGCGCTTGTACAGTTTGCCCGCATCGGTGCGTGGCAGCTGCGACTGAAACGAGATCGACCGCGGACACTTGTAGTGCGCCAAGCGATCCCGCAACCACGCCAGGAGTTCGTCGGCGAACTGCTCGGTGGCCTCGGCAGGGTCAACAGTCTGCACTACGCCTTTGACGCTTTGGCCCATCTCGAGATCGGGGATGCCGAACACCGCCGCATCGAGAACCTTCGGGTGGGTGACCAGCAGATCCTCGGCCTCCTGGGGGTAGATGTTGACTCCGCTGGAAATGATCATGTGGTGGCGCCGGTCGGTCAGGAACAGATAACCGTCCTCATCGAGATAGCCGACGTCGCCCACCGTCACCCAGCCGTGGGTGTCGCGTGATGCCGCCGTCTTGGCCTCGTCTTTGAGATATTCGAACGGATGACCGCCCTCGTAGTAGATTTCGCCGACTTCTCCGGGCGGCAACTCGGCACCCTCATCATCGAGAATATGCGGCACACCGACCAATGGCCGTCCCACCGAACCGGGGCGGGCCAGCCAGTCTTCGGCCCGGATGAACGAGGCGCCGACCGCTTCGGAGGCAGCGTAGTACTCGTCGATGATCGGGCCCCACCAGTCGATCATCTGACGTTTGATCGCCATCGGGCACGGCGCCGCTGCGTGCACCACCCGCCGCAGGCTGGACACGTCATAGGAAGCACGCACGGATTCCGGCAGCTTCAGCATGCGCACAAACATCGCCGGGACGAACTGGCCGTGCGTGACGCGGTAGCGCTCGATGCACGCCAGCGCCTGCTCGGGGTCGAACCTCTCCATCACGACGGTGGTGGCACCAAGCGCCTGCACGGTCATCGACCAGAAAGACGGGGCGGTGTGATAGAGCGGCGCAGGACTCAGATATACCGCGTCGCCGGTAATCCCGACCGCATCCATCAACGGCATCAAGATGTCGGGCGCCTCGGCCGGGGAAAGGTGGGGCAGCGGGCGACGGATACCCTTGGGCCGCCCGGTAGTCCCCGACGAGCAGCAGGACCTTCGGAATGCGGCCCGGGAGGTGCTCGGCGAGATTTTCGCACACGTTACGTGTAGCCCGCGATCCGATCACAGCGGTGGCCCCGCTGTTGTCGACGATGTAGGCGGCTTCGGCGGCGGTCAGATTGGGTATTGATCAGAGCGTAGTACAGGCCGCTGCGCCGCGCGGCCCACATAACCGAATGGGCGATTCATTGTTCTCCAGGGTTGTGGCCACGATATCCCCTTCGCGAAGCCCGGCCTCGCGGAGGTAGTGCGCCAACCGGTTGGCACGGGCCTCCAGCTCCGCGAAACCGATCACCGTTCCCGATGGATGAACGATGATGGCGGGCCTATCGGAGTCGGCGTATTCGCGGATCTGCATCGTCTCACCTTATGGCCTTGCGAACAGGGTCGGAAACGAATTCGACGTTGCGCTAAGGGGTTTCCGGCACGATTTTTGTCATCTGTGTCAAAAGACATGCTACGCTCCATCACCATGTCAAAGCTGTCTGACAACCTTGATGCTGTCGCCGTGGTTTGCGTGGAATGCCAAAACGGTGTTCTCGGTCCAGAATCGGTGTTACCAGCCCTGTCCGACGACGCCGGGGACCTCGTCTCCAATCTGCGGCGTTTGCTCGACGCGGCACGCGCCACCGGAGTGCGGGTGGTTCACGCCACCTACGAAGGAACGCTGGGTGCCAACCACACCGGTACCGCCCGGTTATGGCGAGCACTGGGCCCGGCCACCGCCGGATGGGCACCCGGCACGGCGCCCACCCAGGTGGTTCCGGAACTGCTGGCGCCGAGTGATCTGGTCCTGCCGCGGCACCACGGACTGTTTCCCGCCCTGGATTCCGAATTGTTGCCGGTGCTGAACGGCCTTGGCGTAGGCACGGTCGTCCTCAGCGGAGTGTCGCTGAATCTGGCACTGCCCCATACCGCCGGTCAGATGGCCCAGGCGGGATTTCACCTGACCATTCCTCGGGACGCCGTGGCCGGTACCCCGGCAAGCTACGGCGAACAAGTGCTGAATAACACGATGGCCCTGCTGGGTCGGCTTACGACGGTCGACGAGCTCGTCGCAGCATGGACTGCGGATTAGACACTTCCAGTCTCCGCCGGCCTCAGTCCCGCTGCACCATTTGGCGTGCCCCAGTAGATGAGTCCGCCCTGTTTTAGAGTCCTGTAGCCCCTGGTGGGGTCGGAAGGGGCGATGAAGAACATGGCTGGCCACAAGAGGCATTCCGCCGAGCGCATCGTGCGCAAGCTGCGCCGTGCTGATGAGCTCGCCGCGTCGGGTATGCCGACCGAGGAGATCACTGCCGACCTGCGGGCGCCTCCTTGAGTTCGTTGGCAGCATCGACATCCATGCCGCCGTAGGTGCGCCGCCTGTTATACAGGCGAGCATGTATGTAGGGCCGGACGAGAAGGTGTAAAAAACACGCAATCCAACCCGGCCCGCGGCGCCCAAGAACACCAAACATGGCAATCGATGCTGCTGCCCCCGGGAGCACGGTGATGGCGACACAATCCATTCCGCGATGGTCATCGGCGACTTCAAGCACGACCATAATCACCGGCATCGCCACTCAACCCTGGGCTACCCGACCCCGGTCGAGTACACGTCCGCTGCAGCCATTGCCAGTCCTTGTCGGGGCGTTCAACAAGGTCATGCTGCGCGCGGCGGGCCGCAGCGCCGAGGGCGTACTGGGCCGCGGATTGCTCACCGATCGCTGGTGGGGCGAGGGCGTCGACCCAGAAACCGCCCGCGGCGCCAAGTCGAGCGGGCTGCACCTATGACTCGCTCGTCGAGTTGCACGGTTGGCCGGACCAGGTGGCCGCCATTCGAGCGTCGTTTCGCCACGGCGACCCCGCGCGGATCGCCGAGCATCTCATCGACGAGATGCTGTCGGCCCCGGACGGGGTTCCTGTGCAGCAGGAGTGGTCATTGCTGCCATGGCAGGCGGCTCCTCGCCAGCCGGTGGTGACGATTACCATCGGCGACGACGCCGCAGGCCGTCTACGGTCGTCGTCGACAACGCCGAGACACTCAGCGTCACGTCGGTCAGCATCGACAACTTCGGCGGATTCACGGGCAGCTAGTTGAACGTCCTGCAAGGCAACGCTGAAGTCACAATCAAAGTCGGACCTACATGATTCAGTGGTAAAGCCGGCGGCTTCAGGACCGACAGCCCCAGCGTGCTGACAAGTGAGGATTTTGCCGTCACCCTTGCTTGCTAGAGCGTGCCGCGCCGGCGCCCTGCTCGGCGACGACGCCAATCGCGCTGGGTAACGTCAGGCTGGAGCCACACTGAGAGGACGCCCGTGAGCAGCGTTAACAGCACAGCCAAGACCGTCGAATTCGACGGTGTCAACGGAGTCACACTGGTCGCCGACGAATGGAACCGGCACTCGGCTGCAGATGCCGCCGACGGACGTCCGTCAATCGTGCTGCTGCACGGGGGCGGCCAGAATCGGTTCTCGTGGCACAAGACCGGCCAAGTCCTGGCCGACCGGGGCTATCACGTCGTCGCGCTCGACACCCGGGGCCACGGCGACAGCGACCGCGCACCGAACGCCGACTACGCCATCGAGACGCTTTCCGCCGACGCCGTCGCGGTGATCGACACGATCGCCCGGCCGGTGGTGCTGATCGGGGCGAGCATGGGCGGGCTGACCGGGATCCTGGTCGCCGATCAGGCGGGGCCGCAGCGGGTGACCAAACTGGTGCTGGTCGATGTGGTGCCGCGCTACGAGAAGGAGGGCAGCGCGCGGATCCGCGACTTCATGTTCTCCGGCGTGGAAGGCTTCGACTCGCTGGAGCAGGCCGCCGATGCGGTGGCCGCCTACCTGCCGCACCGGAAGAAACCCCGCAGCCCCGAAGGGTTGAAGAAGAACCTGCGGCTACGCGACGGCCGGTGGTATTGGCACTGGGATCCGGCGATGATGACCAAACCCGGCGATGATCCCGGTCTGCGCACCGAGAAGATGGAGCGGGCCGCCATCGGCCTGCAGATCCCGATCCTGCTGATCCGCGGAAAACTGTCCGACGTGGTCAGCGCCGAGGGTGTTGCGGATTTCCTGGCCAAGGTTCCCGGTGCGCGCTTGGTCGAACTGTCCGAGGCCGGGCACACCGCGGCCGGTGACGACAACGATGCCTTCAGCGCGGCCGTCGTCGAGTTCGTGTCCGGACCTTGAGCGTCCCAGCCTTCACCGGGTGGCTCGCACCGCCGATGATCGCGGCCTACCTGCTGGCGGCGGTGGTGGTCGCCGAAGCGCTCGCGCTGGCGGTGCTGACCGCACGGCTGCGCCGGACCCAGGCCGAGGCCGAGGCACTGCGGCAACGGGTCGACACCCGCAACCTGCTGCTGACCGGCGGTCGAGAGGCCGTCAAAACCGTATGGCAGACCGCAAACCTGGTGCGCAAGCAGGGCTTCGGGGCGGCCATGCGCAGTTCGATCGAAGACCTCGCCGACTGGGCCGAGGTGGAGCGACCCGACCTGGCCCGCCTCACTCCGGACGGGCATGTGGTGGTCCTGTTCACCGACATCGAGGAATCCACCGCGCTCAACGAGCGGATCGGCGACCGCGCCTGGGTGAAGCTGATCGCCCGGCATGACGAGATGGTGCAGCGCACGGTACGCGAGCACGCCGGGCATGTGGTCAAGAGCCAGGGTGACGGCTACATGATCGCGTTCGCCCGACCCGAGCAGGCGGTGCGTTGCGCCATCGACATCCAACGCGCGCTGGGGCGGCGCGGCCGCAAACCGCAGCACCCGATCCGGGTCCGGATCGGCGTTCACCTGGGCCGCTCGGTGCGCCGCGGCGACGACCTGTTCGGACGCAACGTCGCGATGGCCGCGCGGGTGGCCGCCGCCGCCGAGGGAGCCGAGATCCTGATCAGCGGACCGGTGCGTGACGCGGTCACGGACTGCGACGACATCACCGTCGGCGCCGGCCGCGACGTCGAACTGAAGGGCTTCGCCGGCACTCACCGCCTCTACGCGGTGGATACCGGCTACCCGCCGGCTTCGGCCAGCCGCTGATGCAGCCGGGCGCGAACCTCGTCGGGCGTGTAGGCCCGTCGCCGGCGCTGATCCCGCGCCACCAGCACTCCCCCGGCGGCCACCCCGACCACGCCCGCCAGGCCGATCCATTTCCAGATGCTGCGCACCATCACACCTTATGGTGCTGTCGTGGACGAACACACCGTGACGTTGGAGCGCGCGCTGGCCGAAACCCGCACCGGCGACATCTGGCTGTTCCGGGGCCGCTCCGGCCCGGACCGCGCCATCCAGACCCTGTCCAACGCCCCGGTGAACCACGTCGGGATGACGGTGGCCCTCGACGACCTGCCCCCGCTGATCTGGCATGCCGAGCTCGGCGACAAGCTGCTCGACTTCTGGACCGGCACGAACCACCGCGGTGTGCAGCTCAACGACACCCGGGCCGCCGTCGAACAGTGGATGGGCCGCTATGAGCAGCGTTGCTGGTTCCGTCAGCTCAGCGGGACCGTCACCCGCGAACAGGAGGACCGGCTGCTACAAGCGGTCGCCCGGATGGCCGGCACCGCGTTTCCCACCACGGCCCGGCTGACCGGCCGGTGGCTGCGGGGCCGACTCCCGACCGCCGGCGACTGGACTCGCGGCATCCCGATCCTGGACCGCAAGGTCCGTGAGGTCACCGAGCGTCGCAAGGCGCGCCACGGCAAAGTCGCGCTGCAAACCGCCTACTGCGCCGAGACGGTGGCCGTCACCTATGAGGAGATGGGCCTGCTGTCGACCGACAAGAATGCGAACTGGTTCGACCCCGGGTCGTTCTGGAGCGGCGACATCCTGCCGTTGACCCCTGGATATCAGCTGGGCCGGGAGATCGCGGTGACGCTCTGATCAGCACCCGGTGCTCGCCCGCAGCGTGCGACAGACCTGTTGCATACGCGACGCGGACAAGCGGATGATTCTGCGGCGAAACGCGCTGCGCGGCAACGTATGAATGTTGTCGAAGTTGACGACGCAGTCGCTGGGCACGCCGTCGTCCGCGGTGGTCAATTCCACCTCCGACACCAGGCCGCGCCGAGTGCGGGTCAGTGCCGCAACCACTACCGAGCCGATCCGCTCCGCGACCGGATCCCTGGTGAGCACGAGCACCGGCCGGTCACCGCCGGGCGTCGCCGCGAACCACAGCTCACCGTTTCTCATCGGCCCAGTCCGCCCAACCCTCCGCCGGCCCCCAATCGGCAACCCCTGCGAAGGCCGTCTCCTCGTCGGTGATGGGCTGCTCGGTATATGCCTGCGCGTCGTGATCGGCGGCGAGCGCAGCCAGGTGGCGTCGCAGTGCGTTGCGGAGCAGTTCAGAGCGGTCGATGTCCAGTCGCCGGGCCCACTGCTCGGCCTCGGCCAGGTCGGCGTCGTCCGCCCGGAAACTGATCATCGTCATACAACGATGTTAAATCGTATTACGGTCGCCGTCACTTCACCCGCGACTCGCCCGGTCAGTCGACCGTCAGCTCCCCCATCGGCGACCAATCGGTCGCCTCGATCGGCTGGCTGATGATCTTCGGTGTCGACGCCAACGCCTGCGGCAGCTGCGCCATGGCCCGTTTGAAGTGGTCACTGTTGACATGCGCACTGCCGGCCGCGCCGTCCTGAAACGCTTCCACCAGGACGTATTCGCAGGCGTTGTCCAGGCTGCGCGACCAGTCGAACCACAGGTTGCCCGGTTCGGCCCGGGTGGCCTCAGTGAACTCCGCGACCAGCTGCGGCCAGCGCTCCGCCCACTCCGGTTTGGTGTGGAACTTGACCACGATGAAGATCACCGCTGCTCCTTGTTGGTTGTGCGCCTGCCGCTGTGACTGATCGGCTGACAGCGTGCCCGAGGTCGACCAGAATCGGTGTACATGTCCAAGGCACCACTGCGCAAGCGAAACGTGATCGATTTCTTCCAGCGGCATGTTGCCAACCCGATCACCCGGCGGCTGCCGACCCAGGTGCTGTTGGAGACCACCGGCCGGGTCAGCGGGCAGCGCCGTCGCACCCCGATCGGCGGCCGACGCGACGGTGCGCAGTTCTGGCTGGTCTCCGAGCACGGCCAGACGGCGAACTATATCCGTAACATCAAGGCCGACAACGCGGTTCGGGTTCGCATCCGCGGCCGCTGGCACAGCGGAACCGCACACCTGCTGCCGGACGACGACGCGCGGGCGCGGCTCGCGACATTGCCGCGCTTCAACAGCACCCTGGTCCGGGCATTCGGCACCGACCTGTTGACCGTGCGGATCGACCTGGCCTGAGCCCGGCGGATCCGGGCTACCCGATCTCCAAGCTACTGCGCACCGGTGTGACGTTGGTCGTCAAATCCAGTACCGGGCAGTGCTTTTCGACGATCTGATGTAGTTCAGCATAGCGTTCTGCGGTCTCCGGGCCGGTCACCGTCATCACCACCCGTACCTCGGAAAAGCCGGGGCGGACCGAGTCGTCCAGGCCGAAGAAGCCGCGCACGTCCAGATCCCCCTCGGCACGCCCGGTGATCTCGTCGACCGTGATGCCCAGCTTCTCGGCCCAGTACCGCCAGGTGACGATCTGGCAGGACAGCAGCGATCCCAGGTAGTACTCGACCGGGTTGGCGGCGGTGTTCTCGCCGCCGAGCGTCGGGGGCTCGTCGACTTCGACGCTGTAGCGGCCCATGGTGACCGTGCTGGCCACCGCGTCGTGGGCGACGGCGGAGGCCCGGAAGACGACCTGGGAGCCGGCCGGGTCGGCGGCGGCCGGGTCGCTGGTGGCGGCCACGACGGCGGCCAGTCGGGTTGTCGAGGAGGTCATGGCGGTCAAGGGTAGTGGCCGACCCGATATCGCCGGCAACGCGATCGTCCCGCTCACCGGGTGACCGACGACGGCGTGGCACCTTGAACGGACTTCACCAGGTCATCTCCTGAGCTGTCCGCGCGGCAGAGTTCGCTTCGCCTGTAGGACGATGCCGGGCACTGTGTTCGCCAGATCCGACCGCGATTTCGCGAAGCCACGAACCGCGCGGCAGAACGACCAGACCTGGCGGGGGGTAGGGATTGTCGGCATCCACGCCAGCTCCCAATGAATCCCGTTGATCGGATCGTCGAAAAACACGGCGTAGTAACCGGGCCAGTACTGCGGATAATCCTTTGGTTCGTCGGTGACCGGGATATCCCGCGCGATCAAGAAGTCACGATGAAAGCGATCGACCTCTTTCCTGCTCCGCGCCCACAACGCAATGTGGTTGATCCCGACCTCTTGGTCGCGGTGCGTCAGCCTTCCGCCGGTCTCGGCCGGCTGGATGCCGATGTAACTGTGCGGGCTGACCTGACGCGTCATGTAATACACCGACTGGTATTCCATGTTCAGCGACGAGAAGCTGCTGTATCCGAGCCAGCCGAACAGCGCGTCGTAGAACGCGATGGAGTCGTCATAGTCCAACACCGCGAACTCGACGTGACTAACACCTCGCCACCGCATCTGAACCCCTCAAGGCCGCCTTACTACGTAAAGTAGTACAGATGACGGACGACGTGAAGCCTCCGTCACACGCCGAATTTGGCGCGAGCCTGTTCTGTGACGGGGGTAAAGAGGTTGACGAGGTTGCCGTCCGGATCACGGAACAACAGGGCACGGTTGCCCCACGGCATGGTCGTCGGCTCGGTCACGACCTCGGTCACATGGCCGCGGAGCCGCTCGTATTCAGCGTCCACATCATCGACGATGAACTCCAGGATCGCACTGCGGTTGGCTGCCGGCTTGGCGGATCCTTCTCCGAACAGCGGTACCGTCTTGTCGCTGCCGATGGCCAGCGCCCCGATGGGCGTGGGGATCTCGGCGAAAAGCTCGTTTCCCCAGACCGCGGCGACGCCGGTGACCATCTCGTAAAAGCCGACGAGTCGCTTGACGTCGGCCGTGATGATCCGGGTCGAGATGAACTTCATACAGGCCTCCCGGGCTTTTGCAGGTGCGGTTTGCACCAGGCACGCTAGCGGTGACCTCCGACAACGACATCACGCCGCAGCGAGGGCACAGATAACCTATGGCCGATGAACGACGTGCTGGACGAAGGTCCGTTCTTCCACGGCACTAAAGCCGAATTGACTGTTGGAGAGCTACTCACCGCGGGCTTCCGGTCCAACTACCGGCCGGAAACCATCATGAATCACATCTATTTCACCGCCCTGCGCGACGGTGCCGGGTTGGCGGCCGAGCTCGCGGCCGGCGCCGGCACGCCGCGGGTGTATCTCGTCGAACCGACCGGTGCGTTCGAGAACGATCCGAACGTCACCGATAAGAAGTTTCCGGGCAATCCGACCCGCTCCTACCGCAGCAGGGACCCGCTCCGGATCGTCGAAGAAGTCGACGACTGGACGCGACTTTCTCCCGAGGCATTCCAAGAATGGCACGACCGCTTGGCCTCGCTCCGGGCGGACGGGCGCGACGAGATCATCAACTGAACGGGTTCTCTGCTGCCCCCGTCAAGGGTCAGGGCGGTGGCCCTGAGCTGTCGGCCGACGGGAGTACGGTTCGCGCATGAAGCGACGCATCATCCTCGCCGTGCTCGCGGCCCTCGCGTTCATCGTTGTCCCGACCGCACACGCAGATCCGGCCGGCAACGCGATCTGCCGACTACTCGCCGCCGGGAACACGCCCGATGGACTGGAAAACTCAGTGACCGTGCGGCAGGTACTCGGCCCGGACGCCACCGACGCCGACGCACGGGTGTACATCCGTTCCGTCGTCGCCGGACAATGCCCCCAGTTCCTGTGGCGGTTCTGATGCCTGAACGGCCGAGGTAGTCCCAGCAGACCAAACCGGGACCGCAATCCTGACGGCCCACCACGCTGCCTACCGTCGTCGACTCCCCGGGCAGAGTGCCGCCCGACGATCTGAACGCGACTCACTGATCAGCATCTGCAGTCGCGGCCCGACTGTGTCGCGTGCCGTAGCACCATAAGACCTGCCCACGTTCTCGTACCGACGTAGCAACACGACAGCGTGCGCCCCAAACTGGACGGGCACCCGCACGAGGCCGAATAGCCGGTTCATCCGGCGTCGGCTCTTGCGGAACTTCACCATGAGGTAGCAGCCGATTCCCAAGGCCGTCAGCACCACCAAAATCCATAGTGACGCCGCCACCACATAGATCACTTCGACCACCGCCATGACGACGAGCGTCCATTGCGGCAGTAGCGCTTCGGTCACAGACGAGGCCCATACCGGCCACGAATTCGAAGCCGATGGCAAGGCCACCTACTTCGTTGGCTGTCCAACCGTCACACGTTGAACCGGAACTCCACCACGTCGCCGTCGGCCATCACGTAGTCCTTGCCCTCCATGCGGACCTTGCCGGCGGCCTTGGCGGCGGCCATCGAACCGGCCTCGATCAGGTCGTCGTAGGACACCACCTCGGCCTTGATGAAGCCCTTCTCGAAGTCGGTGTGGATCACCCCGGCCGCCTTCGGCGCGGTGTCGCCCTGATGGATGGTCCAGGCCCGGGCCTCCTTCGGGCCGGCGGTCAGGTAAGTCTGCAACTTCAGGGTGTGAAAACCCGCCCGAGCCAGCGCATCCAGGCCGCGTTCGGTCTGCCCGATCGATTCCAGCAGCTCCATCGCCGACTCGTCGTCCAGCTCGGCCAGCTCGGCTTCGATCATGGCGTCGAGGAACACCGCGTCGGCCGGCGCCACCAGCTCGCGCAACGCGGCCACCCGCGCGGAGTCGGTGAGCACCGACTCGTCGGCGTTGAACACATACAGGAACGGCTTGGTGGTCAGCAGGTTCAGCTCACGCAGCGGCGCGGGGTCCACCCCGGCCGAGAACAGCGTCTTGCCGCTGTCGAGGATCTGCTGCGCGGCCACCGCCGCCTCCAGCATCGGCTTGCGGTCCTTGTTGTTGCGTGCCTCCTTCTCCAGGCGCGGCACCGCCTTCTCCAGGGTCTGCATGTCGGCCAGCATCAGCTCGGTGGCGATCACCTCGATGTCAGCCTCCGGATCGACCTTGCCGTCGACGTGCACCACGTCGTCGTCGGAGAACACCCGCACCACCTGGCAGATCGCGTCACACTCGCGGATGTTGGCCAAAAACTTATTGCCCAGTCCGGCCCCTTCCGAGGCGCCCTTGACGATGCCGGCGATGTCGACGAAGGTCACCGGCGCGGGCAGGATCCGCTCGGAGCCGAAGATCTCCGCCAGCTTGGCCAGCCGCGGGTCCGGCAGCGGCACCACGCCCTCGTTCGGTTCGATCGTGGCGAACGGGTAGTTGGCGGCCAGCACGTCATTGCGGGTCAACGCATTGAACAGGGTCGACTTCCCGACGTTGGGCAACCCCACGATTCCCAGGCTCAAGCTCACAGGGAGCCAAGTGTAGAGCGTGCCACGATGCACAGCCGCTGACGCCAGCCGGTACCGTCAGTGTGTGGCAGCGCAGCGGCAGACGTCGGCAGTAGCGGCCGACCACCGTTCGATCCTGCCCAATGCCGCCGGTTTTCCGTGGTGGGGCGCGGTGGCGGTGGCGGTGGTCGCAACCGCGGTCGGGGTGGCGTTCGACGCCGGCTCCGGCGACAAGGAACTGAGCATCGTCTTCTCCGCACTGTATGCCATGGGCTGTATCGCCGCGGTGCTCACCGTGCGGCAATCGGCGGTGTTCACGGCCGTCGTCCAACCCCCGTTGATCCTGTTCGGCACCGTGCCGGCCGCGTACTGGCTGTTCCGCGGCGGCGGATTCCCGGGCGTGAAGGCCATCCTCATCAACTGCGGATACCCGCTGATCGAGCGATTCCCGTTGATGCTGTTCACCGCCGCTGCCGTGCTGTTGCTCGGAATGGTCCGCTGGTACCTGGGCATGCTGAGCGGCGCGACGACACCCGCATCCGACGATGGCGCCCCACGCCGACGACCCGCGCTCGTCGAGAAGCTGAGCGCCTTGCTCACTGCGGCTCTCAGCCGCGACGCCGCCCACGCCATCGAGCCGCCGGCGGCCCGCGGCCCGCGCGAGCGGCGCCCCGGCGACCGTCCGCGGCGGGCCACCCCGGAAGCTCGGCGCGCCGCTCGAAAGACCGCAGCGGGCCGTCCGGCCGCCCGCTCCGGCGAGCGTCGTCGTGGGGCGAACGGAGCTGTCCCGTCGCGCTCCCGCCACGTGCGGCCACCGATGGACGACGTGCCGGCGACCGAACGCCCGCGCCGGCGGCGACCGGCACCTGATGAGCCGCTGCCGCGGCGGCGGCCGGCCCCTGACTGGCAGGACGCGCCGCCGCGGCGACGCCCTGAGCCGCGATCGAGGGCCGACCGGGATCCCCGGGCGCGCGGCTATCGGCCCGCCGAGGCACCCGAGTCGCTACCCCGTCGGCGCCAGCCACCGCCGACCGGTCGCGGCAACGGCGCCGACAGCACCCACCACCCGGTCTCCCGGGTGCGCTACCGCACCGGCGGCGGCGACGACAGTGGCCGGGAGCCCCGTACCCGATCCCGTCAGCCGCGCACCGGAGAATTCGACTCCTGGGAGTACGACATCTGAGCGGCTCCCAGCTGATGGCGCGCTAGCGTCGGTCGGGCCGGATCTCCCGGGGCAGCGCGAACACCAGTGTCTCGTTGGCGGTCGTCACCGGATACACGGTCTCGTAGCCGTGCCCGGCCAACCGCTCCAGCACGCCGCGGACCAGAATCTCGGGCACCGAAGCCCCGGAGGTGACCCCGACGCTCTCCACCCCGTCCAGCCACGACGGGTCGATGTCGTCGGCGTAGTCGACCAGATGGGCGGCGTCGGCGCCGGCGCCCAGCGCCACCTCGACCAGCCGGTTGGAGTTCGACGAGTTGCGCGATCCGACGACGATCACCAGCTCGCACTCCGGGGCCATCGCCTTGACCGCGGTCTGCCGGTTCTGGGTGGCATAACAGATGTCGTCGCTGGGCGGGTCCTGCAGCTTCGGGAACCGCTCGCGCAGCTTGACCACGGTCTGCATCGTCTCGTCGACGCTCAACGTGGTCTGTGACAGCCACACCACCTTGTTCTCGTCGCGCACCTGCACCGAGGCCACCGCGTCCTGACCGTCGACCAGCTGGACATCGTCGGGGGCCTCACCGATGATCCCGACGACCTCTTCGTGGCCGGCGTGGCCGATCAGCAGGATGTCGTAGCCGTCCCGGGCGAACCGTTTGGCCTCGTTGTGCACCTTGTTCACCAGCGGGCAGGTCGCGTCGATGACGCGCAGGCCGCGGTCGGCCGCCAAGTCGTGCACGCCGGGTGCGACGCCGTGCGCGGAGAACACCACCATCGCGCCTTCGGGCACCTCGTCGGCCTCGTGGACGAAGACCACACCCTTGTTGGTCAGCGTGTCCACCACGTGCTTGTTGTGCACGATCTCGTGGCGGACATACACCGGTGCACCGTGCTTCTCCAGCGCCCGCTCCACCGTCTCGACGGCCCGGTCGACGCCCGCGCAGTAGCCGCGGGGCTCGGCCAGCAGCACCCGCTTACCGGCCGGGGCGGCGCCCAGCGACGCGGCGGAACTGCCTGGACTGTTAGCGGTCTCCAAATCGAGGGAGGGGGACATGGCAACCAGGGTACGGTCTGGCGTCGCGCGACCGCCAGCTCACGCACGCCCCCTCGGTACTTGGCGATGAACGGCAGGTAAGGCAGGCTGGTGGCCATGGCTACTGCACCCTTTGGCGTCCGGCTTCTGGTCGGCGCGGCAACTGTCGCCGTCGAGGAGACGATGAAGCTGCCGCAAACCATCCTGACCTACCCGATGACACTGGCCAGCCAGGCCGCGCACGCCGTGATGCGCTGGCAGCAGAACATCGCTGAGCTGGTCAACAAGGGCGACTCCACCCTCGAATCATTGTTCCCGCCGAAGGACGAGCAGCCGGAGTGGGCCACCTTCGACGAAGACACCGACGACGGCGTCAACGGCGCAGACTTCGCCGACACGGCGGCTTTCGATGGTTTCGATGACGCCGATTCCGGCCCGCGTACCGAGGGGCGCTTCGCGCTGTACTCGTTCAGCGAGGGCGGCGATGACCGGTCCGCCTCTCGCGGCGAGACGGACGTCACACCGGCCGGGGGCAAGGCGGACGCGGCCGTGCCCACCCCCGACCTGGTCGACGAGCTCGACTACGGCAACCTGACCCTGGCCCAGCTGCGGGCCCGGCTGGCCTCGCTCAGCGTCGACGAGCTGGAGACCCTGCTCGGCTACGAGGAGGCCACCAAGGCGCGTGCACCGTTCCAGACGCTGCTGGCCAACAGGATCACCCGCACCACCACGAAGTGAGTGCCCCCGCGCCGGGCAACTCCGCCGAGCACCCGTTTCCGGTCCGCGCGGTTGCGATCCGGGTCAAAGGCTGGATCGACCGGCTCGGCTCGGTGTGGGTGGAAGGCCAGCTGACCCAGATCAACCTGCGCCCCGGGGTCCGCACGGTCTTCATGGTGTTGCGCGATCCCGCCGCCGACATGTCACTGACGGTGACGTGCACCCCCGAGCTGGTGGCCGGCGCCCCGGTCAAACTCACCGAGGGCACCCAGGTGGTGGTCTGCGGGAAACCCAATTTCTACACCGCACGGGGCACTTTCAGCTTGCGGCTCAGCGAGATTCGCGCCGTCGGGATCGGCGAGCTGCTGGCCCGCATCGAACGGCTGCGTCGACTGCTCGACGCCGAGGGGTTGTTCGACCCGCGGCTCAAACGGCCCCTGCCGTTCCTGCCGGCCACCATCGGCCTGATCACCGGCCGGGCCAGTGCCGCCGAGCGGGACGTGTTGACGGTCGCCGGCACGCGGTGGCCGGCGGTGCGTTTCGCGGTGCGCAACACCGCCGTGCAGGGGCCCAGCGCCGTCGCCCAGATGGTCGAAGCACTAGGCGAGTTGGACGCCGACCCGGACGTCGACGTGATCGTGCTGGCCCGCGGCGGCGGCAGCGTGGAGGATCTGCTGCCGTTCTCCGACGAGACGCTGTGCCGGGCGATCTCGGCCTGTCGCACCCCGGTGGTGAGCGCGGTCGGCCACGAGCCCGACAACCCGCTGTGTGACCTGGTCGCCGACCTGCGGGCAGCCACTCCCACCGACGCGGCGAAGATGATCGTCCCGGACGCGTCCGCCGAGCAGGCACTGGTCGATGACCTGCGCCGGCGCAGCGCACAGGCCGTGCGCAACTGGGTGGTGCGCGAGGAGCGCGTGCTGGCGCAGTTGCGCAGTCGCCCGGTGCTGGCCGATCCGCTGCGGGCGCTGACCGAGCGCGCCGAGGAGGTGGGGCGCGCCCTGGCCGCGGTGCGCCGCGATATCACCCGATTGATCGCCGTACAGACCGAGCGGGTCGGGCACCTGTCGGCGCGGCTGGCTACCCTGGGCCCGGCCGCCACCCTGGCCCGCGGCTATGCGGTCGTCCAGACCGTCAGCGGCGCCGACGGGCCGCCGCAGGTGTTGCGGTCGGTGCGAAGCGCTCCGGCCGGCACCCGGCTGCGGATCCGGGTCGCCGATGGAGCGATCGCCGCTACCAGTGAAGGGCGCCACGATGACAACTGAGGAACCCGCCGCCACGAGGCCCGTTAGTGACCTCGGCTACGAGCATTGCCGCGACGAGCTGATCGAGGTGGTGCAACGGCTGGAGCAGGGCGGCTTAGATCTCGATGCCTCCCTGAGCCTTTGGGAACGGGGCGAACAGCTGGCTAAGCGGTGTGAAGAGCACCTGGCCGGGGCCCGCCGCCGGGTGCAGGACGCCCTGGCCGCCGAGAACGGCGAGGACGAAGCGACATGACCTGCGCGCGGGAAGCCCACAAGAACTGAAACACGTTCAGTTATGCTCGCCCGATGGGTGATCCATCGCTGACGACCGAGCTCGGCCGGGTCCTGGTCACCGGGGGCTCCGGTTTCGTCGGGACCAATTTCGTCAAGACGCTGCTTGACCAGGGCTACCAGGTGCGGTCCTTCGACCGGGCGCCGTCGCCGCTGCCCGACCACCCCGGCCTGCAGAAGCTCCAAGGCGACATCTGCGACCCGCAGACCGTCGCCCAGGCGGTCACCGACATCGACACCGTCTTCCACACCGCCGCGATCATCGATCTGCAGGGCGGCGCCAAGGTCACCGACGAGATCCGGCGCCGCAGCTTCGCGGTCAACGTCGACGGCACCAGGAATCTGGTTCAGGCCGGACAGCGGGCCGGGGTGAAGCGCTTCGTCTACACCGCGTCCAACAGTGTCGTGATGGGCGATAAAGCCATCTCCGGTGGCGACGAGAACATGGCCTACACCACCAAGTTCAACGACCTCTACACCGAGACCAAGGTGGTCGCCGAGAAGTTCGTGCTGGGCGAGAACGGCGGCCCGGACGGCCAGGGCATGCTGACGTGTTCGATCCGGCCGTCGGGCATCTGGGGCAACGGCGATCAGACCATGTTCCGCAAGCTGTTCGAAAGCGTGGTGGCCGGTCACGTCAAGGTGCTCATCGGCAGCAAGAACGCCAAACTCGACAACTCCTACGTGCACAACCTGATTCACGGTTTCATTCTGGCCGCACAACATCTTGTTCCGGGTGGAACGGCGCCCGGCCAGGCTTACTTCGTCAACGACGGTGAACCGATCAACATGTTCGAGTTCGCCCGCCCGGTCATGGAGGCGTGCGGCGAGCGCTGGCCGCGATTGCGGGTTTCCGGGCGGATGGTGCGCGATGTGATGGTGGCGTGGCAGTGGCTGCACTTCCGGTTCGGGTTTCCGCAACCGCTGCTGGAACCCGGTGCGGTGGAACGGCTTTACCTCAACAACTACTTCTCGATCGGCAAGGCCCGCCGCGAGCTCGGTTATCAGCCGCTGTTCACCACCGAGCAGGCGATGGCCGACTGCCTGCCCTACTACAAAGAACTCTTCGAGCGGGTCAAGGCCGAAGCGCATCCGCACCTGGCGACCGTGGTGGCCGAGCCGCATCCGGAGTAACCATCGGCTCACCGGCCAGTTTCTCCCAACAGGTACCGCCGACCGCACTTTCACGGAAAGATCGCGTGGGTTGAGGAGGTGCCCGTGAATACGGTGCTGGTGACCGGCGCATTCGGCCTGGTCGGTTCGGCGGTGGTACGACGGCTGGCTGCCGACGGCCGCGGCGTGGTGGCGACCGATCTCGATATCGCGGCCAACCGCGAAGCAGCGGCCAAGCTGCCGAAGTCGGTAGAAGTGCGCTACGCCGACCTCACCGACCCGGCAGCGGTCGACGACCTGGTCAGCGCCGTCCAGCCCGCCGCGATCATCCACTTGGCCGCGGTGATCCCGCCGCTGATCTATCTGCGCCGCGAGCTGGCCCGCAAAGTCAACGTCGAGGCCACCGGTCATCTGCTGGCCGCGGCGACCGCCCAGCCCGACCCGCCCCGCTTCGTGCAGGCCTCCAGCATCGCGGTGTACGGCTCGCGCAACCCGCACACGGTCTCCGGGGTGCTGACCGCCGACACCCCTACCGACCCCGCCGACAGCTACGGCGACCACAAGGTGCAGGCCGAGCGGCTGGTCCGCGACTCGCAGCTGGACTGGGTGATCCTGCGGCTCGGCGGAGTGCTCACCGCCGACCCCGGGCCCTACGCCAAGCTCGACAACCTCTACTTCGAGCAGTTGCTGCCGGCCGACGGCAGACTGCAAACCGTCGACGTCCGTGACGTCGCCGCGGCATTCGTGGCAGCCACCACCGCACCGGTCATCGGCGAGACCCTGCTGATCGGCGGTGACGACACCCACCGCCGGCTCCAGCGCGACGTGGCACCGGCGATGGCCGCCGCGATGGGCTTGGTCAACGGGCTGCCCGCGGGGCTGCCCGGCGACCCCGACAGCGACGACGACTGGTTCAGCACCGACTGGATGGATTCCAGTCGCGCCCAGGACGTTCTCGGCTTCCAACACCACTCGTGGCCACAGATGTTGGCGGAGACGGCGGCGCAGGCCGGCCCGGCGCGCTACCTGCTGCGGGTGGTCGCCCCGCTGGCCCGGCTGGTACTGGGGTGGCGGGCCCCCTACTACCGCTCCGGCAAGAAGTTCGCCGACCCGTGGGGAGCCATCACCGCCAAGTGGGGTGACCCGCGCCCGTGAACTCCGACTTCAGCCCCACCCAGCGACGTGCGCTGGCGGTCTTCACCGTCATCGCGCTGGCGTTCGGCGCGTATTTCCTGCGCACCTTTTTCGTGCTGATCGTGGTGGCCGCGGTGGGCGCCTACCTGTTCACTCCGCTGTTCCGGGTGCTGTGCCGGCGACTGCCGGCGGGGCTGGCGGCCACCGGAACGCTGCTGGCGGCGTTGGTCGCCGTCATCGTGCCGGTCGGGCTGACGATCTTTTTGGCCGTCGTGCAGATCACCCGCACCGCCAATGACGTCGCGGACTGGGTGCAGGCCACCGACCCCAACGCGCTCGGCGACAAGGTGCTCAAGTTCGTCAACGGGCTGCTGGAGCGGATTCCGTTCGTGCACGTCCAGCTGACCATGGACACGTTGCGTGAGGCGATGGTGAACGTGGCGCAGCGCGGCGGGGAGCTGCTGCTGCAGGTCCTGCAGGGCGCCGTGGGGGGCGTCGTCGGGGCGATCACCGCGGCGATCATCTTCTTGTACGTGTTCCTGGCGTTGCTGACCCACCGCGAGGAACTACAGACCCTGATCCGCCAACTCAACCCGCTCGGCGCCGAGGTCACCGATCTGTACCTGGCCAAGATGGGGTCGATGGTGCGCGGCACCGTCGGCGGGCAGTTCGTGATCGCGTTCTGCCAGGGGGTGGCCGGGGCGGCCTCGATCTACATCGGCGGATTCCACCAGGCGTTCTTCATCTTCGCGATCCTGCTGACCGCGTTGTCGGTCATTCCGCTGGGCGGGGGCATCGTGACCATGCCGTTCGGTATCGGCATGGCGCTGTTCGGCAACGTCGTCGGCGGGGTGTTCGTGGTGGCGTTCCACCTGATCGTGGTCACCAACATCGACAATGTGTTGCGCCCGATCCTGGTGCCGCGCGATGCCCGGCTCAATTCGGCGCTGATGCTGCTGGCCGTGTTCGCCGGGATCGGCATGTTCGGCTTCTGGGGCATCGTGATCGGTCCGGTGCTGATGATCATCATCGTCACCACCATCGACGTCTATCTGGCCGTGTATCACGGTGTGGAGATGCAGACCGGCGACGAGGAGCCGAAGAGCCGCCGAAAGTGGCGGCTGCGACGCAAGGCCGCTACGGAGCCAGCCGCTCGGTGAGGAACTCGACGACCCGCTTGCGGGCCTCGTACGCCGGGTGCCCCTCGACCTCCCGTACCTGATCGGTGAGCACCGAGTGCGCCAACCGGGAGATACCGTCCGGGTTGCCGGGTGACGAATCGATCTCGATGACTTCGAATGCGTCACCGAGACGGGCCTTCAGCGTGCCGAAGCGGTCCCGCGGCACCATCCAGTCCTCGCTGAACCGCAACCCGATCGCGCACAGTCCCTCATTGGCGGCGCGGTCGGCGATGACCCCCAACTCGACGTCGGAGAGTCCGGCGTCACGGCGCTGCTTGGGTGTCAACGGAAACGGTACCGACGGTTGGCTGAGCACCGGCGCCAACACCGCGTCGTCGACGGCGGCGGCCAACGCGAAGCCCCCGGTGAAGCACTGTCCGATCACCCCGACGCCCTTGCCGGGGGTGTGCTCGTTGAGGTCGCGGGCCAGCGCCCGCAGGAACGCGGTCACCGGGCGTTGCGCGTTGGTCGCAAACGCGGTGAACTCCCGGGTCACGCAGACCCGCGCCAGCGTGGACGCCGCATAGCCGGGGGTGATCGCTTTGCCCGGCGTGCCGAACAGCGAGGGAATCGCCACGGTGAACCCGTTGTCCACCAGGTGGTTACCCAACCCGAGCACCGCCGGGTGGATGCCGGGGATCTCGGGAATCAGCACCACGCCCGGCCCCTGCCCCTTGCGGTACACGTCGTGGGTGAATCCGCCGCCGGTGAACGGGGTCGGGGTCCAGCCGGTCAGGTCGGCTTCGGGTGCGGTTACGGGCGATCCCTTCGGTGGTCGGACAACGGTGCCTGCGACTGGGTGGCGCCCGCCAGCACGCGGAACTGCTCAGCTCCCCCCGCGCCGGTGATCGCGAGCTGGGCGGCTCCGGCCTTTCCGGTCAGTCGGGTGGTCCACACCGGGTCGCCGTCACCCTGGTACACCACCCAGCGGGTGCCGTCGACGTCCTCGGTGCCGGTCGGATGCAGCCCCGGACGGATCGACTCGACCAACGCGGCCTCGTCGGCGTTGCTCTGGGTCAGGCTGATGTACATCCCGGTCGGGCCGACGTAACCGACCCGCGAGGTGACGGCCCGCAGCCGCTGGCCGGCCGGGTCGGTGCGCCCGTCGGTGATGCTGCCGCGGCTGCCGGAGTTGGGTTGCCAGCCTTCCGGCAGCGCCGGCAGCCGGACCGGGAATCCCAGCGTCTGGGCGTCGGCGTTCAGCGCGGCGACGGCGTCGTAGGACGGCACCGGTCCGGCCGACATGCCACCGGGGCGAAAGGAGCAGGTCCCGGCCAGTCCGGCCAGCAGCAAGCAGGCCAGGACCAGCGGGGCGATCGACCAGAACATGTCGCGGCCGTCCTGCAACAGACGGGGCTTGGCGGGCCTTGGGCCAGGGCGGGATGCCGGAACGGCCGGCTGCGGGGGCTCAGAGGTCACGTTGCCAGTATCCCAGCTCAGTGGTGTTGATCCGGCTCTGGGAGAATCAACAGCCGTGACTGGCATGACGGGACCATCTCGACGAGAAGCTCCGGACCGCAACCTGGCCTTGGAGCTGGTGCGGGTGACCGAGGCCGGCGCCATGGCCGCCGGCCGGTGGGTGGGTCGCGGCGACAAGGAGGGCGGCGACGGCGCGGCCGTCGACGCGATGCGCGAACTGGTGAACTCGGTGTCGATGCGTGGCGTGGTGGTCATCGGCGAGGGCGAGAAGGACCACGCGCCGATGCTCTACAACGGCGAAGAGGTCGGCAACGGCGACGGACCCGACTGCGACTTCGCCGTCGACCCGATCGACGGCACGACCTTGATGAGCAAGGGCATGCCGAACGCCATCTCGGTGCTGGCCGTGGCCGAGCGCGGCGCGATGTTCGACCCGTCGGCGGTGTTCTACATGAACAAGATCGCGGTCGGCCCCGAAGCCGCCGACGTCTTGGACATCACCAAACCGATCGCCGAGAACATCAAGGCCGTCGCCAAGGTCAAGGGCCTGTCCCCGCGCGATATGACGGTGTGCATCCTGGACCGGCCGCGACACGCGCAGCTCATCCACGATGTGCGGGCCGCCGGGGCGCGGATCCGGCTGATCACCGACGGCGACGTGGCCGGGGCGATCGCGGCGTGCCGGCCCGAGTCGGGCACCGACATGCTGGCCGGGATCGGCGGCACCCCCGAGGGCATCATCGCCGCCGCGGCGATCCGCTGCATGGGCGGGGAGATCCAGGCCCAGCTGGCGCCCACCGACGACGCCGAACGCCAGAAGGCCCTGGATGCCGGCTATGACCTCGACGAGGTGCTGACCACCGAACACCTGGTCTCCGGCGACAACGTGTTCTTCTGCGCCACCGGGGTCACCGACGGCGACCTGCTCAACGGGGTGCGCTACTACCCCGGCGGCTGCACCACCCAATCGATCGTGATGCGCTCGAAGTCCGGCACCGTCCGGATGATCGAGGCCTATCACCGGCTGTCGAAGCTCAACGAGTATTCGGCGGTCGACTTCACCGGCGACGCCCACGCCGCCTACCCCCTGCCCTGACGACGTCAAGCGAGGACTGAAGAACCTATGAGCGACACCGAATACCGCATCGAACACGACACCATGGGCGAGGTCCGGGTGCCGGTGAACGCATTGTGGCGCGCACAGACCCAGCGCGCGGTGGAGAACTTCCCGATCTCCGGCCGCGGCTTGGAGCGCACCCAGATCCGGGCGCTCGGCCTACTGAAGGGCGCGTGCGCGCAGGTCAACGCCGACCTGGGCCTGCTGGACCGGGAGAAGGCCGACGCGATCAAGGCCGCGGCCGCCGAGATCGCCGACGGCAAACACGACGACCAGTTCCCCATCGACGTGTTCCAGACCGGTTCGGGCACCAGCTCCAACATGAACACCAACGAGGTGATCGCCTCGATCGCGGCCGCCAACGGGGTGACGGTGCACCCCAACGACGACGTGAACATGTCGCAGTCGTCCAACGACACCTTCCCCACCGCCACCCACATCGCGGCCACCGAAGCCGCGGTGCGCCACCTGATCCCGGCACTGCAGGAGCTGCACGACGCGCTGGCTGCCAAGGCCACGCAGTGGCGCACCGTGGTGAAGTCGGGCCGCACCCACCTGATGGACGCGGTGCCGGTGACGCTGGGCCAGGAGTTCTCCGGCTACGCCCGCCAGATCGAGGCGGGCATCGAAAGGGTGCGCGCCTGCCTTCCCCGGCTGGGTGAGCTCGCGATCGGCGGCACCGCCGTCGGCACCGGCCTCAACGCCCCGGAGGGCTTCGGCGCCAAGGTGGTCGAGGTGCTGGTCGCCGAGACCGGGATCCCCGAGCTGCGCACCGCGGCGAACTCGTTCGAGGCCCAGGCGGCGCGCGACGGCCTGGTCGAGGCGTCCGGGGCGCTGCGCACCATTGCGGTGTCGCTGACCAAGATCGCCAACGATGTTCGCTGGATGGGCTCGGGCCCGCTGACCGGCCTGGCCGAGATTCAGCTGCCCGACCTGCAGCCGGGCAGCTCGATCATGCCGGGGAAGGTGAATCCGGTGCTGCCCGAAGCGGTCACCCAGGTGGCGGCGCAGGTGATCGGCAACGACGCAGCGATCGCCTGGGGCGGTGGCAACGGCGCCTTCGAGCTCAACGTCTACATCCCGATGATGGCCCGCAACACGCTGGAGTCCTTCACGCTGCTGACCAACGTCTCGCGGTTGTTCGCCGAGCGCTGCATCGTCGGGCTGGTCGCCAATGAGGAGCACTTGCGCGAGCTGGCCGAGTCGAGCCCGTCGATCGTGACGCCGCTGAACTCCGCGATCGGCTACGAGGAGGCCGCCGCGGTGGCCAAGCAGGCGCTCAAGGAGCGCAAGACGATCCGCCAGACCGTGATCGACCGCGGCCTGATCGGCGACAAGCTGTCGGAGGCCGAGCTCGACAAGCGTCTCGATGTGTTGGCGATGGCCAAGGTGAAGGACGCCTAAGCAACCTCATGGCCGCCGAACCGGTCGGGTCCGCTGGGCCCGTGGTGGGCCGGGCGGCGATGGCGAAGGTGACTCGTCGCCTGATCCCGTTTCTGGCGCTGCTCTACTTCATCAATTACCTCGACCGCGTCAACATCGGCTTCGCCGGCCCCAACGGCATGAACGACGAGCTCGGCATGACCGCGACGATGTTCGGGTTCGCGTCGGGGATCTTCTTTCTCGGCTACCTGTTGCTGGAGGTTCCCAGCAACATCGCGCTGCATAGGTTCGGCGGCCGGCGCTGGCTGGCCCGGATCATGCTGACGTGGGGGATCGTGAGCACCGCAATCGCTTTCGTCCCCAACGCGACAACGCTGGTGGTGTTGCGGTTCCTGCTCGGGGTGGCCGAGGCCGGCTTCTTCCCGGGCATCATCCTGTATCTCACGTTCTGGTTCCCGGCGAAGCAGCGGTCGCGGGCCATCTCACTTTTCATGGTGGCGGTGCCGGTCTCGACGGCGATCGGATCGACCTTGTCCTCGCTCGTCATCGACTGGGGGCAAGGGGTTTTCGGTCTCGCCGGGTGGCGTTTCATGTTCTTGGCCGAAGGCCTGCCGGCGATCGCTCTTGCGTTCGTGTGCTGGTTCTATCTCACCGACCGCCCGGCGGACGCACACTGGCTCTCCAACGACGAGAAGCACTGGCTGGAAACGACATTGGCGAACGAGCGCGCCGCGACTGAGGCCGGTCGGCACTGGGGGCTCAAGAAGGCACTCAGTCATCCCCGGATGCTGGCGCTGGCGTTCGTCTACTTCGGGATCGTCTACGGGTTGTACGCCGTCGGGTTCTTTCTGCCCAGCATTGTCGCCGGGTTCGAGCAGCAGTACGGCAGCCGGCTGAGTTTGATCGGGCGCGGTATCGTGACCGCGATCCCCTGGGCTGTGGCCGCCGTCGTGATGGTGCCGTGGGCACGGCACGCCGACCGGACCGGCGAACGCGTCTGGCATGTGGCGATCCCGGCGATCATCGGCGGCGTCAGCATCCCCGCGGCGCTCTACATGGCCAACCCGTATCTGGCGATGGCCGCAATCACGGTGTCGACCTGCTCGATCATGTGTGCCATGCCGGTGTTCTGGGCGCTGCCGTCGACGTTCCTGACCGGAGCGGCAGCGGCCGGGGGCATCGCTTTGATCAACTCGCTGGGCAACCTCAGCGGTTTCGGCGGCCCATATGTGACGGGCTGGCTGACCGATCTGACCGGCGACAGCAAGGCCGGATTGTGGGTGATCGGGGCGATGTCCCTCGCCGCGGCCGCGATGGTGGTTGCGCTCGGTTCCGCCCCTACCAGACCAGCGGTGCCAGAAACTTCATCGCGTAACCGCTGACCGCCTTGTCATCTCGCGGATCGAGCACCGACGTCGACACCTGCGCGATCGAAGCGGCCAGGCGCACATGCAGTTCGGCGGCGGCCACCAGGTCGGCGTCGGGCATGGTGGCACCGGCGGCGCGCAACGCCTTGGCCATCGCGCTCGAGGCGCCGGACAGGAAGGTCTCCGCCTCCCGGTACATCCCGGCCATCATCGGTACGCCGCCGTCGAGCCGGAGCAGCTTTCGCACCACAGGATCGGTGGTGAGCAATCGCAATCCGGCGCAGAACGCCGCGACCGCGGCATCGCGCGGCCCGGAGTCCACCGCGACCGTGCGCAGCTGAGTCATCGCGTTGTCGAAGGCCCGGCGGCCCAGCTCGGTGATCAGCGCGTCCCGGGTGGGGAAACGCCGGTACAGGGTGCTGCGGCTGACTCCGGCCTGGCGGGCGATGACGTCGAGGCTGGCGCGCCCCACCCCGACCAGGCCCACCTCTTCTGCGGCCGCCTTGAGAATGGCGGCCTCCTGCTCGGCCGGACTCGCGGTACTTCGTCGCGATGACATCGGAACCAGTGTGTCATCCCATCGGGCAGCCGGGTGCCGCGAAAGAGTCCAGCGCCACCGACCGGTGCAGCTTCACCAGCTTCTCGTACTGCAAACGGTTGTAGGCCAGCGGCACCAGCACGAGTCGATCGGGCAGCACCCGCCACGCCAATTGCGCCAAGTGCGTGTAGAAGTCGAATTCCACGTCGTGGCGGGGCTGCCAACGGAAGCCGGTCAGCTCGCGGACGCCGGGGTGCATGATCCCGAACGAACAGATCTTCACCACCCGGCCGGCTCCCGCGCTGACCACCGACCACAGCGGGCCTGCGGCGGCCCGGACCGGGGCCGGCAGCGCCGACGGCAGCGGCAGCCTGCCCAGGCCGGCGGTGACCCGGTCCAGGAATGGGTTGGCCTGCAGGCCGGTCCGCACCATCTCGTCGTAGTAGGCGGCGGCCTCGGCGTAGGTCGGCGGGAACTTGGCGGCTTTGCCGGGTAGCTCGATGGCCCGGAACGCCTCCAGCAACTGTTGGTAGGCGGCCTCCCGTTCGGCGTCGTTCCACTCGATTCCGGTGACGGGGGTGAACGAATTGAGCGTCACGAACATGCCGCTGACGGCGATCCAGTTCCACAGCCGCGGGCTCAGCGCGCTGTAGCGCACGCCGGCGAAGTCGCCTTTGCCGTGGCCATGGACCTCACGATGCATCCGCTTGAGCCGTTCCCCCTCGGCGGCGCGATCCTCGGCATCACCCCAGATGGCAAGCAGCGCAGAGAATCCGCTGCGGATGGCGCGATCGGTGAAGTTGCGCTCGAAGCGCCCCGTCTTGTCGACCGCGGCAGCCACCGGAACCAGCGCCACCTCGTCGAAGGCCGCGGCGCCGAACAGCCCGGTGAGCACGCTGCCGGAATGCCGGCGGAACTCGGCCATCACGTTGGGGCGAACGCGGGTGGCGCGGTCGATGCTGGTGACTTTGCCGGCCACTGCCGTCATCTGAGGCCTCCTCGACTCTGATGACACAAAGACTATATTTTTGTGTCAAAGTGTCAAGGGTCGCGCGGTGCTGGGGAGATCAAGGCGTGACGATGTTGAACCAGAACGGGAACGTATCCAGCAGCCCCATGAACTCGTCGTAGGCGCCGCGGTTGCCGTCGATGGTGATCCGGTTCGTCGCGATGGCCTCGTCCAGGGTGAGGTACCCCAGCTCGATGTCATCGAGCGTCGTTTTGGTCAGGGTCAAGTTGGCGTCGGCGCCGGGTACCGGTTCGGGCGCGTAGTTGAGCACCGCGTTCTCCACCGTGAGGCCGTACTCGGACTTCAGATCGGTGAACTTCATGTTGAGGGTGATCTTCTTGCCGGCGGCCCTGGGCCCGTTGAGGCGGACCGCCAGATAGTCGAACAACTTCTCCGGGGGCATCGCCCGGATGGTGTCCGGGCTGGCGGTGTCGGTGGCGGCGATGTCGGGTACCCCGTTGCGTAGTTCGGCCGCCCCCTGCAGATACTCAGAACGCCACGGCCCGGACTCGGCCTGGTAGCCGAGTTGCTCGTAGCAGTCCGCCAGCAGGTTCTTGCCGTCGACGCTGTCGGGGTTGGCGAACACGACGTGCTTGAGCACCGTTGCCGCCCAGCGGTAGTTGCCGGCGTCGAAGTCGCCCTTGGCTTTCCGGAGCACGGCGTCCTCTCCGCCCATGTATTCGAGGTACTTGACGGCGGCGTCGGCTGGCGGGAGGTCGTTCAGGTCGGACGGATTGCTGTCATACCAGCCCATGTAGCGCTGGTAGACGGCACGGGAATTGTGGCGCAGTGTGCCGTAATAGCCGCGGTTCGGCCAGAACTCGTTCAGTTCGGGAGGCAGCGCGATCTCTTCGGCGATCTCCGAGCCGATGTATCCGTGGTTCATCAGCCTTACCGACTGGTCGTGGGTGTACTTGTAGAGGTCACGCTGGCGTTTGAAGTAGTCGATGATCTTGGCGTTGCCCCACATCGGCCAGTGGTGGCTCTGGAACTTGACCTCGGCCTGCGCGCCGAAAAGGCGGATCGTTTCGTCGATGAACGCCGCCCAGATGAGCGGGTTGCGCACCTGCGCGCCCCTTAACGTGAGCAGGTTGTGCATGGTGTTGGTGGTGTTCTCCGCCATCCACATCGCCTTGAACTGTGGGAAGAAGGTGTTCATCTCGGTGGGCGCCTCGGTGCCGGGCGTCATCTGAAACACCATCTCGACGCCGTCGACGGTCAGCTTCGTCCCGGTCGTGCTGATGATGTCGGTCGGGATCACCAAGGTGGGTTTGCCGGTCGAAATGGTCTGCCCCAGGCCTGCATTGACCCCGCCCTGGGCGTCGCGCGGCAGCAGCGCGCCGTACATGTAGACCGCGCGGCGCGACATGGCGTTGCCGGCGATCACGTTCTCGTCGACGACGTCTTCGACGAAGTTCGCTGGCGCGATCACCTTGACCTTGCCGGTGTCGACGTCGCCCTGGCTGATGATGCCGCGCACCCCTCCGTAGTGATCGGTGTGCGAATGGCTGTGCACGACGGCGACGATCGGCCGCTCCCCCAGGTGCTGGTTCGCCAGATCCAGTGCGGCATGCGCGGTCTCCGGGGAGATCAACGTGTCGAACACGATCCAGCCGGTGTCGCCTTGGATGAAGGTGATGTTCGACAGGTCGTAGCCGCGCACCTGATAGACGCGGTCGACGACCTTGAACAGGCCGTAGTTCATGCACAGCTGCGCATTGCGCCACAAGCTGGGGTTGACGGTGTCGGGCGCCGGCTTGTCGTCACCGATGAATTTCTTGTAGCTCTCCAACTCCCAGACGACCCTGCCGTCGGCATCTTTGATGGTCAGGGTTTCGGGGCGCGCGATGAGATTGCGCTGGGCGTCCTCGAAGTCGCCGCGGTCGTTGAACGGCAGCGCGTTGCTGACCCCGGCGTTGGCGGCCTTGGTCGCCGCCGTGGCCGGCTTAACCTTGTTGTCGGTCATCACGGCCCCGCCGACAGATAATTTGTCCTCGCATGCAGCGGCTAGCGCGGACGCTGCCGCAGCGGTGGCGCCGACGGCAGCGAAACGACCGAGAATCGCACGTCTGGTGAAGCCAGTCATGCGTGCCGATTCTGTCACGCTCCGTTGTTCGGGCCCCCCGAATTCGCCCCGGCAATATCGGTGATCGGGAAGTTCGGCATCGGCGGCGGCGACGGCGTCGCCGGCAGCGACGGGATGTCGGCGGCCGGGATGTCGTGTAGGTCATTGACCGGCGGCCCGTTCTCCCGGCCGCCGTACACGCTGCCGGGTGCGCGCGGGCCGAGCAGCTCGCCGACGGTAACCATGTGGTAGCCATTGGCTTTGAGCACCGGCAGGAACTGATACACCAGATCGACCGTGGACGAATAGGTGTCGTGAAACAGCACCACCGCGCCGGGCTTGATCTGGGTCATGAGCATGTAGCGGGTGGCGGCGGTGTCGGCGTCGTTGATCCAGTCGAATGGGATGACGTCCCAGAGGATGCCGGCGAGCCCGAAGCTGGCAGCCTGCTGATTCACCGCATCGTCGGTCAGCCCGCCCGGTGGGCGCCACAGCGTCGGCGTGACCCCGGTGGCCGAGCGGATGGCGTCGTTGGCCTTCGCGAACTGCGCGGGCACGTCGGCGGCCGGGATCTCGGTCATGTTCGGGTGTTCCCAGGTGTGGCTGCCGATCTCCATCCCGGCCTCGGCGATCCGCTTGGCGCCCGCGGGGTCGGCCGCGACCTTGTTGCCGATCAAGAAGAAGGTGGCGTGCGCGTCGGCGTCGCCGAGGACCCGCAGCAGCCGGTCGGTGTAAGGCGAGGGCCCGTCGTCGAAGGTCAGTGCCACACACTTGACGACGGCGCAGTCGACCGGGTTCGCCGCGGCCTGGTGCGCGTGACTGGTGCAGGCGCCGAGCACCGCAACGACCATCGCAATGACACCGGCACGCACACGTTTTGCCATTAGTAGTCAGGGGCGCGGCGTCCGCAGAGCAGACCCGGTTCCCCGTCCCCTTTCAATTCATGCGTGCGGCTTTCCCGCACATGGCTCACCGATGATCTTCATGCATTGTCACGCTGCCTTCGGGTAACGGATGGTGCCGCGAACCCGGTGCAGGCCGCCCCCGTTGAACCACTCCTCGGTCCGCAGGTCGGCTTGGCCAGCACGCAGACTACGGCCCCACTTCTTAACCATCAAGCGGAACAGCCCCTTGGTGACATATCAGCCGGCCTGGCGGAACTTGTCTACCGCGGTCGCGGCGGTGAGGCGGTCAACGCGGACCGAGGCAACGGTGGGTCCGCCGGACTCACGGGCATTTCCGATAGTTTCCTCAGCTTCCCCTTGCGCCGGGATCCACAGTGTGGTTACAGTCACATGACGTTACAGGTTGTAATGACAATCCGATAACTCTATTGCACAGGAGGTCGCGACCATGGCAGTCCTACGAGCGGCAGAGACGAGAACTCGCGGCGGCAGTCGTAGTCATGGCACCCTGATCGCCGTAGTGGTCGGTTCTCTCGCGCTCGCGAGTCCGCCACCGGCACTCGCCGGCCAAACCACCAGTCCGCCGGTCATGTTGGCATCAGCGGGATCGATGTCCGCGATCGACGTGAGCAATGTGATCGCAGAGATTCAGAATCAACTCATCGGCGTCAATGGTGCGCTGCCGTTCATGACGCCCGAACGCATCGCCGGACTGCCCAGTTACATCCAGGACATATCGTATTTTCAACTTCTTGGCACTCTCGCCCAAATGAATCCGACCGACCCCACGGTGCGGTTCCCCTACATCACCACCGAAGTCGGCGGAAACCCGATTCAGATCGAAGGCCAGGCCAACCCGGACAACATATTCAATTTCGTCTTCACCCAACCTAACGGAACCTATGTCATTCACTTCGCTCCGGGGTCCGGCACCGTCGACTTCAACATCACTTCACAGTACGATTTCTCACCCAGCAATGTAAACTCACCGCCCGGCGGTGGGCTTCAGCTTGCCGATCTGACCCCGAATGCCGACGGAAGTTATACGATAACCGTCAGCCCCACACCGCATGAGGGCAACTGGATTGATTCTGACGGCGCCACCGGGATCTGGATTCGCGATACCGTCCACGACTGGACTACCAGTCCTGGCGTCGTAACCATCGACCGCACCGACATTGCCGCAACCGATCCCATCTACACCCCGCTCTCTGACAGCGACGTCGCAGCCCTACTCAGCCGGATCGCCGACGAACTGCCCGAACACAACCTCAATTCGCAGGTCTTCTACACCCCTCCTCCCAACTTGCCCACCCCCGACAACGGCGTTATTCCGTTTATACCGACGAACATCAATGGTGGCCTGCCAGGGCAATTCATGTCATTCGGAAATTTCAATCTGGAACCTGGGCAAGCCCTGATCCTCAAGGCCCCCGAGATTGATGCCACGTACTACAACATCCAACTCTCTGACCCGCTGGGTCGTTTGTTGCCATTCCAATACGCGCAGACCAGTCTTAACGATATCCAATCGTTCCAAGCATCAGATGGAAACACCTACTACGTAATCAGCGCCACCAATCCGGGTGTCCCGAACTGGCTGGACACAGGAGGCCTCAGCAGTGGCGGGATATTCCTCCGCATACAAGGACCGGAGGGCCCGATACCGACCGGCCCACTTCAAGCCGAACTGGTTCCGGTAGCCGACATCAGGGACTACTTGCCGACCGACACTCCAGTCGTCACACCGGAGCAGTTCGCTGCGCAACTCGACTTGCGCGCCTTCTCCCTGCAAAACCTGCTGTCGTTGAGCAAAGACTCCAGCTGGATCACCACCACTCTCCAGATCGACGACATCAAGGCTGCAATAGGGTCGGGAACCTTCGATCAGCTGTTCGGGACACAAGATTCCTACGCCCCGCTGGCCGAGCGATTCACCGATGTCTTCGATCCCTCGACTGCCGTGCAGAACATCATCAACAACCCGCTGGGCAGTATGAGCGCGGTCGTGCAATCCCTACCGCAGGCTTTCAAGGAGCTCGAGTACCCCCTGATTTTGGCCATGGCGCGTGGCGCGAAAGCACTAGCCGACACCCTGCAGTCGATGGACGGCGGTATGTCTTCCGGCAACGGCTTCGATCTGTTCTCCGCGTTGATTCAATCCTTCGCGGACCCAGACGGCTTGGCGTCGGTGTTTGCGCAGACCCTCTTCGATCCCGGCACCAGCATCACGGCGGGTCTTCTGAACGCGCGCGACGCCATTCAGTTCGCCTTGGTAACCGGCGTGCACGATACCCCCGGCCTTTGGCAGCTGGCGACGGAAGCGCAGGAATCTCTGGCCCAGATCACCGCGATGTTCAGCCATGACTTTGCGATGGGGATAGACCTCGTTGATCAGTTACTCGGCTTCTAGCGCACCTGGCGGCGCGGAGTTGATGTGCCGCACAACCGAATCAGCGTTTCAGGATGCCGTACAAAAGAAGGTCGGTCAGCGAATCGATGTAGGCATCCAGATCGGACACGTCTCGAATACACATCGCGTGGATCGCCGCACCCGAGACGACGTCGAGCAACGTGCCTGCGTCAACGTGGCGTAACGTTTCGGCGTTGCGCTCCACGAGCGATTCGAATGCCGCGCTGACGCCGACCGAATGTCGCTCACCGAGTTTGGACTTCAGCTCAGGGTCGGAGCGCATGTCGGCCAAGAGACCCGGAAACGCCTCCCTGGCCTCCGGCTGCGACATGAACGCGAGGATGCCGGCGATCGCGCCGGTGATCTCCGAGAACGGTTCCGCTGAAGGCTCTACGTGCGGAGCGCTGGCAGGGTACACAGCGTCATAGACAACGTGGGCCTTTGACGGCCACCGTCGGTAGATCGTCGGTCGGCTAACCCCGGCCGCATCGGCGATCGCATCGATTGAGGTTCCGCGGTAACCGCGTTCGATGAGCAGTCGGCGCGTTGCTGCAAACACTGCCGGGTCGATCTCCGGGTCACGGTAAGGGCCCAGTCGATGCTTGATGTCAGACCGGGCCATGCAGCCTCCGTTAATCACTGGTCCGGCAGTGAGCGGTCGGTATCAGTTGCGCCCCTGCCCGGTACGGAAATGGATCTTCGCCCCTATGATCGCATTTCAGCTGGGTAACCGCCCAACATGTGGATCAATACCCGGGGCCATTCAGCGGGTGCCGCTGCGCTTTCCCGCCGCCCGATGTGCGTGACAACTGTCCTGGGCCCCGCCGGGACGTCAACGCAGATCGGGGCCGTTGATCTCCTCAAGCATCTCGGTGACCAGTGCGGCGATCGGCGAACGCTCACTGCGCAGCAACGTGATGTGCGCGAACAGCGGGTGACCCTTGAGCTTCTCGATCACCGCCGCGATGCCGTCGTGGCGGCCGACCCGAAGGTTGTCGCGCTGGGCGACGTCGTGGGTGAGCACCACCCGCGACCCGGTTCCCAGCCGCGACAACACCGTCAGCAGCACGTTGCGTTCCAGCGACTGTGCCTCGTCGACGATCACGAACGAGTCGTGCAGTGAGCGGCCCCGGATGTGGGTCAGCGGCAGCACCTCGAGCATGCCGCGCGACAGCACCTCCTCGAGCACCGCCGGACTGGCCAGGCCCTCCAGGGTGTCGAACACCGCCTGGGCCCACGGCCCCATCTTCTCGTTCTCGCTGCCGGGCAGGTAGCCCAGTTCCTGGCCGCCGACGGCGTAGAGCGGACGGAACACCACGACCTTGCGCTGGGTCCGCCGCTCCAGGACGGCCTCCAGGCCGGCGCACAGCGCCAGCGCGGATTTGCCGGTGCCCGCCTTGCCGCCGAGCGAGACGATGCCGACCGATTCGTCGAGCAGCAGATCCAGCGCGACGCGCTGCTCGGCGGAGCGCCCGCGCAGGCCGAAGGCCTCCCGGTCACCCCGGACCAACTGCACCCGCTTGGCGGCATTGACCCGGCCCAAGGCGTGCGAGCTGCCGCCGAGCAGCCGTACCCCGGTATGGCACGGCAGGTCTCGCGCCGCGGCCAGGTCGATCTCGCCCTCGTCGAACAGCGCGTCGATGTCGTCGACGGATGCCTCGACCTCGTCCATCCCGGTCCAGCCGGAGACGATGACGTCCTGGGCGTGGTATTCGTCAGCGGCCAGACCCACCGCAGCGGCCTTGACCCGCAACGGAATGTCCTTGCTCACCAACGTAACTCGCCGTCCCTCGGCGGCGAGGTTGGCGGCGCAGGTCAGGATCCGCGAGTCGTTGTCCTCGGTGCGAAACCCTGAGGGCAACACCGCAGGATCGCTGTGGTTGAGTTCGACGTGCAACGTACCGCCCTGTGTCCCAACGGGGATGGGCTGATCAAGACGACCGTGCTCCAATCGCATGTCGTCGAACAGGCGCAGCGCCTGGCGAGCGAACCAGCCGAGCTCATGGTGGTGGCGTTTGGCCTCCAGCTCGCTGATCACCACCAGCGGGACGACGACCTCGTGTTCGGCGAACCGGGTGCAGGCCCACGGGTCCGACAGCAGCACAGAGGTGTCGAGCACGTACGTCCGGATATCAGGCACTGAGCGCTCCAGCGGTGAGGGCGCGCGCGACCCCGCGCGAGCAGATCGACGGGGAACGCAGCACCAGAACCGGGGCCGGTCCTGTCGTGGTCACGACCGGTGGTGCCGCCTAGACGGCAGAGCGTGTGGCTAGCCATCGCTTGCGACGGTACCCCCGTCGGCGCGTGCGCGCCGCGCAGGCGCGCCGGAGCCCGTCAGCTGACGGCGAACGCCTTCAAATCGGGGTGCGCGGCCAGGCCCCAGGCGCTGATCCGGTCCGAGATCACCCGGCGCAGTTGGTCGGGCCCGAAGATCCCGGCTTCGGCGATTCCGGCCTGCCGGTCGGCGTAGGCGTCGATATCGGCGCCGATGACCTTCAACTCGCCGGCCCGGGCGGCGATGGCGGCCACCGTCTCGTCGTGCACGTAGTCCAGGCAGTGCGCGACCAGGTTGGCGAAAAACTCCTCGTGGCGCTCCTCGTCACCAGCGATCCGGTTGATCAGGCCCTTGAGTACCGGTTCCTCGATCTGTTCGGCCAGGTTGCGGCAGAACTCGGCGCAGGAGCGCTCGTAGAAGGCCATGAACACCAGCGTCTCGACCTGGCTGTACCGGTCGGCGCGGTAGCCCTTCTGCACATGCTCCATGCGGACGCGCTCGTTGGCGTCCGGGTCGATCTCCCGGGTGACCATCAGGTATTCGCGAAGTGCGATGGCGTGCAGGTGCTCTTCGGCGGTCCACCGGCCGATCCAGCGCCCCCACTTGTCCTCGAGGATGAAGTGCTCGACGAATTCGCGGTGGTAGCCGGCCAGGCTGTCCTTCTCGATGAGCAGGATCTCGCAGGCGTCGGTGATCACCGTGGGCAGGCTCACCTGCGACGGGTCCCAGTCCTTGCCGCCGAGGAAGGCGAAGTTCTCGCCCTGCTCGAACGGCACGAAGTCGTGCGCGTACCAGGGGTCCACGGTGTCGATGTGGCGGACCATGTTCGCGGCGACAACCGGCTCCAGCTCGCGAATCAGCGCGTTAGCAACGGGACGTTCAGCCATAAAAGTAACTGTAACCCGAATTCACACTATCTTGTCAACTCGGGTGCGGCGTGTCCGGAACCGCGCGCACCCGCTCAGGCGAGCTTCCAGTCCTCCAGGCCGTCATAGAGCGGGAAGTCCTGCGCCAGCTTGGTGACCCGGGACCGCAGCGCCGAGATGTCGGCACCCGATCCAGCCGCCAGTGCGGTGGCGATGATATCGGCGACCTCGGTGAATTCGGTGTCGCCGAAACCGCGGGCCGCCAGCGCCGGGGTGCCGACCCGCAGCCCGGAGGTGACCATCGGCGGGCGCGGGTCGTTGGGGACGGCGTTGCGGTTGACGGTGATGCCGACCTCGTGCAGCAGATCCTCGGCCATCTGGCCGTCCAGCGGCGAGTCCCGCAGGTCGACGAGCACCAGGTGCACGTCGGTGCCGCCGCTGACCACCGACACCCCGGCCTTGGCCACGTCGGCGGCCAGCAGCCGCTCGGCGATGATCCTGGCGCCGGAGAGCACCCGCTGCTGGCGCTCGGCGAACTCGGGGGTGCCGGCGATCTTCAGCGCGACGGCCTTGGCGGCGATCACGTGCATCAGCGGACCGCCTTGCTGACCGGGGAAGACCGCCGAGTTGATCTGCTTGGCGAACTCCTTCTTGCCGACGATCAGCCCGGAGCGCGGCCCGCCGAGGGTCTTGTGCACGGTGGTCGAGACCACCTGGGCGTGCGGCACCGGCGATGGGTGCAGCCCGGCGGCGACCAACCCGGCGAAGTGCGCCATGTCCACCCACAGTGTGGCGTCCACCTCGGCGGCGATCGCAGCGAAGGCTTCGAAGTCGAGGATGCGCGGGTAGGCCGACCAGCCGGCGATGATCACCTTCGGTTTGAACTCCAGCGCCTGCGCGCGGACCACATCCATGTCGACGCGGTGGGTCACCGGGTCCACGCCGTAGAAGGCGTTCTCGTAGAGCTTGCCGGAGAAGTTCAGCCGCATCCCGTGGGTCAGGTGTCCGCCGTTGGCCAGGTCCAGGCCGAGCAGTCGCTCCCCCGGTTCCATCAGCGCCTGCAGCACCGCGGCGTTGGCCTGGGCGCCCGAGTGCGGCTGGACGTTGGCGAACTCCGCGTCGAACAGTTCCTTGGCGCGGTCGCGGGCGATGTTCTCCACCACGTCGACGTGTTCACACCCGCCGTAATAGCGCCGGCCCGGCAGACCCTCGGCGTATTTGTTGGTCAGCACGCTGCCGTGTGCCTGCAGTACCGCGCGCGGCACGAAGTTCTCCGACGCGATCATCTCCAGGGTGTCGCGCTGGCGCCCCAGTTCCTTGCCGAGCAGCTCGGCGATGTCCGGGTCGAGCTCGGCCAGCGGCGTAGACATCGTGGAGGCAGGGCGAGAATCCGGTGTGGCAGTCACGGGCGCAAGTCTATCGAGCGGGTCGCCCCCCGCCGGACGCGCTATCCGTTCAGTTCCGCACGCAGGCTCGACGGGATTAGCGGCTCGTCGAGCAGCCGCCCAAACCGCCCGGTGAGGCTCGCCGCGGCCGGCCGGCAGTCCAGCCAGGCGCGCAGCAGCCGATAGCCCTCCACGTAGGTCGAGGTGTAGGCCCGCCACAGCGGTGACGACAAGAACCGCATGCTCTGGCGGGCCCGATCGTCGGTGACCAGCAGCCAGCGGCGCAGATGGTCGACCACCTCGTCGACGTCGCGACGCTCGTCGTGCAGCATCAGCGCCGCATCCTGGCGCACCTCGGCGAGCGCCGCGGCTGCCTCCGACACCGCCTCGGCCCGTTCACCATCGAACCGCAGCCCCAGGTCGGCGTAGATCTCTTCGGCCCAACCGCCCCAACCGGGCCCGACCGCGGCGTACAGCGCCAGGTCGGCCAGTCCCTCGGCCATCAGACACTGCGGGGTGTTGACCAGAAAAATCGTCTGCTCGGCCTGGCCCAGCTGCGAGACCAGCCCGGCCTCTTTGCGGCAGTGCTCGGTGTGGTGGCCTGGGTAGGACTCATGGGCGACCAGTCGGGGCAGATTCGACATGAGCTGTTTGAGGTCGGCGTTGACGGCCACCGTGGAGCGGTAGTCGCCGCGGTAGTAGTTGAACCCCGACCACGGCTTGTCGGTGACGACCTCGTAGCTGATGACCTCGGTCTCCGGCAGCGGGAACTGTGTGCGGACCCGGTCACGCAGCGCCGAGGAGAAGGCGTGGATAGCCGCTTCGAGCCGCTCGGGCGGAATCTCTTCGGCGCGGCGGTGTGCGGCCATTCGCTCGGCCAACGGCCCGGTTCCGCCCAGCGCTTCGTCCAGCCGGGCGTGGGCTTGACGGTAGCGGTCGGTGTCTCCCCTGCCGATGCCGGTGAGGTCGAAGTACTCGCGCACCTCGTCGATGAAACCGACCTGCTCCCCGGCGAACCTGCGGCCCGCACACGCCAGCGCCCGCAGATGCACCCGCAGGTAGTCGGCGCGCGCCGCCTCAAGACCACCCGGCAGTTCGGTGAGCAGCTTCTCGGCCTGCTGGGACAGCACCGCCGGGTCGGGCATCGGCTCGTTCTCGACCAGCCGGCGCAGCGCCGGGTCACCGGTGAAGGCGTCGACATAACCCGGCTCGATCCGGTCGAAGCGCAGACCGAGCAGCAGGTATTCACGGATCAAGGCAGCGGGCTCCATACCCGATCAGGCTAACCGTCGAGCCTGCTGCAAGACTGTATGGTCATGCGGCGGCTTAGCGAGCCGAGTCCCTACGTGGAGTTCGACCGACGTCAATGGCGGACGCTGCGTATGTCGACGCCGATGCCGCTCACCGAAGAAGAGGTCGTGGCGCTGCGCGGTCTCGGTGAGCAGGTCGACCTGCTCGAGGTCGAAGAGGTCTATCTGCCACTGGCCCGGCTGCTGCACCTGCAAGTCGCCGCCCGCCAGCAACTGTTCGCCGCCACCGCGGAGTTCCTCGGCGAGAACGACCAGAGCCCGGACCGCCCGGTGCCGTTCATCATCGGGGTGGCCGGCAGCGTGGCCGTCGGCAAGTCGACGACGGCCCGCGTGCTGCAGGCCTTGTTGGCCCGCTGGGACCGCCACCCGCGGGTGGACCTGGTCACCACCGACGGGTTCCTCTACCCCAACCAGGAGTTGGAACGCCGGAACCTGATGCACCGCAAAGGGTTTCCGGAAAGCTATAACCGGCGCGCGCTGATGCGCTTCGTCACCTCGGTGAAGTCCGGCGCCGACTACGCGTGCGCGCCGGTGTATTCACACCTGAGCTATGACATCGTCGCGGGCGCCAAACAAGTGGTCCGTCACCCCGACATCTTGATCCTCGAGGGTCTCAATGTGCTGCAGACCGGGCCCACGCTGATGGTCTCGGACCTGTTCGACTTCTCGTTGTACGTCGATGCCCGGGTCGAAGACATCGAGCACTGGTACGTCTCCCGGTTCCTGGCGATGCGTTCCACCTCCTTCGCCCATCCCGAGTCTCACTTCCACCACTACGCGGGCCTCAACGACCAGCAGGCGGTGGCCGCCGCCCGCGACATCTGGCGCTCCATCAACCGTCCCAACCTGGTCGAGAACATCCTGCCGACCCGGCCCCGGGCGACCCTGGTGCTGCGCAAAGACGCCGATCACTCCATCAACCGGCTGCGGCTGCGCAAGCTGTAAAACGCGGTTAAGGCTGCGTCGCGGTACCCGGCTGCGGCTGCGGCGGTTCCGGTGCCGGCGGAGGCGGCGGCAACTCAGGTGCCGGCGGTGGGGGTGGTGG
>NZ_MVHC01000024.1 GCF_002086455.1 Mycolicibacter algericus DSM 45454
ACCGTCGCCACCGGCACCACCGCTACCCGCGGTCGCGTTAGCGCCACCGCCGGCACCGGCACCCCCATCACCGCCGGTGCCCGCGCCCCCAGCCGCACCACCGGCGCCGCGCGCGCCGGCGGCGCCGGGGGCGGCGGCATCACCATGATCGTCGTCTGCGGCACCGGTGGCGGTGGCGAGGGTTCGTTGGTGGGAACCGACGGCGGTCGCCGGGTCTGGCGTGGCGGCGGCAGCGGGGTCACCCCGTTGTCCGGCAGCGCAGCGATCAGCGACGCCACCAGGGTGCCGTGCGCGTCACAGTCCGACAACCCGTCCCCGCCGGCCATCACGTAGTCGCCGCCACCGATGAGGTTCGGCATCCGCGGGTGGGGAGTCACCCCGGTGTCGATGACCGCGACGCTCACTCCGCCGCCACGGCTGAACTTCCAGGCCTCCGGCAGGTTGAGCATGTCCATGTAGGCCGGCTGCACCCGGAAGTCGGTGTCGGGCAACACGCCGACCTCGGTGCAGTACGAGGTCTGCCGCATCGTCTGCGGCGGCCCGGGCGGACCGTCCGGCGGCAACGCTCCGGGGTCGATGCCGGGCCGTTCGATCGCACCGGCGACCGGCATCCCGGCCAGTGAGCCGCTGGCCATCATGATCATCGCGGCACCGGCCGCCGCGGTGCGCTGCAGCCGACGCACGCCCCTACCGGTACCGGATCGCTTCATAGGTATTCATCAACCACAGCGCCAACGGGAACAACGGCATCAGGCACAGGTATTCGATCCACTCGACGAACTTGCGGAACAGCGGACTGTAGATGGTGTTGGGCACGATCACCGCGGACAACAGCCCGAACATCGGCACCAGTACCAGCACCGCCGCCCCGACCACCAGCGTCGTGGGCGTCCACAGCACCACCACGAAGCGCACCACCACCGCGGCAACGATCACCAGGCCGGTCAGCGTCACCGTGACCGCCTGCCACCGGTCCCGGAAGGAACGGCCTCGCAGCACCAGGAACCCTGCCGTCAGACCGGCCAGCAGCAACGGCAGCCACGATCGGTCCGAGTGCGGGTCGCACAGGCCGGTGACACACACCGCGATCAACACGCCCAGCCCGGTGAGCAGGCCGGTCAGGAAGGATCGTGCCCGCTCGGCGCGCAGCACCACCTCGCGGACCGACTCCGGCCCCTCCAGGGACGGCGCGGCGCCGGGCTTGCTCACCACCGTGGTGGGCAGGTCGGGACGAGCCTCGAACACCCAACGACTCGTCGCCGACGGGAAGACCGGCAGGCGCAGCCCGGCGAGCCACCGCGACAGCGACGGTGCCCACTGGTAGGCGAGCACACAGGCCAGGTACACGCACGCCATGAGGGTCACCGCCCCGGTCAGGAACAGCATCCGCAGGACGCCGGCGAACATCACCGCCGCGCTGATGACGGTGACGGCCGAGTAGGCGGCCAGCTGCCGTCCGGTGAGGCGGATGACCGACAGTGCGGCGATGCCGGCGACGCCGAAGCCCAGCGCAGCCTGCGCCGCGCCGACCTCGCCGGGCACCGCTGCCGCGGCGGCCACAACCAGCGGAACCAGCCCGCTGGACAGCAGCATGTCGCCGGCCCACCGGTCGGAGGCGTTGCGCGCCTGGATCAGGATCAGCGTGGCGGCGATCAGCACCAGTAGCGCCAGCCCCGCACTGAATCCGGCCGTCAGCCAGTTGTCGTGCTGGACGCGCCAAGCGGCGAGCAGTCCGGTCGCCAACAGCACGCCCAGCGCCAGGGTCGACACCCCGACCCGCACCGCGGTCACCGCATTGACCGGGGCGAACCGCTTGGCCAGGTTCACCGATACCGCCGTGGAGATGTGTTCGATGACCGGTGAACGCCGCTCCCGGTCCTCGATGAACCGCAGCCACAGCCGGTCGCCGTCGTAGACGTCCTGTTCGGTCAGCGACTGGTTCGGCCGCAGCGCCGTGCCGTCGACCAGGCACAGCACCCAGCGGCCGCGTCCGTCGGCCTGCAGGGTGGGCTCATCGAGCTCGGCCAGCCGGCCGTTGATCACCTTGAGCAGCGGGTCCAGCATCACCGACACGGGCGCGTCGGCGTCCAGCAGCGTCCCGATCTGGACACCGTCGCCGGCCATGACGCCGACCACCACCGCACGCGGCGCGGACGTCGCGACTTCACCGCCCGGCTGCGGCGCTTCGATCGCCGTGGTCATGGCCGCACCCCCTGATCGACGAATACTGAACCCATAGCTGCCGCCTCGCAATTTGTCATTTCAAAGTCTGTCCAATTCTAAAGGCAATGCATGTAATTCGCACGATTGGCGTTTACCGGCAATTTCCCGGTGCGTCACACGACATTTCGGTGCCGGTAGCCCCGGTGCACCGGTTAGACCCTCCGGTGCGTTTTCCAGGCGCCGTAGGGCAGGGTGTCGAGCACGGTTTTGACACCCACCTGAACCAGTTGCGGGGTGGCCGGGCAGATCGCCAGCCACGCTTCGCCCGATCCGGCGGTGCGCGCCTGCTGATACAGCGCGATCCGGCCGCCGGATCCGTCTTTGAGCGACAGCACCGACGCGCTCGGACCCTTGGCGTCATCGCGGTATTGCCGCGCGTACACCGCGGCCTCCGCAGCCGGCTCGGACAGCGCCTGGCCCAGCGCTGCGACGGTGGCCGCGCTGATCCCCATCCGCCGCAGGTCTCCCCCGGTGAAGATGTTGAAGCCGGAGTCCTGCCAGCTCTGAGTCGCCTCGAGCATCTCCTCCATCGGCACGTTGACCGCGGTGATCTGCGCCGGGTCGGCGTGGTGGATGGATTCCATGCCGTCGATCACCAGCGCGGCGATCGAGGCGGCATCGGTCACCGAGACGTCGTCGACGGTGATGTCGGTGCCGACCCGCACCGCCGATACCCAGTGCTCGCCGCGCCGCGCCAGCAGCACGCGGAACTCGTTGTCCGGGATGTCGCGGGTGCCGGGCGGCTGGTCTTCGTCGTCGATGACGCCGTAGCGCAGCTTGCCCAGCGACAGCAGGGCGACCACCTCGAGGTCGGGCGCGGCCAGCACCTTCATCCGGGCGGCGACGGTCTCGTTGACCTGGTCGTCGACGACGATGCCCTGCTCACGCATCACGGCCATGCCGGGATGTTCCGACAGCCAATCGTTCGAATCGGTGGAAACGTAGGGTCGGCAACGCAATTCGGGCGCAACGTGGCGAATATCCAGCAGCGCTTGCAGCAGCCAGAAACCCTCGACGTTGACGGTGATGTCTGTGCGGGTGCTCGGATCCATCACTACCCTCCTCTACCTTTGCCGACGTACTTGGCTATTGGATCACGCTGCGGCGTGGGAACGCCTGCCACCATCCCACCAATTGCAGCACGCGGCAGCACACCGGTGGGTCGGTGTGCTGCCGCGCTGCGGATTGCGGGTCGGTCAGGCCCAGCTGGAGCCGACGGAGGCGTCGGTGTTGGCCATGTTGTTGCCGGCGGTCTGCACCTTCTGACCGTGGGCGTTGGCCTGCTCGTAGATCACCGCGAAGTTGCGGCCCAACTGCGCCACGAACTCCTGGCAGGCCACCGAACCGGCGCCACCCCAGAAATCCCCGGCCGCCAACACGTCATGCACGATCGCCTGGTGCTCGGCCTCCAACGAGGCAGCCTGAGCACGGATCAACGCACCGTGGGCATTCACATCACCGAACTGGTAATTGATCGACATAGTTGCTCTCCTTGGCCCTTCTAGCTCGACAGGATCTGCTGGGAAGCAGCTTCCTGCTGCTCGTAGTGGTTGGCGTCACGGATCAACCCATCGCGCACCCCGTGCAGCATGTTCACGATGTTGCGAAACGCCGTCTGCATCTGACCCATGGTGTCCATCGAGGTCCGCTCCGCCAGACCACCCCACCCCGCACCGGAGATGTTGGTCGACGACGCCCACATCCGGCGCGCCTCATCCTCCACCGTCTGCGCGTGAACGTCGAAACGCCCCGCCATCGCCCGCATCGCATCCGGGTCGGTCATAAAACGAGTTGCCACTTGTCTCTCCTTGTCTGAAGTTCGTCGGTCGGTTGGTTGACGTCGTTGTCTTAGGTCGCCGGCATGGCCGTCACTCCTGCTCGTTCAATCCGCTCAGCCGGCCGAAGCCGCGTTGGCCGCCTCGGTGGCTGCATAGGAGGTGGCGCTGTTGTTGAGGGTCGCGACGAACATCTCGTGGATCGCCGCGGCCTGAGCGCTCACCTGCTGGTACATCGTCGCGTGGGCGGCGAACTGCGCAGCGGTCAACGCCGAGACCTCGTCGGCGGCGGCCGGGACCACACCGGTGGTCGGGGCCGCAGCAGCGGCGTTCTGCGCGTTGAGCGCTGATCCGATACCGCTCAGGCTCCCCGCAGCGGCGGCGAGCGCCTCCGGTTGCGTGTTCACGAACGACATTGACAATCCTCCTCGGATCGCTGTCAGCAATCTTTCCGCCACAAAGCTTAAAGGCTCGGAAAGGCCGAAACGGCCGATTATGCCTACTGTTCACCTGCCGACAGCAACTGTTCATCTGGTGGGGCCCGCGAGGAGTGGCGCGGCATACAAAACAGCGACGACCTGCCGAAACACGAGACTGTAATTCACCTGCGGAGTGGGTCCGCGGGCGTCTCGCCGCAGTGGCCGCAACGAGGCCCGCCGTTTAAATCTGGCCGCGGCGAATTGCCGGCGGCGCTGCTGAAAGTTCCGCCGCCAGCAACCGCCGCGGCGCCGTTACGGACGCCACGGCGGTTGTCGCGACGGGGCAGCTCAGCGCACCGGCGCGGCGGTACGTTCCTGGGTCGGTGCCCGCCGCAGCTCCGTGGCGGCGACCTGCACGAACACCCCGGTGTCCTCGGCCATCAGCAGGCCACGTCCGCGGGGCAGCGGACCGCCCTTCATCTTGCCGCGGATGAAGCCCTCGTCCGGGTCGGCATCCATCACCAGCAGCGGCGCATTGGCCTGGTGCAGCGCCCGCAGCAGCGGATCACTACCGGCCGACGACCAGCCGCCGAAGGTCCGGGTGGCGATCACGTGCAGGCCCACGTCGGCCGCGCGGGTCACCCAGGGGGCGGCCTTCTGGAACGGTGAGTCGAATCCGGGCGGGAACTGCTGGATGTCGTCGATGATCAAGAAGATGTCCGGCCCGCTCCACCAGGTACGCGACAGCAGTTCCTCGGCCGACAGACCCGGCGGCGGCTCACGGTTGGCCAGGGTGGCGGCCAGCTCGTTGACGAGCGCCACCGCGCCGTCCATGTTGTAGGCGAACTTCTCCACGTAGTCCGAGCCCAGGGTGGTCAGCAGCTGCCGACGGGGGTCGATCAGCCACACTTGCGCGGACTGCTGCGTGGTGGGCGGCGCGGTGCTGGAGCCGGGCGCGTACAGCCGCTCGATCTCACTCATGATGGTCGCCAGCGTGGTGGTCTTGCCGGATTCGCGGCGCCCAGTCACCATCAGGTGCCCGTTCTCGGCGAAGTTCAGATAGACCGGCTGCAGGTCGAGTTCGGAGATGGCCCACGCGATACCGCCGGCCCCGACGCCTTCGCGCTGGTCGTTGGCCGCGACGGCCCGCACCTCGTCCAGCCCGAACCGCGCCGGCAGCCGCCGCACCGGGCGCACCCGGCCCACCGCCACCTGGCTGACCGCGGCGCCCACGCTGTCGGACTCGAATACGTGATGGTCGGTGTCGGCCATCGCAGGCCGGGCGATCAACGTGTGCAGACCGGACTGGGGGTCGCTGTCCAGGCGCACGTAGTTGACCGCGACCATGCCCCGGCCCGGTTTGACCGGGACGTCCTTGGCGAACCGGGAACGCACCAACTTGGCGTCCTCCACCGCAGCCAGCCGCAGCTCGACCCGGGACCCGAAGCCGCTTCGGACCGGGGGCCGCAGCTCCGACTCGCGGTCGGCGGTCACGACCACGTGCACGCCGAACGAGGGGCCCTGGTTGATGATCTGGTTGACCTGTTCGACGAGCACCTCGTTGTCCTCGGACAGCGCACGGTAGTTGTCGACCACCAGGTAGACGTCACCGAAACCGTCGTTGGGCACGCTTCCGGGGGCGCCGTCGAACTTGCGACGCCGGAAGACATCCATCGAGGCCACATCGTTCTCGAGGAAGCTGCGCTTGCGGGTGCGCACCAGCGCCAGCAGTTCGGCCACCGTGCGCCGGACCCCGTCGGGGTCCGTCGGCCCGCAGACACTGCCCACGTGCGGCAGGGTGGCGACCGTGGTCAGCGCGGTGCCGCTGTAGGCCAGGCAGTAGAACTGGACCTGCTCGGGGGTGTGGGTCAGCGCCGCCGCGGAGATCAGCGTCTGCAGCGCCGTCGTCTTGCCGGCACCGCCGGCCCCCAGGATCAGCACGTTGGCGCCGGGCCCGGAGGTGTCCACCGTCCACGGTGGCTGGTCGTGCTTGAACGGCCGGTCGATGACACCGATGGGGAACACCAGGTCTCGGCGGGTGCCGTAGTTCTCCTGCCACGGGTGGCCCAGGTAGCGGTTCACCAGGTCGTCGACGGCCACCGGGTCGTCCAGCGGCGGCTGCCACAGCCGATACGGCTCGAAATCGATCTGGCGCAGCTGATCGATGATCACCGTGCCCACCTTGGGAATCCGGATCCAGTCCTCTTCCTCGGCGGCGGGCTCCTCGGCGGGGGTGGCGGTGATGGCCGGCATCTCGTCGGCCGCTTCGAGTTCGGTGCCGCTCACGCTCACCTCCAGCGGGGTGAACGCGGTGGTGAACAGCTGCGGCCGGATGTAGTCGATGGAGTGCACCTGCGGCAGCTGTTCGTCGTCGAGAATGCCGCCGCGCTGATAGTCGCGCCACAGGAACTCGGCCTGGAAGCGGATGACCTCTTCGCCGCTCTTGCGGAAATAGCCCAGGCCCGCCTTGCCCGGCAGGTTCACCGCGTTCGGCACGCCGGCGGCCTGTGCGGCACCGGCCGTCTGCGCCTTGAGCACCAGCCGGTAGCCCATGTTCTCCATCAGCTTCTCGGCGCGGCTCTCGATGGTCTGCGATGCCATCATCAGGTGCACCCAGTAGGCGCGGCCCTGCCGGCCGATCGAGTCCAGCACCTCCACCGCCGTCGGCATGATGCGGAACCACTCGTAGAACTCGTCGATCACCACGACGAGCATCGGCAGCGGCGGCAGACTGTGGTCCCCGCGGGCGGCCATCCGGGACCGGATCTCGTTGTACTCCTTGGCGCCGTCGACGCCCGCGCTGTCACACATCGACTTGCGGCGGGCGATCTCGCCCCACATGGCTTCCAGGAAGCGCTCCATCAGCGCCTGGTCATCTTCCAGGTCGGTGATGATCCGCGACACGTGCGGCACCCCGGAGAACGGCTTGACCGCCGAACCACCCTTGAGGTCGGCCAGCACGAATTGCAGCTCGTCGGGCGAATGCCCCAACAGCAGCGACTCGATCACGGTGCGCACCAGCGTCGACTTACCCGAGCCGGTGGTTCCCGACATGACGCCGTGCGGGCCGTCGCCCCCCTCGTCCAGTGACTTCATGTCGAGGAACAGCAGCTCGCCGTTGTCGGAGCGGTTGCCGAACGGGACGCGCAACCGAGCCCGGCTGCCCTCGTTCTGCCGGCTCGTCCACAGCTGGTTGAAGTCGATGCGTCCGGCATCCTCGATGCCGTAGTAGGAGAGGATGTCGCGAGCCCCGATGTGGTGCGTCACGCGCTGGCCGATCTCTTCGTAGGCCTCGGCGAGCCGCCAGTGCGCCATCCGCTGCGCGAACTGCTCGGCGTCGGTCAGGCTGAGCTGATCGGCCAGGGCGAAGAACCACTCGTTGTCGTCGATGACCATCCAGGTGTCGCGGTCGCGCGGCAGGGCGTTGATGATGCCCTTGTCGTCGAAGCGCAGCACCCGCTGTGACACCCCTCGCCACTCCGGGGCGCCGGTCAGGTCGAAGAACGTGACGCCGTCGATGCCCTCGGTGGTGTTGACGTACTCCCATTGCGGATCGACGCCGTCGACGACGATCAGGTGGTGCGGCGTCGGCGTCTCCGCCGACGAGCTGGCGTGCCGCGGCATGAAGGAGCCCCGCCCGGAGAACAGGTCGGCGTGTTCGGTGGCGAAGTCGCGCACCGAGCCGTACACCATGCGGGCGTTACCGGCGGCGTCCTGCCGGCGGGGGTCGCCGAAGTGCGGCAGCCATTTCACCCAATCCCACTGCTCCACATCGGAAGTGACGACGACCATCCGCAGGTGGTCGGGCCCGTGGGAGAAGGCGAACTGGCAGATGATGGCACGCATCAGCCCGAGCACGTGCTCACGGTCGCCGACCAGTGAATACCAGGGCTCGACCAACAGCGAGACCATCTTGGGCAGGTTGTAGACCACGCTCTGGTAGCGCCCGAACTCCTGCAGCGCCTTTCCGGTCACCGGTTCGAGCTCGATGTCGGTCGGCATATTCTGCGGCTCACCCCAGGTGACCTCGGGCCGCGTCATGCCCACCCCGACCCGGGCCAGCCCGAAGTTGAGGTCTTTGCCGTTGGGTTGACGCTCCCACATCCGCGACGACCCGACCGCCGCGGAAAGCGTGGAGGGCGCCGGGTGGTACCACCGGTAGTTGGCGTCCATGCTGTCTGCGGACTCCGCGGCCGACTCGCGCAGCCGGTCCAGCATGAGCATGAACTGGGCGCGCATCGCGTCGAGCTTGGGACGGCTCAGTTGCTGGGCGCCACCGCCGAAGCGGCCGCCGAACATCATCATCGCGATGCCGCCGATCATGAAGATCGGGAAGATGGCGCCGGCGCCCAGGAACATCCGGGAGCCGTTGGCCACGGTCATCGAGACCATGCCGACCAGCAGGCCGACGACCAACACCCCGACCACCACCAGCCACCACGGCTTGCCTTCCGGCGGCGGCACGCTCAGCGGCGTGGGCAAGACGATGTTCTCCGGCTTGACCACCGGAGCGCGTTCCGGCGTCGGCCGGGCGAATCCACGTTTCACTTGGGCACCGCCAATTCTGCAGGGCTCATATCGGTCGGCAGGGTGTCATGACGTACCAGGGCGTCCTGGCGGGACAGCGTCGGGCCGTGCGCCAGCAGGCGCAACGCCACCGACGGTGCCAGTGCGGGCTCGCTGACCAGCCCCAGCGCCTTGCGCTCATCGTCGCCGGGCACCCCGAAACGCACCCCCGAGGCGGACAGCCACCACAGCGATTCCCGCGTGGAGGCGTCTGGATCGTTGCCGGTCACCGCGACGAAGTTGCCGTAGCCCGGACCGAAGTAGACCCGGTCGGCCTGCGGCATGTTGTTGTTATTGGTCTTCACCAGCGACACCACCCGGTTGATCTGCTTCTGCGGCACGGGAATCGTGGGGCCGGACACCACCTGGACCCGGGCCCGGCTGTCACCACTGGACCGCTCCCACCACCAGCACGTGGACGGGTTCTCCTTCATGTCGACGACCTTGAGCGGTCCTTCCGGGTAGGCCGACAGGTCCAGCCCGGTGACCACCGGCATCTTCGCCAGCTCCGGCGGCGCCACCACCACCGGTGCGCCGCCCGCGGTCGCCCCGGCGTTCTGCAGGATGCGCGCCACCACCGACGACACCGTCTGCACGCCGTCCATGAGCACCACCGAATACTGCTGCGGCCCAGCCAATTGCGGCGTGGTGAAGACGGTTCCAACCGGCCCGGGGGCGTTGGGGAAGGCCGGCGGGCGGCCGGCCTCCGGGACGAACGGCACCGCCAGCTCCGGGCCGACCGGCAACGCGTCGAAGAGCGCCTGACTCATCGGCCGCGCATGCTCGACCTGTTCGGGGGTGAGGCCCAGCGGCAACAGCACCGCCCGGTCGGCGGCATCGATACGCGAGCGCCGGCCCTGCCGAACGACCCACGACTCGTCGTTGTAGCGCAGCACGACGGCGTCCGGGCCGTCGAGCACCCGGCGGCGGGAGTTGAGGTCCGGGCTGCCGTCGATCACCGTCACCGTGACCGGCGACGGCGCTCCGACCCCCTGCACGTTGGCCACGGTGTCGCAGATCAACCACGACGACGACGACGGTGAAGTCGGCAGAATGTCCGACGGCGCGCCCGGGATACCGACCAGCGGGCCGTGCGGCTGCTCGGCGATCTGCGCCGAGCGCACTTTGTGCGGATTGTCGGCGCGACCGGCGATCAGCCGGGCCGATGCCAAATTCAGTGCCGGATATAAGGTGTCGCCGACCCGCACATACAGCGCCCCGGAGTCGCGGTCGGCGATGATGGGCGATTCGTTCAGTTGACCCGATGGGCTCAGAAACGACCACAGCAGCGCACCCAGACAGATGACCGAGGCCGCCGACACCGAGGCGACCACGGCCAGCGCTTGGCGCCGGCCGGGTTCGACTTCCATCCGAACCTGCCAGCGGGTCAACGCCATCGCGGTCCGCCGCGCCAGGAACTGATACCCGGTCATCTGGGTACGTGTCGACAACCCCAGGCCGTAACCGGGCCCCCGCTGTTCGTCAGCCACGGTGCGCCCCAACCCCCGCCGATCGGACTGGCCGGCTACGACGCCGTTCCGGTGCCATATTGGTCGTCATCTACCCCTGCCTGATCACAAGTTTCTCCACTGCGCATGCTAGCCGTGTTGCGCAGCGACCGCCCCCCGCGCAGATTGCAATCCGGCAGCGATGGCGAATTCGGGTCCGCGATTCTGACTCGGATTATGAGCGCGTCAGGTGAACGGTCAGTTACGCGCGAGATACACCTGAGCGCAACGGCGCGCCGCCCGGCCGGAACCCGGATCCGCTCCCGGAAAAAATCGTGCCGATCGAAAGCCGCCGACTCGGGAATCCGGGCCGGTGACGGGCTCGCGGGTCAAAACCGCATCCGCGGCCGCGACCCGCGCCCCGCGGGACGTATCTGCAGGTCCGAGGTTGCTGCTAAGAACCTGTGCATTTGGTGTCAGAGCGGCGGCCCACGACGCCGACGGTTGTACTGTCGCGGGCGTGACGACGATCGACGGACAGGGCGCTGAGGGCCAGCTCGACCCTCGGGGGCCGGCCACTTCACCAGCGACGGAAGAGACCACTCACCGCGTGAACTACCCCACCGACGTCGTGGACGTCGAGCTGGAGCTGGAGCAGGGCTACCGCACCGAGATTCACAAGAATCACGACGACACCGTCGACGTCGAGACATACGGGGGCGGTTTCGACCTGTCCCGGCGGGCGATCGCCCCGCACCTGCGGATCGGCCGCGACAGGTGGTTGAACCTGTTGTGGCTGATTCCGATCGGCTTCGTCGGGCTGCTCGCGGCGATCGCGGCCGGCAAGGGTATCCGCAACATCCCCGGCGTGGAGGAGTTCATCGCCGAATACCCCGGCAGCATGCCGTCGACGAAGGTCGAAAGCGGGCTGCCCGCGTGGCTCGGCTGGACGCACTTTTTCAACCTGTTCATGATGATGTTCATCATCCGGTCCGGAATCCAAATTCTCTGCGACCACCCGCGGCTGTACTTCAGCCGCAACTCGACGCCCGGTAAAGACGAATGGCTGCGGGTGGGCCCCCCGGTCCCGGACGACCCGTACTGGACGGCCAACGCCGACACCGTCGCGCTGCCGCGGCACTTCGGGCTGCCGGGCTTCCGGCATTCGATCGGGCTGGCCCGCTGGTGGCACCTGGGCCTGGACGTGCTGTGGCTGCTCAACGGCGCGGTGTTCTACGTCCTGCTGTTCAGCACCGACCAATGGCGCCGGATCATCCCCACCAGCTGGGACGTCTTCCCGCACGCCGCTTCGGTGATGATCCAGTACATGTCGTTGAACTGGCCCGACGACCATACCTGGACCAACTACAACGCGCTGCAGCTGATCTCCTACTTCGTCACGGTGTTCGTCGCCGCCCCGGCCGCGGTGATCACCGGCCTGGGCATGTCGCCGGCGCTGTCCCAGCGCCTCGGGCTGATCAGCAAGCACCTGCGGCTCAACATCCAGGTGGCACGCTCACTGCACTTCTTGGTGCTGGTCTACTTCCTGATGTTCATCCTGGTCCACGTCACGATGGTGTTCGCCACCGACGCGTTCGACAATCTCAACCACATGTTCGCCGCGCGCGGTTGTGTCGAAGGCGCCGAGCCGGGATGCCACAGCGCCACGGGCTTCTATGTCTTCTGCGCGGCCGCCGCGGTGTGCATCGTCGCCTGGTTCGCCGCGACCCCGCTCACGATCAAATACCCGCGGGTGGTGCAGAAGGTGGGCTTCGCCCTGATCGGGCCCTTCCAGCGTTCGCTGGAGAAGCTCAACCCCAAGCCCGGCACCTTCACCGAGGACGACATCTCGCCGTTCCACTGGCGCAACGGTCGGCTGCCCGAGACCGTCGAGTACAAGGAGCACGAGGCCAGCGACTTCAAGGACTGGCGGCTCAAGGTGTACGGGTTGGTCGAGAACCCGATGGAATTCAGCCTGGAAGACCTCAAGGCGCTGCCCTACCACGACCAGATCACCCAACACTTCTGCGTGCAGGCCTGGTCCGGGGTGGCCAAGTGGGGTGGCGTGCAGATGTCGACGATCATGGAGATCGTCAAGCCACTACCCGAGGCGAAATGGGTGGTGTTCTACTCGATGGGCCTGGGCGCCACCGGCGGTATCTACTACAACGCGCACCCGGTGGACCAGATGTGGCATCACATGTCGATGCTCGCCTACAACATGAACGACGAGCCGCTGCCCTACATGCACGGTCGCCCGCTGCGGCTGCGCAACGAGTTGCAGCACGGCTACAAGCTGGTCAAGTGGATCAAGGGCATCGAGTTCGTGGCGTCCTACAAGGAGATCGGCAGCGGTCACGGCGGCTACAGCGAAGACCACAAGTTCTTCGGTCGCCACCAGACGATCTGACACTCGCTGTAAGCAGTGAGGGCCGGCCTGACTAGGCCGGCCCTTTCTGCGTTTCGCGCCGGGCGGCCCGGTGCGCTCAGGGACCCGGCACCGAATGTCCATGAAGCTCGCAGCCACGCCCCCTAATATTCCGCATGTTAATGCTTTTTATTACGGGGATGCAGACGGGCGAGGAATCGGGTCATGGCAGACGTTGACGACAACCACCGCACCGGTCGCACGGCACTGGTGAGCCACCGCGACGAGCTCACACCGGCACACCACGTCGTCGACCACGAGACCTGGGCGGGCGGCCTGGGCGAGAAGATGGCCACCGCTCCGCGGCTGCGCGTCGGCCGAAACCGATGGTTCAACCTATTGTGGTTGCTCCCAATTGGTTTCGCGGCACTGGTTATCGCTGTCGCGGTGGCGAGGTACCTGGTGGGTTTCCCGGCGGTCGGCGCCTTCGTCCACCGTTACCCCGGTACCCTCGCGACCGGCGGAGCCGCGGGAATACCCGCCTGGGCCGGCTGGCAGCATTTCTTCAATCTTTTCCTGATGACGTTCATCGTCCGGTCGGGCATCCAGATCCTGGCCGACCATCCGCGGTTGTACTTCAGCCGCAACGCCACCCCGGACACCGATGAGTGGTTCCGCATCGCCGGGCCGGTCCCGAAGGACCCGATGTGGACGGCCAAACAAGACTCGGTGGGCCTGCCCGACCAACTCGGCCTGCCCGGGATCCGCCACGCCATCGGGCTGGCCCGCTGGTGGCATCTCGGCGCGGACGTGTTGTGGCTGGCCAACGGTGCGGTGTTCTACGCGCTGCTGTTCACCACCGGGCATTGGCGCCACCTCGTGCCGACCAGTTGGGCCGTCTTCCCCGACGCGTTGTCGGTGGGCATCCAGTACCTGTCGCTGGACTGGCCCGACGACAACGGCTGGGTGGCCTACAACGGCCTGCAGCAGCTCGCGTACTTCACCACCGTGTTCATCGCCGCGCCGGCAGCTGTGATCACCGGGATCGGGATGAGCCCAGCGGTGTCCATGCGGCTGACGCGCATCAGCAAGCGGCTGAGCATCCAGCTGGCCCGTTCGCTGCATTTCTTGGTGATGGCCTACTTCCTGGTGTTCATCCTGGTGCATGTGACGTTGGTGTTCGCCACCGATGCGGTGCGCAACTTCAACCACATGTTCGCCGCTCGGGACGGTTCCGGTCTCGCCGGTTTCTGGGTCTTCGCCGTGGCGATGGCGGTGACCGCCCTTGCCTGGGTGTGGGCAACCCCGTTCACCTACCGGCATCCGCGGGTGGTGCAGCGGGTCGGCTACGCACTGATCGGCCCGCTGCAGCGACTGTTCGAGCACGTCAACCCCGAACCCGGCGGTTTCACCGAGGAACACATCTCCCCGCACTTCTGGCACAACGGCACCTACCCCGAAACCGTCGAGTACAAGGAGATGTTCGCCGGGGATTTCGCCGACTGGCGGCTGCACGTCTACGGATTGGTGGAGCACCCGAGGGATTTCTCGCTGGACGAACTGAAGACCCTGCCCTACCACGAGCAGATCACCCAGCACTTCTGCATCCAGGGGTGGTCGGGGGTGGCCAAGTGGGGCGGCGTGGCGATGAAGACCGTCCTCGACATCGTCAGACCACTGCCGGAGGCCAAGTGGGTGGTGTTCTATTCCATGGCGCCCGGTTCCGAGGGCGGGCTTTACTACGACGCCCACGCCATCGAGCAGATGGAGCACCACCTGACGATGCTGGCGTACCGAATGAACGACGAACCGCTCAGCTACGGCCACGGAGCGCCGCTGCGGCTACGTAACGAATTGCAGCACGGCTTCAAAATGGTCAAGTGGCTCAAGGGGATCGAGTTCGTCGAGCACTTCCGCGAGGTCGGCGGCGGCTACGGCGGCTACAACGAGGATCACGAGTTCTTCGGCTACCGGCAGACGCTGTAACCCGCGCGTCGGCCGGGCCGTCGTAGGGTAGATCCAGTCAACCGAGCGACGGGAGCAGCCATGCGGAATCGCGGTATCGGAAAGTCAGTCCTGTCGGTGGTGGTGGCAGGGATCGCGGTGGGCGCGGTGGCGACCGCCTGCGGTGACTGCGAGAACGATTCAGACGACGGGGGCTACGGCGAGGTCACCACCGCGCCCAGCGCTCCGCTGGCCCCGATGACACCGATTGCCCCCGACGAAGCCGTGCCGGAACAGACCGTCGTCCCGGAGGCCCCGCTGACCAGTGCGGCACCTGCCGTCGAGCACCCCGCGCCGCAGGGCGGGGCGACGCCCGCACCCGCGCCGGCGGCACCCCGGGTTCCGTCAGCGCCTGCCGTTCCCGCCATCCCCGCCATTCCCGCCATTCCCGCCATTCCGGCGATCCCGGCGATTCCTGCCATCCCCGCGATACCCCACCCGTAGCCAGGGGCGGGCCGGCCCGGCCCTCGGCGCCCGGTCAGACGCCCGTCCAGGCCGAGTCCAGCCGCTCGGCGACGTCGATGACCTGTGCTTGCTGCGACTGCGGGCTCTCGATCTCGTCGGCGACATAGCTGGCGATGAACCGTCGGATCTCCCCGTCGACCCCGGCGAAGATCCGCAGCAGCTCACCTCGGATGGACGTCGACGACACCTCCACGGTGATGTCGGACGGCCGCGGTTTCGGTACGTCGATGATCAGCAGCAACGGTTCGGCGGCTCGAGCCGTGGCCCGCAGCGCGATGTCACCGGCCACGGTGAACCGCTGCTTGTCCAGGCGCAGGTCGATGAGCAGGTCGATCACCAGCGGAATGTGGATGGCGAACGTGAGCAGATCACCCAGGCCGCGAGCCACCCGGGGCTGTTGGATCCGCACCTTCGCGCTGACCCGGGCGATCCCGCCCGGCCCCTGCCGCATCGGGGGCATCTCGAACTCATCACCGGCGATCGCGGCGAACGCAGCTGCCACGCGCTCTTCGGTGACCGCGATCTCGAAGAACTTCCGCCCGAACTCTTCATAAGTCAGGTAGCTGAGGTTCTGCATAGCTTGATACCGTCTCACGTCCACATCGGCAACGGCCGCTGATCGGCGTGCGCGTCGCCATCTTCTCACCCGGGCGCCCCGCGGCGCGCACGGAACCAGGCCGGCGCGCCGATGTCGGTCGGGGGGGCGGCGGGCCGTCGCCGGAGCGGCTCGGATCAGCATCGCGCCGGCGGGCGCCGGCAGCCCGGGATTCCCGCTCTGGCGGGTTCAGCTCCGCCGGCCGGCCGTGATCTCCACGACGACGGCTCAAGCCAAGCACCGTGCGGCGCCGACCGGCCGTCGTTTCAAAATTCATTGAATAGTGCGAAATGACAAACCGTTTCACTGACACGGCACGCCGGGCGACCGATACACTTTGCGCGGCAGACCTTCTCACCGATACCGCCGGTACCACTGACCCAGTTCACCCGTCCACCAGCAAAATTCGTCGAACAATTTGAATTAACGCTGCCACCAACCACTCTCGGCGGGCCCGCTACACCGCATCTACCAGCACTTCAACGTCGAAATCCGGTCTGCGCGGCATATTTTCACCCCGCTACCTGGTGTTTTATGTTGTGGCGTAATGCCTAACAACTTCAACGTCAAACGTGATGCCTGCCACAGATTTTGGTCCGCTCAGTTAGCCATTGTTAATGTGCCTGGTCATGTTTGGTCTCGAAGCGCTGATGGCGCTCATCCAGCAGGTTTCGGGCACGCCGTACATCACCGGTGGGGACAGCCCCGCTGGGACGGACTGCTCGGGACTGGCGTCGTGGGTGTCGAACGTCGCCACCGGCCGGCCGGCCTTCGGTGACCGGTTTCACACCGCCAACGAGGAGTCGGCTCTGCTGGCGCGCGGCTTCCAGTACGGCACCGCGCCGGGTGCACTGGTGGTGGGCTGGAACAGGAGCCACACCGCGGTGACGCTGCCCGACGGCACTCCGGTGTCCAGCGGCGAGCGGGGCGGCGTGAAGATCGGTGGTGGCGGCGCCTACCAGCCGCAGTTCACCCACCACATGTACCTGCCGATGCCTACCGAGGCACCCGCCGACGAAGCGGCGCCGGTGCTGTTCGCCGCCATGATGGAGCCGGCTCCCGCGCCCGAGCCGGCCGCCGAGCCGATGGGCATGGACATGGCCCCGCCGTTGGACGCACCGCCGCCGTTCGAGGCACCGCCCCCGTTCGAGGCACCGCCGCCCTTCCAGGCCCCGCCTGGCGAGGCGCCGCCGATGGACGCCCCAGCGTTCGACGAGCCGCCGACCGAGCCCGGCCCGGAGCCAATCGAACGCGACGCGCCGCCGCAGCCTTAACCCGCGCCGTCGATCCGGCGTCGCGCCAGCAACCACGCCAGCCCCTGCCCTTCGCCGGCCGCGATCACCTCGAGACCGGCAAATGCCTCGCGGAGCTCACCGGGCGCGGCACGGAACCGCCCGGCGACGCTGCCGACCTGGCTGAGCGCGGTCACGGCCAGCAGCCCGCCCGGTGTCAGCCGCTCCAGCATCGGTGCATCCAGCCGGCGGTCGCGGAACCGGGCGCAGTAGATCACGTCAGCCGGCGGCCCGTCGGGCAGCCCACCGTCGAGGTCCACGACCTCGAAGCGGCATCGGTCGCCGACGCCGCTGCCTGCCGCCAGGGCGCGCGCCTGCTCGATCGCAACCGGGGAGACGTCGAAGCCCCGCACCTGTAGCCCCCTGCGGGCGAGCCAGACGGCAGCGGTCCCCTGCCCGCAGGCGACGTCAACCGCATGGCCCGCGGTCGGGAACTCGTGGCGGAACGCCGTGAAGACCGCTGCCGGGCCGAGCGCGTCCGGCGAGGGCAGATCCCGGTCCGCGTATTTCGCATCCCAGCGGGTCCGGTCATCGTCGCTCACTCGATGGACGATACTGCGGCGGTGAAACTGCAGCCCTGGATCGCGACCGCCATGGCGCACACCGCACCGCAGGTGCCGATCACGACGCTGATCTGCGCATTCGCGGTGCTCACCTACTGCGCCCTGGGGGATCGTCCCGCCATTGTGTGCGGTGTCCTGGCCGCGGTGTGCGGCCCGGCCATCGAGATCGCGATCGCCGCGGCGGGCCAGTTTCGTTACGCCGCCGATTCCGACGCACTGCTCGGGGTGGCCCCGTGGCTGGTCCCGCTGTACTTCGCGTTCGGGATCGTCGCCGCGCTGATCGGCGAAATCACCGCTGCCACAAGGCGGACGACGCCCTAGGATCTACAGGCCATGGAAGGGGTCACCCTCGGCGGCTATCACGCCCAGCAGTGCGCCCGCGTCACCCACAACCTGTTCTCCCCCGGCGACGTCGAGCCGGTGACTCCCTCACCGGAGCAGCTGGCATTGCGCGCGGCCGGCATCGCCTTTGAAGCGGCGATCTTCGACGAGCTAGGCTCCCGCTACCGCGATTCGGGACGGCTGCTGGTGCTCGACGCCGACGCCGGCCGCAGCGAGCAGCAACAGGCCACCCGTGCGGCGATGGAAGCCGGTGTCGACGTGATCGCCGGCGGGTGGTTGCCGGAGGTGAACGGCCGCGTCGGGAAGCCCGATGTGCTGATCCGTTACGGGAACGGCTACCTGCCCGTCGACATCAAGAACCACCGCACTGTAAGCAGCGCGAAAACCTTCGAAGTGCAGGTGTCGACACTGTCGGCGCCGGATCAGCTGCTCTCCTTCCCCGGTTACAGTGATCACGGCGCGCGCTGGCGTGACGACGTCATGCAACTGGCGCATTACACCCGGATGCTGCAGGAGCTGGGGTATCACCCGGGCCTGAACCGCGGCGGCATCATCGGCAGCTCCGATCTCAGCGAGGTCGTCGGCGAGGAGCATGCCATCACCTGGTACGACCTCGACGCCGAAGCCATCCTCACCTACTCCGCCAGCGACCCCGAACACCGCAAGAAGCGCTCCGCTCTGCAACGCTACGACCATGAGTTCGCCTTCCGGCTGGACGTCGCGCGCGCCGCCGCGTCCGGGCGGGAACTGGTGCGGCCCTACCGGATCGTTGACTGCGATTCCTGTGATTGGGTCGACCACTGCGCCACCGTGGCCGGCGAGGACGACGCATCGTTCGCTCTCGAGACCGGCCACCTCAACGTCCGGGAGTGGCAGTACCTCTACCGGCACTGTGGCGACGGCACCACGTTGAGCGTCGCGCAGTTGGCCCGGGTCGACCCGGACCGCCACGCCGAGGAATTCCGCACCCAATCGGTGCGCACCCAGAAGCCTGAAGAGCGGCTGGCCAAAGCTGTTCGACGCGCCCGGATGAGCTGCGCCGGCATCGATTACGAGCAACACCGGCCAGGCCGCCCGACGGTGCCGTCCGCCGACATCGAGGTCGACTTCGACATCGAGTGGGATGCCGACTCCCGGATTTACCAGTGGGGTCTTCGCATCCGAGAGGGCCAGGACGACACCGCCGCGCACTACGACCCGGTGGTGTCGTTCGAGCCGCTCGACGAACACGGCGAAGCGCAGCTAGCTGATGAATTCGCTTCCCGCATATGGCAATTGCGCGATCGAGCTACGCGGGAGGGCAAATCGCTGGCCGTCTTCCACTGGCATCACGCCGAGCGGTCGAGGACCCGCAGGTTTCCCGCCGTCGTCGAAGCCCTCGACGGACTCACCCACGACCTGCATCAGTGGTTCGAGGCCGAGTACTTCGCGCGCACCTCATCGTCAATCAAAAGCGTCGCCGGGTATTTCGGCTTCGAGTGGGACGTCGACGACGCAGGCGGGCTGGCGTCGCAGCTGGCGATCGACGTCGCCCGCGGGTGCGGGCCGGAGGCCGACATCGCCCGGCAGTGGTGCTTGCGATACAACGAGTGCGACGTCGCGGCCCAGGCGGCGATTCGCGACGGGTTGCGCCCCGGTCCCCGGTGAACCGGCTCAGCTTCGCTGCACCGACGGGCAGATCTCAGCGTGCGCGGCGTCGACGACTCCGGTGGCGGTCGGCTTGGGAACCTGAAGGTAGACCGAGACCTGTTCGACGATCAGGCTGGTCGGGTGCTTCGGGAACTCCAGGCAGGCGGTCCGCCCGGCGGCCAGCCGTGGCGCTTCGCTGCCGGGCGGGAACTTCCCGCGGATGGCATTGAGGTAGGCCATCTCCCCCGCGTTCGGGTAGGTCGACTGTTGCTCGGCGCAGAGCAGGATATCGGCGCTGTTACCGCAGTAATCCGGATCGCGGGGATTGAGCGGGTCAGCGTGGGCCGATGACGCGGCACCGACCAGTCCGGCCAGCGCGGTGGCGGCCAGGGCCGGCAGCAGCGTGGTTGCGTTCACGTCCAGCGCCTTTCTGTTCTCGCCGCTGACGCTAGCAGTTGTCGCGCCGCCGCCGGGAGGACTTCGCGATCCTGCGATCGGGACCGGTCATCGCCGATCCCGGCGCTCGCCGTAGCATCGCCATCATGAGTTGGGTCGCCCGGTTCACCGCGCCGCTGACCGCGTGCTGCGTCTCGGCGGTGGCCCTGGTAGGGGCGTGGATAGTCCCTGCCCCGGCCAACGCCGACGACAGCGGCTTCATGAAATACCTCAACAGCCACGGCTACACCGCCCGCTACGCCGGCGACGAACCGATCTCCGAGCCGAGCGTGCGCGCACTCGGGCACATGATCTGCGAGAACCTGCGCGTCGGCAGGAGCGTCGCGGTCCAGGCGCCGAATTACCCGGCGTGGCCGCAGTTCACCCTCATCGCCGAGGCCGCCCAGCACGAGCTGTGCCCGGGCCTGTAGACAACGCGGGAGCCCGGCCCGGGTGTCAGTCGGGCGCGCCGGGGGTAATTCGGTGCCATGAGGTTGCGCAGGAGCCAGGTCGGCGCCACCGGATTCCGCCGGGTCGGACGGGGCCGCGGCTTTTCCTACACCGACGGCAATGAGCCGGTCGACGACCCGGCGGTACTCGCTCGGATCAAGGAACTGGCCATCCCCCCGGCCTGGCGGAACGTGTGGATCTGCCCTTACCCCAACGGCCACATCCAGGCCGTGGGAACCGATGCCGCCGGGCGCCGGCAATATCTGTACCACCAGCAGTGGCAGGCAGAGCGAGCCGAAGAGAAGTACGACCGGGTGCTGAACCTGGCCAGGATGCTGCCGCAGTGGCGCGCCGATCTGCTGGCCGACCTGGGCGGCCGCGGGCTGAATCGCGGCCGCGTGCTGGCCCTCGCCCAGCAACTGATCGACCGGGGTTATTTCCGGGCCGGCGGCGAGGAATACACCCAGGAGAACGGCAGCTTCGGACTGGCCACGCTGCTGCGCGACCACGTCCGGATACGCAGCGACTGCGTGGACTTCGACTACCCGGCCAAAAGCGGCGTACGGCGGACGGTGTCGGTCGACGATCCGCTGGTGGTGCGGGCGGTGCGCGCGTTGTTGCGCGCCCCCACCGACATTCCCCGGTTATTGGTGTACCGCACGCCCGAGGGCTGGTGCGAGGTGCGCGCCGACGACCTCAACGAGCGGTTCCGGGAACTCACCGATGTGCAGTTCAGCGTCAAGGATCTTCGGACCTGGCATGGCACCGTGCTGGCAGCCGAGAACTTCGCCGCTGCCCGCGAGCCGACATCGAAAACCGTTCGCCGAAGGGAGATCGCCGCGGTAATGCGTTGCGTCTCCGAGGAGTTGGGTAACACGCCGGCGGTCGCCCGTGGTTCCTACGTGGATCCGCGGGTGGTGGACGCCTACGAGCAGGGCATGACCATCCGTGCGGCGCTGAACCGGGTGCCCCCCCCCCCGCGGGAAGGAGTCCGCCCGCCGGGTCGCCGCGGAGAACGCGACCGCCCGATTGATCCGGCGTATCGACCGGGCACGGCGCTGAATTGCACCGCTGGTTGCGGCCTCCGGCGGTTAGGATCGATTGATGCGTCACGCGATCCACGTGCCCCTGTTCGGCACGCTGGCCGACCCGCGCGCGATCGCCGATATCGCCTGCGCCGCTGAGCAGAACGGGTGGGACGCGCTGTTCGTATGGGATCACGTCCTGAGTCCGGTTGCCGGTGAATGGGATATCGCCGACCCCTGGATCACGCTGGCCGCGGCGGCGACGTCGACCGAGCGCATCAGGATGGGCCCGATGGTGACCCCGCTGCCCCGCCGCCGGGTGGTCAACGTGGCCCGCGAGACCGTCACCCTGGACCGGCTCAGCGGTGGCCGGCTGATTCTGGGCCTGGGCACCGGCCGCGACGTCTGGCGCGAGTATTCGGCCTTCGGCGACAACGGTGACCCGCGCCGGCTGGCCCGCGTCCTCGACGAGGCCACCGCGGTGCTGACCGCGTTGTGGGCCGGTGAAACGGTGACCCACCGCGGCGAGGTCATCGTGGACGGTATTCGCCTCAATCCGGGTCCGGTCCAACGGCCGCGAATACCGATGTGGTTCGGCACCAATCGAACCAGTGGCGCGCCGATCGAGCGCGCCGCCCGCTATGACGGCATCTTTCCGCTGGGCATGGATCCCGACGGGATCGCCCGCATCGCCGAGACGGTTGCGGCCGCCCGCGGCGGTCTGGCCGACTTCGACATCGCGGTGGCCGCCGGCCCGGGCGCCGATCTCGATCGACTGCGCGCCCTCGGCGCCACCTGGGCGGTGCGGGAGTTCTGGCCGGGCGACCGTCCCGACAAGATCCTGCGGGTCATCGAGCGGTGCGCCCCGTGAGCAGCTGAGGAGGCCGGCGTGCAGATCCATCGCGGCAACATCGTGTTCACCCCGACGCCGCAGGATTTCGTCACGCTCGCCGATGGTTACGTCATCGTCGGCGACGACGGTGTCATCGCCGACTGCGTTGCCGAACTGCCGGACCGGTACGCCGGTGCGCCGGTCACCGATCACGGCGACCGACTGATGCTGCCGGGTTTCACCGATGCGCATGTGCACGCCTGCCAACTGCCGATCACCGGATTGCAGGGCAGCACCGAACTGATCGACTGGCTGCACACGCTGACCTTCCCCCAAGAGGCCGCGTTGCGTGACGCGGTCTACGCGGACGCCGTCTACGGTGAGTTCGTCGAATGCCTGCTGCGCAACGGCATCACCAGTTCGATCGTGATGGGCACGATCCACGCCGACAGCACCGGCATTCTCGTCGACAAGCTCATCGCGGCGGGACTGCGATCGTGTGTGGCCAAGGTGTCCCGGGACCGCAACGCACCGGCTGACTCCCGCGTGGACACCGCGCAGGAGATCGCCGACTCCCGAGCTTTCATCGAGCAGACTCTGCCCAAATCGCCGCTGATCACTCCGGCCATCGGCCCCAGTGTGGCCATGGTCTGCTCGCGCGAGCTGATGGCGGGGCTGGCGCAGCAGGCCCGCGAGTTCGGCATCCCGTGTCACATGCATCTAGCGGAGAACCCCACGGAGATCGAGATGACCCTGCAGATGCACCCGGACAGCGCCGACTTCGTCGACATCTACCAGCGCGCAGGCCTGATGGGCACGGCCGACACCGTGGTGGCCCATGCGATTCATCTCAACGACCGCGAAAAGCGGGTGCTGCGTGACACCGGCATCCTGGTCGCGCACTGCCCCCACTCGAACCTGAACCTGCTCAGTGGGGTGATGCCGCTGGCCGACTACCACGACACGGGTGTCCATGTCGGGCTCGGCAGCGACGTCGCGGCCGGGCATGCGCTCAACATGTTTCAAAACATCGTCGGCGCAATCCAATCCGGCGCCGTGAGCTATCTGGCCGAGCGCACGACACGGCCGGTGCGGGCCGCCGAGGCGTTCTACTGCGCGACCAAGGGCGGTGGCGGATTCTTCGGCAAGACCGGCAGTTTCGAACCGGGTTACGCGTTCGACGCGCTCGTCGTCGATGACTCGATGTGGCCGCGGTTCAAGCCCATGACGCTGGCGCAGCGTGTCGAGAAGCTCATCTACTGCGGCGATGACCGCAACATCGAACGCGTCTACGTCTACGGTCGGCAGGTGAGATGAGGGAGGTGACGCGGTGACACCGCAACAGCGCCGCGGTCAGGATCTGCTCTTCGATGCCCTGACCACCAAGGGGACCGCATTCAACCACGAGGAGCGTCGTGAGCACGGCCTGCTGGGACTGCTGCCCGTCGCGGTGAAAACCATTGCCGAACAGGCCGCCCACACCTACACCGAGTTCTCCACCCGCCGTGACGATCTGGACAAGCACATCTATCTGCGGGCGCTGCAGGACCGTAACGAGACGTTGTTCTATCGACTGCTCAGTGAACACATCGAGGAGATGCTGCCGATCGTCTACACTCCGACGGTCGGCGAGGCCTGTCGGCAGTTCAGCGAGATCTACCGGCGACCGCGCGGGTTGTTCGTGTCGTATCCGGATCGGCAACAGCTACGGGAGGTGTTGCGCAACCGGCGAGAGCAGCAGATCGACGTCATCGTCGTCACCGACGGCCAGCGCATTCTCGGCCTGGGCGATCAGGGCATCGGCGGCATGGGCATCCCGATCGGCAAGCTCTCGCTGTACACCCTGATCGGTGGCATCGCGCCTGCCCGCACCTTGCCGATCATCCTCGATGTCGGCACCGATAACGTCGAATTGCTCGACGATCCGCAGTATCTCGGCTGGCGCCATCGCCGCATCAGCGACGAGGAGTACTACGCGTTCGTCGATGACTTCGTCGCGGTGGTACGCGAGGAACTGCCCGATGTGCTGCTGCAGTGGGAGGATTTCGCCACCACGCATGCACTTCCGCTGTTGGAGCGCTACCGCAACCGGTTGCTGACGTTCAACGACGATATCCAGGGCACCGCCGCGGTCGCCCTCGGCGCGCTGCACGGCGCCGTCCGGGCCGCCGACCGGCCGCTGTCGCGGCAGCAGGTGGTGATGTTCGGTGCCGGTTCGGCAGGCATCGGCGTGCTGGAGATGATCCGCCAGGAGATGGTGGCGGAAGGGCTGACCGATGCGCAAGCCGCCGAACGGATCTGGGCCATCGATGTCGAGGGGCTGCTGACCGACGAACGCACCGATCTGTCCGACAGCCAGCGCCGGTTCGCGCAGCCCGCTTCCCGCCTGGCGGGCTGGGAGGGCCGGGGCCTGGCCGATGTGGTGCGCCACGTCGACGTGGGGATCCTGTTGGGGCTGTCGACGGCGGCCGGGGCCTTCAACGAGGACATCGTGCGCACGCTGGCGGCCAAGACCGACCACCCGATCATCTTCCCGCTGTCCAATCCGACGAGCCGCGCCGAGGCGCACCCCGCTGAGCTCGACGCGTGGACCGACGGACGCGCACTGATCGCGACTGGTTCGCCGTTCGCCCCGGTGCGCCGCGGCGGGCGGACCCGCCACGTCGCCCAGTGCAACAACGTCTACATCTTCCCGGCGATCGGGCTGGCGGTGACCGCGGCGCGGGCGACCCGCGTCACCGACGCCATGTTGCGGGCGGCGGCCACCACCCTCGGCGACACTTCCCCGGCGCTGTCCGACCCCGACCAGCCGCTGTTGCCGTCCTTCGCGGATCTGCCGGAGATCACCACCCGCATCGCGACCGCCGTGGCGGTCCAGGCGGTGCGCGACGGGGTCGCGCCGGAGGCCTCCGACGACGAGCTCGCAGCCGCCGTCCGACGGACCCGCTGGGCACCGGAGTATGCGACTCGCTAGCCGAGCTGGGCCACCGTCCTGCAATATGCGAGGTCAGTTCACTAAAGTGCTCGGGGTGGATAGAGGGAAGATCGCCCGGCGATGTGGTCGCGGCCTCGCCATCGTGGCGTCGCTGGCGGTTTCCGCCGCCCTCATCCAGGCCCAGGGAACCCAGGATGCGGCGCCGAGACCCACCGAGACCGCCGAAGCGGCCCCGGCGCCCGCTCCGCCGCCGCCCGCCGGCAAGATCCGCCTCGCCGACCCCGCCGAAGCCGCCGCGCTGGCCGCCAACGTGCCGATGCCGACCGAAGGCCAGCAGTTCACCTTCCCGCTGCCCGCCGGCGTGGCCCCGGAGAACGGGCTGCAAGTCAAGACCATCTGGGCCGCCCGCACCATCGGCGTGCTGTTCCAGGAGATCAAGACCATCTACGGGTACCGGCAGGACCCGCTGCGATGGCATCCCGACGGGCTGGCCATCGACGTGATGATCCCGAACTATCACAGCGACGCCGGCATCCTGCTCGGCGATCAGATCGCCGGCTACGCCCTGGCCAACGCCAAGCGCTGGGGTGTCAACCATGTGATCTGGCGGCAGAAGATCTACCCGGGCGTCGGAGGCGGGAACTGGACGTCGGATTACGGCAACGAGACCGCCAACCACTACGACCACGTCCACATCGCCACCAACGGCGGCGGCTACCCGACCGGGCAGGAGACGTACTTCATCACCTCGATGACGCCCGCGCCGCCCGACTGAGAGCCGGGGCGTTCACGGGTGTCGCCCCGGGCGGGTCGGGCGGTGTTGCCGCCGGTCACCGGCGCGCAATCCAGCCGAGGAACTCCGCCACGGTGAACACCGGTTTGTCGTACTCCTGGGCTTTGCGGGCCTTGCCGGACTGGGTGCCTGCCTCGGCGATGACCAGCACCTCGCACCGCGTCTTGGTCACCGAACGTACCGGCGCCAGCCCGGCTGAGGCGGCCAGGTGCTCCATCTCGTCGCGATCCATCACGCGGCCTTGGCCGTCGACCGCGGTCCCGGTGAAGCAGACGCGGGCGCCGGGGACCAGGACCGCGTCGATGTCATCGGCCGTCGACGGCGGCTGAGCCAGCCCGGCGCCCAATTCACCGGCTCCCAATGCTGCCAGGGCGTCGCGTAGGCGCCCCAGCACCTCGTCAGGTAGCGGGGTGCGGGCCGCCGCCAGCAGCAGCTGGTCGGCGGCGGTCTGGCGGGCCGCGTGCTCCCAACTCGTCTCACCGGCGAGGAAGCCCTCATCAGCCGGGACGGCGCCCAGCAGGACGGCGCCGATGTCGCGGCTGATCCGCAGCAACGCTGACAGGGCCGGAAGGTGTTCTGCCGTCGGTGTTGTGACGTCAGGGTCGCGGCTGAGCAGGATTCCCGTCAGCGCATCGGTCTCGTCGGGCTCGTCGAACGGCGATGAGCCGGCATCCAGGGTGCCGGCATCCAGGGTGGCCAGCGCCGATCTGGCCCGCTGCAGCGCTGTCTGGCCGGTGACGGCAGCGCCGCGCAGTTCGGCCCCCAGCGGCATGGGAACGACCTGCCCCAGCCGTTTGAGTTCGAAATCGATCAGCCCCAGCATCTCGTCGATATTCACCCCCACCGGTGTGCATCCGGCCAGCATCGGAGCGATCACTGCCCACGCCTCCCGCAGCGTGGGCGCCAGCAGCACATCTGCCACCCCGATCCGGTACGCCTGCCGGGCGTCGGCCAGATCACGCTGCGGGTTGATCAGCGTCGACACCGCGGTACCGTCATCGAAAGCCACCGCCAACTCCACCGGGCGCGGCCGGGACATCCGACCCTCGTCGCCCACGGTGAGCAGGCCGATCGCGCAGAAGCGGCGAGACCGCTCGGGGCTGGCCGAGGCACGCAGAAACCGGGCGATCCGGCGGTCCACCTTGAGATCCTTCGGCAGCACCGGGCGTTTGAGCACCAGGCCTGCCAACGACGTGCATCGGCTCAGGGCCACGTAGAGCTGGCCGGTGGAGAACATGCCCCCAGACAGGTCCACCACCAGCCGGTCCAGCGTCTGGCCCTGGCTCTTGTGAATCGTGATCGCCCACGCCAGCTTGAACGGCAACTGGGTGTAGGTGCCGACAACCTCCCGGCGCAAGGTACCGCCGTCGACCACCGGGCGGGTGGCCTCCCAGGTGAACGGGGCGACCTCGGCGATCGCACCGTCGGGGAACTCGACCTCGACGACCGCGCCGTGGCGGTCGTAGTCCACCCCCACCACACGTCCGATCGAGCCGTTCACCCAGCGCTCGGCGTGGTCGTTGTTCAGCATCATCACCTGGGCGCCGGCCTTGAACCGCAACTCGTCGTCGATCGGCTTGTCGAATAACGACAGGTCACCGGATTCGGTGGCCCGGTGCACCATTACTTCGCCGGGCAACCGTTCGAGGTGCTGGCGGTTGCGGGCGGTTACCAGTCTGTTGGTCGGCGCGAGTGTCAACCAGAACTCGTCGTCGGGAGGCACGAAGTCGGCATTGACCCGAGCGTCCAGGTGGTGCCGGGCATGACCGAGCAACACGCCTTCGCGAATCTCATTGAGAATCGCGGTCATCCGGTCGTCGCCGAGCTGGCGGAACACCGTCGTCAGCGAGACACTCGGAAAGTCCTCACGGCTGAAGGCGTTGGCCGAGAAGAAGTATGGGGTGTCATAGGTTGTCGAGAAGTAATGCTGCTCTCTCTCCGTGACCACGGGTGGCAGCTGATAGAGGTCGCCGACCAACACGACCTGCACCCCGCCGAACGGGGTTCCGGGCTCTGGGCCGAACCGCTGCAACGCGCCTGCGACCATGTCGAACACGTCGGCACGAACCATCGACGTCTCGTCGATGATCAGGGTCTGCAGCTTGCCGAGCGTCTTGCTGAAGCGTCCGGGCCGATAAGCCCCGACGGTGACATCGGAGAGCGTCGTTGTCGGACGGAATCCGAACAGGCGGTGGATGGTGTGCCCGTCGACGTTGAGCGCCGCGATGCCGGTCGGAGCGACCACGACGACGTTGCGGTCGGTGCCGGCCATGAAATGGCGGATGAGCGTCGACTTTCCGGTGCCGGCCTTACCGGTCAGGAACAGGTTTCGGCCTGAATCCAACAGCGCCAACGCTTGCCGGAACTCGTCGGTCAGCAGCACCGTGTTGCTCGCTGCAACCACGGTTGCACCTTACCTTTGCGGCGTCACCCACCCAGCACGGAGACGATCTTCTTGGCGGTCGCCTTGGCCGATCCCGGATTCTGTCCGGTGACCAGCCGCCCGTCGGCAACGACGTGCGACGCGAAGGGAAGCAAGCCCTTCTGGTAGCGGGCGCCGCGCTTTTTCATCTCTGCTTCGGCGTTGTAGGGCACCAACTTGTTGACGCGCGCAAGAACCTCCTCCACCCAGGCGAACCCGGTGAGCCTGCGCCCGGAGACCAGCAGCGATCCGTCCGAGAGCCTGGTATTGAGCAGGCCGCAGTAGCCGTGGCAGACCGAAGATACGATTCCCCCTCGTTCGAATATCTCCCGCGTGATGCGTTGCAGCCCTTGGCTATCGGGAAAGTCGAACATGACCGCGTGTCCGCCGGTGAAGTAGATCGCGTCAAAATCTGCCGGGTCGAGCTCATCGGGCGAGGCGGTGCCGGCCAGCAGTGCCATCTTCGCCGCGTCGGCGTGCCAGGCTTTGGCGCTCTTGTCGAAGTTGGGGAACTTCAACGAGCGCGGTTCCAGCGGCGAAGGCCCGCCTTTCGGGCTGGCGATCGTCTGCTGGTAGCCCGCGTCGGCGAAGATCTGATAGGCGTGGGTCAGCTCCGAGAGCCACAGCCCGGTCGGCTCGGCCGGGTCGTCGTAGTGGGCGACGTTGGATACGACGTTGAGAATGTGCTTGGTCATCCTCCCAGGATTGCGCTGCTCCCCCCAACCGCGCCAGCATTCGGCCGCCGCCCTTTAGGGTGCAACCATGCAGGTAACCTCGCCGAAAGCGCATCAACCCGGTTCGCTGCACCTCGCCGCGCTGCTGGTCTCACTGCTCGCCGTCATCATCGTCGCCACGCTCGGAGGGCTGGCGACCGCCGATGCCGCAGCCGATTACGGGAGGCTCGCCCAGCCCGGCTGGGCGCCACCGAGCTACCTGTTCGGGCCGGTGTGGAGTGGCCTCTATCTGCTGATGGCGGTCGCGGCGTGGCTGGTCTGGCGTGCCGATCCCCGGTGGAGCAGCCCGGCAGTCATCGCCTACGGCGTGCAGCTGGTCCTGAATCTGGCGTGGTCACCACTGTTCTTCGGACTCGGCTGGCGGGGTCTGGCCCTCGTGGACATCGTGGTGCTGGACGTCGTCGTGGTGGTCACCATCGTCGCGTTCTGGAAGCTTCATCGCGCCGCGGCGTTGCTGATGCTGCCGTATCTCGGGTGGATTCTGTTCGCGACCGCGTTGAACTATTCGGTGTGGACGCTGAACAGCTGACTCAGTCGACTTTCGGGCAGTAGAAGTGCGGGCTGTCGCGGTATTCGACCGGTGGCAGATTACGCGCCGGGGTCTGCACCAGCGGGGCGTCGACCGGAAGACGGCCCGAGGCACGGTCCAACGCCGAGCGCTTGCGCGGATGCATCAGTGCACGCTTCGGCCCGTACTTGGAGACGAGCGTGATCGCCTTGCACAGATACCCGTGCACCCGCTCCTGTCGCGCCGACCAGGTGTAGCCCATGAGTTCGCGCACCGGCGGGTCGTAGAGGGCCACCGTCATGAACGTCAGGAAGCGCTGCATCACCTTGAGGTTCAGCTCCCACAGCCAGTCCGGAATCCACTGCAGTGACGGGTGTTTGGGCATGGTCGACAGATCCATGACCTCGCGGGCAGCCCAGGTGTTCTCCAGCACGTTGTTGCACATGTGGTCCCAGTACTCCTGGAACTCCTCCCACGTCTTGGGCACCGGACGCATGCTCATGCCGTACATGCGGTACCAGGCGACGTGCTCGTCGAAGAGCTGTCGTTTGTCGTCCTCGCTGAGTCCGCCGGCGAACTTCTCGGCGGCCAGCAGGGTCGACTTGAAGAACGTGGCGTGCGCCCAGTAGAAGACGTCCGGGTTCAACGCGTTGTACCGGCGGCCCTGCTCGTCGACGCCCTTGATTCCGATGTGGTAGTCGCGGACCTCGGCGCCGGTCTGCGGGGCGCGGTAACCGTCGAACACTACGCCGCCGATCGGGTAGATCGACCGCATCAGCCGCGGGATGCGCTCCACGAAGAAGATGGAGTGATCCTTCACCGCCGCGCCCAGCTGCGGGTGCATGTTCTGCATCGAGCCCGCCCAGGTCCCCTGGAACAAGCCGGTCCATTGACCGAAGTACTTCCAGGTCAGCGAGTCGGGGCCGAGCGGCACCGGTGGCGCGTCGTAGCCGCCGGTGCTCACCGGACAGCCCGGAGCCATCGGCGCACCGTCGGCCGCCGGACAGGTTTCCGACATGTCTTGAGTCACGAGCGCGCACTCCCAGTCAGTGGTGGTCCATTTTGGACAACATGTGTTGTCAGTATCGACAGCTTAGGACGGGCCAGCGACCGCGGTCAACGGTCGGTCCGGCACGGTTGGCGGTCAGGGTGCGCGCGGTGTATGGCTACCAGCGCATTCCCGTTGCGCGGGCGACCAGAACCGCACCCGCCCCGTCAGCTCCCGATCGGGACGAATCCGCTGCCGGGTCCGTCGCCGGCGTTGACGTCGGCCAGGATTGCGCTGAATTTCGTCACGTACGTAATCGGCAACGAGGGGGTAGACCTGCCGCCCCAGGTGATGCCGCCACCGACGACCATTCCGACCAACAGACCATCCATCGTTACCGGGGCTCCCACATCGCCTCCGTCAAACCACCCATGCATCTGCATGCGCGGCCAGCCGTCCTGCCTGATGCCATAACAGATGCCAGGACTGGCAGGTCCCCACTTGCACACCTGCGAATCGAACACCGGGTCGGGACCGAGGCCGTTGATCGCAACGCCGGCGTAGTCAGACACCGGAATCAGCTCGGGCGCATCGAACTTGATCACCGCGTAGCCGAGGTCGCCGTTGGCGGCCACCACCGTGCCCACGGTGGTGTCGGCTCCCGCAATTGCGACGGCAGCCCCTGGCCCGCCGCACTGCGCTCCGGTGAAGCCCACGACGTCGCCGGCCCGGTCGCGTCCGATCGTGGTCAAGGTGCAGAAGCTATCGCCGTTGACGACGACGACCGCTCCACCGCCCAGGATCACCATCGCAGCCGCCGGAGGAGCAGCCGGCAATCCCGCGGCGAAAAGCAGTGCGAGGGCGACGGTTTCCCGCCAACGCGCGAACCGCACGGCGCCTCTCACGCGTCGGTCAGCCGACTGGGTTCAGGGTGGCGTCGCCATCGGCTCCGGGTGTTCCCGACGTTCCGTCGGCGCCGCCGTTGCCACCCGTTCCACCGGGCTCGCGCGAGTTTCCTCCGCCGTTGCCGCCGTTGCCCCCGGCACCGTTGCCGTTGGGACCGACTTGCCCACCATCACCGCCATCGCCACCGATGCCGCCGGCGCTACCCAAGTCGCCGGAGCCGCCGTTTCCGCCGGCGCCGCCGACTCCGCCGGTACCGCCATCGGCGTCGCCGCCGGTCCCGCCGGTCCCTCCGGTGCCACGAGGCGCGTCATCGGAGCCGGTAGTCAGGCCAGTGCCACCGTTTCCTCCGTTGCCGCCATCACCACCTTGGCCTCCGGTGCCGGCACCGCCGCCACCACCGCCACCACCGCCGGCGCCCCCGAAGCCACTACTGCTCGCTCCATCACCGCCGCTACCACCGGCACCGCCGACTCCGCCGTCGCTGGCGCCGCCATTGCCGCCGACGCCGCCGGTGCCGCCCTGGCCGCTCGCGTTCAGACCGACACCGCCGCCGGCACCGCCGGCACCCCCGTGGCTGGCAGCAGCACCGTCGACACCGTCGCCGCCGTTACCGCCAACACCACCGTTACGGCCGCCGCCCAGCATGCCGCCGATACCGCCGTCGCCTCCCTTGCCACCGGCACCGGCGATGCTGCCCTCACCCTCGGCGACACCGCCGTCACCGCCGTTACCACCGGCACCGCCGTCCCGGCCACCGCTCAGCGGGCTGGTTATGCCACCGGTCCCACCTGTTCCGCCGTTGCCGGCGACGCTGTTTACACCGCTCACTGCGCCGCCATTGCCACCGTTGCCGCCGACGCCCCCGTCCTGGCCGCCGCCCACCAGGCTGCTGATGCCTCCCTCGCCGCCGTTGCCGCCGGTACCACCGCTGCTGTGGTCTCCGATGGCTGCACCACCGTCTCCGCCGTTGCCACCTACGCCGCCGTTGCGGCCGTCGGAAGTGGTGCTGCTGGTGCCACCGTTGCCGCCGTCACCTCCGTTGCCGGCGGTGCTGCCGTCGCCGGTGGCGTCACCGCCTTTGCCGCCGGCGCCGCCGATACCGCCGTCGCCGCCGCTGCCCAGGGCGCTGCCGTAGCCGCCGGTACCACCATCGCCGCCGTTGCCCGCCGTGCTGCCATCCCCGGTGGCGTCACCGCCGTTGCCGCCGGCACCGCCGGGACCTCCCCCATTCCCGCCACCCAGGATGCTGCCGAAGTTGCCCGCGCCGCCGGTTCCGCCATCACCGGCGACACTTCCTGCCCCGTTGGCAGCACCGCCGTTTCCACCGTTACCGCTGCCGTAGCCGCCGTCACCGCCCGCGCCACCGGTCCCGTTGGCGCCGACAGATGTTCCGCCGTGACCGCCGTTCCCGCCGCCCACACCGCCGTTACCGCCGGCACCACCGGTTCCGCCGTCGCCGACCGAGTTGCCACCGTTGCCGCCGTTGCCACCGACTCCTGCGCTGCCGAACTCCCCGCTACTGCCGGCATCGCCGCCGTTGCCACCGTCGCCGGCATGCAGTCCGTCCAAGCCGGCGCCGCCGTCACCGCCGTTGCCGCCGTTGCCGATCCAGCCACCCGAACCACCCGCACCACCGTCGGCTCCGGCACCGCCAACCCCGCCGTCGCCGCCGTTGCCCAGCCAACCGCCGTCACCGCCGGCGCCACCGACCACGCCGGCTTCGGTGCTGCTCCAACCGGTGCCACCGTCACCGAAGATCCAGCCCCCATTTCCACCGTCGACATCGGTCTCAGTGCCATCGACGCCGTTGCAGACCAGGCCGCAAGAGCCACCGAAAGCAAACAGCGGGTTGATGAGGTCGTTGACCTGCGACCCGAACGGACTGTCGATCCAGTCCTGCATCGCAGCATGCAGCGGCAGATAGAAGTCGTTCTGGAACCAGTCGGCGAAATCAGTGCCGACAGCGGCACCCACCAGCTCATCACCGTTGAACAGTGCCGCCAAGTCGAGCGTCGACGCCGAGTCCAGGCCATCCCAGTAGCCCGGTTCGAACAGCGTGCCCCATGCGGCCGGATCCAACAGGTCCGCGAAGAAGTCCTCGAAGTCGGCGTGAGCTGTCGGCGCCAACCCGAACGCCGCCAACGCCCCGACCGAGGCTCCCGCCGTGGCCAGTCGCCGCAGCGGCGTCGCCGAATTTCCCTTAAGCCAACCTGAGATCGTCACGTCAGGTGCCTACCACGGACGGTCGGGTACCGCCATTTGAGAGCACCTGTGCCAACCTGCCGGCGTCGGCCGAGGAACTGCCGGGAAATCTGCGATCGGCGCGGCGCAACCGCGTCACTGTCGGCTGGCCCGAGCCGCGTCGACGCAGCGCTTGCGTGCGGCGCGGATCATCGGGGCGTCCGGGTTCGGCCAATGCGTCAGGTTCAGTGGCGGTCCGGCCAGTGCGATGAGTTCGCGCTCAAGCGGTTTGGGATCAGCCTCGGGGTAGACGCCTATATCAAGATGACGCTGCATCCAGGCGCTGAGCCGTTCTTCTCCGCCCGCGCCGAAGCGGTAGTTCCGATAGTTGGTGTCGCTGTTCCCCGCGCTTCTGGGTTCGGGTTGCAGCTGGAGGTCATCGATCAGCAACGCACCCAGTGATCTGCGCAGCGTGGAGAACCCGCTGCGTCCCGCCCGGAAGTGCGTGTCGAACTCTCGCTGGGCGAGGTTGGACGACAGTCCGACGTAAAGGCAGGTGCCGGCGGCGCAGTGCACTCCCGGCAGGACGCCGTCACGCAGGAAGATCGCGTAGACACCGGGCGCTGCTGGGGCATCGAGCAGTTCCCAGCTGGATCGGTGCTCCGACAATTGCGCCAGCGCATGGGCCGTTTCCATGTACGGAACCTAGCCAAAACCCCGCAGGAGCCGCACCACCCCGCATTGGCTGTCGCACTGCGCTGGTGGATCATATCCAGCGATCAGCCAGACGATGTTCAGTTGCTGGCGAGCGCAGTAGCGACCCGCGCGCATGTCGTGGACCGGTCAGTTCGCACATCGACCGCGACGTGCTGCTGATCGGTCAGGGCCGGGTGGCGGTGCGGTCTGAGTCGGTCGTCGGTCAGCCGAAATCGGGGCGCTCACGGCGCGATCTGCCGATGCCCGCCGATCTGGTCACCACGCTGCGGGCGCTCAAGGCAACACAGCAGCGCGAGGCGATGGCACTGGGCATCGGGTGGAGCGACGAACGGCTGATCGCGGTCCGCGAGGACGGCGAGCCGGTGCGGCATGAGTAGTACTCGGATGAGTTCCACCGCCTGCGCGAGCGGGCCGGCCTGCGCCGCATCCACCTCAAGGGCCTGCGCAACACCAGCCTGAGCCTGATGCTCGACAGCTCGCAGCCGGTGCACATCGTGGCAGCCTGGCACGGCCACGATCCGGCGGTCTCGCTGTCGATCTACAGCGACGGCAGGGCCGATGAGCTGGGCGCGGCCGGGTCGTCGTTGTTCGGCTGATGGACCGTCGTCACTGCATTGCAGAATGGGGCCGTGACTACTGCACCGCGTGTTTTCATGTCCTATTCACACGACGACGACCAACACCGGGATTGGGTCCTGCAACTATCATCGCGTTTGCGCGGGAACGGGGTTGATGTCTGTCTCGATCGGTGGGACGTTGCACTCGGCGGCAACCTAGCTCACTTCATGGAGCGAACAGCGAATGACACATATCGGGTGGTTGCCATCGTGTCCGAGACCTACCGCCGCAGATGCAATGACCGCGCTGGCGGTGCCGGAGTCGAGGCACAGATGCTGTCATCACGGCTATTCGACAAGTTGGATGCCGACGACATCATCCCGATCATTCGGAACAACCCGAAGAACCCACCGGAGCTGCCTGCCTTCCCTTAGCGGTCGGCTCTGGCTGGATTTCAGGGACGACACCACGCAGGAAGCCGCATACGAACGGCTGCTACGCGACATTCACGGAGTGGCCGTCGACGCCGCACCGCCTATCGGGCGAACCCCGTTCGAGGGGCGCACCGATACCGAGGCAAGCCTGGCAATCAGAAACTCACCGGGACGGTGGCACAATCCTGCGTTCCAGGGTGACGTCAAGTTTCCGGCTTCACAGAACAGCGGAAATTACAGGATCGGGTCCGGGAAATCGCAGTTCACCCTGAATATCGACTGGCTCGGCACCCAGGTCCGCGCATATCGGGATGCGGGCGATATCGCCCATGTTGCCGTCATCAGCAGAGCGCGAGAACGGACCAAGCTGCTAGCGGATGTATCTCAGTTCGACACAAGTAACCGGGTCGTATATGCCGGCACCGGCGACGCTTTCGTGCTCCACAACTGCAACGGGTTCTGGGCGCTGCTGTATATCGACAAGCTATACACGCGCGCTGGACAGCTGAACCGCGAGGATCTAGTCGATTTCCGCTACGCCATACAACCCAACCGAACCCCAGATTTCAGCGGGTTCGTCTTCCCTGGAACGGACGCCGACGACACCGAAACAAGCGAACCGGCTGGTCGGTGACATGTCTCCCGCGCTCGCAACAGCCGACCGTTTGGCAACTTATTAGCCACGTGGCCCCACGATGGCCCCGGCCCGAGAAAGACGAAACCCGTTCTGACGCTGGTCAGAACGGGTTTTCTCCTGTCGGGCTGACAGGATTTGAACCTGCGACCACTTGACCCCCAGTCAAGTGCGCTACCAAACTGCGCCACAGCCCGCCACCGCCGAACAACCCCGGCAGCAGGTCGAAAGCCTACCGCAAGGGATCGGGCGCGCCGAACCCGCGTGAGGGCACCGGCCGCCCGGATCGAGACGCGTAGGCTCGCCACGCGAGCGTGCCTCCCCCCTCCGCAACGCCCACAACCCCAGGAACCGCAACTGATGCAGATCCCCTTCGTCGAAGCAATGCTCGGCATGGTCGATCGCCGCCCTGACCCGATGCACATCCCCGGAACCACCGAGGACGCCGTCACCGACGACGTCGTCGACACCGCCGACCCCGGTGACGCCGTCCTGCTGCTGCAGAAGATGGAGAACCGGCTGGTCCGCCACTCGCTGCGCCACCCCGATGTGCTCTCGGCCGAGCAGCTGCGCCGGCTGCGGTATCTGCTCAACTTCGCCCGGCTGGGTGACTTCGAGCCCGGGGCCGCGGGTCCGGGCGGCAGCCGCGGACGCGGTGATGTCTCCGTCGGGGCGGAGCTGGCCCCATGGCGGGGCAAGGTGACCGACGCCCTGTACGGCCCGCTGCGCGAGGAACGCGACCCGGTGATCGCGCTTACCGCCGCACGCGACGCACTCGGTGCGCTGGCCGCCGATCAGGACGAGCAGCGCCGGCAATTGATCGAGCGCCACGGTGATGACTTCTCCGCGTGCGAACTCGACGCCGAGGTCGGCCACAAGAAGCTGGTCACCGTGCTCGGCGGTGGCGGCGGAGCCGGGTTCGTCTATATCGGCGGCATGAATGCGCTGTTGGAGGCCGGACCGGTCCCCGACTATCTGATCGGCTCGTCGTTCGGTTCGATCCTGGGATCGGTGGTCAGCCGGACGCTTCCGGTGCCCATCGAGGAGTATGTCGCGTGGGCGAAGACGGTGTCGTTCCGCGCCATCCTGGGACCGGAACGGCTGCGCCGCCGCCACGGACTGACCGGGGTGTTCTCGCTGAATTTCGATCAGTTCGCCGACGCCATGTTCCGCCGGGAGGACGGCGAACTGATGCGGATGTCGGATCTGGCCATCCCGTTCGACGCGGTGGTCGCCGGCGTGCGCCGGCAGCCTTTTGCTGCGCTGCCGGCGCGGTACCGCAATCAGCGGCTCGCCGCGCTGCAACTGCGCTCGTTCCCGTATCTGCCGATCGGACTCGGCCCGCAGGTGGCGACCCGGCTGTGGCAGACCGCGGCCTTCATCGACCCACGGGTGGTCAAACCGCTGGTCATCGGCGGCGACGACCCGGATCGCGACGTCAACGTGGTCGACGCGGCGTCGTTCTCCTCGGCGATCCCCGGGGTGCTGCACCACGAGACCAAAGACCCGCAGACGGTGCCGATGTTCGATGCGCTGCTCGCCGACAACGACGTGGGCGCCCTGGTGGACGGCGGCGCGGCCAGCAACGTTCCGGTCGAGCTGGCCTGGAAGCGGGTCCGCGACGGCCGGCTGGGCACCCGCAACGCCTGCTATCTGGCCTTCGACTGTTTCCATCCGCAGTGGGATCCGCGGCACCTGTGGCTGGTGCCGATCACGCAGGCGATCCAGCTGCAGATGGTGCGCAACGCCCCCTACGCCGACCATCTGGTCCGGTTCTCCCCGACGCTGTCACCGGTCAACCTGGCGCCGTCAGCGGCCACCATCGAGCGGGCCTGTCAATGGGGACGCAAGAGCGTCCAGGGCGCGATCCCGGTGGTCTCGGCGCTGCTGGAACCGGTGTGGTGGGAAGGCGAGAAACCGGCGGTGGTCGAGTCCGAACCTGCGCAACCGGTGCAGCAGAAGGCCGCGCCTATGAGCACGGTGATGTCGGCGTTGCGCCGGCCGCGGAATCGCTGGGAGCGGTGGCGCAACCGCGACGCGATCTGAACCGCTCAAACCGCCAGCAGCCGGTAAAGCCCGATCAGGCCGACCACCAGGATCGCCGCGCGCAGGGTATTCGGTGACAGCCGGCGCCCGTAATGCCCTCCCAAGTAGCCGCCTACCATGGAACCGACCGCGATCAATCCCACTGCAACCCAACTGATCCTGTCGAATGCGGTCAGAATGTAAGCCAACGCTGCGACCACATTGACCAACGTCGTCAGCAAGACCTTGGCCGCATTCATCCGCTGCATCGACTCGGGCAGCAGCACCCCCATCACGCCGATCAGCAGAATGCCCTGCGCCGCAGAGAAGTAACCCCCGTAGACAGCGACCGCGAAAGTTCCGATCGTAAGTACTGTCATCCGAGCGCGACTCAGGTGCTCACGTGAGCGGCCGGCCTGTTCCGCCCGGCGTTGGGCGATCGCCTGAACCCGCGGCCCGACCACGACCAGCGTCAGGGCGATGACCAACAGCACCGGCACCACCCGGTTGAAGACGCTTTCGGGCAGGTGCAGCAGCAGATAGGCGCCCAAGATGGCGCCGGCCACCGAACCCGGGATCTGCCAACGCAGCTGGTCCCACTGCCCGCGCAGCTCACGCCGGTACGCCCAGGTACCCGACACCCCGCCGGCCACCAGGCCGATCGAGTTGGAGATGGTCGCGGTCAACGGCGGGAAACCCAGCGTCACCAATGTCGGGAAGGTGATCAGCGTGCCGGAACCGACCAGGGTATTGACGGCCCCGGCGCCCACCCCGGCCAGGATGATCAACACCATCTGCGAAACCGGCACCGGCTCCCCCTTCTCCGAGGCCTCAACGGGTGCGCTTGGCGCCCCGCTTCTCTCGCACCCGCACATTGATCCGGATCGGGCTGCCCTCGAACCCGAACGTCTCGCGCAGCCGTCGCTCCATGAATCGGCGGTAGCCGGCCTCCAAGAATCCGGTGCTGAACAACACGAATGTCGGCGGGCGAGCGGTGGCCTGGGTGGCGAACAGGATTCGCGGTGCACGGCCGCTCCGCGCCGGCGGCGGCGTCGCGGCGACGACTTCTTTGAGCCAGGAATTGAGCTGGCCGGTGGAGATCCGGGTGTCCCACGATGCCAGCGAGGTCTCCAGCGCGGGCACCAACTTCTGCACGGCGCGACCGGTTTTGGCCGAGATGTTCACCCGTGGCGCCCAGGCCAGCCGGGCCATGTCCCGGTCGATCTCCTTGTCCAGCAGGTAGCGGCGATCCTCGTCGACCAGATCCCACTTGTTGTAGGCCAGCACCACCGCGCGGCCCGCCTCGACCACCATCGAGATCACTCGTTGGTCCTGCTCGGTCAGCGGCTGCGACGAATCGACCAGCACGATCACCACTTCGGCGGCATCGATCGCGCCGTGGGTGCGCACCGAGGCGTAGAACTCGTGTCCGCTGGCTTGCCCGACCTTGCGGCGCAGCCCGGCGGTGTCGACGAAACGCCAGATCTTGCCGTCCATCTCGATCAGCGAGTCGACGGGATCGACGGTGGTGCCGGCGACGTCGTGCACCACGGAACGCTCATCGCCGGCGAGCCGGTTGAGCAGCGAGCTCTTGCCGACGTTGGGCTTGCCGACCAAGGCGACCCGTCTCGGGCCGCCGCTGCCCGCCGACACCTCGGCCACCTCGGGCAGCTTGGCGACCACCTCGTCGAGCAAATCGGCCACCCCGCGGCCGTGCAGCGCGCTGACCGTGAACGGTTCGCCCAGCCCCAGCGACCACAGCGCCGCCGCGTCTGCCTCGGCGCGCTCACTGTCAACCTTGTTGGCGGCCAAGAACACCGGTTTACCGGAGCGGCGCAGGATCTTGGCGGCCGCCTCGTCGCCGGCGGTGGCACCCACCACCGTGTCCACCACCAGGATCACCGCGTCGGCGGTGCGCATCGCTACCGCCGCCTGCTCGGCGACCAGCTGCTGCAGGCCCTTGGCGTCAGGTTCCCAGCCGCCGGTGTCCTGCACCACGAAACGGCGTCCGGTCCACAGTGCGTCATAGGAGACCCGGTCGCGGGTCACGCCGGGCAGGTCCTGCACGACGGCTTCGCGCCGGCCCAGGATGCGGTTGACCAGCGTTGATTTGCCGACGTTGGGCCGGCCCACCACGGCCACCACCGGTGGCGGCCCGGAGTCCTCGACGTTCTCATCGACGCCACCGTCTTCGCCGATCTCCCAGTCGGTTTCGTCGAACCAGGTGCCGTCGGAATCGGAAGTGCTCATCGGATCGCCCCGCAGCGTTGCTCGACCAGATCGCGCAGGTGGTCGATCACCTGCTGCTGGCTCATCTCTGCGGTGTCCACGATCACCGCGTCGTCGGCGGGCCGCAGCGGCGATACCGCCCGGGTGGAATCCAGTTCGTCACGCCGCCGCACATCGGCCAGCACACCGGGGTAATCGTCACGCAGGCCGGCCGCGACGTTCTGGTCGTTGCGGCGCTGGGCACGGGTCTCGGCCGAGGCGGTCAGGAAGATCTTCACGTCGGCATCGGGCAGCACCACGGTGCCCACGTCGCGGCCTTCCACCACCACGCCACCGCCGGCAGCGGCCAGTTGCTGCTGTAAGGCCACCAAACGAGTACGCACTTCGGGGACCGCCGCCACCGCCGACACCGCCCCGGTCACCTCGTCACCGCGAATCTCTCGCGAAACATCTTCTCCACCGAGGTAAGTGCGGTCGCCATCGGGCTGGGAATACACCGAGACCTCGACGTTCCGGGCGACCGCGGCGATACCGCCGGCGTCATCGAGGGCGACGCCTGCGCGCAGCGCCGCCAGCGTGACGGCGCGGTACATGGCGCCGGTGTCGATGTAGCGCGATCCCAGCGCTTTAGCCAATCCTCGCGCGACCGTGGACTTTCCGGTTCCGGCCGGTCCGTCGATGGCGACGACCGCCAGACGGCCCGCGCTCATAGTCCGACCGCCGTATACAGTTCGCCGATCTCCTTGCGGTTCAGCACCCGAATGGTTCCGGGCCGCTGCTCCCCCAGCGCAACCGCGCCGATGTCGGTGCGCACCAACTCCTGAACCGGGAACCCGACGGCGGCCAACATCCGGCGGACGATGCGCTTGCGGCCCTCGTGCAGGGTCACCCGCACCAGCGACTTGCCGGGTACGGCGTCCACCACCGCGAAGTCGTCGACCTTCGCCGGCCCGTCGTCGAGTTCCACGCCCTCGCGCAGCTTCTTGCCCAGCCCGCGCGGAACGGATCCGAGCACGGTGGCGACGTAGGTCTTGGGAACACGGAAGGACGGGTGCATCAGCCGGTGCGCCAACTCACCGTCGTTGGTCAGCAGCATCAGCCCCTCGGTGTCGGCGTCGAGCCGTCCGACGTGAAAGAGCTTGGCATCACCGCGAACCCGGTGCTCGACGTAGTCGCCGATGCACGGCCTGCCGCGGTCATCCGACATCGTCGAGTGCACACCGCGCGGCTTGTTCAGCGCCAGATAGACCCGGGTGTCATCGACGCTCACCCGCGCCCCGTCGACGCGGATCACCGAAGCGGCGGGATCCACCCGGGTGCCCAGTTCGGTCACCACCTGACCGTCGACCTCGACTCGGCCGTCGCGAATCATCTTCTCGGCGACCCGGCGCGAGGCGACCCCGGCCTGCGACAGCACTTTCTGCAGGCGCACGCCCTCAGCGTCCGGCTGGAAATCGGAGAAAGCCATCAGAGGTGGTCCACATCGAACGTCAGCGGCTGGTCGGCCGCCGGCGCGCCACCGAGTTTCATGAAACGCGGTTCGCTGTCCAGGGATTCGCTCAGGTCGTCGATCACGTCGACATCCGGCAGCAGCGGCGCGATGTCGGGCAGGTCGACCAGCGACGACAGTCCCAGCCGCTCCAGGAACAGCTCGGTGGTGGCGAATGTCACCGCGCCGGTGTCGGCGTCCGCGCCGGCTTCGGTGATCAGGCCGCGCGCCAGCAGCGTGCGCATCACCGCGTCGACGTTGACGCCGCGCACCGCGCTGACCCGGGCACGCGTCACCGGCTGGCGATAGGCGACCACCGCCAGTGTCTCCAGGGCGGCGCGGGTCAGTTTGGAGCGGGCGCCGTCGAGCAGCAGCCGCTCGACGTAGGGGGCGAACCGGGCGCGGGTGTAGAACCGCCAGCCGCCGCCGGCCTCGCGCAAATCCATACCGCTGTCGCGGTCGGCGAGTTCGTCGGCCATCGCCCGCAGTTTGGCGGTGATCCGGTAGACCGGCTGGTCGGTGGCGGCCGCCAGCGACTCCACGGTCGCCGGGGTGTCGACCACCAACAGCAGGGCCTCGAGCACCGCGCCGAGTTCGGCGTCCTCGAGTTCGGGGGCCACGGCGACGTCGATACCCAGATCGGAGCCCGACCCGCCGGAAGCCTCCAGTTGGCCGGTGTCGTCCACCGTTTCCGCAGCCGCGGCGCCGTCGGACACCTCGGGTTCGGGCATGTGGTCAGTCATCAACTCGTCTCGCACTACTCGGCCGATTCTGCTTTCACCAGGTCTTCATTGCTGGGACGTTCACCGGTCCACGACACCTGGAGCACACCAAGTGGTTCTGACTGATCGAATGCTACCGCCCGCGCTCGATACAGCTCGAGCAGCGCCAGGAAGCGGCCGACGATCTCGATCGGCGCTTGGCAATCGGCCACCAGCGCCGAGAACGACGCCCACTGACCGCTGCCGCGTGCCTCCAGCAGCCTCAGCAACACACCGGCCTGCTCGGGCACCGACACCATCACCTGATGCAGATGCTCAGTGCCCACGGTCGGAACCGGGCGCGGGGTGAATGCCGCCGCCGCGATCTGGGCGAACGTCTCGGCGTCGACGCCCAACATCACCTCGGGCAGCAGGTTGGCGAAGCCGTCCTCCAGCGAGACCGCGCGCGGATAGCTGCGCAGCGCGGCGGCCTCCAGTTCGGCGAACATCTGCGCCACATGCTTGAACGCCCGGTACTGCAGCAGCCGGGCAAACAGCAGGTCGCGGACCTCCAGCAGCGCCAGGTCCTCTTCGTCGTCGACCTGTCCGGCAGGCAGCAGCCGGGCCGCCTTGAGATCGAGCAGCGTGGCGGCGATCACCAGAAACGCCGTGGTCTCATCCAGCTCCAGCTGCGCGCCGACTTCACGCGTGTAGGCGATGAAATCATCGGTGACCTGGTGCAAGGCCACCTCGGTGACGTCGAGGCGATGCGCGAAGATCAACTGCAGCAGCAGGTCGAACGGACCTTCGAAGTTGGTCAGGCGAACGCGGAAACCGGTGGCGGCCGTTTCGGTGTCGGTCTGGGCGTCGGTACTCACGCGCCGAATCGGTCGATGACTTCGCGGGCCAGCGCGCGGTAAGCCAGCGCACCGCTGGACTTCGGGGCCCAGGTGGTGATGGGCTCCCCGGCCACGGTGGTCTCGGGAAACCGGACCGTGCGGGTGATCACCGTGTCGAACACCAGGTCGCCGAAGCGCTCCACCACCCGCGCCATCACCTCCCGGGAGTTGACCGTGCGCGGATCGTAACGGGTCAGCAGGATGCCGCTGATCTCCAGCTTCGGGTTCAGCCGGTCGCGGACCTTCTCGACGGTGTCGGTCAGCAACGCCAGCCCGCGCAGCGAGAAGTACTCGCATTCGGTCGGGATCACCACCCCGTCGGCACACGCGAGGCCGTTGACGGTGAGCAGGCCCAACGACGGCTGACAGTCCACCAGCAGGTAGTCGTAGCGGTCCAGCACCGGGCGCAGCGCCCGCGCCAGCGAGTGCTCCCGTCCCACCTCGTTGACGAGCTGGATCTCGGCGGCCGACAGGTCGATGTTGGAGGGCACCAGGTCCAGGTTCTCGACGCGGGTCTGCATCAGCACGTCGTCGATTTCGACCCGCGGCTCCACCAGCAGGTTGTGGACGGTATGCGCCAGTTCGTAGTGCGGCACCCCCAGGCCGGCCGACAGCGCGCCCTGCGGATCCAGGTCCACCAGCAGCACCTTGCGGCCGTACTCGGCCAGCGCCGCGCCGAGGTTGATGGTCGAGGTGGTCTTGCCGACGCCGCCCTTCTGGTTGCACATCGCGATGACCTTGGCGGGGCCGTGTGTGGAGCGGGGCTGCGGCTCGGGGATGTTGCGCGGGGGACGCCCGGTCAAGCCGACGGCGGAGCTGTCGTCGTCGCTCATGGCCGAGTCGGCGTGGTCGTGGCGAACATCCGAAGAAGTCTAACCGGTGACCGACGCCCACACCTGCTACATGAACAGTCCGCCGCGGCGTGCCGAGCGCCATAAGATCGCAGCCATGAGCCTGAAACGACGCCTCCCCTTCCTGCGGTGGTCGTTCTTGCGGATGGCGACCGGCGGCCGCAACATCACCACCACCGGCCAGATCGGCGACGGCCGCGAAGCCGCCGCCGTCGATTACGTGCTGGCCCATGCCCGAGCCGGCGATATCGACGACGTGCTGGCCCGCATCGACGAGTTCGCCTACGAGAAGTCGCTGCTGATCAATATCGGCGACGAGAAGGGCGCCCTGCTCGACGCCGCGGTGCAACGGATCCAGCCGGCCCTGGCCCTGGAACTGGGCACCTACTGCGGCTACAGCGCCCTGCGTATCGCCCGCGCCGCACCGGCGGCCCGGATCTATTCGATTGAGCTGGCCGAGGCCAACGCCGACAACGCCCGGCAGATCTGGGCGCACGCCGGGGTGGCCGACCGGATCACCTGCGTGGTGGGCACCATCGGTGACGGCGGGCGCACCCTGGACGCACTGACCGCGCGGCACGGCTTCGCCGCCGGTGCGCTGGATTTCCTGTTCCTCGACCACGACAAGGACGCCTACCTGTCGGACCTCCAGAGCATTTTGGACCGGGGCTGGCTGCATCCGGGGTCGGTCGTGGTCGCCGACAATGTCAAGGTGCCGGGAGCGCCGCGCTACCGCGAATACATGCGGGCTCAACAGGGGACGCACTGGGACACCGTCGAACACAAGACCCACGTGGAGTATCAGCGTCTGCTGTCCGACCTGGTGCTCGAGTCGACGTACCTGGGGTAATTCCCTCCGCCGAGCAGTCGCGAAAGCCCCCTCCGCGGGGTGCTTTTGGGGGCTTACGCGTCTGCTCGCGCAAGAGAAACCGCGCGAAAGACCAGAAGAAACTAGCGGGCGCGGGGGTGGGCGCCGGCCCAGACCTCACGTAACGTGTTCGCCGTGACCAGCGTGTAGATCTGGGTGGTGCTCACCGAGGCGTGACCGAGCAGTTCCTGCACCACCCGCACGTCCGCGCCACCGTCGAGCAGATGGGTCGCGAACGAGTGCCGCAGCGTGTGCGGTGACACCTTCGCGGTGATCCCGGCGCGTTCGGCGGCGTCCTGCAGCACCTGCCAGGCACTCTGCCGCGACAGCCGGCCTCCGCGGGCGTTGAGGAATACCGCCGGGGTACCGCGCCCGCGCCTCGCCAAGTCCGGGCGGCCCCGCACCAGATAAGCGTCCAGCGCGGCCACCGCCGGCCGGCCCACCGGCACCAGCCGCTGCTTGCCGCCCTTGCCGCGCAACAGCACCGACCGATCACTGACGTCGACGTCGTCGAGATCCAGTCCGACCGCTTCCGAGATCCGCGACCCGGTGGAGTACAGCATCTCCAGCAACGCCCGGTTGCGCAGTGTCAGTGGACCGTCCGAGACGCTTTCTCCGCCGGCGCCGGCCAGCAGCGCCGACACCTCGTCGATGGTCAGGCTCTTGGGCAGTCGCCGCCCCGGCGTCGGCGGCTTGACGCCGCGCGCCACATCCATCGGCGCCATGCCCTCGGCGGCGGCGAACCGGTGCAGGCCCCGCACCGCGATCAGGGCGCGCCCGGCCGAGACCGCCGACAGCGCCGGTATGCCGTTCTCCGGGTCGCCGCGCCGCAGCGCCACCAGGAAGTCGGTGACGTCGCTCTCGCCGGCACGTGCCAGGTCGTCGACGCCGCGGGCCAGCAGGTGCTCGCTGTAGCGGCGCAGATCCCGCCGGTAGGAGCTCAAGGTGTTGGCGGCGACCCCCCGCTCGACCGTCAGATGATCCAGGTAGCCCTGCAGCTGCCCGCTCAGCGGATCGACCGGCTGCGCCGCCGCCGTCATGACGGGTTCTTCCTGGCGGCGAACGCGGTAGGCCGGTCGACCCACTCGGCGTCCACCGGGCGCAACGCCGTGAATCCCTGATGGTGCAGATAGGCCGCCAGGATCCCTGCCACCGCAAGGGCGTTGACGATCTCACCGCTGAACACCAGCTTGGCGGCCTCGGCGATCGGATACCAGCGCAGCGTGAGATCCGCCTCCTCGTCGTGCGCCTCCGGGCGGTCGACCGCCGAGAGGCCGGTGGCCAGATACACCCGCACCGACTCGTCGCTGAACCCCGGCGTGGAGTCGAGGTCGACGAGCACCTGCCAGGTGGTCGCCGTCAATCCGGCCTCTTCGACGAGTTCGCGGCCGGCGGTCAGGTGCGCCGCCTCACCGCCTAGATCCAGCAGTCCGGCGGGCAGTTCCCACAGCCGCCGGCCGAACGCGTGGCGGTACTGGTAGATCAGCGGGATGTTGCCGGCATCGTCCATGGCGACGACTCCGACGGCGCCGTAGTGTTCCACCACGTCGCGGGTGGCCGTAGTGCCGCCCGGCATCCGCACCTCGTCACGGCGCAGCGCGAAAATCTTGCCGCTGTGCAGCAGCTGCGACGAGGTGGTCTCGAAGACGTGGTCAGCCACGGGTTACATGTTCCGGCAGGGCTTCTTGCAGCGAATCGGCCAACGGCTGGGCGCTGCCGCCTCGCCCGTCTGCCCGGTGCTGGAGGTCGGCGGGCTCGTGGTGTTCGTGGTGCTGTTCGGGGATCTCCACCGGCAGCCGCTCGGCGGCCTTGTAATCCATGGCCGCACCGACGAACGCCGCGAACAGCGGGTGCGCCCGGGTCGGCCTGCTCTTGAGCTCCGGGTGTGCCTGGGTGCCCACCAGGAACGGGTGCATCTCGCGCGGGTACTCGACGAACTCCACCAGCTTGCCGTCCGGGGAGGTGCCGGAGAACCGCAGTCCGCTCTGCGCGATCCGGTCCCGGTAGGCGTTGTTGACCTCGAACCGGTGGCGGTGCCGCTCGGAGACCTCGGTGGCCTGGTAGGCCTCGGCCACAATCGAATCCGCCTCCAGCACCGCCGGATAGGCGCCCAGGCGCATGGTGCCGCCGAGGTCCGCCGTCCCGGCAACCGCGTCCTGCTGGTCGGCCATGGTCGCGATCACTGGGTCGGGGGTGTCCGGATCGAACTCCGCCGAGCTGGCTTGCGCGATCCCGGCGGTACGGGCGGCGTCGATCACGATGCACTGCAGGCCCAGGCACAATCCGAGCACCGGCAGCCCGTGGGTGCGGGCGTAGGCGATGGCGCCGATCTTGCCCTCGATGCCCCGGATCCCGAAGCCGCCCGGAATCAGCACGCCGTGCATCTCACCGAGCGCGGCAGCCGCCCCGGCGGGGGTGTCGCACTGATCGGAGGCGATCCAGTTGATCTCGACCTTCGCGTAGTGGGTGAAGCCACCGGCGCGCAACGCCTCGGTCACCGACAGGTAGGCGTCGGACAAGTCGATGTATTTGCCCACCAACGCGATTCGCACCGTCTCGTGGGGCTCGTGGACGCGGCGCAGCAGTTCGTCCCACTCGGTCCAGTCGACATCCTTGAACGGCAGGTTGAGCCGGCGTACCACGTAGGCATCTAGTTCCTCGCGGTGCAGCACCTTGGGGATGTCATAGATCGACGCCGCGTCCGGGGTGGAGATCACCCCGTCGACGTCGACGTCGCACATCAACGCGATCTTGTTCTTCAGCGGTTCGGGTACTTCGCGGTCACAGCGCAGGATCAGTGCGTCGGGGGTGATACCGATGCTGCGCAGCGCAGCCACCGAGTGCTGGGTGGGCTTGGTTTTGAGCTCGCCCGAGGGGGCAAGGTAGGGCACCAGCGACACGTGCAGGAAGAACACGTTGTCCCGGCCGACATCGTGGCGGACCTGACGGGCAGCCTCCAGGAACGGCTGCGACTCGATGTCGCCGACGGTGCCGCCGATCTCGGTGATGACGACGTCGGGCCGCCGGCCGTCGGCGTCCGGATCGGACATCGCCAGGATGCGCCGCTTGATCTCATCGGTGATGTGCGGGATCACCTGCACGGTGTCGCCGAGGTATTCGCCGCGGCGTTCCTTCGCGATCACCGTCGAATAGACCTGTCCGGTGGTCACATTCGCCGACCCGGACAGGTCGCGGTCGAGGAATCGCTCATAGTGGCCGACGTCGAGGTCGGTCTCGGCGCCGTCCTCGGTGACGAAGACCTCCCCGTGCTGGAACGGGTTCATCGTCCCGGGATCGACGTTGAGGTAGGGGTCGAGCTTCTGCATGGTGACCTGCAACCCGCGGGCGATCAGCAACTGACCGAGGCTGCTCGCGGTCAATCCCTTACCCAGTGAGGAGGCAACTCCACCGGTGACGAAGAGGTGCTTCGGCTCGGTTTGCGGGTGCTTTCGCAGTGGTGGCAACACCAACCTCCGTGACGACGGCGCAGGGATTGAGGGCCTGCCGACCCACGGAATCTCACCCTAACATCGAGAGCGGCCCGCGGCCGCTAACACGCCCAGCCACGCCCGGCCCCACCGACCGCGGCCGGCCCGCTACTGCGCAATGGTGACCGAGCCGGCGCCGTGCCCGATGCCGTACTGACCCGGGTGGCCGCCCTCGATGAGGCTGCTCATCGCCATCACCGTGGTGATCCGGCCCGACTCGACGTCGACGTCGTCGACCGTGCTGACGGCCGCGGCCACCGAGGAGTCGGTGCGGGCCATCGCGACCGCCGCAGTACCTGACGCGCAGCCGTCCCGGCCGGCCAGCACCGTCGCCGAGCCGTGCGGGGCCAACGCCGCGGCGAACCGGGCGACGCTCACCCCGGCGCTGCCGGCATCGTCGGGCAGGGCGCCACCGGTGATGACGACGGCCGCGTTGGCCGGCCCGAATCGCTGCTCGCGGTAGGTGATGAAGCCGGTGTCGCGCAGCGCGGCCAGCACCGTCGCGCGCTGCGGGTCATCAACGGGCCCGACGGCCGGGTCGCGATTGATCAGCAGCGCGATACCGAGCAGATCGCCGGCCTGGGCGCCCGAGTCGATGAGGTTGCTGCTCAGCTGGGCACCGGCCGGCACGATCCCGGACTCCATCACCGCGCGCAGTTTCTCCTCGGCGTTGCCGTCGACGAACTGCGTCGTCAACGCGACCGTTCCGGTGACGGTTCCGCCGGCCTGGCCGATGATCCGCGCCACCGCGTCGACGTCTTCGTCGGCGGCGTCGGGAGTCCGGAAGACGACCGCGGACTTGCCCTGCAGCGCGTCGCGCACGATGCGTGGTGCCATGGCCGCGTCGAAATCGTTTGCGTTGCTGAGCCGCTCACCGAGTGCGTTCTGCTGTTGGTGCAGCGTGTCGATCTGGGCGCGCAACTCCTGCTTGTCGGACTGCAGGCCGCCCATCAGCGGGCCCGACAGCAGCCCGGAGCCCAGCACGACACCCAACACCAGCGCCAGCAGCACGGCGGTCAGCGACATCGCGTGGTAACGAGGGGTGATCATCGCGGTACCCCGATCCCGTTACGTCACCCAGTGCCGCAGCCACTGCGACAGGTCGTGCCAGTAGTTGCTGAGCCATTCGAGCACCAGGGCGTCGGTCTGCGACACCCAGAGCGCGACGATGACCGCCAGCAGCATCGACAGCACCAGCAGCGCGATCGCGCCGGCGGAGATCCGGCTGCGGTACAGCGTGGCGACCGCGCGGGCGGCCACCAGCTTCTCGCCGACCTTGAGGCGGGTCAAAAACATCGACGGATTCGTCAGCTGACGGGTCCGGTCGAAGAACGTCTCGATGTTGGCGGTGTGCCCGGCCGTCACGAGCAGCGCCGCGCCGTGATGATCGGCCAGCAGCAACGCCAGGTCCATCGCGGACCCGGCCGCCGGGAACGTCATCGCGCCGACACCGAGGTCCTGGATGCGCTCGAGCCCCGGCGCGTGGCCGTCGGCGTCAGCGGGCAGCACCACCTGCGATCCGCACCGCAGCACTTCGGCGCTCATCTGATCGGGGTCGCCGACGATCAGCTGCGGCCGGTAGCCGGCCTTGCGCAGCACATCGGCTCCGGAGCCGATGCCGATCAGCACCGGCTGGTACTCCTTGATGAAGGGCTTGAGGCATTTCAGGTCGTCGGCGGCGTCGGGTTCGTCACCGACCAGCACCACGTGCCGGCGCCGCAGATCCACATCGATCTCGGGGATCCCGATCCCGTCGATGAGCAGCGGGCTCTCGCTGCGGATGAACTCGATGGTGTTGCCGGCGAAGGACTCCAGGTGCGCCACCAGCCCGCTCTTGGCCTCCAGCATCAGGTCGGCGATCTCGACGTCGCTGCGCTCGACGCCTCGTGCCAGCCGCCGGTCACCGGAGTAGACGGCGCCGTTGTGCAGCCGGATTTTGGCGCCGTCGCGGATCTTCTTGAACACCGTGGGTCCGGCTTCATCGATCAGCGTGACGCCGTTGGCGACCAGCACCTCGGGCCCGAGGTTGGGGTAGCGACCGGAGATGGACGCCGAGGCGTTGACGACACCGGCGATCTCGGCCTCCACCAAGGCGTCGGCGGTGATCCGGTCCAGATCGAGAATGTCGAGCACCACGATGTCGCCCGGGCCGACCCGCCGCAGCAGTCGGTCGATGTCGTGATCAACCCGGGCCGTGCCGATGACACCGGGCCGGGAGGTGTTACGAGACAGCAGCGCAGACATCTTCATGGCGGCGATTCTGTCCTCGAAACAGCTCAAAACCCGGGAGGCGCGCCGCAACAATAGCCTCAGAAGTTCAATTACGTCACAGTTGTCACACGGCCTTGGCGGCTTATCCGCCGCGGTCTACGTCCCGATCATCCCGGGCGGCGTCGAGCAATTCCCGCGCGTGCGCCCGGGCGGTGTCGGTCTCCCCCAGCCCGGCCAGCATCCTGGCCAGTTCGCCGACCCGCTCCTCATCCGTCAGCCGCCGCACCCCGCTGGCGCCGTCACTGCCGGTGGGCTCCACCATCAGGTGCACATCGGCGTAGGCCGCCACCTGCGGCAGGTGCGTCACCACGATGACCTGGTGGGTGCGGGCCAGCCGCGCCAGCCGCCGCCCGATCTGCACCGCCGCGCGGCCGCCGACGCCGGCGTCGACCTCGTCGAACACCATCGTGGTGCCGGCCGAGTCGCGCGACGACGCCGACAAGGACGAGGTGGCCAGCACCACCTCCAGTGCCAGCATCACCCGGGACAGCTCACCTCCGGAGGCGCTCTTGGCCAGCGGCAGCACCGTCATGCCCCGATGCGCGGCCAGCCCGAACTCGACGTCGTCGATGCCGTCGGCGCCGGCGTGCACCACCTGCCCCGAGGGCAGCCGCAGGGCGGCCGGGTCGTCGTCGGCGGCCGGGCTGTGGTGCACGCCGACGCTGAACTCGGCGTCGGCCATCGCCAGCCCGGAAAGCTCTGCGCTGACCGCCTTGGCCAGCGAGCCGGCCGCCTTGCCGCGCGCGGCGCTGAGATCGGTGGCGGTCTTGACCACCCGTTGCCCGAGCTCCTCGGCGCGATCGGACAGCGCCGCCAGTGCTTCTTCGGAGACGTCGAGTTGGGCCAGCCGCTCGCGCGACTCGGCCGCCCATGCCAGCACCCCGTCGACGTCGGCGGCGTACTTGCGGGTCAGCGAGCGCAGCTCGGCCTGCCGCGCCAGCTTGGCGTCCAGCGCGTCGGTGCCGGTGGGCAGTTCGTCGAGATAACCACCCAGTTCGCGGGCCACGTCGCCGACCACCGTGAGCGCCTCGCCGAGTTGGTCGCCCAGCGCCTGCAGAGCGCCGTCGTCGGTGCCGGTCAACGCCGTCCTTGCCTGCCCGAGCCGGTCGGTGGCCGAGGTGGGCGCGGTGGCCGCGTCATCGTCGGCGCCGCCTGCCAGGGCCGCCCGCGCGCCGGCCGCCGCGGCGCGCAGTGCGTCGAGTTCGGAGAGCCGGCGAATCTCGACGGTCAGCGCGTCGTCCTCACCGGGGCACGGGTCGACGTCGTCGATCTCGCGCAGCGCGAAGGTGAGCCGGTCGGCTTCCTGAGCCAGTTCCCGGGCGCGGTTGCGGCGGTCGATGAGGTCACGCCGCGCCGACAGCCAGGCCTCCCGCGCGCTGCGGTAGCGCTCCAGCCGGGCGCCGACCGCGGCGAACCGGTCCAGCGCACCGCGCTGTTCGTCGGGGCGCATCAGCCGCAGTTGGTCGTTCTGGCCGTGCAGCGTCAGCAGCCCGCCGGTGAAGCCGCTCAGCGATTTGGCCGGCACCCCGCGGCCACCCAGGTAGGCGCGCGACGGCCCATCGCGGCTGACCGAACGGGCCGCGATCACGCTGCCGTCCTCGTCGCGCTCGGCCCCGGAGGACTCCAGGAGCTCGTCGATCTGCGCGGCCGAGGCCGGTGCCAGATCAGCGGTGCAGAACCGGCCTTCCACCACGGCGCGGGTGGCCCCCGAGCGCACCCGGTTGGCGTCGGCGCGCGCACCGCCGAGCAGGTGCAGGCTGGTGACGACCATCGTCTTGCCGGTGCCGGTCTCCCCGGTGAGCACGGTCAGGCCGCGGTCGAATTCGGCGGTCGCCGCCTGGATCGCGCCCAGCGACTCGATGCGGATCTCAGTAAGCAACGGCCGGCACCGTCGTCACTGTCCCCGCCAGCCGGTCACCGGCAGCCGGAATTTGCGCACCAGCCGGTCGGTGAACGGGGAGCTGCCCAGCCGCGCCCACTTGACCGGTCTACCGCCTCGCTGCACCTCGAGCCGACCGCCGGCCGGCACCAACATCTTGCGGCGGCCGTCGCAGAACACCAGCGCGTTGTGTCCGTCGCTTTCAACCTCGATCGCGATCGTCGAGTCGGGGCTGGTCACCATCGGCCGGGCGAACAGCGCGTGAGCGTTGTTGGGCACCACCAGGATGGCGTCCAGGTCGGGCCAGAGCACCGGCCCACCCGCGGAGAACGCGTAGGCGGTGGACCCGGTCGGCGTCGACACCAGCACGCCGTCGCAGCCGAACGTCGACACCGGCCTGCCGTCGACCTCGAGGACGACACCGAGGACGCCCAGCCGGGGACCCTTCTCCATGCTGGCCTCGTTGAGCGCCCATCCGCGGTCGACGATCTCCCCGTCGGCGCGCACCACGACGTCGAGCGTCATCCGGTCCTCGACTCGGTAATCGCGGGCGATGACGTGGTCGAGGACCCCGTCGATGTGGTCGGCCTCGGCCTCGGCCAGGAACCCGATCCGGCCGAGGTTGACCCCCAGCACCGGGATGTCGGCGGTGCGGGCCAGTTCGGCGGCCCGCAGGAAGCTGCCGTCGCCGCCGAGCACCAGCACCAGCTCGCAGCCCTCGGCGGCCCGGTTGTCCGGGTCCACCACATCGATCTCGACTCCGAGGTCGCGCATGTCGTCGGGCGCCAGATGCAGCGAGCCTTTGTCGACGGCCTCGGCGGTCAGCACCCGCAGCGTGATGCCGTGGTCGCCCAACACCTTCTCGACACGGCGGGCGGTGTCGGTGGCTTCTTCCCGCCCGGTGTGCACCACCAACAGGACGGTGCGCTCGCCGTTCCCGCTATTCACTGGGGTCCCTTCGCGACGGCATCCTGGACAGCTGCATCCAGTGCGTCACCGCTTCGCGGTGCGGCGGCGGCGCGCAGGTGCAGAAAGTACTCGACGTTGCCCGACGGCCCAGGCAGCGGACTGGCGGTGACCGCGACGGTGCCCCAGCCGAGCTCAGCCGCGCGGTGCGCCACCGACAGCACCGCGTCGGCCCGCAGCCGCGGGTCCGACACCACCCCGCCGGCGCCCACCTGCGCTCGTCCCACCTCGAACTGCGGCTTCACCATCGGAACCATATCGGCGTCGGGTGACGCGCAGCCAGCCAGCGCGGGTAACACGGTGGCCAGCGAGATGAACGACAGGTCGGCGACGATCAGCTCGGCGAGCCCACCGATGATCTGCGGCGTCAGCCCGCGGACATTGGTGCGTTCGACCACCACGACGCGCGGATCGGTGCGCAGCGACCAGGCCAACTGGCCATAGCCGACATCGACGGCGACCACCCGGGCCGCGCCGCGGTCCAGCAGCACTTCGGTGAACCCGCCGGTCGAGGCGCCCGCGTCCAGGCACTGCCGGTCGGCGACGTCGATCCCGAAGGTGTCCAGCGCGCCGATCAGCTTGTGCGCCCCGCGCGACACCCAGCCGCGTTCGCCGTCGCCCACGACGGCCAGGGCCGCCGAGAGCGTCACGGCGGTCGCCGGTTTCACGGCGGGGATGCCGTCGATGGTGACCTTGCCGGCGCCGATCAATTCGGCGGCCTGCTGGCGGGATCGCGCCAGTCCGCGCCGGACCAGTTCGGCGTCAACACGCGCGCGCCGCGACATCGATGCCCTCAGCCCTTCTCCACCGACTCCAGCGCGGCGACCAACACCTCGTGGGCCGCTTCGAGCCGCTGCGCCAAGGCGTTGAGATCGCTGTGAGCCGGTAGTTCGGCCAGCTCGGCTTCCCCGGGCAGCTCGGCCAGCAAGGCCGCGATACGTTCCCGGACATCATCAATCTCACTGTTCATGGGTGCCACCAACGCTAGACGATGTCAGTTTGAGCCGGTGCGTGCCCCTCAGGGCCAGGTGCCGAGCAAGGACCAGTGTTGCAGGGCCTGCGCGGCGGTGTCATCGGCGGACTCGACGGTGAACGGGCGCCCGGCCAGATCGGCCTCCGCGACCGCCCCGGCCAGGGCCCGCACGATCGACAGGCCATCAGAGTCGTCTTCCTCGGGCTGCGCCGCGGCCACGGTGAGCGTCGTGCCGTCCACGCTGATCTGCCATTGCGGCTGCGGACCGATCGCCAGCCCGTCGGCGTCGAGATGTAAGGCCCGCAGGTCGTGGCCGATGTAGGTGGGCCGCTGCTCGGCGACCGCGCCGACCGCGTCGCGCGCCGAGTTGACGCCGGTGAGCACCATCAGGCTGGGCAGCGCGGCGGCGTTGGCGGCGGCGATGTCGGTGTCCAGCCGGTCACCGACCACCAGCGGCGCGTAGAACTCGCCGCGGGTCAGCGCCTCGGTGAGCAGCGCCGGACCGGGTTTGCCGGCCACCTGCGGTTCGGCGTCGGTCGCGGCCCGCAACGCGGCCACCATCGAGCCGTTGCCGGGCAGCAGGCCGCGTTCCGACGGCAGTGTCTTGTCGACGTTGGTGGTCATCCACATGGCGCCGGCCCTGATCGCCAGCGCCGCCTCGGCCAGCTGCGCCCAGCCGGTCTCGGTGGAGAGCCCCTGCACCACCGCAGCCGGCTCATCGGAGGCCAGCCGCACCGGTTCCAGTCCGGCGGCGGCGATCTCAGCGGCCAGCGATTCGGTACCCACCACCAGCACTCGTGATCCGGCGGGAAGCTGCTCGGCCAGCAGATGCGCGGCGATCTGGGCGCTGGTGGCGACATCCTCGGCGGCGGCGGTGAAGCCCAGCCGGTTCAGGTGTGCCGCGACCTCATCGGCGCCACGCGAGGAATTGTTGGTGATGAACAGGGCGCGGCTCGGTAGCTCCGCGAGGGTCTCGACGGCGCCGACGGTGGGTTCACCGCCGCGAAACACCGTGCCGTCGAGATCCAGCAGCAGACAGTCGTATTCGTCTGCCAGGGCCGCGCTGCCGCCGAGCTCGGCGATACGGTCCTCGACGTCGGTGACCCCGTCGACGTCGGCGGCGGCGGCCCGCAGGAACCATTCCACCGCCTCGGACTCTCGGCCTAGCGCCACCAGCGTCTCGGCATGCGCATAGTGCAGCCGCGCCACCGTCGACCCGGTGCGGTCGGGATCGACTGCCGGGGTCGAGAGCACCGTCAGCGCCTGCTCCAGCTGGCCCAGGTCGGCGCGCGCCCCGGCGACGACGATCCGCAGTTCGTCGGCCTCGTCGCCCTCCAGCTGGGCGGCCTCGTCGCCGGCGGCCAGCTCGATCGCCCGCTGCGGCCGGCCCATGCCGCGCTCACAGTCGGCGATCAGCGGCAACAGCGCGGACTTACTGCCCATGCGGCGTGCCGCCCGCAACTCGGCCAGCGCCTGTGCCCAGTCACCGCAGTGATAGGCGGCGATGCCGACCGCTTCGCGGACCGCGGTGATCCGCGTCGAGCGGGACCGGGCGGCCCGGGCGTGCCGAAGAGCCGCCGGCGGGTCGTCGTCCAGCAGCATCCCGGCGGCCACCAGATGACAGGCGACACCGTCCGCGGTGGCCCGGTTCAGCGTGCTCAGTTCCCGACGCACCTCCGGGGCCAGTTGCTTGGGTTCGATCCCGGGGGGAAGCGGTGGATCGTCGTAGCGCGCAGCCGGTTCCGCAGCGGCGGTATGCGGCGGCCGTGAGCCGCCGTCGTGGTCGCGCCGCGGTTGGCTGCGCCGATCCCGATCCGGTCCGCCGCCTCGGGGCGTGCGCCGCTGATCGCCGGTGGGTGTGCGCCGCTGGTCGCCAGCTCCCCGCCGTTGCTGCGGGCCGCGTTGGTCACGCCCGGCGCCCCCGCGCGACTGACCACGTCCGCCACTTGCTCTGTTGTCGACCACGGAAACCTTTCACCGTAAAACCTCATGTAAGGATACGGCCCGCCGCTAATAGTCCGGCTACTGCACCGACCCGCGCTCTGGTCACGCGTTTCGGCTCGGGCTGTTGGAAATGCCTGTGGCCCCCAATTGTTTTGGGGGCCACAGGGCTTTATGTTGTGTTCGGCGGTGTCCTACTTTTCCACCCGGTTGGGCAGTATCATCGGCGCTGACAGGCTTAGCTTCCGGG
>NZ_MVHC01000025.1 GCF_002086455.1 Mycolicibacter algericus DSM 45454
GTGTCGTGCCCCATCGTCGCTTTCCACGGCGACGAAGACGACGTCGCGACCGCCGACAAGGTGGCCCCCTGGGCCGAAGAAGGCGGCGCACTCGTCGGCCGGCGGAGCCAGCTTCTCGCAGACCCGGTCGGCGAGGTCCTCGATACTGGTGAAGGCGCCGAGGTCGTGGTTACCGCCCTTGCCGGGGTACTGCACTCCGATGCGTTTGACGTCGGCGGTGAACGCTTTGGAGAAAGGAAGGTAGTACTGCGGCGATCCGCCGGCGTGCGGGAAGATGTAGAGCTTCGGCGTACGGTCAGTCACTCGCGCAACATTAGCGGTCGCCGTCGGTCGCCCCGCTACCCGATTGCCGCCGCCGCGTCGCCGAACGGGGCTCCCAGCAGCGGGACCGCGTCGATCCCCCGCCGACGTCCACTCGCGACGGCGCGGCGGACCAGCGCGGCCACCCCGACGAACCCCGCATGATCCAGCGCGACGAACGGGGTCAGCAGCCGGTTGTGCACGAATCCGAACGCCAGCCCGGTCGCCGGATCGGCCCAGCCCATCGAGCCGCCCAGCCCGACATGGCCGAAGCCGGGCATCACCTGGCCGAACGGGATCGCGTGATAGCCGAGGTGGAAGGCCAGCGGAACGCCGACGGTGCGGTCCCATTCGAGGGTGCGCCGACCGGTCAGACCGTCCACCAGCCGGCGCGACAGGAACCGGGTGCCGTCGAGCTGCCCACCGTTGGCCAGCGCACCGTAGAGGCGCGCCAATCCCCGTGCGGTGGCCACACCGTTGAGCGAGGCCGCCTCGGTGTCCAGGAACGGGACGTCGCCGCGCACGGTGTCCATCACCCCGGGGAAGTAGAACGCGCCGAATCCCCCGTACGGCAGCATGGCGGCCGCCTTGGGTGCCACGAAGTCGACGATCGGGTTCCGCCGGCTGCGCTGCGGCATGATGATCTCCGCGGCGACGGTCGGGCAGGCAGCGGGCGGACGGCCCAGATGCAGGCCGTCGGTGTTCAGCGGCGCGGCCAGCTCGGCGCGAAACAGCTCACGCATGCCGGTACCGGTGACCGCCCGGGCCAGCCCGGACATCAGCCAGCCGTAGGTCAGCGCATGATAGGCGGGCTTGCCGAATTCGCGTCCCGGCGCCGCGGCCGCCATCCGGGCCTCCATCGTGGTGTGGTCGAGTAGGTCCGCCCTGCTGGCGCCCTGCAGCTGGGTCAGCCCGACCCGGTGGCCCAGCAGCTGCCGGACGGTGATCCCGGACTTGCCGTTGGCGCCGAACTCCGGCCAGTACTGCGCGACCGGCACGTCGTAGTCGATCAGGCCCCGGTCAACCAGCCGGTGGATGACCGTCGATGCGGCACCCTTGGTCGCCGAGAACACCATGGCGCCGGTGTCGACCGACCAGGGCACCCGGCCCGCGCGGTCCGACCACCCGGTCCACACGTCGACGACCGGCCGGCCGTCCAGGTACACCGCCAGGGCGCCGCCGCCGTAACGGCGACCGGGGAACATCGCGGCGAAAGCGCGCACGGCACAGGCAAAGTTCGGGTCGGCCGCGCCGTGGACGTTCGCCGGAAGCGCGCTGCGGCGAGCGCCGGGATGCTGCGTCATGGCTGGGAATCTACCTCGCGGCCGGCGCGCATAAGCCGTGTTACCGCGCGAGTCGGGGCCCGAGCCGGCTAATGCCAGATGGCGTCGAGGATTCGCTGGGCGGCCAGCGCGGGGGTCAGATCACCGCTGAGCACCTGCCGTTCGGCCTCGGCGCGCACCGCGCGCACCGCCGGGTCCGACAGCGCCCGTTCCAGCACCGCGTCGGCCACCAGCTGCCGGGTCCAGTCCACCTGCTGGGCGCGGCGCCGGGATTCGAATTCGCCGGCGTCGATCAAGGTCTGCCGGTGCCGCTCGATGGCATCCCAGACTTCCGCCAGCCCGCTGCCCTCGACCGCGCTCATCGTCAGAACCGGTGGCCGCCACAGGGTTTCACGCGGATAGATGAGCCGGATCGCGGCCGACAGCTCTCGCGCGGCCAGCCGCGCCTCGGCGAGATGCTCGCCGTCGGCCTTGTTGACCACCACGAGGTCGGCTAGCTCCAGCACACCCTTCTTGATGCCCTGCAACTGATCGCCGGTACGGGCCAGCGTCAAGAAGACGAAGGTGTCGACCATGCCCGCGACCGTCACCTCGGACTGGCCGACGCCGACGGTCTCGATGAGGATCACGTCGAAGCCGGCGGCCTCCAGCAGCACCACGGTCTCGCGGGTGGCCTTGGCGACGCCGCCCAGGGTGCCCGACGTCGGCGACGGGCGGATATAGGCGTCCGGGTGTGCCGCCAGCCGCTGCATCCGGGTCTTGTCGCCCAGGATCGAACCGCCGGTGCGCGTCGAGGACGGGTCGACCGCAAGCACCGCGACCCGGTGGCCGCGCTCGATGAGATGCATTCCGAGCGCCTCGATCGTCGTCGACTTGCCGACCCCGGGAACTCCGGTGATCCCCACCCGCCGGGCTGTCGAGCCGGGGTCCGCCTGCTGTCCGGGCGACAGCGCCAGCAGCAATTCCTGAGCCTGCTCGCGGTGATCGGCGCGGGTGGACTCGACCAGTGTGATGGCCCGCGGCAGCACGGATCGATCACCGGCGCGCACCGCGGCCGCCAAGTCGGCGACGCTGTCGCCCATGTTGTCAGCCATCTATTTCTGGTCTGCGACCGGTCCGTCCGGCTCGCCGAGCTCATCAAGGACCTCATCGAGGACATAGCCTCGCTGCGACGCGAGCGTCTGCAACAGGTCCGCGGCGGCGTCGGCGATCACCGTGCCCGGCGGGAAGATCGCGGTCGCCCCGGCGGCATAGAGCTCGTCGAAGTCGCCGGGCGGGATCACCCCGCCCACCACGATCATGATGTCGGGCCGGCCCACCTCGGCCAACGCGTCGCGCAGCGCCGGCACCAGCGTCAGGTGCCCGGCCGCCAGCGATGACACCCCGACCACATGCACGTCGTTGTCGGCGGCCTGCCGCGCCACCTCGTCGGGGGTGGAGAACAGCGCGCCGACGTCGACGTCGAATCCGATGTCGGCGAACGCGGTGGCGATGACCTTCTGGCCCCGGTCGTGCCCGTCCTGCCCCATCTTGGCGATCAGGATGCGAGGCCGGCGGCCGTCGGCTTCGGCGAACTTCTCCACCAGGGCGGTTGCACTAGAGATGTTGCTGCCTTTCCCGACTTCGTCACGGTAGACGCCTGAGATGGTACGGATCTCGGCCTGGTGGCGCCCGTAAACCTTCTCCAGCGCATCGGAGATCTCCCCGAGGGTGGCCTTGGCCCGGGCGGCGTCGATGGCCAGCGCCAGCAGGTTGTTGCCCAGCCCGTCCTCCCCTGCCGCGCCCTGCGTTCCGGCCGCCCGGGTCAACTCGGCCAGCGCCGCCTGGCAGGCCGCCTCGTCACGCTCGGCGCGCAGCTGCTCCAGTTTGGCCAGCTGTTCGGCGCGCACCCGGCTGTTCTCGACCTTGAGCACCTCGATCTCGGTGTCCTCGGCGACCTGGTATTTGTTGACGCCGATCAGCGGCTGGCGCCCGGAGTCGATGCGCGCCTGGGTACGGGCGGCGGCCTCCTCGATGCGCAGCTTCGGGATGCCGTCGCTGATGGCCTGGGCCATGCCACCGTGGGCTGCCACTTCCTCGATGTGGGCGCGGGCCCGCTGTGCCAGCTGGTGGGTGAGCCACTCCACGTAATAGGACCCGCCCCACGGGTCGATCGGCCGGGTGGTGCCCGATTCCTGTTGCAGCAGCAACTGGGTGTTGCGGGCGATGCGGGCGGAGAAGTCGGTGGGCAGTGCCAGCGCCTCATCGAGGGCGTTGGTGTGCAGCGATTGGGTGTGACCCTGAGTGGCGGCCATCGCCTCGATGCAGGTGCGGGCCACGTTGTTGTAGACGTCCTGGGCGGTCAGCGACCACCCCGAGGTCTGCGAATGGGTACGCAGCGACAGCGATTTCGGATTCTTCGGGTTGAATTGCGCGACCAGCTCACTCCACAGCAGCCGGCCGGCACGCAGCTTGGCGACCTCCATGAAGAAGTTCATCCCGATGCCCCAGAAGAACGACAACCGGGGCGCGAACTTGTCGATGTCCAGGCCGGCGTCCAGGCCGGCCTTGATGTAGTCCACCCCGTCGGCCAGCGTGTAGGCCAACTCCAGATCGGCTGTGGCACCGGCCTCCTGGATGTGGTAGCCCGAGATCGAGATCGAGTTGAACTTGGGCATCTTGGCGCTGGTGTAGCCGAAGATGTCGGAGATGATCCGCATCGACGGCTTCGGCGGGTAGATGTAGGTGTTGCGGACCATGAACTCTTTGAGGATGTCGTTCTGGATGGTGCCGGCCAGCTTCTCCGGCGGCACCCCCTGCTCCTCGGCGGCCACCACGTACAGCGCCAGAATCGGCAGCACCGCACCGTTCATCGTCATCGACACGCTGACCGCGCTCAGGTCGATCCCGTCGAACAATTGCCGCATGTCGAGGATGGAATCGATTGCCACACCGGCCATTCCGACGTCGCCCTGCACCCGGGGATGATCCGAGTCGTAGCCGCGGTGGGTGGCCAGGTCGAACGCCACCGACAGGCCCTTCTGCCCGGCCGCGAGGTTGCGCCGATAGAAGGCATTGGAGTCCGCGGCGGTGGAGAACCCGGCGTATTGGCGGATCGTCCACGGCTGGTTGACGTACATCGTCGGATACGGCCCGCGAACGAACGGAGCCTCGCCGGGGAAGCTGTCCAGCGGGTAGCCGTCGGCGAGCACGGCGGCGCGATCGGCGGCGGTGTAGACCGGCTTGACCGCGATGCCTTCCGGGGTATGCCACTCCAGCTGCTCGGGTGTGTAGCCGTGAGCGGCCGCGGCGGCCGCGACGTGCTCGGCGACGGCGGTCGCAGAGACTTCAGCCACCGGTGCGCTGTGCTGATCCCCGTGCAGCGCGACGTCAGCGAAGCTGCCGAGGGTGCTGTGTGAGGTGCTGGCGGTCATGGTTCTCAAGCCCCCAATCGGGTAAGTAGGTCCGACAACGCCTGCACCGCATCAATTTTCATGGTCAGGTAGTCGTCCGGCTTCGGGTCGGGGTCGGCGTTGGCCGCCAGTGCTTTCGCCGGTCCTGCCAGGTAGACCCGCTCGATCCCGGCGGAGCGGGCGGCTGCGATGATCCCGGCGGCTTCGGCGCCGTACCGGGCGTCGCTGCCACACACCACCGCCACGGTCGGCGACCCGGCCGGCAAGCCGGCGCGTTCCACTGCCGCTGCCAATCCGTCGGCGTCCACCGTGCCGGGGTTGACCACGTCGATGCCGCCGGAGGCCAGCAGGTTGGCGGCAAACGTCGTCCGGACGTTGTGCTCCGCCATCGGGCCCAGCGGCAACAGCAGCACCTGCGGCCGGGCGCCGGTGCGGGCCAGGTACGCGTCGGAGCGGTCGCGCAGCGCCTCGAACTGCGCGGCGTAGCGTCGCAATCCCGGCTGGGTGGCCTCGGTCGCCGATGGCGGCAACGGCGGCTCGGCCAGGTTGGGGTACTCGTTGACCCCGGTGATCGCGTTGCGCCGGTGCGCGATGTCCTCGGCCCGGGCCGCGGCGACGCCGGCGATCCGCTCGGCGATGTGTTCGCGGGCGGCTTCGAATCCCCCGAGCGCCTCGATCTCCTGGAACTGCCGCCACGCCTGTTGCGCCAGCTGCTCGGTGAGATCCTCGACGAACCAGGAGCCGCCGGCCGGGTCCAGCACCTGGCCCAGGTGCGATTCCTCGAGCAGCAGCAGCTGGGTGTTGCGGGCGATGCGCCGGGAGAAGGCGGCCGAGGCGCCGGGCTGGCCGCCGTTGATGGCGCTGTCGAACGGCCACACCAGGACGGTGTCCGCGCCGCCCACGCCCGCCCCGAACGCGGCCAGCGTGGTCCGCAGCATGTTCACCCACGGGTCGCGTTGCGTCATCATCGCCAACGATGTCTCGGCATGGACGACGGCGGCGCCGGCCTCCGGCGCCCCGGCCACCTCGGCCACCCGCGCCCACAGCTGGCGCGCCGCCCGGATTTTGGCGATCGTCATGAACTGGTCGTCGTCGGCGGCGAGCCGGAAACCGATCTGACCGATGGCGTCGGCGATCGGCAGGCCGGCGTCGGTGAGCGCCCGCAGGTAGGCAACCGCGGCCGCCAGGCCGGCGGCCAATTCGCCGGCCGCACCGGCGCCCAGGTTGTGCACCGCCGGCCCGTTGACGGCGATCGCGCGGACACCGCGGTTGCCGGCGGTGCGCGCCGCCACGGCGACCACCTCGTCGATCGCCGGAGCCGGCACCCCGGTCAGGGCGGCGATCAGCGGGTCGGCGCCCAGATCCAGCGACAGGTTGGCACGGTTGTCCGGGTCGAGACCGTCGACCAGCGCCAGCATGGTGTCGGCCGCGGCGGTGTAGTCACCGGCTCCGGCGCCATCGAGGAGCACCGGGACCAACTGCAGGTAGACGTCGTCGAAGACCCGCCGCAGCTCATCGGCCGGAACGCCGCCGGGCCTATGCGGTGGTCCCAGCTTCGCCTCTCCTTCGTCGAGGCTCGCTGAACCACCGTCGCCGACCCGCACCACCAGCGCGCTGACCCCTTCGGTCAGGGCGCCCAGCACCACACCGTTGACGTCGGCCCCCGTCGCCGGCCCGTTGCCGGGGAAACGCTCGGCGACCTTCCAGCCGCTGTTGACGTCGCGCAGCGCGTCGGCGCCGCGCACGTAGGGCCACCGGCCGGGCAGCGGCTGCTCCGGCAGCGCATCGAAGCCGGTGTAGAGCGCCCGGATCGCGAAGCCGTCCGGCCCCGCTACCGGGGTGTCCAACAGCCGCTCGGGCTCGCCGCCGGTCTCGGAGTCGATATCGGCCGGTTCGCGGCGCGAGCTCTTGGCCAGCACCCCGGCCACCGCGGCACGCCAGCGGGCCCGGGCTTCCTCCATGCCGGCGGGTTCTGCGGACACGTCGATGGACACCGGCGACTCCTGTTATTACTCGTGAGTAACTGATGGATCGCTACTCGGCACGTGTTAACCAGGCTAAATGATGGCGCTCGACGGGTGCGGCGGAGGTGCGCCGGACGCCAAAACTGCCGTCGTGCGACGCAATTCGTTAACCATCGGGCCGTACCCTGAGGGCCGTGAAGACCGCCGCGACCGGAATCCCGCAGGCGCTGCGCAGCGCCTGGCCGGCACTGGTGACCATCGCCCGCCAGGTGGCGGTGTGGCGATTGGCGTTGACCACGGCGGTGATCGTGACACTGGTCGCGGTGGCACTGTTGGTCCCGGTGCCCACCGCCGTGCAGTTGCGGGACTGGGCGCAGACGCTCGGCCCGTGGTTTCCGCTGGCGTTTCTGACCGCGCACACCGTGGTCACCGTGCTTCCGTTCCCCCGTACCGCCTTCACACTCGCCGCCGGCCTGCTGTTCGGGCCCTGGCTGGGCATCGTGCTGGCGGTGTCGGCCAGCGCGCTGAGCGCCGTGACGGCGCTGATCCTGATGCGGGTGTTCGGTTGGCAGCTGAGCCGGGTGGTGCGTCATCCGCGGATGCACTCGCTGGACGCCCGGCTGCGCGAGCGCGGCTGGCCGGCGGTGGTGTCGCTGCGGTTGATTCCGGCGATCCCGTTCTCGGTGATCAACTATGCCGCCGGCGCGTCGGCGGTGCGATTGCTGCCGTACACGGTGGCCACCCTGATCGGGTTGCTACCGGGCACTGCCGCGGTGGTGGTGCTGGGCGACGCCCTCACCGGCGATGTGAGCCCGCAGCTGTTCGCCGTGTCGGCGTGCACGGCCGCGGTCGGGGTGGCACTGCTGGTGTATGAAGTGCGCAGCCACCGCCGCCACCGGGGCGCATGCGATACCAGCGCCATCGCCGAGGCCGCCGAGGCCGCCGAGCCGGCAGTGACGTGCTGAACATGTCCATCCTCGCCGAGGCCGCCAGCCGGCTCCTGCGATCGAGGCGGCTGACGCGGGCGCCGATCTGGCTGTACCGGGCACGCCTCGGCGGCCTGCTCGGGGGCCGGCTGCTGATGCTCGAGCACATCGGGCGCAACACCGGTGCGCGCCGCCACGTCGTGCTGGAGGTTCTCGAAGCCCGCGGCAATCCCGCTGACAGCTACGTCGTCGCCTCGGGTTTCGGGGACCGGGCCCAGTGGTTCCGCAACGTCACCGCCGACCCGCGGGTACGGGTCTACGCCGGCAGCCGGGCGCCCGCACCGGCGACCGCACGGGTATTGGATCAGCACGAGGCGGACCGGGTGCTGGGCGACTACATCGGGCGCCACCCCCGCAGCTGGGAGCAGTTCAGCGCGGTGCTCGAACGGACGTTGGGCACCCCGGTCAGCGCGACCGACACGGCGCTGCCGATGGTCGAGTTGCGGCTGGACCGATGACCTGGCACGACGCGTCCTGGCAAATAACACGAAGGCCTCCCCAATCCGGCAACAATTCGGTGTAAACCGGCATCCGCACATCGAGAAAATGTGTAAGCCCCCGTTAAAGTATTCGTTGGTGTCAGGTGCCGGTACGGCACGAATTCGAGGGGTGCTCGACGGATCGAAGGGACCGAATCAATGGCTGATCGCAACGCCGCGGTGCGCAAGTATTTGACCGAAATGATCGGCACGTTCGTTTTCATGTTCGCGGTGATCGGCATCCTGCTCTCCGGAACCGAATGCCCCGCCGCCGTCGCGCTGGGCATCGGTGCTGTGCTGATGGTGATGGTGTACGCCAGTGGGCATATATCGGGAGGCCACCTGAACCCGGCGGTGTCGATCGCGGCCTATTTGCGGGGCGCGCTGCCATTGGGCGATCTCGGGCCCTACATCGTCGCCCAGTTGGTCGGCGCCCTCGCCGCATTCGGAGTGGGTTTCGGGTTGTGGCACGACAAGTACTCCCCCGGCACCCTTGATCTGAGCGGGGCCGTCTGGCCGGCATTCCTGGCCGAATTGGTGTTCACCTTCGCGCTCTGCTACGTGGTGTTGCATACCGCAACCAGCAAAGACAGCGCCGGCAATAGCTTCTACGGTCTGGCGATCGGGTTCATCGTGACGGTCGGGGTGGTGGCGGTCGGCGCCATCTCCGGTGCCGCGTTCAACCCGGCCATCACCTTCGGGCTGATGCTGTCGGGCGTCTTCGCCTGGAAGTTCCTCTGGGTCTACCTGCTGGCCCAGGTGCTCGGCGCGGTGGTGGCCGCCTACGCCTACAAGGCCACCAGCCTCGACGAGCACACCGCCCACCGCCACGACCACACCGCGACCCGCAGGGGTTGACGACTCGTTACGGCTCCAGGGCCCGTACGCCGCTGCTCGCGGTGTGCGGGCCCTGCACCGTCATGACGGCGAACACGGCCAGCAGCAGCACCGCTGGAACGATGTTCGCCGCGCGATTGCGTACCCGCAGCTGGATGCCGAGCGCCCCGGCGAAATACGCCGTCAGCATCGCGGTGGTGGCGCGGGCGACACCCGGGAAGCGGAACACCGATCCCAGTCCCAGCGCGGCGGCGGCCTTGGCCACCGGAACGGCCCAACGGATCTGGGGCGGGATGCGCATGGCATCCATGTTCTTGGCGACATAGGGCACCGGGATCGCCGATGCCACCGCATCACCCGCGAGGAACGCGGCCAGCGCCGCGTAGGTGGGCCTGGCGGTCAGCGCGCTCACGCCATGCCGGGATCGAGCTGGGGTGGCAGTATCGCCCCCTCGACCGGCTTGCGCGCATCGGCCTCGGCCTTGGCGACCGCCTGTGCGATCGCCGGGTCGGTCTGGGTGGTGAACCAGTCGGCGACCTCTTCGCTGTCGTCTTCCGGACGCGCCGGGGTGTCGTCGACCGGCGACGGCTGGTAGCGGAAGACGCCGTCCTCGTCCGGTGCTCCCAGCAGCTTGGTGAAGCCCTGCAACGCGCTGCCGAAGTCGCTGGGCACCACCCAGACCTTGTTGGCCTCACCGCGGGCCATCTCCGGCAGCACCTGCAGGTACTGGTAGGCCAGTAGCTCGGGCGTGGGCCGGCCGGCCTTGATCGCCGCGAAGGTCTTCTCGATGGCCTTGGCCTGGCCCTGCGCTTGCAGGTAGGCCGCGGCCCGCTCGCCCTGGGCCCGCAGCATCCGGGATTGCCGCTCGCCCTCGGCGGCCAGGATCGACGCCTGTTTGGCGCCCTCGGCGGTGAGGATCTCGGCTTGCTTCTCCCCCTCGGCCTGCTTGATCGCGGCTTCCCGCTGCCCCTCGGCGGTGAGGATCATCGCTCGCTTCTCCCGGTCCGCCTTCATCTGCTTCTCCATCGATGCCTGGATCGAGGGCGGCGGATCGATGCTGCGGAGCTCCACCCGGGCCACCCGCAGTCCCCAGCGGCCGGTCGCCTCGTCGAGCACGCCACGCAGCTGGCTGTTGATCACCTCACGCGAGGTCAGCGTCTGCTCCAGTGTCATCCCGCCGACGACGTTGCGCAGCGTGGTGGTGGTCAACTGCTCGACGCCGACGATGTAGTTGCTGATCTCATACACCGCGGCCTTGGGGTTGGTGACCTGGAAGTAGACGACGGTGTCGATGTTCAGCGTCAGGTTGTCCTCGGTGATCACCGGCTGCGGGGGGAACGACACCACCCGTTCACGCAGGTCGATGCGGGCGCGCACCCGATCGATGAACGGCACCAGCAGGGTCAACTGGCCGCTGACCGTGCGGCTGTAGCGGCCCAGGCGTTCGATCACCGCCGCCTCCGCCTGGGGAATCAGCGCCACCGATTTGGCGACCACGATCGCCGCGAAGATCACCAGTACCGCCAGCAACACCAGGCCGGTCGTAGCGCCTTCCATGAGCACTCCCCTTTCTCTACAAGACCTTGCTGACCACCGCGGTGGCCCCGTCGATGTGCATCACGGTGACCTGCTCGCCCGGCTCGAAGACCTCGCCGTCGGTCAGCGGGCGCGCCGTCCACACCTCACCGTCGAGCTTCACCTGGCCGCCGTGTTGTTCGACGCGGTCGAGCACCAGCGCGGTCCTGCCCTGCAGGGCCCGCACCCCGGTTTCAGCGCCCGCACCGGCCCACAGTCGCCGCCGCAAGGCGGGGCGCACCAGCACCAGCAGCAGCACCGAGACCACCAGGAAGACCGCGCCGTCGGTCCACAGCGGCCAGCCCGTCAACCAGCTGGCCCCGGCCGCCGACAGCGCCCCGCCGGACAGCATCAGCAGGAACATGTCGCCGGTGAGCGCCTCGGCACCGGCGAGTCCGAGTGCGAAGACCAACCAGACCAGCGCAGCCGACATGCGGCCAGGATAGCTTGAGAATCACTCGTGGCCGTGCGGACCGGGGCAGCCGGTTCCGGCAATTACACTGCCTTGCATCATGTGGTGCCCGAGTGTCTCGCTATCGGTGTGGGCCAACGCCTGGCTTGCCGGCCAGGCGGCGCCCGACGATCTGTTGGACGCACTATCGGCTTGGGCGCCAGTGCAATCGGTGGCCGCTTATGACGCGATCAGCATCGGTGAATCCGGGTGGGCCTGGTCCGGCGGGCCCGAGGCAGGCGCGGTCTCCTTGCTGCAGCTGGTGCGCGGGGCGGCCGCCCCGGCGGCCGGGTCGGCCATCCAGCCGGTGTTTCCGGTCCCCGGCGACGTGCGCGGGCTGCCGGTCGGAACCGTGTTCGCCCGTGAGGCTGTGGTCGCCGGCGAGGGAGTGCTGATCGGGGGCCCGGACTCCGCAACTGCGGTCGGACTGGTGCCGCTCTACATCGAAGACGGCGACTCCCCCGGCGAACCCGTGACCGAACTGTCCTGGACCGCCTACCCGCTGACCGGGATGCCGGTGCCCGAGCACCACGACCTCGGCGACGCCGAGTATGCGTTGCGGTCGGCGGTCCGAACGGCCGCCGAGGCGTTGGGGTCGACCGGTTCGCGCTGGGCCGACTACGGCGTCGAAGACCCCCGCCTCCGGGTCGAACAGATGCTGGAAGCCGCTGCGCTGCACCGCGTTCCAGATCACGCGCCGAGGCGTGCGGTGCGGGTGCTGCAAAGCGCCGCCCATGTCGAGGCGATCATCACCGTCAGCGCCGATCTGCTCACCGCCACCGCGTACTCCTCGAGCGCGGTGCAGAGCGCGGCCGACGCCGTGCGGCCGCTGGCCGCGGTGGTGCGCTCGGCGCGCAGCGCCGCGGTGACCGCGATCCTGCAGTCGGCCTGGCGGTAGCTCCGCGGCGGCGACCCGCTAACGAACCGGGGGTGCCACGTCCACGGCGCAGTGCGCCGCCCCGCACGGCGCCCCATCGACACCGAATCCGCAGCCCAACCCGGCCGGGCCGGCAAGCCGCTGGGGTGCGCCGCCGTCGCGCAGTTCGTCGATGAGCCCGCGCACCAGCCGGGCCAACCGTGGATTCGCGTTCGGGGTGACCGCGCGGGCGTAGGCGATGCCGGCCGCCTGCGCCTGCTCTTGCACCTCGGTGTCGAGATCCCAGAGCACCTCGATGTTGTCGCTGAGAAATCCGATGGGGCACACGATCACCGCGCGGATCCCCGATTCGGCGAGCACGGCGATATGCGCCTCGACGTCGGGCTCCAGCCAGGGCACCTGCGGCGGCCCGGAGCGTGACTGCCACACCTGGTCATAGTCGGTGTATCCGGCCGCCGCGGCCACCAGGGCGGTCGCGTGAGCGACCTGGCGGCTGTAGAGCCGCCGCCCGTAGCGTTCGTCGGCGGCCACCGGTATCGAGTGCGCGGTGAACACCAGCCGGGCGGCGTCTCGCAGACCGGCCGGCAGCGTGGCGGCGGCTGCGCCGATCGCCTCGGCGAACATCGCCACGAACAGCGGATGGTCGAAGTACTGGCGCAGTTTGATCAGTTCCGGGGCGCGCTCACCAACGGCGGCCCGTGCCCGGGCGATGTCTTGCGAGTACTGATCGCAGCCGGAATATCCGCCCCAGGCCGAGGTGGCGAACACCGCGGCGCGGCGCACCCCGTCATCGGCCATCGCCGCGACCGTGTCCTCGACGAAGGGCTCCCAGTTGCGGTTACCGAAATAGACCGGCAATTCCGGCAATTCGGCGCGCAGTGCGTCGGCCAGCGCTCGGTTGATCGCATTGATCGGCGACACCCCGCCGAAGTGCAGATAGTGCTGTGCGACCGCGTCGAGTCGCTCCGCCGGGATGTTTCGCCCGCGAGTGACGTTCTCCAGGAACGGCCGGACCTGCTCGGGTCCCTCGGGTCCGCCGAAGGACAGCAGCAGGACGGCGTCGAGGTCCATCCGGAATCCGTTTAGAGCAGCTGGGTGTGGGCGCCGCCGTCGGCGTAGATGACGGTGCCGGTGGTGGCGGGCAGCCAGTCCGACAGCAGTGCGCAGACGGTCTTGGCCACCGGGGTGGGATCTTTCATGTCCCAGCCGACCGGGGCACGCTGATCCCAGCCCTCTTCGAGCAGCCGGATCTGCTCGCCTGCGCCTTCGCCGAGCGCGCCGCCGACGATGGCGCTCATCGCCAGGGTGCGGATCGGGCCGGCCGCAACCAGATTCGACCGCACGCCGGCCGGCCCGGCCTCCCGCGCGACGAAGCGGTTCACCGACTCCAGCGCGCTCTTGGCCACCGTCATCCAGTTGTAGGCCGGCATCGCCCGGGTCGGGTCGAAGTCCATGCCGACGATCGACCCGCCGGGGTTCATGATCGGCAGCGTCGCCTTGGCCAGTGAGGCATAGGAATACGCCGAGATGTGGATGCCCTTGGCGACATCCTCATACGGGGCGTCGAAGAACGGGTTGACGCCCATGCCGGTCTGCGGCATGAACCCGATCGAGTGCACCACGCCGTCGAGCTTGTTGCCCTCCCCGATCACTTCGGTGACGCGTGCGGCCAGCGTGTCCAGGTGCTCCTGGTTCTGCACGTCGAGTTCCAGCAGCGGCGCCGGCTCCGGGAGCCGATCGATGATGCGTTGGATCAGCCGCAGCCGGTCGAAGCCGGTGCAGACCAGCTGCGCGCCGGCCTCCTGGGCTTGTTTGGCGATGTGGAACGCGATCGAGGAGTCGGTGATGATCCCGGTGACCAGGATCCGCTTGCCTTCGAGAATGCCTGCCATGTCAGTCCTTTTCACTCGGGGGCGTCAGTGGCCCATGCCCATGCCGCCGTCGACGGGGATCACCGCGCCGGCGATGTAGCCGGCATCCTCCGACGCCAGGAAGCTGACCGCCCCGGCGACCTCTTCGGCGGTGCCGACGCGCTTGGCCGGGATGAACTCCAGCGCACCGGCCTGAATCCGCTCGTCGAGCGCGCGGGTCATCTCGGTGTCGATGTAGCCGGGCGCAACGACGTTGGCGGTGACGCCCGCCTTGGACAGTTCCCGCGAGATCGAGCGGGCCATGCCGATCAGACCGGCCTTCGCGGCGGCATAGTTGGCCTGGTTGCCGATGCCCCACATGCCCGACACGGAACCGATGAAGATGATCCGGCCGAACCGCTTGCGCTGCATGCTGCGGCAGGCGCGCTGGGCCACCCGGAACGCCCCGGTCAGGTTGGCGTCGATGACCTCGGTGAAGCGTTCCTCGGTCATGCGCATCAGGAAGGCGTCCTTGGAGATACCGGCGTTGGACACCAGCACCTCCACCGGGCCCTGGTGCTCCTCGACCTCTTTGAACGCCCGGTCGACGGCCTCGTTGTCGGTGACATCGCAGACCACCCCGAACAGTCCTTCCGGCGCCCCGGAGCCGCGGTGGGTCACCGCCACCTTGTGGCCGTCGGCGGCCAGCCGCTGCGCGATCGCCAATCCGATCCCCCGGTTACCGCCGGTGACCAGGACCGAACGGGACACGAACGGGGGCTTTACTGCGGGCGTTTGGCTGTCAGTCACCGGCATAACCTATCGAATCGACCCGTTGACGCTGCGCTGAGGGCGCGGCCTACTCGCACTTTGGCGCCATGAGCGCAGCGTGAATGATGGACGACTCAGGCGGGCAGCCGCCGGTTCAGCAGCAGCGCGGCCAGCCCGGCCAGCGCCAGGATGAATGAGCCCAGCCGCAGCCAGCCGGTGCTGGCGTCACCGCGGATGGTTTCGAAGCCGATCTGGTCCTGCAGCGTCGCGTAGACCTCTTTGAGCTGGGCCAGGCTGGAGGCGGTGTAGGCGGTGCCGCCGGACAGGTCGGCGATCTTCTTTAGCGAGTCGTCGTCGACGGGCACCGGCTGGCGCTGCTCGTTGATCTCGACGTAGCCGTAGGCGGTGCCGAACGAGATGGTCGAGACCGGGACGCCCTGGTCCTTGGCGGTACGCGCCGCGGTGAACGACCCCTTGGGGTTGTCCGGGTTGGACGGCACGGTCTCCTTGCCGTCGGACAGCAGCACGATGCGGGCCGGCGGTGGGGTGTCCCCGCCGCCGATGACCGCTCCCACGGTGGCGATCGCCTGCAGCGCGGTGAAGATACCCTCCCCGGTCGCGGTCCGGTCGGCCAGCTGCAGCTTGTCGATCGCCGCCTTGGTGGCCTCCCGGTTGGTGGTGGGCGAGGTCAGCACGGTCGCCGTGCCGGCGTAGGCGATCAGGCCCAGGTTGATGCCGGCGGTGAGCTCGTCGGCGAACTGCTTGCCGGCCTCCTGCGCCGCAGCCAGCCGGGTCGGTTCGACGTCGGTGGCCCGCATCGACTGGGACACGTCGATCACCAGCATCACCACCGCGCGGTTGCGCGGAATCTTCACGTCGTGGGTCGGGCCGGCCATGGCGACGGTGAACAGCAGCAGCGAGCAGATCAGCAGTATCGCCGACAGGTGCCGCCAGCGCGTCGGCGATTTGGGGGCCACGCTCTCCAGCAGCTCCATGTTGGCGAACCGCAGGATCCGTCGCTGGCGCGCCACCTGCATCAGGATGTAGAGCGCGACCAGGCCCATGACGACGAACAGGAACAGGAAGAACCATGGGTGAGCGAAGCCGGACAGTGTCATCGGCCCGAGTAGCGGCAATGTCATCGCAGACCTGTCTTTTGGTCGGCGAACAGTCGCGAAAGCCCCCATTCACTGGCTGAAATCGGGGCTTTCACGTCTGCTCGCCGGGGGAAGGTGAGCATCACGGCGCGCCCGCCAGCGCGCCGCGCCGGCGGGACTCGACGAATCGGACGATGTCGGCGATCCAGTCGCGGTCGGTGCGCAGTGACAACAACGGCGCACCACAGCTGCGCAACGCGTGCGCGACATCGGCGCGGTGGGCGACGGCGGCCCGCGCGAAGTCGTCGCGCAGCTTGGCGTCGATGGTGAACTCGCGGGTGACGCCCGACTCGGTGTCCTGCAGCACCACGTCGCCGACGTCGGGCAGTTCGACGTCGCGCGGGTCGAGCACCTCGATACCGAGCACCTCGTGGCGGGCGGCGATCGCGCGCAGTGGCCGCATCCAGTTGATCGGCCCCAAAAAGTCGCTGATGATGACCGCCATGCCGCGCCGGCGTTCCGGCCGGCGCAGCGCGTCGATCGCCGCGGCCAGATCGCCGCGTACCCCGGCCGGGGCGCGCGGGGTGGTGGCGATGGTGCGCAGCAGCGTCTGCTCGTGGTTGCGCCCGGAGCGCGCCGGCACCCGCAGCACCTGGTCGCCGTTGGCCACCAGGGCCCCCAGCCGGTTACCGCCGCCGCTGTTGAGGTAGACGATGGCCGCGGCCGCGGCCACCGCCAGGTCGCGCTTCTCACAGGTGGCGGTGCCGAAATCCATGCTGGCCGACATATCGACGACCAGCCAGGTCTCCAGCTCCCGGTCGGCGATCATCTGCCGGACGTGCGGATGGGTGGTTCGGGCGGTGACCGACCAGTCCATCCGGCGCACGTCGTCGCCCGGCTGGTAGGGCCGCGATTCGCCCGGCTCGGAGCCCGGGCCGGGGATCAACCCGAGGTGATCGCCGTGCAGCACGCCGTCGAGCTTGCGTTTGACGGTCAGCTCGAGGGTTCGCAGCGCGGCCGCCAGCTTGGGATCGCGGATCCCCCCGCGCAGCATCGACGGCGGTGCGGTGCTGGTTCCCGGGTCTGGTGCTTGCTGCCCGGTGTCGGGGTCGCTCACCGACCGCTGGCCACAGCCGCCGCGGTCGGGGCACCCGGGGACGCCGGATGCGGCTGCTGCGGAACGGCGTTCACCTGCGGCAGTGGCACCGTCTGCAGCACCCGGTTGATGACGATCTCCGAGGTGATCTCGTCGGCGAGCGCGTCGTAGGACAGCACCAGCCGGTGGCGCAGCACGTCGGGGATGACCTCGATGACGTCCTGCGGGATCACGTAGTCGCGGCCGCGCACCAGGGCCAGCGCCCGCGAGGCGGCGATGATGCCCAGCGAGGCGCGCGGTGACGCACCGAAGGACAGCCAGTTCTTCACATCCGGCATGCCGAACTGCTCGGGCACCCGCGTCGCGGTGATCACCCGCACCACGTAGTCGACCAGTGCGTGGTGCACGAAGTTGTTGGCCGCCAGGCCCTGCAACCGCAGCAGGTCACCGGTGCCGAGGATCTGCTTGGGTTCCGGCGGGGTGACACCCATCCGGTAGATGATCTCGCGCTCCTCTTCCGGCGAGGGATAGCCGACGTTGATCTTGAACAGGAAGCGGTCGCGCTGCGCCTCCGGCAGCGGGTAGACGCCCTCGTGCTCGATCGGGTTCTGGGTGGCCATCACCAGGAACGGGTTGGGCAACGGGAAGGTCTTGCCGCCGATGGACACCTTGCGCTCCTGCATGACCTCCAGCAGCGCCGACTGCACCTTGGCCGGCGCCCGGTTGATCTCATCGGCCAGCAGGAAGTTGACCATCACCGGGCCGAGTTCGGTGTCGAACTCCTCGCGGCCCTGCCGGTAGATGCGGGTCCCGATGATGTCGGTCGGGACCAGGTCCGGGGTGAACTGGATGCGGGCGAACGACCCGCCGACCACCTTGGCGAAGGTCTCCACGGCCAGCGTCTTGGCCACCCCGGGCACGCCCTCGAGCAGCACGTGGCCCCTGGCCAGCAGTCCGACCAGGATGCGCTCGACGAGCTGATCCTGCCCGACGATGACACGCTTGACCTCGAAGATGGCCCGCTCCAGCGCGTGTACGTCGGCGGCCAGGCCTGAGCCGGCGCTGGAGGCACCCTCCGGGCCGGGGAAACCGCTGGCGCCCGCGGGCGTCCCATCCGATGACGTCATCGAGAAATCCTCCACAAAGGTCGGTCAGACACAACTGCTGGCACGGCACTCCAGCCGAGGGGCAGCGTCGTGCCCGCGTTTCACTATTCCAGGGATCACAGCATCCGTCGACGTACGGTCCCACCCGGGTGCGTCAATACTCGATGATCCGGGTCAGATACGGCGTCATCCCGGCCGTCCGCACCGGGCTGACGACGACCTTGCCGGCACTGCCGGACGCCTCCAGCATCTTGCCGCCACCCAGGAAGATGGCGACGTGCTGACCACCACCGGGACCCCAGAACATCAGGTCGCCGCGGCGGGCCTGGCTGGGTGAAATGTGCCGGCCGGCGTTGTACTGGTCGCCGGAAAACCGTGGGATCAGCACCCCGACACCGGCGAAGGCGTAGCGCATCAATCCCGAGCAGTCGAAGCCGACCGTTCCCGCCCCGGAGTCGATCCCCTTACTGGGACCGGTCAGCGAGCCGCCGCCCCAGGAGTACGGCACCCCGCGCTGCGAGCCGGCGCGGCGGATGACGTACTCGATGGCCTGCTGGCCCCGCACCCGCTGGCCGGGCGCGACGTTGCTGACGGCCTCGTCTCCGACGTTGAAGCCGAGACCGGACAGGAACTTCTTGCCCAGGTCCATCGTGGTCTGGGTGGCCTGCGCGGTGGCCTGTAACGACGCGTTGGCGATTGCCAGCGGGTCACCCGGCGCTCCGGCGCTGATCGTCGCGGGCAGGGTCGGGTCCCACCCGGGTTCGGCCTCGGCCGGCCCGGCCAGACTCAACATCACCGGGATCGCCATGAGCAGCACCCCGGTGACGCGGGCTAGACGTGTTGCCATCTGTCGCATTCGCTCCGCCGTCAGTATTCGATGTATCGGACTACAAAGGGCGTCATGCCGCTCTTACGCACCGGCGACACCTTCACGGGCTGCCCCACGTCGGGGGCCTCCAACATCAGGCCGTTGCCGAGATAGAGCGTCACGTGCTGGCTGCCACCCGGCCCGTAGAAGATGACGTCGCCGCGGCGCGCCATCGCCGTCGGGATCTGGCGGCCCATCTTGTACTGCGAGCCCGAGTAGTGCGGCAGCTTGATGCCCACCCCGGCGAAGGCGTACAGGATCAGCCCGGAACAGTCGAATCCCACGGTGCCCGAACCGGATCCGATGCCGCGACTCGGCCCCGCGGCGTTGCCACCGCCCCACGAGTAGGGCACGCCGCGCTGCGACATCCCGCGCCGGATCACATATTCGGAGGCCTGCCTGCCGTACACCCGCGGGATGCGGCCGTTGTTGATGCCGGAGTCCTCCGGCTTGGCCAGCCCGAGCGACTGCAGGAACTGGCGGCCGAGGTTCGAGGTCACCTGCGCCGAGGTCTGGGAGATCCCGAGCACCTGGTTGATGACGGCGATCGGGTCGCCGGGAACATTGGCGCTGGGGATCATCGGCAGGGTCGGATCCCACGGGCCATCCCACTGATCGGAGCGTTTGGCCGCGCCGGAGGTATCGGGGCCGGCCGGGTTGCCCCACCGGTCACCGGCCGGCGCGCCGGGCGCCGGGGCGGCGTCGGGCCGTGACGGGCGGGCCGCGGCGAGCCGGGCCTGCGCCTGGTCGCGCGCTGCGGCCAGGCGGGTGATCTCACCGCGCTGTTCACCGAATTTGCGGTGGGCGTCGGTGAGCGCATTGACCGCCGCGTCTTGGCTGGACTGCGCGTCGACGACGGCCTGGTCGGCCTTCTGCTTGGCCAGCCGGGCGGCCGACTCCTTGTTGAGTTGCTCGATACGCGAGCGCTTCAGGGTGTCCAGCGCCTGCTGGGAACTGAGCGCCAGGGTCTGGCCGGCGGCGGCGGTGGCGATCATCTCCGACGGGTCGCGGGCGGTCAGGTAGCTCTCCGAGGGCCCGTGGACGTAGGTCGACGCGGCGAAGGTGTTGTACCGCTGCTGGGCGGCCATGATCTTGGCGTCGGCTTCGACGATCGCCGCCCGGCCGGCCTCCACCTCCTGTTCGGCGGCGGTTGCGTCCTCGCGTGCGGTCTGCAGCTCCACCAGCGCCTTGTTGACGCTCTCCTTCTGCTGCTGGATCTGGGCGCCCAGTTCCTGCAACTGCTGGTTGGCGTCGGCGACCGCGGCGATCAGCGCGGCGATGCCGTCCGGGTCCGATACCGGTTGAGCGGTCGCCAGACCCGGGGTGCCCAGCAGCATGGCGGCGCTGACAGCCGACGCTGCGGCGGTGCGGCTGAGCCGGGCGGCCGGCGCGAAGACAGAGCCTTTGGAGCCACAGCGGATGCGTCTCATTCGGCTTGGATCTCCTCGGACTATGGACGTCTCGGCGCAGCACTTCGGCCGGTGCTAAAGCACAGGTGCAACACCTGCGACTTTTGAACCATACGTCACATCAATCACTGGAGAAACGTTCGTAACAAACTACGTTATTGTAATTATTCGGCTTGTGACCGAATGGTGACCTAGTAGTTTGCTACAGCCATTTGAATGACAGCGCTATCCACCCCTGCGTCAGAGTTTCAGCAGCTGGTATGGCTATTCGCTGTCATCGATGCGCTCGGCAGCAGCTTTGCTGCGTCGTTGCAGGAACCGAGTGCCGACAGCGGCTGCTGCCACCCCCACCAGCAACACCACCGTTAAGCCGGTCCAGGGCAGATCGGGCCTGTTCAACTCGGTGAGGAAATTCTGCGCGGAGACCACCGGATCGCCGGTCTTGGCGTGGTCCTCGGCGGCCTCCAACTTCGATCGGTGGAACTGCCCGCTGTAGCTGCCGACATAGGTGGTACTGAGCACCAGCACGGTGGCGTCCGGGTAGTCGTAGCCCACCACCGTGGCGACGTCGCGCAGCGCGGTGTCCATCCCGGGGTTGCGGGCCACTTCGACGATCTTGAGGTCGATGCCGTTGCCGGCCGCCTCTGCCACGATGTCGCGCAACGCCGGCACGTCGGCGGCCGGGGCGCTGACCCCGTCGGCCGCGACGTCGATCTTGACCAGCTCCATGCACTCATCCGGCGGGGTGGCCGGGTCCAGGCCGACGGTGATGCAGAGCTCACCGGGGATGTAGGCCGGCGGGTGCGGGGTGGTCACGGGTGTTGACGGTAGCAACGCAGGCACGGAGCAAGGAAGCCTGCACGCCGGGATTGCGCCTGAGAGTAGATCACCTCGAGCCGAACCAACTCCGAATCCGCTGGAAGGCATTCACCCCTGCCGTCGGCAGGGGTGAAGCGGCCTGCACATAGCCATCGCCGTAACCGAACGGCTCACGCATCCGGTAGCGGCCCTGCTGATAGTCGAAGTAGTACTCGTAGCGGTCAAACTCGTCTTGCTCGCACTCCAGCAACGCGATGAGCTTGCTCAACATCGCCTCGTACACGTCGATGCCATGATCCAGATTGACTTGGAAGGTCAGCCGCCGTGCGCCGAGTGCTTTTGCCTCCCTTTTCGGTTGGCTGAGCACTGCCGTCCACGGCCGTTTGGCACCGCAGCCGTGCCGCACCACGTAGGTGGCGTGTTCGCCCTTGAATGGACTGATCGCTACGGCATCTTCTCCAGCGCCACCTGCCACCGGCAGGCGGAGGACGACATAACCGTTGTCCTCGTATGCAGCCGAAAACGCTCCGCGAGTCACCGTGCATCGTCGTTGATCAAAATGCTCTGCCAAATCCTGCAGGACTTGAGTTCGGCGTGGATCAACCGTTCTCTCGAGACTGCCACCAGATCTGCGCAATGCATCGACGAACGACTGAACCAGTTCACCCGGCGGCAGGACTTGAAACGGAAGATCCTCCAACGCAACAAGTGCCGAGACTTCGGCATCGGCCGCAGGAAGGTCAACAAGGAAGTCAAATTCGCCGGCTTCCACCGCCAGAACCTCGTCACGGCTAACACCACACAGCAGCGGCCGATCGTCTGTTTCACCGGAGAAGAATTCTTCAACGAGGGTAATCATGCGTCGGAGGTTGCCGATCGCGGCGATCACGTTCCGCGGCGCATCACCCGCTGGCGCTTCTGGCGGCGGCATCAGCTGATCAAGCAGCGGATGCAGCTTGCCTTGGTAATCCTCGCTGCCAAACGTCAAGATGACGGCGTGGCGTAGGAATGTCAGGCTGGACCTGGCGCGACGAAGGGCATCGTCTGGTGAACGCCAACTGGCGTCGAGGTCGGCTTTGTCGAGTTCCTTTTGCAGCGCCTGTCGCGCCAGATGTGGCCGTTTTTCCAAGAACCGGCCATACTGCGACGAAAGGCGCGCGGCGAGTTCTTTGACGTCCAGCACAATTGACCGCATCCGCTGCAGTTGGCCCATATCGGAGTCATCTATCACCTGGCCAGGCCGGGTGTACGTCTCGCAAAACCGCCAAGCCAGGTACCCATCGTGGTCGCCCGCGTCGTGATCAAAGAAGGCCAGTCGATCTACGGCGTCTTCACGGGAGATAGACTCGATGCCTGCCGCAAACACCGCATCTGCGAGGTGTCCTTTCCCCGCGATTGGTTCGTCAGCGCCGTTCGCGTTCTCAGTGTGAGCAGGCAGCGAATCCTCGCCATCCTTAGAGTCCTCGGCATCCTCGGCGACGAAGAGCAAATCCAGTCGCTGCAGGCACTCTTCGCGCGTCCCGTCGAATTCAAGGCGGATGAACCAATCGTAGAACGCACCGTTGTCGGCGGGGCGGGTGCTCTCATCCCACCGCTTTACGCCCAGGCCGGCCTGCTCGACGATCTTGACGAGCAGCTTCGCGGACTCGTGCGATGAGTCGAAGACCAAGTAGTGGCCGAATTTGTTGGATTCGAGGTGCCAGGCGTCTATCCGACAGACCGCCTCCACTGAGCCTGACTCAGGGGCGTACGGGATGTGTTGTCCAGCAGTCACGAACGTGTGACAGAGCTCCTTACCCAGCGGATTGTCTTCCAACCGAATGATGTCGCCGGCATACAACGGATAGACCACGCCTTGATACACCACCCCCGCATGCATCGCAGGGGGCATGATGCGAACGGGCCTGCGGGACAGGGCCGAAACGGATCGGCCGGCCCGGTACACCGTCACGTCTACTGCTCTTGCGGCCATCAGTTCACCTACCGTGCATTGCGGCCCGAGCAGCAGCAGAGATGGACCGACGTGACTGGCCCTGGAAATACCGCCAAGGCAGTTGCGTTCCCTTGGCCCACCTACGGATTAATCGCACGTGAAACCCTTTCGCCGACCTCCCACAGCTTGTCGGGGTCGAGGTCCGAGACCGGCGTCCACGGCGCCGAGCCGGTGTGATCGAGACCCAGCATCGCAGCCAGCTCTGCAAAGCCGGGATGCTCGCTGACGCCTTTGAAGTTGCTCTTCCAGCAGCCGGCGATCATCAACTGCCCGGCATCGACTTTGAATTTGTACGGCGGGAACCTGCGCATGAACGGGTAGACAAACATCCCGCCGCCGGGGCGCTGACCGAAGAAGAGGTGGCAATAATCGCCCCTCGCCGGAAGCCGGCTGGTCTTCTGCACCAGCTCCAGAAGCCTGTGCAGGAAGGCGCGATCGGATTGGTCTTCGACCGCATCGACGAATTCCTCCGGCGCCCAGGGATCGGTGTCCCGACGGTCGAATTTGATCTTCAGCCCCTGGAACAGTCCGGTACCCGACGTAGCGGTCGCCGATGCTCGGCCCGTCAACCACACGCGGAGCCGCTCATCGTTCCCGGGCGAGTCTGCCGAGAAGGCTTCGTCGGCGCGGTTCGGCCGGGTTCGGGTGAGGCTGGTGATCGTGTCGTCGGAGGAGTACTGCGCCAGAATTGTGATGTCGTCTTTGCTGAACTCGTCGAGACGCGAGAGATGGTCTACCTCCCAGCCGAACTCGGATGCGAGGTCGAGTGTGTCCAGGCGGAACGATGTCGGGTCGGTCACTGCACTCCTTTTTCGATTGTGGTTGACGAAAACTGGACGGCCAAGCCATCGATCTGCTGCAGCAGGTCAGCCGGCCGCAGCGCCAAATCAAGGGCGTGGCAGTGGACCACGATGCCGGAGCGCCGCACGGTGTGTACGCTCACCGGTTCATTCCCCTTGGCGTAGACCAGATGTCCCTCCCCCAGCCCCAGGACGGTGCAGTACGCCAGCATCTGATAGAGGTCGGCGTTGGGGAATCCGTCGTAACGTTCGGCCTTGTATTTGGCGTCGATGACCGCCACCGGCACTCCATGCCTGCGGCACAGTAGGTCGGGGCGCATCGGAGCCTGACGTTCATCGTCGAGGTGCAGTGCCGCCTGCTGTTCACACCGCCATCCGGACGTTGTCAATGCCTCGGTGAGCGCGACCGTGACGAAATCCTCGAACACCCGCCACATGTCGAACATGTAGCCGGTGACCCGCAGACCTCCGACCCGGTGTTCGAAAGACTCGGCGGCGAGCACGATCTCTGCCAAGCGCAGCGCCGAATGGTAACGGGTGTTGAGCCGGCTCGGCTGCCAGCGCGGCAGGGCGGCACCGCGGGAGAGCACCGACACGTCGGCGAGGGTTCGCCGCAGCCGACGCAGCCGGCGCCTGGCCGTCTCGCTGATCCGCGGCACGGTCAGCAGCCGCAGCGCGGCGGCAAGCAGCAGCTGGTTCTCGGCGATGTCGACGGTGAAGTCGTCGTACTCCACCGCGACCGGCACCGGCAGGCCGTAGAGCCGGGTCATCTGCTCGGCGGCGAGCAGCCGCCCCCGCAGCACCGGCAGGGTGTCGCGGACCGTGCGGTAGCCCTGCAGCACTCCCTGGTCGACGGCGCGCGAGGCAAGCCGGCTGAAGGCTTCGGCGATGCCGGGCAGCAGTTCGTCGGCGCTGATGAGGTCGACCTGATCGTCGCGCCAGATCCGTTGGTCTTTGGCGTAGCCGATCAAGAACAGCAGCCGGTTCAGGTCGGTGATCTTGGGGCGGACGATGAGCTGGCGCTCCCCCACCGTGACCGCGCCGACCTTGCGCCCGGCGGCGACCTCGTAGCGGCCCGGGTCGAGCGTCGGGGTCACCGTGACCAGACTGAGCTGCTGGAATGCGCGGTACTCGCCACCGGTCAGCTCGACGGTCTGTGAATCGCCGCCCTCAGTGAGGGTCAGCGGCGGCGATGCTGTCATCGTGTTCCACAGTCGAGACGGCAGGCGGATAGGCGACGTCGACCCTGGCCTGCACCGCCTTTTCGATCGCTGCCAACCCGTATTGCGTTATCACATCCACCGAACGGTCGCCGTAGTGGTGTTCTTCCAGCAGCGGCAGGATGGCGGTGCGCCACACCCGTTCCAGCCCGCGCTCGCCACCGGCATAGACCGCCCGCCGCATGAAGTACGACGGTCCGATCTTGAAGTCTGCGTCATCGATGCGCGCGTTGAGCTCGTCGAGCAGATCAGCCACCTTGGCCGGGTGGCCGTTGTCGGCCAGCCACTTGCGCAGGATGCCGCTGGTGGGTTCCTCCGAGGGGTGCAGGGCCAGGAAGGCGAACCGGCGCCGCATCGCGGCGTCGACCAGAGCGATGGAGCGGTCAGCGGTGTTCATCGTGCCCAGGATGACGATGTTCTTCGGCAGCGTGAACGGTTCGGTGTCGTCGGAGGAGTACAGCAGGTCGATCGCTTTGTCGCGGTATTCCAGCAGGAAATACAGCTCGCCGAAGATCTTGGCGAGGTTGCCGCGGTTGATTTCGTCGATGATCAAAACGTAGACCGCGGTGGGGTTTTCGTTGGCCCGGTCCACTAGGGAGCGCAGCGGCCCGGGTTTGAGCGCGAACCCGACCTGCCCGTCGCTCTGCCCGGTGGGCCGATAGCCCTCGAAGAAGTCCTCGTAGGAATAGGCAGGGTGGAACTGGACGATCTTGACGTTGGGTTCGGTGGCCAGGTGGCGGGCAAGTTCCTGGGCGATGTAGGTCTTACCGGTACCCGGTGGGCCGTAGAAGATCAGCTGTGGGCGGTCGCGCAGCAGCTCGACGCATTCCTGCAGCCATGACCGGGGTACGTAAAGTCGTTCGGCCAGTTCGGCGGTGGCGTCCGGCAGGTGCATCCCGGCCGTGCCGGCCGGGGGCTGGCGCCGCTCGGCCAACGCGACCAAGGTATCGAGGTGCTGGCTCAGATCGAGCACCTCACCCTGGGCACCCAGGCGGGCTGCGACCTCATCGGGCAGCTCAGTCAGCGGCAGCGAGTTGTCGTACCACTTGACCGGGCGGCGCAGATTGGAGCGCCCGTCGCTGCTTTGGACGTACTCGGCATCCCCGGTGATGACTCCGAAATACACTCGGCCCTGGCTGACGGTGACGACGACGTCCTGGGGGTGCATCCGGTTGAGGAATGCCCCGAACTCGTCGAGCTTCTCCTGGCGCTGGGCGTAGCCAGAGGATCCGTAATCGTCGTCGACAATCGCTTTCAGTTCCTCGCGGCCGATGCCGGGCGCGACCGCGCGCAGCAGACTGCCGGCCAGCGAGATGGTGCTCTTGTGGCGCCAGATCGGCACCATGTCTTGGCCTTTGACGCCAGCGCCGTGGACTTTCCAGGCGCGCCGGACGGGGGGCTCGGGTTTCTTCAGCCAGCGTTCGATCCACGGTTTGGCGTAGAGGTCGACATGCCCGCCCTCGGCGTCGGTGATGGCCTCGTAAATTTGGGCGATATCGGCGTCGAGGTCCCCGGTCGGTGTCGCCAGGTATGTGCCGGCGAAACTGTCGCGCAGCAGCTTTCGGTGCTCGACGTTGACGACCGGCAAGTAGAAATGGGGGAAGGCCAGATACAGCAGCGACTGGCGTTGTGCCGCCTGACCGGTGGGGACGGCGTTGACCTCGTCGCGGAAGATCAGCGGATCGTCCAGTGCATCGACCTGCCGCTGCCCGGGCAGCGACTTGAAGTGGCGAGCGACCTCAATGAGGTAGACAATCTGCGCCCAGCGGTAAGTGGTGAAGGCTTGGCCTCCGTGGAACACACCACCGCCCGCGAGGGCAGCTTCGACATCCTCCGGCAGGCCCACCGGGTCGCCGCTCATTTTCAGCACGCTCTCGACCTGTTTGACCTTCAGCGCCCCGCCCAGGTTCTCAATGGGAAGTGTGTTGAGGATCAGCAGTTCGGCGAACAACTGCACGGCGGCCGGCGACGAGTCGGCCAATTGAAGCTGCAGCTTTTCGAAAAAGCCGCCGGGACCGGCGTTGGGCCGGTCCACATAATCGCGGGTCAACTCGTCCAGGTTCGCCATCGTCCAGATCGGCTGACCGGGTGTCAGCAGCGAATCGTCTTTGCCCAGACCCGAATCGATGATGCGCCGGCCGACGGCTTCGACCGCGACGGCGGCTCCACTGGCGAAGGTCCCAACCTCGTTCATCGCGCACCTGCTTTGCTCGTCATGCTCGGATCGTCCAGGGGCGACGTATACGGAACTCCGGTGCGCTCGGCGTCGGCCATTGCGTCGTAAACCTCCAGGATCAGTTTCTTGGTGCGGTATTCGCCGTGCTCGGCGATGTCCTTGCGCTTGACGATTGGAAACGTCTCCATGATGTAGTCGACGTCGTCGCGTTTGATGCCGTAGAGGTGGAAGAGGGCGGCGTCGAGTTCCGCGCGGACTTGGCGCCGAGACTCACACCCAGCTTGGCCATTAAGCCAGTCGACACGTGTAGCAACCCAATCAGACGTCTCCTGCGTCCCTGTCCATTCAGTTCGACGAGAGAAGTCGGAGGGCGCGAGAGCCGGAATCTGCATGAAGATGAAAAAATTCAAATGCGTTGAACTTTGCTTCTGCCGTACAACGAAGTCCAGCACAAAAGCCGAGAGGATCGCCTGAAGACATCGTTCCTCGACTCCAGCCTCGGACCCCAGCAGTATTAGCGGCGTTTGGTTTCCTACGGCAGCCCGCGGGAACATCGCTGCTATGCACGTGCGCTCATCCGTACTGCGGCTGATATCGCGCCATCCCAGCAGCCAGTCGCAACTGCGCTTACCGCCAAGCTTGGCGTCCACCTCCCTCTTGCCCACCCAATACCTCGGCATGACAACGAAGTCCGGGTCCTGCTTCTCTGCCAGCGTGACGTCGCGGACGGTACCGTCGCGCTCATACGTGGCCCAGCGGTGGTCGTAGTGGTGGATCATCTTCGCCTCGTACAGCGGCAGCATCCGCTCCTTACCTCGCTCGAACACGTTGCCGTTCAACACCCAGCCGTCGGCCTCCAACTCCTCGCGGGTGTGGAACAGGTGCGAGTCGTTGGACATGTCAAACATCCGCATGAACTTGATGCCCCAGGGGTTTCCGTCGGGGTCACCTTCGCGGATGAGCACCGGGACGCGGCGGTAGATGCCGAGGGTGATTTCGGCGTCGCGGCGGCTGCGGAACACCGGGCAGGTGCCGGTATTGGGGTTGAGCAGGGTGATCTCATCAGGGCTGAGCGTGAAGCGGACGTTCGGCCGTTGCAGATCGGTGGGGTCGTGGGCGAAGAACGCGAAGTCGGCTGCCGGTTCCCGGCTGTCGCGCCCGACCAGGGTGAGCAGGCAGAACTTGAAGCTGCGATGCACACCCTCGAAGAGCGGCTTGGCGTTTTCGAAGTCGTACAGGCTGGCGATCGACCCGTTGACGACCAGGTCTTTGAAAAAGTACTGGGTGGTGGCGTCGGTGGCGATGCCGGTGGGCAAGATGATGCCGAGCCGACCGGTGGCGGCGATCAGGTTGCGTTCGGCTTCGGCGAAGATCTGGTAGGTGTTGATGTCGCCGCGCCCGGTCAGCGGGTACCGGCCGGAGTTGCGCATGAAGTGCGAAACCCCTTCTGCGCGGCGTTTCTCCGCGGTAAAGGCCGCGTACAGGGCCGGGTTGTCGGCCGGCAGCTTGGCGATCAGCCGCTTGCGGGCCGCGGCGTTGGGTGCGGTAGCGATATCGGGGTCGCGGGCGGCGAAGAACTCTTGTTCTTGCAGTTTGACCCGCTCCCACGGCGGGTTGGAGAGCAGCACCGAGAACCCGCCGGCCCAGCCGGTGGCCGGGTTGATCATGTCCCCGGCCTCGGGCGTCACCGGAAACAGGTGGGGGAACTCCAGATGCCAGTGGAAGAACCGGTATTCGGCAGTTAGGCGTTCCACTTCGGCGCGGGAGGCCGCGCTGAGCGCGTCGGTGCCGTCGAGCAGCGCGGCAATGGTGTGCTGCGTCGGCGCGGTGGGTGCGCCGGGGGTTTGGGGCCAGACGAACGCCGCGCACCAGGCGTCGGCGGCCAGGTGTTGGCGCTGGTAGTCCGCCGAGTGGGTGTAGCTGTTCCAGCGTTTGCGTTGGACGTGCACATCGGCCAGCGACAGCGCCGGCGCGGAGACCACTTGTTGGACTTGCTCGGCGAGTTTGCCGGTAGCTGCAGCCATGTCGACGTCGAACAGGCCGGCTTGGGCGTTGCGTTCGGCCTTGTTCTGCTTGGCTACGGCGGCGGCGATCTTCTTGTCGTCGCCTTCGATCGGTTTGAACGCTTCGTCGGGAAGGCCGTCGGCAAGCAGTTTTGGGGTGGCGCCGACCAGGGCGTTGCCGACCTTGATCTGCGCGTCGAGGAAGGCCAGTGGCTTGCCGGGGTCGAGGGTTTCCATCCACAGCGACACCTTGGCCAGCTCGGCGGCCAGCGGGTTGACGTCGACGCCGTAGATGCAGCGGCCCACCACATCGCGCATCGCGGTGCGCACCGCCTCCGGGGCGGGCTCGGGGTCACCGGTGCGCAGGTGCGCCAGCCGTTTGGCGATGCGCCGGGCGGCGCCGACCAAGAAATGCCCGCTACCGCAGGCCGGGTCGCAGACGGTGACGTTCAGTAGTGCTGCTTGCGGGTCGTCGGTTTTCTGAGCGTCGTCGAGCACCGGGTCCAGCGCGGTGTCCAGCAGTGACTCCACCAGCGAGGTCGGGGTGTAGTAGCTGCCGGTGTCCTTGCGCTGGTTTCCCGACGACACTGCCAGCCGGTAGGTCTTGGTGGCCGGGTCCCAGGAGGGCATGAACTCCAGCAACGCCTCGTAGATGCTGCCGAGTTCCTCGGCACCTAGGTTGCGGTAGTCGACCACCCGCAAAGCCTGCGAGCCGGGTTCGCGCACCAGCGACAGCGAGCGCACCGCGGCCTGCAGGGCGGCGTTGCTCAATGCGCAGTCGGTGAGGAAATCCAGTTCGCCGTCCTCGTACAGCCCGCCGATGCCGGGCAGGCCGAGTTGCGTCAGCCCGTTCTCGTCCCCGAGGCCGCGCCAGACCAGGGTGAGCGCCTCCCAGCGGTCGCCGTAGCGGCCGCCGCGGCGGCGCCGGGAGATGCGGCGCAGCTTGTCGGTGGAGAAGTACTCCAGGTAGCGCTGCCGGGCGGTCGGGTCGGCGGCCGGGTCGAGCAGGACGCCGCGGTCTTCGGCGACGAAGGTGAACAGCAGCCGATAAACCACCCGCAGCAGCGCCTCGTGCACGTCGCGCACGGTCAGGCTGCCGTCAGCGAGATGCCCGCGCAGCACAGTGTTATCCGAGTGGGTGAGGAATCCGGTGCCCAGGGTCTGCAGGGCATCGACGACGCCGTCGCGCAGCAGGTTCAGGGCGCGGGAGCCGGTGTCCAGGGCGTCTTGGCGCCACTGCTCCAGCCAGCACGAGGCCGGGCCGATCTCGGGGTCGCGAACCTCCAGCCGGGATTGCTGGCACAGCAGGTACAGCAGCAGGAAGTCGGCGAACAGGTCGCCGTCGAAGATGGCTTCCAGATCGAATTCGACGTAGGCCGAACCGACCAGCGAGGTGGAGTCGCGCAGCAGTCGCAGCGTGGTGTCGTTGGCCAGCAGCGCCCACAGGTGCTCATCGGAGCGGTTGAGCAGTTCTTGGGTCATCGACTGTGGGGACGCACCAGCTGCGCCGGCCATGCCTTTGGTGCGGGTGTCCAGCGGCACCCGGCCCAGCAGGTGGATCGGCACCGCACCCCAGTGGTGGGAAACCGGGAAGCTGTGCTCCCCCACCCTGATACCGCCTTTGGGTGTGGTGGGCACCCGACCGTAGCCGAGTTGGTCGAGCAGCACCAGCAGGAACCGTTCCCGGGTCAAGGCGGTGGCGGCGTCGGTGTCGGGCAGCGCCGCCAGCGCCTCCCGGTAGGTGGTCCACGCCCCGCGCAGGTAGGCCCAGATCCGGTTGGCGGCGTCGGAGACCGATTCGCCGGCGGCCAGGTGATAGTCGTTGGAGGTGAGTCCGTCGACCCCGGTGCGGGCGGCCAGCCTGCCCAGCAGGTCGGCGGGCAGCAGTCCGCCTTGGATGCGCACGCCGACGAATGTCGAAGCGCTGTGGCTCATTTGCCCCCTCCCGCCGGTGGCACGAAGACGAACACGCCCAGCACGTCGGCGCCGGGTTCGACCGTCACCTTCAATCCGCGGACCACCTCGGCGGCGGCGCGGCGCACCCGGCGATGCGCGGCCAGCAGCCGCTCGGCCAGGAGTTGGCCGTGTTCGGCGAGATGCGCGGCGATGTCGGGCAGCCCGTCGAGGGCACGGCCCAAGAACTGTTCGGCTTGTGGCGCGGGCACGTTGCCGGACGGTGTCGCTGCCAGCAGCGGGGTGACCGCGTCCGGGTCGAGCCAATGAGCCTGGGCGGGTGCGCCTTCGAACGCCAGCGTGGCGGCGTCTTCGGCGACGAGTTGTCGGACGCCCGCGCGGGACGGCAGTTGCAGGTGAAATCGGTAGCGCACCAGCAGCAGCGTGGTGCGTGTGGTTACCGCGTCGGTGCGCACCACCGCGCAGCGTCGTGCCGGGCGCTGCTCGGCCGGCAGATTGGCGTCGAGCGCGGATTCCAGCACGTAGTGCGCGACGGCTTCCACCGAGGCGTCGGTGCGGTTCAGCACCGCCTCACCGCGGCGGACGGGTAGGTCTGTGGCGAAGTGCAGCGGATCGGTGCGTCCCGGTGGCAGCGCGTCGCGCAGTCCGAGGGGCAGCGGAGACAGCGTGGCGGTGAATCCGGTGTCGGCGGCGGTGACGGTGGAGCGCAGTGCCCGTAACGCCTGTTCGACGAACTCGGCGACTTGGGTGTTGGTGCCGAGTGTTTCGCGGGTGTCGCGCAGTTCGGCGGAGACTTCTTCGGGTTTGATGCCGTGCTGGGCGTATTTCGTTTGGGCGATCTTTTCCCGTTCGGCCGCCGATTCCCATTGGCCGTAGAGGGTGTCGCGTTGCTGTTGCACGTCGAGGTCCAGGCTGAGCTGTTCGGCGTCGCGGCCGCGCAGCAGCAGCCCTTCCATCAGGGCTTGCACCACGGCGTCGCTGTTGTCGGGGACCGGCACCGACACACCGGTGGCTTTGCGGATCGCGGCGTGTTTACGCAGCAGCACTTCCAGGACTAGGCCGTCGATCTGGTTGTCGCTGCCGTAGAGCATGACGGTGCGCACGGTGTCTGCGGTCTGACCGAATCGGTCGACTCGGCCTTCGCGCTGTTCGTGGCGGGTTGGGTTCCACGCCAGGTCGTAGTGCAGCACTGCCTGGAAGTTCTCCTGGAGGTTCACCCCTTCCGAGAGGCAGTCGGTGGCCACCAGCACGTGCCGGCCTTCGACGGCGGCCAGTTCCTCGATGCGGGCGATCCGCTCATCCGGCGGCAGCGTTCCGGTGACCGCCCGCACCGTCACATCCTTGCCAAGGGCGGTACTGAGTTGTTCGGCTACGTAGTCGGCGGTGTCGATGAAGCGGCAGAACACGATCGGGTCGCAGCCCAGCGCGAGCAGTTCCTTGACGCTCTTGACTGCGGCGGCGATCTTCTTGTCCGGCTTGCCTTCCAGTTTGGCCACCTCGGTGAGGAAGCCGCGCAGCCGCCGCGCTCTCGCGTCACCGGCGGCGGTGTCGATGTCAGCGCCGGGGGTGGTGTCGGCGGTGTCGATGACCTCGTCGTCGGTTTGGTCGAGGACGACGGCGCGGCCGATCGCGTCGGCTTCTTCTGGTGAGGCGGCCGCCGCGGCGGCGGCCCGGGTCCGCATAGTTTGCGCGGCGGCGCGCGGTGAGGAGGCCAGGGCGCGCAGCAGCGCCAATGCGGACCACCAGTTGACCCGCCGCGCCAGACCGCCGTCTTCGGTGCGGACGGTTTCGCGGGCGTGGTCGAGCACCTTGGTGAACAGCGCGTGGTACTCGCGGCTCAAGGTGTAGGGCACCTCGGTGGACAGCCGGTCTTTGGGGAACGGGGTGTCTTCGTCGAGGTAGCGGCGGATGTCGGCGCGGCGGCGCTGCACGAAGTGCTTGGCCAGCAGTTCGCGGCCTTTGCGTTGTTCCAAGTCGACAGTGGCCAGGTCGGGGTCGAGTAGGCCCAGCAGGTTGCGGAAAGTTTCCTCTTTGCCGCTGTGCGGGGTGGCGCTGGCCAGGATGAGGTGCCGGGTGGAGTCGGCGGCCAGTTCGCGCAGCAGTTCGTAGCGCTGGGTGCGCCCGCTTCCGGTGCTGGTGGAGTCAGCCACACAGGTGTGCACCTCGTCGACGATCACCAGATCCGGGCAGGTACGCATGAATTCGTAGCGCCGCCGCGCGCCCTTGATGAAGTCGGTGGAAACCACGGTGATCGGGTACCGCTCGAAGATCGACTCCGCGCCGATCCGGCCGCGCTCCAGCCGCCGCACTGTGCTGGGCAGTACCAGTTCGGCTTCCAATCCGAATTTGCTGCGCAGCTCACCTTGCCATTGCTCAGCTAAGGCAGGGCTGCACAGTACCGTCAGGCCGCGGGCATCACCGACTTTGAGCAGCTCGGTGGCTACCAGGCCGGCTTCGATGGTCTTGCCGATACCGACATCATCGGCGATCAACAACCGCACCACGTCCTGGCGCAACGCCATCATCAGCGGAACCAGCTGGTAGGCACGCGGTTCCACCGCGATCGACGCCAGGCTGCGGAACGGACCGGCGGTAGAGCGGAATCCGATCCGCAAAGCACTGCGCAGCAGGGAGGCGCTCAGGTGATCACCGAGGTCGTCGGGTTGCGGCGGTGGGAAGGTGGCCGGGCTGACCCCCTCGCTGACCAGGACGCCGGCGATGTCGTCGTCGATACCGCCGATCGGGCGCAACACCAGGAAGTCGGCGGTGCTCTCGGGCAGCACCACCCATTCGCGGCCGCGTGCCGTCACCAGATTGCCGGGAGCGAATCCCACTGCTACACCCTTCCTTCACCGAACACGTAGGAGTGACGCCGCACTTGGGTCAGCCAGTCCTCGCCGGGATGCAGCCATAGTGCCGAATAGCCGGCATTCATCAACGCGTCTTCGACCTCGCCGGCATCACCGCGCGGCCCGGACTCAACGAAAACTGCTAGGCCGGCGTCGGCACCCTGAAATACGAAATGGGCAGTGATGCCGGCGATTGTTTCGCGCACACCGTTGGGCAGCGCAAACTCATGGCTGATGAGCAGGTCGATGAAGTCGCGTTCCAATTCCGAATCACACTGTGCGCGAAGCTGTTCAGCCTGATCCCCATGCGACTGCTCTGCGGTGGCCGCGGTGGTGGTGGCTAAAGCGAGGTCCAACAGCAGATCCCGCACCGCGTGCCGATCGATGACGTCGTGCTCGTACTGGTTGGCATAGGACAGCAGGCAGTCGTAGCAGGCTTTTTCGCACCGTTCCCGCGCACCGTCGGCGCTGCCGACGTCGTTGCCGTCAGGGGTGAAGTGGATGATCTGCAGGGCTCTGCGGGCTGCGCTGGCCAGCGCGTCGGGCTCGGAGTGCAGTCGGCGCAGCACCCCGGCGCCGCCCTCGGCGGATTCGGTGAACAGCATTCGGCCGCGCTCGGCATCATCAGGCAGCGCTTCGCTGGACAGTTCGGAGTCCTCCAACTGGAACTCGGCTTCCATGCCGCGCTCCAGGGCGTACCGCAGGCTGGTGGCGACCTGCACCGATACCGGCGAGGCCAGTCGCAGCACCAGGATGTTGCGGGTGTCCTCGACATACGGGATCACCTTGTGCTTGGTCGGTACGTCGGCGGCATCACCGAGCCCATCATCTTGGGGGGTGGCATCCTCGGCGGCTTTCTCACTGAGCCAATCGCCTTTGACAGTGTCCAGCCAGTAACCAAGCTCGTTGGGATTCTTACGACGGCGCCGGCCTACGTTGGTGACCCGTACGGTCGCGGTGTCGCCGTAGCTCAGCGTCGCCAACTCGTGGCCGTCCACCGCCGATGCTGTTGCATCCAGCCGGCCCAAGCGTGGCCCATGTTGACTGAACCGGTAGGACGTGCGCAGCTCGAACCCGGCCCGTCGGCGCTCTTCCTCGTCGCTGGAGATGCGTTCGCGGCGACGGGTGAACACCGTCTGCATACGCATCAGACCATGCTGCGGCTGTCCCAGCGCCACACCACAGTTCTCGCACACGTCGAGGCCCGCACGACGTACATGGTGGTAGGCGCAGACTTCGCAGCGGTAAGCGTCCTGCAGCTCGACGGTTCCGATACCGCCGGCGGTCATCGGCACCTGGATGCGTTTGACCTCGTAGCGCGCACCCTCGTGGTAGATGACCGCGCCTGGCCCGAACTCGCTGATCGCCAGGAAGCGCGGCCGCTGCAGATAATCCCCTCCCTCGCCGCGCCCGGCACTTTGGCGGGCGCCGGGAATGTAGGCGGCCAGCGGCAGGCGCGGAAAGTTGTAGCCGGGCAGAAACCCTTCGGAGGCGAAGTAGCGGTAGGTGTAGAAATCCGAAAACGCTTGGTCGCTGTCCTCGTTGCGGAGCAGCCGCAACTGGCCTTCGGCGTCGCGGCGGCGTGCTTCGGCGGCCTCCCGTGCACGTTTGGGCACCGTCGGATCCAAGATAATCCGGTTCTGTTCCTTCTGGTCATCCAGCGCCGCCCGGTACAGCTCCCGCCACCGCTCGCAGGCTCGGCTGAACTGGCTTTCGGCATTGGCGATCACGGCTTGCGCCCAGCCGTCGTACCACCATGCGGTGCGCTGCAGCTCGTCGGCGAGCGGCGCCATGAGTTCCATGGCGCGTTCGGTGGCGCGCCGCACCGCATCCGGATCTGCCAGCGCACGTTGCAGGTCCGCCGCCAGCGGCATGCCTTCTGCATCGAGGTCGAGTAACTGCGGCATCCGGGTGTGCAGGCTCGCCCGGGTCTCGGCCAGCCACAGCGCGTGCAGATGGGAAGCCAGCAGCGCCTCGTTGGTGAGGTCCAGCCGCGGTGCTGCCACCGAGCCGGCCACCATGTCCTCGGAGCGCCGGAAGTAGTACTGGTCGTGTGCGTTTCCGGTGGCGCAGTAGGTGGTGACCAGTGCGGGCTGCCCGGATCGGCCGGCACGGCCGCTGCGCTGGGCGTAGTTCGCCGGCGTCGGTGGAACGTTGCGCATCATCACCGCGTTGAGGCTGGCGATATCCACGCCGAGCTCCATTGTCGGCGAGCAGTACATCACCTTGAGATCGCCCTTGCGGAACTGTTTTTCGCGTCCCTCACGGTCGGCCGCCGACACCTGCGCGGTGTGTTCCCTCGCGTGCATGCCACCGAGGTCGGCCGCGGTATTGCGGTACAAGTCGAGGAAGAATGGGTTGACTCTGGTCCCCTGGTCGGGGTCGAATCCGCGTCGCAGCGGATCGGGCGCGCCGTGTTGTCCATCGCTGGCTGTCCAGATCACAGCGGAGGCTTTGAGCCGGTAGTTGGTGCCGGTTGTCCCCGGCAGATCCACGGTCGTCAGTAGGCCCGCGCGGTCGAGGGTGGCCAGCAGGTCTTCGATGACCTTCTGCGCGTCGGCACCGTCGAGTTGATCGCCGTTGAGCGTCAAGCCGCTGCGTTCGCGGATGTAGCGGCCCACCGCCGACCGCCCTGTCATCCGGAAGTCGACGCGAAGGGTGCCCCGCTGCCCGGAGACCGTCGATACCGTGCCGGGACGCGGCCGCGGTTCGTACGGCGGGATCGCCCACAGCCCGGCCAGGTGCTGATCGGACTGCCGCTTGACCCGGTCGAAACCATCGTCGGTCAGACATTCGACATCGACGGCTAGCTCACGGCGGAACTCATCAAGAATGATGCGGCACAATTCTTCTCGCTGCCCTGCGTGGGCATCGCGTAACGGTGGGTACGTCTTGTCCCAGAGCGCGGCATCGGCGGCGATCTCGGTCAGCGATTCATACCCGATGCGCAGCAGCCCGGTCTGCTCCAGGTTCGGCATCGTCACCCGCCAGCCGCGCTGCAGGTCGACATACAGCCGGTATTCGATGAACTCCTTGAACGCGCGCTCCGCCGCAGTCCGCGCCCCGTAGACGGCGTCCGGATTGGCGGCATAGTCGGCGAACGGCAAGCCCAGGGCCGCCACCACCCGTTCGGCGACATCGTCGTGGCGCAGCGAGCCTTTCTGCACCGCCCGCTGCAGTGCACCGCGCAGCTGGGTCATCTGCACGAAGTCGTTGAAATGGCCGGTCTGCAGGCTTGCGTCCTGGCGGTTGTCGACGAACGTCAGCAGCTTGCGCGCCTCTGGGCTGAGCTCGGATTCGGGGATCTTGTCCAACGACCGCACGATCGAAGTGCTCAGCACCGAAACCGCTGAGCTGCGCCCCTCCATGTCCAAGGTGGCCAGCTTGGCGAAGTCACTTCCGCGGGCCTGTTCGTAGGAGACCTTGCAGCGCAGGCAGAACCGGAACGGTGCCGGCACGAACGCCGCTTCCACGCCGCCACCGCCGGTGACCTCGTTGCCACCCACATCGACCCGGATGCGCCGCGGCAGATATTGCTTGCGGCGGTCGATGATCTCGCCGTCGATCAACCACGAATCCGGCAGCCGCCCCTCCAGCAGCGGGTCGACCGGCCACGGCTGATCGGTGGAGATGTAAAGGTAGCCGTTCGCCTGATCACCACCACTGGCGTCGCGGTCCCGCCTCGCCCGGTAGACCGCCTCGCTGCCGAGGGTGGAGCGGGCGACCACCAGATATTCCTGCCCGCACTCGCGGCAGAACGCGAGCGGCATCAACAGCTGATCCGGATGATCTGGGACCGTCACCTGATACTGCGAGGTGATGTGGCGTCGCTGTTCCTCCTCGATCGATACATAAACCGTGTCGCCCTTGGACAAGAACTGATGCAGCCGGAACGCGAATAACGGTCGGCGCGTTGTCGGATGCGCGACAGCCGATCCGGCCAACAATGTGGCCCGGATGGCCTGTTCGCACGCGTCGACGGTGCGGCCGGTCCGGGCGGCCAGCCGCGCGGCTGAGTCATGCACCCGCGCCGGCCGCTGCCGGATCACCTGCCCAGACTGCGGTTCGGTGGTCAGCCCGAACGTGGTCTCGATCCAGGTCGCCAGCGGGGAGGAAGCCAGCTTCTGGTAGTCCCCAGTTGCACCGCCGTGGCGCACCTCGCGGGTCAGCCCGTCGACGTCGCCGGGATCGCCGACGGTGGCCCGGTCCAGCGTCTCCCCGATCACCCGGTCCGCGGTGACCTCGGTCCCAAACAATGCGGTGGCAACCTCGGCAACCACCCGCCGCTGGTCTTCCAGAGTGCCGCCGCTGGCCATCGTCGCCGAGGTGCCGATGCACTGCAGCTGTGGGGACCGACAGGCACCGCGCACGCGTCGCACCAGCATGGCGACGTCGGCACCCTGGCGACCCCGGTAGGTGTGCAGTTCGTCGAGGACCAGGAACGGCAAGCCCTCGGCTGCTCCGACCAGCCGGCGACGCTCCTCGGGGCGGGTGAGCATCAGTTCCAGCATCACGTAGTTGGTGAGCAGGATGTCGGGAGGGTTGCGCAGGATCTCGGCGCGCCGCTCGTCCTTTTCCTGGCCGGTGTAGCGGGCGAACGTCACCGGCTCGTTGCCCTCGCCGTAGCCGTAGCGCAGGAACTTCTCCAGCTCTCCCACTTGACTGTTGGCCAGCGCGTTCATCGGGTAGACGATGATCGCCTTCACCCCGGGCCGGCGAGGCTCCTGCCGCAGGACGTGGTCCACGATCGGGATGATGTAGGCCAGCGACTTGCCCGACCCGGTGCCCGTAGTCAGCACATAGCTTTTGCCGGATCGGGCGGTTTCGATCGCCTCCCGTTGATGGCGGTGCAGCGTAATCGGTGTGGTTCCGGCATCGGAGATGTCGCGTTTGGGGCGGAAGATTTTCGCGCACTCGGGGTGCAGCAGGTTTTCGGCGACCAGCTCGTCGATCGACCCGCCGGAGGCGAACATCGGGTTTAGTGACAACCACGGCTCGGGCCACTGCGTCTGGCGCGCCAGCTCGTCTTGGACATGCTGGCTGACTCGCGGGTCACGCGGCTCGATGGCACTGGTGGTGAACAGCCGGTAGTCGTCGATCAGATCTTGGTGTACGCGGAAGATGTCCATGGCGATCAGCTAGCGACGATCAACGGGACGGGCCGCATCGTCGTCGTCAACGCGCCAGCGACTCCATATCGGTACTCACCCAACAGAAACCCTTTCCGACCAGCGTGCCCGTGCTGGTAAAAGAAACATACCGGGGGCTAACGACATTCACGGCCGACTCGGCGAAGGCGACTCATCAGGGCAGTAGGCACAGCGGCAGCGCTCACTGCATCGGAACGTCACCGGCCAGGTCGGCCACGTCGCCGTCGTCGTGGGTGAGCGACTTGACGCCTTCACCTCCATCCACCGCGGCCGGGATGTAGTCCGTGAGCGGATTGGCAGGCGCCCCGTCTCCCCTTGCTGCAATCCAACGCTCGAACCCAGCGAGGATATCCACCGCTGCTGAATTGGATATACTCACCGGATGACGAAGCGGCTGATTGATGTGGATGACGACAAGCTCGAGCAGGTGCGGCTATTGCTCGGGACGTCGACGGCCAAAGCGACGGTGAACGGGGCCCTGGCGGAGGTGTTGGCGCTCGCCGAGCGCCGTAAGGCCCTGCTGCACCCTGAGGTTCTAGCGGGCAGCGTGGATCTGGCCGCGGACGAGCAGCGAAGGTCCGCGTGGGGTTAGGAGCCTATTTTCTCGGCGACACCTCCGCCGTCGCTCGTGTGACCAAGCCGCAGGTGGCGCAGCGGCTCATCCCGCTGATCGAGGCCGGACTGGTGGCCCGGTGCACCATCACCGACCTGGAGGCTGGGGTCAGCGCGCGCAACGGGCGAGACTGGAAACGCACCAGGCACGTTCGGTCGTCCTGGCCTCAGGCGATGATCGATCAGGACGTGATGGACCGTGCATTCGAGGTGCAGGGGGCGCTCGCTGTGGAAGGTCTACACCGCACGGTGAAGCTCGGCGATCTGCTCATCGCCGCCGCAGCCGAACGTGCCCGGCTCGTGGTGCTGCACTACGACCATGATTTCGATCGGATAGCGACGGTCACCGGTCAGCCCACGGAATGGGTGGCACCACCCGGAACCGTCGATTAGGCGGTTGGCGAATTATCCTCGGCCGCGGGTTAGAAATCGTCCAACCGTCTACTTCTAGCGTCCGGTATGACTTGCGTAGGCGCCAGCCAGGCTAGGTCGCCACCCGTCGTCGTCACCTTCCAGAATTCCCAGCCGCCGGTTGCCATGCCAGGGACTGTATCGAGGGCGTCTGACATCTGACGCCGACCATGGCCACCAAGTGAGGCGAACCTTACTTTATACAGGACACGCGTACTGTTAGGGTTTACGACGCCCGTCGGCGCGGACCCGTCGATGGAGGAGAACTCGATCTCGGGGAGTTGAAGTGACCAGCAAAGATTCGGTGAATTCGTTCGGAGCCCGCGACACCTTGACGGTGGGTGACGACGAATATCAGATCTACCGCCTCGACGCCGTCCCCGGCACCGAGAAACTCCCCTACAGCCTCAAGGTGCTGGCCGAAAACCTGCTGCGCACCGAGGACGGCGCCAACATCACCAAAGACCACATCAACGCGATCGCCAACTGGGACCCGGCCGCCGAGCCCAGCGTCGAGATCCAGTTCACCCCGGCCCGGGTGGTCATGCAGGACTTCACCGGCGTGCCCTGCATCGTCGACCTGGCCACCATGCGCGAAGCCGTGGCGGCCCTCGGCGGTGACCCCGCGAAGGTCAACCCGCTGGCGCCGGCCGAGCTGGTGATCGACCACTCCGTGATCCTGGACGTATTCGGCCGCGCCGACGCCTTCGAGCGCAACGTGGAGCTGGAGTACCAGCGCAACGGCGAGCGCTACCAGTTCCTGCGCTGGGGCCAGGGCGCCTTCGACGACTTCAAGGTCGTTCCGCCGGGCACCGGCATCGTGCACCAGGTCAACATCGAGTACCTGGCCCGCACCGTGATGGTGCGCGACGGGATCGCGTATCCGGACACCTGCGTGGGCACCGACAGCCACACCACCATGGTCAACGGCCTTGGCGTGCTGGGCTGGGGCGTCGGTGGCATCGAGGCGGAGGCCGCCATGCTGGGCCAGCCGGTGTCGATGCTGATCCCGCGAGTGGTCGGGTTCAAGCTGACCGGTGAGATCAAGCCGGGCGTGACCGCCACCGACGTGGTGCTGACCGTCACCGACATGCTGCGCCGCCACGGCGTGGTCGGCAAGTTCGTCGAGTTCTACGGCAAGGGCGTGGCCGAAGTACCGCTGGCCAACCGCGCCACACTGGGCAACATGAGCCCCGAATTCGGTTCCACCGCAGCGATCTTCCCGATCGATGCCGAGACGATCAACTACCTGCGGCTGACCGGGCGCAGCGAGCAGCAGCTGGCGCTGGTGGAGGCCTACGCCAAGACGCAGGGCATGTGGCACGACCCGGCCCGCGAGCCGGCGTACTCGGAATACATCGAGCTGGACCTGGGCACCGTCGTGCCGTCGATCGCCGGGCCGAAGCGCCCGCAGGACCGCATCGAGCTCTCTGACGCGAAAACCGCGTTCCGCAAGGACATTCACAACTACGTGGGTGAGGACAGCGACGCCCCGCACAGTCAGCTCGACGACGCCGTGGCGCAAACCTTCCCGGCATCGGACCCCGCGGTGCTGTCGTTCGCCGACGACGATGCCGACGAGCCCTCGGCAGCGCAGAACTGCGACGGACGGCCCAGCAAGCCGGTCAAGGTGTCCTCGGCCGAACGCGGCAACTTCACCCTGGACCACGGTGCCGTCGTCGTCGCCGGCATCACCTCGTGCACCAACACCTCCAACCCGGAGGTGATGCTGGGTGCGGCGCTGCTGGCCAAGAAGGCGGTCGAGAAGGGCCTGACGTCCAAGCCGTGGGTCAAGACCAACATGGCGCCGGGCTCGCAGGTGGTGACCGACTACTACAACAAAGCCGGTCTGTGGCCGTATCTGGAGAAGCTGGGCTTCTACCTGGGCGGCTACGGCTGCACCACCTGCATCGGCAACACCGGGCCGCTGCCCGAGGAGATCTCGAAGGCCATCAACGACAACGACTTGTCGGTGACGGCGGTGCTGTCGGGTAACCGCAACTTCGAGGGCCGCATCCAGCCGGACGTGAAGATGAACTACCTGGCATCGCCGCCGCTGGTCATTGCCTACGCCATCGCCGGCACCATGGACTTCGACTTCGAGACCCAACCGCTGGGGCGCGACTCCGACGGCAACGACGTCTTCTTGAAGGACATCTGGCCCTCCACCGCCGAGATCCAGGAGACCATCGCCTCCTCGATCGACCGCGACATGTTCACCAAGTCCTACGCCGACGTCTTCAAAGGCGACGAGCGCTGGCGCTCGCTGCCGACGCCGGAGGGCAACACCTTCGCCTGGGACGAGAAGTCGACCTACGTGCGCAAGGCACCGTATTTCGACGGCATGCCCGCCGAGCCGGCACCGGTGGCCGATATCACCGGCGCGCGAGTGCTTGCGCTGCTGGGAGATTCAGTCACCACCGACCACATCTCCCCCGCCGGCGCGATCAAGAAGGGCACCCCGGCCGCGCAGTACCTCGAGGCCAACGGGGTCAGCCCCCGCGACTACAACTCGCTGGGATCGCGGCGCGGCAACCACGAGGTGATGATCCGCGGCACGTTCGCCAACATCCGGCTGCGCAACCAGCTCCTCGACGATGTCTCCGGCGGATACACCCGCGACTTCACCCAAGAGGGTGGCCCGCAGGCCTTCATCTTCGACGCCGCGCAGAACTATGCGGCGCGCAACATTCCGCTGGTCGTGCTGGGCGGCAAGGAGTACGGCTCCGGATCGTCGCGGGACTGGGCCGCCAAGGGCACCGTGCTGTTGGGGGTGCGTGCGGTGATCACCGAGTCGTTCGAGCGCATCCACCGTTCCAACCTGATCGGTATGGGGGTGATCCCGCTGCAGTTCCCCGCCGGTGAGTCCGCGGCGTCGCTGAAGCTGGACGGCACCGAGGTCTTCGACATCACCGGCATCGAGGAGCTCAACTCCGGCAAGACACCGAAGACGGTAAAGGTCACTGCCACCAAGGCTGATGGATCTCGTACGGTGTTTGACGCGGTGGTGCGCATCGACACCCCGGGCGAGGCCGACTACTACCGCAACGGCGGCATCCTGCAGTACGTGCTGCGCAACATGCTCAGGTCGAAGTAACCGGCGTAGGCGACGGGTGAGCTGATGCCCAGGGTCAGCGAGGATCACCTGGCGGCCCGGCGCCGCCAGATCCTCGATGGCGCGCGGCGGTGCTTCGCCGCCTACGGCTACGACGGGGCCACGGTGCGCCGTCTGGAGCAGACGGTCGGGCTGTCGCGGGGGGCGATCTTCCATCACTTCCGCGACAAGGACACGCTGTTCTTCGAGCTGGCCCAAGAGGACGCCGCGCAGATGGCGGAGGTGGCCGCCCGCGAGGGCCTGATCGGCGTGATGCGGGACATGCTGGCCGCCCCCGAGCAGTACGACTGGCTGGCCACCCGGCTGGAGATCGCGCGCAAACTGCGCCATGACCCGGAGTTCAGCCGCGGCTGGGCGGAGCGGTCAGCCGAATTGTCCGCTGCCACAACGGATCGGCTGAATCGGCAGAAGCAGGCCGGCCGGCTGCGCGACGACGTTCCCGCCGACGTGCTGCATACCTATCTGGACCTGGTGCTCGACGGCCTGGTGGCACGGCTGGCCTCCGGCGAGGACCCGCAGCGGTTGTCCGCGGTCCTCGACCTGGTGGAGGCTTCGGTGCGGCAGCGCTGATGCGCCGCTAACGCGACCGGGTGCGATGATTGGGCCCGCCGCGGCTGCGCATCGCGACACCCGACTCCCGCAGCATGCTGTGCACGGAGCCGTACGATCGCCCGGTGGACGCCGCCAGGCTGCGGATGCTGGCCCCGCCCTCGTAGGCGTTGCGCAACTCGACCAGCTGCCGGTCGCGCAGGTTGTCCGGCTTCGTCGTCGCCACGTCCCCTCACCATCCCCTCGCTGAGTCAACGGCTTCAGCGTAAGAAGGCGTCGGCGAAACCGGGCGAGTTTTGCTGAAATCCCGGGGATCCGGTGCGGCACGGCCTGCGGTGGTTCAGGCCAGCTCGATCAGATCACGGTAGTCGGCCGACCAGTGGTCCTCGGTGCCGTCGGGCAACAACACCACCCGCTGCGGGTCGAGCGCCTCGGCCGCCCCCGGGTCGTGGGTGACCAGCACGACGGCCCCGGTGTAGCTGCGCAGCGCGTCGAGCACCTGTTCCCGCGAGGCGGGATCGAGGTTGTTGGTCGGCTCGTCGAGCAGCAGCACATTGGCGGTGGAGGCCACCAGCCCGGCCAGCGCCAGCCGGGTCTTCTCACCGCCGGACAGCGTGCCGGCCGGCTGGTCCAGCTGCGCGCCGGTGAACATGAACGCGCCCAGCAGTCCGCGCAGATCCTGCTCGGAGGTGTCCGGTGCGGCATGAACTGTGTTCTCCCACACCGTCGCTGCGTTGTCGATGGTGTCGTGTTCCTGGGCGAAGTAGCCGATCTTGCAGCCGTGTCCGGGCTCAAGGCGGCCCGCGTCGAGGGTTTCCACGCCGGCCAACACCCGCAGCAACGTGGTCTTCCCGGCGCCGTTGAGGCCCAGCACGACCACCCGCGATCCCCGGTCGATCGCCAGGTCCACGCCGGAAAACACCTCCAGCGAGCCGTACATCTTGGTCAACCCGCTGGCCATCAACGGGGTCTTCCCGCATGCCGCCGGCGTCGGGAACTTGATCCGGGCCACCTTGTCGGCGACGCGTTCCTCGTCCAGTGCCGCCAGCATCCGGTCGGCTCGCCGCAGCATGTTCTGCGCCGCAACGGCTTTGGTGGCTTTGGCACCCAGTTTGGCCGCCTGGGTGCGCAGCGCGGCGACCTTACGTTCGGCGTTGGCCCGTTCCCTGCGGCGCCGCTGCTCATCGGTGGCCCGGGCGTCGAGGTACTTCTGCCAGCCCATGTTGTAGACGTCGGCCTCGCCGCGCACCGCGTCGAGGAACCACACCCGGTTGACCACGTCGGCCAGCAGATCCACGTCGTGACTGATCAGCACCAGTCCCCCGCTGTGGCCCTTCAAGAAGTCGCGCAGCCAGCCGATCGAGTCGGCGTCGAGGTGGTTGGTCGGTTCGTCGAGCAGCAGCGTGGTGTCCGAGCCGGCGCCGCCGGAGCCACCCTCGCCGGCGGCGAACAGGATGCGGGCCAACTCCACTCGGCGGCGCTGGCCGCCCGACAGGGTGCGCAGCGGCTGCGTCAGTACCCGCTCCGGCAGACCCAGGCTGGTGCAGATCCGGCCCGCTTCACTCTCGGCGGCGTAGCCGCCCAGCGCAGCGAACCGCTCCTCGAGTTGGCCGTAACGGCGGATGGCGCGGTCGCGCTCGGCGTCGTCGACGACTTCGGCCATCAACACCTGCTGCTTCTCCAGGTCGGCCAGGATGGTGTCCAGACCGCGGGCCGACAGCACCCGGTCTCGGGCCAGCACCTCGAGATTGCCTTCGCGCGGATCCTGCGGAAGGTAGCCGACCTCGCCGGTGCGGGTGATGGTGCCGGCGTAGGGCTCGCCTTCGCCGGCGAGGATGCGCAGCGTGGTGGTCTTGCCGGCGCCGTTGCGGCCGACCAGTCCGATCCGGTCGCCGGGCTGCACCCGCAGCACCGAGTCCACCGAGTCGAGCAGCGTGCGCGCTCCTGCGCGGACCTCCAGGCCCGTTGCGGTGATCACGAGCGCATACTCCTGAGCTACTTGTCGTCGGTGAAGGCCGGTGGGCGCTTCTCGGCGCGCGCAGCGACGGCTTCCTCGAAATTGCTGGTCAGCAGGCGCACGTAGAGCTGTCCGAGCCCTTCGGCCTGCATGTGCCCCTCCAGACTACCGGCGTCGAGTCCGCTCCATAGCGTCCGCTTGGTCAGTTCGGTGCCCGGCCGGGAGAAACCGGCGATCCGCTCGGCCACCTCGTAGCAGGTGTCCAGCAACGCTGAGGGCTCCACCACCTGGGAGACCAAGCCGATTCGCTCCGCCTCGGCGGCGTCGACGTCCCGGCCGGTGAGCATGATCTCGAACGCCCGCGACGCCCCGATCGCACGCGGCAGCAGGTAGCTCAGCCCCAGTTCGCTGGCCGTGAGGCCGTTGTTGATCCCGGCCGCCCGGAAGTAGGCGCCCGTCGCGGCGATCCGGATGTCGGCTGCCAGGGCCAGGCAGAGCCCCCCGCCGATGGCCGCGCCGTTGACCGCCGCGATCACCGGCTGGTGCAGTCGTCGAAGCCCCAGGATGATGTCGTCGAGCAGTTCCATCGACCGCAACCCGAAACTGGGCCGAGTCAGCCCGGCCACGTGCGGCACCGAGCCGGCGGACTTGTGGTCGGCGCCCGAGGAGAACCCCCGGCCCGCGCCGGTCAGCACCACCACCCGCACCGAGTTGTCGTAGCCGATCTGCCCCAGCACCTCGCGCAGCGGCACCATGACGTCGAACGCCATCGAGTTCATCCGCTCCGGGCGGTTCAGCGTGATCAGCGCGACCTGCGGGCGCGGGCGGTCGACGACGACGAATTCCGAGCCGGACTCAGCTGTAGCCACGAATGCACGCTATCGCGTGCCGCGCCTCAGACCTGGTCGGGCTTGTCCTGCTCAGCAGCCTGCGCGGCCAATGCGGCCTCCACATCGAGGTCCTTGACCTGCTGGACCAGATGCTCGAGTGCCGCCGGGGGCAGCGCACCGGCCTGGTTGAAAACCAGCGTGCCCTTCTTGAACGCCATCAGGGTGGGGATGGACCGGATCTGGGCGGCGGCGGCCAGCTGTTGTTCGGCCTCGGTGTCGACCTTGGCGAAGACCACGTCGGGGTGGTTGTCCGAGGCGGACTCAAACGTCGGCGCGAAGGCCTTACACGGCCCGCACCAGGAGGCCCAGAAATCGACCAGCACGATGTCGTTGTCGGCGATGGTTTCTTCGAATTTCGCTGCGGTCAAGTCTTGAGTTGCCATGATTGGGCCAACGCCCGGGCCTCCCGCGGTGTTCCCGGCCACCGCCGGGAAAATGCAGCACCGCTTCACAGCGGGCTCACAGCGCAGAGCTAGCTGCCCGCTAACTCGACCATTGACGGTGGTAACACGTATCCGACGGCACACTGCCGCGGACGTCGACGATCGGAGAAATACTGATGCCCGCCCGCCCCAGCACTTCCGCACCGGCGATCCGCACGCTCACCGGCGCCGCCGCGCTCTTCGCCGCCGCACTGATCCTCCCGTCCCCGGCACACGCCCAGGGCGACCGCGTCATCGGCCCGGTCACCTCGGTGTCGGGTAACACCTTCGAGGTGGGCCAGCCGGCCGGCACGGCCAAAGTCACCTGGACCGACAGCACCCGGGTCTTCGAGTCGGTGCCCGCGCAGCTCGGCGAGATCACCGCCGGCACCTGCATCAAGGCCGGCGCCGCACCCGACAGCGGCCCCGCCGACAGCGGTGCGATCACCGCGAAGTTCGTGTCGATCAGCACCGCGGTCGACGGCAAGTGTCCGCAGCGGCCCGCCGCGGCGGCCGACGCCCCGGCACCCCCGAAGCCGCACCGTGGCGTCCGCGGTGCCGTGGAGTCCGTCGCGGGCAACACGCTGACCGTCGCCGGCCCGGAGGGTCCGGTCACGGTCACCGTCAACGACGACACCACCGTCCGGCGGAAGGTCGCGGTCAGCGCGCCGTCGATCAGCACCGGAAAGTGTGTCGCGGCTCGCGGCGACAAGGACGCCGAGGGCGTGCTGCAGGCGACCAAGGTCACCGTGTGGAACAGCAACGGTGGTGACTGCCCGCAGCCGGGAGCGTAACGGCAGAAGCGGCGATCGCCAACCGCTGCAGGAGGGGCGGGCTGCCCGGATTTTCTTCGGGCAGCCCGCCCCCAACCAATCTCAATAACCGCCTCGAAAGCAGTGCCGAAGGCCAATCACCGGCACTATGGGGAGAACGTCAACCGCTGTTGAAGACGACATCCCCGAGAGGTGAGGCAATGATGATCCCGGGCGTAGCCACTGTCGTCGGTGGTATCACCGGTGGCGCGGCGCAGGTGCTGCGAGCGGGCATGAACAGTGCCGCCGAAAGCACCTCCTGGTTGCGTGACGGCGCCACCGGCACCATGCAGGCGATCCTGGGCCCGGTGGTCGAGTCGGTCAGCCAGACCGCCGGGCGCTTCCTGGGCGACTCCGGCACCGGCACAGCGCTGCCGGTGCGCTGGCGTAGCGGGCGCCGCGTGCACTTGGACTTGGAACGGCTGCTGCCGTTTTCGCGCTGGTACGAGCACGCCGACACCGTCGAACAACCGGTCCGCAACATTCCCGGCGTGGCCAGCGCCCACATCGAGAGTGCGCTGGGCCGGCTGGTGGTCGACCTGGCACCGGGCGCCGACAGCGACCGGGTGCTGCGCGCGGTCTGCGACACCGTGACCGCGGTAACCAAGGAGCTGGACCGCCCCCGTGGGCGATCCGCACCGCGCACCGCGCCGTTCGCCGATCCGGGAAACCCGCTGGCGCTGCTGGTGCCGCTGACCGCGGCCGCGATGGACGTGGTGGCCATCGGCGCCGCGGTGACCGGCTGGGTGGGCAAACTACCGGTCGCCCCGCTGGCAGCCCGCGGCGCCGCCGCCGTGGTCAGCAACCAGCCGCGCATCGTGTCGATGCTGGAATCACGGCTCGGTCGGGTCGGCACCGATCTGGCGCTGGCCGCCTCCACCGCCGTGACCAATGGGCTCACCCAGGCGGTAGGCACCCCGCTGGTGGATCTGGCCCAGCGCGGCCTGCAGATCTCCGAGGCCGCCGCACACCGGCGGCGCTGGGAAGACCGGGAACGGCAGCTGGCGTCGCCGCGACGACCGCAGGCCGCGGTGGTCCCGATCATCTCCTCGGCCGGGGCCGGCTCGCACACCTCCCGGCACAACTCGGCGGCCACCGCCGCCGGTGAGGCCTCGCACGTGGTCGTCGACGGCGCCATCGACTCGGCCATCGACACCGCCAAGGGGTCGATGTCCGGGCCGGTGGAGGAGTACGCCGACCAGGCCGCCAACGCCTCGCTGATCGCCGCCGCGGGCGCGCTGCTGGCCGGCGGGGGCGCCAACGAAGCCGCCGGCGCGGTGCTGGCCGGTGTTCCCAAGGGCGCATACCTGGGCCGGCAGGCGTTCGGCGCGGTGCTCGGGCGTGGCCTGGCCGACGCCGGGCAGCTGGTGTTGGACCCGGGCGCACTGCGCCGGCTGGACCGGGTCAAGGTGATCGTCATCGACGGGGCGGCACTGCGCGGGGACGCCCGCGCGGTGCTGCACGCCCGCGGCGACCTGCCCGGCTGGGACGAGGACCGCGTCTACGAGGTCGCCGACGCCCTGCTCCACGGCGAGCAGGCCCCCGACCCGGACCCCGACGAGCTGCCGGCCACCGGCGCCCGGCTGCGCTGGGTCCGCGCCCAGCCGTCGGCGGCTCCGGTGCAGGGCCTGGAACGTGCCGATCTGGTCGTCGACGGCGAGACCGTCGGCCGGGTCAAAGTCGGCTGGGAGGTCGACCCGTTCGCGGTGCCACTGCTGCAGACCGCGCACCGCACCGGCGCGCGGGTGGTGCTGCGCCATGTGGCCGGAACCCAGGATCTGACCGGCAGCGTTGCGGCCAGCCATCCCCCCGGCACCCCGCTGTTGAAGCTGGTCCGCGAACTGCGGGCCGACCGCGGGCCGGTGCTGCTGATCAGCGCGCTGCACCGCGACTTCGCCTCCACCGACACGCTGGCCGCGCTGGCCATCGCCGATGTCGGGGTGGCGCTCGACGACCCGCAGGCGGCCACCCCGTGGACCGCCGACATCATCACCGGCACCGACCTGGCGGCCGCGGTGCGGATCTTATCGGCGCTGCCGGTGGCTCGGCACGCCAGCGAAACGGCGGTGCGGCTCGCCCAGGGCGGCAGCACCCTGGCCGGGTTACTGCTGGTGGCCGGCGACCCGCGCGGCACACCGGGCCCGCTGGCGCTGCGGCGCTGGCTCAACCCGGTCAATGCCGCCGGGGCGACCGCACTGGTCACCGGCACCCTGTCGGCGCGCAAGGTGCTGCGCCAGCCCGATCCCACCCCGCAGCCGTTGACCGCCTGGCATGCGCTGGATCCCGAGATCGTCTACTCCCGGCTGACCGGTTCGGCACGGCCGCTGGCCGTTGAAATCGGTGCCCCGACCTGGCGTCGCACCTTGGAGGACATCGCTGATCACCCCGCGCTGGCACCGCTGCGGGGCCCGGCCACCCGGGTGGGCAAGCTGCTGATCGCCACTCGCGAAGAGCTCGCCGATCCGCTGACCCCGATCCTGGCGGTCGGCGCGGCGGCGTCGGCGATCTTCGGCAGCAACATCGATGCCCTGCTGGTCGCCGGCGTGATGGCCGCCAACGCCCTGGTCGGAGGCGCGCAACGGCTACGCGCCGAAGCGGCGGTCGCCGAACTCTTCGCCGAACAGGACACGCTGGCCCGCCGCGTGGTGCTGCCGCCCGTCGCCACCACGCAGCGTCGCCTGGAGGCGGCCCGCAACGGCCGGCGCACGGTCACGCTGACCGCGAAATCGCTGCGCCCGGGCGATGTCATCGACCTGGCCGCCCCCGATGTGGTGCCTGCTGATGCGCGGCTGCTGACCGCAGAGGACCTCGAGGTCGACGAGTCGCTGCTCACCGGTGAGTCGCTGCCGGTGGACAAGCAGGTCGACCCGGTGGCCGTCGGCGACCCCGAACGGGCCAGCATGCTGTTCGAGGGCTCCGCGATCGTCGCCGGGCACGCCCGGGCGATCGTCGTCGCCACCGGTGCGGGCACCGCTGCGCGCCGGGCACTTTCGGCGATCGCCGACGTCGACACCGCGGCCGGGGTGCAGGCCCGGTTGCGCGAGCTGACCACCAAGGTGTTGCCGTTGACGCTGGCCGGCGGTGCCGCGGTCACCGGCTTGGCGCTGCTGCACCGCGCATCGCTGCGCCAGGCGGTCGCCGACGGGGTGGCGATCGCGGTGGCCGCCGTTCCCGAGGGCCTGCCGCTGGTGGCCACCTTGGCTCAGTTGGCCGCCGCTCAGCGGCTGTCCAAACACGGGGTGCTGGTGCGCACCCCGCGCGCCGTGGAGGCGCTGGGCCGCGTCGACACCGTGTGTTTCGACAAAACCGGCACCTTGACCGAGAACCGTCTCACGGTGGTGCGCTCGGTGCCGCCGACGGCCACAGCCGCAGACACCGGCAGCCTGGACGCCCGGACGCTGCGGGCCGCGGCGCGGGCCTGCACGCAGCCGCGCGACGGCCAGGGCCACGCCCACGCCACCGATGAGGCCATCCTCACCGCGGCGGCTGCACTGGCCGACTCCGGTGGTTCAGCGAGCCTCGACGAAGGAGAGGCGAAGCTGGGACCGCCGCATGAATCAGCTGATTCGGGGTGGACGGTGCTGGCCGAAGTGCCGTTCGAGTCCAGCCGCGGCTACGCCGCCACCATCGGGCGAACCGATACCGAGCCCCCGATGCTGCTGCTCAAGGGCGCTCCGGAGGTCGTCTTGCCGCGCTGTGAGTTCGCCGACCCCGACGGCGACTACGAACGGGCCGAGGAGCTGGTGTCCGGTCTGGCCGAGCAGGGGTTGCGGGTGCTCGCGGTGGCTCAACGCCGTTGGAATGGACCGACCGCCGAGGAGTCCGACACCGACGCCGACGCCGTCGACGCCGCCGCGCACGATGTGGAGTTGCTCGGCTTCGTCGGGCTGGCCGACACCTTGCGGCCGTCGGCGCGACCGCTGATCGAGGCGCTGGTCGAGGCCAACCACAAGGTGGTGCTGATCACCGGCGACCATCCGGTCACCGCACGGGCGATAGCCCGGCAACTGGGCCTGCCGCCGGACGCCCCGGAGGTCACCGGGGCCGAACTGGCGGTGCTCGACGAGGAGGGGTTCACCAACCTGGCCGCCGGCGCGCAGGTGTTCGCCCGGGTCACCCCCGAGCAGAAGGTGCAGATCGTCGCCGCGCTGCAGCGCAGCGGGCAGGTCACCGCGATGGTCGGCGACGGCGCCAACGACGCCGCGGCGATCCGGATGGCCGACGTGGGCGTCGGCGTCAGCGGTCGCGGCTCGTCGGCGGCGCGCGGGGCGGCCGACATCGTGCTCACCGAAGACGATCTGGGGGTTCTGCTCGACGCCTTGGTCGAGGGCCGCGGCATGTGGACCGGAGTGCGCGATGCGGTCGGCGTCTTGGTCGGCGGCAACGTCGGCGAGGTGCTGTTCACCATCATCGGGACCGCGCTGGGATCCGGACGAGCGCCGGTCGGCACCCGGCAGCTGCTGCTGGTCAATCTGCTCACCGACATGTTCCCCGCGCTGGCAGTGGCCGTCACCCCGCAGTACCCGCAACCCGACGACACCGACGCGCAACCCGACCGGGCGGAGGAGGAAGCCGAACGCGCCCACCAGCGGGCGATCCTGTCCGCGCCGGCGCCCTCGCTTGACACCTCGCTGATGCGCCACATCATCACCCGCGGCGCGATCACCGCCGTCGGTGCGACCGGCGCCTGGGCGATCGGGCGGTGGACGCCGGGCACCGAACGACGCACCGCGACAATGGGTTTGACCGCACTGGTGGGCACGCAGCTGGTGCAGACGCTGTTGACGCGACGGCACAGTCCACTGGTGGTGGCGACCGCACTGGGCAGCGCGGTGGTGCTGATCGGCATCGTCCAAACCCCGGGCATCAGCCAGTTCTTCGGATGCACACCGCTGGGGCCGGTGGCCTGGGCCGGAGTGGGCGCCGCCACGGGCGCGGCCACCGCCCTTTCGGTGTTGGCGCCCACCCTGGTGGCGAACACCATCGGGCTCGCCGACGTCGATCCCGGTTAGCGGCCCCGCGGCAAGACCGCCCCTCTGCCGACATCGCCTGAAGTCGCGGCGAATCGCACAATAGCGCACGCCGCTGCTATACTGTGCGGCATGGGCACAGCCTTGGACACGCTGCTGGCCAAGCACCACGTCGATCTGACCAGCGATGAGGTCCTCGGCGAATTGGATGCCGCATTCTCCGCGATTCCCGGCCCTGACGCCGCTCCCTTGGCGGCATCGGAAGTGGAATTCCTCCGCCGGCATAGCGGCGCCGCCGAGGTGATCGATGGCTGGTCGGCCGGCCGAGAGCGCGGCCACCGCTCTCGCAACGCGGTGCGCGAGCTCGCCCAGACCCTGGCCGGGTCGGTCACGATAAAAGAGGCCGCCGCCATGCTCGAAGTGGACCGGTCGCGGGTATCACGGCGCATCACTGCAAACACGCTGTGGGCGTTCGACTTCCGGGGCAGTCGGCGCATCCCGCGCTGGCAGTTCCTCGACGACGGGCTGCTTCCCGGTCTGGACACCATTGTTGCGGCGATACCGGCCGGCGTCACTGCAGCGGCGCTGGATGCGTTCATGCGCACCGCCCAACCGGATTTCGATGACCGCACACCGATCGACTATCTTGCAGCCGGCGGCGACCCCACCCTGATCGCAGGTTTTGTCGCTGATCTCGACCGCTGGTGAACCCGCGTCCCAAACCGAAGGCGCCCCACGCGCCGACGCAGCCGCTGATCTACCAGCCTGACGACGTCATCGACCACGCCGGTGTGCTGTGGCGAGTTCACCGCACCACCGGGGCACACGTGTTGCCGTGGAATGCGTTTCGACGCTATGGCCCGCTTCCGTCGATGCGGTGGGAGCCACATCCCGACGCGAAACCGGGTCAGCATGTCGATGGCGTGCTGTACACGACCGCCGACGTTGAAACGGCGCTCGCCGAAGTCTTTCAAACCACCCGGCTGATCGACACCCGCGCCGGCGCGCCTCGACTCACCGCGTGGGAGCCGAAGCGTCCGCTGCGACTGCTGGATCTGTCGCGAACATGGCTGATCCGCAATGGCGCTGCCGCGGCGCTGACGGCGGGCTGTTCACGTCCCCGGCGGTGGTGTAAGTAGGGGCGGCGTGTCGGTCCTGATGTAGGGGGCCATCGCGGGAGTCTCTGTGGTGAAACGACCAAGGATCACTACCGAGAGGAACACCGCGATGGCCCTGGATCAGTCTGCCTTGCTGGAGGTGCTCGATGCACTGCGCACCGCCGATGCCGGTGAGCGAATCACCCAAGCCGCCGAAACCATCTACCAGGCCCTGATCGAGGCGGA
>NZ_MVHC01000026.1 GCF_002086455.1 Mycolicibacter algericus DSM 45454
CGTCTGGACCAAAACCGCCGACCAAATCCTGGAATCCATCGCCAACTACTGCCGACGAATTAATGACTCAGGACACTAGCGGGTCGCCACCGAGATCAGCGCTTGCGACGGCCGGTGCCCATCGCGCCCCGCGTGATCTGCCCGACGACCACGGTGGTGACCGCACTCACCACCCGCTTGCCCTCCCGGGTGGACAGGAAGTGGCTGAGCCAGCGCCCGAAGCGTTGCCACCAGCGCAATCGCTTCGGCTCCGGCACTGCGGCGCCGTCACCTTGTGGGGGTCGGCTGCCCTGCCCGGCCGCCAGCTTCTCGGACAGCAATTCGTAGGCCGATTCCCGATCGACGGTGGGTCCGTAGGTGCTCTGCAATGAACTGGCTTTGGCGGCTGCGGCGACAGCGTCGGCGCCGATGGCCGCCATCAATGACCGGGGCGCCCGCAACCGGGTCCAAGCGACCGGGGTCGGAGCACCGCGTTCGGAGAGCACGGTAACGATCGCTTCGCCGATGCCCAGTGACGTCAACGCCGACTCCAGCTCGTACACCTTGGTTTTCGGATAGGTGCGCACCGTCTTGCTCAGCGCCTTCTGATCGTCGGGGGTGAAGGCGCGCAGCGCGTGCTGGATGCGTGCGCCCAGCTGTGACAGCACCGCGTTGGGCACATCGGTGGGCAACTGCGTGCAGAACAACACGCCGACGCCCTTGGAGCGAATCAGTTTGACGGTCTGCTCGACCTGTTCCAGAAACGCCTTGGAGGCATCGGTGAACAGTAGGTGCGCCTCGTCGAAGACGAACACCAGCTTGGGTTTGTCGAGGTCGCCGACCTCGGGCAGGAAGGTGAACAGGTCGGCCAGCACCCACATCAAGAAGGTGGAGAACAGCACCGGGCGCGCCGCCTGGTCGCCGAGTTCCAGCAGCGAGATGATGCCGCGGCCCTGCGAGTCGAGCCGGATGAGGTCCTTGGGGTCCAGTTCCGGTTCCCCGAAGAAGGTGTCGGCGCCCTCGGCTTCCAGATTGACCAGTGCCCGCAGGATCACCCCCGCGGTGGCCGGCGACACCGCGCCCAGCTGCTTGAGCGCCGGCTTGCCCTGATCGCTGGTGAGGTAGCTGATCACCGAACGCAGATCCTTCAAGTCCAGCAGCAGGTAACCGTTCTGATCTGCCCAATGGAAAATCAGCCCCAGCGTCGACTCCTGGGTGGCGTTGAGTCCCAGCACTTTCGACAACAGGATCGGGCCGAAGCTGGAGATGGTGGCCCGCACCGGCACACCGATACCGTCGGTGCCCAGTGACAGGAATTCGGTCGGGAACTCAGTCGGAGTCCACTCATCACCGGTATCGGTGGCGCGTTCGGTGATCTTGTTCCCCGACTCACCGGGCCGCGACAGCCCGGACAGATCGCCCTTGACGTCGGCCATCACCACCGGCACGCCGGCCGCGGACAGCTGCTCGGCGATGACCTGCAGCGTCTTGGTCTTGCCGGTGCCGGTCGCGCCGGCCACCAGCCCGTGGCGATTCAAGGTGGCCAGCGGGATGCGGACCTGCGCGGTGGGGTCGGCGGCGCCGTCGATGACGACCGTGCCCAATTCCAGGGCCTGACCCTCGGCGGTGTAGCCGGCCGCGATCTGCTGTGCGGCGTTCGCCGCCGAATCGGGACTCACAGGCCACGACATTACTTGGCCGCAGGGCACCGGTATGCGGCCACGGGGGCGGCGAACGGCTAACCTGGGCTACTTGTGAGCGCTGCGCGAGACGAACTGGTCTGGATCGACTGCGAGATGACCGGCCTGGATCTGGGCTCGGACAAGCTGATCGAGATCGCCGCGTTGGTCACCGACGGCGAGCTGAACATCCTCGGCGACGGTATCGACGTGGTGATCCACGCCGACGACGCCGACCTGGACGCGATGAGCGACGTCGTGACGGACATGCACACCCGGTCGGGTCTGATCGACGAGGTCAAGGCTTCGACCGTCGACCTGGCCACCGCCGAGAAGATGGTGCTCGACTACGTCCGAACCCACGTCAAACAGGCCAAGACGGCTCCGCTGGCGGGCAACTCGATCGGCACCGACCGCGGTTTCCTGGCCCGCGACATGACGGCCCTCGACGACTACCTGCACTATCGGATGATCGACGTCAGCTCGATCAAGGAGTTATGCCGGCGCTGGTATCCGCGGATTTACTTCGGGCAGCCGGAGAAGGGGCTGGCGCACCGGGCACTCGCTGACATCCATGAATCCATCCGCGAGCTCAAGTTCTACCGCCGCACCGCGTTCGTCGCCCCTCCCGGACCGCCTACCAGCGATATCGCCGTGGTCGCCGCGGAACTGGGACCGTCAGCGGAGGCGTCCGGGGTAATCGATTCGGTTGCCGAGCGCCCAAGCGGCTAGTATCGACGACGCTGCTCGCTTCGGCGGGCAGCAATGGTGGCTGTAGTTCAGTTGGTAGAGCACCAGGTTGTGATCCTGGGTGTCGCGGGTTCGAGTCCCGTCAGCCACCCCGCAGGTCAGGCCCCCTTTCGAGGGGGCCTGACTCGTTTTTGCAGAATGGCGCGCCCGACTCTCACGACGCGGCTGCGAACGCAACGAGCACGGCTTTCATCAGGCGGTTCCCCTTGACGGCGGTCAGCGAAGGGTGTCGGGGCAGATCGTGTGTTGTGCGATGGAGATGACCCTTGGGCCGTCGCCCCCTTGAAGCGCCGTAGCGCGTCGCGCATGTGCATGGATGAGTTCTTCGGTTCGCGGTAGCCGATCTCGACCTCCAACGGCTTCGGGCTGTCTCCACGTGGGAGAACTCGATCCGCCTTGTCAATGGCCAAGTTGAAGTATCTGCCCGACATCCGACGTCCTTGCCGCAGGACCAGCAGTCCCGCCACCATCAAGGGTCAACATCACCTACGCTCCCTGATCGACGCTGGTCAGCGCCCCTTGTCGGGGCTGCCGACACGGGCTCGAGTCCGGCGAGCCCGCCCCCAAAACGTGTCACTGCGGCGCCTTTTTGTAACGGCTCCTGGCGTGCCGGGTTTGGTATCGAAGTTACATTTTGGTTACGGTTCCCTGCGTGCTCACGCAAGGACTGCTTGATCTGCGCATGAAATCCACGGTGCTAGCGGCGACGGCTGTGTTGCCCGCCGCCGTTTTCTTGGCCGGCGGTGTCGGCGCTGAGCCGCCCAACAATGACGAGGCCCTGCCTGCGGGTGCCGCCGACGCGCCGCCGCCCCCGCCGCAGGACTGGGGGCCGCCGGCGCCCGACCTGGTGACCAACTGGTCCATGCCGGCGCCGCAGGCGCTGCCGCCCGGCATCGCCAATGAGCGCGGCATGCAGGTCAAGACGATCCTCCTGTCGCGCAGCATCAGCGAGGCGTTCCCGCAGGTGCACAACATGATCGGCGTACGGCCGGACGGGCAGCGCTGGCACCCGTCGGGCTTGGCGATCGACATCATGATCCCCAACCCGGGCAGCCCGGAGGGTATCGCCCTCGGCGATGAGATCGTGGCCTACGCACTGCGCAACGCCGGCCGGTTCGCGCTACAGGACGCGATCTGGCGCGGCACCTACTACACGCCCGCCGGGCCCAGCGGCGGAGGCAACGGCCACTACGACCACGTGCACATCACCACGTTCGGCGGCGGCTACCCCAACGGCAGCGAAGAGTACCTGCGCGAAGAAGGCGAACCGGCCCCTGCCTGACGCCCGCTAGGGCATCAGCGAACCGGATCCTGCGCGTTGCCGGCTTCCCACTGCGACCAGGGCACATTCCAGTCGCCCAGGCCCTCGGTGCCAGGCAGCAGCGGCCCGCTCGTATTGCTGATCTGCACCACGTCGCCACGCTTGACGTGGTCGTAGAACCACAATGCGTTGCTGGGACTGACGTTGATGCAGCCGTGGCTGGCGTTGGAGTAACCCTGGGCGCCCACCGACCACGGCGCCGAGTGCACGAAAATCCCGCTGTAGGAGATCTGCGTGGCCCAGTCCACATCGGTGCGATAGCCGTTGGGTGAGTTGACCGGCACTCCGTAGGTCGAGGAATCCATCACGATGTGCGGGAAACGTTCGCCGACGATGTAGGTGCCGTTGTTCGTCGGCGTGCTGTCCTTGCCCATCGACACCGGCATAGTCTTGACGATCTCACCGTTGATCCGCACCACCATCGATTTGGTGTTGTCGTCGATGGTCGTGATGACCTCGTCGCCGATGACGAAGTGACTCGAGGCGTCGTCCTGGCCGAACACGCCGTTGCCCAGATCCACGCCGTAGGTGTTGACCGCCACGTCGATCCTGGTCCCGGGCTTCCAGAACGACTGTGGGCGCCACCGTACTTCGCGGTTGTTCAGCCAGTAGAACGCGCCCGCCACCGGCGGATCGGTGGTGATCTTGATCGCCTTTTCGGCCGCCACCCGGTCGGCGATGTTCTCGTCGAACCGGATCGCCACCGGTTGACCGACGCCGACTACCTCGCCATCGCGGGGCATGACATACGGCATGGTCAGGTTCTGCGGCGAATGGGTCTGGAACGTCATCTGCCGACTGGTCACCCCGCCCAGCCCCAGCGATTTGGCGTTCATCGTGTAGCGCTTGTTGTAGCCGAGCGGCTCGGTCGTCGACCACGTCAACCCGTCGGGGCTGAGCTTGCCGTCGACCACCGCACCGTATTCGTTGACCATGGTGACCGAATCGAGCACGCCGTCTTCGGCGGTCACCGTCACAGGTGCGTCCACGGCCACGCCGACCGCCTTGTCGGTGACCGACGCGGTGACCTTGGGCACCAGCAGATCGGCGAACGGGGTGCCCTTGTCGGCGATGATCTTCGCCGCCTCCGCGTCGGCATTGCCGCCGCAGGCGCTCAACCCCCACACCGCAACCGGCACCATCAGCACTGCCGCCAGCCGGGACCGATACCCCCGGCAGCGCTGTGTCGAACGAACCTGCCCCATGCTTTTTCCCACCTGACCCAGCTCAAACTGCTCGCCCGCAGTGTAATGGGTAATCGGGTGTGCCGCTCCGCCGTGCAATCCCGGCCCCGTGCCAGGTGATTTTTCTCCGCGGTGCGGCGCCTGTTATTGTCGTCCTCGCGGTCGTGACCGCCCAGCGCCGTTAGCTCAGTTGGTAGAGCAGCTGACTCTTAATCAGCGGGTCCGGGGTTCGAAACCCTGACGGCGCACAGCTCAGAGGCTGTTTTCGGCCTCACCAGAGTAGCCAGATCCATTGGATGTTCATTCTTTATGAGCCGCGCGGAAAAGCTGTCACAGCACTCCCACGAAGTGGCCCGGCTTGAAGAGGCTTCCGCCAGCCAGCAGCGGGCCACCGCGAACGCTTCGCAGTCAGCGCCATTTGACCCGACGGGCAAACCGGACATGGGGCGAATCGATGGCGCTGACGACGACCGCGACCAGACTGGCTGACGAGAGACGCACCGGGTAGCGCTCCACCCGATCCACCAGCTCTCATCGCGGCCGTCGTAGTTCAGCGGGGAACGGGAACGTGGTCTCTCCAGAACGCCCCCGACCAAGACGGCATAGATGTTCACTGCAACGCGATCGACCTTTTCTCTAACGCAACCTCGGAGAAACGGGAAGTGAACTACTGTCCATGCAGTGAGCAAGCCCGTGCGAATCGCGCTCATCTCCGCCATCGCCTGCGCGGTCTTCTTCTTTGCCATCGTCCTGGCAACAGACCACGGATCGACCGCCTCCACCGTCGTCACATCGAACTATCCCACCACCTCACGCGCAGTCGCCGCCCCCAGCCCCGCCCTGGCGAAGCTCAACACCCTTCCCATCAAAGGCCGCGCACCCAAAACCCACTACGACCGCGCGCTCTTCGGAAAGCCATGGTCCGACGACGTCACCGTAGAAGGCGGCCACAACGGCTGCGACACCCGCAACGACATCCTCCGCCGCGACCTCACCGGCGCCGGCTTCAAGCCCGGACGCCAAACCTGCATCGTCCTGTCCGGAGCACTCCGCGACCCGTACACCGGCGACACCATCCTCTACCAGCGCGGGCCCGGATCATCGAGCCGAATCCAGATCGACCACATCGTGCCCCTCCTCGACGCCTGGCAGAAAGGCGCGCAATCCTGGGACTACATGACCCGCCGCAACTTTGCCAACGACCCCGTCAACCTGCAAACCACCACCGCAGCGGCCAACCGCCAGAAAGCCTCCGGCGACGCCGCCACCTGGCTACCACCGAACAAGACGTACCGATGCACTTACGCCACCCGCATCATCGACGTCAAAACGCGCTACGGACTCTGGGTGACTCAGTCCGAGCGTGACGCCTTGGCCCGCGTTCTTGCCAATTACTGCTAGCCCAGCAGCTTGCCCAACGACCGCTCGGTGAGCTGTCGCTCATATTCGATGGATCGTTTCGGGTCGCCACGAAATCCGTCGTCATTCATCCTTGATGGGCGTTAGCGACACATACCTAGCCACATCTACACCCCTCCGTTCCGGAGCATATGCGCTGGTAGTCCCAGGTTTCCGTTAGCCATAACAACCTGCCGGAGCAGCAGCAGTCGGCCAACACATTCGCAGACGCTCCTGCGTCTGCCTCACACTTGCCTCAGGCCTGGTGCGACAACCTGAACGGTAAGTGTATTCGCTGGCCTTCTCATTTGCTGCTGTGCAGGGGTCCGCGACTAACGCGGTCCGGAGCCGCCACCTAGCTGGCCTCCACACTTGCCTGGGGTTTCGGGCGAGGGCCGTGACGGCGTCGCCGCCCGGGTTTGCTCCGCCCAACTGAGCGCCTAAGCACTGGGCATATGCCAAGGCAATACCTCAGGCATACCTAATGTTCACCCAGCGTTTCGAGAGTTAGGTTAGCTTTCCCTATGGATCGCCGTTATTGTCGGGCTCGCAGGGTTCTGTACTCAAACTCTCGGGTACCGTACAGCAAATCGACAAGGAGCTAGCTGTGGAGTTCGTCCTACATCTCGATACGACCCGGCGCAGTGCCGGGCAGGCGACCCGGATCGCGGCCGCCGGCATCGCGTTAGCAGGAGCGGGCCTGATCGCCGTCAACCCGGTTGCGCCGGCCCTGCAGGACTTCCGGCACCACGCTGTGCAGTTGACGGGCTGGGAATCGCTGTTCGAGCGGACCAATGAAAGTATCGCCGCGCTGACGGAGAACTCCAACGTCAACGCGCTGCTGGACCAGTACGCCAGCAACCAGAGCGACTACCTTCAGCTGATCATGGGCATGGAAAACGTCCCGCTGGACATGCGTCCCCAGGACCTCCCAGATGGACGGACCATCACCTCGGGCTTCGCCGGCATCGAACGTGCGGTCGACCTCTTGATCAACGGGGACGGCGGCCAGGCAATGGCCGAAGGTCACTTCAAGTACCCGGGGTTGGAAGAGCTGATGAGCCAGATCAGCGGGAGCGAAAACAGCTTCGAGGCCTTCAACTACGTGAACATCTGGCTGCTGTACGGCATCGAGGAGGCAGGCAAAGCCCTGGGCCCGGTGCTGTCCATCCCCGCACTGGAGGCGATGAACCAGTCCAGCCTGCTGAACGAGTTCATCGGCCCCCTCGTTGGTTGGGCCTTCATCAAGCAGGCCAGCGATGCACTGATGGCGCCAACAATCGGTGCCATATACCAGCTGGTTGAGAACATCGGCGCTGCATCCGGCGGCGACCTGGAGGCACTGTTCAACCTGCCCGCGGACGTGCTGAACAGCTACCTCAACGGGTACGTCGTGCCCGAGACCGGCGACGTCTTCACAGGTCTGCTCACCGAAGGTGGCATCGTCGACCTGCTGACGAATGAATGGGCGGCACGGGCGGCCGAGGCGATCACGGTGGGCACCGCGCATCTGCCGGTCAACGCCGTGGACGTTCCCGACCCCGGGGAGGCCGGAGCCGACCTGTTTGATGGGGACTTCCTGTCAAGCCTGTTCGACGGCAGTATCTGGGGCGCCTGACAGTTACGGTGCACGACGGCCGGGAGGGACTTGGTCCTTCCCGGCCGTTTGCATTAGCGCAGCTGGGCTCAGCGGTTGCGGACCCGGCGAATCGCCAGGACCACTAGCAGGCCGCCGATGCCGGCCAGCGAGGCCATCACCGCGGGTTTGGTGACGATCTCGACCGCGCGGGTCTTGGCGCGCTCGGCCAGGTGCCGGGGGTTTGCCCGATCGGCGAGGATGTCGACCGTCGACGCCAGCTGCTCGCGCGCGGCATCGATGTCTTTCTTGATCGTGTCGGGATCGCGCTCCGCCACTGTCGTCCTCCCTGTCCGCCTGATGCTGGCCCTGCCGAACTACCCTAGAGCAGCCGGGCGTGGTCTCACGCTCCGGCGAGCAGAAAGGGGCTTTCAGTGGAGGACCGAGCGACCGAGTCCGTACGCCTGACGCCCGGCGACGAAGCGCCCGCGTTCAGCCTTCCCGACGCCGACGGCAACACCGTGTCACTGGCCGACTACCGGGGACGACGGGTCGTCGTCTACTTCTACCCGGCGGCCTCGACGCCCGGCTGCACCAAGCAGGCCTGCGACTTCCGGGACGATCTGGGTGACTTCAACGACGCCGGTCTCGACGTCGTCGGCATCTCCCCGGATAAGCCCGCCAAGCTGGCCAAGTTCCGCGACGCCGAAGGGCTGACGTTTCCGCTGCTGTCCGACCCGGACCGCACCGTGCTGGCGGCCTGGGGCGCGTTCGGTGAGAAGAAGATGTACGGCAAGACCGTACAGGGCGTCATCCGCTCGACGTTCGTCGTCGACGAGCAGGGCAAGATCGCCGTCGCGCAGTACAACGTGCGAGCCACCGGTCATGTGGCCAAACTGCGGCGGGACTTGTCGGTATAGCCACTGCTTGGCAAGGAGCAGCTCATGCCCGTGACGCGGACCAGTTTGTGGTTCGACACCCAGGCGTTGGAAGCCGCCGAATACTACGTCTCGATCTTTCCCGATTCGACGGTCAGCGACATCTCGTACTGGGGCCCGGAGAATCCCGAGCGCGACGGCACCCCGCTGGAGGTGTTGTTCGATCTGGACGGCCGGGCGTTCTCCGCGATCAACGGCGGACCGGACTTCACGTTCAACGAGGCCATCTCGATCCAGGTCTACTGCGCCGACCAGGCGGAGGTCGACTACTACTGGGAGAGGCTGGGCCGCGGCGGTAAGGAAGTTCAGTGCGGCTGGCTCACCGATCGCTACGGCCTGTCCTGGCAGGTGATCCCGCAACGGCTGTCGGAGTTGATGACCGATCCGGACCGCGAGCGCGTGCAACGGGTGAAGCAGGCCATGTACGCGATGGTCAAACTCGACATCGCCGGGCTGGAAGCAGCCGCCGCCGGGCCGTGAGTGGCCCTACCCGGTCGACGTGCCCAGCTTCGCCAGCAGTAGCGCCTCGGCGGTCGCGGCGCGTTCCAGCACCCCCAGGTGCAGGCTCTCGTTGATGCTGTGCGCCTGCGCTGCCGGATCTTCCACCCCGGTGACGAGGATCGTGGCCTGCGGGTAGGCAGCGGCGAATTCCGCGATGAACGGAATCGAACCACCCATACCCATGTCGACCGGTTCGACGCCCCATGCTTGCCGGAAAGCGGCCCTGGCGGCCTCGTACACCGGGCCGGTGGCGTCGATGGCATACGGCTGGCCGATATCACCGGGGGTGACGGTCAGCTGCGCGCCCCACGGGACATGTTGTTCCAGATGGGATTTCAGCGCGTCCAAATGCTTTGCCGCGTCACCTCCGGGAGCCACCCGCATGCTGATCTTGGCGCGCGCCCGTGGGATCAGCGTGTTCGACGACGCCGCGATGCTGGTGGTGTCGATACCGATGACGGTGATCGCGGGCTTGGCCCATAGCCGCTGCGGCACCGAGCCGGAACCGATCTCGGCCACCCCGTCGAGCAGGCCGGTGTCGGCCCTCACCCGTTCCGGCGGGTAAGCCGGGAAATCCGAAGGCCCCCGCCCTTCTTCGTGAAGTCCTGCAACTGCGACGTTGCCGTCGTCGTCGTGCAGACTTGCCAGCAGTCGGACCAGTACGCTCAGCGCATCGGGCACCACGCCGCCCCACAACCCCGAATGCAGGCCGTGGTCCAAGGTGGCAACCTCCACTACGCAGTCGGCCAGCCCGCGCAGCGACACCGTCAACGCCGGAACCTCGGTGCTCCAGTTGTCGGAGTCGGCGATGACGATCACATCGGCGCGCAGCGCGTCGCGGTGCGCGGCGAGTAGCGCGCCCAGTGACGGCGAGCCGGACTCCTCCTCGCCCTCGATGAAGACCGTCACCCCGACCGGCGGTCGGCCGTCGTGTGCCCGGAAGGCCGCCAGATGTGTTGCGATGCCGGCCTTGTCGTCGGCGCTGCCGCGGCCGTAGAGTCGGCCGTCGCGCTCGGTCGGTTCGAATGGCGGCGACGCCCACTGGGTCGCGTCGCCCTCGGGCTGCACGTCGTGGTGGGCGTAGAGCAACACCGTCGGCGCGCCTTCGGGCGCGGGATAGCGGGCGATGACCGCTGGTGCGCCACCCTCGGCGACGATTCGCACGTCGGGAAATCCCGCTTGGCTCAGCAGGTCTGCGGACAGTTGCGCGCTGCGCTGCACTTCGGGCCGGCGCACCGGGTCGGCCCACACCGATTCGATGCGCACCAACTCCTCCAGATCAGCCCGTACTGACGGCAGGATGTCGTGAACTCGCTGAACCAGATCGCTCATGGCGTCGAGGTTAGCGGCTACCCCGCCCGGCGCGAGCGTGCGCAGAATGCCGATTTCGCGCGGCGCGCCGTGTGCAAACACGCACGCTCGCGGCAAAGGTTAGGCCTCCAGGATGGCGACGGCGGCGGCGGTGTCGGCCTCATGCGTCAGCGACACGTGGATCGTCACGTCCGCCAGGTGGCGCGCGATGTCCCCGGACAGCCGCACCTTCGGGCGCCCCCACATGTCCGTCACGACCTCGATGTCGCGGTGAATCGCTTCCGGCAGCACCGGTTTCTGGGCGAACCGCGACCCCGACCACGCCTTGATCACCGCCTCCTTGGCCGCCCAGCGGGCGGCCAGGTGCCGGGCCGCCGACGAACTCTTGTCGGAGGCGTCCCGGCGCTCACCCGGGGTGAACGTCTCGGCGAATACCGTCCCGGGCTGGTCGACCTGCTCGGCGAAGTCGGGAATCGAGACAAGGTCGATCCCGACGCCAACGATGCTCATAACGGCCGAGGCTAACCGATGTAGACGTCGCCGTCGCCGAGCCGTGCCGCCGGGTTGAGCAGCATCGCCGACTCCTGACGCTTCTCCGACGTGTCGTGGTCGAACCGCCGGTCCGCGGGCCGCTCGTACATCGGGCGGCCGCCGGCGATCGCCGAGGCGAGCCGACGCTGACCGTCGAGCACACGGCTGGAAGCCTGCTCCAGGTACGCCTCGCGCTGGCTCGGGTCGAGCGCGGCCAGGAACGCCGCCGGGTGCACCAGCGCCACCAGACCGGAGACGTGACCGAAGCCGAGGCTGGTGACCAGCCCTGCCTTGAGCGGGAACTTCTCCCCGAGGTGCAGCGGCTCACGCACCCACACGAAGTGCCCGGCGGTGGCCAGCTCATCGTCGACGCAGTCCAGGCTGCGGTTGGGCGGGATGACCCCGTCGCGCAGCACTTGGCACAGGCCCATCAGCTGGAAGACCGCTGCGCCGCCCTTGGCGTGCCCGGTCAGGCTCTTCTGGCTGATCACGAACAGCGGCGCGCCGTCAGAGCGCCCCATCGAGTCGGCCAGCCGCTCGTGCAGCTCGGTCTCGTTGGGGTCGTTGGCCAGCGTCGAGGTGTCGTGCTTAGAGACCACCGCGACGTCGTCGGGCCCGACACCGAGCTTGGCCAGCGAGCGTGCCAGCAACGAGTCCTTGCCGCCCCGGCCGGCGCCGAGGGCCCCCAGGCCGGGGGCCGGGATGGAGGTGTGCACGCCGTCGGCGAAGCTCTGCGCGTAGGCCACCACCGCCTGCACCGGCAGGCCCATCTTGGCCGCCAGGTCGCCGCGGGCCAGCAGGATGGTGCCACCACCCTGCGCTTCGACGAAGCCCAGCCGGCGGCGGTCGTTGGCGCGGGAGAACTTCGAGTCGCTGATGCCCTTGGCGCGCATCATCTCGGTGTCGGCGGTGGCCGCCATGTCACCGAAGCCGATGATCGCTTCCAGGGTCAGGTCGTCGTAGCCGCCGGTGACCACCAGTTCGGCCTTGCCCAGCCGGATCTTGTCGACGCCCTCCTCGACCGATACCGCCGCGGTGGCACAGGCGGCCACTGGGTGGATCATCGCGCCGTAGGAGCCGACGTAGCTCTGCACCACGTGCGCGGCAACGACGTTGGGCAGGACCTCCTGCAGGATGTCGTTGGGCTTGGACCGTCCCAGCAGGTTGCCGTGATACATGGTCTGCATCGAGGTCATGCCGCCCATACCGGTGCCCTGCGTGCTGGCCACCAGCGACGGGTGCACCCAGCGCATCAGCTCGGTCGGGGTGAAGCCGGCCGACAGGAACGCGTCCACGGTGGCGACGATGTTCCACAGCGCCACCCGGTCGATGGAGGTGGCCATGTCCTGGCTGATCCCCCACACTGTCGGGTCGAACCCGGTCGGGATCTGCGCTCCCACGGTGCGCGACAGCTTGCTCTTGCGGGGCACCCGGATCTCGGTGCCCGCCTTGCGGATCACCTGCCAGTCGGACGAGTCCGGCACCGGACGCACCACGGTGTGCTCGGGGTCGAACTCGACGAACGCCCGCGCGTCGGCCTCGCTGGAGACAACGAACGAGAAGTCCTTGTCCAGGAAGACGCTGACCAGCAGCGGCGAGGCGTGATCGGGGTCGATCGCGCCGTCATCAACGAACTCGCGAATGCCCACCCGCTCCACCACGGTGTCGTGGTAGCGCTCGACGAGCTCGGATTCGTCGACGAGCTCACCGGTTTCGGTGTCATACCAGCCGGGGGTCGGGTCGTCTTCCCACTTGATCAGTCCGGTGGTCCAGGCCAGTTCGAGCACCCCGGCGGCCGACAGCTCGCCGGATACCTCCATCTCGAAACGGGTGCGCGACGAGCCCAGCGGGCCCAGTTCGGCGCCGCCGACGATGACCACCAGGTCGGCCAGGTCGACGTCGAGGTCGTCCCAGGCCGGCGGCGGCGCCGGGGTGTAACCGCGCGGCGGGCTCGGCAGTGCCGCAATGGTATTCGCGGACTCCGCGGCCTCGGCTGTGTCCTCTCCGGCAGCCGCCGTCATCTCCTCGCGGGCCTTGGCGGCCAGCTCGGCCATGTCCAGGTTCGCCTCGGCCAGCCCACCGGTGAGGTCTGCCTCGATCGGCGCGTTGGCCGCGGCCACCTTGGATTCGACGTCGCACAACCCCAACAGCATGGCCGCCATCTGCTCGGTCGAGTAGGTGGTGACGCCGGCTTCCTCGACCGCGTCGACGATGACGTCGTTGTGGCCCATCAGCCCGGTGCCGCGGGTCCAGCCGATCAGCGCGTGCGCCAGGCTGACCCGAGACGCCCACGACGACTCGGCTTTCCAGCGCGCCACCACCGCGTCCAGCGCGGCCTTGGCCTCACCGTAGGCGCCGTCACCGCCGAACATGCCGCGGTTGGGCGAGCCGGGCAGCACCACGTGCAGCCGGGAGGCGATGTCGCGTTCGGCGCCGATCTTCGACAGGCCGCCGATGAGCCGCTGCACCGCCCACAGCAGCACCTTCATCTCCATCTCGGCCCGCGCACCGGCCTCCGACAGGTCCCCGGCCACGCGCGGCGCGGCGAACGGGAACAGCAGCGTCGGGGTCTGCGCGTCCTTGAGGTGAATCGACTGCGGCCCAAGGTTTTCGGACTGCTCTGTGCCCACCCATTCGACGAGGGCGTCGATGTCGGCGTAGGAGGCCATGTTGGCCGGCACCACCCACAGCGCCGCCCCGAACCGGGCGTGGTCGCGGTAGAGGTTGCGGTAGAAGCCCAGCCGGTCGTCGTCGAGCTTGGAGGTGGTCGCGATGACGGTCGCACCGCCGTCGAGCAGTTGTCCGACCACCGACGCGGCGATCGAGCCCTTCGACGCACCGGTTACGACGGCGACCTCGTGGGCGTAACGGCCCTTGCCGGGGTTCTCCGCGCCCGCGGCGATGCGGGCGAACAGCGAGGCGTGAATCTGCCGTCCCGCCGCCAGCGCTTTGCCTTGCCACCAGGTCGCCTGGGTGGCGACGACGTGGCCGGTGCCTTCGAAGCGCTCGGCGAGCCGCGGCCAGTCGGCGTCGATGTCGCCCTCGTCGGTCAGCCACAGCTTGACCAGATCCTCGCGGGCGCTGGCCCAACGGTCGTCGAACAGCACCGCCTTGCGCCCGTCGAACACCGGCGCCACCAGCCGCGGCCAATCCGACCCCAGCTCGGCGCTGACCAGGTCGATCAGCTCGCTGTCGCTAGCGCTGTCCGGCGCGATCACCGCGTCATCCAGGCCAAGCTGCCCCAGCACCAACCGGGCCGCCGAGGCGAGCACGCCGTCGCGGCCGGTGATCTGCTCGGTGAACTCACCCAGCGCGGCGGCATCGACTGTCGCGGCGCCACCGCCGGCCGACGGCAGGCCGACACTGACGCCGTGCCGCGCCGCGACGGCAGCGACAGCACTGTCCACAACCTTGTCGACCGCGGCCGCGTCGGCCAGCGCGCCCTCGTGCAGGCCGCCCAGGGCACCGCCCCGCACACTGCTGCCTTCGCGGGTGCCCAGCGCCACCTCGACGGTGACGTGCTTGGCCCAGCCGTCGCCGAGCTCCCAGGTCTTCTTGACCCGTTCGGCGATGGCGGCCGGCCGCTTGCCCGACGGCCCGAGCACGGTGCGCAGCTGGTCGTTGATGGCGTCGGTCAGCACCGGGCCGTACGGCTTGTAGGTGCGCGCCAGCTTGGTCACCTGGGACTTCAAACCGGCCAGGTCGGCCTCGGCGGCACCGTCGATGGCGCCCAGGTTCAGCTCCGAACCCAAGTCCACCAGCAACTGGTTGCGCCGCGAGGATGCCCCGTCGGTGATGGATTCGATGGAGTCCAGCGCCTCGATCTGGTCGATACGCATCTTGGCGCTCAATGCGATCAGTGCCAGCGTGGCGTCGGCGGCGTCGAAGCCGATGTCGTCGGGACGCGGGCCGCCGGACGGCGCCGCAGGCGCAGCCGCGGCGACGGCGGGGGCGGCATCAGGCTCAGTCCGCCCTTCCGGCGCGCCGGCGTCGGAATCCTCGGCAACCGGCTCATCTTCCGGCTCCGGGTCTTCATCCGTGGCGAACAGCACCGCGGCGTCGCGCTCTGCGTTGAGCACTTCCACTGTGCTGTGGGCGTACTCGGGCAGCTTGAGGGTGTTGGTGGCCAGCCCGGCAACCGTCGGGGCCGACTTCACCCCGATCTCGACGAACCGCTCCACACCCAGACCGCCGGCGGCTTCCTCGATGAACAGCAGATCCTGGGTCTCGATCCAGCGCACCGGGCTGGCGAACTGCCAGGCCAGCAGCTCGATGACGACCTTGCGGCACAGCTCGGCAGGCTTCTCGTTGCGCCAGGTGTCGTAGTCGGCGAGCACCTCGTCCAACGGCTCGGCCGGCACCAGATCCCGGATCTCCTGGATGAACTCGCGGTCCAGGCTGAACGGCTTGGGCACCAGGTTGGGGATGTAGCGGCCGATGATCAGGTCGGGGTCCTTGTCCCGCGGCATGACCCGCTCCAGCGAACGCCGGAAGTCATCCACGCCGATACGCAGCACGCTGGAGTGGAACGGCACGTCGATACCGGGCACCAGGATGAAGGATCGCTTGCCACCGGAGATCTCACGACGCCGCTCCACCTCTTCCTCAAGGGCCTCCAAGCCGGCGACCGTGCCGGCGATCGCGTACTGCGAACCACGCAGGTTGAAGTTCACGATCTGCAGGAATTCCCCGGTGCGCTCGGCGATCTCGGCGACGAACGCGGTGACGTCGGCGTCGTCGAGGTCGATCTGCGAGGGCCGGATGGCGGCCAACCGGTAGTTGGAACGCCCCAGGGCATCACGCGGCACGATGTCGTGCATCTTCGAGCCGCGGTGGAACACCACCTCCAGCAGCGCCTCCAGTTCGTAGACACCGCTGACGCAGGCCAACGCGGTGTACTCACCCACCGAGTGGCCGCAGGCGATCGCGCCTTCGACGAACGCACCCTGCTCACGCATCTCGGCGACCTGCGCGGCCGCCACCGTGGCCATCGCCACCTGGGTGAACTGCGTCAGGTACAGCACGCCCTCGGGGTGCTGGTAGTGCACGCCGGAGGCGATCAGGGATGTCGGGTTGTCGCGCACCACGTGCAGCACCGAGAAGCCGAGGGTCTCGCGGGTGAACTTGTCCGCGGAGTCCCAGACCTTGCGGGCGGCCTTGGAACGGGCCCGGACCTCCATGCCCATGCCCTTGTGCTGGATGCCCTGTCCCGGGAACGCGTAGACGGTCTTCGGGGCGGTCAGCCGAGCGGTCGCCGACATCACCAGATCCGAGCCGATCCTTGCCGACACCTCCAAAACCTCGGCACCCAGGTCGATTCCGACCCGGTCGACCCGGAAGTCGACGTCGTCGCCGGGCTTGACCATGCCCAGGAAGCGCGCCGTCCAGCCGACCAGCCGGGCCGGCGGGCGGGCCTGGCCATCGGTGGCCGTGACCACGTGCTGAGCCGCGGCCGAGAGCCACATGCCGTGCACGATCGGGCCCCCCTCACCATTGGCACCGCCCAGACCGGCCAGCAGCGCGGCGGCCCGGTCGGTGTGGATCGGGTTGTGGTCACCGGAGACCACCGCGAACGGCCGCATGTCGACCGGCGCGGTCACGGTGACATCGCGGCGGCGACGACGCGGGGTGTCGGTGGCGTTGTCGGAAACCGCACCGCCGGCCCGGACCGGGTCGGTCAGTTCCGCGGCGCCGGTGCGCCCGCGGATCGCGAACCGCTCCTTGAGGGTCGCCAGCACCGTCCCGTCGGCTGCGGCAACCCTCACCGAGACCGGGACGACCCGACCGACCTCGGTGTCGGTGGCCGCCGAAGCCGTTGCGGTGACGGACAATTCGGCCGGCTCGGCCGGCAGCGCGGCCAGCAGATGCGCGGCGTGGTCCAGGTGCACCAGCGACAGCAGACCCTCGACGACGGGGAACCCGGCGTCGGTTGTCGCCGCGCCGATGGCGGCGAACACCGCGGGCCAGCACCGGCCGACCAGCGCGTCGGGCACGGTGGACAGTCCGGGCGCCAGCGGTGCGCCGAAGGTGGCGGTCACCCCGGTGTGGTCGGCGACCTGCTCCGGGTTCCACTCCACCGTCACGGTGGCGGCGCCATCGACCACTGGTGGCAACGCCCCCGGTCCGTCGACTCCGGCCGCGATGGCCAGCACCGCGCGCATCGCGGCGGCAGCGTCCTCGGTGGAGACCAGCGGGGTGGCGCCGTCGGCGACCGATGGCGGCACGGTGAAGCGAATGGTGATCCAGACGCCGGACAGCGGCACGCTGAGCTCGACGTTGCGGTCCGAACTGACCTCGAGACGCGCCCCGGTCGTCGGGTGGGTGGCCGCCCGGTTCTCCTGCACCTGCCATTCATCGGAGGCGCCGATCCGGTGCACCGGGTTGGTGGCGGTACGGCCCGCCCACAGCACGTCGGGCGCGTCGAGCAGTACGGCCAGCGGGCCGGTCACGTCGAGGCGGCCCTGACGGCGCGCGGTCACCGGTCGGGGCTGCACCCCGTCGTTCTTCGAGGCGGCCAGCACCTGGTCGATCGCCGCCTGCTCGAAGCGGTCCAGCAGTTCGCCGACCGGCTCGTCGACCCGGGTGATACCGGCCACGGCGGTGATGCCGGGGATGATGCAGACCTGCTCGGCGGTGTAGCGGGCGTCGTGCGCCTGCCACAGCGAGTCACTGCGCCACCAGCGGCGCACGTCCTTGTCGATCACCGGCACGAAGTTGACCGGCTTGCCCGGGGTCTTGCACAGCTGGGTGAAGAACGGCGCGTCGGCCGGGTGCAGCACGACGGTCTCGGCGTCGGGGTAACGGGCCACCAGTGCGGCGATGGCGTCAGCCGGACGCTCCAGGAGCGCGGCGTCGCCGACGGTGAACAGCGTCTCGATCGGGCCGGACTCAACCTCGTTGAGCCGGGCTTCGGCGCGCTGCAGCATCGAGCCGAACCGCTCCCGCCAGGTGTCGGCCAGCCAGGGGCTGCCCGGCGACGCGGTGTCAGCGGTCGAGTCGCCGTCGCCGATCGCCAGCTCCACGTACCGGCGCAGCCATTGCGCGTACGTCATCTCGGTGACGTCACCGAAGTAGGGCTTGGCAGTGTCGGCCAGCGCGGCGATGATCTCGTCACGGCGGGCGGCGACCGCGTCGCCGTCACCGGCGACCTCATCGAGCAGCCGGCCGCACCGTGAGGCGGTGTTGTCGATCTCGTGGATGTCGGCGCCGAGCTGGCTGCGCGAGGAGGCCATGCCGCCCTGGGCTTTTCCTGCGCCGATCCAGTGGTCGGTGCCGGTGGTGTCGACGAGCATCTGCTTGACCGCGGGCGAGGTGGTGGCCTCCTTGGTGGCCATCGCCGCGGTCCCCACCAGGATGCCGTCGACGGGCATCAGCGGGAAGCCGTGGTCCTGCGACCAGCGTCCGGACAGGTATTCGGCGGCACGCTCGGGGGTGCCGATTCCACCGCCGACACACAGCGTGATGTTGGGCTGCGAACGCAGCTCGGAGTAGGTCGCCAGCAGCAGGTCGTCGAGGTCCTCCCAGGAGTGGTGACCACCGGCACGGCCGCCCTCGACGTGTGCGATCACCGGGGTGGTGGGCACCTCGGCGGCGATGCGGATCACCGACCGGATCTGCTCGACGGTGCCGGGCTTGAACACCACGTGGCTGATGCCCGCCTCGTTGAGCTCGCCGATCAGCTCGACGGCTTCCTCGAGTTCCGGGATGCCGGCGCTGATCACCAAGCCGTCGAACGGGGCGCCCGACTGACGGGCCTTCTGCACCAACCGCTTTCCGCCGACCTGCAGCTTCCACAGGTAGGGGTCGAGGAACAACGAGTTGAACTGTACGGTGCGGCCCGGCTCGAGCAGCGTGGTCAGTTCGGCGACCCGGTCGTTGAAGATCTCCTCGGTGACCTGCCCGCCGCCGGCCAGCTCCGACCAGTGCCCGGCGTTGGCGGCCGCGGCGACGATCTTGGCGTCGACGGTGGTCGGCGTCATACCGGCCAGCAGGATCGGCGACCGGCCGGTCAGCCGGGTGAACTTGGTGTCGAGCTTGATCCGGCCGTCGGGCAGCTGCACCACCGACGGGGCATAACTCGTCCACGGCCGGGCCACCTCCGGCACGGCGCCGATGGTGAACAGATTGCGCTGCCCGCCGCGGGTGGCCACCGGCACGATCCCGATGCCCAAGCCGCGGATCACCGGTGCGGTCAACCGGGTCAGGATGTCGCCGGGGCCCAGGTCCAGGATCCAGCGGGCGCCGGCGTCGTGCAGCGCGGTGATCTCGTCCACCCAGTCGACCTGGTCCACCAGGATCGACTCGGCCATCGAACGCGCCAGGGCGACGCCGTCGGCGTCGAAACCGATCTGGGCGGCCCACTTACCGACGATCTCGATGCCGTCGGACAGCCGCGGCGAATGGAAACCGACCTCGACCTGCACCGGTTCGAAGACCGGCGCGAAGACCGCGCCGCCGCGCAGCTTGTTCTTGCGCTCGGCGGCCTCCTTGTCGGCGATCTGCTCGCAGTACAGCTCGAACCGTGACAGCTGTTCGGGGGTGCCGGTGATGACGACCGCACGCCGGCCGTTGCGGATGGACAGCACCGGCGGCAGCACGGTGCGCACATCGGTGGCGAACTCTTCCAGCAGTTCCTGGATGCGTTCCGGGTCGGCGTTGTTCACCGACACCATGGGCGGGCGGTCCCCGAGGATCGAGATGCCGCGACGGCGGGCCACCAGCGTTCCGGCGGCCCCCACCAGCTGGGCGATCGCCAGCAACTGGACGTCGGCGGTGCCCCCGGCTTTCAGCGACTCGACGGCCAGCACGCCCTGCGAGTGGCCGGCCGCGGCGACCGGCGGGGCGGCCGCCAGGTCCAGGCCCTGGCGTTCCAGTGCCCGCACCGCGGCGATCTGGGTGAGCAACACGCCCGGTACCGACACCGCGGCCGAGGTCAGCTGCTTGGCCGACGGGATCGGGTCCTCGGCGGCCAGCGCACGCACCCACTGCAGCGGCTCGAAGCCGATCGGCCGGACCACGACGAGTTCCTTGGCGACCGGCTCCAGCAGCAGGTCCGCCTCGCCGGCCAGCGTGGCCAACTCGGTCTCGATGCCGGCGGAGGAGACCAACTCCTCAAGAGACTCCAGCCAGGCACTGCCTTGGCCGCCGAAGGCCACCGCGTACGGCTCGCCGGCCGTGAGGCGATCCACCAGGGCGGACGAGGCGTTGGCGAACGGGCCCGAGCCGGTCCCGCCAGCGGACACCCGGTCATGTTCGTGGATCGTCACGTTAGATATCTCCCCTGCTCTGGAACATCGCGTCTTTGTTGTGCCTGCCGGCATGACCGGCTTGGCCCCGATCGGGCAGCGGGCTCTCGCGTCGTCGCGGCCGCGCTACAGCAGTAAGAGTGTCATAAGAACCTGTGCCGTTTCTGCAGCTAATTGGTTACTCGTGAGTTCTACGCTCGGGTAACCCACCTGCGGATATCACGCGCTCCGACCACGCTTCGATCGTCGGCGACCAAACGTCCTGCATGCGCGGGGTTACGGTCGAGTAGCCACAACAGCGCTGATCAAGGCTGCATTGTTATCTAATCGTTATGTTTGAATCCGGCCGGGTCAGGCGTCGTAGACAGCCACTGACGCAGTGTCAACCCGGCACCGTGATCCGCGCCACCCGACGAGCCGCCGCCGGGCCGCCCAGCCCGTGCCCTGTCGCCCCGGCGCGGGTCAGGCCCACTGACCGAACCGGGGCGTCAGGATCTGATTGATGTCGACACCGACGTCGCCGACCTTGCGCTTGTCGACCTCGACCTGATGCAGGTTGGCCACCTGGTGCGCGATACCGCCCGGCGAGCCCCAGTTGTGCTGCCAGAAGTAGGAACCCAGGCCGTCTTGCACGGCCCACTCGATGGTCTTGGAGTTGGCGTACACACCGGTACGGTGCTGCCCGATCACCGATTCCCAGCCGCGAAGGTAGGGGGCCACCTGCGCCCGGTACTGCTCGTAGGACGGGTCATCGTCGATGGAGGCGTAGATCGGGGCGTCGTCGGGGCCGCCCGCCGCGGCATGCAGGTGCGAGCCGCGTTGGGCGTGCTCGGCGCCGGCCTGCTGACCACCCAGCCAGTCGGCGGTCGCCTGTTTGCCGTACTGGTAGCAGGACACGATCTGCAGGCCGTTCTGGTGCAGATCGTGCGCCTCGGCCGGCTGGATCGGCTTCCCGAGCATCCAGTCGGCACCGGGCCGGCGATCCGAGACGTAGCGGATGGCGCCGACGGCGCCGGCTGCCCGGATCTCTTCGGCGGTCAGGACGCCGGCCGAGTAGTCCAGCAGGATGCCCAACGGCTCCGCCTGGGCCGTCGTGGCCGACACTGCCGATGCCGCGGCGCCCAAACCGATCGCGGCCGGGGCGGCCGCAGCGAATTTGAGCACGTCGCGCCGAGAAACCAACACGCGCCAAACGATACGGCAGCACCCCGTCGATCACGGGCGTCTCACCGCCGCAGGGCAGGATGGCCGGGTGACACAGGCACGGATCGCAGGTCGCTCATGGCGTCCTTGGGCGGTGTGGGGCACCGGCTTGTTGTCCTATGTGGTCGCGGTGCTGGACCGCACCACCTTCGGGGTGTCGGGCCTAGACGCCGCCGACCGGTTCAGCACCGGGCCGAGCACGCTGTCGTCGTTCGTGATCCTGCAGCTCATCGTGTACGCCTCGATGCAGATTCCGGCCGGAGTGCTGCTGGACCGGTTCGGCCCCAAGGCGATGATCGCCGCCGGCGTCGCGGTGCTCTCCGCGGCCCAGTTGACGCTGTCACTGACCCATTCGCTGCCGATCGCGATCGGGGCGTACGGCGTCGTCGGGTTGGGCGACGCGTTCGTGTTCATCTCGGTCATCAGATTGCTGCCCAATTGGTTTGCGCCGGACCGTGTCCCATTGTTGACCCAGCTCACCGGGATCTGCGGCCAGTTCGGCCAGTTGCTCTCGGCCGTACCGTTCCTGGCGATTCTGCTGCACCAGGGCTGGACGGCGGCTTACCTGTCGGCGGCCGCCCTTGGGGTGCTGGCGGTCGCGCTGACCCTCGCGGTGTGCCGGGACGCTCCGCCCGGGGCGCCGATCACCATGCAGCCGCGGACGTTTCGGGCGGCGTTCGGTGAGGTGAAGACGGTCTGGTCCCGGCCCGGCACCAAGCTGGGCTTCTTCACCCACCTGGGCACGCCGTTCTCGGCGAACGTCTTCGCGCTGATGTGGGGCGTGCCCTACCTGACTACTGCACAGGGGCTGTCACGCGCATTGGCCGGTGCGTTCCTGACGCTGTCGGTGGCAACCTTCGTCGTGGTCGGCCTGTTGGTGGGGACGCTGTCCGCGCGCCGGCCCCAGCACCGGACGGGTCTGGTGCTGGCGATGATCGCGCTGACCGCCTGCACCTGGGCCGTGCTGCTGGCGTTGCCCTCCCCCGCACCACACTGGTTGCTGGCGTTGCTGATCGTGGTGATCTCGGCGGGTCAGCCGGTGTCGATCCTGGCATTCGACTTCGCCCGCACCTACAACCCGCCGGCCGCGCTGGGCACCGCGCAGGGCATGGTCAACACCGGCGGTTTCATCGCCACGCTGGTGATCATGCAGGCGATGGGGATCGTCATCGCGATGGCGGGCGGCTTCTCGTTCTCGGCCTTCCGGGTGGCCTGGACCGTGCAGTACGTCATCTGGGCGCTGGCCGCGGTGGGCGTGGTGGTCAATGCCCGCAAAGCCCGCGACTCCGGGGCCCTCGGTGAGGCGCAGGCGAGGATTGTTGCCGGCGAGCCGTGAGGCTCACGCAGTCTTGGTGTACGGGTCCGGCGATTGCGGGCAATAGGCGTGCCGGGCCGCGGTGATGACGCCGTGCGCTTCTGCGGGTGTCACCTGCAGGTGCGCGATCACCGAGATCGGCACCAGCCGCGGCGCGCCGCTCAACGCCGAACAGACCGCATGGCCTTCTTGCACCAGCAGATCACGCAGCGACTCGCACTTGGCACTGCCGCAGATCTGTTTGGCGTAGTCGGGGTGAAGTCCCTCGTGTTCCAATTCGGCGAAAAACACCTGGTCCTCATTGCTGGGATCGTCGGCGAACGCCGTCGGCGGCGGGTTTGCGATGACACCGGCCAGCACCGCGCTGAAGGTGACCAAGACTGCTTTTCTGTTCATGATGCTGCACCAATCCCGCGAGGACGATGACGTCCATTCTCGCACCGGCGAGGCACTGGCGACATGGCCTTATCCGGGAAAAATTTGTGCGGGCGGAGGGACTCGAACCCTAATTTCTATGCAGGTAGCCAACCTATATACCGCGCTGACCTGCTGATTAAGGTGTATCGAGATAGCCCCAGATAGACGCTGCTAGACCCAGGATGTGGGGGAAATGTGGGGGCAAATCGGTACGCTGGTAACTATGACCGGAACCGAGGCCACCAGCGAACGAGGCTTGACACCCGGCTAGGCCGCCCGGCGTCTGGGCGAGGACGTCAACACCATCCGCCGGTGGGTCCGCACCGAGCAGTGTCCAGTGATCCGCGACGGACGCAAGGTCCGCATCCCTGCGGCGTGGGTTGACGACCCCGGTGGGTGGCTGGCCGGACTGAGCGGGGGCTAGCGCGGGTTCGGCCCCCGGCGCGTCGAACACTCAGTGCACCAACAATTTTGTCGTTTGTGTGTTACTTGCTGGCGCCCAACTTTGCGACGACTACAGGATGGCCTGGCGGAGTGACGCGAGGCACGACGGTCGCTGGCCTGCGCTGGGAGGCCGATCAAGTCGGAAGACTCACGGTTTCACCGCTCCCGCACACCGAAACGAAGCGGCACCAGACCGAGACGATCCTGGTGGGCATCTCCCACCGCCGAAGAGCGGCTAGATCGCCGTCAGGCCGCCCCGAGGGGTGTACGGGTTCTGACCGCCTCGAATCAGCTCGTCGATCAGGGTGCTGTCGGTTCGCCTCGGTACCCTGAAGGGGCTTCATGAGTGCCGTCGCGAAGCTCCGACTGGACGGCACCTGGACGGCACGCCAACCCCACGCTCGTGGGTGGCTCGGATGACGAAGCGGCCCCCACCGGCCGGTGTCGGGCAAGAGCGCCTCCGCAGCTGGGGCCGTGGAACAACCGCGACAGGAGCCGAACCTGATGACCGCCGAGAAGGGCTGGATCGGTGAGCCACAGCCGCCAAAGCAGTGGCACGAGTCTCGTGCCTCCGCCGCACGTCGCTGGGTCCAGGATGAGAAGCGTCGCCGCCAGGAACGCGGAGACTACAGCCCGGTGACGGTGGAGTGGTGAGGTCTCGCGGCCACAGGGTCAAGGTTGCGGCATGGGGAGTTGGCTGACGAGTTCGCCAGGATCGATGTCGAGTCCTGCGGCGATCTTGACGATGGTTTCTAGCCGCAGGCTGCGCTGGCCGCGTTCGACTTTTCCCAGCTGTGTCCAGTGAATACCGCAGCGGACGGCAGCGGCCTCTTGGCTCAGGCCAAGTACCGTGCGGCGGTCTCTGACCCGTTCCCCGAAAACACGGGTGGTCTCGTTGAGGGCAGGGTTGGGCTGGTCGTCGGGCACGGTGTCCAACGACATACGGCTCAAGCGAAATCGGCCAGAGCGCAACGCGCCCATGCATGTTGCACCCATGCGTATCCGGCCTGTATTGTCAGCGGACCCGTTCACGATTCGTCATGTGGACTTGCTTCCATAAAACAGGTCAACTAGTCAATTATAGAAACTTCAGATAGTTTTAATGAAACTGTGAACTAGGTCGGGAGTTCCGTCGACTTCACGACCTCGTTTCTGGCAGGCAAGTGGTTCTAGGTTTGACTCCCCCAGCAAGGAGCTGTGCATGAGCGGTCGCCGTACTGTCGAACAACGTCGTTCGTCGAGTCGGTACAGCAGGGTGCAGCATCGTGTCCTGGGAGCTGGAAGTGCGGCCAGCGCTTTCTTGGCTTTTGGGATGACGCCGCTGACCGCGCCCACCGCGCAGGCCGACGTTGGTGACGTGATCATCGATACGGTGGCCTCGCTGTTCGAGTCCTCGACCTGGTCAGACCCCGACGCCCTCGGCGCGGCATGGGACACCCTGATCCTGCAGGACAATTGGGATGCCCTGCTTCTGAACTTGGACGACCCCGGCTTCGGAGCGGTCGTGTTCAACGAGTACTTCTACACCCCGCTGCATGACTCCATCGACACCTGGATCAACAGCTCTGACGGCCAAGTCTTCGCCAACTTCGTCAACTCCGCATCGGGGCAGTATCTGATCGGAGACGGCGCTCACGGAACCGCCGACAACCCCGATGGCGGGAACGCCGGGTTACTGTTCGGCGACGGCGGCAACGGATACGGCTACAGCGGCAGCGGCGGCAACGCGGGGTGGCTCTTCGGCAACGGCGGACACGCCGGGTCGGCCGAAGCAGGCAGCATTCACACGTCGATCACTACCTTCGCGACCGAAAATTCGGGTCCGATCAACGGAACCGCCGGTGTTGGTGGCAACGCCGCATTCCTGTTCGGCAACGGAGGCAACGGTACCGATGGCGGCGATGGACAGTTCGGGGGCAACGGTGGAGCTGGTGGCGCTGGTGGTAGCGGCGGCTACTTCTTCGGCAACGGTGGCAACGGCGGCAACGGCGGTAACGGCGGCGACGGCATTCTTGGTGTTCACGCTGGTCTCGGCGGCGATGGCGGGACGGGTGGCGCTGGCGGTGCGGGCGGGCTGCTATTCGGTGCTGGCGGCCAGGGCGGCACGGGCGGAAGTGGTGGGGCCGGTGCCAGCGCCGCCGTGGTAGACGGTGCACTAAGTGGTGTTCATGGCGGCTCGGGCAGCGCTGGCGGAGACGGTGGTGCGGGCGGTGTCGGCGGTGCTGGCGGTCAACTCTTCGGTGCAGGTGGCCACGGCGGTGAGGGCGGAACGGGTGGTCGCGGCGGCGACGGAGCCGACGGCTCGGCCGGACTCTCTCAAACAGGTGCAGTCGCCGGAGACGGGACCAACGGAGGTAGCGGCGGCAACGGTGGCAATGGCGGTTTAGGCGGAGGCGGCGGGCGGGGTGGGCTGCTGGCCGATGACGGCCGGTCAGGCGATCAAGGAACGGGCGGAGTAGGCGGTAACGGAGGAAACGGAGGTGTCGGCGGTCAGGGCGCACACGGTGCCGACGGCTTCTCCTACGGAGGCGGCGCTGTCGTGATCGGCGCGCCTGAGCCGCACCCAGATGGCTACGCGGGTCAAGACGGCGGCAACGGAGGTAACGCCGGTGCAGGGGGCGCGGGCGGGAAGGGCCTCGGTGGTGTCCGCGCTGCTGATGGGATTAACGGGATCGCCGGTCGGGGCGGCAATGGCGGCGACGGCGGTACGGGCGCGCACGGAGTCGACATTTTCACCCCGCCTGGTAACGGTGGCGCCGGGGGCAACGGCGGCCGAGGCGGGCTTGAAGTCGATGGCATCACTCGCGCCGTGGACGGCGACGGCGGTGATGGTGGCAGCGGTGGTGTCGGCCGGGCTGGTGGACCGGGTGCTGACGGAAGGCAAGGTGGTTGGTACCTCATGGGGACTTATATCCCCTATGACCCCAATGGTGGAAACGGAGGCGATGGCGGCCTCGGCGGCACGGGCGGCGATGGCGGAAACGGCTACGTGGCAGGGAACGGCGGCACCGGTGGTCAAGGCGGAAGCGGTGGCTGGGGCGGTAACGGTGCCGATGAGAGCGACACCTACCCGACGGGCCCAGCGGGTACTGGAGGGCAGGCCGGTCATGGCGGGACTGGCGGGCAGGGCGGTGCGCCAGGGCAGGGCCAGATAGCTGGCCACCATGGCGCAGCCGGTGACGGTGGAAGTGGCGGGCAGGGCGGCAACGGCGGGCTCACCCCCGACAGTCAGCGTGCGGCAGGTGGCGACGGCGGCAATGGCGGTGCGGGCGGCGATGGTGTCGGCGACGGCCCTGGCGGCAGTGGCGGCAGCGGTGGCACTGGTGGCATGGGTACGCCAGCAGGCGTTGACGGTACAGACGGGCCAGACGGCGATGGCCGCTGAGTCCCGCGCGTCAACCACGGTCGTCGACCTGGTCCCCGAACGGAAGCTGGATTATGAAACTGATCGAAAGGCTGTTCATCGGCACCGTGCTGGCTGCCGCAACGGCGGGTGCCGCACTAAGCCTTTCGTGCGCGACGTCGGTGGCGGGCCCCAACGACAAATATGTTCACCCGACAAAGCCGATCACCGACCCCATGGAGCAGATGGCATTCGTCTGCGCCAGCTTTGACTACTACGGGGTGCGGGACGACGTGTACGATGGCGTCCTTGAGGATCTGACCAGGTGGTCTAGGTACGCCACGCAGTTGAAGGGCCGCATGAACGCTGCGATGGTGGACTGCCCCGAACACATTCCCGCTTTCACCGCCTTACTTAAGACGAAGAACCAATTACAGCAACGCGGGTCAGCTCCGACTAATACCGCGACGGGCGTACCGAACGTCAGGAGCGGAGCAGTCGCCCGAGCTGCATGCACGCCTCGTCGACACTTCCCATTCGGCTTCGATGTTGACGGCAATACCTACATCTGTTTTGTGGTTTACCAAAAGCCATCGCAGGGGCATTGGGTAGCCGTACCACCGCTAATCGGGGTCCGAGACCCCGAAACGCAGTGCGGCACCAGCGGTGGCGTCGCGCAGTCCCCGGAAGGACTGCCACTGTTGTGTAACGACAGCGGCCGCTGGTACGAAAACACCGATGGCCTGCCCAACTGACATGACACGAGCACAGTCACGGAATCACAGCCCCAACGACCTCACGGAACCGGCATCCCCACCGGTTCCAAAACACGACACATAGCGATGACCAGAACCACTCGCCTTGGGCTCGCGATTTGCGCGGCCCTGACCTCAGGCCTGCTCGGAGCCGGAATCTGCTCAGCAGAACCGGGTCCCATGGATCCCGGCTACTGCGGTGCACGCCAAGATCCACTCGACTGCGTGCCCTATGACGGCCCGACCCCACCACCGCTGAGCAGAGGCGAGGCTACGTATCTGACCCTCGTCCGCCCCGGTTACTCCGCCGACGACGCCACCCTGCTACGCATCGGACGCGGCACCTGCAACATGCTCCGAGGCGGGACGTCGTCCAACTATGTGGTCAAGGATATCGCCAGCCACTTACAGACCCCACAAGCGGACGCGGCTCACCTACTCAACGCCGCGAACGCTCAGATCTGCCCCGACCTCACCATCGGACCAGACGGAGTAGCCAGACGGTTCTCGGACCGCTCGGACTCCTACAACATCGGTTATCGCGAGGGAGTGGAGCCAAAGTTCTTGGAATATATCAACGAGTTCGGGGAAAGTCCCGAACATTTATGCAGGGAAATGTCGGATACCCGACGTGATGTCAAGCTCGGTGGCAATCCCAATATCGACCCGGCCGACTACGTGCGGGGCTGCCTTGCCGGTATCCGCGACGCGAGAAAGTCGACTGAACCACCCCACAGGTAGGCCTCGGGGTCAACTAGCGCGGAGGCCCCCATCTGAGGCCGATCGGCGGCCCGCACCGGCCCAACAGGCACCGCTACCAACGGTAGCGCGGCAACCAATCGTCGGCAGACCCTACTGATGAGCCACACCACCTAGAAAGGAAACCGCATGGAGGGCACGCCATTCGGGCGATATCGATTGGTCGAGGTGCTGGGCCGTGGCGGCATGGGAGAGGTCTGGCGGGGCTTCGACACCGTCACCGAGCGGACCGTGGCGGTCAAAGTGTTGCCCGCCCATCTGGCTGGTGACGAGGGGTTCCAGCAGCGCTTCCTGCGAGAAGCCAAGGCGGCGGCCAGCCTCAACGAACCGCACGTCGTGCCGATCTACGACTTCGGCGAAATCAACGACCGTCTGTTCGTAGCCATGCGCCTCGTCGACGGCCACGACCTCCAAACCCTGCTCGCCGACGGTCCGTTAGCACCCGATCGGGCCGTGGCCATCATCGAGCAGGTCGCATCAGCGTTGCAGGCCGCCCATGGCATTGGCCTTGTCCACCGTGACGTCAAACCCTCCAACGTCCTTGTCGGCGAAGACGACTTCGCCTACCTGATCGACTTCGGGATCGCCCGCCTTGCCGGGGAGACCGGATTGACCAGCACCGGCATGACACTGGGTACATGGCCGTACATGGCCCCAGAACGGTTTCGGACCGGCACAGCCGACGCCCGCTCCGATGTCTACGCGCTGACCTGCGTACTGCACCAAGCGCTGACCGGACAACAGCCGTTTCCAGGGGAGAGCCTGGAGCAGATCGCAACGGGCCACATGTTCGACCCACCTCCCCGACCTTCGGCTATCCGGGGCAGCGTTCCCGCAGCACTGGACGACGTCATCGCCACCGGCATGGCCAAGGACCCCGACGAGCGCTACGCCACCGCCAGGGAACTTGCCCAGGCAGCTCGGCGAGCGGCATTGCCAGCGACGGTCAGCCACGCAACAATCGCCGCCGCCGGGGCAGCGACGCTCGCGGCTCCCGCACCCGAACTCAACTACGTCCCGACCCAGGTGGCCCCGGCCTCGGCCGTGCTTGATGGTGCGCCGTCGGAACGGCCCGATCAGGTGCAGGAACTAGATGAACAACGTGCCGAGACGCGCCGAAGCCGTTGGGCGATCTCGTCTTTCATCCTAGGATTGATCGGGGGGATTGGAGTCGGGTTCGGACCACCGGGCTGGGTCTTCTATGCCTTCACAGCTGTTGCACTAGCAGGGGTGGCGTTTGGAGTCGTCGCGCTGGCGAATATTCGCCAGACGCATCAGCGTGGCCGTTGGTTAGCGGTCTCAGGGGCAGCGTTCGGGGCAATATGGCTGTTGTTTGCCGTCTTCGTTGGTCTGACTGTCTCGCCCGGTCTGCCCTCGGGCCACTCGGACTCTTACAAGACCGGATATCACGACGGGTCGGACCCGACGTTCTTGGACGAATTGATCAATGAGGGCGGCATGAGCCCCGAAAAGATATGCCGAGACAGCCTGGATGCCCGACAGGATGTGAAACTTGGCGGCGATCCCAAGATCGACTCAGGCGACTACATGCAGGGCTGCCTCGACGGCATCCGAGACGCGAGAAGGCCAGCTGCCGGGCACAGCACGTCGGCCGCCCCATCGACACACACATCACACCCTGCAAACGAAGCGGATCGGCGTCCCGTCCCCGCCCAGCCAGCGCCGCCCGACCCCGATGTGGTCTTCGTGCAGCGATTAATAGACGCCGGGCTCACGATCAAAGACCGCGCCGGGGTGATCCAGATGGGGCACAACGTCTGCGACTATCTGGGCGATCACTCGAAGCAGCAGACCATCGACGACATGTACCGGGACCAGGAGGAACGCTGGGACAAGCCCAGCAAGGAGAAGGTGGCCGCCATGGTCGAAAGCTCGATCGCCGTCTACTGCCCGCAATACAGTGGACGGTAGTGAACCCGGATGGGCCACTTCCCCGTCTAGGCGATGAATAACGTCGGTACCACCGGGGGGTGCCAGGCCGCGAGCATCGCTGCAGGCTGCGCGTCAGTGACGAGCGTGCCAACTGCCATGCTCCCGATCGGTGTCTCGATTCTTTAGTTCCGAGACGCCTTCGCCACCCGGTCCTGCTCGCGCTGTATCCGCAGGTGGCCGTTCTTGAAAGTTGTCTCGTATCAGAAGGGTGATTGTCCGACTTTCGAGATACGATAATGGGCATGACCATCACCGCCTCCCCAGTCACCGGCCAGCTCCTGGGATACGCCCGGGTGTCCACCGGACACCAGTCCCTGGACGCACAGGCTGATGCGCTCACCGCCGCCGGAGTCGACGGAGACCGGATCTACACCGACAAGCTGACCGGCACGTCGACCAAGGAGCAGCGCCCTGGTCTGGCCGGACTGCTGGACTACGCCCGGCCCGGGGACGCCATCGTGGTCGTCGGGATCGACCGGCTGGGTCGCAGCGCCGCCGAGGTCATGCTGACCATCAAGGAGCTCCTCGACCGCGAGGTCGTCATCAGGTCGCTGCGCGAGGGGGTCGACAGCTCCACCCCCACCGGCAGGGCCGTCCTGGGCATCATGGCCAGTCTGGCCGAGCTGGAGCTGGAGCTGGGCCGCGAACGTCGAGACGCGGCCAAGGCGGCCCGCAAGGCCCGCAACCTGCCGATCGGGCGGCCCCGGGCGCTGTCCCCCGACCAGATCGCGCTGGCCGAGCGGATGCGGGCCGCAGGTGAGCCGGTACCGGAGATCGCCAAGACTCTCGGGGTGAGCCGCCCGACGATGTACCGGCTGCTGGCGTCAGGGGGACCGTCGGCATGAACAGGCTCGACCCCGCGCTTCAGCACGCCAGGCGGATTAAGAAGCAACTCGACGCGGAGATCAAGGCATGTGACTTGTGCCCCGGGCTGAACATCACCGGCGTTACCGAGTCCGCGCCGGGCTACGGCAGCCTGACCTCCCCGGTGGCGCTGGTCGGTCAAAGCCTCTGCGAGCAGTGCATGGCCGTCCAAGAACCATTCTTCGAGAAGTCCGGGAACGTGCTGCAAGCCGCCATAGACCGGGCCCAGGTCGACAAATCCGATCTGTTCATCACCAATGCCGTGCACTGTCATCCACCCAAGAACCGTCCTTCGCGGTCCTATGAGATCGAAAATTGCCGCCCTTTTCTGCGCCGCGAGTTGGAGCTGGTGCAGCCCCGACTGGTAGCCGCGCTGGGCAACGACGCACGCGATTCGGCGGTGGCCATCTACCCAAAAGCCCGGATTGTGTGGTGGGAGGATGACGGCTTGCCCACCCGCAGGCCACGCCGAGGGTCGCCGATCGTGTGGTGCACACACCACCCGGGTTCGTTGTGGCGCAACCGCACTGCTTACCAGCGGCGGGAAGTCACCGAGGCGTGGACGGAGGCGCTGGCGCAGGCGATTGCGTGGGGGTTCGGCGCTCGACGTTAGTCCTAGCCGCTGAGCAGATGGCCGCCAGCAGAACCCAGCGCACCGATCGCCACCTTGGAAGCGAACGACCTAAGGTTGCCCGCGAGCTGCTTGAACTTGCCCCGCTCTTCGACACCACGGTCATCGTCGTCACCAGCCGTGTCCAGGGCGGTGATGAGCCGTTCGAGGAGTTGTTCCGGTGATGGCCAGGCACCGGCGACTTGAAGCGCATGCCTGGTCGGCGGCCCAACCATAATGATCATGCCGCCGAACGCCGCCGTCACCTTCTCGAAAAACGACGGCTCGGTGTTGAGTCGTCGCAGTGCACGTTGGACGGCACCGGCATCCAGGCCGGTCGCTGCCTCGATCGCAGACACCTTCGTGAGGTAGGTGCCCGTCTCTTCGTAGATGTCGACGACAGCCTGCAGCACCGGCAGGTCGCGGTCGATCCAGGTGTCCTGGGTCATGGCGATCAGTATGTCCGAGCAGGCCGACATACTGCGGCCACCGCAGCCCGGTGCAGCGGGAAGCGGGGACGCCACGGCAGGGCGCTGGCTAGAACATGCGACCTCGTCCCGGACGTTCGGGGTAGCTTCGCTCTGACTGGAACTCGACTGTAGGGAGCGGATCAAGGACATGGCGCAGACCAACGCGCAGGCCCAGAACCACGCCAACCTGATCTGGAAGATCGCCGACCTGCTGCGGGGGCCGTATCAGCCCAACCAGTACGGCGACGTGATCTTGCCGTTCACGATCCTGCGCCGCCTGGACTGCATCCTGGAACCTACCAAGGACCAGGTGCTTGCCGAGTACAAGAAGATCGCCGCGACCAAGGTCGACCCCGACGTGCTGCTCAAGGCCAAGTTCAAGCTGCCGTTCTACAACACCTCCCGGTGGAGCTTCGCCTCCCTGATCAGCGACCCCGAGGGGGTGGCCGACAACCTCATCGACTACATCGAGCACTTCTCCCCCAACGTGCGCGATGTCTTCGAGGGCTTCGGCATGCTCGACGAGATCGCCAACCTCGCCAAGACCGACCGGCTGTATCTCATCGTCAAGGAGTTCGCCGCCGTCGACCTGCACCCGGACGTCGTCACCCAGCACGACATGGGCTACGTGTTCGAAGAGCTGATCCGCAAGTTCGCCGACTCCAACGCCACCCAGGCCGGTGATCACTTCACCCCCCGCGAAGTCATCGCCCTCATGGTCGACATCTTGTTCCTGACCGAGGACGACGCCCTGACCAAGCCGGGCACGGTACGCACCATCTACGACCCCGCCGCCGGGACCGGCGGCATGCTCTCGGTCGCCTACGACCATCTGGTCGCGATGAACCCCAAGGCCCGCCCGGTCCTCTACGGCCAGGACGTCAACCCGCGCTCCTACGCCCTGTGCAAGTCCGACATGATCGTCAAGGGCCAAGACGTCGACAACATCTACCTCGGCGACACCCTCACCGACGACGGCCACCGCACCAAGACCTTCGACTTCCTGCTGTCCAACCCCCCGTTCGGGGTGGACTGGAAAACCCAGCAGAAGAAGGTCACCGACGAACACGAGCAGCGCGGCTTCGCCGGACGCTTCGGCCCCGGCCTGCCCCGGGTCTCCGACGGGTCGATGCTGTTTCTGCTGCACCTGATCTCCAAGATGCAGCCCGTCAAGGGTGGCGAGGGCGGCAGCCGCCTGGCGATCGTGCTCAACGGCTCTCCGTTGTTCACCGGTGGGGCCGGGTCCGGGGAGTCCAATATTCGGCAGTGGATCATCGAGAATGATCTGTTGGATGCGATCATCGCGCTGCCGACCGACATGTTCTATAACACCGGGATCGCTACCTACATCTGGGTGCTGGACAACAACAAGCCCACCAAGCGGCGCGGCAAGGTACAGCTCATCAACGCCGTGGAGATGTACGGCAAGATGCGCAAATCGCTGGGGTCCAAGCGAAAGGAGTTACGGTCCAAGGACATCGAGCGGATCTGTCACCTCTATGAGGGCTACCGCAACGAACACGGCACCGTCGAGCGCCCGGCCCACTCGAAGGTCTTCAAGGGCGAGGAGTTCGGCTACTCCACCATCACCGTGGAACGCCCCCTGCAACTGCGGTTCACCCCCAGCGCCGACAACGTCGAAGAAGTCTTGGCGCAGAAGGGCATCACCAAGCTCAAGACCAGTGAGCAGGCGGCGATCCGCAACGCCCTGACCGGGCTGATCGGCTGGGAGTGGAAGGACCGCGACGAGTTCGTCACGGAACTCCGAGATGCCCTCCACAAGGCTGGGTTGGCCAAACCCCCGGCCCCGCTGATCAAGACGATCTGGTCGACCGTCGGCGAGCACGACGACACCGCCAGCATCGTCACCGACCGCAAGGGCAACCCCGAACCCGACACAGCCCTACGTGACACCGAGAACGTGCCGCTCACCGATGACATCGAGGACTACTTCACCCGTGAAGTCCTACCTCACGTCCTCGACGCCTGGATCGACCACGACAAGACCAAGATCGGCTACGAAATCCCCTTCACCCGGCAGTTTTACCGCTACACGCCGCCCAGGCCGCTGGAGGAGATCCAGAAAGACTTGCGGGTCCTCGTCGGTGAGATCCAAGGCATGCTCGCCGAGGTCGGGGCATGACCTGGTCAACGGATCGCGTCTGTCGCGATTCGGGGATCGACTGGCTGGGTCGCGTGCCGACAGGCTGGAAACTCGATCGGTTGAAGTACGCATTCAAACGGCTACAACGCCCGTACTCCGCCGACGCGGAGACTGTCACGGCTTTCAGGGACGGAGTTGTGACTGCCCGGTCAAATCGGCGCGTAGACGGGTTCACTGAAGCGGACAAGTACATCGGGTACCAGGGCATCGAGCCGGGCGACTTAGCTATCCATGCGATGGATGGCTTTGCCGGTGCGGTTGGTGTTTCGGACTCGTCTGGAAAATGTTCTCCGGTGGTCTCGGTCTGCCGTCCCGAAGCCGGAGTCGACCCCCATTACTATGCGCACATCCTCCGACACGTCGCTAGGTCCGGGTATCTCACGTCGATAGCGAAGGGAATCCGCGAGCGCTCGACGGATTTCCGTTGGGCTGATGCACGTGAACTCATGGTCCCCTTCCCGCCCCACACTGAGCAGCAGTCGATCGTCAGGTTTCTCGACCACGAGACGGCGAAGATCGACGTACTGATCGCCAAGCAGGAGCAGCTCATCGCCACCCTGCGCGAGGACCGCACCGCCACCATCACCCACGCCGTCACCAAAGGACTGGACCCTGACGTCGAGATGAAAGACACCGGCGTCGACTGGCTCGGTGATATCCCGCAGCACTGGACTGTGACGCGTCTTGGTCGACTCTGCCGTTCGATTTCTGACGGGCCACACTTCTCTCCGTCGTATGTCGATGAGGGCGTGATGTTCCTGTCTGCACGGAATGTCAGGGTTGACGGTTGGTCCCTCGATGATGCGAAATTCATCTCCGAGGCAGACTTCGAGGAGTTCTCTCGGCGTGTCGTCCCCGAGGTGGGAGACGTCCTGTACACAAAGGGGGGAACAACAGGCATCGCGCGAGCTGTGGACCTCACCCAACGGTTCCAGGTCTGGGTCCACGTGGCGGTACTTAAACTTCATCGCGACCTCATCAGCCCCGAACATCTGGCGTACTCCCTGAACAGCAGTGGATGCTACGAGCAGTCCCAGCTGTACACCCGGGGTGCCACTAACCAAGACCTCGGTCTTACTCGGATGATCCGAATCTTGCTTGCGCTGCCGCCAATTGATCAGCAGCGAGAGATAGTCGACTTCCTAGATCAGCGGTGCGAGAAGATCGACACCCTGATCGCCAAGGCCAACGAGGTGATCGACACTCTGCGGGAGTTCCGCTCGGCGCTGATCACTGATGCGGTGACCGGCAAGATCGATGTGCGGGGGGCAGCGTAGTGGTGGCGCGGGCGCAGACGATTCAGATCTACTTGCCGTCGGGTGATCCTGCGGGTGTTCGGGTGGCAAACTTGACGACGCGCACGGTGCGGGTGTTTGAGGTCCCCCGGTCGCTGCTCACGCAGTTCCTTCAGCGCCCTGAGGCTGGGCAAGTCGGCGTTTACTACCTCTTCGGCTCCAACGACGACGACACCCCACAGTGCTACATCGGCCAGTCAGGAAACGTGGGTGCCCGCCTGCAACAGCACACCGCCACCAAGGACTTCTGGACCAAGGCGATGGTCGCAGTGTCGTTGACCAACGAGTGGACCTCGACACACGTGGCCTACCTGGAGTGGTTGTCGATAGCGCGGGCGAAAGCTGCTGGGCGTTATGCCCTGGTCAATGGCAATCAGGCGTCGAACCCGTTCACACCGGAGCCGCTGGAGGCTGACTGCCAGGAGTTCATCGACACCATCACCGTGCTGCTAGCCACATTGGGGGCCCCTGTGCTGGAAGCGATCAAGCCGGTGTCGTCTCGCGCCGCCGGTTCGGGGTCGGGGACTGGTGACGAACCGGAGCTGTTGTTCTTCCAGGAGGCCGGGTGCCAGGCCAGCGGGTACCAAACGGCAGAAGGCCTGTTGGTGCTCGCCGGATCGAAGGGCCGCGCCGCGCTACGCCCCTCGGCACCGAGCCGTGTAGCCCGTCAGCGTGACGGGTTGGAGGCGGAGGGCGTCATGGAGATAGCTGGTGATGACCTGATTTTCCGCAAGGATCACTTGTTTACCAGTCCTTCAGCAGCAGGGTGCGTCCTCGTCGGGGGCACCAACAACGGTCGCATCAGCTGGCGCAACGAGCACGGACAATCCGTCGATGCCATCGAACAACTCGCATTGGCCTCGTCCGCCGGGGTGGTGCCGGAATGACCCAGCACCATGAGTCCGCCTTTGAGGCCGAGATCTGCGAGTACCTCGCCGCGCACGGCTGGCTGTACTCACCGACCGATGACGGGTATGACCGTGAGCTGGCACTGTTTCCGGAGGATGTGTTCGGGTGGCTGGCCGACACCCAGCCGCAGCAGTTGGCCAAACGGGTCAAGCCGGAGCTGACCGGTGAGGCGTTGGCCAAGGCACAGGCTGGGGTGTTGGTCACGCTGGTGAAGGCGTTAGGAGCTGATCCGAAGGCCAACGGCGGCACGTTGTCGGTGCTGCGGCGGGGGTTTAAGGACCTCAACGCCCAGTTTCAGATGTGCCAGTTCAGGCCGAACACGACGTTGAACGAGACGACAGCCAAGAAGTATGCGGCGGTGCGCCTTCGGGTGATGCGCCAGGTGCAATACTCGACGCAGAACCACAACAGCATCGATCTAGTGTTCTTCGTCAACGGCATCCCAGTAGCGACCGCCGAGTTGAAGACCGACCTCAGTGTCCAGAGCATTGCCGACGCTGTCCTGCAGTACAAACACCACCGGCCTCCCAAGGGCGAGCCCCTGCTGGCGTTCGGGTCTCGGGCGCTGGTGCACTTCGCCGTCTCCAACAGCGAGGTACAGATGACCACCCGGCTCGCGGGCAAGGACACTGTGTTCTTGCCGTTCAACCGGGGCGATCACGGACACGCGGGTAACCCGCCGAACCCCCACGGGTCTCGTACCGCCTATTGGTGGCAGCAGATCCTGGCCCGCGACACCTGGCTGGACATCCTGGGCCGGTTCATGCACCTGCAGATCGACGAGACCATCGACCCGGTCACGAACAAGAAGGTCCGCAAGCAGACCATGCTGTTCCCGCGCTTCCACCAGTGGGAGGCCGTCACCCGTCTCGTCGAGGCCGCCCACGAGCAGGGGCCGGGAAACCGTTACCTGATCCAGCACTCAGCCGGATCGGGGAAGACCAACTCGATTTCCTGGCTGGCGCACCGGCTTTCCGTGCTGCACAACGACGCCAACACGGCGGTATTCGACTCGGTCATCGTGATCACCGACCGCACCGTGCTCGACACCCAGTTGCAGGAGGCGATCCGACAGATCGACCGAACCCCAGGGGTCGTCGCCCACATCGCCGGTCTAGGCGGGGCGAAGTCCCAAGAGCTGGCCGACGCCCTCGGTGGTGGGACAAAGATCATCATCGTCACCATCCAGACCTTCCCCTACGCGCTGAAGCTGATCCAGGAACAATCCGACTTGGCGGGTAAGAATTTCGCGATCATCGCCGACGAAGCCCACTCCTCGCAGGCCGGGGAGGCATCCAAGCGCCTGAAGGCGGCCCTGAGCGATACCGAGGTCGATGAACTCGAAGACGGTGGCACCGTGGATGCCCAGGACGTCCTCGCAGCGGAGATGGCTGCTCGGGCCGAATCGAAGAACTTGTCGTTCTTCGCGTTCACCGCCACCCCGAAGGCCAAGACCCTGGAGCTGTTCGGGCACAAGGGTATCGACGGAACTCCGCACCCGTTTCACCTGTACTCGATGCAGCAAGCCATCGAGGAGGGCTTCATCCTCGATGTGTTGCGCAACTACACCCCGTACAAGACAGCGTTCCGGCTGACCCACAACGGCCAGACCTATGAGAGTGAGGACACCGCCAACGCCGGGACGGTCGCTGTGACCGGCAGTGCCGGTGGGGAGTTGGTCGACAAGAGCGCGGCGATCAAGTCGCTGATGAACTGGGTGCGCCTGCATCCGACCAACATCTCCCAAAAAGTCGCGATCATCGTCGAGCACTTCCGCGCCAACGTCGCACCCCGCCTGGATGATAGAGCCAAGGCGATGGTGGTGACCTCGTCACGCAAGGCAGCGGTGCGCTACAAGATCGCCATCGACAAGTACGTGACCGAACAGGGCTACACCGATGTGGCGGCGTTGGTGGCGTTCTCCGGTGAAGTCACCGACGCCGAGTCCGGGATCGAGAAAGTCACTGAGACTTCGACACTGATGAACCCGGGGCTTAAAGGCCGTGACTTGCGTGATGCGTTCGCCACCGACGAGTACAACGTGATGTTGGTGGCCAACAAGTTCCAGACCGGCTTCGACCAACCCTTGCTGGTGGCCATGTACGTCGACAAGAGACTGTCCGGTGTGGCGGCCGTGCAGACGTTGTCGCGGCTGAATCGGACCGCGCCGGGCAAGGACCAGACGTTCGTGTTGGACTTCGCCAACACCGCCGAGGACATCGTCGAAGCCTTCGAGCCGTACTACGAAGCCACGACGCTGGCCGATGTGACTGACCCGAACATCGTGCACCAGACGATGAGCAAGCTTGATTCGGCGGGGATCTATGAGGAAGCGGAGATCGATGGCCTGGTCGTCGACTACCTCAAAGGCAAGGGCCACGAAGCGCTGAACAAGTGGGTGGCCCCAGCCCAGGATCGCTTCCGGGACCGGGAACGAACCGCTCGCGACCACGGTGACCAGCTCGGCCTCGATGAGCTGGAGCTGTTCCGCAAGGACATCGGCACGTTCCTGCGGCAGTACGACTTCCTCTCCCAGATCATCAACTACGAGGATGTCTCGCTGGAGAAGTTGTCGATCTATCTGCGCCACCTGGCCCCGGTGATCAGCGCCGAGCAGCTGCACCACGAGATCGACCTGTCCGGGGTGGATTTCGACTACATCGCCCAACACCAGCAGGCCACCACCTCGGCCAAGCTCACCGGCGACGTACCGCTGGAACCGCCCAAGGAGGCGGGCACCGGTGTCGCCCGCGACCCCGAGATGGTGGCCCTGGACGAGGTCATCGCTCAGATCAACGACCTGTTCTCCGGCGATCACCCGGATTCGAGCGTGCGCAACGTCGTCACCCACATCCGGGATCGGCTGGAGGAGAGCGAGACGCTGCAGCAGCAGGCACAGAACAACACCCTGGCGCAGTTCTCGGCGAGCCCGGATCTGCAGAACGAGTTCGTCGGCGCGGTGATCGGGGCCATGGCCTCCTCAGAAGACCTCTCCGCTCAGATCCTCAACAACCCTGAGCTGTCGCAGAAGCTGCTTGGTGAGCTGGTGCCGTTGATCTACAAGGGGTTGAAGGTGACAGCGTGATCGAGTTCATGAGCGGCGGACAACACCGGTGCGCTTCGACAGCTAAGCGTCGTTACGGTCCTGCGAGGGACTAGAACTCGGCAATGGTGACGACCGGAATCCCAAGCGCCCGCCGGAAGTTGGAGCGTGCACAGATCCATGCAGACGCGCTGCGCACCGCGATTGACTTGTTCCGGGAGCAGTCGCCGTATGAATTTGAGATGAAGTCGCTCGGTAACCCACGGGGACGGCCCGACTTTCGCGTTATCGTGAAGGTCACTGAGGCACCAGCGGTTCCGGACTCGTGGCCACTGATCATGGGTGACATCCTTACCAACGTGCGTGCTGCGTTGGACCACGCCATCTTCCCACATGTGCGAGATCGGGCCCCTGACGTCAAGCCCCGGCGCATTCAGTACCCGATTCTCGACAGCGCCGAGGCATTCGAACAAAGGGTGGGCACGTGGTTCTCCGGGGATGTTCGGCGGATCGTCGAGGATTCGCAGCCGTATGTGTCCGATAACCCCAACGGGCACCCGCTGCGCATTCTGCGAGAGCTGGTGAACATCGACAAGCACCGCAGCCTGATATTGACGAACTACTCCGTGGGTGACTTCCAGATAGCGCCGAACGACCTGTTCGAGACCGTGTCACCGCCGACGGTTCGCAAGACACCGATGGTGACGGGGGCCGTGGTGGCCCGGGCACACCTGCGGCTAGTACGAAAGGTCAGCGGTGACCAGTGGATGCACTTCCCGTGCAATGTCGGCTACGGGGAAACCATCGAGATCCCGGGAATCGCCGAACCTGCAGGCCTCCTGCAAGCCGCCGAGGGCATCACCAAAGCCATCGGGCCACACCTGGATAATCTGGAGGAAGCAGGATGCTGAGGCCTTGGCGGACAGCGACTGTCGTGCTCACCGTCGCGACGCTGATGCTTGGCGTAGTCGTAGCGGTCCAGGCCGCGATGTTGCACGCCCGAGGTTGGCGAATCGCGTTGGGATCGGTACCTGAGTGGCTGGCCGCGTTCGGTACCTTCGCGGCGTTTGGCGCACTGCTTATCGCTGCGCGGGAATGGCGAGCCGGACAAGACGAGCGGCGGTCGTTAGAGGATGAACGGCGGGCGGCTGACGCGGAACGCCGTGCTCTGGCCGCCACACGAGAGGCCGAGCGCCAGGACAACGAGGTCAGCCAGGCCCGCCTGATCATCGTTGAGCACGTGCCGTATGAAGATCGGACGTGGGGCGGCAGCGATCCACCGCCACCATCCCAGCGCCAGGTCGTCATCCGCAACCGCAGTACCGCACCTGTCTTCCACCTCCATATCGAGGACCATCCCAGCGGAAACGACGATGTGTACGTGTTCCAGAACTTCGCACATGCACGCGGTCGGCCTGCAGACATTCCGGTACTTGCCGCTGACGACGCGACGGCTGCGATCACCGTTGCAGGCAATGCCGGGGAAGCGCCTAGCACGGAGTACGTCGAATTCACGTTCACCGACGCACGGGGCACGAACTGGCGGCGAATCGGAAGCAACCAGCCAGTACGTCTCATCGGAGACTGATCGCGGGCGCAGAAAGGCCGTCGTGGGCGCTATCCCCACCAACGACGACTCGCGCCAGCCGAACATCATCAATACTTCTTTCGAAGACTATTCCTTTGAAGTAGTATTGTGTCCATGTTGGATCTGGCCTCTATACGCCGAGTAACCGGTCTGACCCAAGTCGAGCTGGCCGCCACCCTCGGTGTCGGGCAGGCACAGATCAGCAAGATCGAGCGCCAGTCCGACATGTTGCTGAGCACGCTGAGTGCCTACCTGACGGCCCTCGGGGTGACTGCTCGGGTTGTCGTCGAGGTCGACGAGCAGACGCTGCTCTACAGCCTCACGGCGGACGGGGCTGGCCGATGACCACCCAGGTGCAGGTGGAGATCACCCAGCGGAACCACCGGCGGGCGGTCCGGTTCTTCTGGTTCATGCTGGGCGGGGCCACCGTGGTCAGCCTCTTCGGAAACATCGCCCACGCGGTGCTGCCGTACCTTCCGCCCGTCGCGATCCAGATCGGTGCTGCCGCCGTGCCACCCATCGTGCTGCTGGCCGCCGTGCATGGTGTCGCCCTCGCGGTGCGGGCCGGGGCATCCGGCGCGGTGTACCGGTGGGCGGTCGCCGCCGTGGCGGCCATCGGCGTCGGCGCGTTCGCGCTGAGCTTCATCGCGCTGCGCGACCTGATGCAGACCATCGGGTACAGCCCGGCGACCGCCTGGATCTTCCCCGCCATCATCGACACCGCCGTCGCCGTGGCGACGCTGATGCTGGTCGCGCTCGGGGACAAACCAGCACGGCGCACCCGCACTAGACCAGCACCCGCCAGTACACGTCCTGTACCGGCGCAGACGGCGGCACAAGCACCGGCGCAGGGTGCAAAGACACAGGCCAAGCCGGTTGCACGGGGTACGTCCCGGATGCAGCCCGCTCCGATGCAACCAAGCACGGCACAGCCCGTACAGGCGGTGTTGCACGGAGGCGCAGATCCCGCCGACGCAGATCTCGCCGCCGAGCTGGTTGCCGCCGGTACAACTACCCAGCCGGTCGAGACTGTCATCGCAGTGCTGACTGCAACTCGTGGGGGCATGTCGATCAACGCCGCCGCCAAGGCCTCGTTGATCAACTACCGGACCGCACAGCGGATCGTGGAGGGTGCCGCGAAATACCACCGGCAGCTCGCGGCGGTCGGCTGACCAAGTGCAGTCACCCAGCACGTCGACGAGCCGTACCGCATTGTCGTGAAACACGACTGGCACCGAAAACAGTCGTTGCCGGGGCCAGCGTCCGACGGATGGAAACTGACCCCGGCAATGCGGTCACACCACGGACCGATCTGCCGGGCGGCGACCCATGTTGGCCACGTCCCGAGGAGTCGGAGTCGAGCTGCGCGAGGGTTGTTGACCCTGCGTGACGTGAGCCGCCGAACACTCCGGCCCGGTGCAGTATCCGCGCTCGGCGGCGTGTCCGACTGTCAGCTCTGCGCCACAGAAACGGCAGGCAGCGACAGAGGTTCCCGAGCCATCCCCGTCGTCCCCGTTAGACCCGTCCCCGCAGGTCAGAGCGATTTCTCCAGACCCGTCTCGCGCCAACCCAGCCCCGTCTCTGGCCGGGTGCACCTCCGTCAGTTCGTTGACGATCTCCGGTGACAGGGCTGCCACGGGGATGGATTCCACCCCAGACGGGGCTAACGAAATAGTGTTGACCTGCGGGGACGGGTCTGACGGGGATGAAGGGGCTGGTCTTTCGGCCTTGGAATTTTCACGCGACGGCGCAAGGATCGTGAATTTCTTGGTCCCCGCTTCGTTCTTGCCCTTGTCGTCCTCGACTGTCCAGCCGAGTTTCCGCATGCTCGGCGCCGCGCCCTTTAGCTGATTCGACGCGGCACGCGCGTCGTCCGGCCAGGCCCAGCTCTGCTTACCGTCCCCCTTGGCGAATGCCATGGCGTTCAAGATCTGCCCTGCCGTGGTCGCCTCGAAGTCTCGCCGACCGTTGACGATGGCCCTGGCGAGTGAATACTCGGCCAGCGTGTCCCGGGCGGCCCGCACAGCCGCGTCTTGGTACCGGTCCGCGCCGCTCGTGCCCTGAACATCGTCGATCGCGGCGACCACCTGGTGGAAGTCAGCCATCCGCGAGAATCCCTCCGGCGTCACGACATCTGGCAGGCGGTGGTGCACCTTGGCGGCGAGGTCAAGCAGCCCAGCCAACACCCGTGAGCGATCCCGCTCCCAGGACGCCTCCACCTCCTTCTTCAACCGGCGCTTACCCGGCGGGATAGCGGACAGCTCGATCCGAACCATCCTGTCCTCCAGGTCAGGCTGCACCCCGGTCAGATTGATCGCGGTGATGATCAGTGGCCGGTACGCTTTCGTCGCCGACGCTTCGTCGGTGGTGTACAGGACGCGCCGAACGATGGTGTCGCCGGTGCTCAGCTTGCACAGACCGTCATTCATCCCCTTGGACAGCTCGCTGAGGTTGTCGAAGGTCAACGCCCACCCCTGCCGCACGGTGGCCACCCAGACCCCTTCGTCACTGGGCAAGTTTCGAGTGTCCGCCGTTGTCGGGTCGACCAGGGACTGAAGCACACGAGCGGCACTGGTTTTGGCCGTGCCATGCTCGCCGCCGAGATACAGGACCGGGTGCGGAACATTCTCCAAGACCAGGGCCGCCACCACCCAGCCGAGCACCAGCGGACGGTCGTCAGGATCGACGTTGAGGTGGTCCCACAGCAGCGCCAGGTCGCTCTCGCCCTCTGGGACCGGATATGGCAGCGAGAAGGTCGAGCGGCGAAAGACAACCGGCACGTCCTCGTCGGCAACCCTCCAGCGACCGCTGTCGATGACGATCACCCGATTCTGCTCGTCGGCACAATCGAGGTAGATCGTGCCGTCGTGGTCAGCGATCCTCATGTGGACCGGAGTGACCGGATTTCGTCGAGCGCCCCAGTCGAGGGTGCCCATCGCGTCGGTAGCCGCCGCTCCTGGGGCGACCCTCCCGCCGCTAGCCTCGCTCCACTGGTCGAGTAGTCGAGCCTTCAGCCCGCCCCGAGAGTTGTTTGACATCGACAGCGCGACGTGAGGGAGCGCGTTGTCGCAGGCGAAAGTCTCGCCGTTCTCGTCCACCCCGAAGGTGTAGAACTCCCGGGCCATCACCGCCAGCTGGGTCGCGATTGACGGACGTGATGTGTCGTTGTCGTTCTCCTCGTCGTCGACGACCTCTTCCTGCGCGGTCACCGTCGCCTCCTCGGCGACCTGGGCGACCTCTGGCTCCTCGGGCGGGTTGCGGTAGGCATGCATGTCAGGGATCTCGTCGTCGTAGGTGGTGGTGGTGAGTTCGTCGCCGTCGTTGTTCGTCATCACGTGCTCCTTCCAGCCTCACGGCTTCGTTTCTTGCGTAATTTCTTGGCGGCGACGCGCAGGTCGCCGTCGGTGTTGAGTACGGCATAGGCCCGGAACTTCGTGTAGCCGTGTGGATCCCCGGGAGTGGTCGCCTCGAACTCGGTCGACGTCGAGTAGACGAACAGGCAGCCATACCGCACGGTCGCTGACGTCGCCGCCGTGGCCGCTGGGTGCCGCCACTGCGCGCCCTCGTCGTGGTCCGGGTCGCCCTCGTAAACGCATTCCCATCCGTGCGGCTCAAGGATTTCCGACCATGTGGCGGTGTTGGCGAACCAGTCGGCGATGCTGTTGCCGCCCATGCACTTGGTCACCCAGTCGGCACGAGGACGCGCCGGGCGTTCTGCCCGCGCCGCTGGCCGCGTCAGGTCGACGAACCACTCCGGCAGCGGTGCAACCGGCCCGCCGGTTCTCGTGTAGGGCCTGCCTGTGGCCGGGTGAATCGACGGCGGCAGCACGACATAGCCACCGTGCGTCTTCAAGTCGATACCCGGACCGAGCCGCTTCGCCGTCAGCTTGCCGGGCGGGCGCTGGAAAAACAGGTGCCGCCCGCCGTCACCCCGGCCCGAGTAGTGAGTGAGGGTCTTCGGCAGCGCGCCGTACTGCGCCACCAGTCGGGCCAGCGACTCCTCGCCGCCGTTGCGGGGGTCCGTGTCGATAACGAGGACGCCCTCAGGCACCCGACCGCCGATATTGCCACCGGCGTACCGCCCGCCCCACCAATCGAGGACCTGGCCGAGGTCCGATGTCGCGTCCCGGACCCCGTGACGCGTGGCTGGGACCTTGTCGCCGCGCTTGAGCGGGTGCACCTCCCAGCCGCGCCGCACGTAGTCGAGAGCTGCCGCGCCGAGTACATAATCCAGATCCGTGTTAGCCGCGAGGCCGTCGAAATCACCCGAACCTCCGGTATGGTCAAGGATGACGGTTTGCTTTGTGGTGAGGCTGTCGCCGTCGTCGGAGGTGCCCCCGGCGTGACCGGGGGCTTCCTCGTTTCCCGGGCCGATCACGTCGTCGGCCAGGCATTGACCACGTCAGGCGCTGCGCGACGAACAGGACCAGGTGGGTGTGGTTTCTTGTGGCTACTACGTCGATCAATCACGGTGTCGTAGCCGCAGAGCGTGACCAGGACGACCACGCTCAACAGCAGTGCAAGCGTGAGCAAGTCGGCGATCATTGGACCACCTCCTGCCCGATGCGGGCGGCCCGCCGAAGCCGACCGGCAAGGGAGCGTTCCTCGCACCGACTGCAGGCGCTACGGTGCTGGGCCACCGCAGCCTTGATCTTGCGGTGCGAGTCCCCATGGGAGACCCCGGGGTCGACCGTGATATCCGCAGCTGTAAGCCCGCACCACGTCGTGCCAGTGAGGCCGTATTCGGTCTTCGCCCACCGGTAGACGATGCCGATCAACGGGTCGGCCTCCGGATTGATCCATCGACCGTGCCCGGCCAACCACAGCGCCTGCTTCAGACTCCTGGCCGCGACCTGCACCGTCCGGCCCTGGTACCGCACGAGCTTGTTTGTGAAAGTGCCCATGTACGGGTACAACTCGTAAATCTTGACCGGCTTCTTCCTGCCCGCTTTCCGGCTCACCGCGCGCTACCGCCCGGGCGAACCGTATTGGCATCCAACCAGGCGATCAGCTCAGACCGGCGGTAGCGGATTGCCCTTGATCCCACCGTCAGCCAAGCCGGTTGGTTCTTGTTCCGACGATTTCGCCACGCCGCCAGGGTCCCAGGTGAAACCCCGATGAACTCCTCGGCCTCCGCATCCCTCCAGACGGGGTCTTCCGTATAGCTCAATTTTCCTCCTAGATCCCTTCGCAGCAAACTCACGTTGCGATCAGTGTCGGAGAATGGATGAGTGGATGCAACCCCGTAAGACCGCGTCACCTAAGAACACTTTCACGCGACTAGAGGATGCCTAGAGCCTGGGGGCCAAGTACTTTCATGCAGCTATACGACAAAACTGGCGTAATTACAACCGGAAGCGACACCCCTTGTGACATCCCCACAACACCAATCAGCAGCAGCGTCGCCGATGCTTCCAGCAAATACAGTCAGATTCACAGGAATGCCGCTGAAGGATCAACTGAGGACGACTCCGTCCCGAGGTCGACCCCGAGACGTGCCAACGGACAGTGGCGGGTGTTACGTGCGCGCGCCGACGGGCTTCAGCGGGCATTGGTGAAGGGTTCCCTCACCTGCGAAGGGCGGGTGTAGCGGGCATCGCGGGTACGAACCCGCGACCTCTCATGTGCCGCACGGGAACAGCAGTACCTACTGCTCCGGATCCAGGCCCAGCCCGAGGGTGTTCATCGCCGTACCGACGGCGTCCAGATCCGAGTCGAACAGGTCCGAGTACTGGTCCAGCGTCATGGCTGCGCTCTTGTGCCCCATGGATCGACTCACGGCCAGGACGCTGGCCCGGCTGGAGTGCGCCAGCGAGGCGAAGGTATGCCGCAGGCCGTACAACGTCACCCGTTCGACCTCGGCGCGTTTCACGGCGGCTTCCAGCCACCCACTGCCGGTCTTCGGCTGGCGGAGGTAACCACCGTCCGGCCCGGGGAACACCAAGGCCTCACGCCCCTTACCGGAAGACTCGGCTTTGATCCGGTCCAGGACGAACTCCGGCACCGGCACAGAGCGGCGGTGGTAGGTCTTGGTCGGTCCGACATCGAAGGTGTTGCCCAGCTCCACCGCGTTGGAATGGATCTGCAGCCGCCTGCGATCGAAGTCGACGTCACCCACCTTCAGAGCCACCGCCTCGCCGGGACGGATGCCGGTGTAGGCCAGGGTCAGAATCAGGGTCTCGTGTTCGCCGCACTCGGCGGCCAGCCGCGCCACATCCTCGGCGGTCATGTACACCCTTCGGCGTCCGGTCTTGCGCGGCAGCGTGCCCCGGTCTAGGCCCCTGGCCGGATTGACTGAGATCCGCCCGGCCTTCACCGCGTCGTCGAGGATGCCGCACAGGACGCCGTGAGCGCGTTTGACGACCGTCGCGCTCAGCTCAGCACTGCGCATACCGGCGACCCATTCCTCAACGCCGAGCCGGTCCACCCTGGCCACCTGGACCTTGCCCCACGTCGGCGCGACATGGTTCTTCCAGGCCGACGGCAGGGTTCGGTAGTAGCTGGTGCGAGTGGTGGCTTCCTTGCGTTCCAGCCAGGCCGTGACCAGCTCCCCAACCGTGACCTTGCCCAGCGACGGGGCCACGTACTCGCCCTTAAGTTTCGATACCTCGACGGTAGCCGCGAACGCCTGAGCCTCACGCTTGGTCTGGAATCCCCACTTGTCGGTCTGACGACCGTCAGGCTTGCGGTAGCGCACCCGATACCGCCTGCCGCGTTTGGTTTCGTATGGGGAGATTGAAGCCACGCACACCAGGTTAGCCCCCACATTCCCCACAATGTGGGGGGAATGTGGGGGAATCAGCCCCAAAACACCGTCTGACCTGGTGCGGGCGGAGGGACTCGAACCCTCATGCTCTTTCGAGCGCCGGCACCTAAAGCCGGTGCGTCAGCCAATTGCGCCACGCCCGCAAGGGCACTCAGTTTAGCCCGCCTACGGAACGACGAAATTGTCGGTAGCACCTCCTAGCGTGTGACCGTCCGGGAGGTAAGCGCATGCGGTCAACCAACGAGTTCAACATGGTGCAGCGGCTCATTGCGTCAGGGATGAATGACTGCGCGATTGCCCGTCAGACCCGCATTCCCCGGAGCACGATACGCGGCTGGCGGCACAACCCATCGCATCGACGACGGGCAGGTGAACCTCACATACATGATTTCGCTACATTGCCTGCCGTCGTCTACTGCTATCTCCTGGGCCTCTACCTTGGTGACGGCTGCATCTCGCGTCAACCTCGGACCTGGCACCTGAGGATCACCCTCGACTCGAAGTACCCCGAAATCATCAAACGCTGCCGCCAGGCAATTGACATCTTGATGCCCGGTCAATGTGCAGGCGCGCTACGGCGCCCCGACAACTGCACCGATGTCTACCTGTACTCCGAGCACTGGCCGTGCCTCTTCCCGCAACACGGCCCCGGCAAGAAGCACCACCGGCCGATCCGGCTGAAGCCTTGGCAGGAAGACCTCGTCAACCAGGCCACCGAGGAATTCATCCGCGGCCTGATCGACAGCGATGGCTGCCGCGTCGTCGCCAACGATCGTGGCGTCCCCAGGCGGTACCGTCAAGGGGTGTCCACTACACGGCGTCGGAGACCGGCACTGATCGTGCTGGTGATCGTCGCCGCCTGCGCGTGCCTGGCGCTGGGGTGGTGGCAGTGGACCCGATTCCAGGAGATCAACGGCAACTTCCAGAACCTCGGCTACGCCCTGCAGTGGCCGCTGTTCGCCTGGTTCTGCGTTTACGCCTACCGCAAGTTCGTCCGCTACGAAGAGGCGCCGCCCGAGCCGCACCGACCCGATACGGTGACCGAGATACCGGCCGGGCTGCTGCCGGAACGTCCCGGGCCCGCCGCCACCCCGACCGACGACGCCGCACTGCGCGACTACAACGCCTACTTGGCCGAGCTCACCGAGAACGACCGGAAGAACAGGAACACCGCATGACCGAGACACCCGCCCAGGCCGCCCCCGCCGAGAAGATCCGCAGCGCGCTGCTGCCCTACCGGGTGCTGGCGTGGGCGACCGGTGTCTGGCTGATCGCGCTGTGCTACGAGATCGTGGTGCGCTACGTGGTCAAGGTGGACAACCCGCCCACCTGGATCGGCGTGGTGCACGGCTGGGTGTACTTCGCCTACCTGTTGGCCACGTTCAATCTGGCGGTCAAGGTGCGCTGGCCGCTCGGCAAGACCATCGGGGTATTGCTGGCGGGCACCATTCCACTGCTCGGCATCATCGTCGAGCACTTCCAGTCGCGAAACATCAAGGCCCAGTTCAACCTCTGACACACCGGCTCAGTTTGCCGGCGGGTTCACCCAACGCTCCACCCCGCCGTGGCGCGAGCAGGAACCGCTGCGGCGCTTACTGAATGAATAGGTGCCGTCGCGGCAGACGGCGCTGGCCCCGGCCGGCGGCGCCACGACCTCGATCGACGTCGCCGGCGGTGCCACGACCTGGATCGATGTTGGCGGTGGCGGCACAATCGTCTGGGAGGGCACCGGCGCGGGCGGGGACATCAGCGGAGCCGGCGGCGAGGGAGACTCTGTCACGGTGACGGTCTGTGTCGGATGCACGGTGGTGGTCGGCGGGGGTGAGACCACGCCGGGGTGCTCATCACCGCTGTCGGCGACCCCGAGCACCCCGGCCACCCCCGCCAGCAC
>NZ_MVHC01000027.1 GCF_002086455.1 Mycolicibacter algericus DSM 45454
TCAGGACGATCTTGGCGGCATGCGGCGATGGCATCACCCATGCTAACAAGAGCGTACGAATTAATGACTCAGGACACGAGGCATTCTTGACCAACGCCGAGAACATGGTGCGTTCCATTGGCCAGTCCCGGAAGTTGGGCGAGGAACTGCGCACCTTGATCTCCGTGCCGCTGTTCCATGTGACCGGCTGCAATTCGCAGCTGCTGGTCGCCGCCTACACCGGGGGAGCGGCGGTGATCATGCCGGCGCTGAGCCTACCCGAGCTGATCGCTGCGCTTCCCGCGCAACGGATTTCGTCGATGGTAACGGTTCCTGCGGTCTATTCGCTGCTGCTGCGGCACCCGGACTTCGCCGGCGTGGACGTCAGCGGGGTGCGCTGGGTCGGCTACGGTGGTGCGCCGACCGCCCCTGCCCTGGTGCGGTCGCTGCGCGACGCGTTCGGCGCGGCAACGGTGTTCAATGGCTACGGCATGACCGAGACGGCCTCGCTGATGACGGTGTTGCCCGACTCCGACGCCGTCGCCCACGCCGACTCGGTCGGCTACGCGGTGCCCTCGGGAGACCTCGGCGTCGCACCGCTGGACAGTAATCCCGGCGACCCGACCACCGGCGAGCTGGTGGTGCGGGGCGCGAATGTGATGCGCGGGTACTGGAACCGGCCCGATGCCACCGACGCCACCATCGTCGACGGCTGGCTGCACACCGGCGACGTGGTCCGCGTCGACGACGCCGGCCGGGTGCATATCATCGACCGGCTCAAAGACATCATCATCCGTGGCGGCGAGAATGTCTCCAGCGTCGAGGTGGAGGCGGCGTTGTTGTCGGCGCCCGGGGTCGCCGACGCCTGTGTGCTGGGGGTGCCCGACGACGTGATGGGGGAGAAGGTGGGCGCGCTGCTGCTCGGCGCAGGCCAGCAGGATTTAGACGTGGCAGCGGTGCTCGATCACTGTCGTGGTCAGCTGGCGGACTATAAAGTGCCGCAGTACATCACGGTCGTCGCCGAGGAACTGCCACGCACCGCCAGCGGCAAGCTGCTCAAGGGGCGGCTGCGCGAGCGGGTGCAGTGGGGCGACCCGCTGCGGTGAGCGCCAGCCACGCCCCGCCGAAGGCGGTGTTGATCGCCAACCGCGGCGAGATCGCCCTGCGGATCATCCGCACCGCCGCCGAATCCGGCTATCGCACCGTTGCGGTCTATGCCCCCGACGACGCCGACAGTCCGCACGTGCGCGCCGCCGACGACGCCATCGCACTGCCGGGCACCGGCCCCGCCGGTTACCTTGATCAGGGTGCCATCCTGGCCGCGGCGGAGAAATCCGGCGCGGTGCTGATTCATCCCGGCTACGGGTTCCTCTCGGAGAACCCGGCATTCGCCCGAGCGGTGGCGGCCGCCGGGCGACGCTTCGTCGGGCCGGATCCGGATCTGCTCGATACCTTCGGCGACAAGTCGGTGGCCCGCGGTGCCGCCATCGCCGCGGGCCTGCCGGTGCCGGCGGCCACCGACGGCGCCGGCGGTCTGGAACAGATCCGCGGCTTCCTGCAAGCCCACCCCGGCGGAATCATGCTCAAGGCGCTCGCCGGCGGTGGCGGCCGCGGGATACGCACGGTACGCGAAGCCGGTCAACTCGAGGACACCTACCGCTGGTGCACCGAGGAGGCCAGGCTCGGCTTCGGCGCGGCAGCGGTGTTCGCCGAAGAGTTCGTCGCCGACGCCCGCCACATCGAGGTACAGATCGTCGGCGACGGCGTGCGCGCCCTGGCGGTCGGTGATCGCGACTGCAGCATCCAGCGCCGCTATCAGAAGCTGATCGAGATCGCGCCCGCCCCGGCGGTCTCCGCCGGGCTGCGTACCGCATTGCACCGGGCGGCAGCCCGACTGTGCGCAGCGGTCCGGTACCGGGGCCTGGCAACCGTGGAATTCCTGGTCACCGGAGACGATTTCGTCTTCCTGGAGGTCAATCCGCGCATTCAGGTGGAACACCCGGTCACCGAGGCGGTGAGCGGGCTGGATCTGGTGGCGGTGCAGTTCCGGATTGCCGAGGGCGCCGCGCTGGGCGAGCTGGATCTGCCGGCCGGCGTCGTCGCCGCTGATGGTCGCGAAACCGGGGAACCGGCGCGCTCCCACGGGATCGCGGTCGAATGCCGCGTCAACGCCGAAACGGTGGCCGCCGACGGGGCAGTGCAACCGTGCGTGGGCACGCTGACGGCGTTCACGCCGCCAACCGGCCCGGGGATCCGGGTCGACACCTATGCCCGCCCGGGCCTGACCATCAGCCCCCGTTACGACTCGCTGCTGGCCAAGGTGATCACCCACGTGCACGGCACCTCGCTGGCCGCCGCGCTCCACAAAGCCCGCACGGCGTTGTCGGAGTTGATCATCGCCGGGGTCGGCACCAACGCCGGGCTGCTCGCCGCGGTGTTGTCGGAGGCGGAGCCGGCGACCGGGGCTGTCACGACCGGCTGGCTGGGCCGGCGACTGCCCGCCCTGGTGGGGGCCGCGTCGCCGACTAGCGCCGGGCATCGGTTACCCACAACGGATCTGGGCCCGGGCGAACACGTGCTGTACGCACCGATGGCGGGCACGGTCGCCGAAGTGGAGCCCGGCGGTGTGGTGCTGGAGGCGATGAAGATGCAGCACGTGCTCGCCGCTCCCGGCGCGATGGTGCGCGCACTGGTCGCCGTCGGGCAGGTCGTCGCCGCCGGGGAACCGCTGTTGGTGTTCGCCGGAGCCGGCGACGAGACCGGCGAGGGGCCCGACGGCGGCCCAGACCTGGATTCGCCACGGGCCGACCTCGACGAGGTCGCCCACCGCCACCGGCTCACTCGCGACGACGGCCGGCCCGAGGCTGTCGCCAGACGGCACCGGCAGGGGCGACGCACCGCCCGGGAGAACATCGCCGATCTGGTCGACCCGGGCAGCTTCGTCGAATACGGGGCGCTGGCGCTGGCCGCGCAACGCAGTCGGCGCTCCGAGGAGGACCTGATCGCCAACACGCCGGCCGACGGCCTGGTCGCCGGCCTGGCGACCATCGATTCTGCGCGGGTGGCGGTGGCCTCCTACGACTACACCGTGCTGGCCGGAACGCAGGGCATGCGCAACCACGCCAAGACCGATCGGCTCTTCGAGCTGGCAGCCCGTCGGCGAATTCCGTTGGTGCTGTTCGCCGAGGGCGGCGGCGGCCGACCCGGTGACACCGACGTCGCAGGCATGGCAGGGCTCGACCTCATGACGTTTCGCGCACTGGCCGCACTCAACGGCCAGGTGCCGCTGGTGGCCGTGGTGTCCGGCCGCTGTTTCGCCGGCAATGCGGCCTTGGCCGGCGTGTCCGACGTGATCATCGCGACGCCCGACGCCAATATCGGGATGGGCGGCCCTGCCATGATCGAGGGCGGCGGACTCGGGGTGTACCGGCCCGAGGAGATCGGCCCGATCGAGGTGCAGCGCCGCAACGGGGTGGTGGCGCTGGCCGCCACCGACGAGGCGCACGCGGTGGTGCTGGCCAAGCGCTATCTGTCCTACTTCGGCGGCGGGGTCACCGAATGGCGGGAACCCGATCCGAGACTGGCGCGGCATGTGGTGCCGCAGAACCGGTTGCGGGCCTATGACGTGCGCCGGGCGATCGAGGCGATCGTCGACGTCGATTCGGCGCTGGAACTGCGACCGGATTACGGGATCGGCATCGTGACCGCCCTGGTGCGCGTGCGCGGCGTGGCGTACGGGCTGCTGGCCAACAACAGCCACCACCTTGGCGGTGCCATCGACGCCGAGGCGGCCGATAAGACCGCCGACTTCTTCGCGCTGTGCGAGTCGTTTCGGCTGCCGGTGGTGACGTTGTGCGACACGCCGGGATTCATGGTCGGCCCGGACGCCGAACGGGAAGCCACCGTGCGCCGGTTCAGCCGGATGTTCATCGCCGGCGCCCGCCTGAGCGTGCCGATGGGGATGATCGTGCTGCGCAAAGGTTACGGGTTGGGGGCGATGGCGATGGCGGGCGGCTCTTTTCACGCCCCGCAGTTCACCGTTGCCTGGCCGACCGGCGAGATCGGCGGGATGGGTTTGGAAGGGGCGGTGCGGCTCGGGTTCCGCAAGGAACTCGCCGAGGCCGCCGACGCCGATCAGCGTCAACAGCTGTTCGAGCAGCTGGTGGCGGCGGCCTACCTGCGCGGACGGGCGCTGAGCGCGGCGACCACCTTCGAACTCGACGACGTCATCGACCCGGCGGAATCCCGACGGTGGATCGCGGGGCTGTCGAGCGGCTAGTTGTCCGTACCCCGCGCTACCTTGCCGGGTATGGACACCGCCCTGCTGATCCTGCTCACGTCACTGGCGTTGCTGGCGGTGATCCTCCAGGTGGTGGTGCTGCTGCGGCCGGGCGGCGGAGCGCTCTCACCCGAACAACTCGCCGCGCTGCGCGGCGACAGCGAGCGGGTGGAGCGAACGCTGCGCGAAGAGCAGCGCACCGGGCGTGCCGAACTCGCGCAGGCGTTTCACCAATGGCAGCTGACGCTGCACCGCTTCGGGTCGACCCTGCAGGGCACCCAGGACAAACTGGGCGCCACGCTGGATCGCCAACTCAAGAGCCTGCAGACCGAGAACACCGAGCAATTGGAGAAGATGCGCGCCACGGTCGACGAGAAGCTGCAGGCGACGCTGGAAACCCGGCTGGCCCAGTCTTTCACGCAGATCTCCGAGCGGCTGGAGGCCGTGCAGCGGGGACTGGGTGAGATGCAGACGCTGGCCACCGGGGTGGGCGACTTGAAGCGGGTGCTGACCAACGTCAAGACCCGCGGCATCTTCGGTGAGGCGCAACTGGCCGCGCTGCTGGCCGAGACGCTCACGCCAGAGCAGTACGCCACCAACGTGGCCACCGTGCCGGGATCGGCTGCCCGTGTGGAATTCGCGATCCGGTTGCCCGGCGGATCCGGCGCCGGTGAAGTGCTGCTGCCGATCGACGCCAAGTTTCCGCGGGAGGACTTCGAGCGCCTGCTCGACGCCCAGGAGAGCGCCGACACCGCGGGGGAGGCCGCCGCGCGGCAGGCGTTGATCCGGCGGATCGAAGCCGAAGCCGGCGACATCTGTGACAAGTACCTCTCACCGCCGCACACCACCGACTTCGCGATCCTGTTCCTGGCGACCGAGAGCCTCTACGCCGAGGTGCTGCGCCAACCGGGGCTGTTCGAACAGATCCAGGCCAAGTACAAGGTCACCCTCGCCGGCCCGACGACACTGGCGGCGCTGCTCAACAGCCTGCGGATGGGCTTTCGTACGCTGGCGATCGAGCAGCGCAGCAGCGAAGTCTGGCAGGTGCTCGGTGCGGTCAAAACCGAGTTCGGAAAATTCGCGGCGGTCCTGGAGAAGACCCGCAAGCAACTCGACACCGCCCGCAACACCATCGACACCGCCGGGGTCCGCACCCGCGCCATCGAACGCAAACTGCGCGGGGTGGAGTCACTGCCCGAACCGGAGGCTGAAGCCATGCTGGGCGGACTCGCCGACGGCGCCGCGACAATGGATGAACTTGACGTCGGATTCAGCTAAGCTGCCCGGATGGAAGCCGTGCCGGCCGCCCCGACCCGCCAACCGCCGGCGACGGTGCGCGGCGCACGGACCCGGGCCGCGCTGGTCGCCGCCGCCCGCAAGGTGTTCGAGCGGGACGGTTATCTCGACGCCAAGCTGACCGACATCACCAAGGCGGCCGGTTGCGCCACCGGGTCGTTCTACACCTACTTCGCGAACAAAGAGGAGATCTTCGCCGCCGTTCTCGAACAAGCACAGCAGGACATGATGCACCCGGGCATGGGCCGGGTGGGCGGCACCGACGATCCCTATGCGGTACTGGAGGCGAGCAATCGTGCCTACCTGGAGGCATATCGGCGCAATGCCAAGCTGATGGGCCTGCTCGAACAGGTGGCCCAGATCGATCCCACGTTCCGGGCTTTCCGATCGCAGCGCGCCGATGCGTTCGTCCAGCGCAATGCCGCCGGAATCGCCGATCTGCAGGCACGTGGGATCGCCGGCGCGGACGTCGATCCACTGCTGGCATCCCTGGCGCTCTCGGGGATGGTCAGCCGACTGGCCTACGGCGCGTTCGTGCTCGGCGAGGCGGTCGACATCGACTTCGAGGCGCTGGTGGGCACGGTGACCCGGCTGTGGGCCAACGCCCTGCGCTTTCCGGAAGGCCAATAGTTGAAGGTGAAATCGGTTTCAATTACGGTGACGGACGACCGAAGTGAGGGAAGGTGCCCATGAAGGTTGCCGAGCGGGTCGCCATCGTCACCGGGGGCGGTGGTGGCATCGGCGGCGCACTGGCCACAGCGCTGGCCCGGGCCGGGGCGACGGTGGTGGTGGCCGACCTCGACACGCAGGCCGCGGCGGCGGTGGCCGACGCCATCAACGCCGAGCGTCCGGGCGCGGCGACCAGCAGTGGCGGTGACGTCTCCGACACCGAGGTGATCCGGGAGCTCATCGCGCTCGCCGAGCACCACTACGGTCCGGTCGACATGTACTTCGCCGACGCCGGCATCACCGGCGCCCCCGGCCTGGAAGCCGACGACGGCGACTGGGACCAGGCGATCGACATCAACCTGCGGGCCCACATCCGCGCCGCGCAGCTGTTGGTCCCCGCCTGGGTGCGCCGCGGCGAGGGCTATTTCGTGTCCACCGCGTCGGCGGCCGGCCTGCTCACCCAACTCGGTGGCGCCACCTACGCCGTCACCAAACATGCCGCCGTCGGATTCGCCGAATGGCTCAACATCAGCTACGGCGATCAGGGCGTGCGGGTCAGCTGCCTGTGCCCGATGGGCGTCAACACCAAGCTGCTCTACGCCGGCGAACAATCCGGCGACCCGCTGGGAGATCTCGCCACCCGGGCGGTCACCGCAGCCGGCGAGGTGCTCGAACCGGCCGCCGTCGCCGAGGAGGTGCTCTCCGCCATCGCCGACGAACGCTTCCTGATCCTGCCGCATCCGGCCGTGCTGGAGATGTACCGGTTCAAGGGAGCCGATTACGACCGCTGGCTGCGTGGCATGCGTCGCTACCAGCGCGGCCTGCTCAATCCGGAAGTGTCCTAGAAGAGGAGTCTGCATGTCACTGTTCGAGATGTCGGAGCGCGCGGCGAAATACCGGTCCGACCTGCTGGAGTTCATGGACGCCCTGGTGTACCCGGCGGAGCCGGTCTACGAGACGCAGATGGCCGAATCCGGCAACCCACATTTTCAGCCCCCGATCCTGGAGGAGCTCAAGGCCGAGGCGCGAAACCGCGGTCTGTGGAACCTGTTTCACCCTCATCCGGACGTCGGCCCCGGCCTGAGCAACCTTGAATACGCGCCGCTGGCCGAGATCATGGGCCGCAGCCCGCACCTGGCGCCGGAGGCGACCAACTGCAGCGCGCCCGACACCGGCAACATGGAGGTGTTCACGCTGTTCGGCAGCGATGAGCACAAGGAGAAATACCTCAAGCCGCTGCTGGAGGGAAAGATCCGCTCGGCGTTCGCGATGACCGAGCCGGCGGTGGCCAGCTCCGACGCCACCAACGTGCAGCTGTCGATGGCCAAAGATGGCGGCGAATACGTCCTCAACGGACGGAAATGGTTTGCCTCCAATGCTTTACACCAGAACTGCCGGGTGATGATCGTGATGGGCAAAACCGATCCCGCCGCCGCCACCCACCGGCAGCAATCGATGATGGTGGTTCCCATCGACGCCCCGGGCGTCACCGTCATGCGCGGAGTCTCGGTCTTCGGCTACCAGGACCGCGAGGGCCACGCCGAGATCGACTTCAACGATGTCCGGGTGCCGGCCAAGGACGTGCTCAAGGGCGAGGGGGAGGGCTTCGCGATCGCCCAGGCCCGGCTGGGGCCGGGCCGCATCCACCACTGCATGCGCTGCATCGGCATGGCCGAGCGTGCGCTGGAACTGCTGTGCCGGCGTGCGCAATCCCGGGTCACCTTCGGCAAGCCGGTCTCCGACAACGCCAACATCCGCGACTGGATCGCCGAGGCGCGCATCGACATCGAGATGATCCGGCTGCTCACCCTCAAAGCCGCCTACCTGATGGACACCGTCGGCAACAAGGCTGCGCAGGTCGAGATCGCGGCGATCAAGGTCGCCGCACCCGAGATCGCGCTGAAGATCGTCGATCGGGCCATCCAGGTGCATGGCGCCGGCGGGGTCACCGAGGACTTCCCGCTGGCCGGGTTCTGGGCGCACCTGCGCACGCTGCGGCTCGCCGACGGTCCCGACGAGGTCCACAAGCGCGCCATCGCCCGGCAGGAATTGAAGAAGTACCGGGAGGCCGCCCAGTGACAACGGAGCTGACCGGGCGCACCGCGATCATCACCGGCGCCTCCCGCGGCATCGGGCTGGCGATCGGACAGCGACTGGCCCAGGCGGGCGCCAACGTGGTGCTCACCTCGCGCGACCAGCAGAGCGCCGATGCCGCGGCCGCACAGATCGATGGCGATGCGCTGGGTGTGGCCGCCCACGTCGCCGAGGACGACGCCGCCCAGCGCTGTGTCGATCTCACGCTGGAACGGTTCGGCAGCATCGACATCCTGGTCAACAATGCCGGCACCAATCCGGCGTTCGGTCCGCTGATCGACCAGGACCACGGCCGGTTCGCGAAGATCTTCGACGTCAACCTGTGGGGTCCGCTGTTGTGGACGTCCTGCGCGGTCAAGTCGTGGATGGGCGAGCACGGCGGCGCGGTGGTGAACACCGCCTCGATCGGCGGGATGAGCTCCGCGCCGCTGATGGGCATGTACAACGCCACCAAGGCCGCGCTGATCCACCTCACCAAGCAGTTGGTCCTGGAGCTCTCACCGGGCGTGCGGGTCAACGCCATCTGCCCCGGCGTGGTGCGCACCAAGCTGGCCGAGGTGCTGTGGCAGGAGCACGAGCAGGCGTTGTCGACGACGATGCCGCTGGGACGGATCGGGGAACCGGTCGATGTGGCCGACGCGGTCGCGTTCCTGGTATCCGATGCGGCGAGCTGGATCACCGGTCAGACGCTGGTGGTCGACGGTGGCCAGATCCTCGGTGACGCAACCGGTTTCCGGGCAGGTCATGGTGGCTGAGGTGCTCGGCGTCGACCCGCCGATGATCGCGCGTTGGATTGCGCAGTTGGGGATTCCCGTCAGCCGCCCGGTGAAGTTCGAGCGGATCGGGATCGGGCAGTCGAACCTGACCTACCTGGTCTCCGACGCCGCCGACCACCGGTGGGTGCTGCGCCGCCCGCCGCTGGGTGAGTTGCTGGCGTCAGCCCACGACGTCGCGCGGGAAGCACGGATTCTTGCCGCCTTGGAGGACACCGAGGTGCCCACCCCGCGGGTGTACGGGATGACCCGCGACTCGGAGGGCACGCCGCTGCTGTTGATGGAGTACGTCGACGGGGTGGTGGCGGACCGGATGTCGGTTGCCGAATCGCTGACACCGCAGCGGCGCCGGCAGATCGGGCTGTCAATGCCCAAGACGCTGGCCAAGATTCACGCCGTCGACATCAAAGCCGTCGGCCTCGACGATCTGGCCAGCCACAAACCGTACGCGCAGCGTCAGCTCAAACGCTGGGCCGGTCAATGGGAGAAGTCCAAGACCCGCGAGTTGCCCGCGCTCGATGACCTGACCCGGCGGCTGGTCGCGGCGGCACCGCCGCAGCAGGAACTCACCTTGGTGCACGGTGACTTTCACCTGCGCAACGTGATCACCTCACCGCAGAGCGGGCAGGTGGTGGCCGTGCTGGACTGGGAGCTGTCCACCCTCGGCGATCCGCTGGCCGACATGGGCAGCCTGCTGGCGTACTGGCCTGAGCCCGGCGAGGAGGACATCGCCGGAGAGTTCGTCCTCAGCACGCTGGAGGGCTTCCCCGGCCGGGCCGAACTGGCCCGGGTCTACCTCGAGCAGACCGGGCGCGACGCGGCGACGCTGCAGTACTGGCATGCGCTGGGGCTCTGGAAGGTTGCGATCATCGCCGAGGGGATCGTGCGGCGGGTGCTGGACAACCCGGTGAACAAGGCCGCTGCCGGGACCCCGATCACCGGGTGGATCGACGCGCTCGTGCGCAAGGCCCGCGAGGTTGCCGATGAAGCGGGGATCTGAGGGGAGGCGGTGACCCGCACCAGGGAACCGGATCTCGTCGACGGGGTTCCGCGCAGGCGAATAGCGGTGGCGTCGCTGATCGGCACCACGATCGAGTTCTACGACTTCTACGTCTATGCGGCCGCGGCGGTCACCGTCTTTCCGCACCTGTTTTTCCCACCGGGAAACCCAGCCGCAGCACTGTTGGCGTCGTTGGCGACGTTCGGCCTGGCGTTCGTGGCCCGGCCGTTGGGGTCGGTGCTGTTCGGCCACTTCGGCGACCGGTTGGGCCGCAAGGCCACGCTCGTCGCCTCATTGCTGGTCATGGGTGTGGCGACGTTCCTGATCGGGCTGCTGCCGACCTACCACCACATCGGCCTGGCCGCACCGGTCCTGCTGGCCATCCTGCGGTTCAGCCAGGGCCTGGCGCTGGGAGGCGAATGGAGCGGTGCGGCGCTGCTGGCCACCGAGACCGCCAAACCGGGCCGGCGGGCGTCGGCGGGGATATGGCCGCAGCTGGGCGCACCGCTGGGTTTTCTGTTCGCCACCGCGCTGTTCCTGCTGCTGCTGAAGCTGCTGGGGCCGGCCACCGCCGGCGGCGACGAGTCCGGGGCGTTTCTGAGCTGGGGCTGGCGCATTCCGTTTCTGCTGAGCGCCGTGATGGTCGGCGTCGGTCTCTATGTCCGGCTGCGGCTCACCGAGACACCGGTGTTCACCCAGGCGATCGAGGGCGGTGAACGCCTCACCGCGCCGATCGCCCAGGTGTTCCGGGACAGCTGGCGCGAGCTGGTCATCGGCACGCTGGTGATGGTGGCGACCTACACGCTGTTCTATACCGTGACGACGTGGACGCTGAGCCACGCCACCACCCAGCGGCCACCGCAGGGCACCGGGCTGGGTTACAGCTACGCCGACTTCCTCGGGCTGCAGTTGATCGGGGTGCTGTTCTTCATAGCGGTGCTGCCGCTGTCCGGGGTGCTGGCCGATCGATTCGGCCGTCGGCCGGTGCTGCTGGTCTTCATCGCCGGAATCATGCTGTACGGGACCACTTTCGGTCTCTTCTTGAGTCCGGACAGATCACCCGCGGCGATACTGGTCTTCCTGATCATCGGGATGACGTTGATGGGCTTGGCATTCGGGCCGATGAGCGCGGTGCTGCCCGAGCTGTTCCCGACCAATGTCCGCTACACCGGATCGGGTGTGTCCTACAACGCGGCGAGCATCCTGGGGGCGGCGGTGGCGCCGTTCATCGCCACCTGGCTGGCCACCGGGTACGGCGTGCGCTGGGTGGGCGTCTACCTGTCGCTCGCGGCGGCGCTGTCCTTCGCCGCGGTGCTGGTGATGCGCGAAACCCGCGACACCGAGCTCGACGAGGTCAGCATCGCCGACCACCTCGGTGACGCCCTGCATTCCGGCTAGGCCGGGAGCCGGCACGGCTATCCGGTCAGCGCGGCGGCGAACACCTCCCGCATCGCCGCCCAGTGCCGGGCCGCGGCGTCGGCGTCGTACGGCGCGTTGTCGGGGACCGCGAAGCCGTGGGCGGCCGGGTAGAACTCGACGGTGTGCTCGACGCCGGCGGCGGCCAGTGCCTGCTCCAGCGTCGCTGCCTGCGCCTTGGTGAAGGACGCGTCGTTGGCGGCACCGGCGACGTACACCGTGGCGCTCATCTGCTCAGCCAGCAGGTGCGGGCTGTCGGCCGCGTCGGTGACCAGGCCGCCGCCGTGGAACGACGCCGCCGCTGCCACCCGATCGGGAACACGGCCGGCCACGACCACCGAGATACGCCCGCCCATGCAGTAGCCGCAGACCCCGAACTTCTCCCCGCGGACTTCGGGGCGGCCCGCCAGATAGTCGAAGAACGCCTCGGCGTCGGTCGTCATCCGGTCGAAGGTGACGCTGCCCAGCATCGACATGATCCGGCCCCGCTCCTTGGCGTCGCTGAACGCGGTGGCCATGTCGAAGGGCGCCCAGCCGGGGTTCCGGTAGTACACGTCGGGCAGCAACACGGCGTAACCCGAACCGGCCAGTTCGGCGGCCATCTCGACAAAGGTCTGCCGCACTCCGCCGGCATCGGGATACATGACGACGCCCGGCCATGGACCAGCTCCGTCCGGGGTGAACAGCCGGACCGGGCAGTCGCCGTCGGCAGTGGTGATGGTGTCGGTGATCGTCGGCATGGCTTCCGTTCTACCCCGACGCCGGGCAAGTAAGCTGGACGGCGTGCCGATCGCCACGCCGTACGAGGATCTGCTGGCCCTGGTGCTCGAGCGCGGAACCCCCAAGGCCGACCGGACCGGCACCGGCACCCGCAGCCTGTTCGGCCACCAGCTGCGCTACGACCTGGCCGCCGGCTTCCCGCTCGTCACCACCAAGAAGGTGCACGTCAAATCGGTGGTCTATGAGCTGCTGTGGTTTCTGCGCGGGGACTCCAACATCGCCTGGCTCAAGGAACACGGCGTCAGCATCTGGGACGAATGGGCTTCCGACACCGGTGATCTCGGGCCGGTGTACGGCGTGCAGTGGCGCTCCTGGCCGACACCGAGCGGGCAGCACATCGACCAGATCGAACGCGCGGTGGAGTTGTTGCGCACCGACCCGGATTCACGCCGCATCATCGTCTCGGCGTGGAACGTCGGCGAACTGGACCAGATGGCGCTGGCGCCGTGTCACGCACTCTTCCAGTTCTACGTCGCCGGCGGGCGGCTGTCCTGCCAGCTCTACCAGCGCAGCGCCGACCTGTTCCTCGGCGTGCCGTTCAACATCGCCAGCTATGCGCTGCTCACCCACATGATGGCCGCGCAGGCCGGGCTGGACGTCGGAGAGTTCGTCTGGACCGGCGGGGACTGCCACATCTACGACAACCACGTCGAGCAGGTGCGGGAGCAACTGTCCCGTCAGCCCCGCGGCTACCCGAAACTGGCTCTGGCGCCACGGGATTCGATCTTCGGCTACACCTTCGACGACATCGAGATCCTGGGCTACGACCCACACCCGGCGATCAAGGCGCCCGTCGCGGTATGAGCCCCCCGGCCAAGGTGGGTCTGATCTGGGCCCAGTCGACGTCCGGGGTGATCGGGCGTGACGGCGGCATCCCGTGGCGGCTGCCCGAAGACCAGGCGCGTTTCAAGGAACTCACCCTGGGACACCGGGTGGTGATGGGCCGGTTGACCTGGGAATCGCTGCCGGCCGGCGTGCGTCCGCTGCCCGGCCGGGCCAACGTGGTGGTCAGCCGCCGGAGCGACTACCGCGCCGTCGGGGCCGAGGTGGTTCCGACCCTCGACGCGGCGCTGACCGATGCCGAGACCTGGGTGATCGGCGGGGCGCAGATCTACGCGCTGGCGCTGCCGCTGGCCGACCGGTGCGAGGTGACCGAGGTGGAGATCGACCTGCCCCGGCAAGACGAGGACGCCGTCGCACCGGTGCTCGACGAAAGCTGGCGGGGCACCGCGGGGCCGTGGCTCACCAGCGCGCGCGGCCTGCGGTACCGGTTCTGCAGCTACCACCGCTGATGGCGTCGTTGACGCCGGCGCAGGCGCGCCGGATCGCGGTCGCCGCACAGGGATTCGCTGTCGCCAAACCACGCGCCGCCATCACCCGGGCGCACCTGAAGCGGTTGATCTCCCGCATCCAGGTGTTGCAACTGGACTCGGTGTCCGTGGCGGTGCGCGCCCACTACGCCCCGGTGTTCAGCCGACTGGGCTGCTACGACCGCACCGTGCTGGACCGCGCCGCCTGGAGCCACAGCAGCCGCTCGCCGCGGCTGCTGGTCGAATACTGGGCGCACGAGGCGGCGCTGATGGCCGTCGACGACTGGCCGCTGCTGCGCTGGCGGATGCGGCAGTGGCCGCACGGCCGCTGGGGCGCCCACATCGTGCGGGCCAATCCGCAGCTCGTCGAGGACGTCACCGCCGCAGTCGCCGAGATCGGCCCGGCCACCGCCGGCCAACTCGAGGCGCACCTGGCCGCCACGTGGTCGGCAGCCGGCCGGGCGGGCAAGGGCCCGTGGTGGAATCGCAGCGACACCAAGTGGGTGGCCGAGGCGCTGTTCGCCGCCGGGGTGCTGACCACCGCCACCCGGGTGGGATTCGCCCGGCATTACGACCTGGTGGAGAACGTGCTGCCGGCCCACGTGCTGGCGCGCCACGTCGACGACGCCGAGGCCGTGCGGGAACTGGTGCTGCGGGCGGCGACCGCCCTGGGGGTCGGTACCGAGGCCGATCTACGTGATTACTTCCGGCTGTCGGCCGGCCAGGCCAAACCGGCGATCGCGGCGCTGGTGGCCGCCGGCGACCTGGAGCCGGTGACGGTGGCCGGCTGGGACGGGCCGGCATACCTGCGGGCCGGTCAGCCGATTCCCCGGGGTGATCGGGGCACCGCGCTGCTGTGCCCGTTCGACCCGCTGATCTTCTTCCGTCCCCGGGTGGAGCGGCTGTTCGATTTCCACTACCGGCTCGAGATCTACACCCCGGCGGCCCAGCGACGATACGGCTACTACGTGTGGCCGTTCCTGCTGGACGGGCAGCTGGTCGGCCGGGTGGACCTGAAGGCCGACCGCCGAGCCGGGGCGCTGCACGTCGTCGGGGCGTTCGCCGAAGCGGGCCATGCCCGTCAGCGGGTGGCGCAGGCGCTGCTCCCCGAGCTGGAGACCATGGCGCGCTGGCTGGGATTGAGCCAGGTCAGCGTGGGGGAGCGCGGCGATCTGGCGGCCGAGCTGCGCCGAGAGCGGCCACGCCGATGAATCACCGGCCGCGGTGCTTGTCCGGTCGGTGAAGGTGCCGGCGCGCGCTCTCGGCGAGGGTGGTCGCGCTTTCGCGGGCCGCCTGCGCCAACTCGGTGCCGCGGTCGGCGGCGACCTCGGCGAACTGTGCGCCCCGTTCACCGGCCGCCTCGAGCAGTGGCCCGGCCCGCTCACCCACCAGTTCGGCGAGCTCTCGGCCGTGTTCGGCGCCGGCCTGCAGGCCCGCGCTCAGCCTGTCGCCGACCGTCTCGAGCACCGCATCACCGGAAGTGGTGTGCATGGCCGGCATAGCCGTGGCCGCGCGCTGATAGGCGTGCCGGGCGGCACGCCGGGCCCGCCAGCCCAGCGACGGTCGTCCCTCGGTGTCGGCCGCCGCGATCATCAACCCGCCGATCAGGCTGACGTCGGTCAGGAACGCTTGGCGCTGTTGGGCCCTGCGCTGGATGTCAGGCTCCATCCAGAACATGTGGCCGCCTGCGCTGCCCGGAATGACGGTGCATGCCAGCGCCGCAGCGGCAACCCGCGGCAGTCTGCCGCTGGCCAGTAGCAGGCCGCCGCCGATCTGGACCAGCGCGTTGGCTTTGGCGAACGTCTCGACATCGGACGGCACCTTCGCCGATATCTCGTCCGGTAGGTGTTGCAGCCCGTCGAACGCCGGACGGGCCGTCTGGCCGGCCTGCTGCGGCCGGCGCAACGCCTCCACTCCCTGACCGATGAACGCCGCCGCCAGCAGCGGACGTGCGATTCTGCGCATCAACACGCGATTCCCTCACTCCTGTTCGGCACGCTCGCGCGCCTCGTCTGCCTCGGCCTTGGCGCGGGCCTTCTCGGCCTCTGCCTCTTTGGCCGCGACCTCACGCTGCGCGTCGGCCTTGTCCTGCTGCGCCTGGCCTTCCCGCTTGAGCGAGTCGTCTCCGGTCACCGTGCCGACAGCCTCCTTGGCCTTGCCCTTGACGCCTTCCACGACGCCTTTGATGCCGGCTTCGGGGCCACTGTCCTTGTCGTCACTCATGTGGTGTGCCTCTCTTGATCGGATCAAGACCGGACGGACGGGCCGCGGCGGTGCGGGGCCGTCCACCCAGCAGGCGACCGGGTGGCCGCCGATGTGCCGGGATACCCGATGGGATTACAACGTAAACCTGCGGAGTCGTCGGCTCCGGTTCGCCGGCAACCAAAAGGGTTCGGCGTCAACGCGGTTGGGCGGATCTGTCCTGACCTCGGGCGGCACGGCCCGGTTTTCGCTACTGTGACCGAAGAACTGATCGGTGACGCCTTTGACTGGCGTGCGGATCCACAAGCCTGATCGGAAACACAGGGGTGTGATCGCGTGCGGGGTTCGGTTTCGTACGGTTTCGTCGTGGTGGGCTGCCTGGCGATCGCCGGCTGCGGCGGCAGCGGCGGCGCGGCGAAAACCACCACCACCGTCGCGGCGACGCCGACCACGACGACGGTCGCTGTCGCCCCGGTCGGCGAGGACGGGCTGCGGGCACTGCTGCTCACCCCCGAGGAGATCAACCCGATCATGGGCGTGGCCGACATGAAGGCGCACGCCCCCCACGATGTGCTGCCCGACGACAGCGCCACGATGCAGCCGAGGGAGTGCCTGGCCGTCGACGGAGTCGCCCAGGAGCAGGTCTATGCGCGCAGCGGTTTCAGCGCGGTGCGAGAGCAGAGTGTCAGCGACGGCGAAGACAACGCCCACTTCGTCGATCAGGCCGTGGTGCTGTTTCCGACCGCCGAGCAAGCCGAGGCGTTCTTCGAGGCGTCCGCCAAGCAATGGCCGGAATGCCACGAATACACCCACACCCAGAGCGGTTCGGAGTGGACCGCCGGGCGCATATCGAACATCGAGGGCGTGTTGAGCACCGTCGCGACCCAGCAGAACGCCGGCGAGTCGGCCTGGCAGGCCTGCGGGCGGGCGCTGACCGTGGCCAACAACGTCGTCGTCGACGTCAACACCTGCAGCACCGACCCGAAGGACTCCGCGGTCGTCATCGCCCGGCAAATCGCCGCGAAAGTGCCGAAGGGCTGACCCCGGGCCGGCACGTCTTAAGGTGGGTGCCGTGGCCGAGACGGCGCCGTTGGGCGTGCAACTGATTGCCAAGACCGAGTTCTTACCACCGCCGGACGTTGCGTGGAGCACCGACGCCGAGGGCGGTCAGGCGCTGGTCGAGTTCGCCGGCCGAGCCTGCTATCAGAGCTGGTCCAAGCCCAACCCGCGCACCGCCACCAACGCCGCTTACCTGAAGCACATCATCGACGTCGGACACTTCTCGGTCCTCGAGCACGCCGGCGTGAGCTTTTACATCACCGGAATCTCCCGGTCGGCCACCCACGAACTGATCCGGCACCGGCACTTCTCGTTCTCCCAGCTCTCCCAGCGCTACGTCCCCGAACCGGACTCCCGGATCGTGGTGCCGCCGGGGATGGACGACGACCCGGAGTTGCAGCAGATCCTGGCCGAGGCCGCCGATGCCAGCCGGGCCGCCTACGCCGAACTGCTGGCCAGGCTGGAGGCCAAATTCACCGCCGATCAGCCCGGCGAGAAGATGGCCGTGCTGCGGCGCAAGCAGGCCCGCCAGGCCGCCCGCGCCGTGCTGCCCAACGCCACCGAGACCCGCATCGTGGTGACCGGCAACTATCGGGCCTGGCGGCACTTCATCGCGATGCGTGCCAGCGAGCATGCCGATGTCGAGATCCGCCGGCTGGCCGTCGAATGCCTGCGGCAGCTCATCGGGCTCGCCCCGGCGGCGTTCGGCGATTTCGAGATCACCGCGCTGGCCGACGGCACCGAAGTAGCGACCAGTCCGCTCGCCACCGAGGTCTGAGCAACGGCGCGGCGCCAGGTACTCTTGGGCTCGTGAGCAGCACCGTATTCGACGCCAAGGCGCAGTTGGGCACCGTTCTGACCGCGATGGTGACCCCGTTCGGTGCGGACGGCTCCGTGGACACCGACGCCGCCGTACGGCTGGCGAACCGGCTCGTCGACGCCGGCTGTGACGGCCTGGTGCTCTCCGGGACCACCGGCGAGTCGCCGACCACCGCCGACTACGAGAAGCTCACGCTGCTTCGTGCCGTGGTCGAGGCCGTGGGCGACCGCGCCCGCATCATCGCCGGCGCCGGCAGCAACGACACCGAACACAGCGTCCGGCTGGCCGAGGCCTGCGCCGGGGTCGGCGCCCACGGCCTGCTGGTGGTGACGCCCTACTATTCGCGGCCGTCGCAGGCCGGGCTGCTGGCGCACTTCACCGCGGTCGCCGACGCCAGCGGGCTGCCGGTGATGCTGTATGACATCCCGGCCCGTTCGGCGGTGCCGATCGCCCCGGACACGATCTTCGAGCTCGCCGAGCACCCGAACATCGTCGCGATCAAAGACGCCAAGGGCGACCTGCATGCCGCCGCGCAGATCATGGCCGAAACCGACGTGGCCTACTACTCCGGCGACGACGCCCTGAACCTGCCGTGGCTGGCGATGGGCGCCACCGGGTTCGTCAGCGTGATCGGGCACTTCGCGGCGGGCCAGCTGCGCGACATGCTGGCTGCGTATGAATCCGGTGACGTCGAGACCGCCCGCAAGATCAACGTCTCGATTGCGCCGCTGTCCAACGCCATGGGCCGCACCGGCGGGGTCACCTTCGTCAAAGCCGGGCTGCGGTTGCAGGGGTTCGATGCGGGCGAGCCACGGCTGCCGATGGTGCCCGCGACCGGGGCCGAGGTCGACGAACTGGCCATCGACATGCGCGCCGCGTCGGTCCTCGAGTGAGTGCGGGTGAGTGAGGACCTCAAGCCGCCGGGTCCGCTGACCGCCGGCGGATTACGCGTCACGGCGCTCGGCGGAATCAGCGAGATCGGCCGCAACATGACCGTTTTCGAGCATCTCGGCCGGCTGCTGATCATCGACTGCGGGGTGCTGTTCCCGGGCCACGACGAGCCCGGCGTCGACCTGATCCTGCCGGACATCCGGCACATCACCGACCGCCTCGACGACATCGAGGCGCTGGTGCTGACCCACGCCCACGAGGACCACATCGGCGCCATCCCGTTCCTGCTCAAACTGCGCCCCGACATCCCGGTGGTCGGCTCGAAGTTCACGCTGGCGCTGGTCGCCGCCAAATGCCGCGAACACCGCATCAAACCGGTGTTCGTCCAGGTCGCCGAAGGTCAGCGCAGCACCCACGGCGTGTTCGAATGCGAATACTTCGCAGTCAACCACTCCATCCCGGACGCGCTGGCGATCGCGGTGCACACCGGCGCGGGCACCGTGCTGCACACCGGCGACATCAAGCTCGACCAATTGCCGCCGGACGGGCGTCCCACGGATCTACCCGGCATGTCCCGGCTGGGCGACAAGGGTGTGGACCTGTTCCTGTGCGACTCGACCAACGCCGAGATCCCGGGTGTCGGACCCAGTGAGAGCGAGGTCGGCCCCACCCTGCACCGGTTGATCCGCGGCGCCGAGGGACGGGTGATCGTGGCCTGCTTCGCCTCGAACGTCGACCGGGTGCAGCAGATCGTCGACGCGGCGGTCGCACTGGGCCGCCGGGTGTCGTTCGTCGGCCGGTCGATGGTCCGCAACATGGGCATCGCCAAGGAGCTGGGCTTTTTGCGGGTGGCGGACTCCGATCTGGTCGACATCGGCGCCGCCGAGATGATGCCGCCGGAGCAGGTGGTGCTGGTCACCACCGGGACCCAGGGCGAGCCGTTGTCGGCGCTGTCGCGGATGTCGCGCGGCGAGCACCGGTCCATCACGCTGACCGCGGGTGATCTGGTGGTGTTGTCATCGTCGCTGATCCCCGGCAATGAGGAGGCGGTCTACGGCGTGATGGACGCGCTGGCCAAGATCGGCGCACGGGTGGTGACCAACGCCGCGGCGCGGGTGCATGTCTCCGGGCACGCCTACGCCGGCGAGCTGCTGTTCCTCTACAACGGGATCCGGCCGCGCAACGTGATGCCGGTGCACGGCACCTGGCGGATGCTGCGCGCCAACGCCGCGCTGGCCGCCCGCACCGGGGTGCCGCCCGAAGCGATCCTGTTGGCCGAGAACGGTGTCAGCGTCGATCTGGTCGCCGGGCAGGCGAGCATCGCCGGGGCGGTCCCGGTCGGCAAGGTGTACATCGACGGACTGGTGGACGGCGACGTCGGCGATGCGACGCTGGGGGAGCGGCTGATCCTGTCATCGGGATTCATTGCGATCACCGTGGTGCTGCGTCGCGGGACCGGCAAGGCGGTGGCGCCGCCCCAGCTGCATTCGCGTGGCTTCTCCGAAGACCCCAAGGCGCTGGAGCCGGCGGCCCGCAAGGTGGAGGCGGAGCTGGAATCCCTTGCCGCCGAACGCGTCACCGACCCGGCCCGGATCGCGCAGGCGGTGCGCCGCACGGTCGGCAAGTGGGTCGGCGAGAGCTACCGCCGCCAGCCGATGATCGTGCCGACCGTCATCGAGATCTGAGCTACCTCTTATTGACGTAGCCGGCGTCCACCGGCAGCGTCACACCGGTGATGTAGCGGGCCGCATCGGAGACCAGCCAGAATACGGCGTTGGCGACATCCTCCGGTTGCAGCACCTGCACCGGCAACGCGTTGCCCATGTCCGGTCCGCCTTGGGCGTCCGTGTCCTCCAGGCCCTCCAGCCACTTCCGGGTGAACTCGTTGTCGATCATCGGCGTCTGCACGCCGGCGGGATGCACGGAGTTGACCCGGATGCTGTGTGGCGCCAGCAGGTTGGCGTATACCCGCATCAGCCCGACGATGCCGTGCTTGGCGGCGGCGTAACCCAGGGAGCCCGCCGCAGGAGCGGCCAGCCCGACCAGCCCGGCCACCGAGCTGACCAGAACGATCGACCCGCCGTCACCCTGGGCGATCATCGGCTTCATCGCCACATCGACGGTGTGGTAGATACCGGTGAGGTTGACGTCGATCACGTCCTGCCAGGCGTCCTCGCCCGCCATCGGAGCGATTCCGGCGTTGGCGATCACGAAATCGAGCCGCCCGAGTTCGTCAATGCCGGCCTGCAAGGCGGTGCCCAGTGCGGTGCGATCGCGGACGTCGGCTGCCCTGGCCACGATGCGCGCACCGGTCTCTTCGACCAGCTTGACCGTCTCCGCCAGATCGTCGGCGGTGGCCAGCGGATACGGCACGCTGGAGATCTGTTGGCACAGGTCGACCGCGATGATGTCGGCGCCCTCGCCGGCCAACCGCAGTGCGTGGGCGCGCCCCTGGCCGCGTGCGGCGCCGGTGATGAAGGCGACCTTGCCGTCCAGGGCTCCCATCACTGGGCCCGGAGCTGGCCCTTGGCCGGGTCGCCGGCCGGCAGCGGCTGCAGCATCTTGATATCGGGCGCGCCGTCCAGGTGCTCCGTGAGGTTGCCGAACAGCTCGGCGACCGCCGGGGCCGTCGAGTGTGCCCGCAGCGCATCGGCGTCGGCCCACTGCTCGATGAATACGAAGGCGCCTTCGGTTTCGTGCACCGCGTAGAGCTGGCAGCCCGGCTCCTGGTGCACTTGTGCCGCCGACTTGGCGCAGATGTCGCGGACGGCTTCGACCGATTCCGGCTTGACGGCGAAGGTGGCGACGACGACCACGGGCATGCGGATCTCCTTCGTGAGGGGTGGCGGGGGAAGTCAGGCCCTGTCACCGTACGCAGCCGCGCTGTGACCGGTGCCACGCGGGTGAGCTCGGGCAACCCGGGCCGTGGCCAGTGTGGCAGATGGTGCTAATGAGGGTATTGCGGTTAGGCTTGCGGCTATGGCTAGTAAGACGGCTAGTGCCACCAAGGCTCGATCGGGAAAGCGAACTAGCAGGTCAAAGGCCGGTTCGCGAGCCAATGCCCGACCGGCCCGCGCAGCGGCGGCACGCCGCAAGCCCGCGCCGTGCCGGCAGCATTCGGGGCTGGCCGGGGCGGGTATGGCCTGCGGGCGGGCCGCCCGGGCGGCGTGGTTGATGGTCGCCAAGGCGGCCGGCGGCACCGCGCGGTCCGTCGGCCGCGCCCATGACATCGACCCGGGTCATCGCCGCGACGGTATCGCGCTGGCGCTGCTGGGCCTGGCCGTCGTGACGGCCGCCAGTTGCTGGCTGGACGCTGCGCGGCCGGTTGGAGCATGGATCGACACCGGGCTGCGCGCCGTGATCGGTGGCGCGGTGGTGCTGCTGCCGGTGCTGGCCGGCGTCGGCGCCGTCGCGCTGATGCGTACCGAACCCGTCCCGGAGAACCGGCCCCGGCTGATCCTCGGTTCGGCGATGGTGGCGCTGCCGATCCTGGGCCTGTGGCATCTGTGGGCCGGCTCGCCGCCGACCCCCGAGGGGCGCCTGCACGGCGCCGGTTTCGTCGGGTTCGCCATCGGCGGCCCGCTCGCCGACGGCCTGACCGCTTGGATCGCCGCTCCGCTGCTGTGCATCGGGGTGCTGTTCGGGGTGTTGTTGCTGACCGGGACGACGCTGCGCGAGGCGCCTGAAGCGCTACGGACCATGTTCGTCGCGCGGGACTACGACGACGGCTATGACGACGGCTATTACGACGACGACTACGCCGGCGAGGACGACTACTACGACGAGGATGGCGGCGGCTTCGAAGGCGGCGCGGCGGCCGATGGCGCCGAGGACACCCCGGATTGGCAGTCGCGCACGCCGCTGGACAACTACCCGCTCTCCGAGACGGACGTAGCGCCCGCCGAGCCCCCGGCGCCGGCGCCCAAGCCCGCTCGCCGCAAGGCCCCCAAGACGGCCAAACCCACCGACACCACCGTCGTGTTGGACCGGGTGGTGGAGGGCCCCTACACGCTGCCGCCGCTTAGCCTGCTGACCGCCGGCGATCCCCCCAAGACCCGCACCGCCGCCAACGAGGCGATGACCGACGCGATCACCTCGGTGCTCGAGCAGTTCAAGGTCGACGCCGCCGTCACCGGCTGCACCCGCGGCCCCACCGTCACCCGCTATGAGGTGGAACTGGGCCCCGGGGTCAAGGTCGAGAAGATCACCGCCCTGCAGCGCAACATCGCCTACGCGGTGGCGACCGAGAGTGTGCGAATGCTCGCACCGATCCCGGGCAAGTCCGCCGTCGGCATCGAGGTGCCCAACACCGACCGGGAGATGGTGCGACTGGCCGACGTGCTGACCGCGCCGAGCACCCGCCGCGATCATCACCCGCTGGTGATCGGGCTGGGCAAGGACATCGAGGGCGACTTCATCAGCGCCAACCTGGCCAAGATGCCGCACCTGCTGGTGGCCGGGTCCACCGGATCGGGTAAGTCCAGCTTCGTCAACTCGATGCTGGTGTCGCTGCTGGCACGGGCCACCCCGGAAGAGGTCAGGATGATCCTGATCGACCCGAAGATGGTGGAACTCACGCCGTACGAAGGCATTCCGCACCTGATCACCCCGATCATCACCTCACCGAAGAAGGCGGCGGCCGCGCTGGCCTGGCTGGTCGAGGAGATGGAGCAGCGCTACCAGGACATGCAGGCGTCCCGGGTGCGCCACATCGACGTCTTCAACGAGAAGGTCCGTTCCGGGGAGATCACCGCACCGCTGGGCAGCGAACGGGAGTACCGGCCCTACCCCTACATCCTCGCGATCGTCGACGAGCTCGCCGACCTGATGATGACCGCGCCGCGCGACGTCGAGGACGCGATCGTGCGGATCACCCAGAAGGCCCGCGCCGCCGGCATTCACCTGGTGCTGGCCACCCAGCGGCCGTCGGTGGACGTCGTCACCGGTCTGATCAAGACGAACGTGCCGTCCCGGCTGGCGTTCGCCACCTCGTCGCTGACCGACTCCCGGGTGATCCTGGACCAGGCCGGCGCCGAGAAGCTGATCGGGATGGGCGACGGGTTGTTCCTGCCGATGGGCGCCAACAAGCCGGTCCGGCTGCAGGGCGCCTTCATCACCGACGAGGAGATCCACGCCGTCGTCACCGCCTGCAAGGACCAGGCCGAGCCCGAGTACACCGACGGCGTCACCACCGCCAAACCGACCGGCGAGCGCACCGACGTCGACCCCGACATCGGCGACGACATGGAGGTCTTCCTGCAGGCCGTGGAATTGGTAGTGTCCAGCCAATTCGGTTCCACCTCGATGTTGCAGCGCAAGCTGCGGGTCGGCTTCGCCAAGGCCGGCCGGTTGATGGACCTGATGGAGACCCGCAGCATCGTGGGCCCCTCCGAGGGCTCCAAGGCCCGCCAAGTGCTGGTCAAGCCCGACGAGCTGGCCGCGACGCTGATGGCCATCCGCGGCGGCGCGGACGCCGACGCCGCGGATGACGACGACGGGTAGCCGGCGACGATCAGACGTTGACCACCAGCGACAACCCGTGCCGATCCCGGCCGGCCCGGCGCCGCCTGCTGCGAACCAGCAACCGGGCCACCGCCGCCTCGACGCCGCGCGCCAGCTCGTCCGCGTCGCGGACGGTGCCGTAGTCGGAGACGATGCCGAAGAACAGGCTGTCGGCGTAGCGCAGGATCGCCGCGCCGGTACGCAACTGCATCGCGATCGGCGGGACTGGCAACACCGCGGAGACCGGGCGTCCCATGACCGCCAGCGGCCGGCCGGGGCCGGGCACACTGGCCGCCAGCGCCACCACGCTGCGCTGCGGCAGCCGGGACAGCAGATTGGTCGCCCAGGCGGTGACCGGCACCGGGATCGCCCGTGCCACCGCCGCCACCGCGCCGGCGGGGCCGCGGTCGGCGTCGGCTCTGGCCTGCGCCAGCCGCGCGTGCACCAGGCGTAGCCGAACCACCGGGTTGTCTTCGTCGACCGGCAGCCGGGGCAGCAGCACCGCCTGCCGAAGCGGTACCAGGGTACGCAGCGAATCGGACTTCGGCCGCTCGCCGCGGCGGACCATCATGTTGCGGTAGCTCTCGGTGAGGGCAGCCAGCGCGACATCGTCGACGGTGACGTCGAAGGTCTGGCAGATCCGGTCGACCTCGGCGGCGCTGACCCTTGCCGAGACGTACCGGCGCCGCCGGCTGGTCAGTGGGCCGTTCAGCGGTGTCGCCGGCCGCCGTAGGCCGGCGGCGAACTCCGCGGCGTCGCGCAACGCCTGGTCGGTCCGCATCACCCCGGCCACCGTGGCGGTCGCGATCGAGGAGGCGAGCCGCAGCGCACCGCGCCACCCGCCGTCGGCGGCAGCCGCGACCGCGCCGGGCATGGTGCCGTGAGCCGGACCCTCATCGGACAGCCCGGCGAGGATGTGGACGGTGGCGACGGCGTCGGCGATACAGGGGTGGACCTTGACCAGCATCGCCCAGCGGCCATCGGACAGGCCCCCGATCACCCAGATCTCCCACAGCGGCCTGTCCCGCTCCAGCCGCCAGGACATCACCTCGGCCACCACCGAGAACAAGTCGTCGTCGCTACCGGTGCCGGGGACCGCGATACCGCAGACGTGGTTGGCGAGCTTGAAGTTGCGGTCCTCGACCCACTCGGGAGGGCCGAGGTCGAAGAGGCGACGCCGCAGCCGCTGGGCGAACCGTGGGCAGGCCGCGATCCGCTCGCCCAGCACCGACATCAGCGCCTGGTGATCGGGCATCGGGCCGTCGAGCACCGCCAGGGCACCCATGCCCAGGTTGGTGTGCCGATCGGCGTCCTCGACGTTGAGAAAACTCGCATCCAGGGGGGTCAGGTGCTCGGCCACGACTACCTCCAGTTGTCTGCAACTGTCAGTACCACTATCTCGTGTTCGCGTCGCCGGCGGCAGGGCCGGAAGTCCCTGGTTCGGCGCACCCGGTACGCACGGACACGTGCCGGACACGGACCGGACACGGACCAGACACCGGCGGTTTTCCCGCGTCCGGCGGGCGCGTAATCTCGCCTCGTGGACTGGGCTCGCCTTTTTGCTTTCGACACACCGCCTTCGGAGATCATTGTCCGCGGGACCGTCATCTACATAGCGATTTATGCGTTGCTGCGGGTGGTGTTGAAACGGGAGGCGGGCACCAACGGCATCACGGATCTGATCGTCGTGGTGTTGATCGCCGACGCCGCCCAGAACGGGATGGCGGGCGGTTACCGGTCGATCAGCGACGGGATCCTGCTGGTCGGAGTGATCATCGGCTGGTCCTACCTGCTGAACTGGATGGCCCACCGCTGGCCGACCGTGGCACGGCTGCTGCGGCCCGGGCCGTTGCTGGTGATTCACGACGGCGAACTCCTGTACGGCAACATGCGCAAGGAGATGATCACCGAGCAGCACGTCCGTGAGCAGGCCCGCAAGCAGGGGATCGCGGACCTCGCCATGGTGCGGGAGGGTCGCATGGAATCCGACGGTCAGTTCAGCTTCCTCGTCGGCTCGACGCGCCGGACCGCCGGTCTGGTGATGGACTAGCGCAGGACTCTAGAGCACCAGCAGCATCCGGGTGTTGCCCAGCGTGTTGGGCTTGACGTAGCTCAGGTCCAGGAATTCGGCCACCCCGACGTCGTAGGACCGCTGCATTTCCGCGAAAACCTCTGCGGTGACCGGTGTTCCGTCGATCTCGGTGAAGCCGTGCCGGGCGAAGAAGGCGGTCTCGAAAGTCAACACGAACAGTCGCTGCAACTGCAGTTCCCGGGCGACCTGCAGTAGCCGGTCGACGAGCGCGTGGCCGATGCCGCGGCCCGTCAGCGCCGGGTCCACCGCGATGGTGCGCACCTCGCCGAGATCAGACCACAGCACGTGCAGGGCGCCGCAGCCCACCACCTGTTGTTCGGAATCCTCGGCGACCCAGAACTCCTGGACCGCCTCGTACAGCGTCACCAGGTTCTTTTCCAGCAGGATCTTGCCGGCGTACGTGTCCACCAGCCGCTTGATCGCCGGGACGTCGGATGTCCGCGCGCGCCGGATCAGGGGCTGTGGGGCCGGCGAATCAGCCGCGAGGTGCACAGGTGCACAGTAACGGTTTCTCATTTCGTGCTTGGTAACCGATATTCTGTCTGCCGTGTCGCGGCAACCTCAAACCGGCCCGGCGGTGACGCACGTCCCGGTGGTCAATCTCGCCAACGCGGTCACCGTCATGCGGCTGCTGTTGGTGCCGGTCTTCCTGCTGGCGTTGTTCGCCGCGGACGGCCACGACGCCAAGACCCGCATCGCGGCGTTCGTCATCTTCGCGGTGGCGATCATCACCGACCGGCTCGACGGTGCGCTGGCCCGCAACTACGGGTTGGTGACCGAATTCGGCACCCTGGCCGACCCCATCGCCGACAAGGCACTGATCGGCGCGGCGTTGATCGGCCTGTCGATGCTCGGCGATCTGTGGTGGTGGGTGACGGTGCTGGTGCTGGTCCGAGAGATCGGGATCACCGTGCTGCGGTTCGCCGTGCTGCACCGCGGCGTGATCCCGGCCAGCCGCGGCGGGAAACTCAAGACACTGGTGCAGGCGGTCGGTATCGGGCTGCTCATCCTGCCGCTGAGCGGTCCGTGGCTGGTGACGGCCTGGGCGGTGATGGCCGCCGCGGTGGTGCTGACCGTGGTGACCGGCGTGGATTACGTGATGTCGGCGATCGCCGATCTCCGCGACCGGAGTTGATCGAGCGATCCGGGAACCCTGACGGGCGTGGCGCGCGTTGACCTTGGTGACTGTCGGTTTTCCAGGTTGGCCCTAAGGGGGAGTACACGATGACGGCATTGCTGCGGGAATCGGTCGGCGAGGTGTTGCGCCAGGCCCGGACGGCGCAGGGTCGCACGCTGCGTGAGGTGTCCGACTCGGCGCGGGTCAGCCTGGGCTATCTCTCGGAGGTCGAGCGGGGCCGCAAGGAGGCGTCCAGCGAGTTGCTCAACGCGATCTGCTCGGCATTGCAGGTCCCGTTGTCGGACGTGCTCTTCGATGCCGGCAGCCGGTTGGCGCGGGCCGAGCGGGCCGAGCGGGCCGAACGGGCCGTCCGGAACCTGGGCGTCACCCGCATCGACGCCGGAACCAAGGTCGTCATCCCGCCGCCGCGGGCGATGGCCTCGGCATGACAGTCCGGCCCGGCGCGCCCGGGCGGAAGGCAGCCTGAAGCCGCACCCACCGACCGGCGAACCGATAAATTGTCAGCGGTAAGCGGCAGACTGACAACATCCGAACAATCAGACGGAGCTGACTGATGGCCAACCCGTTCGTCAAGGCGTGGAAGTACTTGATGGCGCTGTTTAACTCGAAGATCGACGAGCACGCCGATCCCAAGGTGCAGATCCAGCAGGCGATCGAAGAGGCGCAGCGTCAGCACCAGGCCTTGACCCAGCAGGCCGCCCAGGTGATCGGCAACCAGCGGCAACTGGAGATGCGGCTGAATCGGCAGCTGGCCGACATCGAGAAGCTCCAGGTCAACGTGCGCCAGGCGCTCACGCTGGCCGACCAGGCGGAGGCGGCGGGTGACGCCGCCAAGAAAACCGAGTACGAGAACGCTGCCGAGGCGTTCGCGGCTCAACTGGTCACTGCCGAGCAGAGCGTGGAAGACCTCAAGGCGCTGCACGACCAGGCGCTGACCGCTGCCGGTCAGGCCAAGAAGGCCGTCGAGCAGAACGCGATGATGTTGCAGCAGAAGATCGCCGAGCGCACCAAGCTGCTCAGCCAGCTCGAGCAGGCCAAGATGCAGGAGCAGGTCAGCGCCTCGCTGCGGTCGATGAGCGAGATTGCCGCGCCGGGAACCACTCCCAGCCTCGATGAGGTGCGCGACAAGATCGAACGGCGCTACGCCAACGCACTCGGCGAAGCGGAACTGGCAAAAGGCTCGGTGCAGGGTCGGATGATCGAGGTCGAACAGGCGGGCGTGCAGATGGCCGGCCATTCCCGGTTGGAGCAGATCCGCGCCTCGATGCGCGGTGAGTCGCTGCCGGCCGGCGGCGCCACACCGCCGGTCACGCCGGCGGCGCCGCAATCGGGCGCCGATCCCAATCCCGAGAATCCGCTGGGCCGGTAGTAGATGGCCATGTCAGTCGGAGGTCGCTCCCGGCGCGTGCTGCTGCAGCGGGCCGTCGACCGTGCCAGTGAGGCCGCCGACGTACTGGCCGACAAGCTCGGTGCGATCGCCGACCCGCGGGCCAGGTTGCTGCGCAAGCGCCGCTGGGCGCTACGGCTGGGCCTGTTCTTCGGCGCGGCATGCGGATTCTGGTTGCTGGTGACGGCGGTGCTGGCCTCGTGGGCCACACCGGTGTGGGTGTTGCTGATCACCGGGCTGATCGCCGCCGGGGCGGCCGCGCCGGCCACGTTGCTGTTGCTGCGGTTCCGTTGGCTGCGTTCGGTGCCGCTGCCGGCCGCGCGGACCGTCACTGCGCGCCGCCTACCGCCGCCCGGTTCGGCGGCGCGGCCGGCGATGTATGCGCTGGGCGCCTCCGAGCGCGGCATGGTGTCGCTGCTGGGCGTGCTGGAACGCGGCCGGTTGCTACCCGGCGAGGAGATCGCCGAACTGACCGCCGCGGCGGGCGGCGCCGCGTCGACGATGGCGGCCACCGCCGGCCAGGTGGTGTCGATGGAGCGCACCGTGCAGCACAACGCGCAGGCGGGGCAGTACCTGGTGCCGACGATCAACGCGTTCACCGCCCAGTTGAGCGCCGGGGTCCGCCAGTACAACGAAATGGTCACCGCTGCCGCGCAATTGGTGGCCGCAGCCAATGATGGTTCGACGATATCTCCTGGTACTTACCGCGAAGAGTTGGCCGGCGCGACCGACCGAATGCTGGGCTGGGCCCAGGCATTCGAGGAACTCGCCCAATCACCCAGGCTTTAGTAGGCCGGGATCCGCTGAAAAACCAGCAGCGCGTCGGCGATCAGATCGTGCGGGTACCGATCCCACACCACCGCTGTCGTCCCTAGCCGGGTGAGGTGGTGTTCGAGAACGCGTGCACAATCGGAGATCAAGTGCGTGGTGGAACCCAAGTGGTGGATGTCCGCCACGTTCCACACGGCGAAGCCCGCGGGCGCCAGCAGCCGCGCGCACTGGGCGGCGACGGCGCCGAGTTCGGCCAGGTAACGGCCGTAGTCCCCGTTGTTCTCTTCGTAACCGGTGAGTGGATCGGCCTCGTGATGCTGCCGGGTCATGTAGGGCGGAGATGTGAGGACGAGGTCGACACTCGCGTCGGGAAGGTGCCGTCCGCTCCCGCGGATTACTTCCAGCAGTTCCCGTGCATCGCCCTGCAGAACATGCGCACCGGGCACGCGTCTCCGCAGGTAGTCGACACGCTCGGGCAGCAACTCGATACCAAGCGCTGCCCGCCCGAGAGCCACAGCCCGATCGAGGGTGGTGCCGAACCCGGCGAACGGATCGAACACCAGGTCGCCGGGCGCAGTGCACCGTTCGATCACATGGTCGACTGTTGCGGAAAGCATGTGCACGTCTTCGTCGGAGGCTGGCGGGCGCTCCGCCAGAAACGCGCCGTGCGCCGCGAACAGCCGTATATCCAGCGGGGAAGTCCCAGGCCTAGATCTCATCAACCACATCCCGACTCATAATCGCGTCGCGCGGCGCAGCTACTCCGCTCGCCTAACTTGCAATATTGTGACTCGCTAGAAAATCCTCCGGCAACGGCGCCGTCAACCTTCCGACCAGCGCGTAGTAAAATAGCTGCCTGCCTTCCATTGATAGCCGATGCCGGTATAACTCGAGGTGATAGACGTCAAAATATCTTGAAAAAACAAGCGCGCGAACCAGGCGTGAAAAGCCGGTCTGATCGTCGGCGTCCAGGAATGAGTGTTTGATGTTGAATGCCAGCCAACCGGTCGGTTTGATCAGTCGGACCGCGTTGATGAAAGCACGCGGTGGAATATCTCCGAAACCGAGCGCCGCCACACACGTCAAGCAATCGAAATTCCACTCGGTGAGCTCGCCGCGCAAGCGCGCGTCCACGTCGCTCAGATCCGTGATGTAGTACGCGTCGTAAACGGTGGGCCGATCACGATAAGCGGCATCACGTGCCTCTGGGATGATGTCGACGCCGACGAGTCGGGCTACTCCATCGCGCTTGAGGACTTCGCCCATCATGCCGTTGCCTGCTCCCAGATCCAGGATCCGCAACTCGGTCAGCGGCTCCCGTTCGGTCTGTAACGCCCGTTGAAGCAATTCCAACACCTTGTCCGGGGATTTACACCTCAGTCGACCATAGAAGAGTTCCTCGTAAAGGCCTGGCCGTTTATATATTTCGGCGTAGTCGTGAAAGCGTAGCATTTGAACTTTGCCGTTATCGACGAGTCCGAACTCAACTTCGTCTTGAGTCAGGCGTTCCGAATTAACCGGCGGAAACTCAATTCTATATAGCTGCGAAGTCATATCGTGATAATACAGCTACCGGCTGCTGCGCTTCTGCCGGGCTGCGCGCCGTTCTGATCACCGGGCATCCTCGTGTCCTAAAAACACAAATAATGGATTGAATATGGTAGGGTTCACTGTTCGGCGTTGGATCCATGGGGGGCGCGGGTAAGTTATGCGGCGTAAGAATGCTGACTCCGCGTATTCGGACAGACACCAGACTCAGATATCGTCGCTTCGCTGATCGGCGGATTCGGGCCGCGGTCCATAGCGTTCGATGTAGGCGCGGTGGAGGTGGGCATCACGCTGGCGCTTTTGTGCGTCGGCCAGGTCCGGGTCCAGACCGTGCATCCGCAGCATGTGTTTGCGCCACACCTTGTTGAGGGCGTGCGAGAACAGGATCGCCATGAACCAGATGGGAAACGTCATCGACACATGCGTCATGAAGTCTGTCGGCAGAAACCAGAACGGGATCAGGATCAATGTCGTCGGCACGACGGCGCGCATGATTATCCGAGTGGTTGCGCCGGGGCCGGCCAGGTCGTTGCGCACCCAGTCCTGCATGGACGGCGGCAGCGGTCGCCCGATGCAGTACCGCAGATATTGGATCGGGTTGGGGCGTCGGCGTGTGCTCAATGCGGCCTACAACGTCGGGCGCAGCGCCGGGAAGACAGTCGCCGCCACCGCGCGCAACGTCGCCTTGAACATATCCAGAAAGTCAAAGTAGTCGCGCCACAACGTGATCCGCCCGTTGTGCACCTCGAACACCCCGCACACCCAGAATTGCAATCGCAGCGGGCCGAAGGTCAGGGCGTCGGTGCGCTCGGTGAGCACCGCCGAGCCGTCGGCGGCGATGCGGTGGACCTTCACCTCAAAGCCCGCGCGGCCGGACATCCGGCGGAACACCCCGACGGTGGCGCTCCGGCCGTAGATGGTCGGCAGCCCGACGTTGTGGTACACCACGTCCTCGGCCAGGGCGTCGGCCGCCGTGTTGAGATCGTCGTCGGCGAGGGCGTCGAGGAAGGTCTCCACGGTTCGGATGTTGTCGACGGCGCTGTCGTGGACACTCGGGTCGGTCATGCCTGCCAGCCTAGGCCCGCGGGGCTGTGGCACGGTAGGCCGATGCGCATCGTGGTGGTCGCCGGGCCTGACCCCGGCCACGCGTTCCCGGCGATGGCGTTGTGCCGACGCTTCGCCGCGGCCGGGGACGCGCCGACGCTGCTGACCGGAGTGCAGTGGCTAGACACCGCGCGGGTCGCCGGGGTGGATGCCGCCGAGCTGATCGGATTGGATCCCGCCGCCGGCGACGACGACGGCGATGCCGGGGCCAAGATTCATCGGCGGGCGGCGCGCATGGCGCGCCAGAACCTCGACCAGCTCCGGGAGCTGGCGCCGGACCTGGTGGTCTCCGACGTCATCACCGCCTGCGGCGGCATGGCCGCCGAACTGCTCGGCATCCCGTGGGTCGAACTGAGTCCGCATCCGCTGTACTTGCCGTCGAAGGGGCTGCCGCCGATCGGCAGCGGCCTGGCGCCCGGCACCGGGTTGCGGGGCCGGCTGCGCGACGTGGTGATGCGGTCGCTGACCGCGCGGTCGGTGCGAACCGGGCTGCGCCAGCGCGCCGAGGCCCGGGCGGGCATCGGTTTGCCGGAGCGCGACCCGGGCCCGCTGCGGCGCCTGATCGCCACGTTGCCCGCCCTGGAGGTGCCCAGGCCCGACTGGCCCGCCGAGGCGGTCGTGGTCGGGCCGTTGCACTTCGAGCCCACCGACGAGCTGCTGGCAGTACCGCCGGGCTCCGGCCCGCTGATCGTGGTGGCGCCGTCCACGGCGTTGACCGGGGCCGCCGGGTTGACCGAGCTGGTGCTGGAGCATCTGGTGCCGGGCGCCGGGCTGCCGGCGGGCGCCCGGGTGGCGGTGTCGCGGCTGAACGGCCCCGAGTTGACGCTGCCGGAATGGGCCGTCGCCGGCCTCGGACGCCAGGACGAACTGCTGACGCGCGCTGATCTGGTCATCTGCGGCGGCGGACACGGCATGGTGGCCAAGTCCCTGCTGGCCGGGCTGCCGCTGGTGGTGGTTCCCGGCGGAGGCGACCAATGGGAGATCGCCAATCGCGTTGTGCGCCAAGGTAGTGGACGGCTGGTCCGTCCGCTGAGCCCGGCGGCGCTGACCGAGGCGGTGAGCGCGGTGCTGGCGTCGCCGAGCTACCGTGCCGCCGCGCGACGGGCCGCCGACGGCGCCGCCCAGGTGGCCGACCCGGTGCGGGTGTGTCACGAGGCACTGTCGGGTGGCTGAGTAGGTTGGGGCGCGTGCGCCTGACCGAATTCCACGAGCGGGTCACGCACCGCTTCGGTGCGGCCTACGGCGCCACCGTGCTGACCGATCATGTGCTGGCCGCGGTGGGCGGGCGTACCGCGGCCCAGGCCATCGAGGACGGGGTGGAACCGCGCGACGTGTGGCGCGCGTTGTGCGTGGACTTCGACGTGCCGCGTGATCAGTGGTGAGCGTGATCGGACGTATCCATGATGCTGCGGACCAGGGCGACGGCGAGGTCCGAGCAGGTGGCGGCCAGCTCAGCCGGGGTCTCGGTGGGATCGTCGAGCCAGGCTTCGATGATCTGGTTGACGCCGCCGACGATGAACAGGGCGCCGCGGCGTAAGTCGGCCGGCGCCGGCAGGTCGCCCTCGATGACACCGGGTGCCTGTTCGACGACCGCGTCGGTGATCATGTCGAGGATGCGCGCCCGGTGCTCGCTGAGCCCGGGGACGGCGGACAGGTCGCAGGTGGCGATGCGGTGGATGTACGGATCGACGGCGATCAGCTCGAGGAAGGCCGTCAACGCCGAGCGCAGTTTGTCGCTGAGCGTCCCGGGATCGCCGACGCCGGCGGTGACCATGGCCTCGAGCAGCTGGTCGCGCACATCATCGGAGACGGCGAACAGCAGCGCGTCGCGGTTGGCGAACTGCTCGTAGAAGTAGCGCGGGATCAGCCCCGCGGCCGTGCAGACACCGCGGACGGTGACCTCGCCGAGCCCCGATTCACCCCAGATCCGGCGCCCGGCGGCCAGCAGTTTGCCCCGGCGTTCGGCGCGGCGGTCAACCGCGCTGATGCCGCCGTAGTCGCGCACCACGCCCGGGCGTTTCATTGACATCACCCTACCTGCGGCTTAAATTTGGAACACGTCTGTTATCCAAAATCTGCGCTGGAGGGAGGGGCATCGAATGAACTCGCCCGTCGTGGCCATCCCGACCCGCCATCCGGACTCGCCTCGCGCGATCCCGGCCAGCATCCGGATGCTGGCCGGAGTGTTGGCGATCGCCAAGCCGTCGCCGCAGCGGTGGCGCCAGATCGGTGCGGACCTGACCGTCGGCGACGAGCCGATGCAGCGGCTGGTGGAGTGGATGTCCGGTGTCAACGAGGCACGGCCGCTCTTCGAGCGGATCCTCGCCGACGGGCTGGCGGCGGTGCCCGACGCGCCGGAACCGCTACGCGAGTTCTTCGCTGAGTTCGAGCCGATCCCGGACTGGGTCGACATGGACCGGGTGCGCCGCGGGCAGCGGGCGCTGCGCCGCAGCGGAGCCGATGGCACCTACATCGCCCGCGATGTGTCCTTCCTGGGCGGCTACCAGTTCTCCTCGTTCAACAAGACCCTGCTGCGCACCGGCGTGCTGGAAAAGGGCTCGAACAAGCGGTTCGCCGAGACACTGCAGTGGGCGATGGACGTCACCGGCGACGGGGGACTGGAGCCGCTCGGTCTCGGATATCAGGCCACCATCCGGGTCCGGCTGATCCACGAGTACGTGCGCCGGCACGTGGCCGCGCTGCCGGACTGGCGCGGCGACGAGTGGGGCTTGCCGGTCAACCAGACCGACATGGCCGCCACCCTGGTGGGGGCGCTGATCGCGCCGCCCGCCGCCGGAATCGGGTTGGGAATCGTGCTGTCGCCGGGCGAACTCGAGGACATCGCGCATATGACCCGCTACGTCGGCTGGCTGATGGGCATCCGCGAGGACTGGCTGCCGGCCAGCTTCCGTGACGGCGTCCGCATCCTCTATCAGACCCTCGGTGCGCTGTCTGAGCCCGACGAGTCGACCATGCAGCTGGCCGGGCCGATGGCCGACGATCCGCTGCAATGGCACTATGCCGCGCTGACCGGCGTGCGGCGCCGCATCGCGCGGTCGGCACACCTGTCGGTGACCGGCAGCTTTCTGGGGCCGCGCACGATGCGCAAGCTGGGCCTTCCGGCGTTCGTGCTGCCGTGGTATCCGCTGGTGCGGATGCCGGTGAACCTGCTGCGCAGCGCCGCCGCGCTGGCGCTGCCCGGCGGACTGGACCGCGCGGCGGCCCGCGGGCGGCGCGAGCAGGAGCAGTTCATGCGCACCATGATGGGCGACGAGGACACCGCCATCGGGGCCTCGGCGCACGTGATGCAGGTGGCTTAGGCCTGGAAAATACGACACGCCGCCGCGCCGCGTGTCGCACTTGATTCGAACATCCGTTCGCCTACTGTGGAGAGAGTTCGCCGGGTTGTCGGACCCTGTGGCTAGCGTCACGGCCAACCGACCGGGAACCGGTCAACCGAACACCGAGACCACAGGAGAGGCATCATGGCGCAAGCCCCCGACCGCGAAAAAGCACTCGAACTGGCGATGGCCCAGATCGACAAGAATTACGGCAAAGGCTCGGTGATGCGCCTCGGCGACGAGGTGCGTCAGCCGATCTCGGTCATCCCGACCGGATCCATCGCCCTGGACGTGGCGCTGGGCATCGGCGGCCTGCCCCGCGGCCGGGTCGTCGAGGTCTACGGCCCGGAATCCTCGGGTAAGACCACCGTGGCGCTGCACGCGGTGGCCAACGCCCAGGCCGCCGGCGGGATCGCGGCGTTCATCGACGCCGAGCACGCGCTGGACCCCGAATATGCCAAGAAGCTCGGCGTGGACACCGATTCGCTGCTGGTTTCTCAGCCCGACACCGGTGAACAGGCGCTCGAGATCGCCGACACGCTGATCCGCTCCGGTGCGCTGGACATCCTGGTCATCGACTCGGTGGCCGCGCTGGTTCCGCGTGCCGAGATCGAGGGCGAGATGGGGGACAGCCACGTCGGCCTGCAGGCCCGGCTGATGAGCCAGGCGCTGCGGAAGATGACCGGCGCGCTGAACAATTCGGGCACCACCGCGATCTTCATCAACCAGCTGCGGGAGAAGATCGGTGTGATGTTCGGATGCATGAACTACAGCACCCGAGTGACCCTCGCCGACGGAACCACCGAGAAGATCGGCAAGATCGTCAACAACAAGATGGACGTCGAAGTGCTGTCCTACGACGTCGACACCGATCAGTTGGTGCCGCGCAAGGTGGTCAACTGGTTCGACAACGGACCCACCGAGAAGTTTCTGCAGTTCACCGTTGAGAAATCCGGCGGCAACGGTAAATCCCAATTCGCCGCGACGCCCAACCACCTCATTCGCACCCCGGGCGGCTGGACTGAAGCCGGTGAACTGATCGCCGGCGATCGGGTTCTCACCGCGGAGCCACACCTGCTCAGCGGCCAGCAGTTCCAGATCGTACTCGGTTCGTTGATGGGCGATGGGAACCTCTCGCCTAATCGGCGTGACCGCAATGGTGCGCGGTTCCGGCTCGGGCACGGCGCAAAACAGGTGGAGTACCTGCAGTGGAAGACAGCGCTGATGGGCAACATCGGCCACTCGGTGCGGGAGAACGCGCAGGGCGCGACTTTCGTCGACTTCACTCCGTTGCCCGAGCTGGGGGAGCTGCAGCGCGCGGTGTACCTCGGGGACGGTAAGAAGTTCCTCTCCGAGGACTACCTCAAGGCGCTTACTCCACTGGCGCTGGCCATCTGGTACATGGATGACGGCTCATTCACCTTACGCTCCAAGGGATTGCAAGAACGTACCGCCGGTGGCAGTGGGCGCATCGAAATCTGCGTCGAGGCGATGACGGACGGTACCCGGGCTCGGTTGCGTGATTACCTGCGCGACACTCACGGCCTGGATGTGCGCCTGCGGTCGTCCGGCTCGGCAGGCAAGGCGGTGTTGACGTTCTCAACCGCGGCGACTGCGCAGTTCCAGGAAATGGTGGCGCCCTACATGGCGCCGTCGATGGAGTACAAGCTGCTGCCGCGATTCCGTGGTCAAAGCACCGTGACACCGCAGTTCGTCGAGCCCACCCAGCGGCTGGTGCCCTCCCGGGTACTCGATGTACACGTCAAACCGCGCACTCGCTCAATGCATCGCTTCGACATCGAAGTGGAGGGCAACCACAATTACTTCGTCGACGGAGTGATGGTGCACAACTCGCCCGAAACAACCACGGGCGGAAAGGCTTTGAAGTTCTATGCCTCGGTGCGCCTGGACGTGCGGCGGATCGAGACGCTCAAGGACGGCACCGACGCGGTCGGCAACCGCACCCGGGTCAAGGTGGTTAAGAACAAAGTTTCGCCGCCGTTCAAACAAGCCGAGTTTGACATCCTGTATGGCCGGGGCATCAGCCGTGAGGGCTCGCTGATCGACATGGGTGTGGACCAGGGCTTCATCCGCAAGTCCGGTTCCTGGTTCACCTACGACGGCGAACAGCTCGGGCAGGGTAAAGAGAACGCCCGTAACTATCTGCTGACCAACGTCGACGTGGCCAACGAGATCGAGAAGAAGATCAAGGAGAAGCTCGGCATCGGCGCCGTGCTGACCGATGGCTTGGCTGATGACGTCCTTCCCGCCCCCGTCGACTTCTGAGCCCACCGAGGTCAATCCGGCCAAGCGTGAGGAGCAGGCGAAGGCACTGTGCCTTCGCCTGCTCACCGCGCGGGCCCGCACCCGGGCAGAGCTTGCCGGGCAGCTGAGCAAACGGGGCTATCCCGACGACGTCAGCACCCGGGTGCTCGATCGGCTGGCCACCGCCGGATTGATCGACGACGCTGATTTCGCCGCGCAGTGGGTGCGGTCGCGGCGCGAACGCGCGGGCAAGGGCCGCAAAGTGCTCGCCGCCGAACTGCGCACCAAGGGCGTCGACGAAGACGTCATTGCCGGAGCGCTGGCCGGTATCGACGCGGGCGCCGAGCGGGGCCGGGCCGAACAGCTGGTGCAGAGCAAACTTCGTCGCGAAACCCTCGGGGAGGACGATCTGCGTGTCACCCGGCGGCTGGTGGCCATGCTGGCGCGGCGGGGCTATAGCCCCTCGCTCGCCTATGACGTGGTCAGTGCCGAACTGGCCGCCGAACGGGAGCGCCGCCGGGTCTGAACTCAGACCTCGTCGACCTCGTCGGCCCCGTCGCGGTCGGTGAAGACCTCCTTGGTCCGCTCGACGGCGTGAGTGGCGATCTCCATGGAGTCCTGGACGATCGCATTGACACCGCCGGAGACGTCGCCGCGGATGATGTCGCCGGCGTCCTCGACGATGTCGGAAGCCTTCTCCACGGCGTGGGTGGCGATGTCGCGGGCAGCGTTGAAAGCGTCCTTGGGAGTGATGGCCATGAGGGTCTCCTGTCGCTGGCTGGTGGCTCCGACTCTAGACGCCGGGCCGGGCCTGCGCAGACCTATACGACCTGGGCTCCCGGAGTACCCTCCGGTTCGATCGGGGCCGCCTCCAACGGGGTCCGACGGGAGCGGCGCAGCCGGCGCTCGAGCGCGGTGGCGCCTGCCGACATCGCCAGGTTTCCGCTGATCATCAGCGCCGCGATTACCAGCAGGGCGGGCAGGTAATTGCTGTACTGGGACCCGACCACCGTGCCCTGGCGCACCATCTCCACGAAGGTGATCTGGTAGCCGATCGCGGTGTCCTTCAGCGCCACCACCAGTTGTGACACCAGCACCGGCAGCATCGCGGTGACGGCCTGCGGCAGGAGCACCAGTCGCATCGAGCCGCCCCAGCTCAGCCCCAGTGCGGCGGCCGCCTCGGACTGCCCGCGGGGCAGGGCGTGCACACCGGCTCGAACGATCTCGGCGATGACGGCACCGTTGTACAGCGTCAGGCCGGTCACCACCCCGGCCAACGCGAGCTGCTGTGGCGGAAACGCGTTGAGCACGCCGTAGACGAAGTAGGCGAAGATCATCATGATCAGCACCGGGATCGCCCGGAAGAACTCCACCAGCACCGCGCAACACCAGCGGACCGGCCGGATGCTCGACAGCCGGCCGACGCCGAGGCTCACACCGAGTACCAGGGCCAGCCCGATGGCCCAGGCCGCCGCGGTCAGGGTGCCCGTCACCCCGGGCAGCACGTAGGTCCGCCACAGGTCGGCGGTCAAAAACGGTGTCCACTTCTCCGCGGCCAGCTGGCCCTTGGCCGACAGCCGTGAATACACCAGCCAGCCCAGCAACGCCACGGTCAGCACGGTCGCCACCGATATGGCGTGGTGGCGGACGCGGGCCCGCGGCCCGGGTGCATCGAACAGTACGGTCGCGTGTGCCGCCGACCTCATCGCGACACCGCCCAGCGCCGGCCCAGATACCCGAACAACAGCCCCAGCGGCAGGGTGAGCACCACGAAACCGGCCGCGAAGATGCCACCCACCGCCATCAGCGCCGCGGTGTTCTCGGTCATCGACTTCATCAGCAGCGCCGCCTCGGCGACCCCGATCGCCGACGCCAGCGTGGTGTTCTTCGTCAACGCGATCAGCACCGATCCCAGCGGGATGATCACCGCCCGAAAAGCCTGGGGTAACAAGATGATCCGCAGATTCTGGCTGAAGCTCAGCCCCAGTGACCGGGCGGCCTCGGCCTGGCCGATCCCCACCGTGTTGACGCCGGAACGCAACGCCTCACACACGAACGACGCCGTGTACACGCCCAATCCGAGCACCGCCAGCCGGAAATTGCTGTCGTCGACCGACGTCGGCGAATGCGGATCGGTCAGCGTCACCCCCAGCGTCTGGGCCAGGCCGAATGAGCACAGCAGCAACAGCAGGGTCAGCGGCGTGTTGCGCAGCAGATGAACGTAAGCCGCACCCAGCCACCGCAGCGCCGGAACCGGAGCCAGCCGCATCGCCGCCAACCCGGTGCCCAGCAGCAGCGCCAAGCCGCCCGACAGCAACGCCAACTCGACCGTGACGGTGAACGCCTCGACAATCTGTCCCCGGTACTCGGCGAATATCATCGCGCGACCGGCGGGGGGTCGGGCACCGCGAAGCCGGCGCCGCCGAAGTTGTCGATGAACGCCGCCCGCCACGAGCCGTCGCGCTCCATCTGCTCGATGGCGTCGTTGATCCGGTGTCGCAGGCCGTCGTTGCCCTTGCGCACGCCGATCCCGTACTCCTCCCGCGAAAACCGTTCGCCGACCAGCTTGAACGCACCGGGGCTCTGGGCGGCATAGCCGGCCAGGATCACGTCATCGGTGGTCACCGCGTCGATGGCGTCGTTTCGCAAGGCTTCCACGCACGCCGAGTAGGTGTCGTAGCGCTGCAACTGCACCCCCGGATAGCGGTCCTTGATGCGTTGGGCAGGAGTGGATCCCGACACCGAACACAACTTCTTGTGGCGTTGCAGCGACGCCGTGCCGGTGATGTCGCTGTTGTCGGCCCGCACCAACAGCGACTGCCCGGCCAGCAGGTAGGGCCCGGCGAAGTCGACCTTCTCCAGTCGCGAATCGGTGATCGAATAGGTGGCCACCACATAGTCCACCTGACCGTTGCGCAGCAGCATCTCGCGTTGGCCGGACGGCGCTTCGAGCCAGGTGATGCGCTCAGTCGGGTAGCCCAACCGCCCGGCGACGTAGCGGGCCACGTCGACGTCGAACCCGCTGAGCGTGCCGTCGGGTCTTTTGACGCTCAACCCGGGCTGGTCGAACTTGACACCGATGGTGATCTTGTCGCTGTCGTGGGCAGTGCACGCCGCGGCGAGCACAGCCAGGGCGGACCCCGCCGCCGTCACGGCACAAAGCTGTGCCAGCCGGTGCAACAGCCGCCTGACCAGCATCAGTGGTCGAGGACCCGGGCGAGAAAGTCTTTTGCGCGCGCGGACTTCGGCTCACCGAAGAACTCCGCCGGCGGGGCGTCCTCGACGATCGTCCCGTCGGCCATGAAGACCACCCGGTCGGCGGCGCGGCGAGCGAAGCCCATCTCGTGGGTCACCACCACCATGGTCATCCCGTCGTCGGCCAGTGAACTCATCACCGCCAGCACCTCGTTGATCATCTCCGGGTCGAGCGCACTGGTCGGCTCGTCGAACAGCATCACCTTCGGGTTCATCGCCAGCGAACGGGCGATCGCCACCCGCTGCTGCTGCCCGCCGGACAACTGAGCGGGGTGTTTGCGGGCCTGATCGGCCACCCCGACCCGTTCCAGCAGTGCCATCGCCCGACGCTGAGCCTGCGCCCGCGGGGTCTTGTGCACCTTCATCGGTGCCAGTGTGACGTTGTCGAGGACCGTCTTGTGGGGAAACAGGTTGAACGACTGGAACACCATCCCGACCTGCGCCCGCAACCGGGCCAGTGACGCACCCTCGGCCGGTAACGGCTCGCCGTCGACGGTGATGGTGCCCGAGTCGATGGTCTCGAGTCGGTTGATGGTGCGGCACAGGGTGGACTTGCCCGAGCCCGACGGACCGAGGATCGCCACCACCTCGCCGCGGGCGACGTCGAGGTTGATGTCGCACAGCACATGCAGGTCGCCGAAGTACTTGTTGACGTCCCGGATGGCGATCATCGGCACGGGATCCGGCCCGCCGCTGGTCATGGCATCCGACCCTACCGATGCGGTGTTGGCGGTTGTATCCCCGTCCGCGGGTCAATCCGATCGGTCCGGCCGAGGCCGGCCGCCGTACCATAGGCCGGGTGAGTTCGCCGGTGATTTCCGAACAGCTGCGCACCTATGAGGTGCGCACCTACGGCTGCCAGATGAATGTTCACGACTCCGAACGCATCGCCGGCATGCTGGAGGCGGCCGGTTACCGCCGCGCCGCCGCGGGCACCGACGCCGACCTGGTGGTCTTCAACACCTGCGCGGTGCGGGAGAACGCCGACAACAAGCTCTACGGCAACCTGAGCCACCTGGCGCCGAACAAGCGCAGCAACCCGGACATGCAGATCGCCGTCGGCGGCTGCCTGGCCCAGAAAGACAAGGACGGCGTGCTGAGCCGGGCACCGTGGGTGGACGTCGTGTTCGGCACCCATAACCTGGGGTCGCTGCCGGTGCTGCTGGAACGGGCCCGTCACAACCGCCAGGCGCAGGTCGAGATCGTCGAGTCGCTGCGGGAGTTCCCGTCATCGTTGCCGGCCGCGCGGGAATCGGCCTACGCGGCCTGGGTTTCCATCTCCGTCGGCTGCAACAACAGCTGCACGTTCTGCATCGTGCCGTCGCTGCGGGGCCGCGAGGTCGACCGAAGCCCCGACGACATCCTCGCCGAAGTTCGGGCGCTTGCCGATCAGGGCGTTCTCGAGGTGACGCTGCTGGGCCAGAACGTCAACGCCTACGGCGTCTCGTTCGCCGACCCGGAACTGCCGCGCGACCGGGGGGCGTTCGCATCGCTGCTGCGGGCCTGCGGGGACATCGACGGGCTGGAGCGGGTCCGGTTCACCTCGCCGCATCCGGCCGAGTTCACCGACGACGTCATCGAGGCGATGGCGCAGACCCGCAACGTCTGTCCCACGCTGCACATGCCGCTGCAGTCCGGCTCCGATGTGGTGCTGCGGGCGATGCGTCGCTCCTACCGGGCCGAGCGCTACCTGGGGATCCTCGACCGGGTGCGGGCCGCCATCCCGGACGCGGCGATCACCACCGACCTGATCGTCGGGTTCCCGGGCGAGACCGAACGGGATTTCGACGACACCCTCGAGGTGGTACGGGCCGCCCGATTCGCTGCCGCGTTCACCTTCCAATACTCCAAGCGTCCCGGAACACCGGCCGCGGAGCTGCCCGACCAGCTGCCCAAAGAGGTTGTCCAGCAACGCTATGACCGCTTGGTGGACCTCCAGGAGGAGATCTCATTGGCCGAGAACCGGGCACAGGTCGGGCGCACCGTCGAGGTGCTCGTCGCGGTCGGGGAGGGGCGCAAGGACGCCCAGACGGCGCGGATGAGCGGTCGGGCCCGCGACGGCCGGTTGGTGCACTTCGTGCCCGGCGGTGCCGACGTGCGTCCCGGTGACGTGGTGACCACGACGGTGACCGGCGCCGCACCGCACCACCTGCTGGCCGACGGGCCGCTGCACAGTCATCGCCGCACCCGGGCGGGCGACCGCCACGCCGGCCCCCCACCCGGTGTCGGGCTGGGCATGCCGAAGATGCCGGGGGCGGTGCGATGAGCGGTCACGGCGGCAACCCGGACGACTTCGAGGCTTATCGGGCCGACATCGAGGCCGCGGAGCGGCGCGTCGCCAGCGAAATCGACCCCGGCGGCAGGGGACTGGTCGTCTCGATCGCTGTCTTCGTGCTGCTGGCGTCGTTTCTGCTGCCGCATACCGGAACCGTGCGGGGCTGGGATGTGTTGTTCGCGGCCAACGGTTCCGACGAAGCGCTCGTGACGCTGCCGTCGCGGCTGTTCATGTGGCTGGCGCTGGTGTTCGGTGTCGGGTTCTCGATGCTGGCGCTGATGACCCGGCGCTGGACGGTGGCCTGGGTGGCGCTGGCTGGCTCGGCGGTGGCCAGCGTGGCCGGACTGCTGGCCGTATGGTCGCGGCAGACCGTGATGCAAGGCCATCCGGGCCCCGGCTTCGGACTGATCCTGTGCTGGCTCACGGTGATCGTGCTGACGTTTCACTGGGCTCGACTGGTGTGGTCGCGCACCGCGGTGCAACTGGCCGCCGAGGAAGAGCGGCGCCGACGCACCGCGCAGCGCCAGCCCCGCGGACTGCTGGACGACATCAAGCGTCCGGACGACCGGCCGCCCGGCGAGTGACCGGCGGCGCCCCCGGCCGTCGTGGCTTCCCCGATAGGCCTGGGCGCGCAGTGCCGCCAGCCACCGGGGACGCAGGACCACCCCCGGCGCGGTGTTCACGATCGGGTCGAACGACACGTCGTGGCACGCCCCGTGGCACTGATCCAGGCCGGTGAGCACCAGATCGGCCAACGGACGAAAGTCCCCCGTGCCGTGGGCCTGGTCGAGTTCGAAGCAGACCCGGCCCCGCTCGATCTCGCGCCGCATGCTGCCCAGCGCCAAGCCGTAGCCGTGCACCGACGTGACCAACCGGGCGCGTAGCCACCACGTGGCTTCCCGATAGCCCAGCGGCATGAGCGTGGTCATGGTCAGGCCCGCCCATGACAGCACCGGGCGCAGCCCCAGCGCGCGGCCGAACACCCCCGAACCCGCCGACACCAGCAGAATGTCCCAGCAGTCCGGATCGTGCTGCGAGAAGGGCACCCGCAGGGCCAATCCGACGGCATCGGGCGCCGCGCCGGGAGTGCCTACACCCTTGGAAACACGAGCGACGACGGCCGACGACCCCACCGGCAGACCCTCGTCGGCCGGTGCGACCCGGTCCAGGAAGCCGGTCGCCAGTACGCCCGACGGATGAAACAACCGACGGTGCCGCGCGGCGGCCCCCCAGCGGAACACCCGCGCGGCGGGGCCGGTCAGCGCCGCGGCACGTCTCCGCGCCACGCGCCGGTCTCCGCGGGTTGGTTCTCGATGAAGTCCTTGAACCGCCTGAGATCCGAGTGGACCCGGTGGTCGAGGATGTTGAGTTTGTCGGCGACGTTCTCCACGACGCCTTCCGGGTCGATGTCCATCTGGGTGGTCACCCGGGTGGTGCCCTCATCGATCTTGTGGAAGGTCACCACGCCGCCGTGCCGGGGACCGGTGTCGGATCGCCAGGCCACCCGTTCCTCGGGATGCTGCTCGGTGATGGTGGCGTCGAACTCCCGGGTCGCGGGCCCGACCTTGATCGTCCAGTGCAGGTGGGTGTCGTCGCGCTGTTCGACGCGCTCGACGCCCTCCATGAACTGCGGGAACGATTCGAACTGGGTCCACTGGTTGTAGACCGTCCGGATCGGCCGCTCGACGTCGAGAGCTGCGGTGATATTGCTGGCCATACTTCCCCCCAGGTGAGATGGTCGTTGTCACCAAGGGGTTAACCCGGCCTACCCGGCCGCCAAACATCGGTGGGTCAGCGCCGGTTGAGTGCCTGCTCGGCGGCTTGGGCCCATTGCCGCCACTGTTCGGCGCTGGCGCTGGCCTCGGCGGCCTCCTTGTCGCGGCCGGCCGCCTGCGCCTTCTCCGCCTGGCGTTCGAATTGCTCAGCGCGGGTACGGAACTGGGCGGCGCGCGCCTGCGCTTCGGGGTCCACACCGGCGGCGTCGGCGGCCGCGCCGGCGTCGCGGATCTTCTTCTCCACGGCACGCAGCCGCCGCTCCAGGTCGGCAGAGCGCTCGCGGGGGACCTTGCCGATCTCGTCCCACTTGTTCACGATCGAGCGCAGCGCGCTGCGCGCCGCATTCTGATTGGTCGGGTCGATCCGCTCGGCGTCGGCAAGCAGTGCCTCCTTCGCCGTGGCATTGGCCACCAGTTCGGCGTCGCGTTCGGCGTTGGCGGCGTTTCGAGCGCTGAAGAAGGTGTCCTGGGCGGCCTTGAACCGCTGCCACAGCGCCTCGTCGGCGTCCTTGGTCGTCCGCCCGGCCGCCTTCCAGGTGGTGAGCAACTCCCGGAATGCGGCGCTGGTGGCGGCCCAGTCGGTGGAGCCGGCCAGCTCCTCGGCCCGCTTGCACAACCGTTCCTTGTCCTCGCGTGCCCCCGCTCGCCCGCGGTCCAGATCGGCGAAGTGCGAACCGCGCCGCCGGTTGAAGCCGTCTCGGGCCGCGGCATAACGCTTCCACAGCGCGTCATCGGTCTTGCGGTCCAGGCCGGTGATCGTGCGCCACTCCTCGAGGATGGCCCGCAACCGGTCGCCGGCGGCTTTCCACTGCGTCGAGTTCGCGGCCAGCTCCTCGGCCTCGGCGGCAAGGGCCTCCTTGCGGGCGGTCGCCGCGGCCCGCTGCTCGTCACGCTGCGCCCGATTGGCCGCGGCGACGGCGTCGGCACGCTCGCCGACCGCGGTGACCCGCGCCGCCAGCGCGTCGATGTCGCCGAGCACGTTCGCCGTCGGCAACGACTCGGCCAGCGCCGCCGCGGATGCCTTGATCTTGCGCGCGTCGCCGCTCCCGGAGACCAGTCGTTCCTCGAGCAGGGCGACCTCGGTGCTCAGATCATCGAATCGCCGACCGAAGTGCGCGAACGCGGCCTCGGGGTCACCGGCCTGCCAGGAGCCGATCTGCCGCTCGCCGGCCGCGGTGACCAGCCACACCGTGCCGTCGTCGTCGACCCGCCCGAAGCGGTGCGGATCGGCGCTGGGAGGACCGGTAACGACCGGGGCTGGCCGGGCTCCGGATCTGGGGCCGGGGCGGGGCCCAGGT
>NZ_MVHC01000028.1 GCF_002086455.1 Mycolicibacter algericus DSM 45454
TAGCATCCACCACGACTCGTTGATCACCACGCGTGACTCACGCCGATCCGAAGTCCACCACCCCACGGGGCACTGCCTCTTCAAATTCGCACTCATGTCTAGGTATGTAAAACGCATCGGTAAAAATACCTATACGCCAGGCCAACTTGCTGTGATAAATGCCGGACTACTGAATGTGTCGAGCGCCGCAGAGGTGTGACTGCGGTCTCAAAATGCCGCTGTAACAGCGAGTTCCGTGTTGCAGAACGAGTCACAGTGCCCATATCAACATGGGGTTCATCACAGTTCGGGGTTCCCAAGTTGTTCATTAGTAGACACCTGACCATAATTCGAACCTTCAGGAATTCTTAGTAGAAACTGTTGAGAGGTTCTTCCATGGGTCGGCGAGTGTCTAGCAAATTGGTACGTTCGTCGGGTCGGGGTTCGGTGCGGCGTCGCGTGGTGGGGGCGTCGAGTTCGGTGGCGGCGTTTCTGGCCTTTGGGATGGCTCCGGTGGTGGCGGCGCCGACTGCGCAGGCTGATGACTTCGGCCTGGATGCGTTCTGGGATTTGTTCGGTGTCGACGACAGTGGCACTGCGTCGGACTTTGACTTCTTCGACTTGTCGACGTGGGATGTGCCGGGTGCTGCTGAGGGTGGTTTGTTCGGGTTGTGGGATGCCGATCATGCCGAGCAGTGGCAGGAGACGTTCTATCTGCCGTTGCATGCCTTGTTGCAGGACTGGATCAACAGTGATTTCGGTTCGGGTGTCAATGGTGTGATCAACCAGTTGTTCGCGCCGGTGACGGTGGGTTTTTGCGGGATGATCTGCAACGGTGCCGATGGCACCGAGCTCGATCCGGATGGTCAGGCCGGTGGGTTGTGGTTCGGCGATGGTGGCAATGGTTGGTCGTCGAACCTGGAGGGCATCACCGGTGGAAATGGTGGCCATGCCGGGGGTATCGGCAATGGTGGTGATGGTGGTGCCGGTGGTCTGGGCGCTGATGGCGGCAACGGTGGCCATGGTGGTGAGTGGTGGGGCAATGGTGGTGATGGCGGTGCCGGTGGTAACGGCACCGCATCGCTAAACGCCGGTAACGGTGGCAACGGGGGTTCGTCGGGTCAGGCCCAGGACTTTTTCGGCATGGGCGCGTGGGGCAACGGTGGCAACGGTGGGGCTGGCGGTGCCGGCTGGACGGGCACCGATGGTGCGGCGGGCACCGGTTCGGGTGGTCACGGTGGCCATGGGGTGGCCGGCGGCAACGCCGGGAACGGCGGTGCTGGTGGTGACGGTTCGTCGTTCGTCGGGATCGGCGGCAACGGCGGAGCCGGCGGTGTCGGCGGTGCCGGCGGCAACGGCGGCGACGGCGCCACGGGTGCGGCCGGCACGTTCGACAACAGCGGCACCGGTGATGGTGTTGTTGGTGGCAACGGCGGTAACGGTGCTATCGGGGGCAAGGGTGGTGCCGGTGGTGCTGCCGGTATCGGTGGCTCGGGCAACGGCACGGTCGGTCGCGACGGCGACGGCGGTGCGGGCGGTTCCGGCGGGCTCGGCGGTGACGGCGGTGCCGGCGCCAACGGGCTCGCGGTGTATGCCAACGGCGGTAACGGTGGCCACGGCGGCAACGGCGGTGCTGCTGCTGCCGGTGGTGCAGCCGGCGGCGCCACCGGCAACACCGGTACGGACGGCACCGCGGGTGGCGCCGGTAACGGCGGCGTCGGCGGAACTGGCCTGGCCGGCATCGACGGCACCGAGCAGGATCCCGACGGCACGGCCGGTGGCGCAGGCGGTGCCGGTGGCAACGGCGGTCTGGGTGGTTTCAACGTTGACGGCTCGCAGGCCGCGACCGGTGATGGAGGCGCCGGCGGGGCGGGTGGCGCCGGCGGCAACGGCTTCGATGGTGCCGATGGTGCGGCTCCGGGCGCAGCCGGCACCAACGCCGGCAATGGCGGTGCCGGCGGTGCGGGCGGTGTCGGCGGTAGCGGCACTCAGGCCGGTGCCCACGGTGTCGGCGGTGTCGGCGGCGATGGTGGTAACGGCGGCAATGGCGCCGACGGTGGTGATGGCGCTGCCGGAGACGCCGGGCATGTCGATGGCTACGCCGGCCAGGAGGGCGGCGCCGGTGGCAACGCCGGTAAGGGTGGCGCCGGTGGGTATAGCGGTAATGGCAGCTACGCCGCCGCGGGTACCGGTGGTGTCGGTGGTGTCGGCGGTGACGGCGGCGCCGGTGGCGCCGGCTTGGCAGGTGTGAATGGCACCGCGGAATCCGTCGATGGCACCACCGGCGGCGATGGTGGTGTCGGCGGCAACGGTGGCGCGGGTGGCCTGAACGCCGACGGTTCCCAGGCCGCGACCGGAAACGGTGGTGCCGGTGGGGTCGGCGGTGCCGGGGGCAACGGATTCAACGGCATCAACGGCGCTGCTCCGGGTGCCGACGGCACCGACGCCGGCAACGGTGGCGCCGGCGGTAACGGCGGTGCGGGCGGTACCGGCGCCACCGCCGGTGCGCATGGCAGCGGTGGCAACGGCGGCAATGGCGGCAACGGCGGCAACGGTGCCGACGGCGGTGACGGCGCGAACGGCGATGCCGAGCACCAGGCGGGCTACGCCGGCCAGGACGGCGGCAGCGGCGGCAACGCGGGCAAGGGCGGTGCCGGCGGGTACAGCGGGAACGGCAGTTCTGCAGCCAGCGGCGGCGATGGTGTCGCCGGTGCCGGAGGTAACGGCGGTGTCGGTGGTACTGGCCTGGACGGGATCAATGGCACCGAGCAGGATCCCGACGGTACGGCCGGTGGGGCCGGCGGCGCCGGCGGCAACGGTGGCGCGGGCGGTTTCAACGTCGACGGTTCGCAGGCCACAACCGGCAATGGTGGTGCCGGTGGTGCTGGCGGGCGCGGCGGTAACGGCATCAACGGCGCCCACGGCGACGAGCCAGGCGCTGACGGCACTCGCGGCGGCAACGGTGGTGCCGGTGGTGCCGGCGGCGTCGGCGGCTCGGGCACCCAGTCCGGTGCTCACGGTGTCGGTGGTGTCGGCGGCAACGCCGGCAACGGCGGCCACGGAGCCGACGGCGGCAACGGTGCGGCCGGTGACATCGGGCACCAGGCGGGCCATGCCGGCCAGGACGGCGGCAACGGCGGCGACGCCGGCAAGGGCGGTGCGGGTGGCGACAGCGGCAACGGCACCTACGCCGCAGCCGGCAGCGACGGCCAGGCCGGTGTCGGCGGCAACGGTGGGGCCGGCGGTGCCGGCCTAGCCGGTGTCAATGGCACCGCGCAGGATCCCGACGGTACGGCCGGTGGCGCCGGTGGCGCCGGTGGCAACGGCGGTCTGGGTGGTTTCAACGTTGACGGCTCGCAGGCCGCGACCGGTGATGGAGGCGCCGGTGGCGCGGGCGGCGCCGGCGGCAACGGCCTCAACGGTGCCAACGGTGCCGCGCCGGGCGCAGCCGGCACCAACGCCGGCAATGGCGGTGCCGGCGGTGCGGGCGGTGTCGGCGGTAGCGGCACTCAGGCCGGCGCCCACGGTGTCGGCGGTGTCGGCGGCGATGGTGGTAACGGCGGCAATGGCGCCGACGGTGGTGATGGCGCTGCCGGAGACGCCGGGCATGTCGATGGCTACGCCGGCCAGCACGGTGGCGCCGGTGGCAACGCCGGTAAGGGCGGTGCCGGCGGCGACAGCGGTAATGGCAGCTACGCCGCCGCGGGTACCGGTGGTGTCGGTGGTGTCGGCGGTGACGGCGGCGCCGGTGGCGCCGGCCTGGCAGGTGTGAATGGCACCGCGAGTTCCGTCGATGGCACCACGGGTGGCAACGGCGGCGTAGGCGGCAACGGCGGCGCGGGTGGCCTGAACGCCGACGGTTCCCAGGCCGCGACCGGCGACGGTGGTGCCGGTGGGGTCGGCGGTGCCGGGGGCAACGGATTCAACGGGATCAACGGCGCTGCTCCGGGTGACGACGGCACCGACGCCGGCAACGGTGGCGCCGGCGGTAACGGCGGTGTCGGCGGTACCGGCGCCACCGCAGGTGCTCATGGCACTGGCGGCAACGGCGGCAATGGCGGCAACGGCGGCCACGGAGCCAATGGCGCCAACGGCGCCAACGGCGATGCCCAACACATGGATGGCTACGCCGGAGAGAAGGGCGGTTCCGGCGGCGCTGGCGGCGCGGGTGGCGCCGGTGGGTCGAGCGGCGGCGGCAACTACGCCTCCAACGGCGGCGACGGTGCCGGCGGCTATGGCGGCAACGGTGGCGTCGGCGGTAACGCCTTCCACGGGGCTGACGGCAACGCCGGCAACCCCGACGGTGCCGCCGGTGGCAACGGTGGCGTCGGCGGCGCCGGCGGTGACGGTGGTACCGGAGGCGGGACGACCGGCATCGGGGGACGCGCGGGCGATGGCGGCGGCGGCGGCCAGGCCGGCAATGGTGGTGACGGCGCCAACGGAACAGCGGCAAACCCCGACGGCGGCAACGGTGGACGCGGCGGCGACGTCGGTGCTGGTGGCGCCGGTGGCGTCGGCGGTACCGGAGCGACGAGCGGCGCCAACGGCAATACGGGAAGCACGCCGAGCAGCGGTGGTAACGGTGGTAACGGTGGTGCCGGCTACGACGCGGCCGATGACCCGGGTGCTGCACCCGGTACGGCCGGTGGCAATGGTGGTGCCGGTGGTGCGGCCGGTGATCACGGCAATGGTGGTGCGGGCGGTAACGGCGGTAACGGTGCCGCGGGCACCGATGGTGCCGACAGCACCGGTGTGGGCATTGATGGCTCGAGCGGTACCGCGGGTGGTGTGGGCGGTTCCGGTGGTGCCGGTGGCACCGGTGGTTCGGTGGTCGGTTCCGGTGGTGCCGGTGGTCTGGGCGGCAACGGTGGCGATGGTGGCGCCGGTGGTGAGGGCTTCGACGGAGCTGACGCGACCGCTGCCGGTGGTGATGGTGGTGCCGGCAGCAACGGCGGCGATGGCGGTGCCGGTGGCGCGGCCGGTGCTGGTGGTGCCGGCGGTACGGCGACCAACGGTGCTGCGGGCGCCAACGGAAATGGTGGCGAGGGTGGCCAGGGCGGTGACGCCGGCGCGGCCGGTAACGGCGGTCAGGGTGCCGACGGCGACGCGGCCAATCCCCATGGTGGGCAGGGTGGTCGCGGTGGCGACACCGGCACGGTCGGTGCCGGCGGCGCCGGTGGTGACGCCGGCAGCGGCGGGGCGTCCGGAACCGGCAACGCCGGTGCGGACGGCGCAGCCGGCGCCGCCCCCGTCAGCGGTCACGGCGGCAGGGGTGGCGCCGGTTACGACGCGGCCGGTGACCCGGGTGCTGCACCCGGTACGGCCGGTGGCAATGGTGGTGCCGGTGGTGCGGCCGGTGATCACGGCAATGGTGGTGCGGGCGGTAACGGCGGTAACGGTGCCGCGGGCACCGATGGTGCCGACAGCACCGGTGTGGGCATTGATGGCTCGAGCGGTACCGCGGGTGGTGTGGGCGGTTCCGGTGGTGCCGGTGGCACCGGTGGTTCGGTGGTCGGTTCCGGTGGTGCCGGTGGTCTGGGCGGCAACGGTGGCGATGGTGGCGCCGGTGGTGAGGGCTTCGACGGAGCTGACGCGACCGCTGCCGGTGGTGATGGTGGTGCCGGCAGCAACGGCGGCGATGGCGGTGCCGGTGGCGCGGCCGGTGCTGGTGGTGCCGGCGGTACGGCGACCAACGGTGCTGCGGGCGCCAACGGAAATGGTGGCGAGGGTGGCCAGGGCGGTGACGCCGGCGCGGCCGGTAACGGCGGTCAGGGTGCCGACGGCGACGCGGCCAATCCCCATGGTGGGCAGGGTGGTCGCGGTGGCGACACCGGCACGGTCGGTGCCGGCGGCGCCGGTGGTGACGCCGGCAGCGGCGGGGCGTCCGGAACCGGCAACGCCGGTGCGGACGGCGCAGCCGGCGCCGACGCACCGTCCAGCGGTAACGGTGGTAACGGTGGTGCCGGCCACTCCTCGACGGATGGTTCCAGCGACGGCGGTAACGGTGGCGCCGGCGGTGACGCGGGTGTCAACGGCAGCGGTGGCCACGCCGGTAAGGGTGGCGACGGCAACAACGGTGGTGCCGGTGGGGCCGGTGGCGCAGGCGGCGCCAACTCGGGTAGCGGTGGTAACGGCGCCGATGGCGGAAACAGCACCGGCACCGGCGACGGCGGCGCGGGTGGCGCAGGCGGTAGCGCCGGCAACAACGGCAACGGCGGCAACGCCGGCAATGGCGGTTCGGGAAGCCAGACCGGTTCCGGCGGCAATGGCGGCGTCGGCGGTAACGGCGGCGCCGAGACCGGCGACGGCGGAGATGGCGGCCACGGCGGCAATGGCGGCGTGACGGGCGGCGACGGCGGCGCCGGCGGCAACGCCGGAGCAGTCGGTGACGGCGGTAACGCCGGTAACGGCGGTGACGGCCTAGCCGGCCGGGATGGTGAAGACGGCGCACTCCCGGGTGAAGCTGGTGGTGCTGGTGACACCGGTGGTTCCGGTGGCGCTGGTGGCGCCGGTGGTGCTGGTGGCTCGGTTTCGGGTAACGGTGGCGCTGGTGGTGCTGGTGGTTCCGGTGCAGCCGGTGGTGCCGGCGGCGATGGCGCTACCGGTGTGGCCGGAACGTTTGCCGACGGCGGTGACGGTAACGGCGGTGCTGGTGGTGCTGCTGGCTCCGGTGGCAAGGGTGGCGATGGCGGTGCCGGTGGCGTGGGTGGTTCGGCCACCAACGGCAGTGCCGGTAACCAGGGCACCGGTGGCAGTGCCGGTGATGGTGGTGACGCTGGTAAGGCCGGCGACGGCGGCCAGGGTGCTACCGGTACCGCGGAGCACACGACCGGCGGTAACGGCGGTGACGGTGGTGCGCTGGCCAATGGTGGTGCCGGTGGTAGCGGCGGTGCCGGCTCGTCGGCGGGTGCTGATGGTGCTGCCGGTAATGACTCCGATGCCCATGGTGTGCAGGGCAATGGTGGTGACGGTGGCGCCGGCTACGACGCGGCCGGTGACCCGGCGGCGGCCTCGGGTGCCCACGGTGGCGATGGTGGTGCCGGCGGTAACGGCAGCGCGATCGGCAACGGTGGCGCTGGTGGTGCCGGTGGTAACGGCAAGGTCGGCGACGCCGGCACCGATGGCGCCGCTGACTCCGGCGAAGCTGGTGGTGCTGGTGACACCGGTGGTTCCGGTGGCGCTGGTGGCGCCGGTGGTGCTGGTGGCTCGGTTTCGGGTAACGGTGGCGCTGGTGGTGCTGGTGGTTCCGGTGCAGCCGGTGGTGCCGGCGGCGATGGCGCTACCGGTGTGGCCGGAACGTTTGCCGACGGCGGTGACGGTAACGGCGGTGCTGGTGGTGCTGCTGGCTCCGGTGGCAAGGGTGGCGATGGCGGTGCCGGTGGCGTGGGTGGTTCGGCCACCAACGGCAGTGCCGGTAACCAGGGCACCGGTGGCAGTGCCGGTGATGGTGGTGACGCTGGTAAGGCCGGCGACGGCGGCCAGGGTGCTACCGGTACCGCGGAGCACACGACCGGCGGTAACGGCGGTGACGGTGGTGCGCTGGCCAATGGTGGTGCCGGTGGTAGCGGCGGTGCCGGCTCGTCGGCGGGTGCTGATGGTGCTGCCGGTAATGACTCCGATGCCCATGGTGTGCAGGGCAATGGTGGTGACGGTGGCGCCGGCTACGACGCGGCCGGTGACCCGGCGGCGGCCTCGGGTGCCCACGGTGGCGATGGTGGTGCCGGCGGTAACGGCAGCGCGATCGGCAACGGTGGCGCTGGTGGTGCCGGTGGTGCTGGTGCTGATGGTGCTGCCGGTGTCACGGATGGTTCCGGTAACGGCACCGATGGTGCTGACGCCGGTGCTGGTGGCGCTGGTGGTGCTGGTGGTCAGGGCGGTTCGCTGTCGGGTGATGGCGGTGTCGGTGGTGCCGGTGGCGCCGGCGGTACCGGCGGTGCTGGTGGCGCCGGGCTGTCGGGCTCGACGGGCTCGGATGCTGCGGCCGGTAGTGGCGGCGACGGCTCTGATGGTGGCGACGGCGGCGATGGCGGCAACGGTGGTGCCGGTGGCCACGGTGGTGCTGGTGGCGTGGGTGGTTCGGCTACCAACGGCAGTGCCGGTGGTCAGGGTGCTGGCGGTGTTGGTGGCGACGGTGGTGCTGCTGGTGGCGCGGGCAACGGCGGTGATGGTGGTGCCGGTGCCGGCGGTGGCGCTAACGCGACCGCGGGTAGCGGTGGTGCCGGTGGCGACGGTGGCGAGCGCGGTACTGCTGGCGCTGGTGGCCAGGGCGGTAGCGGTGCCGGTGGCGCGGCTGCTGATGGCCAGCAGGGCGCTGATGCGGTCGGCACCGGTAACGGCGGTAACGGCGGCAAGGGCGGCAACGGCGAGGGTGTGACCGGCCAGGCCGGCGGTGACGGTGGCCAAGGCGGCAACGCCGGGACGGTCGGCGACGGTGGTGCTGGTGGTGCCGGTGGTGCTGGTGCTGATGGTGCTGCCGGTGTCACGGATGGTTCCGGTAACGGCACCGATGGTGCTGACGCCGGTGCTGGTGGCGCTGGTGGTGCTGGTGGTCAGGGCGGTTCGCTGTCGGGTGATGGCGGTGTCGGTGGTGCCGGTGGCGCCGGCGGTACCGGCGGTGCTGGTGGCGCCGGGCTGTCGGGCTCGACGGGCTCGGATGCTGCGGCCGGTAGTGGCGGCGACGGCTCTGATGGTGGCGACGGCGGCGATGGCGGCAACGGTGGTGCCGGTGGCCACGGTGGTGCTGGTGGCGTGGGTGGTTCGGCTACCAACGGCAGTGCCGGTGGTCAGGGTGCTGGCGGTGTTGGTGGCGACGGTGGTGCTGCTGGTGGCGCGGGCAACGGCGGTGATGGTGGTGCCGGTGCCGGCGGTGGCGCTAACGCGACCGCGGGTAGCGGTGGTGCCGGTGGCGACGGTGGCGAGCGCGGTACTGCTGGCGCTGGTGGCCAGGGCGGTAGCGGTGCCGGTGGCGCGGCTGCTGATGGCCAGCAGGGCGCTGATGCGGTCGGCACCGGTAACGGCGGTAACGGCGGCAAGGGCGGCAACGGCCAAGCCCAGACCGGCCAGACCGGCGGTACCGGTGGCCAAGGCGGCAACGCCGGACCTGACGGCGACGGCGGGAAGGGCGGCGACGGCGGGGCCGGTGGCCAAGGTACGACGGGTGCCACCTCGCCTGAGTACGGCGGACCGGGCTACACCGGCGGTGTCGGCGGCGTTGGCGGCGCCGGCGGTGACGGCGGTGCGGGCGGCTGGAACTCGGGCGACGGTGGCGCCGGCGGCCATGGCGGCGTCGGCGGGACCGGCGGACGTGGCGGCCCCGGCCAGAGCGGTGCGACCGGCGATCCCGGTGGTGGCCAGGGGCACATCGGTGGTCCCGGCGGCGGCGGCGGTGTCGCCGGTGACGGTGGTGCGGGCGGTAACGGCGGCACCGCGGCCAACGGCACGACCGGGGTCGGCGGCAACGGTGGCGACGGCGGTACCGGTGGCACCGGCGGCGGCGGCGGAACCGGTGGTACCGGTGGCCAAGGCACCGAGGACCACCCGAGCGGCGGTCAGGGTGGGCCTGGCGGGCCCGGAGGCGACGCCGGCCTGGTCGGAGGTAAGGGCGGTGCCGGAGGTACTGGCAGCGTCAATGGCCAGGATGGTGCCGACGGGGGCGCGGGCAACGGCGGCAGCGCCGGTCACCCGGGCGCCTATGGCGCGAACTACTGATCGAGGTCCGAGCCCTCGACAGCGAAGCAGTACCGGGAGGCCCCGCACGCATGGCGTGCGGGGCCTCCCGGCCGTTCGCGGCGCATCGCCGGAACGCCGGCGGCTAACGCTAGTCGACGGCGGGGCATGAACCCGCCCTCCGTCGTTTCGCTGCCGGATGGCGACCGTCCGCCACCGCGAAACGTAAGCGCGATCCACCGTTGCGGGACTGTGCGGAACCTGTGACGTGGCCCGGCGCGCGTTTAAGGGACCGCCAGTTACGAGCGTGAGTGTAGTTACGTAATTGAGATGATCCTGTCGTGCGTTGGCTGCGGACACATGAGCTGTTCAAGCACGGCGGAAGCATGACGTTGCCGTCGTGCGCTCAACCGCGGATGCGGCGCCACGGCAACGTCATCCGTGTTCCAGCGGCGGAATTCCTACCCGCTGGGACGCGTGCTGAATCGCGTGCCGCCGCGGATGCCCCGCGGGTATTTATTAATGTGAACAATCCGGCGGCGTAGCGGGTCTCGCTCGGGAATTGGGTTACGGCGGCACTGATTTCATCGGCGACGTCATGTGCCTGCTGTCGCAGCCGTCAAGGCTCGCAGATGACGATCGGGATCTCTCGGTCGGTCCAGGCCCGGTAGTTGACGAAGTCCGGATACATCGCGTCCAGCTTGGGCCAGTAGGCGGCCCGCTCGGAGTCGGTGGCGTCCCGGGCGCGCAGGGTCAGCACCTCCTGGCGGATCCGGAATGAGACCTGCGGATTGGCCTTGAGGTTCAGATACCACATCGGGTTGGTGGCGCGCCCGCCCTGCGAGGCCACCAGGATCACCCGGTCGCCCTCCCGCAGGAACAGCAACGGAGATTCCCGTGGCTGCCCGGTCTTGCGCCCGATGGTGGTCAGGATGCCGACATCGGGAACGTCGTCGCCGAAGCGCTTGGTGCCCATTCGCCACTTGCCGCCGATACGGCCGCCGGTGGCCTTGTAGGCCCAGGTGTTGGCCCGCGACATCCACTTGATGATGGTGCCGGTGATCGGCGAGTCCAGCGACTTCGGCTTCTCCGGTGTGCTCACGTCCGCAACCCTACTGAATGAACGGCTTGATCCCGGCCCGGATGTGGTGGATCGTCGCGGCGCCGTCCGGGCTGTCGGCCGGAATGACGAATACCTCGTCGACGTGGGCGCACACCCGCCGCCCGAACAACGACGGCTTGGTGATGATGTCGTAGACCGCTCGCACCTCATCGCCGTCGACGCTGTATTCCGGCAGGGTGGCGGCTGCGATCAACCGAAACTGCGGGCCACGATTTAGACTGCGGCGCAAGTGGTTTCCCGAGAAGCCGGTCTTGATTCCGACTTCGACTCGGGTGCAGTCCGGGCTGAACCGGACCGCGGCCGCGTCATGGCTGACCAGCGCGTCGATGTAGGCCTGCGCCACCGCGATGCGGTCGGCCTCTGAGACCGCGACCACTAGATCCGCTCGATGATGGTGCCAGTCGACAGCGCGCCGCCGGCGCACATGGTGATTAGCGCCGTCGACTTGTCGGTGCGCTCCAGCTCGTGCAGCGCGGTGGTGAATAGCCGGCTGCCGGTGGAACCCACCGGGTGACCTAGCGCGATCGCCCCGCCGTTGACGTTGACCCGGTCCATGTCCGGGTTGTGCACCGCCGCCCAGGACAACACCACCGATGCGAACGCCTCGTTGATCTCGACCAGGTCGATGTCCCCCATCTTCATCCCGGCCTTCTCGAGCACCTTCGCGGTGGACTGCACCGGGCCGTCCAGGTGGTAGTAGGTCTCGGCGCCCACCAGAGCCTGGCTGACGATCCGGGCCCGCGGTGTGAAGCCGAGCGCTTTGGCTTTGTCCTCATCCATCCAGAGCACCGCGGCCGCGCCGTCGGAGATCTGTGAGCTGGTGCCGGCGGTGTGGATGCCGCCCTCGAGCACCGGGTTCAGCTTGGCCAGTCCCTCGGCGGTGGTGTCACGCAGGCCCTGGTCGCGGCTGACGGTGTTCCACTCGGCGGTGGGCTGCTTGTTCTCGTCGATCACCGGTGCCTCGATCGGGGAGATCTCCCGGTCGAACCGGCCTTCATCCCAGGCCTGCTTGGCACGTTGCTGGGAGCGCAGCCCGAATGCGTCGACGTCGGCCCGGGTGATACCCCGGCGCTTGGCGATCCGCTCGGCGGCCTCGAACTGGTTGGGCAGGTCGATGTCCCAAGATGCGGCGCGAGCACCGCCGCCGTTCTCGCCCAGGCCCACCCGGCTCATCGCCTCGATGCCGCAGGCGATGCCGATGTCGATGGCGCCGGCAGCGATCAGTCCGGCGATCAGGTGGTTGGCCTGCTGTGCGCTGCCGCACTGGCAGTCCACCGTGGTGGCGCCGACCTGTTCGGGCAGCCCGGCGACCAGCCAGGACTGTCGGGTCACGTTGTTGCCCTGCTCGCCGAACTGGGTGACGCAGCCGCCGATGACCTGCTCGACGCTGTCCGGCTCGATGCCGGCCTTGGTGACCAGCGCCTTCTGCACCGCCCCGAGCAATTCGGTGGCGTGCAGGCCGGACAGCCAGCCGTTACGTTTACCGATGGGGCTACGAGTGGCTTCGACGATGACAGGATTACCCATGCGGCCAGGCTAGAACACGTTTCATTAGTCTGACAAGCGACGATGCGAACAGCCCTTTGGTCTATGGTGAGCCCATGTTTTACTGCTACTAGAACGCGTTGCATTTAGGAGTCCGCCGATGTCGAGTGTCACAGTGCCGCCGGGATTCGACTTCACCGACCCGGAGATCTACGCGGAGCGACTCCCCGACGCCGAGTTCGCCCGAGTGCGGGCCGCTGCACCGGTCACCTGGATCGATCAGCCGGACGACAAGAGCGGTGGTTTCAAAGACGGTGGCTACTGGGCGATCACCAGCCACCACGACGTCAAAGAGGTATCCCGGCTCGACGAGGTGTTCTCCAGCGAGATCAACGGGGCCATCCCGCGCTACAACGACGACATCGAGCGGGAGAACATCGACGTCGGGCGCTTGTTGATGCTCAACCAGGACGCGCCGCGCCATACTCGGCTGCGCCGGATCGTCTCGCGTGGCTTCACCCCGCGTCACATCCTGCCGCTGCACGATGACTTGGAGCAGCGGGCGCAGAACATCGCCAAGGAAGCGCTGGCCCGGGGTTCCGGTGACTTCGTGGTGGAGGTGGCCTCGGAGTTGCCGCTGCAGGCGATCGCCGGCCTGATGGGGGTGCCGCTGGAGGACCGCGGCAAGCTCTTCAACTGGACCAACCAGATGACTTCCTACGACGATCCCGAGTACGCCCACTACGACCCGAAGACCTCGTCGATGGAGATCATCTCCTACGGGCTGCAGTTGGCCGAGATGAAGCGGCAGGACCCCGGCAACGACATCGTGACGACGTTGATCGAGGCCGACATCGACGGCGAGAAGCTCAATGACGACGAGCTCGGGTTCTTCATCATCCTGCTGGCCGTGGCCGGGTCAGAGACGACCCGCAACTCGATCACCCAGGGCATGATGGCCTTCACCGAGTTCCCCGAGCAGTGGGAGCTGTTCCGCAGGGAGCGCCCGGAGACCACCGCCGACGAGGTGGTGCGCTGGGCCACGCCGGTGACGTCGTTCCAGCGCACCGCGACCCGCGACTACGAGCTGTCGGGGGTGCAGATCAAAAAGGGCCAGCGGGTGGTGATGTTCTACCGCGCCGCCAACTTCGACCCCGAGGTGTTCGACAACCCGCAGCAGTTCGACATCCTGCGCGACCCCAACCCGCACGTCGGCTTCGGCGGCACCGGTGCGCACTATTGCATCGGCACCCACCTGGCCCGGATGTCGGTGAACCTGATGTTCAACGCGATCGCCGACCACATCCCGGATCTCAAGCCGCTGGACAAGCCGGACCGGCTGAAGTCGGGTTGGCTCAACGGCATCAAACACTGGCAGGTCGACTACACCGGCAAGTCCGCCTGAACGACCGAACGAAACACGGAGGCTAGTTCCAGCATGTCCACACTTCCCGCAGGATTCGACTTCCTCAACCCCGACCTCATCGTCGAGGGCATCCCCGAAAAGGAGTTCGCGCACCTGCGCAAGACCGCGCCGGTCTGTTGGATCGACCAGGCCCCCGGCAAGGGCGGCGGCTTCAACGACGGCGGCTACTGGGCGGTCACCAAGCTCGCCGACGTCAAAGAGGTGTCACTGCGCAGCGACGTCTTCTCCAGCTACGAGAACTGTGTGATCCCGCGGTTCTCCGACGATATGCAGCGGGAGAACATCGAGGTTCAGCGGTTCGTGATGCTCAACATGGACGCACCGCACCACACCCGGCTGCGCCGGATCATCTCCCGGGGTTTCACCCCGCGGGCTATCGGACGGTTGCGCGACGAACTCCATGAACGGGCGCAGGCGATCGTCAAGGCCGCCGCCGAGGCCGGCTCCGGAGACTTCGTCGAACAGGTGTCGTGCGAACTGCCGCTGCAGGCGATCGCCGGACTGCTCGGTGTGCCGCAGGAAGATCGCGACAAGCTGTTCCAGTGGTCCAACGAGATGACCGGCAGCGAAGACCCCGAGTACGCCGACATCGACCCGCAGGCCTCGTCGTTCGAGTTGATCACCTACGCCATGCAATTGGCCGCAGCCAAGGCGGAGAACCCCGGCGAAGACATCGTCACCACGCTGATCAACGCCGACATCGACGGCGAGAAGCTCTCCGACGACGAGTTCGGCTTCTTCGTGGTGATGCTGGCGGTGGCAGGCAACGAGACCACCCGCAACTCGATCACCCACGGCATGATCGCGTTCTCCGAGCATCCCGAGCAGTGGGAGTTGTTCAAGAAGGAACGCCCGGCGACCACTGCCGACGAGATCGTGCGGTGGGCCTCCCCGGTGATCTGCTTCCAGCGCACCGCGCTGGAGGACTACGAGCTGTCCGGCGCGCAGATCAAGAAGGGGCAGCGGGTGGTGATGTTCTACCGCTCGGCCAACTTCGACGAGGACGCCTTCGACGAGCCGAACAAATTCAACATCCTGCGCGACCCGAACCCGCACGTCGGATTCGGTGGCACCGGTGCGCACTATTGCATCGGCACCCATCTGGCCCGGTTGACGATCGACCTGATTTTCAACGCGGTCGCCGACCACGTGCCCGACCTCGCGCCGCTGGCCAAACCTGAGCGGCTGCGCTCGGGGTGGCTCAACGGCATCAAGCACTGGCAGATGGACTACACCGGCAAATGTCCGGTAGCCCACTAGATTTAAGGAGATTCGGTGGACTTCAGTCCAGATCCGGAACAGCAGGCGGTTGCCGACGTCGTCACGTCGGTGCTCGACCGGGACAACAGCTGGGAGGCGCTGGTCGCCGGCGGGGTGAGCGCGCTCGCGGTGCCGGAGCGGCTCGGCGGTGACGGCGTCGGCCTCTCGGAAGTGGCTACGGCGCTGACCGAGATCGGCCGGCACGGGACCGTCAGCCCGGCGCTGTGCACGCTCGGATTCGGCCTGGTGCCGCTGCTGGAGTTGGCCACCGACGCCCAACAGGACCGTTACCTGGCCGGTGTGGCCAAGGGCGCGGTGCTGTCCGCCGCGCTCGACGAGCCGGCCGCCGCGCTGCCCGAGCAGCCCGCGGTGACGCTGGCCGGTAACCGGTTGTCGGGCACCAAGATCGGCGTGCCCTACGCCGACCAGGCCGAGTGGATTCTGGTCACCGCAGATTCGGGCGTCGCGGTGATCTCGCCGAAGGCGGCCGGAGTGCGGCTGACGAAGATCCCGACCGCCAACCACAGCGATGAGTACGCGGTCGTGTTCGACGATGCTGAGCCCGACGCCGTACTGGACGGCGCCTCGGTGCATCGGGTGAACCAATTGGTGCTGGCGATGGTCGGCGCCTACGCCTCCGGGCTGGTAGCCGGCGCGCTGCGGCTGACCGCCGACTACGTCGGCAGCCGTGAACAGTTCGGCCGGCCGCTGTCCACCTTCCAGACCGTGGCAGCCCAGCTCTCGGAGGTCTACATCGTCTCGCGCACCATCACGCTGGCGGCGACATCGGTGGTCTGGCGGCTGGCCAATGGCCTCGACGCCGACGATGACCTCGGGGTGCTCGGGTACTGGATCACCTCGCAGGCGCCGCCGGTGATGCAACTCTGCCACCACCTGCACGGCGGGATGGGCATGGACGTCGACTACCCGATGGACCGTTACTACTCCACGATCAAAGACCTGAACCGCCTGCTGGGTGGCCGGTCGAACCGCCTCGTGACGCTTGGAGAATTATGTTCGTCGATCTGACCCCCGAGCAGCGCAAGCTGCAAGCCGAACTACGCGAATACTTCGCCAACCTGATCACGCCCGATGAGGAAAAGGCGATGGCCTCCGACCGGCACAATCAGGCCTACCGTGACGTGATCCGGCGGATGGGTCGCGACGGCAAGCTCGGCGTCGGCTGGCCCAAAGAGTTCGGCGGCCTGGGCTTCGGGCCCATCGAGCAGCAGATCTTCGTCAACGAGGCGCAGCGAGCCGACATCCCGCTGCCGGCCGTGACGCTGCAGACGGTCGGCCCCACCCTGCAGGTGTACGGCAACGAAGCACAGAAGAAGAAGTTCCTGCCGGCCATCCTGGCCGGGGAGGTGCATTTCGCCATCGGCTACACCGAACCGGAGGCGGGCACCGACCTGGCATCATTGCGCACCACCGCGGTTCGTGATGGCGACCATTACATCGTCAACGGCCAGAAGGTGTTCACCACCGGCGCCCACGACGCCGACTACATCTGGCTGGCGGTGCGCACCGATCCGACGGCGGTGAAACACAAGGGGATTTCGATCCTGATCGTGGATACCAAGGATCCCGGTTACTCGTGGACTCCGATGATCCTGTCCGACGGTGCGCATCACACCAACGCGACCTACTACAACGACGTTCGGGTGCCCGTCGACATGCTGGTGGGCGAGGAGAACGGCGGCTGGCGGCTGATCACCACCCAGCTCAACAACGAGCGGGTGATGCTGGGCCCGGCCGGCCGGTTCGGCGCCATCTACGACAAGGTGTACGCCTGGGCCATCAAACCCGGCAGCGACGGGGTGACCCCGATCAGCCATGATGCGGTCAAACGCGGACTCGGGGAGATCCACGCCATGTTCCGGATCAACGAGCTGCTCAACTGGCAGGTCGCCGCGGCCGGCGAGATCATCGACGTCGCCGACGCGGCGGCCACCAAAGTCTTCGGCACCGAGCGGATCCAGTACGCCGGGCGGTTGGCCGAGGAGTTGGTCGGCTGCTACGGCAACCCGGCCGATGCGGCCACCGCCGAGCTGCTGCGCTGGCTGGACGTGCAGACCAAACGCAACCTGGTCATCACGTTCGGTGGCGGTGTCAACGAGGTGATGCGAGAGATGATCGCGGCCTCGGGCCTGAAGGTTCCGCGGGTGCCACGATGAGTCGAGGAGAGGTGATGAGCGACCTTTCCGCCGGGATCGAGCAGATACTGGCGTCCGGCCGCAGCGAGCCGCGGACAGGCCGGGATCCGGTGAACCAGCCGATGATTCGGCACTGGGTTGACGCCATCGGCGACGAGAATCCGATCTACATCGATGAGGAGGCCGCGCGCGCGGCCGGACACCCGGGGATCGTCGCACCGCCGGCGATGATCCAGGTGTGGACGATGATGGGCCTGGGCGGCGAGCGCCCCGCCGACGACCCGCTCGGCAAGGTCATGGAACTGTTCGACGGCGCAGGTTATGTCGGGGTGGTGGCCACCAACTGTGAGCAGACCTACCACCGCTACCTGCGGCCCGGCGAAGAGGTCAGCGTCACCGCCGAAGTGACCGACATCGTCGGCCCCAAACAGACCGGTCTGGGCGAGGGTTACTTCATCACCCAGAAGATCCGCTGGTGGGTGGGCGACGAAAACGTCGCCGACATGAACTGGCGCATCCTGAAGTTCGTGCCCAAGGATGCCGGCGACGCTGCGCCGGCGGCCGCACCCGAGGATCTCGACCCTGCCAAGATGATGCGCCCGTCGTGGTCGAAGGATTCGGCCTACTTCTGGGAGGGGGTGGCCGCCCACGAGTTGCGGATCCAGCAACGCCCGGACGGCAGCCTGCAGCACCCGCCGGTGCCGGCGATCTGGAAGGACAAGACCGAGACCACCGACTTCGTCGTCGCCTCCGGCAACGGGACGGTGTTCAGCTTCGTGGTGCACCATGCGCCCAAGGTTCCGGGTCGCAGCGTGCCGTTCGTCATCGCGCTGGTCGAACTCGAGGAGGGCGTGCGGATGCTCGGCGAGCTGCGCGGCATCGACGCCGCCGACGTGCGGATCGGAATGCCGGTTCGGGCAATCTATCTCGACTTCCCGGCTGGCGATGTCGGTCCGGCGTGGAGCCTGTACGCCTGGGAGCCGGTGGAAGGAGGCCGGGCATGAGCGCCGTTGATGTGGGCACCAAGCTGCCCGAGCTGAAGATCTACGGCGACCCGACGTTCATCGTCTCCACGGCGATCGCCACCCGCGATTACCAGGACGTGCACCATGACCGGGACAAGGCACAGGCCAAGGGCTCCAAGGACATCTTCGTCAATATCCTCACCGACACCGGCCTGGTGCAGCGCTACCTCACCGATTGGGCCGGATCCAACGCGGTGATCCGTTCCATCGGGCTGCGACTGGGCGTCCCGTGGTACGCCTACGACACCGTCACCTTCTCCGGCGAGGTGACCGCCGTCGAGGGTGATCTGGTCACCGTGAAAGTCGTCGGTAACAACAGCCTTGGTGACCATGTGATCGCCACGGCGACTCTGACCCTCGGGAGGGCGTGATGTTGTCCGGTAAGGCGGCCATCGCCGGTATCGGCGCGACCGACTTCTCGAAGGAATCCGGGCGCAGTGAACTGCGGCTGGCCGCCGAGGCGGTGCTCGATGCCCTCGACGATGCGGGTCTGAAGCCCGCCGACGTCGACGGCCTGGTCACCTTCACGATGGACTCGAACCTGGAGACCGCGGTCGCGCGTGCCACCGGGATCGGGGAGCTGACGTTCTTCTCCCAGATCGGCTACGGCGGGGGAGCGGCCGCGGCGACTGTGCAGCAGGCGGCCCTGGCGGTGGCGACCGGGGTCGCCGAGGTCGTGGTGGCCTACCGGGCATTCAACGAGCGCTCGGAGTTCCGGTTCGGCCAGGTGATGACCGGGCTCACCGTCAACGCCGACTCGCGCGGTGTGGAGTACAGCTGGTCCTACCCGCACGGGCTGAGCACACCGGCGGCATCGGTGGCGATGATCGCCCAGCGCTACATGCACGAATACGGCGCCAGCAGTGCGGATTTCGGCGTGGTGTCGGTGGCCGACCGTAAACACGCGGCGACCAACCCCAAGGCGCACTTCTACGGCAAGCCGATCACCATCGAAGATCACCAGAATTCGCGGTGGATCGCTGAACCGTTGCGGTTGCTGGACTGCTGTCAGGAGACCGACGGCGGGGTGGCGATCGTGGTCACCACCCCCGAGCGCGCCAAGGACCTCAAGCACCGGCCGGCGGTGATCGAGGCGGCGGCTCAGGGCGCCGGGGCCGACCAGTTCACCATGTACTCCTACTACCGCGATGAGCTCGGGCTTCCCGAGATGGGCCTGGTGGGCAAGCAGTTGTGGGCGCAGTCCGGCCTGACCCCGGCCGACATCCAGACCGCGGTGCTCTACGACCACTTCACCCCCTACACGCTGATCCAGTTGGAGGAGTTGGGATTCTGCGGTAAGGGCGAGGCCAAGGACTTCATCGCCGGTGGCGCCATCGAGCTAGGTGGCCGGTTGCCGATCAACACCCATGGTGGCCAACTCGGCGAGGCCTACATCCACGGCATGAACGGCATCGCCGAAGGGGTGCGCCAGCTGCGCGGCACCTCGGTCAACCAGGTGCCGAACGTGGAGCATGTGCTGGTCACCGCCGGCACCGGCGTGCCTACCTCGGGGCTGATCCTGGGCTAGGCGGTCCGGCACTCGGCACCGCGAACAGACGCTCGCGCAAGGAAAATCAGGCGCCGGCGCCGTCGTTCCAGCTCTCGGGGAGCAGCGGAACCGTCGGTCCATGGCTGAAACCGTTGACCGTCAATGCGGTCATGCCCGCCGCGGCCCGTTCCCGCTTGGCTTGCGCGCCTGGGAACCCTCCGCTGCCGGCGCCGCGGTCTGACGGCTGAGCCGCTGTCTCGGATGGTTCGATGGCGACCTTCACGTCGGCGAACTCGTTGGCCTCGTCGCGTGCGCGTCGACGGCGGCGGGCACGGGTGCGATCCCGCCCGCGAGCCGCCGCCGCAGCGGACTCGGCCGCGTCATCCGGGTTCGGCGTTTTGGTGACTGCGCGGGTGCGGGACTTGGCGCTCGCCCGCCCGTAAGCACCGGCTGGTCCGATCACGTAGGGCGGGAAGAATCCCGGGCTTCCCCCGGCCGGCGGCGCCGCGGGTGGTGCCGCCGCGGGAGCTGCGCTGGTCGCCGGCGTCGATATCGACGCGGTCGTGGCGGCTGCCGGCGCTGCCGGGGCACTCGAAACGGTGGTGGACGCCCCTGCGGCGGCCGGCAATGCCGTGGTGATCGGTTCTGCGTCGACGGCCACAATCGCAGGTGGCTGAACGCCGGCCAGGCCGGCCAAGCCCGCCGCCCAGCCCAGATTCCCGATAACCAGGACGAGAGCCGGCTGGATCAGCGCCGGGGCGAACTGGCTGAGTGTCGAGGCAATCTGAGAGGCGTGGAAGGTCAGATCGGCCACGATCCATGACAGGTCGGTCATGAAGGCACCCGGATTGGTGAGCAGGTCATTCAGCAGCACTTCGCCGTAGTAGCCCAGCTCAGAGAAGAAGTCCGTCCACCACTCCGGGTCGGCTGGAGTCAGGCTGCCGTCGTGAATGCCGCCGTCGTGGTCGTGGTCGTGGTCGTGGTCGTGGTCATGATCGTGGTCGTGATCGCTGTGGGACTCGTCGTGCACCAGGATCGGTGGCGCAGCTGCGGGCCGCGGGGCCGAGGCCAGCGCCGCGCCGGAGACCGCTTCGTAGGTGGCCATGGTGGTGGCGGCTTGGACCCACATCCGCACGTAGTCGGCTTCGTTGAGTGCGATCGGGATGGTGTTGACCCCGAAGAAATTGGTCGCCACCAAGACGCCGTGGATCGCGTGGTTGGCCGCCAACTCCGGCAACGTCGGCATGGCGGCCAACGCACTGACGTACGCCGTCGCCACTGTTTCATGCCGCGCTGCCAACGCGGCACTGTCAGCGCTGGCCGCCGACAACCACGCCAGGTAGGGCAGATGTGCGGCGGCGTACCGGTCAGCGGTGGGTCCCTGCCACGCCGCGGCCTGAGTGGCCCCGAGCTGCGATCGCAGCGCGTCGGCGATCGCGGTGTACTCCAGGCTCAACGAGGACCATGCGCCGGCGGCCGACAACAGCGGTCCGGGTCCGGGCCCGCTGCTCAGTGCCGCTGAATGCACCTCGGGTGGCGAAGCCATCCACACCGGAGCCGTCACAGGGTCGCCTTCATTTCGTCGGTACACGACGCAACCGGGGTTGGATGCGTTCGCGATTCCGATCGACCCTAGCGAAGATGACAATCGTTTTCAATAACGATCGCAAAGAACGGCGGAGCCGGCCTGTTGGGCCACTGCGGGACGGGCCGTTCCCTGCGGATCGCGCGGGGAAAAGACGCGGAACGGCGTTGCTAGGCCGGAACCAGCTCCACGTCGCCTAGTACGGCGGCGTTGTCGCGGCCCGGGGCGACCACGTTGCCCAGCAGCCGGTCGCCCGTTTTCCAGATGTGGGCCCGCAGTGTCTCGCCCGGGAACACCACGCCGGCGAACCGGGCGCCGAAGGAACGCACCGCGCCGGCGTCGCCGTCCAGTGCGGTGTCCACCACCGCCTTGCAGGTCATGCCGTAGGTGCACAGGCCGTGCAGAATCGGCCGGTCGAAACCCGCCGCGGCCGCGAACTCCGGGTCGGAATGCAGCGGGTTGCGATCCCCGCAGAGCCGGTAGAGCAGTGCCTGCTGAGGCGCCGTCGGGATGTCGATTTCGAAGTCCGGGGCGCGATCGGGCTGTTCGGCCGCGGTGGACGGTCCGCGCTCACCGCCGAAGCCGCCCTCGCCACGGGCGAAGATGGACCGCTGCTGGGTCCACAACGGAGTGCCGTCGGTACTGGTGACGCTCGTCTCGAGCACCACGACGGCGGCCTTGCCCTTGTCCCAGATGTCGACGATCCGGCTGACCGACCGCGCGCTGCCGGACGGCGGCAGTGGCGCCGGCACGATGACCTTCTCGGACGCGTGCAGGATCTTGGCCAGGTCGATCTCGACGCCTGGCCAGCTCACCTTGGGCGGGTCGACGTCGTTGAACGACGCAGCGACGCAGCCGAACGTGGGCAGCACCTGCGGGGTGCGGTCGACGACGTAGCTCAGCTCACGCGGGTCCATCGGGTCCGAACCGGCGCCCAGCCCCAGGTTGTAGAGCTGCACATTGGTTGCGCTCCAAGAGAACTCAACCCGGCCGAACTCTGCGCCCAGGGCGACATCGAGATCGATTGCCATGTCTAAGCCTTCCCTGCGATGTCGAGAGCGGCCAGGTAACCGAATGTCATCGCGGGTCCGATGGTGCCACCGGGGCCGGGGTAGGTGTGGCCCATCACCGGGGCGCTCACGTTGCCCGCCGCGTAGAGCCCCTCGATGACGCTGTTGTCGTCGCGCAACGCCCGGCCGCGCACGTCGGTGCGGATCCCGCCCTTGGTGCCCAGGTCGCCGGGCACCATCTTGGCGGCGTAGAACGGGCCCTGGGCGATCTGGCCCAGGTTCGGGTTCGGCTTGTTGGTCGGGTCGCCGTAGTAGCGGTCGTAGGCGCTTTCGCCGCGGTGGAAGTCCTCGTCGACGCCGGTGCGCGCGAACTCGTTGAACCGTTCGACGGTCGCGGTCAATGTCGCCGCCGGCACGCCGGTCTTGGTCGCCAGCTCTTCCAGGGTGTCGGCCGAGACGATCACCCCCGACTCCAGCCACTTCTTCGGGATCCGTTGTCCGGGCTGCAATCCCGCAAAGATGTAGTTGTTGCGGTAGCGCTGGTCGAACACCAGCCAGGCCGGAATGTTCTCGCCGGGACCCGGTCCCTGGCCGTACTGGCCGCCGTACATATGGTGGCAGGCTTCGACATAGGGCATCGACTCGTTCATGAACCGCTTGCCGGCCATGTTGACGATGATCGACCCGGGGGAGTTGCGCTCCGAGAGCGCGAACCACGGTGCGTTCGGCAGCGGCACCGTGGGGCCCCACCAGGAGTCCTCCATGATGTCCAGCGCGGCACCCAGTTTCTCGCCGGCCAGGATGCCCTCTCCGGTGTTGGCCTTCGCGCCCACGGTCCACTCGGTGGTGATCGGCGCGCGCTGATACTTCACCCGCATCTGCTCGTTGTGCTCGAACCCGCCGCTGGCCAGAATGACGCCGCGTCGTGCCCGGATCAACCGCGGCTCGCTCCCCTCCGAAGCGTTGCTGTCGCGCACATAGACGCCGCGCACCACGCCGTCGGAGACGTAGAGGTCGGTCAGTGCGGTGTTGAGCTCAACCGGGACACGGGCGTCGCGCAGCCCGATCCGTAGCGGCGCGATCAGGGCGCGACCCATGCCCACCAGGTTCTTTCCGGTGGCCTGCGCCCACATGGTGCGGGCGCCCACTTTCAGGCTGCGCAGCACCCCTCGCGGGTGGCGCTTGAGCTGGTTGAGCCGGACGTAGTCCTGCTGCATGACGACGACGTTCAGCGGCACCTTGCCGTACGGCGGTTCCAGGCCGGCCATGTCGGCGCCGAGCTTGCGGGCGTTAAACGGCTTCGGCTCGATCGAGCGGCCGGTCGGCTTACCGCCGGGCTGCTCGGGGTAGTAGTCGGCGTAATCGGGAACCCAGCACATCTTCAGCGGCGAGTTCTTCAGCACGAAGGACAGCATCTCGGGACCGCGCTGCAGGTAGGTGTCGATCTTCTCGGCCGGAACCACGTCGCCGATGATCGTGTGCAGGTAGGTGCGGGCGGACTCGGCGTCGTCTTTGACGCCTGCCCGCTTGAGCACCTCATTGTTCGGGATCCACACGCCGCCGCCGGAGCGCGCGGTCGATCCGCCGTAATGGGCGGCTTTCTCGATGACTACGGTTGACAGTCCCTGGTGGGCGGCGGTGAGAGCGGCGACCATCCCGGCGCCGCCGCTTCCGACCACGACGACGTCGTACTCCTGTTCGGCCATGTAGAACACGTTATAGAATTGCCCCGCCTGCGCGCCAGTTGGCCGGTGGTATCGCCGGTCCGTCGCCCGGACGACCGTTCTCTTCGCTGCTGGTGGCCGACGGGACCGTCCAGTTCAGGTCGGTCGACCGCCCGGTAGAACGCGTTCCAGTTTTGTCGCCTACTCGCCTTTCGTTCGCGGCTAGGCCATGTTTTACTGGCACGAGTAAGTATCGTGTTTTTTACACGCCGTATGAAGGAGTTGTCACCGTGGCCAGCCCCACCGCCCGCTCAGCCCCCAACATCCCCGCCGGGTTCGACCCGACCGATCCGGAGATCTGGGCGGAGCGCATACCGAATGCGGAGTTGGCCGAGCTGCGCGAAAACGAGCCGATCAAATGGATCGAGCAGCCCGACGGCGTCGGCGGCTTCAACGACGGCGGCTACTGGGCGGTCACCCGCCACGCGGACGTCAAAGAGATCTCCCGGCTCGACGAGGTGTTCTCCAGCGAGATCAACACCGCCATCCCGCGGTTCAACGACGACATCCAGCGTGAGCAGATCGACCAGCAGCGTTTGATCATGCTCAACCAGGATGCGCCGCGGCACACCCGGCTGCGCCGGATCGTCTCGCGTGGCTTCACCCCGCGTCACATCCTGCCGTTGCACGACGAGCTGCAGGAGCGTGCGCAGGCGATCGCCAAGGAGGCCCTCGCCAAGGGCTCCGGTGACTTCGTGGTGGAGGTGGCCTCGGAGTTGCCGTTGCAGGCGATCGCCGGGCTGATGGGCGTCCCGCAGTCCGACCGCGGCAAGCTGTTCAACTGGACCAACCAGATGACCGGCTATGACGACCCGGAGTACGCCGAGAAGTACGACCCGGCGACGTCGGCGATGGAGATCATCGCCTACGGGTTGCAGCTGGCCGAGATGAAGCGGCAGAACCCCGGCAGCGACATCGTGACGACGTTGATCGAGGCCGACATCGACGGCGAGAAGCTCAATGACGACGAGCTGGGCTTCTTCATCATCCTGCTGGCCGTGGCCGGGTCCGAGACGACCCGCAACTCGATCACCCAAGGGATGATGGCCTTCGTCGACCACCCCGACCAGTGGGAGCTGTTCAAAAAGGAGCGCCCGGAGACGACCGCCGACGAGATCGTGCGCTGGGCCAGCCCGGTGTCGTCGTTCCAGCGCACCGCGACCCGTGACTACAACCTCAACGGAACGCAGATCAAGGAAGGCCAACGCGTGGTGATGTTCTACCGCGCCGCCAACTTCGACCCCGAGGTGTTCGACAACCCGCAGCAGTTCAACATCCTGCGCGACCCCAACCCGCACGTCGGCTTCGGCGGCACCGGTGCGCACTACTGCATCGGGACCCACCTGGCCCGGATGACCATCGGCCTGATGTTCAACGCCATCGCGGATCACATCCCGGACCTCAAGCCGCTGGACACCCCGAGTCGGCTGCAGTCCGGCTGGCTGAACGCGATCAAGCGTTGGCCGGTCGATTACACCGGTAAGTCCTGACTCGCCGTATCGATCGGCCTTGCGGCCATCGTGCGGGCGACTTCTCCCGGCTACCGGAACCGCTGCAGCCCAGCGTCCTAGCAGCACCTAGACTTGCAGCTAGCGGCTCGGTTTCGCCCGAACACCACCACCCGAGGGGACCATCGAAGATGCTCAGCGCCCAGATCCGCGACGAACTCGCCGCCGAGTTGGCGCAAGCGGAGCGCAGCCGGGTCCCGATCTCCCCGTTGACGGCGGCGCACCCCGACATCGATGTCGTCGACGCCTACGAGATCCAGCTGATCAACATCCGGCAGCGGATCGCCGAGGGTGCTCGGGTCGTCGGGCACAAGGTCGGCCTGTCCAGCGAGGCGATGCAGCAGATGATGGGCGTCGACGAGCCGGACTACGGGCATCTGCTCAACGAGATGCAGGTGTTCGAGGACACGCCGGTCAAGGCGTCGAACTACCTCTACCCGCGGGTCGAGGTGGAGGTGGCCTTCATCCTGGGCGCGGATCTGCCCGGCGCGGACTGCACCGAGGAGCACGTGCTGGCGGCCACCGAGGCGTTCGCCCCGGCGATCGAGCTGATCGACAGCCGGATCACCGACTGGAAGATCAAGCTCTGCGACACCATCGCCGACAACGCCTCCTCGGCCGGCTTCGTCCTCGGCAAACAACGGGTCAAGCCCGGCGATGTAGATATCCGAGCCATCGACGCCTCCTTGACCAAGAACGGCGAGGTGGTCGCCAAGGGGCGCAGCGACGCGGTGCTGGGCAACCCGGTCACCGCGGTGGCCTGGCTGGCTCGCAAGGTGGAGAGCTTCGGGGTGCGGTTGAAGGCCGGCGACATCGTGTTGCCGGGTACGGCGACCCGGGCCATTGATGTGCACGCCGGCGATGACTGCGTCGCCGATTTCTCCGGGCTGGGTTCGGTCCGGCTGGTTTTCGAATAGAGGAGCGTTCATGGCTGCCAAAGCCTCCGTCGCGATCGTCGGGTCGGGCAACATCAGCACCGACCTGCTGTACAAACTGCTGCGCTCGGAGTGGCTCGAGCCGCGCTGGATGATCGGTATCGACCCCGAATCCGAGGGCTTGGCCCGCGCCCGCAAACTCGGTCTGGAGACCTCGGCTGAGGGGGCGGACTGGCTGCTGGCCCAGGACGAGAAGCCGGACTTCGTCTTCGAGGCCACCAGCGCCTACGTCCACAAGGCGTACGCGCCCAAGTACGAGGCGGCCGGCATCCGGGCCATCGACCTGACCCCGGCCGCGGTCGGCCCGGCGGTGATCCCGCCGGCGAACCTGCACGAACACGTCGACGCGCCCAACGTCAACATGATCACCTGCGGCGGCCAGGCCACCATCCCGATCGTCTACGCGGTGACCCGCGCGGTGAAGGAACAGGGCGGCACGGTGCCGTATGCGGAGATCGTCGCCAGTGTCGCGAGTGTCTCGGCGGGGCCGGGCACCCGAGCCAATATCGATGAGTTCACCAAGACCACCTCGCGCGGGGTGGAGACCATCGGCGGTGCGCAAAAGGGCAAGGCGATCATCATCTTGAACCCGGCCGACCCGCCGATGATCATGCGCGACACCATCTTCTGCCAGATCCCCGAGGACGTCGACCGCGACGCGATCACCAAGTCGATCCACAGCGTGGTCGAGCAGGTGCAGACCTACGTGCCCGGCTACCGATTGCTCAACGAGCCACAGTTCGACGAGCCGTCGCTGAACTCCGGCGGTCGCGCGGTCGTCACCACCTTCGTCGAGGTCGAGGGCGCCGGCGATTACCTGCCGCCGTATGCGGGGAACCTGGACATCATGACCGCCGCGGCGACCAAGGTCGGCGAGGAGATCGCCCGCGAGATGGTGGCGACGTCGGCGGCGAAAGCTGGAGGTGCGTAAGAAATGACCGATATCTGGGATGTGCGGATCACCGACACCTCGCTGCGGGACGGTTCGCACCACAAGCGCCACCAGTTCACCCCCGAGGAGGTGGCGGCGATCGTTGCCGCGATCGACGCCGCCGGGGTGCCGGTCATCGAGGTGACCCACGGCGACGGCCTCGGTGGATCCAGCTTCAACTACGGGTTCTCCAAGACCCCCGACCAGGAGCTGATCAAACTCGCGGCGCAGACCGCCAAAGACGCCAAGATCGCCTTCCTGATGCTGCCCGGCGTGGCCACCAAGGAAGACATGAAGGAGGCGCAGGGCAACGGCGGTCAGATCTGCCGGATCGCCACGCACTGCACCGAGGCCGACGTCTCCATCCAGCACTTCGGGCTGGCCCGCGAGCTGGGCCTGGAGACCGTCGGGTTCTTGATGATGGCCCACACGATCCCGCCGGAGAAGCTGGCCGCCCAGGCCCGCATCATGGCCGACGCCGGCTGTCAGTGCGTCTACGTGGTGGACTCCGCCGGTGCGCTGGTGCTCGAAGGCGTGCGCGATCGGGTGGCTGCGCTGGTCGCCGAACTCGGTGACGACGCGCAGGTCGGTTTTCATGGCCACGAGAACCTCGGTCTGGGCGTCGCCAACTCCCTGGAGGCGGTGCGCGCCGGTGCCAAGCAGATCGACGGCTCGGTGCGCCGGTTCGGCGCCGGTGCGGGCAACGCCCCGGTCGAGGCGCTGATCGGGGTGTTCGACAAGGTCGGCGTCAAGACCGGTATCGACTTCTTCGACATCGCCGACGCCGCCGAGGACGTGGTGCGCCCGGCCATGCCCGCCGAGTGCGTGCTGGACCGCAACGCGCTCATCATGGGCTACTCCGGGGTGTACTCCAGCTTCCTCAAGCACGCGGTGCGTCAGGGCGAGCGCTACGGCGTGCCCGCCCACGAACTGCTGCACCGGGCCGGTCAGCGCAAGCTGATCGGCGGTCAGGAGGACCAGCTCATCGACATCGCGCTGGAGATCCAGCGGGAGCGGGCCGCGAAATAATCGCGGCATGACAGCACGGCCGCAAGCCCAGGCGATTCTGGAGCAGCTGGCCGGACCGCAGGCGCTCCTGCGCGACGACCAGTGGGCCGCGATCGAGGCGCTGGTGGTCGGGCGCCGGCGCGCGCTGGTGGTGCAGCGCACCGGGTGGGGCAAATCGGCGGTGTACTTCATCGCCGCGAAGCTGTTGCGTGCGGCCGGGCACGGGCCGACGGTGATCGTCTCGCCGCTGCTGGCCCTGATGCGCAATCAGGTCGCCGCCGCCGAGCGGGCCGGGGTGCATGCCGCCACCATCAACTCCTCGAATGTCACCGAGTGGGCCGAGGTGCAACGTCGGGTGGCAGCCGGTGAGCTGGACGTATTGCTGGTCAGCCCGGAGCGGCTCAATAGCCCGGACTTCCGCGACGAGGTGCTGCCCGCGCTGGCGGCCCGGGCCGGGCTGGTGGTGGTCGACGAGGCGCACTGCGTCTCGGACTGGGGGCACGATTTCCGGCCGGACTATCGGCGCATCCGCACTTTGATCGCCGACCTCGGGGCGGGGGTCCCGGTGCTGGCGACCACGGCGACCGCCAACGATCGGGTGGTCGACGACGTCGCCCGCCAACTCGGGGTGGGCGGTGCCGACACCCTGGTGCTGCGCGGCGGTCTGGACCGGGAGTCGCTGCGGTTGTCGGTGGTGGCCGCCGGCGGCCCGGCGCAGCGCGCCGCCTGGATCGGCGAACACCTCAACGAGCTGCCAGGCTCTGGGATCGTCTACACGCTCACCGTGGCCCAGGCGCACGACGTGGCCGCCGATCTGCGTGCCCAGGGCTTCGCGGTGGCGGCCTATACCGGTTCGACCGACTCCGCCGACCGGGAGCAACTCGAGGCCGACCTGCTGGCCAACCGGGTCAAGGCGCTGATCGCCACTTCGGCGTTGGGTATGGGTTTCGACAAGCCGGACCTCGGATTCGTGGTGCACCTTGGCGCGCCGTCGTCGCCGATCGCCTACTACCAGCAGGTGGGGCGGGCCGGGCGTGCCACCGCCAGCGCCGAGGTCATCCTGCTGCCCGGTGCTGCCGACCAGGACATCTGGCGCTACTTCGCCTCGCTGGCGTTCCCGGCGGAGTCGTTGGTGCGCAAGGTGATCGGCGAGCTGTCGCTCGATCAGCCGCTGTCGACGCCGGCGCTGGAGGCCCGGGTCGACCTGAATCGGTCGCGATTGGAGATGGTGCTCAAGGTTCTCGACGTCGACGGCGCGGTCCGCCGGGTCAAGGGCGGCTGGCTGGGCACCGGTGCGGAGTGGACCTACGACGAACCGCGCTACCGCAAGCTCGACGAGCTGCGCCGCGGCGAGCAGCAGGCGATGCTGGACTACCAGAGCACCGATGGCTGCCGGATGAGTTTTCTGCGCGCGCAGCTCAACGACCCCCAGCTGCGCGAGGGCGAGCGTTGCGGGCGGTGCGACAACTGCGCCGGGCCGCGGTTCGACGCCGAGGTGGATCCCGCCGCCGCCGCAGCCACCCGGGAGCGGCTGATGCGCCCCGGCGTGGAGCTCACCCCACGCCGACAATGGCCGTCCGGACTGGCCCAGCTCGGTGTCAAGCTGTCCGGCCGGATCGGCGACGGGCCGGAGCCGGGCCGGGTGATCGGCCGGCTCACCGACCTGGGCTGGGGTGTTCGGCTGCGGCGGCTGCTCGACGAGCCGGACCGCGAGGTTCCCGACGACGTGGTGCGGGCGGCGGTGTCGGTGTTGGCGGGCTGGGACTGGCAGACCCGACCCACCGCGGTACTCGGGCTGGATTCGGCCACGCATCCGGTGCTGATCAGCTCACTGGCCGACCGGCTGGCGCAGCTCGGCCGCCTTACCCGGCTGGATACGCTGCGCTACGCGCCGGACCGGCGGCCGGTGACCGCGGCGAACTCGGCCTATCGGGTCGCGGCCCTGCAGGGCGCCTGGCAGCCGCCCACCGGTCTGCCGGCCGATGTCGGCCCCGTGTTGCTGGTCGACGACGTGACCGATACCGGGTGGACCCTGACGATGGCCGCCCGGGTGCTGCGCGCCGCCGGTGCGCCGCAGGTGCTGCCATTCGCGCTGGCCAGCATGAACTGACAATGCGAGTACCGTCGAGTGATGAGCGGCATTACTCGAGCAATTGTGGTGGGTCTGCTGAGCATGGCCGGGGTACTGGCACCGGTGGCCCACGCGCAACCGTGTGACCAAACCGTCGGGGAATCCATCGACGCGTACCTGAACCGGCATCCGGATGTCCGGGCCGAGCTGGACGAGAAGGGGCGGCAGGAAGACCCTGGTGCTCCGAATCCGGCGTTGTCCTATCTGGAACGGCACCCGAACGTGCGGCAGGCGCTGATCACGTTGTCGCAGCAATGCGTGTGAACGGCGACCGCAGCAGGTAGCGGCTGGTGGGCACCGTGTCGATGTTCTGGTGCGCGCCGAAGGCACTGACACTGGCCAGCAGTCGGTTGAGCCGGTCGGCCAGATCGGCCTCGTCGGCCGCGCCGTAGAACGCGTATGGATCCGACACCGCGCCGTCGGGGAACAGTTCCTCGACGATGCCGTCGATCGCCGGCGCATCCTCGGTGAGCGCGCGGACCACGACGTTCTGGGTGTAGCCGAAGGTCGCCTGGGTATCGATCGCCACCTGGGTGTGGTCGACGTGCCAGCGGTGCAGCCAGCTGCCGTGATCCAGGTCGGGGGGCCGGCGCAGCAGGGCCACGTTGGCCAATCCCGGAGTGCGGGTGCCGTCGCCCGTGTCCGGTGGCGGCATTGGCGTCGATTCGGTCACCAGATACGCTGCCGCCGAATCGGATTCGGATTCGATCAGCGCGATGGCGGCCCGAGCCTGCGGGCCGTAATACTGCTCGGTCCACAGGCTGATGACTGCGGCGACCGGCGGATCCAGTGTTGTCAGGGTCATCATGGCGTCGCGCACCGGCTCGTCGCGCACGTTGACCGCCAGCCCCGGAAGTCCCAAATCCAGCAGCTCCGCGGCTACCGGCCCGCGCAGCTTGCGGCACCATTCCTCACTGAAATCGGCTGTCCGGGCGATGATCACGACCTTTTCCATCGGTGTCTCCTAGGTTGCGGCGGCGCGGAACGCTTCGACGAGTTCGCTCAGCAGCTTGGTGGCCCGCTCGGCGTCGCGCGGCAGTGAGCAGGTGACACGTACGTCGGTGACGCCGGCGGCCACCAGCGCCGGCGCCGATGCCACGGTTGCCGCGGCATCGAGGGAACCGTCAGCGCGTTTGACGGTCTTCGCGTGGCCCAGCACCTGCAGGCCGGTCGGATCGCCGCCGAGGCCGGTGATGCGGTTCTTCATCGCGGCGATGGCACCGGCGGGGTCCCGTATCGCCGGACCCCACGGGATCCAGCCGGTCCCGAACCGGGCCAGCCGGCGTGCCACCGCGTCGTTGACGGTGCCGCTGACCCAGATCGGAACACCGCCCGGCTGCACGGGCTTGGGCATCTGATGAATGTTGTCGAATGACAACTCCGGTGAGGCGTAGCTGCTGCGCTGCTGGGTCCAGAGTGCCTGGCACACCTCGAGGGTGTGATCCAGTAACCGCCCGCGGCGCTCGAATACCAGCCCGGCGGCCTCGTATTCCTCGCGTTGCCAGCCGACGCCGACGCCCAGATCCAGCCGCCCGCCCGAGAGTACATCCAGGGTGGCCAACTGCTTGGCCAACACCGCCGGTCGGCGCAGCGCCGCCAGCAGGACCGCGGTGCCGAGCCGGATCCGGGTGGTTGTCGCCGCCAGCGCGGTCAGCACGATCAGCGGGTCGAGCCATTGGCCGTCGGGCCCGGTCGGTTGTCGGCCACCGGCGATCCCACCCAGCCGGGGATCGGCGTAGGCGTCCGGGTTCTCGCCGAACACCACATGGTCGGAGACGACGACCCGATCCACCCCGGCGGCGTCCATCGCGGCGCCCAGCGCCAGCGTGGCCTCCCAGTCATGGCTGGGATCATCGGTGAAAGTCTTCAGCTGCAACGAGATCTGCGGTGACATCACGTTCGCACCTTTCGGGCCGGCCGGGACTCGATCGCGTCGATCGACAGCGCGCGCACCGCGATCCGCCAGCCCTGCTCGCCGCGGCGGTAGACGTCGCTGTAGCGCAGGTACCAGACGTGGTCGGTCAGCTTGCCGTCGCTGTCGATCCAGTGATGCGCCACCCCGGCGATCTGTCCGGTCGCCGTGTCGCCGGCGGCGGTATCGGAGGCGGTGTAGATCTCGCCGAGGATGCCGTGCTGGGTCCGGGTCACGCCGCCGAGCGCGGACAGCGCTTCTCGGACCCCGGCATGGCCGGTGTGACGCACGTGCGGCTCGAGGTGCTCCGGTGGTTGCGGCACGATCAGTTCGGCGTCGGCGGTGAACAATTCGGCCACTTCGTCGAATCGGCGCGCATCGACGTAGCCGGCGTAGCGGTGCACAAGCCCCGACACTGCCAGCCGGTCGGCCATCGGCAAGCTCATGGCGCCGACCCCAACAGCGACGTCGGCTTGCTCCCACCGAGTTGCCCGGTGAGCGCGTCGGCGGTCCGGAGCAGCCCGCGCGCCCATCTGGTGATCTCGGTGTCGGTCAGTGCGCGCTGGGCGTGCAGCGAAACCACCATCGCCTGACGTTGATGATGGTCGTACACCGGCGCCGAGATGACGCTGATGTCGTGGCGCTCACGAGTGCCGGCCACTCGGGTTTTGTCGCGCAGGTACACCCGCTCGCCGATGTCGGAGACCAGTTCGCCGAGCAGGGCGCGCAGTTCGTCGGGCAGGTCGCTGGACAGCCCCGCCATCATGGCGTAGAGCCGCTGCCCACCCGGGGTCAGCCGCTCGACCAGGTAGCCGTCCGACCGGCATTCGGCGACGACGCGCCGCAGCCGTTCGCTCTCGGAGCGCAGCGGAATGGTGGGTTGCCGGGCCAACCAGTCCTGCAGGGCGGCGTCGTCCCAGAGCACGAACATCAGTCCCACCGGCGGCGCGAACGGATAGCTCTGGCCGGCCTGAACTCCCAGCCGCGCGTTCGGGGCCGCGACCAACTCCAGAACCGTGATCCGGTCGTCGAGCACCGCGCTCAGCGCTGCGGACGTGGCGAACTCCACCGAAAGACGCCGCAGTTGTTCACGGGCTGCCGGGCCGACCCGCAGCGACTGCTGGGCGGCCCGGCCGAGCGAGATCAGCCCCGGACCGAGCCGATAGGTCTTGTCCGGGTCGTCGCGCGTCAGGTAGCCGGCCTGGGTCAGCGTGGTGGCGATGCCCAGGCAGGTGGGCTTGGACAGGCCGGTCCGGCGGGCGAGGTCGGAAAGCCCGAAACGCTGGTCGGGGTGCTGGGCCAGAAAGTCCAGCAGCGCCACCACCCGTTCGGTCGGTGGCGACGACCGCGCCGATTGTCGGGGCGCCACTTGCCCAGACGCCGGTCGTCCAGACGGTTGTACGGGCACACCCATTGCCGCATGGTAGCGCGACCATCTAAAGTCGGTTCGAGATATCTACCATCTCGGTTCATTATTGAACCAACCGATGATCAGTGAGGTGCTGCCGCGATGTACTCCGAGCCACTGACGGCCGCGATCGCCGAGGCGGAGAAGCTGGTCGCCGCCGCCCCCCACATCGAGTCCGAGGCCGACCTGCTCGAAGGTCTGCAGTACCTCGCCGGCGGGATCGAAGCGTGCGTGCATGCCGCGTTCAACTCTGAACGCGACCACCCGTTCCTGCTGTCGGGCACCGGACCCTTCACCAAGATGGGCCTGGACAATCCCGACACGTTGTATTTCGGCACCGTGGTGCGTCCCGGCAACGACTATGTGGTGCGCGGTGTCCGGGGCACCACGACCGACCTGAGCTTCCAACTGCTCGGCGGCGAGTACACCGACGACAACGTCCCGGCCAGCGAGGCGGCGTTCGACGACCGCGAACTCGATATCTCGGCCGCCGACGGCAGCTTCGAATGGCGGTTCCGTCCGAAGACGCCGGCGCAACTGGTGATCCGCGAGGTCTACAACGACTGGAGCGCCCGGCGCGGCACACTCTCGATATCCCGGACCGACACCGCGGGCACCGCCCCGCCGCCCCTGACTCCCAAACTCATCGAGAAGCGTTATGCGGCAGCGGGAAAGCAACTGATCAATCGGATCAAGACCTGGCTGGCATTCCCGCAGTGGTTCTACCTCAATCTTCCGGTCAACACCATGGTGGCGCCGCGGCTCACGCCCGGCGGGCTGGCCACCCAGTACTCGTCGGCGGGGCACTACGAGTTGCGGCCCGAGGAGGCGCTGCTGATCACCCTGCCGGTGTCGGATGCGCCCTACCTGGGTTTCCAGCTGGGCAGCCTGTGGTACATCTCGCTGGATTACATCAACCACCAGACTTCGCTGAATGCGACTCAAGCGCAGGCAGACCCGGACGGCAAGATCCGAATCGTGGTCTCCGACACCAACCCCGGCATCACCAACTGGGTCGAGACCCTTGGTCACCGCCGCGGCTTCCTGCAGTTCCGCTGGCAGCGCGTGTCACGTCAGCTCACCGAGGCCGACGGGCCGACCGTCGAACTCATCGGCGTCGACGCGATTCCGGCGGCACTGCCCTTCTACGACCACAACAAGATTTCGCAAGAGGACTGGCGAGCGCGTATCGCGCTGCGGCAGCGCCAAATCGCCAACAGAATGCTGGGGTGAAGATGACCGGAATGCTGAGCGGAAAAGTCGTGGTGATCAGCGGGGTCGGGCCGGGGCTCGGCAGTACGCTGGCGCACCGATTCGCGGCCGAGGGCGCCGACCTGGTGCTGGCCGCCCGCAGCGCGGACCGCCTCGACGAGGTCGCGCAGCAGGTCCGCGCCGCCGGGCGTCGCGCACTTGCGGTACCCGCCGACATCACCGACGACGACCAGGTAGCCAACCTCGTCGAGGCGGCCACCGGCGAGTACGACCACATCGACGTGCTGATCAACAACGCCTTCCGGGTGCCATCGATGAAGCCGCTGGCGCAGACCAGTTTTCAGCACATCCGGGATGCCATCGAGCTCAGCGGTCTCGGTGCGCTGCGGCTAACGCAGGGGTTCACTGCCGCGCTGGCCGAGGCCAACGGCGCGGTGGTCAACCTGAACTCCATGGTGATCCGGCACTCCCAGCCCAAGTACGGTGCCTACAAGATGGCCAAGGCGGCGCTGCTGGCGATGTCACAGTCACTGGCATCCGAACTGGGAGAGCAGGGCATCCGGGTCAACTCCGTTGCGCCCGGCTACATCTGGGGCGACACGCTGCAGGGCTACTTCGCCCACCAGGCCGGCAAGTACGGCACCACCGTCGAGCAGATCTACGCCGCCACCGCCGCCAACTCCGACCTGAAGCGGCTGCCCACCGAGGATGAGGTGGCCTCGGCGGTGCTGTTCCTGGCCAGCGACCTGGCCAGCGGGATCACCGGCCAGGTGCTCGACGTCAACTGCGGGGAGTACCACAACTGATGACGCCACGTACCGATGTCGGAACCGTCGAGGATCTGCATGCCTCGGCCACCAAGATGGTCGGCCTCGACGACTTCGGTCCCGACGACGACAACTACCGTGAAGCCCTCGGCGTGCTGCTGGAGTCCTACCGCACCGAGGCCGATCTCACCGAGCTGGGCAGCAAGATGAACCGGTTCTTCCTGCGCGGTGCGCTGGTGGCCCGGCTGTTGGCCCAAGCCGGTTGGAAGCAGCATCCCGAGTACGCCGAGGTGGCCGTCGAACGGCCGATATTCGTCACCGGGCTGCCCCGCACCGGCACCACCGCGTTGCACCGGCTGCTGGGCGCCGACCCGGCGCACCAGGGCTTGGAGATGTGGCTGGCCGAATTCCCGCAGCCGCGCCCGCCGCGTGAAACCTGGGAAGACAACCCGGTGTTCGCGCAGATGCAGGCGCAGTTCGCCCGGCACCACGACGAGAACCCGGACTACACCGGGCTGCACTTCATGACCGCCGACGGTCTCGAGGAGTGCTGGCAGTTGCTGCGCCAGTCGCTGCATTCGGTGTCCTATGAGACGCTCGCGCACCTGCCGAGCTATTCGCGCTGGCTCTCCGAGCAGGATTGGATCCCGTCATACCGGCGGCATCGCCGCAACCTGCAGCTGATCGGGCTCAACGACCCGGATAAACGTTGGGTGCTCAAGAATCCCAGTCACCTGTTCGCCCTCGACGCGATTATGGCTGTCTACCCGGACGCGCTCATCGTGCAGTGCCACCGGCCGGTCGAGACCATCCTGGCGTCGATGTGCTCGCTGGCCCAGCACACCACCGAAGGTCAGTCGAACACCTTCGTCGGCGCGCAGATCGGCATCGACGAGATGGAGACCTGGGCCCGCGGACTGGAGCTGTTCAACAGCCAGCGCCCCCGCTACGACCAGGCCCAGTTCTGCGATATCGACTATCGCGAGTTCGTCGCCGATCCGCTGGCGACCGCGGCGGGCATCTACGAACGCTTCGGCCTGCCGTTGTCGGATGAGGCACGTCAGGCGATGGCCGACGACTACGCCGCCAGCCAGACCGGACCGCGTGCGCCCAAACACGAGTACTCACTGGAGGATTACGGGCTGACCACCGAGCAGGTCCGGGAGCGTTTCGCCGGCCTGTGAGCCGAACCCCTTGCGCGAGTGTGCGCGTCCCCGGCCGACACGCCGGCCAAAACACCGGGTTTGCGCACACCCGCGAACGGCGAGACGGTCAGTCGATCCCGTCACCGGGCGGCGGCGCGCTGGAGGTCTCCTCCAGGTGGCCCTCGGCGACCGCGTGCCGGATGCTTTTCGCCAGGTTCGGGCAGCCTTTCGTGCGGCTACTGGAACGGCCGGCTTCGCGCTCGGCGGCGAAGTACGCACACTGCGCCAGCGACTCCGAACTCCACTGCACCGAGGTGTATCCCGGCCCCAGCTTCTTCACCTCGACGCTCGCCCGGCAGTGCCGGCACTCGACCGGCACCAGGCCGGAGTGCAGATAGCGCTCCGAATCCCGTTCCGTCGCAGCACGTATTGCCTCATACCGGGCCGGATCGACCGGGAACAACGGCTGCCTCGAGTAACGGGAGTCAGGACCGGAGTCGTCGGTGTCGGGCTCGTCGTGGTGGTCGTCATGCGGGCCGTACAGCGCCAGCATGGACCGCGCCAGATCTTCGACTGCCGGGACGCCGCGTTCCTCCGGGCCCATGACAGCTACTCGGCGCTAACGGTTTCGGTGGACTCCGTGCTCTTGTCGGACTCGGCCTGCTCGCGCAGGTTCTCGGCGACCTCAGCGTTCCACTTCTCGTTGGCGACCGTCGCGTCGATCTCGATCTCGAAGCGATCGGTCATCTCCGGGGTGACATCGGCGACGTCGACGTAGAACTGCGAGTACCAGCGCCGCAGCTGGTAGACCGCGCCGTCCTCCTCGACCAGCAGCGGGTTCTCGATGCGGCTCTTGTGCGTCCAGATCTCGACGTCTTGCAGGAAGCCCTTGCTGACGCCCTCGGTCATCACCTCGGCGAGCTTCTCGGTGGTCTCATCGTCCAAGCCCTTGGGCTTCTGCACGATGACGCCCCACATCAGCCGGAACTGGTCATGGCTGATCGGGTAGTGGCAGTTGATCAGAATCGACTCGGACTTGAAACCGCTGTAGCTGTTGTGCAGCCAGTTGATCATGAACGACGGCCCGAAGTAGGACGCCTCGGAGTCCAGTTCCGCACCGGCGTAGCTGGTGCCCAGGCCGGGGACGTCGGGACGTCCGACGTTGTGCAGGTACTGCGAGGCGATGTGGCCTTCGAAGACGTTCTTGAACGACGTGGGCAGGCCGTAGTGGATGTAGAAGAAGTGCGCGAAGTCGGTGACGTTGTCGATGATGTCGCGGCAGTTGGAGTCGATCACCATGGAGTTCCAGCGCCAGTCGGTCCACTCGCCGCTGGACCACTCCGGGATCTCCGGGATCCGCACCTCGTCCGGCGGCGGGTTGCCCTCCGGGTCGTGCCACATGAACAGCAGGCCGCCACGCACGTCGGTCGGGAAGGAGCGGGTCCGGGCCATCCGCGGCGTCCGCTTGGAGTAGGGCACCAGTTTGCAGCGGCCGTCGCCGCCCCAGCGCCAGTCGTGGAACGGGCAGGCCACCTCGTCGCCCTTGATGGTGCCGCGACTGAGGTCGCCGCCCATGTGTCGGCAGTAGGCGTCGAGTACGTGCAGGTCACCGTGGGAATCGCCGAAGACCACCAGCTTGGCGCCGAACGCGTGGATCGCGTGCGGCTTGCCGTCCAGGAACTCTTTGACCGGCCCCAGGCAGTGCCAGCCCCTGGCGTAGCGATCCGGCAGTGTGCCGGTGTCGATTTCGCGGACGCCGACCTCGGCGCTGTCAGTGCTCACCTGTTGCCTCCAACCCGTTGCTTCTAACTAGAACACGTTACAGTTTTGCTGCCCGGTTGTGCAATAAAGCCAGCTTGTTCCGGGTCTTTAGTCCTTGCGGTATATGTGAACGATGCAGCTCTTCTCCTTCAACGGACGTTCTCCGCGGATCGATCCCACCGCCTTCGTCGCGCCGACGGCCACCCTGATCGGCGACGTCACCATCGAGGCCGGCGCCTCGGTGTGGTTCGGCGCCATACTGCGCGGTGACGACGCGCCCATCGTGGTGCGCGAAGGTGCCAACGTTCAGGACGGCTCGGTGCTGCACGTGCCGCCCGGGGTGCCGGTCGACATCGGGCCCGGCGCGACGGTGGCGCACATGTGCCTGATTCACGGCGCGCATGTGGGAGCCGAGGCGCTGATCGGCAACCACGCCACGGTGCTCGACGGGGCGGTGATCGGCAGCCGCAGCCTGGTGGCGGCCGGGGCGACGGTGCTTGCCGGGACCAAGGTCCCCGACGGGATGCTGGTGACCGGTGCGCCCGCCGTTGTCAAGGGCCCGATCGCCGGCACCGGCGCGGAGATGTGGATCAACGCGAACCCGCCGTACTACCAGGACCTCGCGCAGCGCTACCGCGACGGACTCGAGCCGATTGATCCGAACTAAGCCCGAGCTAAGCCCCGGCGGCTGCGAGTTCGGCCAGCAGCGGGGCGAACACGTCGCCGATATCGGATGCGTCGGCCCCGCCCGAAGCGTCGGTGAACGGGATCTCAAACAGGGCGAATCGCAGCCCGGGGAAGATGCTCACGATGTCCGTCATGCCGTCGTCGGTGAACAAGAAGGTGTTGGTGAACAACGGTGTGAAGCTGAATTGGCTGCCGAACCCCGCCTCGGGGTCGTTGATGACGGTGCTGGTGAACATGTTCATCATGCCGAAGCCGGGCAAGCTGAACGGGAACAGCTCGGTTGTGTCGAAAACCGTCCCTACGCTGGGATAACCGGCCGAATCGTCGAGCACGCTGAGGACCTCCATGTGCTCGTAGTGGTAGATCAGGGGGATGTTGAGTTTGTCGATGTGGGCCGTGTACCAGTCGGGCCCGCCGGAGCCGTCGGTGACAGTGAAGACGCCGTCCACGCCACCTCTGGGATCCCAGAAACCGGGCGCCTCCATACCGCCGTAACCGATTCCGTAGGGCCAGGCGTCCTCGATCGGATCGGCGGTGGCGTGGCCGGCGAAGCCGATCGCGACGCCGACTGCGGCTCCCAAGAGTCCCACCGCAGTGCGGGTCGTGCCCATGACTGCCCCCTGAAAAGCGAAAAGCTATCTTGTTCTTTTCAGGAAATTATCAATTTCGAGCGAGTTGGTCAATGGCAGGTCGGAGCTTCACCACAGCTCCGTTGGGCCCGGCGCACCGCCGGAAGGCAGTTCGAACCGGGTGAAGTTGTTGACGATGGGACCGAAGGCAGGCGTCTTGCCCTTCGTTGTTGCCAGCGGGAGTCGATGAATCGAGCGAGATTCAGAGTTTGCGAGCGGTCTTTGCCGCGCGCTCGACCTCCCAGAAGGCGCGCAGCGCGATGAGCTTGCCCTCGTCGTTCACCCGGTAGGTGAACACCCCGTCGGTGGTGATCTGGTGGCCCGCCATGGTCGTCACGATCGAGCCGACGTTGGCCTGCTCATTTCCGCAGGCGAAGCTGTCGACGAAGTTGAACTCGATCTTGTCGGTCGGGGCGATCGCCTTGTCCCAGAACGCCGAGATCGCATCCCGGCCGCGGTGGCCCTTGCCCTCGGGGTCGAACGGCGAGGGACCGATCGGGTCCTCGACGATGGCGTCGTCGGCGAAGACTGACAGCCAGGTCTCCTTGTCGCGTGCGGCCACCGCATCGCGGGAGCGTTGGCCTGCCAGGTGGGCGGGGTGTTCGGTATTGGCCATAGGTCTACTCCTGCAAGCCGGAATGGATATGGGTGTTGGCGAAACGTTTCAGGGAGTCCCGGTTGGCGCAAGCAGCGCCCGGATGAGGGTGTACTTCATCAGCCGGCGGGTTTGTCTGGTTTGTCGCGGCTGACCACCCACATCGAGTAGTACTGCGAACCGCCGCCATAGGCGTGCCCCAGCGCCTTGCGGGCATTGGGCACCTGGTGATCACCGGCCTTGCCCATCACCTGGATCGCTGACTCGGCGAACCGGATCATGCCCGACGCCCCGATCGGGTTGGACGACAACACCCCGCCGGACGGGTTCACCGGCAGCTTGCCATCGATCGCGGTCTCGCCGGCCTGGGTGAGCTTCCAGCCTTCACCGGGCGCGGCGAAACCCAGGTTCTCCAGCCACATCGGTTCGAACCAGGAGAACGGCACGTAGATCTCCGCGGCGTCGATCTCGTCGATCGGGCTGGTGATGCCGGCGTTGCGCCACAGCGCGGCCGCGGCGTCCCGACCGGCCTGCGGGTTGACCTGGTCACGGCCGGCATAGGCCAGCGGCTCGGTGCGCAGCGCGGTGGCATGAATCCAGGCCACCGGATGGCCCGCGGCGACCCGGGCGTCGGCGGTGGCCTCGTCGCCGATCACCAGCGCGCATGCGCCGTCTGAGGACGGACAGGTCTCGTCGAAACGGATCGGATCCCACAGCATCTGTGACGACATCACCTTCTCGACGGTGATGTCGGGCTGGTGCAGGTGTGCCAGCGGGTTGCGGGCACCGTTGAGCCGGTCTTTGACCACCACCTTGGCGCCGGTGTCCACCGGGGCGCCGGACCGGCGGATGTAGGCGCGCACATGTGGGGCGAAATAGCCGCCGGCACCGGCCCCGACGGGCTTGGTGAACGGCACCGGGATGGAAAGTCCCCACATGGCGTTGGACTCCGACTGCTTCTCCCAGGCCATCGCCAGCACCCGGCGGTACTTGCCGGACTTGACCAGGCTAGCGGCGACGATTGCCGTCGATCCGCCCACCGAGCCCGCGGTGTGCACCCGGATCAGCGGCTTGCCGGTGGCGCCCACGGCATCTGCCATGAACAGCTCCGGCATCATCACGCCCTCGAAGAAGTCCGGCGCCTTGCCGACCACCACCGCGTCGATGTCGGCGAACGTCGAGCCGGAGTCGGCGAGCGCGCGGTCGATCGCCTCGCGCACCAGCCCGTTCATCGATACGTCGTGACGCTTGGCGACGTACTTGGTCTGTCCGGTACCGAGCACCGCGGCAAGTTGGGTGGCCATCAGTTACGTCCCTCCATCACCGCGACCAGGTTCTGCTGCAGCGCCGGCCCGCTGGTGGCGTGCGCCAGCACCCGGCCTGCCGAGCCATTGAAGATGTGTTGGGCGGCGAAACCGATCCGCTCCAGCCCGGCGACGAACATCGGATTGGCGGCCAGCGCACCGCCCGACGGATTTACCTTCGCCCGCGACGGCAACCGCATCGCCTCGGTCAGGATCAGGTGCTGATGGGTGAACGGCGCGTGGATCTCGGCGACTTCCACCGCGGGCATGTCGTCGCCGCTGGCCGCGCGTGCCGATGCGGTGGTCGACGGCGAGCGGGTCAGATCGCGGCTGCCGAGCACCGGGGAGTCGATGCGGTGCTCGAAACCGGTTATCCAGGCCGGGTTTTCGCGCAGTTCACGCGCCTTGTCGCCGGCGGCCAGGACGATCGCGGCGGCGCCGTCGGTGATCGGTGCGATGTCGTGCCGGCGCAGCGGGTCGGCGAAGAACGGGCGCGCCAGCAGTTCATCGAGGCTGTCGGAGGACTCCACCGAATCCACCCGTTCGGCTGCCGCGAAGGACTCCAGCGCCACCCGGGCCATCTGCTCTGGGGTCCACTGCCCGCCGTCAAGGCCGAGCCGGGCCTGCAGTCCGGCGATCGAGATCGAGTCCGGCCACAGCGGGGCGACGGTGTAGGGATCGGTCTGCAGCGCCAGAATCCGCCGTAGCTGGCCGGCCGAGGACTTGCCGAAGCCGTAAGCCAGCGCGGTGTCGACCTCGCCGGTCAGCACCTTGATGTAGGCCTCATACAGCGCCCACGCGCCGTCCATCTCCACATGCGACTCATTGATCGGCGGCACCGCGCCGATCGAGTCGATCGCCGAGATGAACGAGAAAGCCCGCCCGGCAAGGTAATCCGAGGAACCGGAACACCAGAATCCGATGTCGGCGCGTTCGATTCCCAGTTCACGGTAAAGCTGCTCGAAGCACGGCATCAGCATTTCGACGCCGTTGGTGGTGCCGTCGGTGCGGCGGACGTGCGGGGCGTGGGCGAAGCCCACCACCGCGACATCGCGAGTGCTCATCTGGCGGGTTCCCCTTACAGGTGGTGCTTGTAGGTGTCGTAGTCGGCGTCCGGCTCCCCGGTTGGCCGGAAGTACTCGATGTTCTCCATGCCGTAGGTCCATTCCTCGCGGGGCTTCCACACCGCCTGCACCCGCATGCCCATCCGCACGTCGGCGGCGTCGACGTCGGAAACCAGTGTCAGGAACGGGATGTCGGCGCCGTCGAGCAGCACGTAGGCCGCCACGTAGGGCGGTTTGATCTTCTGGCCCTGGAACGGGATGTTGATGATCGCGAACGTGGTGATGGTGCCGGTGTCCGGCAATTCGACGTAATCGGTGAGCTGTCGGCCGGTGGCCGGGTCGGCCTCTCGGGCGGGGAAGTAGACCTTTCCGTCTGCGCCGGTACGCGCGCCCAGCAGCTTGCCCTCCTTGAGCGCACGAAGATAGGCGCTCTCCGGGTGCGAGGCGCTGTGCTGGATCTCCAGCGCGATCGGGGTGATCACCATCGACACCGGGTCCCGCTCGTCGGAGCCTTGCTCGACCGGTTCTGGGTCCTCGCCGATCGCGAAGTAGGCGATGTCGGTGATCGCGCCGACCGTTTCCTCGGCCCAGTGCACGTGCACCCGGGTACCGGCGCTGATCGCCTTGGGGCTTTCGGCGGCCACCGCGTGCAGCAATGGCACGTCGGCGCCGTCGAGCTTGATCAGCGCCCAGGCGAACGGGGTGTCCAGCGGCTGGCCCTCCAGGGGCTCCGGCTGCCAGGACCATGACACTACGGTTCCGACACTGGCCACCGGTACGATCTCGGTGAGCTGTTCGTATGTGACCGGGTCGTACTCGGCGGGCGGTACGTACACCCGCCCGTCGGAGCCGCGGACACCGACGATGCGGCGCTCACGCAGAGCGGTGAAGAATTGGCCCAGAACCGGACCCGTCGAACGGGTGTAGTCGAAGGACAACCCCAACGGGGCGGACAGCGGCGGTTCCGACGGTTCTGTCAGGGCGGAGCGGGGTTCGCTGACGGTCACGGCATCGAGTAGAACAGGTTCTAGGAATCTGAGCAAGAAGACGAGAAGGAATTCAGGCGATGAAGCTGGGACTGCAACTGGGATATTGGGGCGCGCAGCCGCCGACCAACCACGCCGACTTGGTGGCCGCGGCCGAGGATGTCGGCTTCGACGCCGTCTTCACCGCCGAAGCCTGGGGTTCGGATGCCTACACACCGCTGGCGTGGTGGGGGTCCTCGACGTCGCGGCTGCGGCTGGGCACTTCGGTGGTGCAGCTGTCGGCGCGCACGCCCACCGCGTGTGCGATGGCCGCGCTGACACTGGATCACCTCTCGGGCGGCCGGCACATTCTCGGGCTCGGTGTCTCGGGCCCGCAGGTGGTTGAGGGCTGGTACGGCCAGCGATTCGGCAAGCCGCTGGCCCGCACCCGCGAATACATCGACATCCTTCGCCAGGTGTGGGCCCGTGAGGCCCCGGTGACCAGCGCCGGACCGCACTACCCGCTGCCGTTGTCCGGTGAGGGGACCACCGGGCTGGGCAAGGCGCTCAAGCCGATCACCCACCCGCGCCGCGCCGACATCCCGGTGATGCTGGGTGCCGAAGGGCCGAAGAACGTCGCATTGGCCGCCGAGATCGCCGACGGCTGGCTGCCGATCTTCTACGCGCCGCGACTGGCCGACATGTACAACGAGTGGCTCGACGAGGGCTTCGCGCGGCCCGGGGCGCGGCGTACTCGCGAGGACTTCGAGATTTGCGCGACCGCCAACATCGTCATCACCGACGACCGCGCCGCGGCATTCGCGGCGATGAAGCCCTACCTGGCGCTCTACATGGGCGGCATGGGCTCGGAGGACACCAACTTCCACGCCGAGGTCTACCGCCGGATGGGCTACGCGGAGGTCGTCGACGACGTGACCAAATTGTTCCGCAGCGGGCAAAAAGACAAAGCCGGCGAGACCATCCCCGACGAGCTGGTGGACGACGCCGCGATCGTCGGCGACGTCGACTACGTCCGTAAGCAGATCAAGGTCTGGGAGGCCGCCGGAGTCACCATGATGGTGGTCACCGGACGCAGCACCGAGCAGATTCAGCAGCTGGCGTCGCTGATCTGAGCCCGGCGCTGCTGGGGCTTGCGGCGACTAGAAAAAAAGAGCGGAAGCTGCGGGACCCGTACCGGGAGGGGCGGGAAGCGCAGATCTAGGGCGAGTCACCGTTGTCCTGCTTCCAGTGGCGGGGATGTATCCGGTACTCCATGGATCTCTTGGGGCGTCGCGGCCAGCGCTTTCCGGCGTGGAATCCCGGGAAATAGAGCGCTGCGAAGATTCCCGCCGTCATGATAGTCAAGGTAGCTAATTGCGCTAGCTGTCCGCGGGCTATCGGGCTCTTCCCGATCGGGAGTGCGTGGGCGGGCGCGGCTGACCGGGTGAGGTTGGGGATGTAGGCGGGTCCTGGGGTG
>NZ_MVHC01000029.1 GCF_002086455.1 Mycolicibacter algericus DSM 45454
TCCTATCACCACCATGAGATGACGTTCTCGATGCTGTATGCCTACAGCGAGAACTTCGTGCTGCCGATCAGCCACGATGAAGTGGTGCACGGCAAGGGCACGCTGTGGACCCGGATGCCCGGTGACGACCACGCCAAGGCCGCCGGGGTGCGCACGCTGCTGGCCTACCAATGGGCGCACCCGGGCAAGCAGTTGCTGTTCATGGGCCAGGAATTCGGCCAGCACGCCGAATGGTCCGAGGAACGGGGGCTGGACTGGTTTCAGCTCGATCCGAAGCGGCAGGATGGCGGCTTCGCCGCCGGAATCCTCCGCCTGACAAAAGATCTCAATGCCGTCTACCGAAGCCATCCCGCGTTGTGGAGCGAAGACATCAACCCGGCCGGCTACTCCTGGATCGACGCGAACGACTCCGCCAACAACGTGCTGAGCTTCTTGCGCTACGCGACGGACGGATCGGTGCTGGCCGCCGTGTTCAACTTCTCCGGTGTCGAACACACCGACTACCATCTCGGGCTACCGAGCGCCGGCCGGTGGCGAGAGGTGCTCAACACCGATGCCGTCGATTACCACGGCGGCGGCGCCGGCAACCTCGGTGGTGTGGACGCTGTTGACGAGCCCCGCCACGGCCGTTCGGCGTCGGCCGTGCTGGTGCTGCCGCCGCTGTCGGCGCTGTGGCTGGAGCCCTGCGAGTGATGCGGGGCTGATGATCACTGCTGGGTCAGCCGGGCCAGCGCCCGCAGCGGAATCGGCAGCCAGCCGGGCCGGTGCCGGGCCTCGTAGCCGGCCTCATAGACCGCCTTGTCGACCTCATAGGCGGCGAGCAGCGCCGCTGAATCCCGTGGATCGGCACCCGATTCCGCTCCGTACCCTTCGCAGAAGGCGGTGCGGCAGCGATCCAGCCATTCGCGGGCGCGGGTGGCCAATTGCCGGTCCTGCCCGTCGCGCGACAGGTCGGCCAATTTCCCGTAGGCGGCGTAGTCGTAGGACCGCAGCACACCGGCGACATCCCGCAGCGGCGAGTCCGGCCGCCGCCGTTCGGACAGCGGGGCGCCGGGTTCGCCCTCGAAATCGATGAGCAGCCAACCATTCGGGGTGCGCAGCACCTGGCCCAGATGCAGGTCACCGTGGACCCGCTGCACCGTGATCGGCTGTCCGGCCAGGGCCTGGAAGCGCTGTTCGATGGCTGCGACGTGCGGGCGCACTTCGGGCACCAACCCCGCCGTCTCCGACAATCGCGACAGCAAGGCCGCCGCCGGAAACTCCGCTTGCGATGTGCCCAAGCTGTCGGCCAGCGTTCGGTGCACCGAGGCGACGGCCTCACCGAGCCGGTACGATTCGCCGGCGAAGTCGCCGCCCACTTCGTGGGCATACAGATCCGCTTCGGCGAAGAGGTCGCGCACACTGGCGGTGGCCATCGCCCAGCCCTCGGCCGAGTTCATCGCGTACTCGCTGATCATGCCCAATGCGTAGGGCACCGCACCGGACTCGCCGGGCAACTCGATCTGATAACAGCCCAATAATCGCGGCACGTGCGGATTGGCTGCCCGGCCCAGCGCCGCGTTCAACTCGATGTCGGGATTGATGCCATCCTTCAACCGCCGGAACACCTTGAGGACCACTTCTTCCTCGATGATCACGCTGGTGTTGCTCTGCTCGGCCTCCGATACGCGAGAGTCTGCCCGGACGGGCAGCGACACCCCCTCCTGGGGGGTGAACGTGACCTCGCCACGGGTGGCCGACGAGGCGATCAGCGACAACAGCACCCTGACTGCTGCGGCGTCGTACAACGCGTCGTAGGCGGTGTGTCCCCGATAGGTTCCGATCATCGCGATCTGGGCGTACTCCGGCGCCAGCTCCACGTCCCAGCTGATCATCACCTGGTAGAGCTCGCCGGCACCGTCGGTGTAGGCGACGTCGAGCAATACCAGATCCAGTCCGTCGCCCATCGCCACCACCAGGGCGGGCTCGGCTACGGCCAGCTCCCGATTACGTCCCGCGTACCAGCGTCGGGTCGGCAGCCATTCCGCCCACGGCAGTCCCGCCGGCTCGCCGGTGCCACCGGTCATGAGATGTCCTCCTTCGGCTCGCACAGTTGAAACCAGTAGAAGCCGTGCCCGGGCAGCGTGAGCAGATACGGGAGTTTTCCGATCGCCGGGAACTCCACGGACCCGGTCAGCTCCACCGGCGTATGGCCATCCCAGTGCTGCAGATTCAGTTCGATCGGCTGGGGAAACCGCGACAGGTTGTTGACGCACAGCACCGTGTGGCCCTCGTCGCCGGACAGCTCGCGCACATAGGCCAGCACCGACGGATTGGAGCCGCCCAGTTCCCGGAACCCGCCGAGGGCGAATGCGTCGTACCGGCGTCGGATGGCGAGCATGGTGCGAGTCCAGTTCAGCAATGATGTGGAGGTGTCGCGTTGCGCTTCGACGTTGACCGACTGATGGCCGTAGACCGCGTCCTGAATGGGCGGCAGGTAGAGCCGGCCGGGATTGGCGGTGGAGAAACCGGCATTGCGGTCGGGGGTCCACTGCATCGGGGTGCGCACCGCGTCGCGGTCACCCAGCCAGATGATGTCGCCCATTCCGATCTCGTCGCCGTAGTAGAGGATGGGTGAGCCGGGCAGCGACAGCAACAAGGCGGTGAACAGCTGGATCTGGTTGCGGTCGTTGTCCAGCAGTGGTGCCAGTCGCCGCCGGATCCCCACATTCGCCTTCATCCTGGGGTCTTTCGCGTATTCGGCGTACATGTAGTCGCGCTCGTCGTCGGTGACCATCTCCAGCGTCAGCTCATCGTGGTTGCGCAGGAAGATGCCCCACTGCGCCAGCTGCGGGATCGGTGGTGTCTGGGCCAGGATCTCCGAGATCGGAAAGCGCGATTCACGGCGCACCGCCATGAAAATGCGTGGCATCAATGGGAAATGGAAGGCCATGTGGCACTCGTCGCCGCCGGTCTCGGGATCACCGAAATATTCGACGACGTCACTGGGCCATTGATTCGCCTCGGCCAGCAGCACCCGGCCGGGGAACTCCTCGTCGACCACCTTGCGGCAACGTTTCAGGAAGGCGTGTGTCTCGGGGAGGTTTTCGCAGTTGGTGCCCTCCCGTTCGAACAGGTAGGGCACCGCGTCCAGCCGGAAGCCGTCGATGCCGAGGTTCAGCCAGAACCGCAGCACGTCGATCATCGCTTCCTGTACCGCCGGGTTCTCATAGTTCAGGTCGGGCTGGTGGGAGAAGAACCGGTGCCAGTAGAACTGCTTGCGCACCGCGTCGAATGTCCAGTTGGACTCCTCGGTGTCGACGAAGATGATTCGGGCGTCCGCGTACCGTTCGCTGGTGTCACTCCACACGTAGAAGTCGCCGTGGGGGCCGCCCGGGTCATGCCGCGACTGCTGAAACCAGGGGTGGCTGTCGGAGGTGTGGTTCATCACCAGGTCGGTGATGACCCGGATGCCGCGCCGGTGTGCCGCGTCGAGCAGTTCGACGAAGTCATCGACGGTGCCGAACTCCGGCAACACCTTGTAGAAGTCGCGGATGTCATAACCACCGTCGCGCAACGGTGAATCGTAGAACGGTGGCAGCCACAGGCAGTCGACGCCGAGCCACTGCAGGTAGTCCAATCGCTCGGTCAGGCCGCGCAGGTCACCGATGCCATCGCCGTTGGAGTCGTAGAACGCCCGAACCAGCACCTCGTAGAACACCGCACGCTTGAACCAGACGGGGTCGGCAGGCAGTGCCGCGGCATCACCGAAATCATCGGCGGTCGGATGCTCCACCAGGCCGTGTTCGACATGGCTGCCCGCTGCCGGGTCTGGGAGATCCTGACCGAACTCGTCGTCAACGTCGGTGGCCATATTTCGACATGTACCCGATTCGCGCCGCGATTACCTGCCATCGGGGGGATCGTGAACGTCGCCGGGCTTCGACTCGCCACCCGGTGAGAACAATGCCGTGGTCCGGGCGACTCTCGGATCGGTGCGCAGCTGTTCGAAAGACTCGCGCAGCGGCAGCCGCCAGTTCGGGTATTCATCGACGGTGCCGGGCAGGTTGGGCTGGCGGGGGTCGGCCAATACGTCATACGGGGAGATGAGTTTCAGCCGGCTCGGGGTGGCGGCCAGCAAGCGGTGCATGGCGTCGATGATCTCGGCTTCGTCCGCGGTCTGGCCGTTTTCGGTGCCGGGCGAAAGCAGCCCTTCGGAGCGCAGCAGCGCCAGCCACTCGGCTCGTTCCCGCTCGGCTGCGGCTTGGGCGGCCGCCGCGTCGTCGAGCAGGCCCCGCTCGGCGCGGGCCCGGACGTGCTCGGCACGCAGGAATCCGGCCGCGGTGGGCAGGTCGTGGGTGGAGATACTGGCGGCCACCTGCGCCGGCCACTTCGCCGGTGGCAGCAGCGGCTGGCCGGGTGCCGATTCGTCGCGGGTGAACCAAGAGACCGCGCAGCCCAGCATGTCGTTGCCGGCCAGCGTCCGGGTGACCTCCGGTTCGACGGTGCCCAGATCCTCGCCGATGACAACAGCATCGGCGCGATGGGCTTCCAGCGCCAGCACCGCCAGCATGACGTCGGCGTCGTAGTGGACGTAGGTGCCGCGGTCCGGGCTTTCTCCGGGCAGGATCCACCACAGCCGCCACAGGCCGGCGATGTGATCGATGCGCACCCCGTCGGCATGAGCGAGCACGGCACGCAGCATGTCGCGCATCGCGGTGTAGCCGGTGGCGGCCAACCGGTCCGGTCGCCACGGCGGTAGCCGCCAGTCCTGACCGTGCGGGCTGAACGTGTCCGGGGGCGCCCCGACGCTGGCCGCACCGGCCAGCACGTCGGCCAGTGCCCAGGCATCGGCGCCGTCGGCGTCGACGCCGACGGCCAAGTCGTGCAGTACCCCCAGTGCCATGCCCGAGTCCGTTGCCGCGCGCTGCACCGCGCCCAGTTGTTCCTCGCAGCGCTGCTGCACCCAGGCGTGAAACGCGATCCTCGGTGCGAGCTCCCGACGTGCGGCCGCCACGGCGGGGCCGGCCGCATCGTGCAGCGACGCCGGCCACCTCGGCCACCGTCCGCCGTGGCGCTCGGCCAGCGCACAGTAGGTCGCCCAGTCGCGCAACGCGGTGTTCCCGGGTGATTCATCCAGCGGGGACGGGCGACCGTCAGCGCGCCAGAGCGACTCCAGGGCGGCCCGTTTGGCCGCCCAGACCAGGTCGTAGTCGATCCGCGCCGTGTCGGCAGCAACCCGCAGCGTATCGACCTCCGCCCGGGTGTCCGGGTCGGTGCGGTGATAGACCGCGAGGTCGGGGATGCACAATGCCAGCGGATTGGCGAACCGCCGGCTCGACGGCGTGTACGGCGAGGGCTGCACCGGATGCGTCGGGCCCGGGGCGTGCAGCGGGTTGAGCAACACCGCCCCGGCGCCGTGCTCGCCGGCCGTCCACCGCACCCAGTCCCGCAGGTCCGACAGGTCGCCGACACCCCACGAACGGGCGGACCGCACCGCGTAGAGCTGCAGCATCCATCCCCACGTCGCCGGTGCCGCCGGCGCTCGAGGGGGAGCCGCGATCAGCGTGACCTGCCGGCCATCGCGCAGCGCGAGCTCATACCAACCCGGCGCCAGATCGGCGGGCAGTTCGTCGCGCACCGTCCGGCGTTCGCCGTCCTCACTCACCAGCTGGGTGGCCCCGGGCATCGGCTGCGCACATCCGGCCACCCGCACCGCCACCGCGGGCGGTGCGGCGCCGGCGCGATCGCGCTCGTCCAGCCGGGCCAACTCGCGACGCCGGTCGGTGTCGGTGCCCGCTTCGACTTCGAGCAGCCGAAGTATCCGGATCACCACGTCGGTGTCGACCTGCACCAGCTCGCGCCGTTCATTGCGATAGCAGGTCGCCACGCCGTGTGCGGCCGCCAGCCGGCGCAGGTCATCAGGCACCACGACAACGGCTATACCCGCGCCGGGAACCTTTCAACAAGATCAGCGACGACCGCGCGGTGGCCGTAGTGTCGTAGCCGACGAGAGTTTGACCATCCGGCAGGCGGGTAGCCACGACCGAGTGTCGCGGAATCGAACGGCCTGACCAGATTGAGTGAATATGGGCATTACCCGAAATCCGGAGAGGAAGGTCACCGCAGTCACGGATTCAGCCGAGAAACCGTCGGTGTCACCGACCGTCTGGCCCGGCAGCAGCGCCCCGCTCGGAGCCGGCTACGACGGCGGTGGAACCAACTTCGCGCTGTTCTCCGAAATCGCCGAGCAGGTGGAGCTCTGCCTGATCGACGAGGACGGCGAGCAGGCCTGCATCCCGCTCGAGGAGGTCGACGGCTACGTCTGGCACGCCTACCTGCCGACGGTCTCGCCCGGGCAGCATTACGGCTTTCGGGTGCACGGGCCGTTCGAGCCGGCCGACGGGCACCGCTGTGATTCCAGCAAGCTGTTACTGGACCCGTACGGCCGGGCGTTCGCCGGGGACTTCGACTTCGGCCAGGCGCTGTTCTCCTATGACATGACGGCCGGCGGCGAAGCGGTGAGCGACGAAACCCTGCCGAGGGTCGATTCACTGGGCCACACCATGACCAGCGTGGTGATCAACCCGTACTTCGACTGGGCATCCGATCGGCCACCGAAGACGCCGTATCACGAAACGATCATCTACGAGACCCATGTGAAGGGCATGACACAGACCCACCCGGACATCCCGGAGGAACTGCGCGGGACCTACGCCGGCCTGGCCCACCCGGTCGTGATCGACCACCTCAAGTCCCTCAACGTCACGGCCGTCGAGCTGATGCCGGTACACCAGTTCATGCACGATGACCGGCTGCTGCAGCTGGGCCTGCGGAACTACTGGGGCTACAACACTTTCGGGTTCTTCGCGCCGCACAGCCGGTATGCGGCGAACCGGACGCCGGGCGCAGCCGTGGCGGAGTTCAAGACCATGGTGCGCACCTTCCACGAAGCCGGTATCGAGGTGATCCTCGACGTGGTCTACAACCACACCGCCGAGGGCAACCATCTCGGCCCGACCATCAATTTCCGGGGAATCGACAACGCCGCCTACTACCGGCTCGTCGACGAGGACCGCAGTCTCTATATGGATTACACCGGTACGGGCAACAGCCTCAATGCGCGCAATCCGCATGCGCTGCAGCTCATCATGGATTCACTGCGCTACTGGGTGACCGAGATGCACGTCGACGGCTTCCGATTCGACCTGGCATCTACGCTGGCCCGCGAATTCTATGACGTCGACCGTCTTTCGGCGTTCTTCGACCTGATCCAGCAGGATCCGGTGGTCAGCCAGGTCAAGCTGATCGCCGAACCCTGGGATGTCGGCGAAGGCGGTTACCAGGTCGGCAACTTTCCCGGGCTGTGGACCGAATGGAACGGGAAGTACCGAGACACCGTGCGTGACTTCTGGCGTGGTGAGCCGGAGACGCTGGGCGAGTTCGCGTCCCGGCTCACCGGGTCATCGGATCTCTACGAGGCCACCGGACGCCGGCCCGGCGCCAGTATCAACTTCGTCGTCGCCCACGACGGCTTCACCCTGCACGACCTGGTCTCCTACAACGAGAAACACAACGAGGCCAACGGCGACGACAACACCGACGGTGAGAGTCACAACCGGTCGTGGAACTGCGGCGTCGAAGGCCCCACCGACGACCCGGACATCGCCGCACTGCGGGCCCGCCAGATGCGCAACATCATGGCCACCCTGATGTTGTCGCAAGGCACGCCGATGATCGCGCACGGTGACGAAATCGGCCGCACGCAGCACGGCAACAACAACGCCTACTGTCAGGACTCCGAACTGGCTTGGATGGATTGGTCACTGGTCCAGACCAATGCCGATCTGCTGGACTTCACCCGCCGGGTGACGCAGCTTCGCAAGGACCATCCGGTGTTTCGCCGGCGCCGCTTCTTCGAGGGCCTTCCGGCGCGGCACGGCGACGATGTCGGCGACATCGCGTGGTTCACCCCCGCTGGGCAGGAGATGAACCAAGACGACTGGGACAGCGGATTCGACAAGTGCATCATGGTCTTTCTCAACGGTGAGGCGATCCGCGAGCCCGACGTACGCGGCCAGCGCATCGTGGATGACTCCTTCCTGCTGTGCTTCAATGCGCACCAGGATGAGGTCGAGTTCGCGGTTCCCGGAGGCGATTACGCACAGGAGTGGAGCGTCGAACTGGACACCGCCGAGCCGGCGGCAACGGATGAACGGGTGGTGCCGGCAACAGCCGCGTTGCCCGTTGCGGGGCGTTCGCTGCTCGTCTTGCGGAAAGTGCGCTGAGGCGATGACGCCGCGGCCGGTGCTGTCCACCTATCGGTTGCAGCTGCGCGGCCCGGACAGCGGATTCGCGTTCACCTTCGCCGACGCCGAACGGCTACTGGACTACTTCTACGATCTGGGCGTCTCGCACCTTTACCTGTCACCGGTCATGACCGCGGTGCGCGGCTCGGCGCACGGCTACGACGTGGTCGATCCGACCACGGTGTCTGCCGAACTGGGCGGTGCGCAGGGGTTGGCGCGGCTGTCGGCGGCCGCGCATGCCCGCGGAATCGGTCTGGTCGTCGACATTGTGCCCAATCACGTCGGGGTGGCAAGACCGGAGCAGAACCGGTGGTGGTGGGACGTGCTCAAGCACGGCCGGTCCTCGCCGTACTCGGTGTTCTTCGACATCGATTGGGAGCTGGGTGACGGCCGGATCGTCCTGCCGGTGCTGGGATCTGACGGCGACGTCGCCGATCTGGCGGTCGACGGTGAGCGGCTGCGGCTGGGTGATCTGGTGTTTCCGATCGCGCCGGGCACCGGCACCGGCACCGGCGCGCAGGTTCACGACCGCCAGCACTACCGGCTGGTCGGGTGGCGTAACGGCAGCTGCGGATACCGTCGCTTCTTCTCGATAACCTCGCTGGCGGGCCTGCGGCAAGAGGATCGGGCGGTGTTCGACGCCTGGCACGCCGAGCTGTCCCGCTGGTTTCACGACGGTCTCGTCGACGGCGTGCGGGTCGATCACCCGGACGGGCTGTCGGATCCGTGCGGGTATCTGGAATGGCTGCGTGCCCTGGTGGGAGCCGATGCCTGGATCGTCGTCGAGAAGATTCTGGCCGTCGACGAATCGCTCGAGCCGACCCTGCCGGTAGCCGGCTCCACCGGCTACGACGTGCTGCGGGAGATCGGCGGGTTGTTCATCGACCCGGATGGCGAGCCGGCGCTGACCGAGCTGGTCGAGACCGCCGGCGTCGACTATCGCGCGATGCCGACGTTGTTGGCCGAACAGAAGGAAATCACGGCCGCCGAGACGCTGGGCAGCGAACTGGCGCGGCTGCGCCGTTGCGTGGTGGGCGCCACCGGCGTGGGCCATCCGCTGCTGTCCGAGGCCATCGTGGCCCTGCTCGGCCGGCTGGGCGTCTACCGCAGCGACTATCCCGGTCTGGTGTCGACGCTGTCGGTGGCGTTGGCTGAAACGCAGTCTGCGAAGCCGGAACTCGGCGAACCGCTGACGTTGCTGGCGGCCGCGATCGCCGACGACGGGCAGTGCTCGACCCGGTTGCAGCAGCTGTGCGGCGCGGTGACCGCCAAGACGGCCGAGGACTGCCTGTTCTACCGCGATGCGCGGCTGGTTTCGCTCAACGAGGTCGGCGGAGACCCGCAGCATTTCGGGGTGGGTGCGGCGGAGTTTCATCATCGGGCCGCGACCAGGGCGCGATGCTGGCCGCACACCATGACCACACTGTCCACCCACGACACCAAACGCGGCGAGGACGTCCGGGCCCGTATCGGCGTGCTGTCACAGGTGCCGTCGTTGTGGGCCGAGTTCGTCGCTCGGTGGGAGGCCATTGTCCCGTCACCGGACCTGGCTACCGGACTTTTCCTGTGGCAGAACATCTTCGGCGTCTGGCCGGTCGATGGTCGGGTGAACACCGCACTGCGCGAGCGACTGCACGCCTACGCCGAGAAGGCCGTTCGCGAGGCGGCCCGGCTCACCTCCTGGCACGACCCGGACAGCGAATTCGAGAACGCGGTGCACCGCTGGCTCGATGACGTACTGGACGGATCGATCGCCAAACAACTGACCGAGTTCGTCACCGAACTCGCTCCGCACGTCGAAAGCGACATGCTGGGTCAGAAACTCCTGGCGCTGACCGTTCCCGGCATCCCCGACGTGTATCAGGGCACCGAACTGCCGGAGGACAGTCTGGTCGACCCGGACAACCGGCGAGCGGTCGACTACACCGCGCGCCGTGAGGCGCTCACGTCGCTGCGGCACCCGAAGATGCGGGTCGTCGCCGCGGCACTGCGGATGCGGCGAGCCCGTCCCAACACCTTCCGGCACGGCCGTTACCAGCCGGTCCCGGCGTCGGGCTCGGCCGCCGAGCACGTCGTCGCCTTCGCCAGGGGGCACGACGTGGTGGTAGCGGTCAGCCGCTGGACGGTGCGGCTGCGCGACAGCGGATGGCGCGATACCGTCGTCGCGATCCCGCCGGGCAGCTGGGCCGACGCACTGTCCGGCGCCGTGCACAGCGGACCGACGCCGGCCGCGGAGTTGTTCGCCACGCTGCCGGTGGCCCTGCTGGAGCGCGTCGATGACTGACTTCGCCGTCTGGGCGCCGGCCCCGGCGACCGTCGCCCTCGATGTCGACGGGGTGTCCTACCCGATGACCCGTGCCGACGGCGGCTGGTGGCGGACGACGGTCGAGGCGGCCGGCGACGCCCGCTACGGCTATCTGCTCGATGACGACCCCGCGGTGCTGCCGGATCCGCGGTCGGCCCGTCAGCCCGACGGCGTGCACGCGCGCTCGGCGTTGTGGGACGAGACCGGCCCGGCTTGGACCGACGACGACTGGGCCGGGAAACCGGTCGAAGGCGCGGTGATCTACGAACTGCACATCGGCACCTTCACCCCGGCCGGCACCTTCGATTCGGCCAACGCGAAGCTGGATCACCTGGTCGACCTGGGTGTCGACTTCGTCGAACTGATGCCGGTCAATGCCTTCTCCGGGGCGCACGGCTGGGGATACGACGGGGTGCTGTGGTACGCGGTGCACGAACCCTATGGCGGCCCGGACGGGCTGGCGCGCTTCGTCGATGCCTGCCACGGCCGCGGCCTCGGAGTGCTGATCGACGCCGTCTTCAACCACCTCGGGCCGTCCGGGAACTACCTGCCCCGCTTCGGCCCGTACCTGTCGCAAGCCCGCAACCCCTGGGGCAACGCCATCAACATCGACGGCGCCGACTCCGACGAAGTACGCCGCTACATCATCGACTGCGCGCTGCGCTGGATGCGTGTCTTCCACGCCGACGGCCTGCGGCTCGACGCCGTGCACGCGCTGGTGGACACCACGGCGATCCACCTTCTCGAGGAACTGGCCGCCGAGACCGACACGCTCGCAGCGCAGTTGGGCCGTCCGCTGTCGCTCATAGCCGAAAGCGACCGCAACGACCCGCGGACCATCACCCGTCGTGAAGACGGAGGGTATGGGATCACCGCGCAATGGGACGACGACATCCACCATGCCATCCACACCGCGGTATCCGGTGAGCGACAAGGCTATTACGCCGACTTCGGCAGCATCGCCACGCTGGCGGCAACGCTGCGTAACGGCTTCTTCCACGCCGCCACCTACTCGTCGTTCCGGCGCCGGCGCCACGGTCGTCCACTGCCCACCTCGCAGATCCCGGCCACCCGGCTGCTGGCGTACACCTGCACCCACGACCAGGTCGGCAACCGGGCGCTCGGTGACCGCCCCTCGCAGAACCTGACCGCCGGCCAGCTCGCGATCAAAGCGGCGCTGGTGCTGCTATCGCCTTACACCGCAATGCTTTTCATGGGTGAGGAATGGGGTGCCCTGACCCCGTTTCAGTTCTTCACGTCGCATGAGGACCCCCAGGTGGCACGCGCCACCGCCGAGGGCCGCAAAGCCGAGTTCGCCGAGCACGGCTGGGACGCCGACGAGATCCCGGACCCCCAGGATCCCGATACCTTCCGGCGATCCAAGCTGGACTGGGACGAGGCCGGCGGGCACGGCCATCGGCAACTGCTCGGCGTCTACCGGGCGCTGATCGGGCTACGCGCCGAAGCCGATCTGGCCGACCCCTGGCTGACCCACCTCACGGTCGACTACGACGAGGACGACCGCTGGATCGCCATGCGCCGCGGTCGGTTGGCGCTCATCTGCAACCTGGGTGAGGCCACGGTGGAGGTGCCGGTGTCCGGCGAGCCGGTACTGGCGTGGGGATCACCGAGCTACGGCGATCAGACGACGCGGTTGCCGGGGCACGCGTTCGCGGTGCTGCGGACTTAGAACACCGTCTGGGCGCAGGTGGACGGCGTGGTCAGGTTGACCCCGCTGTAGGTCACCTGCACGTGGGTGCACACGATCACGTTGGCGTCGGTCTTGGGCCGGCCGGTGGAGTATTCCAGCACGTCGATGCTGCCGTTGGTCTGGTATTTCTCCGGCGGTCCCTCGCCGTAGTACATCGACTGGATCACCGCACCGGTGCCGTCCTTGAACACCTTCGTTCCCGGTCCGCCCCGGTCCTTGAACCAGCCCTCGCCGCCGTCGGTGTGCACGTCGAGATACGCGGTCCGCTTGGAAGAGCGGATCTCGGTGCTCTGCCGAGCCCACAGGTCGGGCGGGAAGCCGGCCAACCCCTCCGGGGTCTGCAGTCGCACCCCGACCGTGAAACGGCACAGCGGCGGCGCGGCGCAATCCACCCAACTGTGGGTCTGCAGCTGATCGAACTCGTTGACCGGCATCAGACTGGTCTTGGTGTCACTTGCCGCCGCGGAGATCGCGGGCGGGATCAGCGCGGCCAACAGTGTCACCGCGGCCGGCACCATCAACAACCGTTTCATGTCGCACCAACCTAGACCGAGATCACTCGTCGTAGGTCACTTCCACCGAATCGGTCTCGGGATGGGCTTGGCAGGCCAGGATCAGCCCCTCGGCGAGATCTTGCGGTTCGAGCACATCGTTGACCTCCATGGCGACCTCGCCTTTCTTCAATACGCAAGCGCATGCGCCACAGTGCCCCTCCCGGCAGGAGAACGGGGCGTCGAGCCCCTTGTCGAGCAGCAGGTCCAGCAGCTTGACGTGGCGCGGCCACTCCAGCGTCTGCGTCTGTCCGTCCAATTCGACGGTGACGGTGGCCGGCGCCGTGTCCGCTGAGCCCTCGGGCGCCTCGGTGATCTTGACCGCGGCGAACGGGTCGCTCTCCAACGACTTGAACACCTCGAGATGCACCTGCTCGGCCGGAACCTGCAAAGCGTCCAGCGCGTCCCGCGATGCCTGCATGAACGGGCCGGGTCCGCAGATGAAGGCCTGGCGGTCGGTGTAGGGGGCGATCAGCTGGGCCAGCGTCGCGGAGCTCGGCAGACCCTGCACCGACTCCAGCCAGTGCACGACCGTGAGCCGGTCGGGGTACTTGGCGGCCAGTTCGCGCAGCGCGGTGCCGAAGATCACCGACCGTTCGTCGCGGTTGGCGTACACCAGCACCACCTTGCCGCTGCCTTGCGACAGCGCCGACTTGCAGATCGCCATCATCGGCGTGATCCCGCTGCCAGCGGCCAGTAGCAGGAAATCAGTGTCCAGGGACTTGGGCACGAAGGTGCCCGACGGCGCAAGCACATGGACCCGCATCCCGGGACGGGCGTGATCGCACAACCAGTTCGATCCATAGCCGTCCGAGGTCCGCTTCACGGTGACGGTCAGGGCGTCGTCGGTGAACGGAGAACTGCACAACGAATAGCAGCGGGCCACCGAACCGGTGCGCTCGCTGGGAATTCGCAGCGTCAAAAACTGGCCCGGCGAGTACTTGAGCCGCTCCGCGGGGATCTCCGGATCGTCGGGGCCGTCTGGCACGCCGAATACCAGCGAACACGCGTCCTCGGTCTCGGCGACGACCTCGGTGATCTGCAATTCCAGGACGTGACTGCCCAGTGGTTCGTCCGGAATGGTCTCCGTCACAGTCCGCCCCTCACCTTCCGTCATAACTAGAACAGGTTACAGAAAACCGGTCCAGTATCGCTACCAGCCGCAGGAACACCCCACTCGACACAAATCGGAACGTGTTCTAATCTCACTCTAGGCTGGTTGAAAAACGGGCCGCTATACCTGCTCACTCCATGGGAGGCAATCTAGTGACGTCCATTCAGCAGCGTGACGCGCAGTCGGTGCTGGCAGCCATCGACGACCTTCTTCCGCAGTTGCGCGAGCGCGCCCAGGAGACCGAGGATCTGCGCAAGCTTCCCGACGCCAACATCAAGGCGCTCGAGGAGATCGGATTCTTCACGCTGTTGCAACCGTCGCAGTGGGGCGGTCTGGAATGTGACCCGGCGGTTTTCTACGAGGCGGTCCGTCGCATCGCCAGCGCCTGCGGTTCCACCGGATGGGTGGCGTCGATCATCGGTGTGCACAACTGGCACTTGGCGCTGTTCGACCAGCAGGCCCAGGAAGAGGTGTGGGGCACCGACACCAACGTGCGGGTGTCGTCCTCCTACGCCCCGATGGGCGCCGGCGTGGTCACCGAGAACGCCGACGGTTACATCGTCAACGGCTCCTGGAACTGGTCGTCGGGCTGTGACCACGCCACCTGGGCGTTCCTGGGTGGCCCGGTCATCAAGGACGGCAAGCCGGTGGACTTCGGCAGCTTCCTGATCCCGCGCAGCGAGTACACCATCGACGACGTCTGGCACGTGGTCGGCCTGCGCGGCACCGGCAGCAACACCGTCGTGGTCAAGGACGTCTTCGTGCCGCGACACCGCTTCTTGTCCTACAAGGCGATGAACGACCAGACCGCCGGCGGTTATGAGACCAACACCGCGCCGGTCTACAAGATGCCGTGGGGCACCATGCACCCAACCACGATCTCGGCCCCCATCATGGGCATGGCCTACGGCGCCTACCAGGCCCACGTCGAGCACCAGGGCAAGCGGGTGCGGGCGGCGTTCGCCGGCGAGAAGGCCAAGGACGACCCGTTCGCCAAGGTGCGGATCGCCGAGGCGGCCAGTGACATCGACGCCGGTTGGCGGCAGCTGATCGGCAACGTCGCCGACGAGTACGCGCTGCTGGCGGCCGGCGAGGAGATCCCGTTCGACCTGCGCGCCCGCGCCCGGCGTGACCAGGTGCGCGCCACCGGCCGGGCCATCGCCTCCATCGACCGGCTCTTCGAGGCGGCCGGCGCCACCGCGCTGTCCAACGACGCTCCGGTGCAGCGGTTCTGGCGCGACGCACACGCCGGTCGGGTGCACGCGGCCAACGACCCGGAGCGGGCATACCTGATCTTCGGCAACCACGAGTTCGGGTTGCCGCCCGGCGACACAATGGTCTGATCTGGAGGGAGCACCGATGAGTATCCGTTCGCTGGGGTATCTGCGGATCCAGGCCACCGACATGGCGGCCTGGCGCGAGTTCGGCCTGAAGGTTCTCGGCATGGTCGAGGGTCAGGGCACGACCGAGGGGGCGCTGTACCTGCGGATGGACGACTTCCCCGCCCGGCTGGTGGTCGTGCCCGGCGACACCGACCGGCTGCTGTCGTCCGGCTGGGAGTGCGCCAACGCCGCGGGGCTGCAGGAGATCCGGCAGCGCCTGGAGGCCGAGGGCACGCCCTACAAAGAGGGCACCGCAGCCGAACTGGCTGAGCGCAGCGTCGTCGAGATGATCACCTTCGACGACCCCTCCGGGAACACGCTGGAGGCCTTCCACGGTGTGGCTCTGCAGCACCGTCGGGTGGTCAGCCCCTACGGGCACCGGTTCGTCACCGAGGAACAGGGCCTGGGCCATGTGGTGCTGTCGACCAAGGACGACGCCGAGGCGCTGCACTTCTACCGCGACGTGCTGGGCTTCCGGCTGCGTGACTCGATGCGGCTGCCCCCGCAGATGGTGGGCCGCCCGGCCGACGGCGACCCGGCGTGGCTGCGGTTCTTCGGCTGCAACCCGCGCCACCACAGCCTGGCGTTCCTGCCGATGCCCACCCCGACCGGCATCGTGCACCTGATGGTCGAGGTGGGGGAGGCCGACGACGTCGGGCTCTGCCTGGACCGGGCCTACCGCCGCAAGGTGCCGATGGCCGCCACCCTGGGCCGGCACGTCAACGACAAGATGCTGTCGTTCTACATGAAGTCGCCCAGCGGATTTCAGATCGAATTCGGTTGCGAGGGGCTGGAAGTCGACGACGACGACTGGGTGGCCCGGGAGAGCACCGCGGTCAGCCTGTGGGGGCATGACTTCACGGTGGGCATCGAGTCGTAGCAGTGAGCTCCGAATCGACGAAAGACGACCTTCCGATCGACCCGCGCGCGTTCCGCAACGTACTCGGTCAATTCTGTACGGGGATCACCATCATCACCACCGTGCACGACGACGTGCCGGTGGGGTTCGCCTGCCAGTCGTTCGCGGCGCTGTCGCTGGACCCGCCGCTGGTGCTGTTCTGCCCGACGAAGATGTCGCGGTCCTGGCAGGCCATCGAGGCCAGCGGACGCTTCTGCGTGAACATCCTGGCTGAAGAGCAGAAGGACATCTGCGCCCGGTTCGGCTCGCGGGAACCGGACAAGTTCGCCGGGGTGGAATGGGAACCCTCCCCGCTGGGCTCGCCGATCCTGGCCCGGTCGCTGGCCCACATCGACTGTACGGTGGCCTCGGTGCACGACGGCGGCGACCACTTCGTGGTGTTCGGTGCGGTGCAATCGCTTTCCGATGTGCCGGAGGTCAAGCCGCGGCCGCTGCTGTTCTACCGCGGTGACTACACCGGCATCGAACCGGAGAAGACCACGCCCGCGCAGTGGCGCGATGACCTGGAGGCGTTTCTGACCGCCACCACCGACGACACCTGGCTGTAGAACGTTCAGTGCAACGGGTGGCGCCAGCGTAGTCCGGGAAAGCGAGCGAAGCCGCGATCGGTGGTGATCCAGGTCGCACCGTTTTCGATAGCCAGAGCGGCGTGATAAGCGTCGGGAACGGCGTTGCCCTTCGCGCTCGTGTCACGGCACAGCGACTCGAAGATCTCCCAGTGCCGTTCGCCCGGTCGCAGCGGGACCGCGGCAGGACCTGAACGGAGCGCTCGGCAAGAATCCAGAGCTTGCTGGGTAGTACTGGGCTGTTCGAAGATCCGATGGTTGGTGATGACCCGGATAACGCCCGACAGTACGAGATCGCTTATCCCGACGGGCTCGTCCCCGTTGAGCGTTTCGTTGACCCAGGAGCGATAACCGGCGTGGTCGGGAGTGTCCTTGCGGATGGCGCAAACGCAGACGTTGACATCAAACAGCAGCATTGTCGCCCAGCAGTTCGGCGAGGGCATCCTTGTCGTCGAGGTCGACGCCGGGTCGCAGGCCGCCGTGGCCATGGGTCGGAAGTTCGAATACCTGGCGGGCTTTCGAGCCCGTACCGCGGCGAAGAAAAGCTCGCAAGGCGTCGTCCACGATCGCACCGAGCGGCCTCGACGTCCTTGCCGCCACTACCTTCGCTTCGGCCAGCAGGTGGTCGTCGATATTGACTGTGGTGCGCATGGACGCATCATAACATCACGCCCGTGCATCATGATGCATGCCAGCGCTGCTGGTGCTCGGCGTGGGTGCGCAGATACGCCCCGGGGCCGTAGAGCTCGTCGTAGAAATCGGTGTCCAGATGCTGGGCCTGCAGGTACATCAGCACATGCACGGTCGGCACGGTGCCGGGCAGCTTGCCGAAGGTGTCGTAGATGTAGGACGCCTCGACGGTGACCAGTTCGGCGATGCCGTCCGGCGGCAGTGCTGAACCGCGCACCCCCGGACTGTCCGTCCACGGTCCCGCCGTCTCGCGGTGGGACGGACCGCCGAGGCCGAATTTACGGGCCACCAGCTTGGCCACGCCGTCGGCGACCGACGCGACGTGGGGCGGGCTGAGCGTCTCGAAGTGGCCGGGCAGTCCGGTGACATTCGGGAACGGCCAGCGCGGGTCGGTGTCGGCGACGAAGCCGAAGCCCGGTGCCCGCGGGTCACCTGAGCCGCCCAGCACCGACAGTCGGTCCAGGCCGTCGAAGATCCAGCCGCCCAGGCCCATCGCCTGCAGGCCCAGCGCGCCGTTGTGGGCGGCGATCGACAGCTCGGCGCTGGCCTCGGTCAGCGTGTACTGCTCGACGAACGACAACGGTATCGGGTCGTCGGCGTGCGCCAGCCCGGAAAACGCTTGGATGCCCGGGATTTCGCGGGCATTGATGTCGTCGCGGACCGGGTACCCGTTGGCCGCGAAGAACCACAGGTTCTCCAGCAGATGCTCGGCCAGATCCGCCACGGCGAACGCCAGCAGACTGCCCGGATGGTTGCCGATCCAGGTGTTGTGGCCTTCCATGTAGGGCTCTTCGCGAGGCAGCTGCAACCGGGAATCCGAGAGCCGCACATAGGAATCGGCGGTATGGCTGATCCGGCCCTCGAGGGTGTCGAATTCCCGCGGCGGCTGATCGCGGGTCGGCAGCAGATAGCAGCCGGTGTCGTCGGTGAAGAACACCTGACTGGTGTGAAAGCCAGCCGCCGACGGCATAGCCCGGCCGGTGGCGCTGCCGGGGTAGTTCGGCAGTGCGGGGGCATAACCGGGGTGGTGCGCGATGCCGTCATGCCAGCCGGTGACACCGGCCATCAACGACAGCAGCAGCGCTCGCTCGACGTCGGAGAGCGGCTGCACGGGCCGGTGGCTGCGGTAGGCCAGGGGGCCGGCCGGAATGACGCCGCCGGCCGGGAACCGCCGCGACCGGCGCCCGGAGATGGCGGCGAACAGCCCGAACCCGGCCGCCTCGGTCAGCGCGGCTCGTTCGTGTTCGCTGATCGTCAGGCCCATGGCGGACCTATTTGCTGACGGTCTCCAGCAGCATGGCCAGCTGGGTCGGTGAGACGGCGATCCCGCACTGGTTCTTCAGGTCGGTGAGCGGCTGGGCGATGCCCTGCAGGGTCGACAGTTGGTCGAGGTGGCCGACGAAGTAACCCTGCACCGAGGACCGGGCCTGCTCCGGCGGCATGGTGGCGGCATTGGTCAGCACGTCGTTGGCCTCCGGGTGCTCGTTGAGGAACACACCCGCCTGGCTCAGCACGCCGCTGGCGGTGCTGGACAGTCCGGCGGCCGTGCAGGGCGCCGGTGCGGCATCGGCAGCCGGAGCGGTGGTCCCGACCATTGCGGAAGCGGCCACCGCGCCGAGGATGCCGACGGCCGCCGCACCGATCGCCAGTCGAGAAGTCGTGGTCATGCGCATTGGCTGTGGTCCCTTCGATCAGGTGGGTCGAGCTTGGGGCTAAACCTACCCGAGCGGCAGCCACCCGCGGATTCGGCGCAATGCTTCTTCGATGTCGGTGGTCGGGCCGGCGAACGACAGCCGCACGAAGGTGTTGCCCCGTTCGGTGTCGAAGTCGATACCCGGCGCCAGCGCGACACCGGTGTCGGCGAGCAGTCGCGCGCAGAACGCCAGCGAGTCGTCGGTGTGCCCGGCGACGTCGGCATAGACGTAGAACGCGCCGTCGGTGGGCGCCAACTTCTCGATGCCCATGGCCCGCAGCCCGTCGAGCAGCAGTGCCCGGTTGGCGGCGTAATGCCGCAGGTGGCCATCCGATTCGGCGATCGATTCTCCGGTGAAGGCAGCGACGGCGGCGTATTGGGACAGCACCGGCGGGCAGATGGTGAAGTTGCCGGTGAGGCGGTCCACCGCGCGGCGCAGCGCCGCCGGCACCAGCAGCCAGCCCAGCCGCCAGCCGGTCATCGCGAAATACTTGGAAAAGCTGTTGGCCACCACCGCGTTCCGCGAGGTCTGCCAGGCGCAGCTGGTCTGCGGGGCGCCGTCGTAGACCAGGCCGTGGTAGACCTCGTCGCTGATCAGTCGCACCCCGGTCTCGTCGCACCAGGTGGCGATCGCGGCTAGCTCGGCGGGCTCCAAAACGGTGCCGGTCGGGTTGGCTGGGCTGGCGACGATCACCCCGGCCAACGGCCCGGTTTCAGCGAGCGCCGCAAGCATGGCCGCGGTGGGCTGGAAGCGCGTCTCGGGCCCGCACGGGATCTCGACCACCTCGCAGCCCAGTGCGGTCAGGATGTTGCGGTAGCACGGGTAACCGGGGCTGGCGATCGCCACCCGCTCGCCGGCGTCGAAGCAGGCCAGAAATGCCAGCAGGAAACCGCCCGACGAACCGGTGGTCACCACCACGTCGTCGGGGTCGACGGCCAGGCCGTAGCGATCGGCGTAGGAGCCCGCGATCGCCGCGCGCAGCTCCGGGATCCCCAACGCGACGGTGTAGCCGAGCTGGTTGGCCCGCAGCGCCGCTGCGGCGGCGTCGCGCACCGGGCCCGGCGCACCTACGCTGGGCTGTCCGGCCGACAGGTTCACCAGATCGCCGTGGCTGCGTTGGCGTTCTGCGGCGGCCAGCCACACATCCATCACGTGGAACGGTGGGATGCCGGCACGCAGCGCGACGCCGCCGGAGCCGAGAGTCGAATCGGTCATGAACTCAACCTGCCATGACCCGCTGCAGGAAACGGGTGGAGTCGGGCATCGAGGCGATCACCGTGCCGGAATGGTCCTGGTCGGGGTAGATATGCAGCTCCACATCCTGGTGGTTGTCGGTCAGTTGCTGATACAGCGTCTGGGTGGAAAGCGGGGGGACATCGCTGTCGAGCAGCCCTTGGCCCAGAAAGATCGGTCGGCTGTAACCCTCGGTGGGCGTGCCCATGAAGCTGTCCAGCGCCGCGTCGATGCCGGGCAGTGAGCTGACCGGGGCGCTGAACAAGTCGTTGAGCGTGGTGGTCCCGACCCGCTGATCCAGGGCCGGTTTGCACAGCGACTGTGCGGCGTCGGCCAACTCGCGGCCGCGCGGAGTCAGCACAGTGTCGATCCCGAGTTCGGGGTGTGCCTCGCGCAGCGCGGCGAGGATGTAGGAGGTGTAGCTGATCGCCGCCGGTGGTGTCTGACGCGGGGCCAGGCCCGGCCCGGCCTGCCCGAACACCCGCTCGATGTTGGCGGGTGTTCCGGTGGCCACGACGCCCCGGTAGTCGAGTCCGGCGCCTGTGGTCAGCCGGTCGGCCCACCAGGCGCTGTTGACCGCCGCGCCGCCGCCCTGCGATTGGCCGACGATCGCCCATTTCGGCGACAGTGGCAGGTCCAAGTGATGAACCGCGCGTACCGAGTCCACCACCGAATGCGCTTCGGCGGTGCTGTTGAGGTAGCTCATCAGTCCCGGGGTGCCCAGGCCGGCGTAGTCGGTGCCGACGACGACGTAGCCCTGGTCGAGCCAGTGCGTCAGGTACTCGTCGTCTCGGGCGCTGCGGGGCAGCGCCGATGGCGTGCAGTCGTCGCCCAGGCCTACGGTGCCGTGTGCCCAGGCGACCACCGGCCATCCACCGGGTGGCGGGGCGGTGCGCGGGGTGAAGACGGCCGCCGTGCTGACCGCCGGTTCGGCGTGCTGGTCGACGGTGGCGTACAGGATGCGGAACGCCTCGCCGGCACCGTGCACCGACAACGCCGGGTCCAGCGGCACCGCGGTGACCAGCCCCCCGGCCGCGGGGATCGGCCCGGCGTAGTCGCGGGCGTCCAGGCCGGACCAGGCCGGTGCGGTGGTGGCGGCGACCGGACCGGCGGTTGTCAGGGCGCACACCAGCATTGCCAGCAGAGCCGCGGCCAGCCGACGGTTCGCGGTCACGTGGTGATCTCCAGAAACGTGAACGGTTCGGTGACCACGAATTCCGCTGAGCTCTCGCCGGCGAACGTGTTGGATTCGTCGCGGCCCAGGTCCAGCTTGCGCGCCGGTGCACCCTCGGACAGGTCGAGTTTGTTCAGGTCCACCCAGAAGACGTTGGGCGTCAACGCCGACTCGAAGCAGTACAGCTTGCGGGTGTGGTGGGCGACGGTGCGCCACCGGGTGGAGGAGATATTCGGTTCGTCCGGTGTGGAGATGCCGAACGGGACCGACACGTTGCGCACCACGCTGAACACCGAGGCGAGCGCGATCTTGGGGTCTTCGACCTTGGGTATCGCGTTGACGTAGAACGATGCCCGCGCGAACCGGTCGGCGGCCCGGTTGGTGCCCGGCAGCATGACGGTGCCGCCGAGTTGTTCCCAGTAGGCGTTGACGGCGAGTTGCTGTTCGAAGATCGGGGAGTTCGTCATCACCTGATAGTCGCGACTGTGGTGGATGACCTGTTTGCCGCCAACGTATTCCACGATCGCACTGTCACCGCCGCTGTCCGACATCGACAGGTGCAGGGTGGCCAGCCGCTCTTCGCCGGGCACGCCTTCGGTGAGCACATCGAACGGTTCGGTCTGCAGTGCTGCGACCGCATCGGCCACCGTGGCGAAGTTGTCGAGCATGTACTGGGCCCACGTCGCGACGGACATCACCGGGCGGGAAGCGTCGCGGGAGGGATACTCCGACTCGGCCAGCCACAGCAGGTTGGCCGACAGGCCGGCCTCGTTCAATCCGTCGGTGGTGCAGATGTCGTAGCCGGTGGCCACCACGCTGCCGTACTTCGCGGTCCACTCGATGGAGTTCGCTCCGGCCCGCCCGTCGCGCTTCACGCCGCGCGGCAACGACCACAGGTTGGTTGCCAGATCCAGCTTCCAGTCCATCGACCGTCCGGTGAGGATGTTGCCATTGGGGCCCAGGTAAACCAATCGGGTGCACATGTGTCTACCCTACGGGCTTCTAGAACACCTCGGCCTGTAACCGCCGCAGGTGTTCGGCCGCCTGGCCGAGCAGCTGCGAACTGCCGTGCGCGCGTTTGAAATAAAGCTGGATGTCGCTTTCCCAAGTGATCGCGATGCCGCCGTGCAGTTGGACCGCCTCACCGGCGACCTTGGAGAATGCCTCGCTGGCAACGACTCTGGCCAGTGCGGCCGACGTCGCCGACGGCTCGGCGATCGCGTCGTCGACGACGGCCCGGGCGGCCGAGACGGCCACGTACAGGTCGGCCATCCGGTGCTTGAGGGCCTGGAAGCTGCCGATCGGCCGGCCGAACTGCACCCGGTCCTTGGTGTACTGCACGGTCAGGTCCAGACAGCGGGTAGCCGCGCCGATCTGTTCGGCGGCCAGCAGGATCGCCGCACAGTCGGCGATACCGGGGTCGGCGCCGATCGGCTCGGTCTGCTCGGCGGTGACCCGGCCCAGCCGGCGGGTGGGGTCCATGGTCGCCACCGGCTCCGCGGTGAAAGAGGTCCACCGGGTGAGCTGATCGCCGTCGGTGCCGACGACAACGTCACCCGCTCCCACCAGATCACCGTTGACGGCGTAATCGGTATCGAAGACAACCGCTCCGATCGCGCCGCCTTCCGCCAGCTGCTCAAGGGCCGTGGCGTCGGGCTCGGGTCCGGCCAGCAGCGCCAACTCCGCCAGCACGGTACCCAACAACGGTGTGGGCACCAATGCTTTGCCCAGCTCCTCGAGAACCACGGCCGCGTCACCCAGTTCACCGCCGGCCCCGCCGAGCTCCTCGGGTACCACCAGGGCGGCCGCACCGACCTGTTCGCAGAGCACCTGCCACAGCGTCTCGTCGTAACCGCGCTCGGACTCCATGGCCGCACGTACCGCTTCGGGCGCGGCGTGCTTTTCGACCAGCGCTGCCACGGTCTGGCGCAGCAGGTCGCGCTCCTCGTTACGGGCCACTTAGATCGCCTCCAACACTCGCCGCCGGTGGGCGGTGACGTCGCCCCAGGCCGGACGCACGGCTTGCACCCGCAGCAGCCACAGCGACAGGTCGCATTCGCTGGTGAAGCCGATGGCGCCGTGGGTCTGCAACGCCGAATGTGCCGCCAGCAGAGCGGCGTCGGACGCAGCCACCTTCGCGGCGCTGACGTCGCGAGCGGTGTCGGCCGAGTCCTGCGACAGCGAGAGCGCCGCCCCGTACACCAACGGGCGGGCCAGCTCCAAAGCGATGTGCACGTCGGCCAGCTTGTGCTTGATCGCCTGGTAGCCGCCGATCACCCGGCCGAACTGGGTGCGCTGCTTGGCGTAGTCGACGCTCGCGTTCAGCATGGCCTGCCCGGCCCCGATCAGCTGCGCTGCGGTGGCCAGGGCGCCCACCTCGTAGGCGCGGGCGGTGTCGGCGTCCCAGGAGTCACCGGTGGCAGTGACGTCGAAGACGCCCCGGCTGGGGTCTACCGAGGCGTGTCGGGTGCCGGCCTGCGCCGTGCCGGCCCGGCCGCTCTCGGCGTGCAACACCAGATCGGCGCGGTCGGCGTCGAGCGCGCGGGGGGTGTGCGGCGGCAGCGCCACGGTGGCGATCAGCTCACCGGCGGCGAGGGCGGCCAGCTGCGCTGCGGCGTCGGGTGCGCCGGCCAGCAGCACGGGTGCCACCGCAATCGATTCCACCACCGGCCCCGGCACACACCAGCGCCCCAACGCCTCGATGGCCAGCATCAGATCGACGGGGTGGGCGCCGATGCCGTCGTGCTCTTCGGGAACCGCCAGCGCGGTGACACCGAGTTCGGCGAGTTGGTTCCACACCCGACGTCCGGCGTCGGGCTCGTCGTGGGACCAGGCGCGCACCGCGCCCGGCACGTCGGCCGCGGCCAGCGCGGCGTCGATGCTGGCCGCGAAGTCACGCTGGTCTTGGTCTAGATCGAATTTCACTTCTTCTCCCGGGGCAGGCCCAGCAGCCGCTCGGCGATGATATTGCGCTGGATCTCGTTGGTGCCGGCGTAGATCGGGCCACCGAGGGCGAACAGGTAGCCGTGGGTCCAGGCGTCGGCGAGCTCGCCGTCGGCGCCGCGGATGTCCAGGCCGGTCTGGTGCAGCGCGACGTCGAGATCGGACCAGAACACCTTGGTGACCGAGGACTCCGCGCCCAGTTCACCGCCGGCGGCCAGCCGGGTCACGGTGCCGAAGGTCTGCAGCCGGTAGGCCTGCGCGGCGATCCAGGCGTCGGCCACCCGATCGGTGAACGCCGGGTCGCTGCCGTGCTCGCGCCACAGCGCCACCAGCTTCTCGGCCCCCACCAGGAACCGGGCCGGGCTGCGCAGGCTCATGCCGCGCTCATTGCTCGACGTGCTCATCGCGGCGCGCCAGCCCTCGCCGGCCACACCGATCACGTCGTTGTCCGGTACGAACACGTCGTCGAGGAAGATCTCGCCGAAACCGGTCTCGCCGCCGAGCTGCTCGATGGCGCGCACGGTGATCCCGGGCGCCTTGAGGTCGAACATGAAGTAGGTCAACCCGTGGTGGCGCTGGGCCTCCGGGTCCGAGCGGAACAAGCCGAAGCCGCGCTCACCGAACGGGGCGCGCGAGCTCCAGATCTTCTGTCCGTTGAGCTTCCAGCCGCCCTCGACCTTGGTGGCCGTCGACCGCAGCGACGCCAGGTCGCTGCCGGACTCCGGCTCCGACCATGCCTGCGCCCAGATCTCCTCGCCGCTGGCCATCTTCGGCAGCACCCGGTCCAGTTGTTCTTCGGTGCCGTGTGCGAACAGCGTCGGCGCCAGCATCGAGGTGCCGTTTGCGCTGGCTCGCCCCGGCGCGCCCGCACGGAAGTACTCCTCCTCGAACACCACCCACTGCAGCAGGGTGGCGTCGCGCCCGCCGTATTTCTCCGGCCAGGCGATCACCGACAGGCCGGCGTCGTACAGCACCTTGTCCCAACGGCGGTGCTGTTCGAACCCCTCGGCGGTGTCGTAGGACGCCACCGGGAACTTGTCTTGGTTCGCCGCCAGGAACTCGCGGACCTCCGTGCGGAAGGCCTCGGTCTCGGCATCGAAATTCAAGTCCATCTAATCCCACTCTCTCAACTCATGCTTGACCACCTTGCCGCCGGGATTGCGCGGCAGGGAGTCGGCGAAGGTCACCCATCGCGGTGCCTTGAAGTTCGCCAGATGTTCACGCGCGTAAGCGATCACCTTTTGCTCATCAAGAGCTTCGTCCGATCCGGCCCGGCGCACGATGAATGCCCGACCGACTTCGCCGAGTCGCTCGTCGGGTACCCCGATCACCGCCACGTCGGCCACCCCGTCGAGGCGGGCCAGTACCTGCTCGATCTCGGCCGGATAGACGTTGAAGCCGCCGCAGATGTACATGTCCTTGAGCCGGTCGGTGATGCGCAGATTGCCGGCCGCGTCCACGGTGCCGACATCGCCGGTGTGCAGCCAGCCGTCGGCGTCGATGGCGGCCGCGGTGGCGTCGTCGTCATCGAGGTAACCGAGCATGATGTTGGTGCTGCGCAGCAGCACCTCGCCGGCCTCGGAGTCGGGGCCGTGATCGATTCGCAGCTCGAAGTCGGCGATCGGCCGCCCGCAGGTGGTGGCGACGGTGACGGCGTCATCGTCGGGGCGGCACATGGTGGCGAACCCGCCGGACTCGGTCAGCCCGTAGGCGGTCAGCACGATGTCGATGTCGAGCTCGTTCTGCATCCGCTCGATCAACACCACCGGCACGGTGGCCGCACCGGTGACCGCGAACCGCAGCGAGCTCAGGTCATGCCGATCGCGGTCGGGGTGGTCGAGCAGCGTCTGGTAGATGGTCGGGGGCCCGGGCAGCACGGTGATCCGGTGCTCGGCGATCGCGCGCAGCGCCGCGGCCGGGTCAAAGGTCAGCTGCGGGATCAGGGTGGCCCCGGTCTGCAGACAGGCCAGGATGCCGGCCTTGTAGCCGAAGTTGTGGAAGAACGGGTTGATGCACAGGTAGCGGTCGTCGGCGGTCATCTGGCCGCACTCGGCCCAGGCCGCCGGGCCGGCCAGCGACTGCCGGTGGGCGCAGAGCACGCCTTTGCTGCGGCCGGTCGTCCCCGAGGTGAACAGGATGTCGGACAGATCGTCGGGCCCGACCGCCGCGGCGCGGGCGTCGATCTCGTCCTCGGTGATCGCCGCCCCGGACGCGATGAACTCGTCCCAGGTTCCGTCGGCTATCTCTACCGGTACCCGGACGACGTGCCGCAGCTCGGGCAGCTGGTCGCGATCCAGTTCGGTGAGCCGGTCGGTCTTGAGGAACCGGCCCATGCCGACCAGCACCTTGGCCTTGCTGCGGGCCAGGATGTCGGCGGCTTCCGCTGCGGTGTAGCGGGTGTTCAGCGGCACCAGCACCGCGCCGGCGTAGTGGGTGCCCAGGCAGCTGATGACCCAGTGCCAGGTGTTCGGCGACCACAGCGCGACCCGGTCGCCGGGCACCACACCGTGGGCGATCAGCGCGGCCGCCGCACGGCGCACCTCGTCGCGGAGTCGGGCGTAGCTGAATCGGTCGTCCTCGGTGACCAGGGCGTCGTGATCGGGAAGCGTCCGCGCGATGTGGTCCAGCGCCGCAGGAGTGGTCTGCGGTTCGGGGCTCATGTGCGCCGCTCCTCTGTGACGGCATCTGCGCCGGGGCTAACAAAGCAAGTGCTTGGTAGGTTAGCCTACAAAGGTGCAAGCAGTCGAGGAGTTCCGGGCTGAGGTCCGCGCATGGCTGTCCGAGAACCTGGTCGGGGAGTTCGCCAAGCTCAAGGGCCTCGGCGGTCCCGGACGCGAACACGAGGCCTTCGAGGAGCGGATGGCGTGGAACCGCCACCTCGCCGACGCCGGACTGACCTGCCTGGGCTGGCCGACCGAACACGGCGGCCGCGGCCTGTCGGTGGCGCACCGGGTGGCGTTCTACGAGGAATACGCCCGCGCCGACGCGCCCGACAAGGTCAACCATCTCGGCGAGGAACTGCTGGGTCCGACGCTGATCGCCTTCGGCACCCCCGAACAACAGCAGCGCTTCCTGCCCGGCATCCGCAACGTCACCGAGCTGTGGTGCCAGGGCTACTCCGAGCCGGGCGCCGGATCTGACCTGGCCAATGTCGCCACCACCGCGATACTGGACGGCGGCCACTGGGTGATTAACGGCCAGAAGGTGTGGACCTCGCTGGCGCACCTGTCGCAATGGTGCTTCGTGGTGGCCCGCACCGAGAAGGGCTCCAAACGCCACAACGGACTGTCGTATCTGCTGGTGCCACTGGACCAGCCCGGCGTGGAGATCCGGCCGATCGTGCAGTTGACCGGCACCTCGGAGTTCAACGAGGTGTTCTTCGACAACGCGCTCACCGATGCCGACCTGGTGGTGGGTGAGCCCGGCGACGGCTGGAAAGTGGCGATGGGAACGCTCACCTTCGAGCGCGGCGTCTCGACATTGGGACAGCAGATCCGTTACGCGCGTGAGCTTTCCGCGCTCGCCGAGCTCGCCCAGCGCAACGGCGTCGCCGAAGATCCGCTGATCCGCGAGCGGCTGACCCGATCCTGGGTCGGCTTGCGTGCCATGCGGTCCTACGCGCTGGCCACCATGGACGTCGAGCAGCCCGGTCAAGATAACGTCTCGAAACTGTTGTGGGCCAACTGGCATCGCGACCTGGGCGAGCTCGCCATGGATGTGATCGGTCGCGACTCGATGGTGCTCGCCGACGGCGAGTTCGACGAGTGGCAGCGGCTCTATCTGTTCACCCGCTCAGACACCATCTACGGCGGATCGAACGAGATTCAGCGCAACATCATCGCCGAGCGGGTTCTCGGCCTACCCCGGGAGGCAAAGGGATGAGCTCGGTTTCGGATCTGTCCACCGCGCCGGAAGAGATCGCCGGACACGGCCTGCTGAAGGGCAAGACGGTGCTGGTGACCGCGGCCGCCGGCACCGGAATCGGCTCCACCACCGCCCGTCGTGCGCTGCTCGAAGGTGCCGACGTCGTCGTCTCCGACTATCACGAGCGCCGGCTTTCCGAGACCCGTGACGAACTGGCCGCCCTCGGGCTGGGCCGGGTGGAGGCGGTGGTCTGCGACGTCACCTCGACGGCCGCGGTCGACGAACTGTTCGAGACCGCCGTGGCCAAGATGGGCCGGCTCGACGTGCTGGTCAACAACGCCGGCCTGGGCGGCCAGACGCCGGTGATCGACATGACCGACGAGGAGTGGGACCGCGTCCTGAATGTCACGCTCAACTCGGTGATGCGGTCGACCCGAGCCGCATTGCGCTATTTCCGCGGTGTCGAGCACGGTGGGGTGATCGTCAACAACGCCAGCGTGCTGGGCTGGCGTGCGCAGCATTCCCAGTCGCACTACGCCGCCGCCAAGGCCGGTGTCATGGCGCTGACCCGGTGCAGTGCCATCGAGGCGGTCGAGTACGGGGTTCGGATCAACGCCGTGTCGCCGTCGATCGCCCGACACAAGTTCCTGGAGAAGACCAGCTCCGCGGAGCTGCTCGACCGGCTCGCCGAGGGCGAGGCGTTCGGCCGGGCCGCCGAGCCGTGGGAGATCGCCACCACCATCGCGTTCTTGGCCAGCGACTATTCCAGTTACCTGACCGGCGAAGTCATCTCGGTTTCCAGTCAGCACCCGTGATGCCATGACGCGCCGTGACGAACTCCTGAGCCTGGCTGCGGCGATGATCGCCGAGCGTGGGCTGCGCGCGACCACGGTGCGCGACATCGCCGACGCTGCCGGGATCCTGTCGGGGAGTCTGTATCACCACTTCTCCTCCAAGGAGGAGATGGTCGACGAGGTGCTGCGCGACTTCCTCGATTGGCTGTTCGAGCGCTACCAGCAGATCATCGACACCGAATCCGATCCGATGGAACGCTTCAAGGGGTTGTTCCTGGCGTCGTTCGATGCGATCGAGCACCGGCACGCCCAGGTCGTCATCTACCAGGACGAGGCCAAGCGGCTGTCTTCGCAGGAGCGCTTCGGCTACGTCGATGAGCGCAATCGCCAGCAGCGCAAGATGTGGATCGACGTGCTGCAGCAGGGCGCCGAAGCGGGATGTTTCCGGCCCGATCTCGACGTCGACCTGGTCTACCGTTTCATCCGAGACACCACATGGGTTTCGGTGCGCTGGTATCAGCCCGGCGGACCGCTCACCGCCGAACAAGTGGGCAGACAGTACCTCGCCATCGTGCTGGGTGGAATCAGTGAAGGAAGAAAACATAATGTCTGAAATCGCTCCCATTTCGCAGGCCTATGTCATCGACGCCGGCCGCACCGCCGTCGGCAAGCGCAACGGGTCGCTGGCCGGTGTGCACCCGGTCGACCTGGGCGCGTTGGCGTTCCGCGGGCTGCTGGACCGGGTCGGCGTCGACCCTGCGGCCGTCGACGACGTGATCGTCGGTTGTGTGGACGCGATCGGCGGCCAGGCCGGCAACATCGGCCGGCTGGCGTGGCTGGCCGCCGGCTATCCCGAAGGCGTTCCCGGCGTCACCGTCGACCGGCAGTGCGGGTCCAGCCAGCAGGCGATCTCGTTCGGCGCCCAGGCCATCATGTCGCGCACCGCGGACCTGATCCTGGCCGGCGGCGTGCAGAACATGAGCTGGGTGCCGATCTCCTCGGCGATGATCGTCGGCGAGCAGTTCGGCTTCACCTCGCCGACCAACGAGTCCAAGAAGTGGCTGGAACGCTACGGCGATCAGGAGATCTCGCAGTTCCGTGGCGCCGAGATGATCGCCGAGAAGTGGGACCTGTCTCGCGAGGAGATGGAACGCTTCGCGCTGCAGAGCCATCAGCGGGCGTTCACCGCCATCGCCGAGGGCCGCTTCGACCGCGAGATCATCCCGGTCGACGTCGACGGTGTTGCGTTCCGGGTCGACGAGGGACCGCGCGAATCGACGCTGGAGAAGATGGCCGGGCTGAAGCCGCTGGTCGAGGGCGGCCGGCTCACCGCCGCATTGGCCAGCCAGATCTCCGACGGCGCGTCCGCGGTGTTGCTGGCCTCAGAAAGCGCGGTGCAGGCGCACGGCCTGAAGCCGCGCGCCCGCATCCACCACATCAGCGCCCGGGGCGATGACCCGGTGTTCATGCTGACCGGCCCGATACCGGCCACCCGCTACGCGCTGGAGAAGACCGGCCTGGGCATCGACGACATCGACGTCGTGGAGATCAACGAGGCTTTTGCCCCGGTGGTGCAGGCCTGGATGAAGGAGTTTCCGATCGACCCGGCCAAGGTGAATCCCAACGGCGGCGCGATCGCGCTCGGGCACCCGCTGGGTGCCACCGGCGCCAAACTGTTCACCACGATGCTGCACGAATTGGAACGCACCGGCGGCCGTTACGGCCTGCAGACCATGTGTGAGGGCGGCGGTACGGCAAACGTCACCATCATCGAGCGGCTGGACAGCTAAACTTCTGCGGCATGGGAGCAATGACGACCTCCGTGCCGGGCGGGCGCCGGATCCGCGGGTTGGACGCCGAGCAGCGTCGCGCGCAGCGCCGCGACCAACTCCTGACCGCGGCTTTCGACCTGTTCGCGCAGGACGGCTATGTCAACACGTCGATCGAACAGATCTGCCAGACGGCTTATGTCGGCAACAAGGCGTTCTATGAACTGTTCGACAGCAAAGAAGACTGCTTCCTGGCGCTGCTCAACCAGATCGGCGACCGGCTCAAAGGGGAGGTCGAGGCGGAGTTGGGGCGCAGCGCCCCCGACGAGCCGGAAGAGCTGACGGTGCGCCGGGTTGCCACCACGTTTGCGCATGTGCTGGTCGACGACCCGCGGGTGGCTGTGGTGGCGTTCCGGGAGTGCACCGGTATCTCGCCGCAGGTCGAGGCTCGGCGGCAAGAGAACCGCAGGTGGGCAGCGGCCTTCATCGAGGCGTTCTGGCGCAGCAAGGCACCGCCCGACGCCGACTACCGGGCGATGGCCGTCGCCACCGTCGGGGGGCTGTTCGAGCTGGTCGCTGACTTCTTGCATGCCACCGAGCCGCCACGGTCGATCGACGAGTTGGCGAACGATCTGACCTCTTTCGTGCTCGCGGTCGGACACGGAATCCGCCATGCCGGTCCGGTCCGGTCGAACCGGGCCGGGTGAGGTAGCGGGGTCAGCGCACCAGTCCGGAGATGATGTCGTCGACGGTTCGTCGTGCCAGTGCATCGAGCTCGTCGCGACTGGTGCCGCGCAGCGGCCCGTGTAGCGCCAGTTCGGCGAATCCATGTACGGCCGACCAGCACGGCCACTCCGCTCCGGCACGTCGATTCGCTTGCAACACACCGGCTTCCACCATCGCATCGAGCCCGTCGACGAGTGCGCGAAGCGGCGGGGGAACCCGGTCATCGCCGACCGAGTCCGCCCCGAAGAACGCCACCGCGAACCAGCCGGGCTCGTCCAGGGCGAACCCGATGTACCCGAGCCCGACTGCGCGCAGCTGATCACGTGCACGGGTCTGTGCTGAACCGCGCCGGTTCACCGGTTTGAGCATGCGCGCGGCCATCTTGTCGTGGATGGCCATCGCCACCGCGGCGAGCAGTGCATCGCGGTCAGCGAAGTGACGGTAGGCGGCGTTGGGGGAGACTCCGGCGCGCCGGGTGGCCTCCCGCACGGTCAGCGCCTCCGGACCGCCGGTCCGGGTGAGCTGCAGGCCGGCGTCGATCAGTGCCGCGCACAGATCGCCGTGGTGATAACCGGTCTTCGTCGCAGTCACCTCTTGACAGCTCCCTCGTGTCGAAGTGTACGGTGTCAACATAACCAATGTGGACGCCGTACACATAACATCGGGAGGTTTTCGTGACTACGACCATGGGGTGGCCGCCGGTCGTGGAACGGTCGGCCTGGCAACGGGAACTCGACGCCCTGCGAGTCCGGGAGAAGGCCGCCACCCGGGAACTCGACGCCATCGCCGCGCAACGCCGCCAGTTGCCGATGCTCGCGATGGGCGACTACGTGCTCGAAGGCGAGAACGGTCCGATCCGGCTGGCCGAGATGTTCAACGGTAAGCGGCAGTTGATCGTCTACCACCACATGTGGTCTCCGGGACAGGAATGGCAGTGTCCCGGATGTACCGGGTACACCGCGCAGTTCAGCCGGCTGGAGTTCCTGTCGGCTTATGACGCGCGGTTCGTCGTCGTCACTCAGGGTCCGATCGACGAAGCGCTGGACTATAAGCGCCGGGTGGGCAACCAGATGGCTTGGTACAGCACCGCCGACAGCGCGTTCGGGGCTGATGTCGATGCCCCGCCAGGAGGGGGCTTCGCCGTGAATGTCTTTCTGCGCCAAGTCGACAAGGTATTCCGAACCTGGCATACGACCGGACGTGGTGTCGAACAGCTCAGTCACACGTTCCCGTTGATCGACGTGTTGCCCTATGGGCGTCAGGAGGAGTGGCAGGACTCGCCCTCCGGCTGGCCGCAGGGTCCCACCTACGGCCGCTGGGCGAGCTCGCCGGAGATCGCCCGGCTATACGGCCCCAACTCGTAGCGCCCCCAACCGAGAAGGAGAAAGATGAGCACCACGACCGGCCTGAAGACGATTAACCTGGTGTGTGTCCCGACGCCCGATCAGGACAAGGCCGTTGCGTTCTATGAGTCGCTGGGCTTCGAGAAGCGCACCGACATCGAGATGGGCGATGGTTACCGATGGATCGAGGTTTACCCGCCGACAGGTATCGCCGGCATCGCGCTGGCGCCGCCGCCGCCGGAGAGCGGTCCGGTTGAGCCGGCCGTTACCGGCATCACGCTGACCACCGACGACATCGACGCCACGCTGGCCGCCATGAAGGAGCTCGGGATCGACGTCGATGAGCAGGTGTCCCGGATGGGTGATCCGGTGCCGCCGCTGTTCTGGTTCCGCGACCCGACCGGCCATACCCTGATGGTGGCCGAGGTCTAGCCGCAGCGCCAGTGGGAATCTCACGACGCCGTCACCGCGTGTCGTGTCGTGAGATTCCCGCTCGGCGGGCTTGGGGTGTGCTTGGGGATAGCCGTCGGCGCGGATCGGCGCATTCCGGCACGATTCGGTCGTGGACGAATTGGACCGGCCGTTCCTGGGCACCGAAGCGTTGGCCGACAAGGCGATCCCCGAGCGGGCGATGCGAACGCTGTATCAACCGGTCTATCCGGGCGTCTACGCACCCTGGGGCGTCGAGCTGAGTGCGCGGCAGCGGGCGGAGGCGGCCTGGCTGTGGTCGCGCCGGCATGCCGTGGTCGCGGGTAATTCCGCTGCGGCGCTGCTGGGCGCGAAGTGGGTGAGCCCGGCGCTCGATGCGGAGCTGGTGTACGGCAACCACAAGACACCACCGAGTCTCGTCGTGCACCGCGACACCCTGGCCCCGGGTGAGGTGACGACCGTCGACGGCATGGCGGTAACCACCCCGGCCCGCACGGCTTTCGACATCGGACGGCGAACCCGGTCACGGCTGCACGCGGTTCAACGCCTCGATGCACTGGCCAACGCCACCGAAGTCGGGGTCGCCGACGTCGAGGCCGTCATCGCCGAGCATCCCGGCGCGCGGCATTTGAATGGGCTCCGGGCGGTACTACCGCTCGTCGATGACGGCGCAGAGTCGTATCAGGAGACCAGCACCCGGCTGGTGCTGATTGACGCGGGATTCCCGACGCCGGAGACTCAGATCGTCGTCCGCGACGCATTCGGCGGTTTCGTCGCCCGAGTCGACATGGGGTATCGGGAACTCAAGGTCGGAATCGAGTACGACGGCTCGCAACACTGGAACGACCCGAAGCAGCGACAGCGTGACATCGACCGCCAGGTGGCGCTGGCCGAGCAGGGCTGGGTGATCATCCGGGTCAGTGCGGTGCTGCTGCGCTACCGGGAGGCGACGCTGATCGGCCGGGTGCGCGACGCGATGTACGCCGCCGGCTGGGCAGGTCAGGCCGCCAGTGGGAGCCTCGCGACGCTCGACCGGCGTGTCGCGTCGTGAGATTCTCACTCGGGGTTAAACGACGAAGGAGTTGGCTGCCCGCAGGTGCTCGACGGCGTCGGCCACGATGCCCTCGATCAGCTCCGCGCACGACGGCAGGTCCTCGAGGATGCCGGCCACCTGACCCGAGGCCAACACACCGGCTTCGGTGTTGCCCTCCACCAGACCGGCTTTGAGCAGCATCGGCGTGTTGGCGGCCATCAGCACCTGCGACCAGGTGAGTTCCTTGCCGTGCCGCATCGCCAGGCCATCCTGAATCATGGTGGGCCAGCTCATCTGCGACATCTTCTTGAACTTCGCCGCGTTGCGGATCGCGGCGCTGAAACCGCGTGCCCGCGAACCGCTTTCCAGCTTCTCCACCAGTTCGGTGCGCAGCACCCGGTGCGGCATGCCGTCGACCCGGGTGGAAACCACGGTGCCACCCAGGTCTGCGGCCAGGTAGCGCTGCTTGACCGCATCGGGCACGGTCGAATCCGAGGTCAGCAGGAACCGGGTGCCCATCGCGACGCCCGTCGCCCCATAGGACAGGGCGGCGGCCAGGCCGCGACCGTCGAAGAAGCCGCCGGCGGCGATCACCTGCACTCCGGTGCCGGCAACGGCGTCCAGCACCGATGGCAGCAGCAGGGTGGTGGCGACCGGTCCGGTGTGGCCACCGCCCTCGCCGCCCTGCACGATCACCGCGTCGGCGCCCCAGGAGGCCACCTTTTTGGCGTGCTTGGCCGCGCCCACCGACGGGATCACCACCGAGCCGGCCTCTTTGAGCTTCGCGATCAATTCCTGTTTGGGTGCCAGCGCGAACGACGCCACCTTGACGCCCTCGCGGATCATCAGATCCACCCGGTCGCCGGCATCGGCGCCGTCGGCACGGATGTTGACCCCGAACGGCTTGTCGGTGGCCGACTTCACCTTGGCGATCGCGGCGGCCAGCTCGTCGATGGTCATGGTCGCCGAGGCCAGAATGCCCAGCCCGCCGGCATTGGCGGTCGCCGAGACCAGCCGGGCGCCGGCCACCCAACCCATCCCGGTCTGCACGACGGGATGTTCGATACCGACCAGCTCGGTCAGCGGGGTCTTGAGGCGGCTCATTGGCCACCGCCGACGATGCAGAGCGAAGCGATGAGGAGGAGGGGGATCATCATGATCTGACCTCTTTGTCCCGCAGCGACTTCGGGTCGATGACCTCACGGATCAGCCGCAGCTCCTCGATTTCCGGCAACCGGGTCGTCGCAGCGTCTGCCAGCCCGTGCACCTCGAAGGAGGTGTTCTCGGCGACCTCGTCGGCAGTGACGCCCGGGTGCAGCGACACCGCACGCATCTGGTGGTCCGGACCGCTGAAGTCGAACACGCCCAGGTTGCTCACCACCCCGCCGAGGTTGAAGAACCGGAACGCCGGGTTGGCCGGGTCCACCTTGTCGTAGCCGATGCCGGACACGATGTCGACGGTCTCGCAGAACACCCGCGGCGAGTGAGCGCCCACCCAGTAGCTGGTGGTGTGGTTGATGGTGTTGCCGGGCGCGCCGCGGACCCCGAACATCTGCCGGGTGGGATGCTGCAGCGGGCCGAACGCCGACAGGTTCTGGTTGCCGTACCGGTCGATCTGATTGGCGCCCATGATCACATGGCGCCGGCCCCACGACAGGGTCTCGAAGACCCGGTTGAACGGCATCCACCCTTCCAGTGGACCGACCTTGCCGATCGCCGGCGTGTCGGCCAGGATGCGGGCCTCGCCATCGGTGATCACCAGGTCGGGGGAGAAGGTGAGGCGGGCCAGCCGGGCGCCCACCGAGGGCACCGTGGCCATGGGTGAGGCCATGATCTCGCCGGCGTCGCGGAACAGCTCGGCGCAGGCGATGGCGCAGATCTCGGCACGGGTGGGTGAGTCGGTCATGCTTGTGCCCCTGATTCCTGGTTGGCTCCGAATGCCTTGACCGCCGCCTGGTAGTCGTCTTCGCTACCGGACAGGTAGGTGGCGGTGAACTCCGCCCAGGTCTCGTCGGACCTCGCGGCTTCGGCGTAGTGCCGCTGGAACTTCTCGTCGCGGCCGTAATCTGCTGCACCGATGGTGAAGTGGGCACCACCGGGTGCTTCCACGACGTTGTCCACCATCATCCGGTTGATGATCTGGGTCTGCGGCGACGTGGTGGCGATCAGTTCCTCGGTGGGCACGATCTTCTCCACCGACAGGAAGCGGCGCTGCGCCGACATCAGGAACAGGTCGTCGAAGTAGGGGTCGATACCGGTGTAGGCAGCGTTGCCCCGGGCGTCGCCGAGGTTCATGTGCACGAACGCGGCGTCGAGGTTCAGCGCCGGCATCGCGACCAGTGTCTCGTGGGCACCGTCAGTCGGGTACGGGCTGGTGACGGTCTTGAGCTCGCCCTCCCAGAAGTCGATCACCGAGCTGCCCAGGCCGGCCCGGATCGGCAGGAACGGCAACCGCTGGGCGGCGGCTTGCAGCCCGCAGCGCAGCATGCCCTCGTCCATCTCGCGGGCCTCGATCGCGCCGGTGGTGCGGGCACGCGCGAACCAGGGGTCGTAGAACGGCGGGGAGTCCAGCGAGACGAAGCCGTAGTAAGCGCGGCGCACCTTGCCCGCCGAGCACAGCAGCCCCAGATCCGGTCCGCCGTAAGTCACTACGGTCAGATCCTTGACTCCCGAGCGCAGGATGGCGCGGACGAAGGCCATCGGCTTGCGCCGCGAACCCCAGCCGCCGATGCCGATCGTCATGCCGTCGCGCAGTTCGGCGACGGCGTCGTCGAGAGTGGTTACCTTGGTCGTCACTTCTTCCCCTTCTCGGTGCCGGCGAAGGCGTCGCGGTGCTCGTCGGCCACCCCGGCGAGGTTGAGCTCGAAGGTGAAGCCCTGCTCCATGCGGTAGCTGGAGTTGACCTTCTGCACGTCGATGAGGTTGAGCGCCTCCTTGGCGGCCCGGATCACCCGGGTGTCCTTGGCGGCGATGTCGCGGGCCACCCGCAGCGCGGCCTCGTCGAGCTCGGCGCGCGGCACCACCTCGTGTACCGAGCCGTACTGGCGCAGGGTGGCGGCGTCCACGGTGGCCGCGGTGTAGAACAACCGGCGCATCATGTGCTGCGGCACCAGCCGGGACAGGTGGGTGGCCGCACCGAGTGCGCCGCGCTCCACCTCGGGCAGGCCGAACTTGGCATCGTCGGAGGCCACGATCACGTCGGCGTTGCCGACCAGTCCGATGCCGCCGCCGACGCAGAAGCCGTTGACCGCGGCGATCACCGGGACCGCGCACTCGTAGACGGCCTTGAAAGCGGCGAAGCAGCCTCGGTTGGCGTCGATCAGCGCGGTGAAGCCCTCGGTGTTCTGCATCTCCTTGATGTCCACGCCGGCGTTGAAGCCGCGACCCTCGGCCCGCAGGATCACCGCGTGGGTGGACATGTCGTTGCCGGCGGCGGTGATGATGTCGCCCAGCTCGAACCAGGCTCGGGACGGCAGCGCATTGACCGGGGGGTAGTCGACGGTGACCGCGACGATCCCGGGCTCGACGGTGGTGGATGTGATCGGCATCTGGAAAACCCTGCGCTTCCGTTTCGGGACCATCTGTACCTAAGCAAGCACTTGCTTGGTACGCTAGCACAGTGCTTGACGCAATCAATCTCGGATTGACCGGCAAGGTGGTCCTGGTGACCGGTGGTGTCCGCGGTGTCGGCGCGGGCATCAGCGCCGTCTTCGCCGACCAGGGCGCCACCGTGGTGACCTGTGCACGCCGGCCGATGGACGGCCTGCCGTATGAGTTCCACGCCTGCGACGTCCGCGACGACGACGCGGTCAGAGGCCTGATCGAGACCGTGGTCGCCAAGCACGGCCGGCTTGACGTTGTGGTCAACAACGCCGGCGGTTCACCGCACGCGCCGGCCGCGCAGGCCTCGGCCAACTTCAGCCGCAAGATCATCGAGCTCAACCTGCTGGCGCCACTACAGGTCGCCCAGCACGCCAATGCCGTCATGCAGGCCCAGGACTGCGGCGGCTCGATCGTCAACATCACCAGCGTCAGCGGGCACCGCCCGTCGCCGGGCACCGCGGCCTACAGTGCGGCCAAGGCCGGCGTAGACAACCTGACCGCCACGCTGGCCGTTGAGTGGGCGCCCAAGGTCCGGGTGAACTCGGTGGTGGTCGGCATGGTCGAGACCGAGCAGTCCGAACTGTTCTACGGCGACGCCGAGTCGATCGCCGCCGTCGCCGCCACCGTGCCGCTGGGCCGGCTCGCCAAGCCCGCCGACATCGGCTGGGCAGCCGCCTTTCTGGCATCCGATGCCGCGTCCTACATCAGCGGCGCCAGCCTGGAAGCCCACGGCGGTGGCGAGCCGCCGGCCTACCTCGACGCGTCGAGCGCAAATAAATAAGTCGGCCCCAAAAAAAGGAGACAGCACACATGGGACTTCTCGACGGCCGCGTGGTCATCGTCACCGGAGCAGGCGGCGGAATCGGGCGGGCGCATGCGCTGGCCTTCGCCGCCGAGGGCGCCCGGGTGGTGGTCAACGACATCGGCGTGGGCCTGGACGGCTCACCGGCCGGTGGGGGTAGCGCCGCCCAGGGCGTGGTCGACGAGATCGTCGCCGCCGGCGGGCAAGCCGTCGCCAACGGCTCCAACGTGGCCGACTGGGCCCAGGCGGAACAGCTGATCCAGACCGCCGTCGACCACTTCGGCGGGCTCGACGTGCTGGTCAACAATGCCGGCATCGTGCGCGACCGGATGTTCGCCAACGCAACCGAAGAGGAATTCGACGCTGTTACCGCGGTGCACCTCAAGGGCCACTTCGCCACCATGAAGCACGCGGCCGCCTACTGGCGGGCGCAGTCCAAGGCCGGCGAGACCGTGGACGCCCGCATCATCAACACCAGTTCGGGCGCCGGTCTGCAGGGCAGTGTCGGGCAGGCCACCTACAGCGCCGCCAAGGCCGGGATCGCCGCGCTGACGCTGGTCGCTGCGGCCGAGATGGGCCGCTACGGCGTCACCGCGAACGCGATCGCCCCGTCGGCGCGCACCCGGATGACCGAGACGGTGTTCGCCGACATGATGGCCACCCAGGATCAAGCCTTCGACGCGATGGCGCCGGAGAACGTCAGCCCGCTGGTGGTGTGGCTGGGCAGCGTCGAGTCGCGTGACGTGACCGGCAAGGTCTTCGAGGTCGAGGGCGGCAAGATCCGCGTCGCCGAGGGCTGGGCGCACGGCCCGCAGGCCGACAAGGGCGCGCGCTGGGATCCCGCCGAGCTGGGGCCGGTCGTCACCGATCTGCTGGCCCAGGCGCGCACGCCGGTGCCGGTGTACGGGGCCTGAAGCCGTCAGACAGTGAGGTGCCGCTGCGACGGGAGGAAGTGGAAGCACGTAGCGCCCGAATCCCGCCCGGCATGGTACGTAACGGGGCAACGTCGCCGGGGTCAGATATGCCTCGCCGCTACCTGGACCAGTTGCACGCGGGAAGAGATATCGAGCTTGGCATAGATGTGGTTCAGGTGGGAGTGCACGGTTCGCGGCGAGACACTCAGTTTCGAGGCGATGTCTTTGTCGCGGAGTCCAGCACTGACAAGCCGGATCACGTTGTGTTCGGCCGGAGTCAGTGAAGCCCAACCACGCGACGGGCGTTTACGCCTGCCTTCGGTGCCGGATGCGTAGGCGATGACCTCAGCGATCGACGATGCAGTTCCCTGGGCCCAATGACGCTCAAAGTCGTCGTGCGGCATTGCTTCTCGTAGAGTGTTGACTGCGTCGGCGTATTCGGCGTCGTATACCTTGGAGCGGACCGTGCCGGCGATATCTCGGGCGCTGGCCGCCAGGCCGAACAGCCGTGCTGCGCGATGGTGTTGGCCCGCAGCGCAGTTCACGGCTGCCAGCGACTCGATTAGTTCGGGGACGGCCAGGTATCCACCGGTTTCGGCGGCGATCGCCAACGCGTGACGCGCGTCTTGCTCGGCTTGCTTGAGTTCGCCCTCGGCCATCGCCACCCGGGCACGTATCTCCAGCAGCAGTATCCGCTGGAATCCGGACCCCACGGCAAGCGCCTCGTCGACCAGGTGGCGCGCCGTGACCAGGTCGCCGGACGCCAACGCGGCCCTGGCGACCGGATTGCCGGTTATTGCCATCAGTTGCGGCAGTGCGCACGCGTCAAACGCTGCAGCACCGGCGCCGACCGCACCGGACACATCACCGGCGGCCAGTGACACGTCCACCACCGTCCCGAAGCTGACGGCACGGTGGAAGTCGATGAGATCCGCGGCAGCCTCGACGCACGCGTCCGCTGCGGCCCGGGCACCTCGGGTATCCCCTTGGCACGCAAGGGCCTCGGCCAGGACGGCCAGACTCTGGGTGCTGAACAGCGGATCGCCTGCTGCCTCGGCCTCGATAGCCACGCCCCGGGTCTTCTCGACGGCCATGGTGAGCTCGCCCCGATGAAGGTGTGTCAAACCCAAGCAGAGCCGGCACAGGCGCGAAACCGACCAGTCGCCGACCGCGTCGGCGAGACGCTGCCCTTTCTCCGCGGCCACGCGCGTGGTGGCCAGGTCCCCGGCCACAAAGGCGGAATAGGCCTGTACGCCGTATATCTGGGCCAGCCGCCAATCGTCGTCCAGGGCGGGGGACAGTGCGATGGCCTGCTCGAAGTAGGGCAGGGCCAGCTCAGGGCTGTAGCTACAGGTGAAACCGCAGGCTGCCAGCGACCAGGCGAGCAGGGCCGGGTCATCGAGACGCCGCGCGATGGCGACCGCCTCCTCAGCTTGATCGGCATGGCCGTAGTTCCCGGTCAACGCCTCGAAGATGGCCTTGTCGGCGAGAGCGCGGGCACGCGCGGCAGGTGCCATCGAGGCGGGCGCGGTGAGAACGGCATCAAACCACGCCAGGCCCTCCAAGGTCTGGCTATGGATCCACAGCGGGAACAACGACGAGGCGAGATGTGCGGCCAGCTCGATGTCGCCATGCTCACGACTCCAGGTGAAGGCGGCCCTGAGGTTGTCGATCTCGAGTTCCGCCTGCGCAATGTGCCATCCGTACCCGGCGGTCGCCCCGGCGTCGAACAGTGCTGCGTAGTGGTCACGGTGGCGCGCCCGGATGCCCTCAGCTTCCCCGGACTGCTCCAGCTTCTCCAGGGCGTACTGCTGCACGGTCTGCAGCAGCCGAAAGCGCGTCGACTCTCCGGTGCTGTCGGCTATCACCAGTGATTTATCCACCAGCTGCGTGAGTTTGTCGACGATCTGGCCACGCGGCAGGTCAGTGCTGCCGGCGACGGCGTGGGCGGCGTCAAGGTCGAACCCGCCCCGAAACGGCGCCAATCGGCGAAACACCACGCGTTCGGATTCGCTCAACAAATCGTGCGACCAGTCCTCCGACGCCCTCAGCGTCTGTTGGCGCAGCACCGCAGTGCGCGCACCACCGGTCAACAGTTGGAAGCGCTCGCCTAGCCCGTCGGCGATCTCGACCAGCGACAACGCCCGAGCTCGTGTCGCGGCAAGCTCGATGGCCAACGGCACCCCATCCAGCCGCCGGCAGATCTCGGCTACCAAGGCGGCATCGTCAGCGGTCTCGGTGAAACTCGGCCGGACCAGCCGAGCGCGCTGACGGAACAAGTCGACAGCCTCGTCGGCCAGCGAGAGTGAGGGGGTCGTCCAGGTCACCTCGCCGGCTACCCCGATCGGCTCCCGACTTGTCGCCACGATTGTCAGTTCCGCGCTGGCGGCCAACAGCGTGGCGGTCAGCCGTGCGCACGCGTCCAGGAGGTGCTCACAATTGTCGAGCACCAGCAGCAATTGCCGACCTGCGATCAAGGACACCAGAGTGTCGAGTGGGGAGCGGTCCGGTCGATCAGGCAGGCCCAGCGTCCTCGTTACTCGCTCGGGAATCAGTTCGGGATCAGTGATCGGCGACAGATCTACACACCATGCCCCGTCGCGAAACCTGCCGGCCAACTCATCGGCCAGCTGCAGCGCCAGCCGTGTCTTGCCGACTCCGCCGGTGCCGGTCAACGTCACAAGACGGTTGCCGTCAACGAGCCGCCGGAGCTCGGTCAGTTCCGCATCGCGTCCGACGAAACTGGTCAGCGGCGTCGGAAAATGCGGCTCGGCCAGCGGCTTTGCCGTTCGAAGGGGCGGAAAATCGGTGCCAAGGTCGCGGTGGCAGAGTTGCGTCACGCGCTCCGGATACGGCCTGCCGGGCAGCCGATGGATACCCAGATCAAGCAGCCACGCCTCTAAGGGAAGCTGATCACCCATCAGCTCGCGGGCCGTCTCCGACAACACCGTCTGACCGGCGTGGGCCAGGTCGCATAGCCGCGCGGCGCGGTTCACCAGGGATCTCGGGTACGTGTCCGGTTCGACCGGCGGCACCTCGTCGGCGTGCACTGCGATTCGCGGCTGGATGGGTGCCGAAGGCGTGCGTTGCAGCGCCATGGCGCACGCCACCGCGTCACTGGTGTCCGCGAACCCGGCGGCGAACCTGTCTCGGCGGTCCTGCTCCGTCAGGCAGATACCGCTGTGGTCGGCAACCAATTCGCCCAGTGTGCGCTCCAGCCACGAGAGCGCGGCGGTAGACAACGCCTCCGTACCGGGCTGCCACTGTGGCCCGGGATCCCCGGCGTCGACCACCAAGACCGTCCGCGCTATGGCAGCCGGGAAACCTGCCTCGCTTGTGTTCGACAAGATGTACCGTCCCTACAGGCCGCAATGGTCGTGCAAGCGGCGGGCCCTGCTGTCCAGGATGGATGACCTGCGCGGCGATACGTCTTGTTTCCCGACCATATAGGTATTTGTACGATACTTCCCGGAGTGCGCCATTGGCCACTTTTGAGTACTTTTGCCGATGTTGTCGGAGGCGCACCCCCGGACAGTGGCAGAGACGGGCTGGGCATGCCCGCTGCGCGCCGGACAGTTGATCTTCTCACCGCAGTGGTCCACCTGATCGCGATCTTCGGGTCGGGGCACCGACCAGTGGCGTCGGCCCGCTACGGCCATGTCACGCGGGCGCGAGCGAGGCGCGTTCCTGTGGTGTGTCGCGGCTGCGGCATACCGATTCAGCAAACCGTCACTAAAGGTGTGCCCGGTACGCGGGCTGTCTTCAAAGGCTAAGTCCCCTGGGATGGTGGGGTTTCGGGCCTGCGGCTGACCGGGGCGGTTGGGCTCTTGGTGTGTCGTTGAGG